>NZ_JACVOT010000017.1 GCF_018882285.1 Polynucleobacter sp. AM-26B4 | reverse complement strand
TACCTAAGCTCAATGTGTCACCATAAACCTTCGTGCGGTTATCCGCAGTCAAGGTGATCGGACGAGCTGTGATCGCCAAGCTACCAGATACATACGTGATGTCATAGTTGCTAGCCAAGAAGCCATCCGTACCGGTGGCTGATGTAGCAACTACCTCACTAGCGTTTGTACCTACGGCACGAGTCGTGCTAGCAGCGTAACCA
>NZ_JACVOT010000016.1 GCF_018882285.1 Polynucleobacter sp. AM-26B4 | reverse complement strand
TCAAGGTGATCGGACGAGCTGTGATCGCCAAGCTACCAGATACATACGTGATGTCATAGTTGCTAGCCAAGAAGCCATCAGTACCGGTGGCTGATGTGGCCACTACTTCATTGGCGTTCGTACCTACCGCACGAGTCGTGCTAGCAGCGTAGCCATTGGCGCTGGTCAAAGTCACAGCCGTGGCCACTTCACTATTGGCATAGGTAC
>NZ_JACVOT010000015.1 GCF_018882285.1 Polynucleobacter sp. AM-26B4 | reverse complement strand
TCAAGGTGATCGGACGAGCTGTGATCGCCAAGCTACCAGATACATAGGTGATGTCATAGTTGCTAGCCAAGAAGCCATCCGTACCGGTGGCTGATGTGGCCACTACTTCATTGGCGTTCGTACCTACCGCACGAGTCGTGCTAGCAGCGTAGCCATTGGCGCTGGTCAAAGTCACAGCCGTGGCCACTTCACTATTGGCATAGGTAC
>NZ_JACVOT010000014.1 GCF_018882285.1 Polynucleobacter sp. AM-26B4 | reverse complement strand
ATGAAGTAGTGGCCACATCAGCCACCGGTACTGATGGCTTCTTGGCTAGCAACTATGACATCACGTATGTATCTGGTAGCTTGGCGATCACAGCTCGTCCGATCACCTTGACTGCGGATAACCGCACGAAGGTTTATGGTGACGGCCTCACATTAGGCACATCAGCCTTCACAAAGACTGCTGGCACCTATGCCAATAGTGAAGTGGCCACGGCTGTGA
>NZ_JACVOT010000013.1 GCF_018882285.1 Polynucleobacter sp. AM-26B4 | reverse complement strand
ACTAACACTCAATAAATCAACAACAGCCATCACCGCAACAAATATTGGTTTGAGCATTGGCGGTTCTGGAAATACCACGGTGAGTACGATCATTGCCACTGGTTCAGGAACTTTAACCAAGGATGGTAGTGGCACTCTTACTTTATCTGGTGCAAATACTTACACAGGTGCAACGGCAATCAATAACGGAGTTGTTAGGGCGTCAAACAATACGGCATTAGGCACTATTGCGGGCGG
>NZ_JACVOT010000012.1 GCF_018882285.1 Polynucleobacter sp. AM-26B4 | reverse complement strand
TCAAGGTGATCGGACGAGCTGTGATCGCCAAGCTACCAGATACATAGGTGATGTCATAGTTGCTAGCCAAGAAGCCATCCGTACCGGTGGCTGATGTGGCCACTACTTCATTGGCGTTCGTACCTACGGCACGAGTCGTGCTAGCAGCGTAGCCATTGGCGCTGGTCAAAGTCACAGCCGTGGCCACTTCACTATTGGCATAGGTGCCAGCAGTCTTTGTGAAGGCTGATGTGCCTAATG
>NZ_JACVOT010000005.1 GCF_018882285.1 Polynucleobacter sp. AM-26B4 | reverse complement strand
GCTCAGTAACAACAGCGGCAACGATTGCTTCTAACGTCAATGCTTACGCTATTACTCAGAACACGGTCACAAATGCCAATAACTCTAACTATGACATCACGTTTGTTGATGGCACATTGACAGTGAATCGTCGTCCTGTGACTGTAACGGCTGATGACAAGACACGTGTGTATGGTGATGCCAACCCAACATTGACATTTGCGGTAGCGGCTGATGGCACAGGTACTAGCCGTGGCATGTACAACAGCCAGTCATTGAGTGGAGCAGTAACAACAACCGCTGGATCATCCACGAATGTGGGTAATGTATCGATCACACAAGGCACAGTGACTAATGCCAATAATGCTAACTACGATATTACTTATAACAATGGCACATTAGCCATCACCGCTCGTCCGATCACCTTGACTGCGGATAACCGCACGAAGGTTTATGGTGAC
>NZ_JACVOT010000011.1 GCF_018882285.1 Polynucleobacter sp. AM-26B4 | reverse complement strand
CCGTGGCCACTTCACTATTGGCATAGGTACCAGCAGTCTTAGTAAATGAGCTTGTACCTAAGCTCAATGTGTCACCATAAACCTTCGTGCGGTTATCCGCAGTCAAGGTGATCGGACGAGCGGTGATCGCCAAGCTACCAGATACATACGTGATGTCATAGTTGCTAGCCAAGAAGCCATCAGTACCGGTGGCTGATGTGGCCACTACTTCATTGGCGTTCGTACCTACGGCACGAGTCGTGCTAGCAG
>NZ_JACVOT010000010.1 GCF_018882285.1 Polynucleobacter sp. AM-26B4 | reverse complement strand
TGCTCAAACCAATATTTGTTGCGGTGATGGCTGTTGTTGATTTATTGAGTGTTAGTGTGTCGCTATCAGAATTGATTCGTACAGCATTTGTTACTAAAGTAATTGCACCACCATAAGTATTATTGCCGCTGATATTTCTTAAGGCACCGCCACTGCTAACGCCTGTGCCATTTAAACTCAATGCTTCGTCACCAATTGTGATACCGCCAGATAATTCAAGCGCAGCACCACTGGCCACAGTAACACCGCCCGCAA
>NZ_JACVOT010000004.1 GCF_018882285.1 Polynucleobacter sp. AM-26B4 | reverse complement strand
ATGTCATAGTTGCTAGCCAAGAAGCCATCCGTACCGGTGGCTGATGTAGCAACTACCTCACTAGCGTTTGTACCTACGGCACGAGTCGTGCTAGCAGCGTAACCATTGGCGCTGGTCAAAGTCACAGCCGTGGCCACTTCACTATTGGCATAGGTGCCAGATGTCTTAGTGAAGCCTGATGTGCCTAATGTGAGGCCATCACCGTAAACCTTGGTGCGGTTATCCGCAGTCAAGGTGATCGGACGAGCTGTGATCGCCAAGCTACCAGATACATAGGTGATGTCATAGTTGCTAGCCAAGAAGCCATCCGTACCGGTGGCTGATGTAGCAACTACCTCACTAGCGTTTGTACCTACGGCACGAGACGTGCTAGCAGCGTAACCATTGGCGCTGGTCAAAGTCACAGCCGTGGCCACTTCACTATTGGCATAGGTACCAGCAGTCTTAGTAAATGAGCTTGTACCTAAGCTCAATGTGTCACCATAAACCTTCGTGCGGTTATCCGCAG
>NZ_JACVOT010000003.1 GCF_018882285.1 Polynucleobacter sp. AM-26B4 | reverse complement strand
CCATTGGCGCTGGTCAAAGTCACAGCCGTGGCCACTTCACTATTGGCATAGGTACCAGCAGTCTTAGTAAATGAGCTTGTACCTAAGCTCAATGTGTCACCATAAACCTTCGTGCGGTTATCCGCAGTCAAGGTGATCGGACGAGCTGTGATCGCCAAGCTACCAGATACATACGTGATGTCATAGTTGCTAGCCAAGAAGCCATCAGTGCCTGTGGCTGATGTAGCAACTACCTCACTAGCGTTCGTACCTACGGCACGAGTCGTGCTAGCAGCGTAGCCATTGGCGCTGGTCAAAGTCACAGCCGTGGCCACTTCACTATTGGCATAGGTGCCAGATGTCTTAGTGAAGCCTGATGTGCCTAATGTGAGGCCATCACCGTAAACCTTAGTGCGGTTATCCGCAGTCAAGGTGATCGGACGAGCTGTGATCGCCAAGCTACCAGATACATACGTGATGTCATAGTTGCTAGCCAAGAAGCCATCAGTACCGGTGGCTGATGTGGCCACTACTTCATTGGCGTTCGTACCTACGGCACGAGTCGTGCTAGCAGCGTAGCCATTGGCGCTGGTCAAAGTCACAGCCGTGGCCACTTCACTATTGGCATAGGTACCAGCAGTCTTAGTAAATGAGCTTGTACCTAAGCTCAATGTGTCACCATAAACCTTCGTGCGGTTATCCGCAGTCAAGGTGATCGGACGAGC
>NZ_JACVOT010000002.1 GCF_018882285.1 Polynucleobacter sp. AM-26B4 | reverse complement strand
CTGTCGTAGTGATGCTTGGAGTGCCAGTGATACCGGCTAATGTAGCGTTTTCACTATTCACATAACCTGTGATGCCATAAGTCAATGTTGGATTACTATCACCGTACACACGAGTCTGGTTATCAGCTGTCACCGTCAAAGTGGCTTTATTGATGGTCAATGTATTTGGTGCATAAGTGATCGCGTAGTTACTCAAGCCTGTACCTTGGGCAGCACTTGCCAAGATGCCATCTGTTGAACCGCTGTAAGTACCTGCTGCCTGTGTTGCTGGAACTGTTGAGTTACCACCCTGCACCAAAGTCACGCCAGTGATGCTGTCGTTATTAATTAAACCTATTTGAGTGAAGTTCGATGTGCCAAGCACTAGTGCTGTACCGTAAGTTGTTGAACGAGCATCGGCAGTGATGGTCAATGTCTTCTGAGTAACACTTAAGCTACCAGATACATAGGTGATGTCATAGTTGCTAGCCAAGAAGCCATCAGTACCGGTGGCTGATGTGGCCACTACTTCATTGGCGTTCGTACCTACGGCACGAGTCGTGCTAGCAGCGTAACCATTGGCGCTGGTCAAAGTCACAGCCGTGGCCACTTCACTATTGGCATAGGTGCCAGATGTCTTAGTGAAGGCTGATGCGCCTAATGTGAGGCCGTCACCATAAACCTTCGTGCGGTTATCCGCAGTCAAGGTGATCGGACGAGCGGTGATGCTCAAGCTACCAGATACATACGTGATGTCATAGTTGCTAGCCAAGAAGCCATCCGTACCGGTGGCTGATGTAGCAACTACCTCACTAGCGTTTGTACCTACGGCACGAGTCGTGCTAGCAGCGTAACCA
>NZ_JACVOT010000009.1 GCF_018882285.1 Polynucleobacter sp. AM-26B4 | reverse complement strand
CATTGACGTTAGAAGCAATCGTTGCCGCTGTTGTTACTGAGCCACTCAATGACTGGCTGTTGTACATGCCACGGCTAGTACCTGTGCCATCAGCCGCTACCGCAAATGTCAATGTTGGGTTGGCATCGCCATACACACGTGTCTTGTCATCAGCCGTTACAGTCACTGGACGGCGGTTCACTGTCAATGTGCCATCAACAAACGTGATGTCATAGTTAGAGTTATTGGCATTTGTGACCGTGTTCTGAGTAATAGCGTAAGCATTGACGTTAGAAGCAATCGTTGCCGCTGTTG
>NZ_JACVOT010000008.1 GCF_018882285.1 Polynucleobacter sp. AM-26B4 | reverse complement strand
CGTAAGCATTGACGTTAGAAGCAATCGTTGCCGCTGTTGTTACTGAGCCACTCAATGACTGGCTGTTGTACATGCCACGGCTAGTACCTGTGCCATCAGCCGCTACAGCAAATGTCAATGTTGGGTTCACATCACCATACACACGGGTCTTGCTATCAGCTGTAACGGTTACAGGACGGCGGTTCACTGTCAATGTGCCATCAACAAACGTGATGTCATAGTTAGAGTTATTGGCATTTGTGACCGTGTTCTGAGTAATAGCGTAAGCATTGACGTTAGAAGCAATCGTTGCCGCTGTTG
>NZ_JACVOT010000007.1 GCF_018882285.1 Polynucleobacter sp. AM-26B4 | reverse complement strand
CATTGACGTTAGAAGCAATCGTTGCCGCTGTTGTTACTGAGCCACTCAATGACTGGCTGTTGTACATGCCACGGCTAGTACCTGTGCCATCAGCCGCTACCGCAAATGTCAATGTTGGGTTGGCATCACCATACGCACGTGTCTTGTCATCAGCCGTTACAGTCACAGGACGACGATTCACTGTCAATGTACCATCAACAAACGTGATGTCATAGTTAGAGTTATTGGCATTTGTGACCGTGTTCTGAGTAATAGCGTAAGCATTGACGTTAGAAGCAATCGTTGCCGCTGTTGTTACTGAGCCACTCAATGACTGGC
>NZ_JACVOT010000001.1:1652206-1664474 GCF_018882285.1 Polynucleobacter sp. AM-26B4 | reverse complement strand
CCATCAACAAACGTGATGTCATAGTTAGAGTTATTGGCATTTGTGACCGTGTTCTGAGTAATAGCGTAAGCATTGACGTTAGAAGCAATCGTTGCCGCTGTTGTTACTGAGCCACTCAATGACTGGCTGTTGTACATGCCACGGCTAGTACCTGTGCCATCAGCCGCTACAGCAAATGTCAATGTTGGGTTGGCATCGCCATACACACGTGTCTTGTCATCAGCCGTTACAGTCACAGGACGACGATTCACAGTCAATGTGCCATCAACATAGCTGAACTGGTAGTTAGCTGCAGATAAATCATTAGCTGCTGAAGTGATTGTGTAATCCCTCACGCTAGAGGCTGCTGTCGCTGTCGTAGTGATGCTTGGAGTGCCAGTGATACCGGCTAATGTAGCGTTTTCACTATTCACATAACCTGTGATGCCATAAGTCAATGTTGGATTACTATCACCGTACACACGAGTCTGGTTATCAGCCGTTACTGTCAATGTGGCTTTGTTGATGGTCAATGATCCAGCCACATAGCTAATGTCATAGTTAGATGGAGTAAATGTGCCACCTGTTGCAAGACTTGGCGTCAAAGCATACGAACCACTAACTCCTGCTCCTGCAATTCCACCATTATTTGTATCTGTGATAGTAACGCTACCAATTGTTTGAGAACCAATCAGGCCAACTTGAGTAAAGGCTGTTGAACCTGAACCAAAAGTTAAGGTATCTCCATAAGTCTTACTGTTGTTATTAGCAGTAATAGTCAGAGTTTTGGCAGTAATCGTAACCGGAGCATTTGTGGCATCAAGTGATGGTAATTGATAGTTTGATGCTACCCCACCGTTGCTGCCATTTGCCAAGCTGATCGCATTGATAAACTTATTAGCCGTTGCCACATTAGGATCATTTGCTGCTGCTCCACTGTAGGTCAAGGTTTGCGTTCCAACACCAGTTGTGATCGTAACCTTGCCAGTCAATGATGTATTGCCGTCATATTCTTTAGAGGCGGAGAGGCCAACAGTTTTAGCTGTGATGGTTACCGGTGCATTAGCAACATTTAAAGTAGGCAATACATAGTTAGCAGCTAAACCACCGTTGGTTCCATCGGCCAGGCTAATGGCATTAATGAACTTATTAGCAGTTGCCACATTGGCATCATTGGCTGCTGCACCTGTATAAGTCAAAGTTTCTGTACCAATGTTTGTATTGATAGTGACGTAACCAGTCAATGAAGTACTGCCGTCATAAACTTTTGAAGCTGATAAGCTGACTGTTGCCTTATTAATGGTGCTAGTAGTATTGACGGCATAACTAATACTGTAGTTTGCGCCATTGTTACCATCACTGATGGTGGCGCTTGATGCCTCAACAGTCTTATTGGCAGTACCAGCATTTTTATTGGTATAGGCCAAAGTAATACCTGTGACCGTGTCGCCAGCAATGCCAAGCTGTGTACTAAGAGCACTCAAATCAGCAGCTTTAGTTGTGTAAGTTAATCCACCATCGTATGTTTTCGTCACTGCAGGAGCTGTTAATGTGACTGCTTTAGCCCGAATAGTTGCAGTGGTTGAGCCTGTGATTGAAGCTGTGTAGTTATCTGCATCAGCTCCGCTCAAAGTGCCACCGCTGATGGTCAAGGCTTTATTCTGAGCAGCATGTTTATTTCCAAAGGCTGCAGATACACTCGCAACCGTGACCAAGTCATCAGTGATTTGGCCAGATACTGAGCCTGCGTTCGTCACTGTCGCATTGGCTGTACCGTCATAGTCCTTGTCTGAAACCGCAAAGCCAGCAATCGTAATGGCTTTCTTCTCGACTGTTAAAGTGCCATTGGTTGCAGTAACTGTATACCCCAAACCAAGAGGTCCACCACCCACAATTGTGTACTCACCAGCCTTTACATTATTAGATGTTGAATAAACTGCACTATTAATTGCATAGCTAGCTGCATCACCATTGACCAAGCCCGTAGTGACACCCGTTAAATTAATTGAATCGCCATAAGTCACAGTGACATCATCAGTTGTGACTGTGGCAGTAATCGCCTGACGATAAATTGCATTCAAGCCAGCTGTGAGTGCCGTTGTGTAGTTTGTCGTTGTTTCGTCACTGTTGTAGCGGAAACGGCTAGAGCCTGAAACAATCAACGAAGTTAAGCCGGTACTATCTGTAACAGATCCTGAATAAAGCTTAGCAACACCATTGGTTCCCATTGAAATAGCTGGGCTACCCGAAATAAGAATATTCCCACCAGAAGATGTGCCAGCATTGGTATTAATACCTGCATTGAGCGTTATGGCAGATGAGCTTGTATTGGTAGTAGCAATACCTTTTGAAACTGTTAAATTGCCAGTTCTTGTTCCAATGCTAATAACGCCGCTAGCAGATAAACCATCGGTAGAATCTACTGTACCAATGGTCAATGCATTACTGTCTAGATAAGTTAAGCCGCTCACACCACTGGCAGCCAAAGTGCCAATAGCGTTATTTGTGCCGTTATCTAAAGTAACGTTGCCACCTAAAAGCAACAAATTAGATGCGCTCACAAAACCACTCGCACCATCAGTCACGTTGCCAGAACCTTTGATAGTGATTGTGTTTGTACCAGTAGCAGTTAAACCTGCGTTAATCTCAATTGCGCCGCCGTAGATTGTGATTGGGCCAGCAATGCTAGCAGCATCAGCAACGGTGATTGTTTGTGTATTGCCATCTTTACCGAGTGTTAAACCACCCAAGTCGCTATTAAATACCCAACCTGAAGTACTAAATGCACTGGTGAAACTTGTGCCAGCAGATTCAATTGCAAGAGATCCTGGACCTACAAATCCACTTGTTGAAGTGCTAGGTGCATTATTTCGGATGATTAATTCACCAGCGCTGATTGTTGTAGCACCTGTGTAGGTATTTGCGCCCAAAAGTACCAAGTCGCCGGTACCTTGTTTGGTTAATGTGGTTCTTGATCCCGACGCATCAGAAATTGCACCTGTAATCGTACTAGTTGCAGCACTACTATTAACAGTTAACGCATTTAAGCCACTCACAGCACCAGTAATATTGACAGCACCAGATCCACCGTTAATGGTTAAACCAGGATTGCGCTCATTAACGCGAACCTGAACTTTAAAGCCTGTTGTACCAAGGGAGACAGCGTTTCTACCTGTGAATGTCCAATCAGTTTGACCGCTTGCATCACTTACTGTACCGGTATAGTTACCAAAGCCTGTGTCCACAGCTTGGCCTGATGCGTGGTTGTTCCAGGCAAACACGGTTTGGGTCGAACCACTGGTGATGTTATGAACTTGGAATGAGCCATAAGTGCCATTACCATTATGGGTGTCATTAAAGTCATACTTCGCAGTATTACCAGTTGGAACACCTGCTGGAGCACCTGCTTCAGTTGCGTAATTCCATGGCCATAACTCCAAGTAACCAGTAAATCCAGAACCAATGATTACAGCACTTGATCTACCGCCAATACTAGAAGTTGCATTGGATTTAACGGTCATATTATTAACAATTTTTTGAACAACTAAATTGTTTGATAAATCCGGAATACGTAAATCACTGGCAGTTAAGTTATTGGCCCATGGGTCAAAACTAACTTCAGCCCAATATGGTGTTCCACTAACTGTCACTTCCATTCTGTAGGTAATACGAGTAATCGCCCCACTGAATGAACCAGAATTATTTACGCTGTAGACAATGCTATTAACAGATCTATTCGCTGTTGTTGTTTCATACAACAATGTGCTACCGATTTGGATACCTGTCAAAGTTCCGCCAATGGTTACACCGCCGCTTGTGGAGTTGAGACTGATTTCATCACTCACACCAACATTGCCGCTGTATGTTTGAGCTCCGGTTGTCCAAACATCAGAACTGAGATTGACTGGACCACTAACAGAAATACTTGCCAAACGTGTCCCTGAACTACCTACTCTTGATCTAAACCCAACAGTACCAGTATTGGTCACTGTTAGTCCGAATGCTCCATCAACCGTGCTGCTAAGTGTTAGGTCGCCCGTGGCTTTAATGGTTGAATCTGCAGCCAAAGTCAAGGCGCCAAGATATGTTGAAGCTGTTGCGCTTGAGTTGAACAAGGCGCCACTGGTGCTCACACCTGTACCACTAATGGTTAATGCTTCAGCAGTAACCAAGTTAAATCCTGCAAGGTCAAGAGCTGCGCCACTCTGAACCACTGTTCCAGATCCAATCGTTCCCAATGGTGAGTTGGAACCACTACCTGCGCCACCTAATTTAACTGTGCCCGCAGAAATAGTAGTGAGACCTGTATAACTGCTGTTACCCGATAGGGTTAGTGTGCCGCTACCATCTTTTGTGAGCGTTCCTGAACCAGTTGTAATGGCTGTGCTTACAGTAACATCACCAGATCCACCAAAAGTTAAATTAATGTTGGAGGCCGTTATTGCTGCCGTTGATTTGTTTAACGTCAAAGTCCCGCTATCTGAGTTAATCCGAACAGCATTTGTTGAAAGAGTAATCAAACCACCATAGGTATTATTACCACTGATATTTCTTAATGAGCCAGCACCACTAATTCCAGTATTATTCAGCGTGAGAGCTTCATCGCCAATTGTGATGCCTCCGATTAACTCAAGCGCCGCACCACTTGCAACAGTCACCCCACCAGCAACCGTGCCTAAAGCAGTGCTGTTAGCAGCTCTCAAAACACCATTACTAATAGTGGTAGCGCCGGTATAACTGTTGGCACCAGATAGCGTGAGTGTTCCAGCACCTGATTTAGTTAAGGTTCCAGTGCTGGTCGCAATCGGATCAGCAACTGTTATGTTGCCATCACCCGTAAAAGTGAGATTATGAGTACCTGTGAGCGCATTACTACTTGCTACATCAAACGTTAAGGTTCCTGCCGTGCTTCCAATAGTGGTAGCTGCACCCAAAGTCACTAATCCAGTAATTGTGTTACTGCCACTGTTATTAAGAATCGCGCCAAGACTTCCAACGCCTGCGCCACTCGCTGTATTGATTACATCAGTAATCGTGATACCGCCTTGTAACGCTAATGTTGCGCCTGATGCAATTGAAGTACCACTGGCATTGGTTCCTAAAGCACCGCTATTTGCTGCTACCAAGATGCCGTTCGATAAAGTAGTTGTGCCGGTGTAAGTGTTGTTGCCTGATAAAGTTAAAGTTCCAGCGCCAGATTTAGTTAGAGTACCTGCGCTAGTGGCAATTGGATCAGCCACAGTGATATCGCCTGCGCCTGTAAAAGTTAGATTGTGAGTGCCAGTGAATGCATTGCTACTTGCTACATCAAACGTTAAGGTTCCTGCCGTGCTTCCAATAGTGGTAGCTGCACCCAAAGTCACTAATCCAGTAATGGTGTTGCTACCACTATTATTAAGGATCGCGCCAAGACTTCCAACGCCTACTCCATTAGCTGTATTAATTGCATCGGCAATCGTGATACCACCTTGCAATGCTAGTGTCGCTCCCGATGTGATTGAAACACCACCAGCACTCGTACCTAGTGAACCGCTATTTGCGGCAATCAGCGTACCAGCAGTGATTGATGTTGCTCCTGTATAGCTGTTGTTAGCAGAAAGAGTTTGAGTGCCGGCACCTGATTTAGTGATTGCAATCGGACCGGCAATCACACCGCTGTAGTCAAAGCTACCAGTAGCATTATTAATGGCAATCGTGCTGCTAGAAGTTGTGGTAATGCCAGCATCATCAGTATCAGTTAAACCACCTGCGGTTAAAGTTAATCCAGTTGCGGTAATACCGGTTACGCCGTTGTAAGAGCCAATGTTCAATACACCAGAATTAACAAACGTTAAAGATCCAGTGCCGATATCAGCAGCCAAAGTATTAATGGAGTTGCTTGAGCTATTAAGTGTGTAACTTTGATTATTGGCCAACAAGTTAATGCCAAAGGCAGTTATGGCACCAGTGATAGATGGTGTCTTGGCGTTAATAGAAATATAGCCTGTTGATGCATTTGCTGTTACTGCACCAGTCCAATTAAGACCTACACTTGCAGCACTTGCCATATTTGATGAATCAGCAATTGCAAAATATGGATCGGGTCTGCTATTGGTAGTACGGCTAATAATTGCATTCGCAAGAGTAGTTACCGTATCAAGTTTTGAAGCTTGGAATGTGACTGAGCCATTAGCAGCAGATACAGTTCTTGTGGATTCAATGCCGTAGTGAGCTGTATTGGTACTTGTTGTGGTGCCTGACAAGATGACATTGCCGTGACTTGAAGATATAGAACCAATGTTTACGTAAATACCATCACCAGCGGTTGCATAACCATTGATGTTCACATCAGTTTTAGCAGAAACGGATCCATACCAAGCATCTTGGTAATAACCATAATTTTGACCAGCCGCCGAAATAGTTATCGATCCTAGAGTGGCAGTTACTGGTAGACGAATAATGGCGCCGCCATAGGAAACATTGTTGCTTAAGCCGTTCATGACGACGTTGCCTTCATCAGAGATAATGCCGCCGCCAGTAGCGTCGGTGAAAGTTAAGTAAAGACCAAGCCCTGACGAGGACACCCCATCAAGTGTTACGTTTCCCTTAGCTTTAACAGTCACACCGCCACTATAAAAGGTTATACCACCAGAAATATAAGCCCAATTTCCATCAGATCCTGCCGTGCGATTTGCATAACCCGTCATACTGATGGCACCGTTGTAGCTGCGTATCACTTGTGAAGCGCCCCAAAGGATGATGCCGTGCCCCTGCTGATTAACGCCATTCAAGCCCAATGAAGCACCATTGGCATAAATACTGATGTCACCGTAAGCAATAATCTTAGTACTTGTGCCATCCAATCTCAGAGCAGCACCCGTGATGTCGTTGTATGAAGAGCTGGAATTAATAGTGATTGTCCCGCCAGCAGTTGGCGTAGTTGTATTGTTACCAGCCACCAAGCCACCACCACTCATATACACACCGTAGCCAGCAGCCGCAGTTGATGTAATAGAAATATTGCCTGTAGTCGACTGAATAAATCGACTGCCAGTCTGATAGAAAGACCACTGCGCTCCAGCTGTAGTGGCTGTAATTGCGATATTACCGACCGCTTTCAAAGATCCCGTACCAGCAATATAGACGCCATGGTATCCGCCTGTAGCACTACCAGTAATTGTTATCGCATTATTAGCAACCAGAGAACCTGCAGCCATCTCAAGACCTTGCTGAGTTCTTCCAGTCGCGCTGATCGTAATTGATCCGCCAGTTGCAGGAACTGTTGAAGCAGATGTGTCTGTCGTACTGGTACTTGCAGCGATACTGCCATTTAGATGAACGCCGTAGTTACCAACAGCAGTAATAGAAACATTACCTTCTGTCGATTGAATAACACGACCGCTATAGAGTGCAAAACCCCAATGAGCTCCGCTGGTAGCAGAGTCAATGGTGATATCTCCTACAGCCCTGAATGAACCGGAATCAGCAATGTAAAAACCTTCATAAGCCCCTGCACCACGAACCGTAATGTTCATCGCACCAAAAGAAACTAAGGAACCTGTAACGCCTTGAATACCGTACTGCGTGCTCCCAGTTGCATTAATTGTTAGAGTGCCGCCGGCTGTTGGAACAGCTGTTGGAGTAGAGGTATTGCTGCTTGCATAAATACCTCCACTGGTACCAAAGTACATACCACCCCCAGTTCCATTAGAGGTAATCGCAATATTGCCACCAGTAGACTGAATCAATGAATTGTTGTACATGGTGAGACCCCATGTACCTTGTGTAGCACTTATGGTGATATCGGATGCTGATTGCAGTTTGGCACCCGTTCCATGAAGATAGAATGAATGCGCACCAACAGCTGTGGAAGTACTTGAAATTGCACCAAAGGCAATAACAGAAGCCCCGTCTACTCTTAAGCCTGTATTACCCGTGCCAGTGGCATTAATCGTAATCGTGCCGCCAGAGGTTGGCGCTGTTGTACTGTCACCCGCAGCAATTGGACCTGTACCCAAATACACACCAAATACACCAGCACCTGTAATAGCGATATCACCTGAGGTTGACCAAGCTGAACCATTCAACCAAACACCTTCACCACCATTTGAAGTTCCTACAAGCGTGATATCACCAGCAGCTTTAAGAGTAGAACTGCTGAAAATTAAAATACCGCGGGCTTCACGATGCGTACTAGAAGTTTTACCGTACATAGTTATCGAGCCAGCACCAACATCAATTGCATTTGCACCACCGATAACCATGATTCCTTGTATGTGATCCTGCCACCCCACTGCGGTGTCACCCCCAATCCAATCCCCACCAGAGTTTGATGCATAACCAGCAATACAAGTTTTTGCAGTAGCGCAACCTGAGGTTGAATCATCTGTACCACCACGCATAGTTAGATTGCCACCATAAGTAGTAATTTTTGAGGAACCAGCGATGTGAACAGCACCCCCGCCCGTCTTATCAACATCTGTATAGATGTTGACTGTCATAGGCTTACCAGCAGCACCAGAAATAGCTGCATTGGAATAAAAGTCTCTACCAGCCATGACGGTGAATGTATTAGCACCTGCCCCAGTCATAGATATTGCAGCGTTGTTATAAACGTACTCTGCAGCCTTCAACGTGATCCAAGCATTAGCGCCCGTAACTGTTAAAGCACGACCAATTTGAATATCTGCGTCAGTGCCTGACATCGTCGTAAATTCAACAGGGCCAGCGACGGTAACATCAACTACAGTGACGTTAATGTTGAAAGCATTTGTTTCTTTACCAATATATAGGCCTGTAATACCACTGAATCTAAACCAACCAGTATCAACAGCACCTGTAAAACTACTTCCTGGTGACATCCATTCAAATTTACCGCTGGTTGTGATGTATGGTCGATATCCGTTAAAACTGTAGTCTTGGTAAGTCATGTAGACATCACTCGAGCTTGATGCAACACTTGTTCCAGCTTTTGATCCGATATAAACCTCGGCATTAATCCATAAGGTTGATGTTAAGCTGCCTTGTGATCCCAATAGATTTTGACTACCTAATAATTTGATGTCGCCACTTGCAGCAAGAACTTGCAACTCAGAACGAACAAGAATGTCATAAGAGACTTGCTGGGAAGCGCTGATCGTGATTCCACCACCAGTGCCAGTTGCATAAATATTAACGGGAGAATTGGTGTCAATTTCCATACCCCATGAATCGGAGCTAGTTCCTTTTGCAACACCTACCAACCTAATGGCATCAGCTGTTGTATTAGACGATGTGATAGTTGTTGTTTTTGAATTATTTAGAGCAAATAGGATGCCGGAGCCATAATCTGATCCACCAGTAGTTTGACTATAACCTTCAATATAAATCGTGCCTGTACCCGAATTAATGACACCATTTGCAGCTAAATAGTAGACACCAAACCCCGATGCACCAATAGATGTACCAGGGGCAATGGCAGACGAACGACCCTTAATACTGATATTTCCACCACCTGAATTAATAGACAGTACTTTATCGATACGAATACCTTCACTGTAATGCGATGTAGTGCTACCTAGCGCATAGGATGTTCCTGTAGCATTGCCGCCACCGAGCGTTATATCTCCCCCGCTGGTAGTGATAGTTAGACCTTCTCTGAAAGCAATATAACCATTGGTAGCAGTGTCGCTATCAGTTGCATCGTCAATATTGGCTGCGATTAAAACGTTACCACCTTGAGTTGTCATGGTAGTTGCAGACAAGCTTAGATTGGTAATAAAAGTTTTTGAGAAGAGTGAAATGCCATCTTCTGTTGAAGTGGTTACCGTTAGGTTGCCATCAAGAGAAATGGAAGTTGATGTTAATGAAATAGCACCATCAGCAGAAATGCCACTGATGCTATTAACGGTTCCAACAGTGAGCGCTGCATTATTAGCAAGTGTTAATGAATCAATACCTGTGGCTGCAATTTTTGTAATGGCATTTGATGTATTGCTTAATGTGTAATTACCGCCATTCTTAAGCGCTAAACCACCTGTCGAAGATGTGATTGCACCAGTAATTGTTAAATCACCAGTACTGCTAATTGTTGTGTCTGCAGCAAGAGTGATTGCTCCAGGCAATGTCAAGGCTGTTGATGTCGGGTTTATCAGTGCCCCATCGCCGTTAATACCCGTTCCGCTTAAGTTAAATGCGTTGGCTTGTGCATAGCCATTTAGATCGGCAGTAAATCCTGATTGCACAGTCACTAAGCCTGTACCAAAAGCACCATTGGTGACAGAACCAGCAGAACCAGTTGATGCAATACCGGCTTTAACTAAGCCGCCTGAAACTGTTGTGCCACCAGAATGAGTGTTTGCTCCAGATAAAGTGATTGCACCACCAGCCGCATTCACTGTTAAACGGTTTCCACCAGAAACAATGCCTGAAATAGTCGCTGCTAATGAATTGAATGTTAGCGAACCAGCGCCGGTGCTTGTGTATGTATGAAGACTATAACCAGCAGCCAAGTTAGAACCTTGATATTCCGTACCGCCCGTTGCTGCATCAGCACCTAAATAACGGACGATGACTATGCCTGAGCCACCTGAACCAGCTGCATAAGAACCAACCCCAGCACCATCATTCCATCCACCGGCGCCACCACCGCCGCCGGTGTTTGCGACACCTGACACACCAGCTGAACCATCTCCGCCAGCCCCGCCACCGCCAGAACCCCCAGCACCACCAGTATTTGCAGCAAGGCTATTACTACTTATGGCACCACCACCACCGCCACCATAAAAAGTAGCAGTTCCTGAAATTAATGATGAAGCACCACTACCGCCATTACCACCTTGACCGTTATTAGTTCCTCCGCCTGTAGCATTTTGACCAGCCGATCCTGCACCACCGCCACCGCCACCAGCCCAACCACCATCCCCGGAACCACTGATGCCAGCACCGCCATTGAAACCTTGAGAACCAATTCCGTAGACGTTGGTGTTATTTCCACCACCACCCGAGGCGCCGTTCATTAAAGCTTGTGTTGTATAAGAAAGACCTGCACCAGCACCACCACCCAAGCCGGTAAACCCAAATGCTGATGACGAATTTCCATCCGCTGAACTGGTAGCACCACCTTGGGGCATGCCCGCACCACCAGCACCAACTACGATTGCATAAGTCGAGCTTGTTAATGAGGTTGAACTATTTAAAACTGCGCCACCACCACCACCACCGCCATGGCGAGATCCACCACCACCACCGCCACCAACAATCAGATAGTCAACATTGGTGTCAAAGACGAGCGTAGCATTACCGGTTAATGCGATGTCATTGGCAATTTCTGTAACTGCTCTACCTAATAGCAATGTTGTAGAACCTGCTAGTGTCAATGTGCCAGTACCTAGTGCATCATTGTGATAAACACCCAATGAACCAGCTGAAACCGTGATATCTCCAGAATAAGTTTTAGCTCCTGTTAGCGCAACCGTACCTGTTTGAGAGGCTCCATTGATTGCTAGATCAAAGTTTCCTGTGAAGATGCCTGTATAAATGAGCGTCTTGCCTGATGTTGCGGCTAAACCGCTGTTTGCAGTTAATGTAACACCACGGTTAACGTTGAGACTGAAGCTTTCTGTGGCCTGTAAAGCACCACCACTCAATGTGATTGAGTTGGCAGTTAATGTATTAGGTACAGCACCTAAGTTGGCATCTGAGCTAATTGATAAGATACCTGTAGAAACTGTCGTGCCACCAATGTATGTATTTGTGCCAGATAAAGTAAGAGTGCCAGAACCGTTTTTGATTAGTCTGCTTGACACTCCGCCTCCACTGATAACAGCGCTAATAGTGATATTGCCAGTAGGAGTGATTGTTCCGCCAGACGAACTCAATATAAAACATTGATTATCTGCGCATGAAGTTTGTGAAAGTGTAGCCGCAGTACTACTAGAATTAATAAGCGAGCCACCATTTAGAGTTAGCTCATTGTAGTCGGCATTAAGACCTAAATTCTTACCATTTAAATCATAGGATCCCCCACTATTAATGGTGTAATAGGTTGCTCTTTGATAACTATTTCCAGCCCCTTGTCGCAAGGCGCCACCATCATTAACAACAAATCCACTACTATGAGTTGAATTAACCTCAAGAATGCCGCCGTTAATGGTTGTTATACCTGTGTAAGTATTTGCACCAGATAAAGTAAGAGTGCCACCACCATCCTTGGTTAAAGTTCCTGAACCAGTGGCAATGATCGTACTCACCGTGGTATTTCCAGAACCGCCAATGCTCAAACCAATATTTGTTGCGGTGATGGCTGTTGTTGATTTATTGAGTGTTAGTG
>NZ_JACVOT010000001.1:627915-1652112 GCF_018882285.1 Polynucleobacter sp. AM-26B4 | reverse complement strand
GCCAATGCTCAAACCAATATTTGTTGCGGTGATGGCTGTTGTTGATTTATTGAGTGTTAGTGTGTCGCTATCAGAATTGATTCGTACAGCATTTGTTACTAAAGTAATTGCACCACCATAAGTATTATTGCCGCTGATATTTCTTAAGGCACCGCCACTGCTAACGCCTGTGCCATTTAAACTCAATGCTTCGTCACCAATTGTGATACCGCCAGATAATTCAAGCGCAGCACCACTGGCCACAGTAACACCGCCCGCAATAGTGCCTAATGCCGTATTGTTTGACGCCCTAACAACTCCGTTATTGATTGCCGTTGCACCTGTGTAAGTATTTGCACCAGATAAAGTAAGAGTGCCACTACCATCCTTGGTTAAAGCAAACGCTCCAGATATCACTCCGCTTAGGGTGTAATTACCTGCACCACCAAAGGTTGTTGCGGCTGCCAACGTTACAGCGCCGCTTGCAGTTGAGGCTGTTGAACTTGAATTGATCAAAGCACCGTTATTGCTTAAACCGGGACCACTTAAGTTAAGTGCGTTTGCTAGATTAAAGCCATTAAGGTCTGCCGTGAATCCAGTGTTCACTGTTAATGTGCCGGTTCCAAATCCACCATTGGTGACTGAACCAGCCGATCCGGTTGAAGCAATACCAGCTATTAAAGTGCCACCAGAAACAGTCGTGCCGCCTGAATGCTCGTTTGCTCCCGATAACGTGATAGCACCACCTTCAGCATTGACTGTTAGCCTATGTGCACCAGTTACTTTGCCACTTAAGGTTGCTGATAACGCATTAAAAGTCAGCGTTTTACTTCCAACCGTTGTAAATGTATGTACCGTGTAACCAGCAGCAGATCCTGTTCCAGCCATACCATCATCAGTTGTAATTGCTACATCATTACCTGAAGCTGTATCTCCACCTAAATAGCGAACAATCACAATACCCGAGCCGCCCTTACCTCCGGCTCTAGAGCCATTTCCTGCTGTTACAGATCCTCCACCGCCGCCGCCGCCGCCAGTGTTTGAATTAGCTGCTGTACCAGCAGAGTTTGATGAACCTCCATTACCACCAAGCAAAACTGATCCAGAGCTGCCACCTGTAGAACCACCACCCCCGCCACCGAATGAAAATGTTTGACTAGCGCCTGAGATAGTTGAAATTAAACCAATACCGCCAGATCCACCAATCAAGGTACCATCGTTTACAGAAGATCCGGCACCGCCAGCGCCGCCACCACCGCCAGCACCACGCTGTGAATATTGAGCATACAGAGAGCCTGCCCCACCGCTGTTACCCTGAATTGCTGTACCAGCACCGCCAATCTTAATATGATTCTCAGCAGTTCCACCGCCACCACCCGAACCGCCAGATTGCGCATAGCCATTCCATTGACCACCAAGACCACCGCCAATTGCCGATAGATCGAATGCACTACTATTTCCACCACTGCCTCCAAATGAGGCGCCAGACACACCGCCAATACCCCCATCTCCAATAACAACATCGTAAATACTCCTGGTTGCTAGGTAAGTACCCTGAAGCAAACCACCCGCACCACCACCACCACCTGCAGCAGTTAAATCAAAGCCTGAACCACCACCGCCACCACCGCCAACGATGAGATATTCAACGTTGGTATCAAATGCAACTGTAGCGTTACCTGTAAGAGTAATGTCATTTATAAAACTAGAGACTGCTCGACCCAACAATAAAGTAGTATTGCCTGCAAGAGTCAGCGCTCCATTGCCAATAGAATCAGCCTTGTAAATACCTAACGTTCCAGTTGATAAAGTTGTTCCGCCTGTGTAATTACTTGAACCAGTTAATGAAACTGTGCCAGATTGATTCGAGCCATTAATTGTTAAACCAAAACCGCCAGTGATAACGCCGTTATAAACAAGTTTTTTTGTAGATGACGCAGCAAGACCACTATTTGCAGTAAGAGTAATTCCACGTGTACTATTTAAATTGATGTCAGAGCTTGCCTGTAACGTGCCTCCACTCAATGTAATTGAGTTGGCAGTAACAACACCTGGAACTCCACCTAAATTACTGTCAGAGCTGATTAATAAAATACCGCCTGAGATAGTGGTACCACCAGAATAGGTATTTACTCTTGATAAAGCTAAGGTGCCCGAACCCGACTTTGTTAAATTTCCACTACCTGAAATAACACCACTAATTGAATTTGAGTTTCCGTTAGAGTTAACAGTAAGGATGCTTAAATTAGAAACATCAGAACTGATTGTGACATTACCAGAGCCAGAAGAAATTGTTAAGCCGGTACTATTAGATCTGGATGATGCACCAATTGCATAGCGAATAATTACGACACCACTACCACCCGAGCCCCCTGGCACTCTACAACCATTGCCTGAACAGTCATTTAAACCAGTATTAGTCCCTGCAGAACTTGCAGATCCACCACCACCACCACCGCCAGTATTTGTTGTGCCATTAGCCCCCCTGTAAGCAGTATTACTATCTCCGTATGCTGATGCTCCACCACCAGCACCCCCAAGGGCGGCTTCTAAGAAACTCCAGCCAAAATAAGGTCCGCCGCCGCCGCCGCCGCCATAGTTAGCAGCGATTCCAGTAATTCCGGATGTAGGGCCATTACTACCATTACTTCCTTTTGCGCAACAGTTTGATCCTGCACCACCTGCTCCTCCAGAACCTCCAGTAACTCCACCGCCACCAGATGTACCTCCTGCCCCTCCTGCACCACCGGGTGCAACAGGCCCACGTGTGCCGCCATTTGCTGTATAGGTTACCCCACCAAAGTTAATACTGGAAGCCCCGCCATTGCCACCAACACCAGTGGACCACGAACCAGCCGAACCGCCACCACCTACTTCGACAGAAAAACTTACTAATTCAGAAATAGATACAGAACTCAGATCTAATACACCACCACCGCCGCCACCACCGCCGCCATCACCACCACCACCTCCACCGCCGCCAACGATCAGAAAACGAATATTTCCCATTCCAGGCTGTGCAGAAAACCTTCCTGATGAGGTGTATTGAACAAATAGCTCAGTGTTGCTTCCACTAACCAAAGATACAGATGCATCGTAAATATATCCTGCAATTTTTTGGGCATAAGATATAAAGTTGCTTGAATATGCACTAATGCTAGTAAACGAAATTGCACCACCCTGACTTGAAATAGACAAAGGATTTGAAGAGCCAAAGTTTGCAATTTGAACCGCAGAATTAAAGGTAATAGCGGTATTGGTGGTAGTAATGTTCCCTGTTAAGTAAGAAGTAATGCCTGTTCTTGAAACACTATTCACTACAAAGCCACTATTAGCGGTAATGGTGGCTCCAACTCCATTAGATAAGTTAACACCCATGACAAATTCTTTATTTGCACCAGGGTTTACAACCAATTGACCACTTATAGAGATATTGGCGTTAATGACAATGCTACCAACAGCATCAAACGTTAGAGTTCCAGTATTTATTGTTGAGATTGGAGCTATGATGCTGATATTTCCTGAAGCGCCATCCCAGCTAGCAGAGCATGTTGCACCTGAACAATTAGTACCAGTGGATGTTGTTTGAATCGTAACGTTGGACGTTAGGCCATTTTGAATAGCTGTTGCAGTGGTTGAATCAATGATTATATTGAATGGGTCAATCAGCCACATACCACCCCGACCAGCATTAATTGTTCCGAGTAGATTTAATGTGTGAGCTGAGGTTTCAATAAAACCGCCCACATAATCTGGATTAACTTGATTTTGATTATTCAGAGTATCTGTACTAATAACTGAATTAACATTTATATCGGTATAAATAGAAAACGGCAATGTGCCATTATCTGCATCATTGCCGATTAAGATTATGCCACCTTGATTTAATCCTTTTGCTTCGATATTAGAATCTGAGATCAAAGTATTATTAGTGGCGGATATTCCAATAGAACCACCTCGGCCATTTGAACCGTTGGTTTGGATTAATGCATTTTGTAGGATTAAGTCACCAGAGTTGGTAAATATATTGATATAACCACCATTATTACCATTGGATTGGATAATAGCGTTATTAATGTGAATATCGTCAGCTTGTGAGATATTAATCTCTCCACCACGACCATTACCACCATTTGTTTGGATTAATCCTTCGATAGTAATAATGCCAGTGCTATTAGCACTTAATATAATCGTACCACCATTAATATCACCATTGGCTTCTAACTTACCAGTCGATGCCAAAGTTAACTCATCCGCTGTGATGCGGATAGTTCCAACTGTGGCACTGTTACTTGTAACGCCGTTAACCGTAACCTGTGCTCTGGAGTTAACCGTGATGGCGCCATGGAAGTTAAAAATGTTAGCCAAGATGTTAACCAATGGGTTAGCTCCTGCCCCAATGATGCTACCGTAACCTGTTACTGAGTTAACTGCTATGATCGTAACTTTGTTAACTTCTATCTTGCTGTTTTGGGCCAGGTTAATGTTTTGTGCCTGAATCACCACTTCTAAGATTGAATCAGCTGCCTGGTTGATGACACCATAGTTATAGAAGGTGCCATCTGCTAAGAAAGTTAAGACTGTTCTTGTGCTTCCACTCTTCGTGATGGTTACGCCATGGTCAATCGTGAGGTTACCGCTGCCGTTCTGGGTACAGCTACCCCCTGAACAGACGTTGCCCTGCACCTGAACTGTGACGTTGTTGTTTTGCAACGCATCGCTGATTACCTGAGCAAAACCTGTGGTTATTAGGAGATCCATTGGATCCAATAGCCAAGTACCTGCTTTGCCTAGGGTGTTTCTTGCTGAAGTATCAACCTTTGTCTTGCTGCTGATCTCTAGGACTTCCTTAGAGCTGGTGTCAATGAAGCCGCCATTGCCGCTGGTCTTGCCACCCTTGGCTTCAAGCACGCCTGATACCTGGGTCTTCTTTTCTGAGAGGACGATGATCTGACCGCCATTGCCCTGCTCTTTGGCATTGGCCTTGATCTTGCTGCTATCCGCTAGAGCAATGGTGTTGCCTTTGATGTTGATCTGACCGCCATTACCTGTGCTGCTTTTGGCATTGGCCATGATGGCGCCTGAGTTCTGGACGTTATCGGCCAAGATCTCAATCACACCACCGTTGTTGACCATGGAGCTGGTGCTGATGCGCCCGCTGTTCTTGATGACTGAGCCCATCAACTGGGCGGCTGAGTTAGCGGCAATCACCACCAATCCACCTTCTACCTGAACCACTCGCTTGTTCTCAATCAATGATTTGTAGGCAGAAGCGTCGACCTTCACGGTCATGAGCTGATCGCCACGGAAGTCCAAGGTCACTTGGCTTCCACTGGCCAGGGCAACTACGTTAGCTGCTCCGCCCTTAGCAAGGATGTAGCCTTCGTTGCGTACTTCTGGAGCCAATAAAGCGATATAGCCTTTGGGGTCTTTGGTTTGGATCTTACCGTGGTTGACCACAGCGCCTGAGCCATTACCTTTGAAGGTGCTCTTACCTTCCATGAAGTCTTTGTCATTGATGTCCATGGTGGTGGCCACCAAAGCTCCAACATCAACTTGTGAACCTTTGCCAAAGATAACGCCATTAGCATTAGAAACGATGACCTGCCCGTTAGATTTGACCATGCCGTCAATCTGGGAGGCTGTGGCAGAAGTGACACGATTATGAATAACTGCTTGGGCATTAGGTTGAGTGAACTCAACCTTGGCTTGCGCACCAACATTGAAGCTCTGCCAGTTCACTACCGCACGTTGAGATGCTTGAACAACGTTCAATGTGTTGCCAGATTGAACAATGGTCGCAGAACCAGCCATGACCTTACCGCCAGAAGGTAGAGCGTCCGTGGCTACCGCAGATTGAGCGAATACCTCACCCGTTGCCAAAAAGGCAAGGCTCACGAGTAGGTATTTGTTCAGGGCTTTCATGGCTTAGAACATCCACTGGGCTTGAGCCCAAATGTAAGCGCCTTTGGATCGGCCATCGTTGTTAACACCCACGCCCTGTGCTGTGTACAAAGGGTTGTGTCCAAGTTTCCAAGCGACAGAAGTGCTAAAAATAAAATCTTGATCAGCACGCTTCAAGCCAACACCTGCACCGCGCAAGCTGTAGCTATTGTTGGCGTTCGTGTTACCACGCTCAAAAAGATTTTTATTGCGGTTTTGCTCTACAAAGCCGGCATCATAAAAGGCCGTAGCAACAAACTTATCTTCCAACTGTTGCTGAATCTCAATGTTGATCATGGCACCTTGACTACCACCGCCCTGAGAACCAGGATAAGCTCTTACACCAGATGGTCCACCCAAGTAGAACCTTTCAGCTGAGTCAAGATCAACAGAAGCAATTTGACCTGATATCGCTACAGAGAGGACAGTTTTATCAGGAACGATTTGCTGATTACGAGAGATGTTGCCTGTAATTTTTGTAAACGTGGTTGGCTTGTTGTTGCCGTAGTCTGGTGTCTCTGAACCAGCAATCACATGGCCCTTGGTCAAGTTCAGAGCAAGTGCATTTACACCACCCCCACCCCAACCATCAAAGGCATTGCCAGAGAATCCAAAAACCATGTTTTCAATGCGATAGTCACTGGTGGCTGCGCCACTAGACACTGCCTTGTTGATATACATTTTGCGATCAAGACCTGCCGATAAATTCGCGTTCTGAGCAGGACTCCTGAGCAATGGATAAGTCAGATTAAGTCCAACTGTTTTTGCGCGGCCAAAGGCAGCTGATGTGTTTTCTGGAAGGCTGAAATGACCCACGTTTTCGTAGTCTAGGTAGCTCGCAGACACACCAGCTCTGAGGCCATCTGTGTTGAGAGGAACTGAGTAACTGGCGTTTGAGAAATCTGATCCAGATGATTTGATGTTGCTGAAAGAGAGCTGATCACCCATAGACCCAGGGTTATCAAAAGTCATGCTCACAACGCGTTGGCCGATACCAGTACTGCGACTACCGTAATTGTTAGCCTCAACCTTGCCACGGTATGGCTTGGTGTCCGCGAGGTTCACACGTAAATCCACATCACCTTCGTTCTTGCCAGGCTCGAGCTGCGTAGTGACAGCAATACCTGGGGTTTCATTGAGGATGTAGATTGAGCGTTCAATCGATTGTGTTTGAACAATCTCGGAGAGTCTGTTCGCATCGGTGATGTATCGTCTTGCTCGGTCTTCGGTGAAGCGTGATGGGCCATTCGGCATGTCGATATGAACCGCCCCTAGCTTGGCTTCAAGGACCTTAAGAATGACGATGCCATCAGTGATTTTTTGAGGTGGTACTGAAACTTGAGCGAGCTTACCTTGGGTTTGGTACAAGGCTGCCACTGAGTCTGCAGCCTTTTGGAGCTCTTGAAAAGCAACGGTCTTACCAAGCCAAGGCTTGAGAGTTTCTTTGATGACTTCTTCAGACAAAGTCTTATTGCCATCTATTCGGAAGCCCTTGATGGTCACCTTCACCTCACTTGGCTTAGCCTCTTGAGGTTTGGCTGGTGCCTTGGGTGCAGAAGGCGTGGGCAAAGGCTGAAGCTTTGGCACTTGCTTTTGCAGCTCTTGCTGCAAAGCTCCAGCCGCAGGGTAGACTGGGTCGTTGACAGTTGCCGAATGCGCAAGTGTAGTCATGGCTGTAAAGCCAATAGCTACAAGGGGCATAAGGAAACGAAGTCTCATTTTTTCTCTGTTTTTTGCAAAAAAATGTTCTGAAAACTTTTCAGAACGGGTACGCGCATGCGATTTTAGAGGAATTCAACCCTATTAGCAAAAACAAAAGCTTCTAAGTTCTTGAATTAATTAGACTTCCTACAAAAACCTACAGAAATGATGTAGGCTTTTTTCATGCTGAAAAAGGGAAAAATGAACAACTTAGAAAGTTAACCAAGACATTTTTCACAAAAATTGATGGAATACAGGAAGGTTAAGAAACAAAAAAGCCACCCGAAGGTGGCCGTAAATTTACTTTTTCTTAACTTTTGAAAAGTTAATTCTTGGTAAAGAGGTCTGGGCTATCATTTTCAGCTGGTAAAGTTTGGTCAGCTTCTTTACTTTCTCGAACTGAGACTGCCTTAGAGATTAACTTTTTAAGGTCTTCTGGTTTTTTCATACCTAACTTACCAGTCATTCTTGAGCGGTGGACCTTAACACTGGCTTCTGAAGAGTTAAGAATGCTAGCGATCTCGCCATTCTTCTTACCTTCTGCTGCCAATAAGAAAACTTCATGCTCCTTATCGGTTAACTTTTCTAATAAACCTAGCTTTTCAGTGTCTGTTAATAAATCTGGGTTAACAGAAATAGTTTCAGTGGTATCGGCTTTCTTATTAATAGACTTTTCTTTAGCAGGTTTATCTTCTTTATTAAAGAAAGAGGTTTTTTCTGTAGATTTATCCTTGGCTGGAGATTTCTCAGCCAAAGCTGGTTTTACTAATCCATTCTTAATTAACAGGTCTTCTGATATTTGTAGTGACCAAGCAATATTGGCCACCAATGTTGCACCTAGATTAATCAGACTTGTCCAGTAAACCACCTCTGAAGTGACAATAATATAGTCACTTCCTTTGGCTGCTAATGCACCCAAAGTTAATAAGGCCATGAACACACCCTGAACCCAGAAGACACCACTGATTAAATAGATGTATTTACTTCTGGTTTTGAGTGCTTGAACACCGGCGAACCACCCACTATATATAAGTGTCGCAGAAACTGGTGCCAATAGAATGGCTTCAAGGCTTCCCAATGGGGCTTGGAATAATCTGCTGAAATTAAACAATGTAGCGGTCAAAGCCACGCCACCCAAGCATATTAAGGATGCTTTTTTAGGTAATGCATATCCAGACCATATACCTAATGAGCTCAATGTCACCAAACTACCCATTAATACTGCGATTGGACCTGCTACCCATGTATGAGGTAATGGATCTGCGATATTAAGCAGCGTTACGATGTAACCAAGGCCCATCAGTAGGTAACCAGCGGCCCAAAGGTAAGCTGAGAAGCCTTTTTTTCTGAATAGAATCAACTGAGTAACTGCGAAAGCAATGGCTATAAAGCCTGTTAAGTAGATGGTTGTAACGTTATCTAGAGGTAACATGATTAACCTTAACCTTTTTTGTTAATTTAAAGAACTGTGAAATTTACCTCAATTAACTTAATTGGTAAATGTATTCTTTGGTTAATTTCCCAATGTTTTGCCGTGTTTTGAGGCTTTTATTGTGGCCTGAAGGCTGATTACTGGGCTTTTATCGCCCTTATTTTTATCTTCTAGGCCTTTCTTCAGTGGTTTAGATGCTTCTCTTTACTTTTACTTGTCTCTCTACTTCTTCATGGGGCATCTTATATACAGCTTATGTTATTGACTTCAAGTATGTTGTTTCGCTCCCTGTCCTCCTCCCCTTTTATCTGGATTAGTACTTTATATGGATTGGTCCATCTTCTAAATCAGCCCTTTATATACCTTACCTTGCTTAAAGAGAATTATTTCCAGTTCTTTTGTTTACTTAATTAAGCGCATTAATTTCCTAATTAATATCTACGCCATGATCTTTTTAAGCTCTCCTTTATTTACTTTTTAATTGGTTAATCAATTTTTATCTTTTCCTGCTGCTTATCAATTTCACTAGGAATCACTCTTTTTGGTATTTTTTACATTTTTAACGTAATGTTTGCCTTAACGCATTTTAAGTGGCAGTTTATGAATAGCTTTCCAATGGATGTAAAAAAGCCACCCTTGGGTGGCTTTTGGAAATTTCTCAAACTAAGAGAAAAGAGACTATCTATATAGATAGGTAGTTTTCTTGTCGGGCATTCTCAGATCTGAGTCCTGGCACCCACGTTTTGGTGGGCAATCCATATTTCTTCTCTAAATAGGCTGCTCTACCCTTCACATCACTCCAGTCAACTTCCAAATGGGGGCCTTTGAAGGCAATCACGACGATATTGCAGTCATGCACTTGCTGAAAAACCATGACGCGGTTGTTAAAAGCATTACATATATTGATGATGTTGGTTTTATAGCTCTTATGGTTACCAAATAGATTGACCGTCATCACACCAGGTTCTTTAAGACTGTCATAACAGCCCTGATAAAACTCTGGAGAGCTCAAAGCTGGGCCTCTGGCAGTCGCGTCGTATAAATCTACTTGGAGTAGATCGATGCTTTCTTTATGTTTTTTGTTGGTGACGTATTTCAGGGCATCTGTTTGCAGCACATTGAGGTGTTGATTCGATGGTGGCATGTTGAACATGACTCTGGCCGCCACAATCACCGCTGGGTTGAGGTCAATCGCCGTGACTTGAGCCTTTGGAAAATGCTTATGAGCAAACTTGGTCAATGCACCTGTACCCAAACCCAACTGAACCATGTGGAATGGTTGCTGTGGCTTCTTCTTATCTTCTTTTTTGTGTTTAGCTTGATTCAGTCTTTTGTCATTGGGATCTAGGAAGAGTAAGCCAGCCATCATTTGTTGGGCGTACTCTAGTTCAATGAAGTCAGGCTTATTGATGCGCATAGCGCCCTGCACCCACCAAGTTCCAAAGTGTAAAAAGCGCACACCATGCTCTTCAGAGAATGTAACTGGTGCAAATGTTGGTTTGGGATCTTTTTTACTGACTATTTTTTTTGCTTGTTTGCTAGCCATCGCGGCCTCCGATAAAAGAATAAGGCTCAACGCTTGTTGAGCCTTATGGTCTAGTGCTTGCTTCAATTTAGAACGAGTAAGTCTTATTCAATTGTTCGATTGAATACTTTACTTACTCTTACTTTACCCAAGCTCTGGCATTGCGGAACATGCGCATCCATGGGCTTGCACCATCAGCGATGTCATGCCACTGCTTTGGAGCCCAGCTCATTTGTGCTGTTCTAAAGACTCGCTCAGGATGAGGCATCAAGACTGTGAAACGTCCATCCGGTGTCGTCAAGCCAGTGATACCTTCTGGTGAACCATTCGGGTTCAATGGATAAGTCTCTGTGGCTTGTCCTTGGTTATCAACAAATTTGAGAGCCACCAAGCCTTTGGCTTTTGTTTGCTCTTTGTTACCTTGTTGACTGAAGTTGGCAAAGCCTTCACCGTGGGCCACAGCGATTGGCAACTGGCTGCCTGCCATGCCTTGTAAGAAGATCGATGGTGATTGCGTCACTTCAACCATCACCAAGCGTGCTTCGTACTGTTCTGATTTATTGCGTGTGAACTTAGACCATGTATCAGCACCTGGAATGATGCTGGCCAAGTTAGACATCATCTGACAGCCATTACAGATACCTAAACCAAAGGTGTCTGGACGATTAAAGTAGGTTTGAAATTGGTCTTTGATCGCTGGGTTGAAAAGAATGGATTTCGCCCAACCTTCACCAGCACCCAAAACGTCACCATAACTAAATCCGCCACAAGCCACCAAGCCTTGGAAGTCTTTTAGGTTGACTCGTCCAGCAATCAGATCACTCATGTGCACGTCATAGCTTGAGAAGCCAGCCCAGTCCATGGCATACGCCATCTCTAGGTGTGAGTTAACGCCCTGCTCTCTAAGAATCGCGACTTTAGGCTTGGCACCTTTGGCAATGTAAGGGGCTGCCACATTGTCACTTGGATCAAATGTGAGTTTTGGCTGCATGCCTGCATCAGCCAAGTTGTCGACAAGATTGTTTTCGCTATCGGCGCAATCTGGGTTGTCACGCAAACGCGCGATCTGCCAGCTGGTGCTTTGCCATAGTTTTTGTAAAACGTGGCGTGGCACATCCAAAATCTTCTTCGCATCGCGCCAGATTTCTACTTGGCCTGTGGTGTTTGGCTTGGCAACCACATGACTGCAGCTATATAAGTTGTGTTGCTTGAGGATTTCAAAAACGGTGTCGCGGTGCTCGCGTTTCACTTGGATCAAGGCACCCAACTCTTCATTGAAGAGTGCTCTCAAGGTCAAATCGTTTCTTCTGCCAGATACTTGCTGAGCCCAGTTCTTGGCATCACCAAAATCAGATTCGTGATCTTTATCAAGCACCAACATATCCACATTGAGTGAAACACCAACGTGTGATGTGAATGCCATTTCAGTGGCGGCTGCAAATAGACCACCGTCTGAACGGTCGTGATAAGCCAAGAGCAATCCTTGACGGCGCATACTGATGATTGCTTTTGCTAGATTCTTTAGATCCTCTGGGTCATCTAAGTCTGGCGTGCTTTGACCAGCTTGGTCGATCACTTGAGACAAGATACTGCCAGCCATGCGGCTCTTTGAACGACCCAAATCAATTAATACGATTTCTGTATCAAGTGCTTGACCTTGCTCATCTTTGATTTGCAACAAAGGTGTTGTTGTTTGGCGTGTATCAACCACAGGCGCAAACGCTGAGATGATCAATGAAACAGGAGATGTGACTGATTTCTTTTCAGCAGTTTTTTCATCATCCCATTGCGTGCGCATCGACAAGGAGTCTTTACCCACCGGAATTGAAATACCCAAGGCTGGGCAAAGTTCCATGCCCACTGCTTTAACAGAATCAAATAATTTGGCATCTTCACCAGGATTGCCGCAAGCAGCCATCCAGTTAGCAGATAGTTTGATGTCTTCAATGCTGTCAATATCAGCAGAAAGAATATTGGTGATCGATTCAGCCACTGCCATGCGTGCTGCTGCTGGTGCGTTCATCACCGCCAATGGCGTTCTCTCACCCATTGACATGGCTTCACCACGATAGCCTTTGAAGTCCATCAAGGTCACAGCAGCATCAGCCACTGGTACTTGCCACGGTCCAACGAATTGATCGCGGGCGTTCAAGCCACCCACGGTTCTGTCACCAATGGTAATCAAGAATGATTTGCTGGCAACGGTTGGGTGTTGCAAAACCCAACTGGCCACTTGATCTAGTTTGACATCGGTGAGATCAATCTCAGGCAGTTTCTTTTCAAGACGCTTAACATCCCGGTGCATGCGCGGTGGCTTGCCCAACAGAACTTCCATCGGCATGTCGATCGGTAGACGCTCGTCTTTACCTTCGGCCTCTTTGGTGTCAACCAAGAACAATTGACGCTCTTTCGTTGTTTCACCAACAACCGCGATTGGGCAACGTTCACGATCACACATCGCCTGCAAAATTGGCAGACTTTCTTTTGCAATCGCTAATACATAACGTTCTTGAGATTCATTGCACCAGATTTCAGCTGGGCTCATGCCGCTTTCTTCTAGTGGCACTTTGCGCATATCAAAGGTGGCACCTAAACCAGCGCCATCAGCCAATTCTGGGAATGCATTCGATAAACCGCCCGCTCCCACGTCATGGATAGAAACAATTGGGTTCTTCTCACCCATGGCACGACAAGCGTTGATCACTTCTTGAGCGCGGCGTTCGATTTCTGGATTGCCACGTTGCACTGAATCAAAGTCCAAGTCAGCAGTATTCGCACCAGTGGTCATTGAGCTCGCAGCTCCACCACCCATACCAATGCGCATACCTGGGCCACCCAATTGAACCAAAAGGTAACCGGGTTTGATTTCTTTTTTGTGGGTATGACCATCATCGATGGCACCAATACCACCAGCGATCATGATGGGCTTGTGGTAACCGCGGCGCTCACCATCAATGGTTTGCTCAAACACGCGGAAGTAACCACCTAGATTCGGGCGACCGAATTCATTATTGAACGCCGCACCGCCCAAAGGACCTTCAATCATGATTTGTAATGGAGAGGCAATGCGCTCAGGCTTACCATACGCCTCTTGGTCCCAAGGCAATTGACTGCCGGGCAAGTTCAAGTTCGATACTGAAAAACCAGACAAACCTGCTTTAGGTTTACCACCAATACCTGTGGCACCTTCATCACGGATCTCACCGCCAGAACCAGTGGATGCTCCAGGATATGGGGCAATCGCTGTTGGATGGTTGTGCGTTTCTACTTTCATGAGCGTGTGCGTCAAACGTGTTTGCTTCACATACTCTTGTTGTTCATTAGGGGCCCATACTTCAGCTTCACAACCCACCATGATGGCGGAGTTATCTGAATAAGCCACCACCGTGCCTTTTGGTTGCAATTGGTGCGTGTTACGGATCATGGCAAACAAAGACTTGTCTTGCTCTAGACCATCAATGGTCCAAGTGGCATTAAAGATCTTGTGACGGCAATGTTCACTGTTGGCTTGTGCAAACATCATGAGCTCAACGTCACTCGGATTACGGTTCAATTTTTTGAAGTTTTCAACCAAGTAGATGATTTCATCATCAGACAAGGCCAAGCCCATGGTGGTGTTGGCTTGTTCAAGAGCGGCTTGACCGCCTTTGAGAATATCAATACGTGTGAATGCTTTGTCGCTCAAAGTTTGATAGAGCTCAGCTGCTGACTCAATCGATGGCAAGGTGATTTCTGTCATGCGATCATGAATCGCTGCCAAAACTGCTTGGCGCTGAGCTTCGTTCAACGCTTTTTTACTGGTCCAGAAAAACTGCACACCGCGTTCGATGCGCAAGACACGCAAACCACAATGATGAGCAATGTCAGTGGCTTTACTGGCCCAAGGTGAAATCGTACCAATGCGAGGGGCTACAACTGCGTGATCTTGTTTGCCAGCAAATAAGCCTTTGGCCTCGATCAATTGGAATGGTTCACCATAATTCAGTAAGCCGGCCAAAACCTGCTGATGATCACCTGAAAGTTCAGCATCAGACCAGACAAAATGCACAAATTGCGCTTGGATCTGAGTGAGCTCGACGCCTTGCTCAGATAAAGAGCTTAAAAGACGCTGTTGGCGAAATTGAGAGAGGGCTTGAGACCCATTGAGGCTTAAAAAACGACGATTTGCAGGCATCCGAAGATTATAAAACGAATGGCATTCTTGCTATTGTTTTTAAAGCTATTTTTTGCAGAAATGCCCTATTAATCTAGGCTTATCAAGCTTCTTCAGGCTTCTTTAGTCTGATGCCACCACCCGGCCATTATTTAAAACCATTTGACGCTCACAACGGCTGGCCAAGGCCATGTCGTGGGTGACCAAAATCAGGGTTGAAGCCAGTTCTTGGTTGAGCTGGAATAGCAATTGAATGATTTTTTGGCCATTTTGCTCATCCAAGCTACCTGTAGGCTCATCGGCAAACAGAATGTCTGGCTCTGTGACAAAAGCACGCGCCAAAGCCACGCGTTGTTGCTCACCACCTGACAATGTTTTGGGGCGGTGCTTGAGACGCTCAGATAAACCAACCTTTTCTAGCCAAACTTGAGCTTTGGCTGCAGCTTCGGCTCTGGGCATGCCGGCCAGTTCCAGAGGAAGCTGAACGTTTTCCAAAGCGGTCAAATGATCAATTAATTGAAATGACTGAAATACAAAACCCACGTGCTGAGATCGGATTTGGGCTCGCTGATCTTCATTGGCAGCAGAAATATCACGATCCATCAGCAAGACTTGACCTTTGCTTGGAGTATCTAGCCCAGCCAAGAGGCCCAACAAGGTACTTTTACCTGAACCACTGGCTCCCACAATCGCCAAACTTTCACCCTCAGCAACTGAAAAATTAATATCGTGCAAAATAGTCAGAGGACCATCCACCGTATCCACAGTTTTTGCCAAATGTGAAACTTCTAGAACGGTTTTGAGTGATGTTGCATGCATAGGAGCTTAGTTTGAGTCGTTTTTTAAGTTGTCGTTTGAGTTTTAAATCTAAATCCACGGAGCGCAATCGCTATCAAGCACTCATCACACACATGGTAATGGTGTTTACTGTCTTCTGCATGGCTCTTTTGAATAGCCCCACTGTCATGGCGCAATCTTCAAAAATTTTAATCCTTGGAGACAGCCTCTCAGCCGAATATGGCTTGCCCCGTGGCACTGGTTGGGTCAAGTTATTAGAAGATCGTTTAAGGAAGGATCATTCAAGCTGGCAAGTCGTTAATGCCAGCATCAGCGGAGAAACAACGGCCGGCGGTCAAACTCGTCTACCTCTATTGTTAAAAACCCATCAGCCGAAAGTGGTCGTGATTGAGTTGGGTGCCAATGATGCCTTGCGTGGTTTACAGCTACCAGCCACTGAACAGAATTTAAGAAAAATGATTCAGGCATCGAAGCAATCAGGTGCCAAAGTTTTATTGCTGGGCATGCGCATTCCACCAAATTATGGCCTGGACTACACCAATAAGTTTTTTGGCATTTATGGCAAGTTGGCATCAGCCGAACACGTTGAGTTACTACCCTTCTTCTTAGAGCGCGTGGCCACACGCATGGATTTGTTTCAGGCAGATCGGATTCATCCAAATGTGATGGCACAAAGCATCATGCTTGAGAATGTTTGGCCCAAGTTAGAGCCTCTTTTAAAGCCTTAAGACTTAGATCTTAAGTTCCAACGCATTCAATTGGTAACTGAATCAAGAATTCAGCGCCACCCAATGAAGACTGCTGGTAGCTGATGCGGCCTTGGTGTCTATCAATGATGTGCTTGCATAGCCACAAGCCCAAACCCATGCCCTGCTTTTTGTTGGTTTTCATCAAATCAAAAATACTGGCTTTTAATTGATCAGGAATGCCTGGGCCATTGTCAGAAATTTTTAACTCCACATAATTACCAAATACTCGGGTATGGATGTTGATTTCTTTATTTGACTGATTTGAATTTGAAAGTGCCTCAATGGAGTTATTCAAGAGATTGATCAACACCTGACTGATTTCATTGTTATTCATAGGTATTGATTGATTCACATTCAAATCAAACTTTAAGTTGATTTTTAAGTCACGGGCCTGAGGCACGATGATGGATTTGGTTTGCTCGATCAACTCATCCAAATGCACATCACTGGTTTTGATTTCTTCTTGCCTGAAGATATCTCTCAAGGTAGAGACAATTTTGGCAATGCGGTGATTGTCTTGCTGGATACTGGTGATGACCTCTTTGAGACTACTAGGATCAGTTTGACCTTCATTCAATTGGCGCTGGATGAACTCAGCATTAAGACTGATTGCTCCCACAGGCTGATTCAGCTCATGGGCAATCGATGCTGACAGTGCGCCAGTGGCCGCCGTTTTATTAGCAATCAATAGAGATGAAATCAAACCTTCACGTTCTTCGAGAAGCGCCTTAATTTGAGCATTCTCAGTGGAGCTTCTCTCAAGACCAATCCTGGCACTTAATTCACTCTTCATCAAGCGTTGGTACAAATAACTACTGACCGCAATATAAATCAAGAGGTGTGCACTCAAGCTACCCCAAAGAATGAAAGTGCTATCAAATTGAATCAGTTGACTAACACCTCTTGTGTGATTGATGAGTCCGTATACGCCAACAGAGAAAGTAACCGTCAAACTAACCAAAACGATTCCCATCAATACCTTAAGACCAAAACTTTGATCTTTCTTTAGCAATCGGGTTAACTCATTAACTTCCCAAATTGAAAGTATCAAAATCGGAATCGACATATAGCCAGTTCTAATTGCAAAGCCTGCGCCACTTTGCCGCAACACTTCATAAATGATGATCGCAATCAATGAAAATCCTGCCGCCACAAGCAAACTTGAGCGAGTGATCTCAACGCGCCAACTTCTAAACAAGAGGACCAAAAGTACCATCGAAGCCAAGAAGCAAAAATTAGCAATCGTGAGAGAAAAACCAAATAAATAAGGTGAGACGGTCCAAGCAACAAAAGCGGCGGCTCTCAATAAAATTGACGCCTGCCAATAGATTAAATTCTTATCTTTTTTATATCCCGATGGCGTGATCGTGCTGACGTACAAACCCACCAGCATCAGAGCTAGTAGTGAGAAGAAGATTTGATTGGCGGCTTGCATGCAGGGATTATGACTTATTTAGAATTGATTGAAAGTCTTTTATCAATGAAAAAAGCCACTTCTGATTTGAAGTGGCTTTTAGATCATGCATTTAATTGTCTAGCTACTCAATAATTACTTCACAGAATTCACTTGCTTAACACCTGCACGATCTTTCACACTCTCAAAATAAGCGGCTGCTTCAGCTTGGGTGCTGAGGTCTGCTACTTGACGGGCTTGATTGGCACGCAATTTTTGATCTGATTGGCTTGGCTGTTGCAATTTGTTCACTCGGTAAATAGCAAATCCGCCATCATTGGCTTGGGCACTGACCACTGCTGGCAATTGTTTTGCGTTCACTGACATCACAGCATCCATACCGCTGGCAGTCAGATCTGCTGGTTTATTGCGAGATACCCATTTGGCAGAACTAAAACCTGCTGATTCGCTTGGGTTCTTTTGAAGTGCTTCAAATCGTTCTTGACCAGTCTTGAGTGCTAACTCTTGAGCCATTCTGAGTGACACTTGTTTTTTCACATCAGCTTGGATCTGAGACAAAGGCAAAGCAGCTTGTGGCTTGTGAGTTGTGACACGCGCAGAAATGATCTTTCCTGGTGATAACTCTAAGGCTTCAATATTGCGACGATTTTTAACTGCATCATCAGCAAAGATGGCTGCCAATAATTTAGGGTTGTTGAATGGATGATCCGCTGGAGCTCCACGCAAACCACCGCGGGTGATGTTGCTGGCTTTTTGAATTGGCAAGCTCAAGCGATCAGCCACTGGCTTCAAACTATCAGACTGTTCATAAGCCATGTTGGCGAACAAATCTGCTTTTTCTGCGAATTTCTTTGGATCTGCCTTAGCATCACCTTGCAAGATCACGTATTCAACTTCTACGTTCTCAGGCGCTTGGTAAGCATTGATATTGCTTTGATAGAAAGACTCAATGTCTTGCTGTGATGGATTCACTTTAGAAACAAAGTCGTTCGGTGAGAATCGCAATGATTGAACTTCACGTTCTGTTTCAAAGGCGATGGATACTTGCTCAGCCACTTTTCTTGAGCCAATACCTGTAGCAACCACTGCTGTCAAAACATGGCGTGTCATCAACTCATAACGACGACCATTTTCAAATTGGTCGACCGTCAAGTTATTGCTGGCCAAAAGCTTTTTATATCGCTCAGCATCAAACTGACCATTGTTATAAAGCGCTTTGATTTCTGGAATTTGTGTCAAATCACGGGCCAAGGCTTCAGGACTGATAGAGAGCTTGAGGGCTTTCATTTCATAAGCCAACAGGCGCTGTTGAACGATTTCATTCAAAACTGCTTGTTTGAACGGCACGCTGTTGACCAAGGCTGAGTCCACACGACCTTGCTGTTGTTGCAAACGATCAGCTCTTAATTTCACAGCATTATCAAGTTCTTGACGGGTGATGGCAGCACCATCCACTTTGACCAAGGCTGAGTCTTTGCCCATGTCTTTCATGTAACTCTCAACGCCCAAAAAGACGAAAGATGGCAAGATGAGCAAAAGTAAAAGCCCCATCAGTATTTTTTGGTACTTACGGATCGATTCAAGCATGGGTATGTGGTGTTGACGTAGAAAAAGTCAGAAGAAATCTGTGGTGGGTGCTGACGGGGTCGAACCGCCGACATTCGCCTTGTAAGGGCGACGCTCTACCAACTGAGCTAAGCACCCACAGAGAAACGAGAGTATACAGTACCTTCATTCCCACTGCAAATATTTCAGACTGTTTGGTTAAACAAGTCCTTCACACAATGGCTGATGAGGCCATTGTGTGAAGGTTCTTTTAATACAAGATTAGTGCTTGAGGACATCCCCTGAGCTGGCTTGAGCAGATTTACTTGCTTCAGCAGCTTTGGCGATTTCTTCAGCGGTTAACTCAGGCAAGGCTTCTGGCATTTTTTCTAGCGCCAATTCCAAGACCTTATCAATCCATCTGACGGGAACAATCTCGATCGCGTTTTTAACGTTATCAGGAATGTCGGTCAAATCTTTGATGTTTTCTTCAGGAATCAAAGCTAGCTTGATGCCACCTCGGTGAGCCGCCAATAGTTTCTCTTTCAAGCCACCAATTGGCAAAACCTCACCACGCAAGGTGATTTCACCAGTCATGGCCACATCGGCTCTGACTGGAATGCCTGTTAAGACTGAAACCAAAGCTGTGGTGATCGCAATACCGGCTGATGGACCGTCCTTCGGTGTGGCGCCTTCTGGGAAGTGAATGTGAATATCTTTCTTTTCAAAAGATTCTTCAGTGATACCCAATTTGCGACCACGTGAGCGAACCACTGAGCGTGCTGCCTCAACAGATTCTTTCATCACATCACCCAATGAACCAGTGCGAATCGTGTTGCCCTTACCTGGCATCACAGCTGCTTCAATGGTCAATAGATCACCACCCACTTCAGTCCATGCCAAACCAGTGACTTGACCCACTTGGTTTTGCTTAGCGGCTAGACCGTAGTCATAGCGACGCACTGATAGGAACTTATCCAAGTTCGAACCATCGACTTTGATTGGTGCGGCTTCTTTTTTGAGCAACAGTAGCTTGACCACCTTACGGCAGATTTTGCTGATTTCACGTTCAAGCGCACGCACACCTGCTTCGCGGGTGTAGTAACGAATGATGTCGCGAATCGCTGATTCATCCACCACAATTTCACCAGACTTCAAGCCATTGCCTTTGATTTGCTTAGGCAATAGGTAGCTCAATGCAATGTGCGTTTTTTCGTCTTCGGTGTAACCCGCTAAACGAATCACTTCCATACGATCAAGCAAAGGACCTGGAATGTTCAATGAGTTTGAAGTCGCTACAAACATCACATCTGACAAGTCGTAATCGACTTCAACATAGTGATCTTGGAAGGTGTGGTTTTGTTCTGGATCTAAGACTTCAAGCATCGCGCTCGCAGGATCACCACGGAAGTCCATGCCCATCTTGTCAATCTCATCTAACAAGAACAATGGATTGCGCACACCGACTTTGGTCAAGCTAGACAAAATCTTGCCTGGCATTGATCCAATGTAGGTACGACGGTGACCACGGATTTCAGATTCATCACGCACACCACCCAAGGCCATGCGCACAAACTTACGGTTTGTGGCACGAGCAATCGATTGACCCAAAGATGTTTTACCAACACCAGGAGGGCCAACCAAACAGAGGATTGGAGCCTTCACTTTTTCAACGCGTTGTTGAACTGCGAGGTATTCCAAAATACGTTCTTTGACTTTATCTAAACCATAGTGGTCTTCGTTCAATACTTTTTCGGCATTGGTTAAATCATTATTGACCTTGCTCTTTTTCTTCCAAGGCAAGTTCACCAATGTTTCGATGTAGTTACGAATCACTGAAGCTTCAGCTGACATCGGAGACATCAACTTCAATTTCTTCATTTCTGATTCAGCTTTTTTCAAAGCTTCTTTAGGCATCTTGGCAGCTTTGATGCGTTTATCGAGTTCTTCGATATCAGCACCCTCTTCGCCTTCGCCCAATTCTTTCTGAATAGCTTTGACTTGTTCATTCAAATAGTACTCACGCTGACTCTTTTCCATTTGACGTTTGACACGTCCACGGATGCGTTTTTCAACTTGAAGAATATCGATTTCACTTTCAAGGTGGGCCAAGATCGCTTCTAGTCGCTCAACCACCGTTGGCAACTCTAGGAGTCTTTGCTTCTGATCCAACTTGATTGGCAAGTGTGAGCAGATGGTGTCGGCCAAGCGACCGGCATCATCAATGCCTTGCAAAGTCGCCAGGATTTCTTGAGGAATCTTTTTGTTGAGTTTGACGTATTGATCAAACTGAGAAACCACCGCACGACGCAAAGCCTCGATCTCTGGCACTTCGCTGCTAGCGATGGCTTGAGGTGTGGCTTCACACATGAAGTATTCCAAACTATCTTCAACATTGGCAACATCCGCACGTTGAGTTCCCTCAACAAGGACCTTGACGGTGCCGTCTGGCAGTTTGAGCATTTGTAGAATCTTGGCAATACAGCCCACTGTGTACAAATCTTCCACAGCAGGTTCGTCTTTGGCAGCCGTTTTTTGAGCAACCAATAAGACGCTTTTGCCAGTTTCCATGGCAGCTTCAAGAGCTTTGATAGATTTAGGTCTACCCACGAACAATGGAATGACCATGTGCGGGAATACCACCACATCTCTTAGCGGCAACAATGGCAGCTGGATGGGTTCAGAAGGAAGTAACAAGTCACCAGGCATGGTTTATCTCCAAAATGTGTGTTTGTATTTTCCTACGTAGTAAGAATACATTGAATTTGGGTCTGTTTTGCTCAAAAACAAGGGTAAAAACTAAGAAAATTGATAAAAAAATGCATTTTTCTCATTTTTTCATCTATTTTTTCTTTGCCCATGACTGTTTTTGGGAGGAAAAATGAAAAAACCCCCTATTTAGGGGGTTTTTTCTGATTAAACAGTATTAAATACTATATTTAGTTCAATCAGAAGCTCTTAAGAAGCGGCCTTCTCGGATGCTTCTTGGTAGAGCATCAAAGGCTTGCCATCACCATTGATGGTGCTCTCATCGATGACGACGCGTTGAACGTTTTCTAGACTTGGTAAGTCGTACATCACATCCATCAAAGCGTGTTCGATGATCGATCTCAAACCACGGGCACCTGTTTTACGGGCAATGGCTTTTTTAGCAATGGCACTCAGTGCATTAGGACGAATCTCTAATTCAACACCTTCCATGTCCAATAAGGCCTGGTATTGCTTCACCAAGGCATTGTTAGGCTCTGTGAGAATCTGAACCAAGGCAGCTTCATCCAATTGAGCCAAGGTGGCTACCACTGGTAAACGGCCAATCAATTCTGGAATCAAACCAAATTTGATCAAATCTTCAGTCTGAACTTCTTTGAGCAACTCAGAGATAGAACGGTCATCTTTGCCGCGCACTTGAGCACCAAAACCGATACCGGCTGTGACCGTGCGTTGCTGAATCACTTTTTCTAAACCGTCAAAAGCACCACCGCAGATAAACAGGATGTTGGTTGTGTCGACTTGCAAGAAATCTTGATTGGGATGCTTGCGACCACCTTGTGGAGGTACAGAAGCCATGGTTCCTTCAACAAGCTTTAAAAGTGCTTGCTGTACTCCCTCACCTGATACGTCACGGGTGATTGATGGGTTGTCTGATTTGCGTGAGATCTTATCGATCTCATCGATGTAAACAATGCCCTTTTGTGCTTTTTCAACGTTGTAGTCACAAGCTTGTAAAAGCTTTTGAATGATGTTCTCAACGTCTTCACCAACATAACCAGCTTCAGTCAAAGTTGTGGCATCAGCGATCACAAATGGCACATCTAATAATCTGGCCAATGTTTGAGCCAATAATGTTTTGCCTGATCCAGTCGGGCCAATCAACAAGATATTGCTCTTGGCTAACTCAACACCGTTATGAACAGTTTTTTTGTTTTTAGCGGCACCAGTGGTTTCAATGTGCTTCAGGCGCTTGTAGTGGTTGTACACCGCTACTGCCAATTGTTTTTTGGCATGATCTTGACCAATCACATATTGATCAAGACTGGCGCGGATTTCATGAGGAGTTGGCAGCCCTTCGCGAAGATCTGCTTCAGGCAATTGGCTGATTTCTTCGGTGATAATGTCCGTGCATAAATCAATGCACTCATCACAAATAAATACAGATGGGCCTGCAATTAGTTTTTTAACTTCGTGCTGACTCTTGCCACAGAATGAGCAGTAAAGAGGCTTCTCAGTTGAATTGGTTGTATCGCTCATGAGTGAACCCCCTGACTATCTTTTAGATCAGCGCTTTTCGATCACTTGATCGATGAGGCCGTATTCTTTGGCTTGCTCTGCTGACATGAAGTTATCACGATCAGTGTCTTTAGCAATCGTTTCAATGGTTTGACCTGTGCGATCAGACAATACCTTGTTCAAACGTTCGCGCAAATAAAGAATCTCGCGAGCTTGAATCTCAATATCAGACGCTTGACCACGTGCACCACCCAAAGGCTGATGAATCATCACACGTGAATTAGGCAATGAGAAGCGCTTGCCTTTTGTTCCAGCGGCCAACAAGAATGCACCCATACTCGCTGCCATGCCCATGCACAAGGTGCTGACATCCGGCTTGATGAACTGCATCGTGTCGTAAATAGCCAAACCAGCAGAAACAGATCCACCTGGAGAGTTGATGTACAAAGAAATGTCTTTCTCTGGGTTTTCGCTTTCCAAGAAAAGCAATTGAGCAATGACCAAATTAGCTGTTTGATCATTGACTTCACCTACCAAGAACACCACACGCTCTTTTAATAAGCGTGAATAAATGTCATAAGCACGCTCACCACGACCAGATGTTTCTACGACCATTGGAACCATGCCCAAGGCTTGTGTATCTAGTGCGTTATTTTGTGTGTGGTTCATATTCTTTTTGTCTCCAGGGTATCCATCAACAGCAATACAAAAATTACATCTTGCTGAGTTCTTCAAAGCTTACTGCTTTTTCTGATACTTTGGCTAGACCTGTCACATAAGCCACCACATTGTTCTCTAAAACAAGGGCTTCAACATCGGCCAAACGCTTTGGATCGCTGTAATACCAACGCATCACTTCTTTTGGATCTTCGTAGCTGGCTGATTGTTCTTCGATTTCAGCTTTGATTTGTTCTGGCTTAGCTTCTAATGATTGCTGCTTGACCAATTCATTCAAGATCAAACCAAGCTTCACGCGCTGTTCCGCTTGTGAAGTGAATAGTTCTGCAGGAATCGGAGCATCTTTGGCATTAGGTACACCACGAGCAGCTAGGTCTTGACGCGCATTGGCAATCAAACGCTCTTGCTCTTGAGCAACCAAACCTTTAGGCACTTCCATCTCACAAGCTTTTGTCAAAGACTCCATTACCTGGCCTTTTAACAAAGTCTGTGTGCGACGAGCTACTTCACGTGTCAAGTTTGTACGAATTTCTTCGCGCATTTTGGCAACGCCTTCAGCAACGCCCAAAGCCTTTGCAAGCTCATCATTCACTTCTGGCAAATGTGGCCATTCAACTTTTTTCATCACGATGGTGAACTCAGCTGTTTTACCAGCCACGTCTTTTCCGTGATAGTCGGCTGGGAAAGCCAATGGGAAAGTTTTTTCATCGCCCACTTTGAGACCCAAAGCCGCAGCTTCGAATTCTGGCAACATGCGGCCTTCACCCAAAACAAAAGAATAGGTCTCAGCTTTGCCGCCTGTGAACTCAACGCCATCAATCTTGCCCACGAAGTCAACCGTGACTTGGTCACCAGTTTGAGCCGCTGTGTTGGCACCACCATTGCCGTGCTCACCAGCTTCACCACGCACATGGTAGTGAACGCGCTGCTTACGCAAGATGTCTAGAGTCTTGTCGATTTCTGCATCATTCACATCGGTTGTGTGACGAGTGATTTCTACTTTTGATAGATCACCGATCTTTACTTCTGGGAATACTTCGAACTTGGCGTCATAAACGATTGGATCAGCTGTCATGTCGCTCTTTGGCTCAAGACTTGGCTGACCAGCAATTTTCAAACCTTCTTTTTTGCTGATATCAAAGAATAATTTAGAGGCATGGTCAAACTGAACTTCAAAGTCCACTTGCATACCGTATTGGGCTTCAACCATTTTCATGGGAACCTTGCCAGGACGAAAGCCTGCCATCTTTACTGTTTTTGACAGTTTTTGTAAGCGCGCAGCGCGTGCTTTTTCAGTATCAGCTTTTGGAAAGCTTAAAGTAATTTTACGGTCTAAATTGCCGAGGTTTTCAATCGTTACAGACATGCTGGTATCCCGTTTAAGCTAATAAAATTAGGGGCTTAGGAGTCAACCTCTCAAGGGTTTTTCCGCCACCACTAGTGAAACACTACAAAAGCTCACTATTCTACATGATGGGCGGTCCAAAAGGACGTCTTATGATTCAGTGATTTATAGGGCTTTTAGCGCTTATCTCCATGAAGCGGATTGGCTTTCATTTCCAATCTAGCTAAACTACCGACCTAATTGATTTAGCAGACAGAAAGAGCAGCCCTATGAAGATGATTCAAGAATTCCGCGCCTTCGCAGTTCGAGGCAATGTGATTGATTTAGCGGTTGGCGTGATCATCGGTGGCGCCTTTGGCAAAATCGTTGACTCCGTGGTGGGCGATGTGATCATGCCCGTGATTGCCTGGTTGATTGGTGGAAAATTAGATTTTTCTAATTTATTCATTGTTTTAGGCAAAGTTCCTGAAAATGTCCCAATGACATTGGATGCTCTCAAAAAGGCCGGCGTACCATTATTTGCCTACGGTAACTTTTTGACGATCACCCTCAATTTCGTGATTTTGGCCTTCATTATTTTCCAAATGGTCAAAATCATTAATCGCATTAAACTTCAGGACGAAGCAGATGCACCACCACCTCCAGTACCTGAAGATATTCAGCTACTAAGAGAAATCAGAGACAGTTTAAAAAAATAAGGATAGAAGATGATCACCACTCCATCAGGTTTGCAGTATGAAGACACAGTTGTAGGATCTGGCGCAGAAGCCACCAAAGGTCAATATGTGTCAGTTCATTACACAGGTTGGTTGTATGAAAACGGTCAAGCAGGTTCAAAGTTTGATTCAAGCAAAGATCACAACGATCCTTTTGAGTTCCCATTGGGCGGCGGTATGGTCATCCGCGGTTGGGATGAAGGCGTTCAAGGCATGAAAGTTGGCGGCACACGTCGCTTGGTGATCCCATCAGACTTGGGCTATGGCGCATCAGGTGCTGGTGGCGTGATTCCACCAAACGCAACTTTGCTATTTGAAGTGGAATTGTTAGCTGTTTGATCAACTCCCTTCATCAGTTACTGCATCAAGAAAAAGCCTCAATTTGAGGCTTTTTTATTTGAATAACTATTTGGCATTGAAATAAAAAAGGTTTCACTAAATTCATGCCATCATGCTATAATGCAATCATGCTGCATGAATTGGAGAGAACCATGGGCGTAGTCATCGATCATCAAGTTATTAAATCTATAGGCTCAAGTGGACAAATTTCACTTGGGAAGGAGCATGCTGGTCGTCAAGTTCTAATTGAAAATCCTGAACCTGGTGTTTGGGTCATTAGAACCGCCACAGTAATTCCTGATAATGAGAGATGGATTCATACACCAACTGTTAAAAAGAATCTAACTGCAGCCTTGGCATGGGCAGAAAAAACTCCAGCAAAAGCCAGCGATTTATCAAAGTTAAAGATATCAAAAACTCATGGCGCGAAACGTAAAGCCTGAGTTATTAGTAGAAATTGATCTTAATAGCCCCTCATTTCAATCAACCTGGAACAATCTAGAACAAATTGAACAGGAGAAGGCAATTGCTACCTTCGAAAAACTCACCCAACTCACTTGGAATCAAGTCTATAAAGATAAAGGTTTGAGGTGGGAAAAGATTCACAGCATTCAAGCACCACAGGGTATTGATGCACTCTATTCATTCCGGGTTAGTAAATCAATACGCGGAATTGGGTTCAGACAAGATCATTTTTTAAGGGTTTTATTAATTGAACCTGATCATGACGCAGCCTACGGAAAAAAATAAAGGAAACCTTAGGATTTCTGAATCAAAGCAACTGCTTGCACAGCAATGCCCTCGCCCCTACCAAGATGACCGAGCTTTTCATTTGTTTTAGCTTTGACATTGATGTGATCTGGAGTAACACCCAAATCACTGGCAATGTTCTTAACCATCTCAGGTATGTGTGGCGCCATTTTTGGTGACTGACAAATGATGGTTGCATCGACATTGCCCACTGAATATCCTGCTGCTTGAAGTAATGACATGGTGGCACGGAGTAAGACGCGACTGTCCGCACCTTTATAACGATCGTCTGTATCAGGAAAGTGTCTACCAATGTCACCCAAGGCAGCAGCTCCTAAGAGTGCGTCGGTGATGGCATGCAGCAAAGCATCGGCGTCTGAGTGCCCCAATAGACCTTTGTCATTAGGAATCTTCACGCCACCTAAAATCAAATCACGACCAGCCACCAATGCGTGAACGTCGTAACCTTGGCCGATTCGAAATGCGCTGCTTGTCATTGATTCTCTTTCTTTTGAGAGTGATGGGTCAAAATTTGATCCATCAATGCCCAGTCTTGTGGGTATGTGACTTTGATATTACGCCATTCGCCTGGCACCAAGAGCGGTTCACAACCAGCACGCTCCATGGCGCTCGCTTCATCCGTGACTTCAAACTTGTTTTTAATAGCCGCTTCTAATGCTTCAGTCAAAGCCATTAAACGGAACATTTGTGGTGTTTGAGCTAACCACAAGCCATCTCTTGGCAAGGTTTTACCAATGCATTGTGGGTTTTGTGGGGAAATGAGTTTCAATGTATCAGCCATGGGCATGGCCAAAATACCGCCACTGACATACACGTGTTCAGTGACTGCTTGAATCAAACGTCTGGCTGCTTCAACCGTTAAACCAGGTCTGGCCGCATCATGCACCAAGACCCAGGCATCTTGATCAATGCCGGCTTTTGCCATGGCTTTGAGGGTATTAAGCACTGTATCGGCTCTTGCGGCCCCACCCGTTGCGCTCAGCTTAAAGCGAGAGTCCTTTGGCCAAGATGCTTTCGGTAGTTCTTGGGGCAGCTCTTTGCTTTCTTCTGAAACACCCACCCAAACAGACGCAATCTCAGGCATTGATAAGAAGGTACTGATAGCGTGAAGCGCCATCGGCAGACCTGCCAACAACTCAAACTGTTTGGGTTGCTTCAAACCCATGCGACTGCCAGTGCCAGCACAAGGAATCAGAACATGCAGCTTGGGCATCGAATTTGGAGGGGTTTCGGCTAAGTTCATCCCTCAATTCTATAATGTCTAGCTTATGCAGAAGTTATCGGCTGAAATATTGGCCAAATCAAGTTCGGTGACATGGTCACCCCCCCTACCCGGACCGAGGGATGGGCAGCGCTTTACCTTGAGCGGCTTGAATGGTTCTTCTGATGCTGCGGTGATTGCCCAACAGGCCTTGAATCATCGTTCAGCCTTTTCTGTGATGGTGATCATTTGCGCCAGTGCTTTAGATGCTGCGCGCTTGCATGAGGAAATCCCCGTCTTTGCTCCCGATCTGACCGTCAGATTGTTGCCAGATTGGGAAATCCTCCCATACGATGCCTTCTCGCCTCACCAAGATTTAGTGTCTGAGCGCTTAGCCACCCTTCATGAATTATTGATTGGTCATTGCGATATTGTTTTAATGCCCGTGACCACCGCCATACAAAAACTAGGTCCGCCAAGTTTCTTGGCTGCTCACACGTTCTTCTTTAAGAAGGGTGATAAGTTAGACGAGATGGCCTTGCGCTTACAACTTCAGCAAGCAGGCTACGATCCAGTGAGTGCCGTGGTCCGTCCTGGTGAATACAGTTTGCGTGGTGGCTTGATTGATTTATTCCCAATGGGATCTGCCCTACCTTATCGCTTGGATTTGTTTGGTGATGAGATTGACCAAATCAGATCGTTCGATCCAGACACTCAACGCAGTTTGTTTCCTGTGCAAGAAGTGCGTTTGTTGCCAGGCCATGAATTCCCGATGGATGAAGAATCACGCACTGCGTTCCGTGGTCGTTGGCGGGAAGTATTTGATGGTGATCCAAGCCGCTGCAGTATTTATAAAGACATGGGGCTTGGCATCCCTAGTGCGGGCATTGAATCTTATTTGCCACTGTTCTTTGAAAGCACTGCCACGGTCTTTGATTACCTGCCACTGGCCAAGGGTCCAGTTTGGTTAGGCATTCATGGTGAACTAGAAAGCCAAATCAAAGGTTTCTGGCAAGACACGCAGCAGCGTTATAACTTTTTAAGTCATGACTCTTCAAGACCAGTTTTAGCTCCAAAGCAACTGTATCTAGAAAATGATGAGTTGTTTGCTTTATTAAAGCCTCATGCTCGTTTGGTTTTGCAAAAAGAAAATACCGTCGAAAGCACCTTAGAAAGTTCTGATCAAAATAATGAAGTCAGCGAACGAAGCTTTTGGACTTTGCCTGACATTGCTGTGAATCGCAAAGATGCGGATCCAATTTCTAAGCTCAAGCATTTGATCAACAATACCGAATCACGGGTATTGATCAGTGCCGATAGTGCTGGTCGTCGCGAAACCATTCGTCAGTTGTTTGAAGAGAATCAGTTAAAGACTCACTCATCAGATTCTTTGGCTGAATTCATCGCCTCTGATGTGCCCTTGTCGATCACTCACAGCGCGATTCATGATGGCTTTGTGGCAAGTCATGCCAAGATCATTGTGATCACTGAATCTGAGTTATTTGCTGCGAGTGCCAGAACCAGACGCAAGGGCAAAGACAAGGAAGCGAGCAACGTTGATACCTTGGTCAAGGATTTATCCGAGCTCAAGGTTGGCGATCCAGTGGTACATGCTGAGCACGGCATTGGTCGTTACCAAGGTTTGATTTTGTTGGATGTTGGTAATGGCGAAGAAGAATTTCTGCATTTACTTTATGCGCATGCTGCCACCTTGTATGTACCAGTGGCTCAACTCCAACTGATCTCTCGTTATGCAGGCTCTGATCCAGAAACAGCCCCTTTGCATCAATTAGGCTCTGGCCAATGGGAACGCGCTAAGCGCAAAGCGGCCCAACAAATCAGGGACACCGCTGCTGAGCTTTTGAATTTATACGCGCAACGTGCATTGCGTAAAGGTCACGCCTTTGAATTTTCTGCTCATGACTATGAAGCTTTTGCAGAGAGTTTTGGCTTTGAAGAAACGGCTGACCAAGCGGCGGCCATTGCTGCTGTGATCCAAGACATGACCAGCGGCAAACCAATGGATCGTTTGGTGTGTGGTGATGTGGGCTTTGGTAAAACTGAAGTGGCTTTGCGTGCCAGCTTCTTAGCAGTGATGGGTGGCAAGCAAGTCGCCATCATGGCCCCAACCACCCTCTTGGCTGAGCAACATGCTGAGACCTGGAAAGATCGCTTTGCTGATTGGCCTGTGAAGATTGTGGAGCTGTCTCGCTTTAAAACCACCAAAGAGATCAATGCTGCTCTTGAAGCGATGGCCAAAGGTGAAGCAGACATTGTGATTGGCACACACAAACTGTTCTCAGCCGATGTGAAGTTCCCGCGCTTAGGCTTGGTGATCATCGATGAAGAACATCGATTTGGTGTTCGCCAGAAAGAAGCTCTCAAATCTTTGCGAGCTGAAGTGGATGTCTTAACCTTGACTGCCACCCCTATCCCAAGAACCTTGGGCATGGCCTTGGAAGGCTTGAGAGATTTTTCCGTCATTGCCACAGCACCGCAAAAGCGTTTGGCGATCAAAACTTTTGTGCGCAGAGAAAGCGATGGAGTTATTCGTGAAGCCGTGCTTCGAGAAATCAAACGTGGTGGTCAGGTGTATTTCCTCCACAATGAAGTCGATACCATTGAGAACCGCAAACAGTCTTTAGAGAAACTATTGCCTGAAGCTCGTATTGTGGTGGCTCATGGACAAATGCATGAACGAGATCTAGAGCGTGTGATGCGTGACTTCGTCACACAGCGCGCCAATATTTTGTTGTGCACCACCATCATTGAAACCGGTATTGACGTGCCAACTGCTAATACCATCATCATGCACCGTGCTGATAAGTTTGGTTTGGCTCAATTGCACCAATTACGCGGTCGCGTTGGGCGCTCTCACCATCAAGCCTATGCCTATTTAACAGTGCCTGATCCAGAGGCATTGACCAAGCAAGCTAAGTTGCGCTTGGATGCGATTCAGGCGATGGAAGAATTGGGTTCTGGTTTCTATTTGGCGATGCACGATTTAGAAATCCGTGGCGCAGGTGAAGTCTTGGGAGACAAACAATCAGGTGACATTTCTGAAATTGGCTTCCAGCTGTATACCGAGATGCTCAATAAAGCCGTCAATTCTTTAAAGAATGGCAAAGAGCCTGATTTGATGGCACCAATGGAAGTGATCACAGATATCACTTTGGGCGTTCCTGCTCTTTTAACCAATGATTACTGCCCTGATGTTCATGAACGCCTGTCACTCTATAAGCGCTTAGCCACTGTGAGCTCCTTTGAAAAGCTCATGGATATCAAAGAAGAATTGGTGGACCGCTTTGGTGATTTACCAGAACAAGCTCAATCATTGTTTGAAACCCATCGTTTGCGTTTGAATATGGCTGTGTTGGGTATCAAGAAAATTGATGCCAATCCTGCTCAGATCACGATTCAGTTCATCCCCAACCCACCGATTGATCCGATCAAGATCATTCAGCTGGTGCAAACCAATAAACGAATCCAGCTCAATGGCCAAGATAAGTTAAAAATTTTGCCAGCCGATAAAGAAGCATTCATTACCTTGGCTCAACGACTTGAGGCGATTCGACAATTACTCAAGCATTTGAGCGATACTGCTATTAAACCTGAAACACTAAAAACATCATGATGCACATTGCCTTATTCCATCAAGACGTCATTGACGATCAACTCATCCGCGAGATTGAAAAATCTCACACAATCGTTTCTGTTGAAAAAAAGACTCCAAGAACTGCAGTGCTTGAGTTAAAAGAAGCATTGAATATTGAGCATCGTGCTCATCTTCGTAATTTAGGTGTTTTACATCAAACGGATGTTGGTTTTTTACCAAAGCATTTCAAAGGCTCAGACATCAAGGTCTTGGCCATGGACATGGATTCAACCTTGATCAATATCGAGTGCATTGATGAGATTGCTGATGCTGTAGGAAAAAAGAAAGAAGTTTCAGAAATCACAGAAGCTGCAATGCGCGGTGAAATCAAAGATTTCAGCGAGAGCTTGCGCCGACGTGTGGCCTTATTAAAAGGTGTTCCTGCTTTTGCTTTAGACGAAGTCTTCACTCAACGTTTGCGACTCAATCCAGGCGCCAAAGAATTGATAGCTGGTGCGCATGCCAAAGGGATTCACACTCTTTTGGTTTCTGGTGGCTTTACTTTCTTCACGCACAAACTGCAAGCTCAGTTGAATTTATCTGAAACTCATGCCAATCAATTAGAGATTGTTGATGGCTTCTTAACTGGTCAAGTATTAGGCAATATTGTGGATGGTGCAGCCAAAGCAGCTTATGTTGAAGCTCGCTGCTTAGCACTCGGAGCTAATAAGCATGCTGCCATCACCATGGGCGATGGCTCGAACGATTTACCGATGATGCATGGTGCTGGTTTATCAATTGCCTACCGCGCAAAACCAATTGTGAAAGAAAAAGCAGATTTGGCTTTTGATCATGTTGGCTTGAATGCCTGTTTAGATCTTCTTTGATTGAATATGCCGTAAACAATCTGAACACATAAACGTTAATTAATCAGAACCCCTGCTTTTATGAAGCGGGGGTTTTGTCCTTATTGGGCTTCATAAATTAACAAATATGTGAAAAGAGGTTTATTTGATCAATAAAGTACATCTTGACATAAGTAGTTCATTGAACTACATTAAGAAAAAAGGGTTTGAGTGGGATGAAGATAAAAATTCAGAATGCAAAAAATTAAGAGGATTTCAATTTCAAGATATTACGCATGCATTTTTAGACCCTCACCAATGTATCACCCCTGATACTCGACATGATTATGGTGAAGAAAGGTTTGAGTTATTGGCCAAGCATGACGAAATATTGTTTGTTGTCATTTATACCTTCAGAGAAGAAGCCATCAGAATAATTTCAGCGAGGAAAGCAAATGAAAGAGAAAAAAAGAGATATAAAAATCACGCGCATTACGGTTGACTTTAATAATCCAAAGTCTTTTCCAAAATCAACCCTCAACAAGAAATTACTGAATGCTACAGGCGAAAAAGAAATTGCCAAACAAAAAGCTCAAGATGATTTAGAGGCAAAAATGGATGCGGCTTTATATGCAAAGAGCATTCGTGAAAAATTAGGTTTCACCCAAAAAGAGTTATCAGAGAGAATCATGGTGCCTTTGGATACCATCAGAAATTGGGAACAAGGAAAACGTTACCCAACTGGTCCAGCAAGATTACTTCTCAAAATACTAGATAAATCCCCTAAATTAGTTTTACAGGTGATTTAATAAAAAAACCGCTCTGTGAGCGGTTTTTCTTTGAGTAAGTTTGACTGTTGATTACAAGCGTTCAAACACCACAGCAATACCTTGTCCGCCACCGATACACATCGTCACCAATGCATATTTACCGCCAGTACGATGTAATTCATAGATGGCTTTGGTTGCAATGAAAGCACCTGAACATCCCACTGGGTGACCCAATGCAATCGCACCACCGTTTGGATTTGTCTTAGTCATGTCAAGCTCCAAACCTTTTGAAACGGCAATCGCTTGCGCTGCAAAAGCTTCGTTAGACTCAATCACGTCCATCTTGTCGATGGTCAAACCAGCGCGCTTCAAAGCAATCTTAGATGCCGGGATCGGACCTTCGCCCATGATGTCATTAGGCACACCCGCCAATGCATAAGATACCAAGCGAGCCATTGGTTTCTGACCAGCTTTGGCGGCTGCATCTGCAGACGCTAAAACAAAGAAGGCTGCACCGTCATTGATACCTGATGCGTTACCTGCAGTCACCGTGCCGTCTTTTTTGAAGGCTGGCTTCATCTTGCCAAGGCTTTCCATCGTGGTACTTGCCTTAACGTGTTCGTCGGTATCAAACACCACATCACCTTTGCGAGTTTGCATGGTGATTGGTGTGATCTGTGATTTAAAACGACCTTCTGCAATGGCAGCAGTCGCACGACGATGAGATTCAACAGCGAGAGCATCTTGCTCTTCACGGGTGATGTTCCACTTAGCCGCTAGATTTTCTGCAGTGATACCCATGTGACCTGCACCAAATGGGTCTGTCAATGTAGACACCATCAAGTCAATCATTTTGGTGTCACCCATGCGCGCACCAGTTCTCATCGCAGGTGCACCATAAATACCGCGTGACATCACTTCAACACCACCACCAACACCGTAATCGCAATCACCCAACATGATGGCTTGTGATGTGGTCACAATGCCTTGCAAACCAGAACTACATAAACGGTTCACGGCCATCGCCACTGAATCCATTGGTAAGCCTGCTTGAATCGCTGCTACACGCGCAACATACGGGAAACGTGATTCTGTCGGAATACAGTTACCAACAGTCACATAGTTAATTTGTTTAGGATCGACTCCAGAGCGGCTCACCGCTTCTTTCATGACCGTACCAGCCAGTTCAGCAGGCTCCATGCTGCTCAATGAACCACCAAAACCACCAATCGCAGAACGAACTGCGCTAAGAACGACTACATCACGTGCCATCTGGAACTCCTTGAATACTTAAATAATTATTATGAATAGAAAGAACTAGTCTGTAGGGCTAATCTTACGAGTAACTGTCTAAAACAAGCAATTAGAGAATACTAGGGGTAATCACCCATGAAATGCCCTAGATATATAGAGAAAAGGACTAATTACAGCTGAGCAATCAGGTCGTGACCCTGAGTTTGTAGAACCGTGGCTTTGACAAAATCGCCCACTTTGTACTTCTTAGAAATCTTGTCCGTTGGCAATAAATGGACCAAACCATCGATCTCAGGAGCATCAGATTGACTGCGACCGATGCCACCTTTTGAGCTGACTGAGTCAACCAAGACTTTGATGCGCTTACCCACTTTGGCTTGCAATAGTTGGGTCGAGATTTCTTCAGCAACTTCCATGAATCTCGCTTGACGCTCGTTTCTGAGTTCATCAGGCAAGGCGCCTGCCAATTCATTGGCTTTAGCACCCTCCACTGGAGAGTATGCAAAACAACCAGCACGATCAATTTTGGCTTCACGCATGAAGTCGAGCAAGTAATTGAATTCTTCTTCTGTTTCACCAGGGAAACCAGCAATGAAAGTACTGCGGATCGTTAATTCTGGACATGCTTTGCGCCATGCTTGAATGCGATCAAGATTCTTTTCACCACTCGCAGGACGCTTCATGCGCTTTAAAACATCAGGGTGCGCATGCTGCATTGGTATATCTAGATACGGCACAACACCACTGCCTTCATCGGCAAAGTTTGCCATCAATGGCAAGATGTCATCCACGTGTGGATAAGGATAAACATAGTGCAAACGAACCCATGCACCGTGCTGACGAGCTAACTTGCCCAAGGCCTCAACCATGTCAAATAGTTTTGCCTTGACTGGACGACCATCCCAAAAGCCAGTGCGGTATTGAACATCAACACCATAGGCACTCGTGTCTTGTGACACCACCAATAGTTCTTTAACACCAGCTTCAAATAAATGTTGTGCTTCTAATAAGACATCGCCGATCGGTCTTGAAACTAAATCACCACGCAAACTTGGAATGATGCAGAACGTGCAGCGGTGATTACAACCTTCAGATATTTTTAAATAGGCGTAATGCTTAGGCGTTAACTTGATACCAGCCTTTGGCACCAAGTCTGCAAATGGGTCATGCTCTTTAGGTAAATGCTGGTGCACCACTTCCAAAACTTCATCGGCAGCATGTGGGCCTGTGACAGCCAATACTTTCGGATGAACTGAAGTGACCACATCAGAGCCATCAGCGTTTTTCTTGGCTCCCAAACAACCGGTAACAATCACCTTGCCGTTTTCTGCCAAAGCTTCACCAATCGCGTCCAAGCTTTCTTGAACGGCCGAATCAATGAAACCACAAGTATTAACAACCACCAAATCAGAGCCTGCGTAGTCTTTAGCGATCTCATAGCCCTCGGCACGCAACTGCGTGACGATGCGCTCAGCATCAACTAAGGCCTTAGGGCAACCTAAGGAAACAAAACCAATCTTGCCGCTCAATTATTTATCGCTCTTATCGGGAGGTGTGAAAGGAAAACCAGTGAAGACGTTCGCTGGGTCTTTCATCTTCTCTTGCATTTGCGTGAAAAGATTTTTACTTTGCTCTACGTAGCTTCCCATCATTTGTTGCATCATGGGATTTTGCACGTTCATGAACTGCGCCCAACTCTCAGGAGTGGGGCCACCTTGCTTTGACTGCTCAGCAAACTGCGATTGCATGTCAATGAAGGATTGAATATTTTTCTCTAACATGCCACCCACCACACCTTGCATGGAGTGACCATAGAAACGAATCATTTGAGACAACATCGGTGTGGTGAACAAAGGCACACCACCGGCTTCTTCTTCCAAAATGATTTGCAACAAAATAGCCCTGGTCAAATCTTCTTCAGTCTTGGCATCCAAGACTTTGAATTCTTCATGCGCCAATACTAAGTTCTTCACGTCTGATAAGGTGACGTAAGTACTTGTTTGGGTGTCATACAGACGACGATTTGGATACTTCTTAATCGTTCTGACACCAGCAGACTTGGCGGATTGTTTTTTAGTGACCATATTTAGTTATTAGGGCTTGATTACCCATATTGTATGTGTAAATCAAGCCCTTCATTGTTGCGCTGCAATATACCTTTTTGTATATTGTTTAGCCCATGTGTAAACCGCCGTTCAATGAGAAGTCAGCACCTGTGGCAAACCCACCCTCATCTGAAGCAATCCAAGACACGATTGATGCAATCTCATCAGGGGTTCCAAGGCGTTTAACCGGAATGGTGTTGATGATTTTCTCAAGCACGTCTTCACGAATCGCTGTGACCATGTCTGTACCAATATAGCCAGGAGAAACTGTGTTCACAGTCACACCCTTAGAGGCTGTTTCTTGAGCCAAAGACATTGTGAACCCGTGGATACCGGCTTTGGCAGTGGCATAGTTAGATTGGCCAAACTGACCTTTTTGACCGTTCACAGAAGAAATACTGATCACGCGTCCCCAACCAGCTTCAACCATGCCATCGATCACTTGCTTGGTCACGTTGAACAATGAGTTCAAATTCGTGTCGATCACTGCGCGCCAGTCTTCTGGAGTCATCTTACGGAACACGGTGTCACGAGTGATACCGGCGTTGTTCACCAAAACGTCTACTTTGCCAAATTCAGCTTTGACTTTGGTGAATGCTGCAACGGTACTGTCCCAGTCACCCACATTGCCTTCTGAGGCTGTGAAATCAAAGCCAAGGGCTTTTTGCTCAGCCAACCAACGATCTTTACGTGGTGAATTAGGACCGCAACCAGCGATCACTTTAAATCCATCTTTGGCCAAACGCTGACAAATTGCGGTACCAATACCACCCATACCACCCGTTACATATGCAATCTTCTGACTCATGCTAACTCCCTTTTAATTCGATGCTTTAACAATAAAACGATTAATCAATCGCCTTTTCTTTAACGTAAGAACCTGGCGCTTTTTCTAAAACTTTGTACTTCGTGTTGCCATAATTTTTTGGTGCTGTTTTTTTCTTGCCACTCAATGGCTTTAACCAATCAGTCCAATCAGTCCACCAGCTGCCCGGAATTTCCTTGGCGCCATCGAACCATGCATCAGCCGTGGCTGGTGCTTTGGAGTTCGACCAGTAATTGCGTTTTTTCTTGGCTGGCGGATTGATCACACCCGCAATGTGCCCTGATGCCCCCAAAACAAAATGAACTTTGGCGCCCTTCAAGAGCTTGACGGATTCATAAGCAGACCACCAAGGAACGATGTGATCTTCGCGTGATGCATAGAGATAGACAGGGCATTTGATTTTGCCAAGATCTACTTTTTCACCGCAAATGGTTAGCTTGCCAGGAACTTTGAGTTCATTTTGCAAATACAAATGTCTCAAGTACCAAGAGTACATAGCACCAGGCAAGTTGGTGGAATCACCATTCCAATACAAGAGGTCAAATGGCGGTGGTGAGTTACCTTTTAAGTAGTTATCAACCACGTAGTTCCAAACCAAATCATTGGGGCGCAAGAATGAGAATGTGTTGGCTAGTTCAACACCACGCAACATGCCGCATTTGCCACTACCCTTGCCGCCAATGCTGTTCTCTCGAAGAGAAACCAAAGCTTCATCAACAAAGACATCCAAGATGCCCGTGTCAGAAAAATCTAACAAAGTCGTCAATAAGGTCAAGCTGGCCGCTGGGTGCTGATCTCTTGCTGCCATCACTGCCAAAGCAGTGGCAGTGATCGTGCCACCGACGCAGAAGCCTAGGATATTGATTTGCTTTTGACCACTGATGTCTTGAACTGTTTCGATGCCGTGAACAGCGGCTCCAATGTAATCATCCCAAGTGGTATCAGCCATGCTTGGATCCGGATTTTTCCAAGAGATCAAATAAACGGTGTGTCCTTGCTCAACCAAATAACGCACCATGGAACTCTCAGGCTGCAAATCCAAAATGTAATATTTATTAATACATGGAGGGATCATCAAATACGGACGTTCATATACTTGATCCGTCAGTGGCTTGAATTGCAGAATCTGGAATAATTTGGTTTGATAAACAACGGCGCCCTCTGCGGTCGCGACGTTCTTACCCACTTCAAAGGCTGTCTCATCGGTTTGCGACACCTTGCCTTTACCCAAATCTTGCAAAGCATTCAAAATGCCTGTTCGCAAAGATTCACCTTGGGTATCAATCAAACGTTGCTGAGCTTCTGGATTGGTTGCTAAGAAATTAGCCGGTGACATGGCATCAATCATTTGCTCGATGCTAAAACGTATTCTCTGACGCACCTTGGCTTCTGCTTCAACAGCATCAGCCAAATTCAATAAATGACGAGAATTCAGTAAATAGAAATTAACTGTGGCTTGATTCCATGGGTTTTGCCAAGCTTCGCCTTTAAAACGACGATCATTGATGGGCGTCCCAGTTGGATTGGCCCATAGTTCCGATAGGTCTTTGGCGTATTGCTTTTCAATCTCAACCAACTTTTCTGCTGGAATCAAAGCCATGTGCTGAGGGGCGAGGCTTGGCCCTGATCCAAAGCCTTGCGAGTTCATCATAGAACTTCCTTAAATAGAATGTATTTGACCTAGGTCTAATAGCCCTATTTTGAGGGTTTATGAAGAAAATCGTTATAAGAATTAACCCTATCCGAAACTTCGCCGAAGCTTACTTGAGGCTTGTGTGGCTAGGTGTTTTAAGGTGTGTCTATCCAGATAAAACTACCCATGCGACCTGTTTTTTGATCACGACGATAGGAGAAGTAATCCGGATTTTGTACGGTGCACTCACCGCCACCCTCAATGAAATCAATACCCAGGGCATTCAAACGCAAGCAGGCCAAGCCATAGATATCGGCCAGATATTTACCCTTTTCTTGCAATTGTTCAAAGCAAGCAGCGCTTGCTGGGTTCTGTGCGATGAAGACATCTCTTACTTCACTGCCCACTTCAAATGCATGCGGACCAATCGCAGGCCCTAAGTAGGCGAGGATTTCATTTTGAGTTTGTGTTTGAGTGTGATGACCTTGCTTGGCTCGCATCAGAGCAACTGTTTGCTCAATCACACCAGCAGCCAAACCTCGCCATCCAGCATGAGCTACGCCAACAACTTTGCCATCCCTACTGGTCAGTAAAACCGGTAAACAATCGGCTGTCATGATTGCCAGCACCTGTCCAGGTTTGGTGGTAACTGAGGCATCAGCATTTGGTACCCCACCCCCATGCTCATCAGCATCGACCACTTGGACCCCATGAACTTGATTTAACCAAACTGGTTCATTGGGTAAAAGTGCTTTGATAGCATCACGGTTTTTTTGAACTACCACTGGATCGTCACCCACATGCAAACCAAGATTCAGGCTATCAAACGGTGGCTGGCTAAAGCCACCATGACGATTCGTGATCATGGTTCTGATCTGTTCTGGAGCTCCCCACTGAAGCAGTTGAATGGATGATGTCATCGAGTGTTGTGTGGTGTCTTGGTCTTGATTAGTCGTCCAACTCATCCCATACAGGATGCAAGTCTTTATCTGTCATGCCTAAGCGCAAGCCTAAATCAAGCATGTCTTGGGGTATAGGCGCTTGCCAAAGGATATCTTCTTTGGTGCTCGGATGTTTGATGCCAAGGACTGTTGCATGCAATGCTTGCCCTGGTCTTGAAAATACCAACTGAGCAGCATCTGCGGGTGACTTCTTTTTATAAACTGGATCTCCCACCAAAGGATTGCCCAAGGATTCAAGATGCACCCTGATTTGGTGAGTTCTACCTGTTTCTAGGCGACACATCACCAACGACACTTTGGTTTTACCGAATTCTTGGGTGTTCAGGTTTCTGACATGGGTCACAGCTGGTTTGCTGGCTGAGCCAGTGAGCAAACCCATCTTGAGACGATCCCTTGGATCACGACCAATCGAAGCGTGAACGGTCTGGGATCTGACCTCACCCCAAGCGAAGGCCAAGTAGCGGCGAATCACTTGCCGAGACTGTAATTGTCTGACCAAATCTGTTTGCGCTTCCAAGGTCTTGGCAACCATCAATAAACCTGAGGTGTCTTTATCTAAACGATGCACAATCCCTGCTCTTGGAACACCAGCTATGGATGGGTAGCGATAGAGCAAGGCATTCAATAAGGTGCCTGACCAATTACCAGCAGCAGGATGAACCACCATGCCTGCAGGTTTATGGATCACCAAGAGTTCTGAGTCTTCATAAATGATGTCTAAAGGCAGGTCCTCGGGCAAATAAGCCTGTTCTTCAGCGCTGGCTTGAGGAATCACCGTGATTTGGTCACCAGCCTTGGCTGAATACCTGATTTTGAGAGTTTCGCCACCAATTGTGACAAAACCATCCTCAATCCAAGTTTGGAGGCGATTACGAGAATGTTGAGGTATTAATTGGGCCAAAACCTTATCTAAGCGCTCTCCTGCCAAACTATCTGGCACAACAACTGCAATAAAGTCTTCCTCATCGATATAATCAGAAGTATTGTTCTCAGGAGAATCTGGTAATGCCAAAATTGGATGCCTTTCCATCTATCAATAACGCTAGTTTAAGTCGCATTGGCCAAAGACTTGTGACTTCTATTGCCAGCGTTTGTATTCTTGGGTCTGCTGCCCTACTCAGTGGATGCGCTGGCGATGCCAACGATGAAACTGCTGGTTGGTCACAAAACAAATTGTATGTTGAAGCCAAAGATGCCATGGATGGTGGCGATAACGCTAAATGTGTGAAGTATTTTGAAAAACTTGAAGCGCGCTATCCATTTGGTCCTTATGCTCAGCAATCACAAATCAACGTGGCTTATTGCCATTGGAAAGATGGTGAATTAGCTCAAGCCATCACCGCTGTTGATCGCTTTCTACAGTTACACCCAGGTCACCCAAGTGTTGACTACGCTTATTACTTAAAAGGTTTGATCACTTTTAACGACAACATGGGCTTTATGGGCAAACTCACTGGTCAAGATTTGAGTGAGCGTGATCCACGTGCCGCACGTGATGCATTTGAAGCATTCAAAACTTTGACGACTCGTTTTCCACAGAGCAAGTACACGCCCGATGCTTTAGATCGTATGCGTTATATCGTGAATTCATTGGCGGACAGCGATGTGAACACGGCTCGTTACTACTATCGCCGTGGTGCCTATCTAGCCGCGATCAATCGTGCACAACGTGCGATCACTGATTATGACCGTGCACCAGCTACTGAAGAAGCTCTGTACATCTTGCACAAATCTTATGAAGCATTGAACATGAAAGATTTGAGTAACGATGCATTGCGTGTTTTAAAGCTGAATTTCCCTGAAAGTAAAATTTTGGTGACTGGCATTAGAACTGGCGCAGATGAAGTCAAAGCTTCTTGGTGGCAAATCTGGCGCAAGTGATTTTTAAGCCCAACACCTATATAAAGTCTTTTAGCTTTAACTAGTTACCCTTACCAATAGCCCTGCTGAGGCTCCAACCTAATTGGACTCATCAGGGTTTTATTTTTCCCCTTTTTGTGCTACAATGTAGCTCATAAGGAGATTCATTCCATGACCGCAAACGCTGTAGTGAGAGCAAGAATCGATGAAACAATCAAAGAAGAGGCCTCGGTTGTTCTCGCGGCTATGGGCTTAACTCCCTCTTCAGCCTTTCGAATCATGATGACTAAAATTGCCAAGGAAAAAGCCCTTCCTTTTGAACCACTAATACCTAACGGGGAAACTATCGCTGCCATGAAAGAAGCAAGAAAAGGAAAACTCAAATCCTTTGACTCAATTGACGATTTGATGGCTGATTTAAATGCGAAAGATTGAACGAACTGGTCAATTCAAACGAGATTACAAAAGAGAACTAAAAGGAATTTATCGACACAGTCTGGTGTCAGATTTGACCGCCGTTCTTAAGCATCTTCTCGTTGATAAAAAACTTAGCCCTAGATACCATGACCATTCATTGATTGGAGACTGGAAAGATCATAGAGACTGCCACATCAAACCAGACTTGGTCCTGATTTATAGAAAACCAGATCAATGGATATTGCAACTCGTGAGACTAGGGTCTCATAGTGAGTTAGGCATTTAAATTACTGACGTCGAACTCTTGGAGCAACAGCGCACAAGAGCTCATACCCAATGGTACCGGCTGCCTGAGCCACTTTATCCACGGGCAAATGCTTGCCCCACAACTCAACTTTGCTTCCTACTTGCACATGAGGCATGTCTGTCACATCGACAGTGATCATGTCCATCGACACTTGCCCTGTCATCAAACAAACCTTGCCACTGCTTAAACCATCAGTACCAGCCACCCATACCGGTGTGCCATCAGGCGCGTGTCTTGGGTAACCATCGGCATAACCACAGGCAATGATCGCAATCCTTATCGGTACATCGGTGCGATATCTAGAGCCATAACCAATCGACTGCCCTGCCTCAAGGTGTTGAATCCCTATAACTTCAGAATGCAATGACATGGCGGGCTGAAGTTGAGCTTCTTGTATATCTTCATAACGACCCGAAGGCGAAGCTCCGTAGAGCATGATGCCTGGTCTCACCCAATCAGAATAAATGACGTGGTGGTGCCACAAGATGGCCGCTGAATTAGATAAAGAAGTACTGCCCGCTAACCCGTCTCTGGTTTGATTGAATAACTCCGCTTGCTGATCAACGCTTGGAGTTCTATCGATGTAATCAGCATTCGCAAAATGGGTCATGTGAGTTAACTCATAACCAGCTGAGTGCAAACGGTGATAAGCCTCTCGGTACTGCTCTGGGGTAAAACCCAAACGGTTCATACCGGTATTCATTTTTAAATAGATATTCGGCAGTCTTTTCGATGAGCGAGCCTCACTCAGGGCCTCTAGCCAATCAATTTGATTGAAGTCATGAACCACACAGTCGCATTGCAAGTCGGTGGCAGTAAAGATGTCTTCTTGGGCAAATAAGCCCTCTAACAACAAAATCGGACCAGTCCACCCTTTTTCTCTCAGGGTTTTGGCTTCGGCCAAATCCAATAAAGCAAAACCATCAGTGAGAGCTAAACCTTTAAGAGCTGGTTCTAAACCGTGGCCATAGGCATTGGCTTTGACCACTGACCAAACTTTAGAGCCAGGCACGAGCTGTCTGATGCGCTCAAGATTGTGACTTAAGGCATCAGTGTGAATATGGGCATATATTGGTCTTGACAGAAAAAACTCACTTTCGTGTTTTAATGGCATTTCATAACTGAATTGTACGAATGAAACCAGGTTTTTACACAATTATGGCGGCGCAATTTTTTTCGTCGCTCGCCGACAATGCGCTCTTAATTGCTGCCATTGCGCTGTTATACCAACTCCAGGCTCCAGCCTGGATGACTCCGCTTCTAAAACTTTTCTTCGTTCTTTCCTACGTTTTACTTGCTGCCTTTGTTGGCGCCTTTGCAGACTCACGCCCCAAGGGCAATGTGATGTTTTGGACCAACAGCATCAAAATTGTTGGCTGCATCGCCATGCTCTTCACTCTACACCCACTGGCTGCTTATGCGATCGTGGGTTTTGGTGCAGCCGCCTATTCGCCTGCCAAATACGGTATTTTGACCGAATTACTTCCACCTGAGAAGCTCGTTGTGGCCAATGGCTGGATTGAAGGCTTGACGGTTGGCTCGATTATTTTGGGCACTGTCTTAGGTGGCGCTTTGATTTCCAATAGGCTTTCATTGGCTTTATTGGGGCTTGATCTACCATTCATTGATACGGGTATTGATACCCCTCCTGAGGCTGCGATTTGTGTGATTGCCTTCATTTATTTGATTGCAGCCATCTTTAATTTAAAGATTCCGGACACAGGTGCGAGATACCCTCAACAAGGAAAAAATCCACTCCGCTTGATCCAAGACTTCCAGCATTGCTTCAATACACTGTGGAAAGATCGCTTGGGCCAAATCTCTTTATCAGTCACAACTCTGTTCTGGGGTGCCGGTGCAACATTACAGTTCATCGTTCTCAAATGGGCTGAATCTGCTTTAGGCATGAGCTTGTCTCAAGGTGCCATCTTGCAAGCCGTTGTGGCATTTGGTGTTGCGGGCGGCTCCATTTGGGCTGCCTCACGCATTCCTTTGAAGAAATCTCTAAGCGTTTTGATTTACGGTGTGATGATGGGCGCTTTGGTGATGGTCATGGCGATTTATAACCGTGACTTATTACCAGACGTGGCGATTGATTTGGGCTTGTTCCAAATTCCGCTGTATCTATTGATTGCATATATTTTCTTAGCAACGATTGGTTGGTTAGCTGGTTACTTCGTGGTACCAATGAACGCCCTTTTACAGCACCGTGGTCACGTCTTGTTATCAGCTGGACATTCCATTGCTGTTCAGAACTTCAATGAAAATCTTTCCGTCTTGGGCATGCTTTGCTTGTATGCCTTGCTGATCTGGTTAGATGTACCTATTTCGATTGTGATTGTGATGTTTGGTAGCTTTGTGGCTTTGGTGATGATTCAGATCATTCGTTGGCACAAACGCAATCAAGCTGAATACGATTCACTTCACTTGATTGGCGAGCACAAGCATTAATCCTTGTTTCGTTGCCTGCTTGATTAACTTCTAGGTTTTAAATCAAAGAGCGCGCCAAGAGTAAGTCTTGCCAAGTCTTTGCTTTGTCACTCGGCTTCTTCAGTAAATGCTCTGGGTGATAAGTTAAAACCAACGGTAGCTCATCTTCTGCGTGCTCTAAAGAGTGCACAGCACCTCTTAACTCTTCAAAGCCATCGTCCATTTGTAATAACTGTCGACCCATCTGAGAACCCATGGCAATCACGACTTGTCCATTCACTTTTCCAGCCAAGGCTTCTGCACTGCTGAGCAATTGAATGGTGTTTCTGCTCAACATCAATGAGGCCAAGATTTTGTCAAACAATAAAGCAGCATCACCCGAGAGTTGATCAACAACAAATGTCCACACCACCTCTTGATTCTCTGAGGATGACTGTGTCATTTCAGCGGTTGCAGCATTCGCATTACTGGCTTTTGGCTGCTGCGCTTGTTGATTTTCTTGCTGAGCTTGCACAGAGTTCGTCTCGCCCCCATCCTCGGGCTTATTCTTTAGAACCCAGGTACTGATGCCCATCTCATTTAAATAATCAGCTTGACTCATTGGCTTGATAGTTCTTTCTGTAATCGATCAGTTGGATGGTGCGTGCAATACTTTTTTCATGACTTTGGCATCTTCACGACCACCATCTTTTAAAGGATAGTAATCCTTTCTGATGCCAATTTCTTGATATGCAAAACTTTCATACAAAGCAATCGCTGGGGCATTACTCACCCTTACTTCCAATAAAATATCCTGAAATGATTTCGCTTGTGCAGCGTCTTCGATCACTTTCATTATTTTTTTGGCCAGTCCTTGTCTTTTAAACGATGGATGCACTGTGATGTTCAGCAACTGCAACTCATCCAAAGCAGGCATCAAGACACAATATCCTAATAATGGATCAGGCTTTTCATCGTCTACCGATAGTTGACGCAAACAATAAGCCCAATAACCCGCCTCAAGTGAATCTGTGAAGTTACCCAAGGTCCATGGCGAAACATGGCTTTGCTGCTCGATCCCCATGACTTCAGTTAAGTCACGCAAGGCCATTGGCAAAAGACGCAGATCCATGACTTAATTCAATGCCTTTTAAGATTTTTCTTGATTAGATTTTTCAAGTTCGCGCTCAGCAATCGTTTGAGCTACTTTGTCGCGCACATAGATAGGTTGCAATTCCGCCGCACTAACTTGCAGACCTTTTTCTAAGGCATCTAAACCTAGTCGAGCAATCGATCTTGCATGAGGCACAGCGGTTTCATCGATGGCCATGGCTTGTTGCCTGATGGCTAGCATTTCCTCAGGATAAGCAGTCACCGCATTACCCACCAAAGCAAAAGCTGTGGCTGGAATATCTATGTCTTTTGGTGCAGAGAGATAAACATCGTCTTGGCGCTCTGGTAAACCATTTGCTTGCACCATATAACGAGCCCAATAGACTTCACTCATGCGCGCATCAACGGCCACAATCACTTGATCATTTTCTTTGAGCTTGAGTTGATGAATGCCTTCTAGTGCAACGGCATCCAAACAAACAATGGGCAAGCATGGCAGATCAGCAGCAAAGGCCATCCCTTGACCAATGCCCACACCAATCCTGATGCCAGTGAACGCTCCAGGACCAATCCCTACCGCAATACCAGTCAGATCTCTGAAACTGAGCTGAGCCTCTTCTAAAAGAGCCTCTACCCAATCCAAAGCATGTTGACTTGATTCAGGGCCAAGATTTTCATGGCGCACAAGGTCCCCAGATGACAAAGGGGACTGCGGTTGACCCGAGCCCCCTTGTGGGTTGACCAAGGCCACTGAACACCACTGTGTCGAGGTGTCGATGGCCAGAATCGTCAATTAGATTTCCTCGTACAAAGGCAATGTCAAGAATTCTTCAAACTTCTCGCCAGTACTCATCACGTCAAAAATCTCAGCAGCACGATCCCAAAGACCTGTTGCACCACTTGCTTTAACTTTTGGCAATTCTTCAGCGATCAATTGACGAACTAATTCAACAGTCACTTTTCTACCGTCGTCCAAAACACCTTTTGGTGAACGGATCCATTGCCATACTTGTGAACGGCTGATCTCTGCAGTAGCAGCATCTTCCATCAAGTTATGGATAGGTACGCAACCGTTACCGGCCAACCAAGCACCTAGGTAATGAATACCCACGTTGATGTTCATGCGCAAACCAGCTTCAGTGATCGGTGTTTCTGGTTGGAAGTTCAACAAGTCAGCAGCCGTTACATTCACTTCAGGTTTTTGCTTTTCAAATTGGTTTGGACGATCGCCCAATACTGCTTTGAACTCAGCCATAGAAGCTTCAACAAGACCTGGGTGAGCTACCCAACCACCGTCGTAGCCATCAGTTGCATCGCGCTTCTTGTCGTTGATGATGCCTTGCATAGCAATGGCATTTTTCTCTGGATCGTTCTTGATTGGAATCAATGCACTCATACCGCCCATGGCTGGTGCGCCACGATGGTGACATGTCTTCAATAGCAATAATGCATAAGCACGCATGAATGGAGCAGTCATGGTCACTTTTGCGCGATCAGCTAAACAGAAGTTTTTGTCTACTTTGAATTTCTTGATACATGAGAAGATGTAATCCCAACGACCAGCATTCAAACCGGCGCTGTGCTCACGCAACTCATAAAGAATTTCGTCCATTTCAAATGCAGCCAAAATAGTTTCAATCAACACAGTGGCTTTGATCGTGCCACGTGGGAAACCTAATTCGTCTTGAGTCATGCAGAAAATGTCATTCCACAAACGTGCTTCTAAGTGGCTTTCCATTTTTGGCAAATAGAAATAAGGACCAGCACCACGGGCTAATTGTTCTTTAGCGTTGTGGAAGAAGAACAAAGCAAAATCAAAGATACCGCCAGATACGCGTTGACCATCAACAGTCACGTGCTTCTCATCCAAGTGCCAACCACGTGGGCGAACTTGCAATGTGGCAATCTTGTCATTCAACTTGTAGCTCTTGCCGTTTTGCTCAAGGCTTAATTCGCGACGAATCGCTTTTTTCATGTTGATTTGACCTTGAATCTGATTCGTCCAGCTTGGGCTGTTTGAATCTTCAAAGTCAGTCATGTAAGAGTCAGCACCTGAGTTAAAGGCATTGATCACCATTTTGGCGTCTACTGGGCCAGTGATTTCAACGCGACGGCACTGCAATGCTGCAGGAATTGGAGCAACTTTCCAGTCACCCTCACGAATGTGTTTTGTCTCAGCCAAAAAGTCAGGTTTCTCGCCAGCATCTAAACGCTTGGTGCGCTCAACACGTGCTTTTAGGAGTTCTTGACGACGTGGCTCAAAAGCGCGGTGAAGTTTGGCGACCAAAGCCAAGGCTTCAGGAGTCAAAATAGTTGCAAATTCTGGGGTTACTTCGGCACTGATGGCCATGCCTTGTGGCAAGTTAGACATAAAAAACTCCTGTAAAACAAATAGTTATGGTTATAAGTACGTAATGCTATTTCGTGCAAAAGTGACATTATGCCTTTTGGAAGAAAAAATGTCCCGAAAGGCTTATTGAATAAATGATGATTTTGTTGATTCAAGGTCAACCAAACCTAAAACTCACGCGTTAATGGCATAAGGACACTTTTATAGGAGCCTTCTGTGAGATACGGTTTTAACCATTTATCTGATGATGAATTTCTAGTTTTGTGTAAAGAACTGAATAAAAACAAGGGTTTACTGTTGATCGGTAAGATCAAAGAGTTACCGCCTAAGCTGGCCGCTTTTGCTGAATGGCGCAAGGGTCTGAGCTATATGCAAGCGTATGCATGATCAAATTTACAAAAATAACTAAATAAATAGACAAACAATTAGAAGCATTCAATAAAAAACCGCCTGATTAGGCGGTTTTTTATTGTCGGTACTTTACCGATGGTACTTTGGGCTCAATTTAGCTCAGAGCTTGAATCACCTCAGGTGGCGCTTGAACCAATTCAATCAAAACACCCTCACCCCCGATTGGGAACTCTTCGTTACCTTTGGGATGTAAAAAAGTGATGTCATAGCCGGCAGCACCTTTTCGAATGCCACCAGGTGCAAATCTCACACCATTGGCAGTCAACCATTCAACCGCGACTGGCAGGTTATCAACCCATAAACCAATGTGATTGAGTGGGGTTGTGTGCACAGCAGGTTTCTTTTCTGGATCGATGGGTTGCATCAAATCCACTTCGACTTTGTGTACACCCTTGCCCATGGCACAAATATCTTCGTCAACGTTTTCACGTTCTGATTTAAATGTACCAGTCACTTCCAGACCAAACATATCAACCCAAAGCTTTTGCAGTTTGGTTTTGTCTGGTCCGCCAATGGCGACTTGTTGAATGCCCAAAATTTTGAATGGTTTAGTCATCTGTTGGCTCACTCGAATCTGAGGATTTCTTGATCAACAGCAAGACTCTCACCTTTGGCAGCCATCACAGCAGCAACCACACCATCTTGCGTTGCCACCAAAACGTTTTCCATCTTCATGGCTTCAATGGCTGCTAAGCGCTGACCCGCTTCTACTTTTTGACCAACAGTAACAGCGACATCAACCAATAAGCCAGGCATTGGAGATAGCAAGAACTTAGACATATCAGGTGGTTCTTTGAATGGCATCAGTTTTTGCATTTCAGCAGCCTGCGGTGTTAACACCATGCTGTCGACTCTCACGCCATCAAATTGCAAGCGATAGAACATGCCCATGCGCTCAACTTGAAGTGCAATCTCACGGCCGTTCACAGTTGCTTTGTAAATGATCTGACCAGGATTCCAGTCTGAATCAATTTTGTAAACTGAACCATCGACTGTGACTTCATAGCCACGAGCTGTTTCATGAATGGATGTTGGTACGTAATTCATCTTGCCAGCTTCACCAGCTGCCACCACGAATTCAGTTGGGATTTTGACTTCGTGACCTTCAAGCTGACCATAAATACCAGCCGCACGATCCAAGTAACGACGATGAACGGCGGTTGCCAATGCATCCATTAATTTTGGATCTTCCGCTTTCACATCCGATGCTCTGAATCCATGAGGGAATTGTTCAGCAATGAAGCCCGTATTGAAATCACCAGAAATGAAACGCGGGTGCTGCATCAAAGCAGCTTGGAATGGGATGTTTGAGTGAATACCGCGAATCACGAACTCATTCAAAGCAGCGCGCATTTTGGTAATCGCATCCAAACGATCTTTACCGTGCACGATCAACTTAGCAATCATGGAGTCGTAGTACATTGGAATCTCACCACCCTCATACACGCCTGTGTCTACACGCACACCATTCACCTCTTCAGGTGGCTGGTATCTGACCAAACGACCAGTTGATGGCAAGAAGTTGCGGTATGGGTCATCCGCATTGATACGGCACTCCATGGACCAACCATTGCGCTGAATATCTTTTTGACCAAATGATAATTTTTCACCAGCAGCCACTCGAATCATCTGCTCAACAAGGTCAAGACCTGTGATGGATTCAGTCACAGGATGCTCTACTTGTAAACGAGTGTTCATTTCCAAGAAGTAGAAAGACTGATCTTTGCCAACCACAAACTCAACCGTACCTGCCGATTGGTATTTCACAGCTTTGGCCAAAGCCACCGCTTGATCACCCATCGCTTTGCGAGTTTCATCACTGATGAATGGGGATGGCGCTTCTTCGATTACTTTTTGGTGACGACGCTGAATCGAGCACTCACGCTCCCACAAATAAACAGCATTGCCATGACCATCACCCAATACCTGAATTTCAATGTGACGCGGCTCTTCAACAAATTTCTCGATGAACACACGGTCATCACCAAAGCTATTGCGAGCTTCGTTCTTACAAGCTGAGAAACCTTCAAAAGCTTCTTTATCGTTGAACGCAACGCGCAAGCCTTTACCGCCACCACCCGCTGATGCTTTGATCATCACCGGGTAACCAATGCCCTTGGCAATTTCTACCGCAGATTCAGGCGTATCAATCGCGTCGTTGTAACCAGGAATCGTATTGACCTTGGCTTCGTTCGCTAACTTCTTAGAGGCGATCTTGTCACCCATCGCAGCAATCGAATAATGCTTAGGTCCGATGAAAGTAATGCCCTCTTCTTCCAAACGCTTAGCAAATGCCTCGTTCTCAGATAAGAAACCATAACCAGGGTGAACCGCTTCAGCACCAGTGTCTTTACACGCCTTGATGATATTGTCCATCACCAAATAGGATTCACGTGAAGGTGCTGGACCAATACACACTGCTTCATCAGCAAGTTCTACGTGACGTGCGTCACGATCGGCTTCAGAGTAAACAGCCACAGTTTTGATGCCCATCTTGCGAGCAGTTTTAATCACGCGGCAAGCAATTTCACCACGGTTAGCAATCAGAATCTTCTTAAACATGTTCTTGTCCTAATCGATTAAAGGGGAATGTTGCCGTGTTTGCGCCAAGGATTTTCAATATCCTTGTCTTTGAGCATCGCCAGAGAACGTGCAACACGCTTACGAGTTTCATGAGGCATGATCACGTCATCAATGTAACCACGACGACCAGCCACGAACGGATTAGCGAACTTCGCTTTGTACTCAGCTTCGCGCTCTGCTAACTTAGCAGGATCACCTTTTTCTTCACGGAAAATAATTTCAACAGCACCCTTCGGACCCATCACCGCGATTTCAGCTGAAGGCCAAGCAAAGTTCACATCGCCTCTGAGGTGTTTTGAAGCCATCACGTCATACGCACCACCGTAGGCTTTGCGTGTGATCACTGTGATCTTTGGCACTGTACATTCTGCATACGCGTACAACAACTTAGCGCCGTGCTTGATGATGCCGCCGTATTCTTGTGAAGTACCTGGCATGAACCCTGGCACGTCTACAAAAGTAACCACTGGGATATTGAAGGCATCGCAGAAACGCACGAAACGTGCAGCTTTGATCGATGATTTGATGTCCAAGCAACCAGCCAAAACCAATGGTTGGTTTGCAACGATACCGACTGTTTGACCTTCGATACGCGCAAAACCAATGATGATATTTTTCGCATAGTCAGGTTGAATCTCAAAGAAATCGCCATCATCAACTGTTTTGACGATCAACTCATGCATGTCATAAGGCTTATTGGCGTTATCCGGAACCAATGTATCCAATGAATAATCCAAGCGCTCAGCTGTATCGGCACCTTTGCGCACTGGTGGCTTTTCTTTATTTGATAAAGGCAGATAGTTAAAAAAGCGACGCAACATCAAAATCGCTTCAACATCATTCTCAAAGGCTCGATCACACACGCCTGATTTGGTTGAATGAGTGATTGCACCACCCAACTCTTCTGCCGTCACTTCTTCATGAGTCACGGTCTTCACAACTTCTGGACCAGTCACAAACATGTATGAACTGTCTTTGACCATGAAAATAAAGTCAGTCAATGCTGGTGAATAAACGGCACCACCAGCACTAGGACCCATGATCAAAGAAATTTGAGGGATCACACCTGAAGCAGATACGTTGCGCTGGAAAATCTCCGCATAGCCACCCAAAGAAGCCACACCTTCTTGAATACGTGCGCCACCTGAGTCATTCAAACCAATCACTGGAGCACCGACTTTCATGGCTTGATCCATGACTTTACAAATCTTCTCAGCGTGAGCTTCAGACAATGAACCACCGAACACAGTGAAGTCTTGGGAATAAACAAAGGTCAAACGACCATTGATCATGCCGTAGCCAGTCACCACACCATCACCAGGCACAGATTCATTGGCCATACCAAAGTCTGTACAACGGTGTTCAACGAACATGTCCCATTCTTCAAAAGAACCTTCGTCCAATAACAACTCAATGCGCTCACGGGCCGTTAACTTGCCTTTACCGTGCTGTGCATTGATGCGCTTTTGACCGCCACCGAGGCGAGCCTGTTCGCGCTTTGCTTCAAGTTGTTTGATGATGTCGTGCATAAAATGCTCTCCCTTGTTTCTAAATCTTTATTTCATTAAATCTAATAATCTTCTGGCAGCCACTGATGCTGCCATAGTTCCCTGATTCACTGCTTCACTTAATTCTGGCAATAGTTTTTGTACTTGCGCATTGGCTTTGAAGTTTTGTCTTAAACCTGCTTCGATGCGTTCCCACATCCATGCTTGCGCTTGTTGTTTTCTTCTCAAAGCCAAATGACCATGCTTGGTCTGAATATCTTTGAAGGTATTGACCATGTCCCAAAATTCAGTAATGCCTTCAGACTTCAAAGCACTCATGCGCATCACCTTTGGATGCCAAAGAGTCTCATCATGGTGAGCATGTTCAGGATTGCCGTGCATGCTGAATAATCGCAATGAGCTCATGATTTGAACTTGCGCTCTGGTAGCAGCGTCTGGGTCTAAATCAACTTTGTTGATGACCACCAAATCAGCCAACTCCATCACGCCTTTTTTGATGGCTTGAAGATCATCGCCCGCATTCGGTAGTTGCAAGAGAACAAACATGTCTGTCATGTTGGCAACAGCTGTTTCGCTTTGACCAACACCAACTGTTTCAACAATCACGACATCATGGCCAGCTGCTTCAGCAACTAACATGGCTTCACGTGTTTTTTCCGCTACACCACCAAGATTGCCTGATGATGGTGTGGGTCTGATAAATGCTTTTTCATTGACTGATAAAAATTCCATGCGGGTTTTATCACCCAAGATAGAACCACCAGAAACCGTGGACGATGGGTCAATCGCTAAAACAGCCACGCGATGACCTTTGCTGATCAGATACAGACCAAGCGCTTCAATGAAAGTAGATTTACCAACACCCGGAACACCAGAAATACCTAATCTAAAAGAATGACCGCTCTTTGGCAGAATGGCATTGAGCAAATCATCAGCTCTTAAACGATGATCGGGTCTGGTTGACTCCAACAAGGTGATGGCTTTAGCCATGGCTCGGCGTTGTGCCGATCCAGGTTTGGCATCAGCACCACAGATGGCATCAACGAGTATTTGATCTTCTGTTTGCACGCTGGTCTTTTTAGCTGTTTATTCGCTGATCAATGATTGGCTTATTTTTGAGCCAAACGAATTTGCTCTAAAACATCCTTGGCCGATGCTGGAATCGGTGTACCAGGGCCGTAGATGCCCTTAACACCGGATTCGTACAAGAACTCATAGTCTTGACGTGGGATCACACCGCCCACAAAGACGATGATGTCATCAGCACCCTGCTTTTTCAGTTCCTGAATGATGGCTGGTACCAAAGTTTTATGTCCTGCTGCCAAAGTAGAAATGCCCACCGCATGCACATCGTTCTCGATGGCTTGGCGCGCACACTCTTCTGGCGTTTGGAACAAAGGTCCCATATCAACGTCAAAGCCCAAATCTGCAAAAGCTGTGGCCACCACTTTGGCACCACGGTCATGACCGTCTTGACCTAATTTGGCAATCATCACTCGTGGGTGACGACCCTGATCTTTGGCAAATTCAGCGATTTCTGTTTTTAATTTTTCCCAGCCTTCTGCTGAGTCATAAGCAGCTGCATACACACCAGTCACCTTTTGAGTATCGGCGCGATGGCGCCCGTAAACTTTTTCCAATGCATCAGAAACTTCACCCACGGTTGCGCGCAAACGAATGGCATCGATTGCAAGAGCCAATAAGTTGCCTGTGTTGTTTTCTGCTGCGGCTGTCAGCGCATCCAAGGCTGCCTGAACTTTTTTACTGTCACGCTTTGCTCTAACGTCTTTTAAACGAGCAATTTGTGAATCACGAACCTTGTTGTTGTCGATATCCAAAATATCAATTGGATCTTCTTTGCCCAACTTGTATTTGTTAACACCAACAATCACATCTTTGCCAGAATCGATACAAGCTTGCTTTTCAGCAGCAGCTGCTTCAATTTTGAGTTTGGCCCAACCACTTTCAACCGCTTTGGTCATGCCACCCATGCCTTCAACTTCTTGAATGATGTCCCACGCCTTATCTGCCATGTCTTGCGTGAGCTTTTCCATCATGTAAGAACCAGCCCAAGGATCAATCACATTGGTGATGTGAGTTTCTTCTTGAATGATCAACTGGGTATTGCGGGCAATGCGAGATGAGAATTCTGTTGGCAAAGCAATCGCTTCATCAAATGAATTGGTGTGCAATGACTGTGTGCCGCCGAATACGGCTGCCATCGCTTCAATCGTGGTTCTGACCACGTTGTTATATGGATCTTGCTCTGTGAGTGACCAGCCGGATGTTTGGCAGTGTGTTCTTAGCATCAATGACTTAGGATTCTTTGGATTGAACTCCTTCATCACGCGCCACCACAACAAACGAGCCGCTCTTAATTTCGCTACTTCTAAATAGAAGTTCATGCCGATGGCAAAGAAAAAAGATAGACGACCAGCAAAGCCATCCACATCCAAGCCTTTGCTCAAGGCAGTTTTTACGTACTCTTTACCATCAGCGATCGTGAAAGCCAATTCCAATGCTTGGTTCGCACCCGCCTCTTGAATGTGATATCCAGAAATAGAGATCGAATTGAACTTCGGCATCTTTTGAGAGGTGTACTCAATGATGTCGCCAATGATGCGCATTGATGGCTCTGGTGGGTAGATGTACGTATTACGCACCATGAACTCTTTCAAAATATCATTTTGAATAGTTCCTGATAACTGATCCTGGCTCACGCCTTGTTCTTCTGCAGCGACCACATAGCCAGCCAAAATTGGCAATACGGCACCGTTCATGGTCATCGATACAGATACTTTGTCCAATGGAATCTCATTGAACAAAATCTTCATGTCTTCAACTGAATCAATCGCTACACCCGCTTTACCCACATCACCCGTCACACGAGGATGGTCAGAGTCGTAGCCACGATGAGTTGCTAAGTCAAAAGCAACTGAAACACCTTGACCACCTGCGGCCAAAGCTTTGCGATAAAACGCGTTGGATTCTTCTGCGGTCGAGAAACCGGCGTATTGACGAATCGTCCAAGGGCGAACGGAGTACATCGTTGCCTGAGGGCCACGAACAAATGGCTCAAATCCAGGCAAGGTATTAGCGAACGGTAAACCTTCGGTGTCGGCTGCTGTGTAAAGCGCCTTTAATTTGATGTCATCGGGAGTATCCCAACCTAAAGCATCCACATTGCCGTTGGGGGCAGATTTGGCTGCTGATTTTTCCCAAGCTTCAAGACTAGGGTTAGAAAACTCGGGCCATGGGCTCTTTGTGGTTTTACTCATTATTTCTCCACCGATACATTTAACAGATTAATGATATTGAACCTCTTGGGCTTGACATATACCTGACAAAAGTGATTAAATGAATTCATAATTATGAATGCAAAAATATCATTAGCACCAAGGCCATTGTACGAGGAAGTCGCCGAAAGGTTAAGAAATAGTATCTTCTCGCACGAATACGCCCCGGGAGCCTGGATCGACGAACAAGCGATTGCCGCTGAATACGGCATCAGTCGCACCCCCATGCGCGAAGCCATCAAGGTTTTGGCGGCCGAAGGCTTAATCACCATGAAAATGCGCCGTGGCGCCTATGTGACTGAAGTCAGCAAGTCTGACTTGAACCAAATTTTCACTGTTCTTGCCCTTCTTGAAGGTCAAGCCTGTCGCGAAGCAGCCACCAAAGCCACCGAAAAACAGCTGGAAGCCTTGGATTCCATCCACTTGAAGCTAGAAAGAGCTGCTGCAGACCGAGATTTGGATGAGTTTTTCGCCATCAATCAGTCTTTTCACGAAAAAATCCAAGAAATCTCCAGCAATCCTTGGATGAAGCGCACGATCGATGACCTCAAGAAGGTTCTTAAACTGCAACGCCGAGATTCTTTGAGTAAACGTGGCAGGATGGAAAGCTCCCTGTTAGAGCATCGCAAGATACTCTCCGCCCTATTGGCCAGAGATCCTGATTTATCCGAAAAGTTGATGAAAGAGCATTTTTTACAAGGTCAGTTGGCGGCCAAGTGATGTTGCTTCTGTTGGTGAACTTTACTTAGTTAGTTTTAACCATAAAAAAAGCCGCTTTGAAGCGGCTTTTTTGTTTTAGCTAATTTGCTCAGCTAATTGATTACTTCTTAACCACCAAGTTACCAGGCAAGCTAGCGATGTAAGCAGCCATGTCTTTTAGATCTCTGTCTGAAAACTGGGCTACTTGACCAGCCATGATCGCATTGCTACGGCCAATGTTTGGGTTGTTAGTGACTTTGTAGGCTTTCAAAGCGTAATAAAGATAATCAGCATGCTGACCAGCCAACTTAGGATACTCAGCCACCACTGGCTTGTTCATGCCTTCACCGTGACAAGCTGCACAGTTACCTTTGACCAATAGCTCTTGACCTTTTTTAAGATCAGCAGCTTGAGCAGATACTGCAGTCATTGCGATAGAGGCCGTTGCGATAGCAATCAAAATACGTTTCATGTCGACTTCTCCCGCTTATTTCAATTTATTGATGGTTGTTGCTGATGTCTGAGCAGCGTAGTAAACCGCTAGGTCAGCCATATCTTGATCTGTTAATGAACCAGCGATACCACGCATGGTTGGGTGCTTACGCTCACCTTTTTTGTATGCTTGCAAAGCAGCAACGATGTATTCAGGGTTCTGTCCACCAATCATAGGTACGGTGTAAATCTCAGGGAAACTTGAGCGGTAGCCAGGAATCGCATGGCAACCAATACACATCGCCACTTTAGATTCAGCAGCTTTAATATCGCCCTTAACACCTTGGGCATTCACAGTACCAGCCAAAGTCATGGCGGCAACGGCAACAGTTAGTAGTTTTTTCATAGTGACCAAATATTGAGTTAGATCAAAAATTTCTTCGATGCGAGTATAGCGGATGAGAGGGAAAAATGGGTTCAGAAATTGGAATTTTTAGAGTTTTTTCCCAACAAATCGTGCTTGAGAGCTCAAAATTCTTCAAATCAACTACAAACTTCATGAAATATTAGTTTTGCTAAGTCATGGTCTTGGCATCGCAATACAATGACGCATTATTTAGGAGAACCTTGATGTCGACAATCGCACAACGCTTAAAAGAACTTCAAATTGAACTGCCAACTGCTGGCGCTCCAGCTGCTGCTTATGTGATGTCAGCACAAACTGGTAACACCCTATTCCTCTCTGGTCACATTGCTAAAAAAGATGGCAAACCATTGGTTGGTAAATTAGGTTTGACCATGAACACTGAAGAAGGCAAATTGGCAGCGCGCAGTATTGCGATTGATTTGATGGCGACCATGCAAGCTCATCTTGGTAATTTGGATCGAGTGAAGCGCATCGTAAAAGTGATGAGCTTGGTTAATTCAACAGAAACATACACAGAGCATCATTTGGTAACGAATGGTTGTTCTGAATTATTGTTTGAAGTTTTTGGTGAAGCTGGCAAACATGCACGCAGCGCCTTTGGTGTGGCACAAATTCCTTTGGGCGCTTGCGTTGAAATCGAATTGATTGCTGAAGTTGAGTAAACCTGATCACTTAATTTTTTACTTCACAAAGTAACCAGCCATCCAAATGTAAGCCGGTATTCCCACGATGATGTTCAAGGGGAACGTGATGCCCAATGAAGTGCCCATGTACAACGCGGGATTCACTTCGGGCATCGCGTGACGCAAGACCGCTGGCACAGCAATGTATGAAGCACTCGCTGCGAGAATCATCAACAAGACTGTATCGCCCAAAGCCACGCCAAACATCAAACACAAAGCCAAGGCTGCCATTGCATGTACTGGTGGAGCTATGAAGCCATACAAAAAAGTGATGGGCGGCTTCCCTTTCAGCTCGCCAATACTTCTGGCAGCAACCAAGCCCATGTCGAGCAAGAAGAATGCCAACAATCCTTTGAACAAGTCGATTGAGAATGGCGCCATGACTTTGAGTCCAGCCTCACCAGAAATGATGCCAACCATCAATGATCCTAAAAGTAATAGCTGGCCACCATCCGTGAATGATTCATGAAGGATTTTTCCAATGGGTGTGTGCCCTGTTTTATCGCCAGAGCGCTGCAATCGAATTCTGTTGGCGAGCACAATCGCAATGATGATCGCCGGTGACTCCATCAAGGCCATCGCAGCAGCCATGTGCCCACCGTAAGTAATGCCATTTTGATCGAGGACTTGAGTGGCGGTGATGAAGGTCACCGCACTCACAGAACCATAAGCAGCTGCGATTGCGGCGGCGTCTAATTTATCTAATTTTTGCTTGAGTAAGTTGTAGCCGACCAATGGGACAAGAATCGCAAGACCGATTGCCAAGCCAAGACTGATTGCAATCTCTGGAGTGAAGCCAGATTGATTCAGGGCAAAGCCGCCCTTCAATCCCAATGCCATGAGCAAGTAAAGGGACAAGAAACGAGATATTTGCTGAGGAATCTCTAAATTGGAACGCACCAAGCCAGCGAAGATGCCAAAGATGAAAAATAGAATGGATGGATCAAGTAGATTGGTCATGATTGTTTCCTTTAGCCGCCATGATAAAAACGGTCATACATAAAGTAAAATCGTATTTATGATATAAATACATAGATAAAAGTCTATGACCAATATGATCACCATGACCACATTTGCGAGCCAAAACCCATGAATATCACCTTCAGACAATTGCGCCTTTTCTTAGCCCTTGCAGACACAGGCAGTGTCAGCGCTGCCGCCAGGGTTCTTCATGTCACCCAACCCACTGCTTCGATGCAGTTAAAAGAAATCACCGAAGCCGTTGGTTTACCTTTGTATGAAGTGGTCTCTAGAAAGGTCTATTTGACTGAAATGGGTCACGAGTTGGCCAGATCTGCCAGGGCGATTGTGAGCGAATGGGAAAACTTTGAACAGCAAGCCGATGGCTTAAAGGGTTTCACCAGAGGAAAGCTCAAGGTGGCCGTGGTCAGCACTGCCAAATATTTCATCCCAAGATTATTGGGAACGTTTTGTGCCAAATACCCAGATCTAGATATTTCTTTAGAAGTATTGAATCGTGATGGTGTTGTGAAGCGCCTAGAAGAAAACTTAGATGACCTTTACATCATGTCTCAACCACCGCTGAACTTGGATATTGAAGATGAAATCTTCATGCCCAATCCTTTGGTCTTAGTCGCTCCAAAAAATTCTCCAATGGCTAAGAAAAAGCTGATCGATATTGCCAGCTTAAAAGACGAGCAGTTTATTTTTAGAGAAAAAGGTTCTGGTACCAGAATGGCCATTGATGCTCACTTCAAAAAGTTGAAGTTCAAACCCGATGTGAGACTTGAGCTTGGCAGCAATGAGGCGATCAAAGAAGCTGTGATCGGTGGTTTGGGATTGGCAGTTTTATCAAAGTACTCATTGAGTGAAGCCAGCACTCAAAATGAAGTAGCGATTTTGAAATGCGCTGATTTTCCAATTGAAACAAGTTGGCACATCGTGAGACCTAAAGGCAAAAAGCTATCGCCAATCGCCAGCATCTTCAAAAAACATCTATCAGACCAAGCCAAGGCTTGGAGATAGTGAGAGTCCAGCGACTCTCACTTCTTATGACTCTCACCGATCAAATTTGAAACTCGCTGGTTTATTGCGCAGTCAGCTTGGCATCTTTGAGCTTAGGCTCTAATGCATGACCCTTGCGAGCACGATTGGCTGTGAATGACTTCAAAGTTTTCGCATCCAATGCAGCTTCCGTTGGCTTACCTGCTCTACCAAGACCAGAAATGACAGCGCCTGATGGGCCCACTGCAATCGCAGACTGAAGCCGCTCAGCTTTATCAAGATCCATCAAGATCACACCCTTGCCACCTGTTGGCAAACGCTTCAAATCATCCAATGAGAAGACCAAGAGTCGTCCATTCTCAGATAAGCAAGCCACTTGCTTCATGCCTTCTTGAACTTTGGCTGGGGCCAATGGCGCATCACCTGGAGCAAATTTAGCATCGACACCCACAAATGATTTACCCGCTTTGTTACGTGTTGTCATATCTGCCACGTTCGCCAAGAAACCATTGCCTGATTTCATCGACAACAAGAGCAAGTCGTCATTGTGTCCGGCGTAGTAAGCCACCATCTGAGTGCCTGCTGCCAAGTTAACAAAACCCGTCAACGGAGAACCATCACCTCTGGCTCCTGGCAAATCTGAAACAGGCACGGTGTAAACACGACCATTGCTACCAAAACCAAGAACCACGTCGGTGGTACGGCATTCAAAGGTGCCATACATACCATCGCCTGCCTTGAAGCTGAATTGCTGTGGATCATGCTCATGACCTTGACGAGCTCTGACCCAACCACGCTGAGAAACAATCACAGTGACTGGTTCATCGATGACTTTGGTTTCAGCAATTGCTTTCTTCTCTTCCTGAATCATGGTGCGACGCTCATCACCGAAGGTCTTCATGTCAGCTTCGATTTCTTTGACGATGCGTTTGCGCATATTGCTATCACTGCCCAAGATGCTCTCTAAATCTTCTTTTTCAGCATTGAGCTCTTTGAGCTCTTGTTCAATCTTGATGGCTTCTAGTCTTGCTAACTGACGCAAGCGAATCTCTAAGATATCTTCGGCTTGACGCTCAGAGAGCTTGAATGCGGTCATCAAATCAGCTTTAGGCTCATCACTGCCACGAATGATTTTGATGACTTTGTCGATATTGAGAAGAACTAATTGACGTCCTTCTAGGATATGAATGCGGTCATTGACTTTGCTCAAGCGATGCTTGGTTCTGCGCGTCACTGTTGCAACACGGAACTCGATCCATTCACTCAGAATCTCGCCAAGACCTTTTTGACGTGGGCGACCATCATTGCCAATCATCACCAAGTTGATCGGTGCATTGGACTCAAGTGAGGTATGTGCCAACAAGGTTGTGACGAATTCATTCACATCGATGTTTTTGGTCTTTGGCTCAAACACCAAACGAACTGCAGCGTCTTTGCTTGATTCATCACGCACCGAATCCAATAAGCTCAAGATGGTTTGCTTGAGATTGTTTTGTTCAGGCGTTAAGGTTTTCTTACCAACTTTGACTTTCGGGTTGGTCAGCTCTTCAATTTCTTGCAATACTTTTTGTGTTGAAGTGCCTGGTGGCATTTCTGTCACAACCAATTTCCATTGGCCGCGAGCCATATCTTCAATCACCCAACGGGCTCTGACTTTTAAGCTGCCACGACCTGTTTGATAGATTTGTGAAATTTCTGCATGAGAAGAAATGATCTGCGCACCACCCGGGAAATCTGGACCCGGTATGTATGACATCAATTCATCATGAGAGATTTTTGGATTCTTCATGAGTGCAATGGCTGCACTCGCCACTTCTTTTAAGTTGTGTGATGGCACTTCTGTGGCCATACCCACAGCAATACCTGAAGCACCATTCAAAAGAACAAACGGCAATCTTGCTGGTAGCAAGCGTGGCTCTTGCATCGAACCATCGTAGTTAGGGATGAAATCAACTGTGCCTTCATCGATTTCATCTAAGAGCAAACTAGCAATCTTGGTTAAGCGAGCTTCTGTGTAACGCATCGCCGCAGCACCATCGCCGTCTCGTGAACCAAAGTTACCTTGGCCATCAATCAATGGATAGCGTAATGAGAAATCTTGTGCCAAACGAACCAAAGCGTCATAAGCAGATTGGTCACCGTGCGGATGGAATTTACCCAACACGTCACCAACCACACGCGCACTTTTCACTGGTTTTGCATCAGCGCGCAGATTCATTTCATTCATCGCGAACAAAATGCGGCGTTGAACTGGTTTTTGACCATCAGCCACTTCAGGCAAAGCACGGCCCTTCACCACGCTGATGGCGTAGTCAAGATAAGCACGCTCGGCATACGTTGCCAGAGTCAATGAATCAACATCAGCAGTGTTCGGTACCACTCGTGGTGCCGTCGCTATAGGCTGGGAATCAGATTCATCGCCCATGTCAGCAAATAAATCTGGCTCTTGATTCGGATTGTTTTTCTTTTTACTCATTCGGTATTTTTCTTAATTCTTAAGACTTAAATGTCTGCTTCAACTTCATTGCCGCGTTCTTCAAGCCATGTTTTGCGAGCACCTGATTCAGATTTGCCCATCAACATGTCCATGGTTTTAACTGTTTCAACTTCACCCAAGGCACCCTCAGTGACTGGCAATAAACGACGTGTATCAGGATTGAGTGTTGTGTCCCAAAGCTGTTCAGCGTTCATCTCACCCAAACCTTTGAAGCGGCTGATTTGCCAACTGCCCTCACGCAAACCTTCTTTGCGCAATTTATCTTCAATCGCTTTTAACTCGCCCTCATCCAAAGCGTATAGTTTTTGTGCAGGTTTTTTTCCGCGCGCCGGAGCATCCACACGGAACAATGGTGGGCGTGCAATGTACACATGACCACGTTCCATGAGTTTCGGGAAGTGTTTGTAGAACAAGGTGAGCAGCAATACTTGAATGTGTGCACCATCCACGTCCGCATCTGACAAGATACAAATCTTGCCGTAACGTAAATTGCTCATGTCTGGCTCATCATTGCTGCCGTGCGGATCCACACCAATGGCCACAGCAATGTCATGAACTTCGTTGTTGGCAAATAAGCGATCACGCTCTGCTTCCCAAGTGTTCAAAACTTTACCGCGCAAAGGCAGAATCGCTTGGTATTCTTTATTACGGCCCATCTTGGCTGAACCACCGGCAGAATCGCCCTCAACCAAGAAGATTTCGTTCATCGCGATGTCTTCGCTCTCGCAGTCAGTCAATTTACCTGGCAGAACTGCAACACCTGATGATTTTTTCTTTTCAACTTTTTGACCAGCGCGCGTTCTTGCTTGAGCTTGTTTGATCACAAGCTCAGCTAATTTTCTGCCGTAATCCACATGTTGGTTCAACCAAAGATCTAATGCAGATTTAACAAATCCAGACACCAAACGCACAGCATCACGAGAATTCAAACGCTCTTTAATCTGTCCTTGGAACTGCGGATCCAATACTTTGGCTGACAAAACAAAAGAAGCGCGTGCAAAGACGTCTTCAGGCATCAATTTCACGCCCTTTGGTTGCAAAGCATGAATATCAATGAAGCTTTTCACGGCATTGAATAAGCCATCACGCAAACCACTTTCGTGCGTTCCGCCAGCAGGTGTTGGAATCAAGTTCACATAGCTTTCGCGAACCGGTGCACCTTCTTCGGTCCAAGCCACCACCCAACTAGCACCCTCACCTTCAGCAAATGAATCTTCACCTGCACGATTAGGGTCTGCAAAGTGTTCACCATCAAACGCTGGAATAACCACTGGACTGTGGCCACTTTGTGCCATGGCTTCATCCAAGTAGCCTTTTAATCCTTGGGTGTACAACCAAGTTTGTGGCTCGCCACCCTTCTCTTGAATGAGAGTGACTTTAACGCCTGGCAATAGCACTGCTTTGGAGCGCAACAATCGTTGCAACTCAGCCATTGGAATCTGTGCGCTGTCAAAGTATTTACCGTCTGGCCATGCTCTGACACGAGTACCGTTGGGGCGATCGCCCATCGGTGCAATTTTTGTTTTGAGTGGCTCAACCACAAAGCCATGTTCAAAAGCCAAGGTTGAGATTTGTTTGTCACGCCAAACAGTCACTTCCATGCGCTTTGATAGAGCGTTGGTGACAGAAACACCCACACCGTGCAAACCGCCTGAGAAAGCGTAGGCTCCACCAGAGCCTTTTTCAAATTTACCGCCCGCGTGAAGCTGTGTGAATACCAATTCCACAACGGGACGCTTTTCTTCTGGGTGCATGCCCACTGGAATGCCTCGACCATCATCTTCAACACTCACACTGCCATCGGTGTGCATGGTGACCACGATGTGATGACCATGACCGCCCAGGGCTTCATCCGAGGCGTTATCAATCACCTCTTGGATCATGTGCAATGGATTATCAGTCCGGGTGTACATACCTGGACGCTGTTTGACCGGTTCAAGTCCCTTTAGAACTTTGATCGACGATTCGCTGTATTGATCTGTTTTTTTAGTTGCCATGGCGAAGAATTGTATCCACATGCGAAAATGAGTTCCATGGGAGCACTTAATCACCTTCGCGTTTTAGACCTCAGTCGAGTCCTGGCAGGCCCCTGGTGTGGGCAGAACCTGGCAGACCTGGGAGCCGATGTAATCAAGGTTGAGAGGCCAAAAGCAGGAGACGATACCCGTCAATGGGGCCCTCCTTTTTTGAAAGATTCTAAGGGTCAAGATACTTCAGAAGCAGCCTATTATTTGGCCATTAATCGCAATAAAAGATCGATTACTTTGGATATTTCGACCCCAGAAGGTCAAGAAATCATCAAAAAACTGGTTTTAGAGACCGATGTGGTGATTGAGAACTACAAAGTGGGCCAATTAAAGAAATATGGCCTGGATTATGAGAGCCTCAAAAGCCTTAAAAAAGATCTAATTTATTGTTCTATAACGGGTTTTGGTCAAACAGGCCCTTATGCTCACCGTGCTGGCTATGACTTCATCGTGCAAGGCATGGGTGGTTTTATGAGCGTCACTGGTGAAAAAGAAGATTTGCCTGGTGGCGGCCCTCAAAAGGCTGGCGTGGCCATCGCGGATATTTTTACAGGGATGTATGCCACCTCTGCCATTTTGGCCGCTGTGGTGCATCGAGATCGCACGGGCGTGGGTCAATACATTGATTTGGCCTTACTGGATGTTCAAGTGGCAACCATGGCCAATGTGGCGAGTAATTATTTGGCCAGTGGCGTCGCTCCTAAGAGCTGGGGCAATGCCAGCCCGAATATCGTGCCCTATCAAACCTTCAAGGCATCCGATGGTTGGATCATTGTGGCTTGCGGTAATGATGGTCAGTACCGTCATTTTGTAAAGGCTGGTGGCCAAGAAGAACTGGCAGATGATCCGCGTTTTACGACCAATCCAGAACGCGTCCGTCATCGCGATACTTTGGTACCAATCTTGACTGCGATGGTGGCCAAGAAAACCAAAAAAGAATGGATTGATGCTCTAGAACAAGCAGGAGTTCCTTGCGGACCAATCAATAACTTCCAAGAAGTGTTTGAGAACGAGCAAGTGATTGCAAGGGGCATCAAGATGGAAATGCCTCATGCCAAGGCTGGCAAAGTTCCTTTGGTGCGCAGCCCAATGCGCATGAGTGAAACCCCAGTGGTTGAAAATCGACCACCACCTTTATTGGGTGAGCACACCGAAGAAATTTTGCAAGAACGTTTGCAAATGAGTGCTGAACAAATGAAAGCTCTCAAAGATAAAGGCGTTATTTGATTAACACTTGATTTGAAGTATTAATCAAAGTGTTAAGCTAGCGCCCTATTCAAAAAGCTCGCCATAGTACAGTGGATAGTACAACTGCCTCCTAAGCGGTAGACACAGGTTCGATTCCTGTTGGCGGGACCAATCAAGTTGTTTGCGTCAATCTATCCTTGACCATCTGCAAGTACATGCGTAATTCATAAACTTTCACAGCATATTTCTTGGGAACTCTCATGACCAATGCCTGCATTTGTAGGGCCTGCCACTCTTCTTGCCATGGCTTCTGCGGGTTTGCTGACACTGCTAATTCAAGGACTCTCAATTTTTTATAAACCGCAGAGGTCTTAGCATCCACTCCCATGGCAATCAGCTTGGGTAAAAAATTAAACAATGGGATCAAGATGGCTAACAAAGGCAAGATGATGCGAATCGCTCTCTCAACCCAAACCACACTCCAAAATGGTAAGTGACGGTGTAAGAAAGATGCGCCATTTTTTAGGAAGTGTTTGGCGTCATCGTTGTGCGGCCAAGCAAAACCATTTTCTGAGGGGTAGTCATTTTCTTTTTGCAAAAGACCTAACTGACTGATGCTTGAATCCATGGCCCTCATCAAAGGCGTGATCAAGGCAGGATGAATGTCTTCACTGACAGCCAGAGCTGCTGGCGCAGCCAGAATCGAAATATCTTTTTTAGGAAGGTCTTCAGCTAAGTTGATCACACCACGTGGAACCGTGACCTTTTTCAAGAATGGCAGGCGCACGGTATAAGCATCGGCTTGCTCAAAGCTCATCACAGCCAAGTTGGGGTTACGCAGATATTCCAAAATAATCGGGGCCTGCGGACCACTGACCAACATCACCGCATCCAGATCATTGGCATTCAATGCCTTGAGACTTTGTGAGGCCGTGAACTCTTTGAGCTTGATGGTCGGCTTCTCTGACTTCACATCCATTTGATTGAGTTCCAGTAGCTTCAACCCTAAGTCACGTGTGCCACTTCCTGGCATTCCAATTGAAAGTGATTTATTTTCCAGTTGTGTGATTTTTGTCAGGGGTTCTTTAAAAGCAGTCTTGCGGTAAAAGATCCAAACTTGCTCATCAAAAACCGATGCTAAAGCTGAGATGTTTGGGTTCTCAGAGACTTGACCAACGCCCCCTTGCAAAATTCCGACATGAATTTTTGAGTTGGGCTGATTCAAACGTTCAATGTTTTCTAAACTGCCGGCAGATGGCAACACTTCAAGTGTGATTTTTTCTTTAGCAAGCTCTTTGGCTAATTGTTGACCAAAGCGGTAATACAGACCGTTTTCAGCCCCCGTTGTCATCACGATTTTTTTAGGTGGCGTTGGCACCAAAAACCAAATCAAAAAACCCAAGAAAAGAATGATCAAGAACGGCAATACATAAAGCATCGGTGGTTCAATCAAGCGCTGGGTGATTTGTTGGAATTGTTTTTTCATGAGAAATAATGTGTTGGATGTTATTTAGTGATCAAAGAGATGCCCATCGGAATGCCTGAATCTTCAGCCTTCACTTCCTGAACTTTACCAATCCTGACTCGGTCTTTCATCTCTGATGAGTTTTTCAAGAAAGCATCTTTCGCATTGTTTGCACGAGCATTCGCCAAAGCTGTCAAACGGGCTTCATTGATGTTTTGCGCTTGAATCAATTCTTTGCGCAAGGTTTCCCAGCGTTCCGGTGTGTTTGGCAATCTAATTAATTGCTGAGCCAGTTTGATGCGCCCCACTTGAGATCCATACGCAGACTTGAGACCACTTTGAATGCGAGGATCCGACAAACTTGGATTAGGTAAAGGCTCGGTGTCTTTTAACTTGAACCCAGCTGCCAATAAGATGGCACGATCGGCATTGACCCTGGCCAATTCTTGACGATCGATTTGTGGATCATAAGTGCCATAGAACTCGACAACCGCATTGGCTTTTTTCTCAAGCAGTTTGGCTACTTTTTCTAATTTTTCTTGCTCCGGAGGCGTGATCACACTTTCACCAGGAGCGGTGTAAATGCCATCCAAGCCCTCTTCGCCCAGCAATGAAGCCAACGCTCTGAATGGAGCGGTGACGATACTGGATAGGACATTGCGCAGAGCCTGCCAAAATAAATGCCCCATGCTGAATTCTGGTGAATCGACACTGCCTCTGATCGGAATATTCACATCAATCATGCCATCTGAGTCTTCTAAGACCGCAATGGCCAAACCAATCGGTAATTTCACACCTTTGAAATCAGGGACCTCTTCACCCAATTTAATTTTGCGAATCACAAAACGGTTTTTACCCAGCAGTTGACCTTCTTTAGCGGTATAGCGCAAATCCACATCGATGCGACCCTCATCAATTTGATAGCCAGCAAAGCTCATCGCATAAGGATTGATGCTATGAAGTGGGACGTTCTTAAAGCTCAAAGAGACATCTGAGTTTCTTCTTGGATCTTCAAAGGCGGCCTGTCCTCTGGCACGCAAGCTACCGCTTTTATCAACAGCGCCATCTAAAGCAATGGTGGCATATTGCCCAGGCACATTGCTGACACCCAATAATGAGCCATTGAGATTATTGATATTTGTCTTAAAGCCAGATTTGATGGATGCATCCGAGAAATACATCCTGCCTTGATTGACTTTGACGGCCTTGATGTCAACTTCAAAGGCTGGCTTGCCCGAAGGCTTGCCAACTGGCGATGTCTTTGGCGTCTTTGTTACAGGCGCCACGGCTTGATGTTTCATGAACAAGCGGCGGAAGTTACTGAAATTATCCTCGCCAATCGAGAACCTGGCCAATGGCTGAGTTAAGACCAATTCTTGGATGCTGAACTTTTTTTGCTCTTTCTCTAGAAAATCAAGTTCAAATTTTGAGAAATACGCTTTTTTCCAGCTGAGCAATGGGTCTTTTTCTTTGGTTTCATAGATCGCCAACTCTGCAAAATCCAAATCACCCAAAATCGCCCAACCGCGAGGGTTGGTTTTAAGTTTTAGTTCTGCACTGACCGATCCTTTTTGCGTGACCAACTTTTCATTGGCTGGTAGCAAGGCAACAAAGGGAGCCAAAGGAAGATCTTTGAATGAAATACTGCCATCAAGATCTGCTTTTTTTAAGTCATAGCTGAGATGACTGGTCAGCGTTGAATCTTCAATACTCAATTTGATTTTTAGATCAATTTTTTCTTGAGCAACCATGTCGAAATGCCCTCCAACTCCCAGACTTGAAAGTTTGAGGCGATTAGCTGAACCTGGTATGGCCAGATCCACATTCTTTAAGTTCAAAAGGTAGTCGCTTTGAACACCCCGCACACCGCTTGGCGCGTAGTTGGCAAATTCTTTGGCTTGGAATTGAACATCCTTCAAGACATAGTCTGTATTTTTGATGCTGTCTTTGATGGCCATTTGACTATTGTTGAGCGCAAACTGGTCAATCTCAATTTTTAAAGTAGATGGCTTGGCATCCGGCTTCTTTAGTGCCTGAATGAATTCAAGAAAATTCCATTGCGCCACACCCTGTTTGTTCAAAGAACGGTGTAGATATATTTGAGCTCCATCAATCTTGACCTCTGATAGGTGCACACGAGCAATCAAGAGATGAATCAGTTCAGCATTGACAGTCAAATGCTGAATTTTGAGTAGTGGATTTTTATCTTCTGAGTCTTTAGAGAGCTTTAGACCATGAATATCAACTTTGAGATTCCATGGTGAAACATCAATGCCTTCGTAGCTGATGTGATGACCAATGCTTTGGCCATAGTTATGAACAGCTTTTTTTACCAGTCCAGGTAAAAAAACTGCTAAGCCAATCCAGAAAGCCACCATCGAGGCAATGACAATTGCCCCAATCCGGATAAGTAACTTTTGATGTTTCATTACCCAATAATAAATTGACTTAGCGTCTTTGGGATGAATGTTTTGAAACTTCTGCCTTATTTAGTGACTGGAGGAATCACCGTACTCCTAGGAGCTACTGTCAACATCACATTGGCTTTTCCACCAAAGCCGCCTTCTTCGATTTCAATGGTGGCAGTTCTGTCTTTTTTGATGAATACCAAGATACTGCTTTTAGATTTGGTTGAAGAAACCAAGGTCCAGCCTGATTTTTGGAATTGATCTCTAAAGAATGTGAAGGTTTCATTGGCATTTTGCGCTGAGATGATCGCTACTCGGCCAGCCCAACCATCGCCGCTACCCAGAATCAATGAGTTTTCGTTGTTGATGCGTGCGCCACCCGGCATAGGCATGTCGCCAAGTAATTTTGACTGAATATCCTGAACTGATTCACCATCAGCATTCTGTAGCTGGGTGGTGCTACATGCACTCAAGCCCAAAGTAATGGTGATGATGGAGCTGATGAGTAGTTTATTCATGGCAAGCCTTCTTCAATTTCATAATTTTCTGCAATTAGGATAAGGATACACCCAGTCACTGAAATATTTGATTGATTTAATCGTGACATTTCATAACAGCAATTTTTACTGATTGAATCTTTGAAATACTTGAAGGAAATTGAAAGTGTGCTAGCTGAATTTCTCTTGAGTACCGCAAATCCGACTCATCAATTATTTATTTCAAAATTTCACTGAAAAAATAATTTCTTCTTTGATGTCAATAGGTGAAAAAATTTATTTTTCAAAAAATTTTTCACAACTTATCCACAGTTTGTGTGGACTACTTGTTCGCAAAATTCAAAAAGTCCTTATTTGATAATGGTTGAGCTGGGCTGCTTAAAAATTAGGCAGCAATGAATATGCTCAAGCTTGATTAATACTTTTTGTAATGAGACTGTAATAAATAGTTTTCTTAATTCGCTTGACAAAGATAAATCTCGCCAGCCTTCTCTTCAATTTGCAATTTAATCAAACGTGATCCATGCGGACATGGCCCAGAAATACATTCACCAGTATCGGGTAAATATTGAGCATCATGCGATGCACAAATGATGGCTGTTTTGTCATTGGTGAAGAATTGTCCTGGTTGCCAATCGAGTTCCATGGCCACATGAGCACAACGATTCAAATAAGCGTGTGCCTGACCATCAAAACGAATCACAAAAGCAGGCAAGGTTTCATCAACACGGTGGTCAATCGATCCAACCATGCCTGCAATGTCTGAAGTTCTGACCATGAAACGAAAGCCTTCTTCTTGATCTTGGATTCGATCACTGGAACAGATGCGATGACCTGCCTGAATCAGAGGTTCAAAGTCATCGTCAGGGGTGTTGGTCTGGTCGGATGAGGACATGTGCGGGCTTTCAGAAAATAGTCATTAATGATTGGTTAATTTCGGCTGGATGACGTGCTTTAGCAGATAATCTAATAATATTAAGAAATATTGTAGACATGTCACCAATTTCAGCAACTACCAAAGCAGCTTTAGAAGAGCTTTTAGAGACTGCACTAAGACCAGCGCCAGCTGATTGGCTTGGGATTCGTTTCCGTGGCCAAATGATTGGCTATATCCAGCCTGACTATATCGCCAGCATCAAGTCCTATATCGACAGTACCGAGACCCCTGCTTTGGCCCTTTTCGGCGAGCATTTGCATTTAGAGAATCTAACTCCTTATTTATTGAGTCAAGAACTTCAAGATTTGGCTGAGTTTTTAAAGAAACAAGGTTTGGCTCCTGGGTGGCGTGATGAATCCTTCTCTTGGTTAGATGATCATGGCCATGAGCGCTTCAGAATGGAACGTGCCATCTTTAGATCGCTAGGTTTTCATAGTCGGGCATGTCATATCAACGGTTACACCGCTCATCAAGAGATGTTTTTGGGCATGCGCAGCTCCAATAAGGCGACCGACCCCAATATGTTGGATAACTTGGCGGCTGGCGGCATCAGTGCCGATGAAACCTTGCAACAATGCGTGATCCGTGAGTTGTGGGAAGAAGCCGGTGTTCCAACTGAGATAGCTCGCTTAGCTGAACCAGTGGGTCACATTCATGTGCGTCGCGTGGTAGAACCCAAAGGCCTGCATGATGAGAGCCTGTATACCTATGACTTGTTATTGCCTGATGATTTTTCACCAAAGAATAATGATGGTGAAGTCTCAGGTTTTATCAAAGTTCCGTACGCACAAGCGGCAGATTTGATTTTAGAAGGTGCTTTAACGCCTGATGCTGCTGCCGTTGCTGCAGATTTCCTTTTAAGAAAATCCTAAGTCTTTAAGAAGCCATGGAGATCATTGCTTTCACGCTGTCTCTGATATGTGTGGCTCTCAATGCCTATGGCCATATTTTTACTTGGCCTTTGATGATTGCCAGTTCTGCTGCTTACGCCTGGGTGTTTCAAGACGCAAAACTGTTTGGTGATGCATGGTTACAGGGTGTTTTTATCCTTTTAGCGATTTATGCCTGGAAAACCTGGTCAAAAAGTACTCAGCCTGAAGGTACAAACAACAGTTCAAGTAGTTCATTTAAGAAAATGCCGCGCAGTTGGCCTTTGATTGGCAGTCTTTGCTGGTCGGGATTATTTTTGATCATTCATTACCTGTTGGTGAACCACACCAGCTCAGATGTGCCACTCATCGATGCATTTTTAACGGCCGGTAGTTTGTTGGCCACTTATATGAGCGCGCAAAAGTGGTTGGAGAATTGGTTGGTGTGGATTTTTGTGAACAGTCTTTATATTGCTTTGTACATTTATAAAGATTTGCATTTGACCGCCCTGCTGTATGGTCTTTTGATTGTCCTTGCAGTCCTTGGCTGGTTACAGTGGTCCAAGAAAATCAAGCAGAGTGAGCCAACAGCATGACAGATGTCTTAAGAATCGCCATCGTAGGTGCTGAGTGCAGCGGCAAAACAAGCCTGGCTCAAAGTTTGGCCAATGCTTTTTCCAAAGAATATCCCAGCGCCTATGTTCCAGAGTACTTAAGACTGTTTGTCGATCAAGAAAATAGAACCCCAAGACCAGATGAGCAAGTAGGTATTGCACAAGAGCAGCAATCTTTAGAGCGCACACTTGCCAATGACCTAATCAAGCAACACAACAACCCAGAGTTTGTTTTACTTTTTTGCGACACCACACCTTTGATGACTTGTATCTACAGTGAGGTGGTCTTTGGGGGTTCGAACCCGGACCTGTTTAAGATTGCTCAGGGTCATGACTATGATTTAACGATCTTTACTCAAATAGATTTTCCATGGCAAGAGGATGGCCTGCAAAGAGATGGGCCGGTAGCCCAGACCAAGGTTCATTTCAGGGTCAAAGCCCGCCTAGAAGAGCTGCAAATACCTTATGAATCAGCCTTTGGGCATCCAGAGCTACGATTAAAAAAGACCCAAGATAGTGTCAGGGCTTTATTAGCAAAGCGCAAAGCTCAAAAATCCATATAATCACAGTTATCTAGTTGTTTTAGATATTAGCTCGGGGTCCTGCATCTTTGATGTGGGTGAGAAATACCCGTTGAACCTGATCTCGATAATGCGAGCGCAGGGAAGCGTCCAAACCGCATCCCCAACTCGCCATCGTTTATATAAGGAGTACTGACGATGGCTTATACGCCAAAACTGAACCACATTGCAGGTGCATGTGCCCTGCTCTTTTGTATCAACTCACAAACATTTGCTCAATCTGAGACGCAGTTATCACCGGTGGTGGTGACTGGAGAAAAAGGCACTGGTTATGTTGCCAAAGGTGCCATGATTGGTGGACCTGGTGGAACTGAAGAAGTTGAATTAAAAGATGCGCCGGCGTCTATTTCAGTGATTAGCAGAGATTTGCTGGATGACCGACAAGTAAAACTTATTTCTGAAGCTGTTCGAACTGATGCGTCGGTTGGTGATTATTACGCCACCTTGGGTTATTACGAAAACTTATCCATCAGGGGATTCTCTCTAGATCCAGCTACCAGCTACCGCATGAACGGTATGTCACTGACCGGTGAACAAAACTTTGCCTTTGAAAATAAAGAACGTGTCGAAATCCTCAAAGGTGTGAGTGCCATGCAAGCTGGTGCTTCATCACCAGGCGGCATCATCAACTTCGTGACAAAAAGACCCAAAGATGTGATGTCTGCCACAGTTGGAACTGGTGAACGCGGCACAGAATATATGGCCGCAGACTTTGGTACATTTTTAAATAAAGAAAAATCATTGGGCATACGTATCAACGCAGCCCATGAAAATATGAAGCCATTTGTTAAGAATGCAAAAGGGAAACGTGAGTTTGTCAGCCTTGCTGTTGACGCCAAATTAAGTAATAAAACTTTGGCCCAATTCGATGTTGAATATCAAGACAGGAGCCAAATTGGCGTTTCTGGTTTGATGTTGTTGGGAAATGCAACAGATGGTAGCAATGCACGAGTACCAACAGGTATACCTGCAGATATTCAGTTAAACAGATATAGCTGGGTTTTACCGACTGAAATTAAGTCACTCAATACAGGCTTAAAGATAGATCATGAGTTAAATGACAACAATAGAATTTTCTTCCATTTGAGTCGCAGTGAAGTCAAGATCAATGACCGTCAAGCTTATCCACTGCCTTTGGCAGGTGGCACTTTTGGCCCCACTGGAGATTTTGTGGTGTCAGACTTTAGAAGCGAAAATGAACTGCGTAGAAATGATCAAGTGCAAATGGGTTTGAGCAGTAAATTCAATTCTGGCTCGATTGAACATAATTTGAAATATGGGGTTTCATTACTTCAACGAAGCATTTATCAAGGGCAAGCAAGATTTGATTACGACTATGCCAATTTGTTGCCCAGAGATAATATTTACTCATTAAATGCTTCTATTTCACCGGGATCAAGTGAGCTTGGTCCTCAGAAGAAGACGCTTGACCACCAACAAAATAGCTTTTTCATTCAAGATAATATGAAGTTGAATGAAAAAATTAATCTTTACCTAAGTACAAGATTTATTGAATTGAGCGATAAATCATTCTCAACTTCTGGTGCATCGCTTGGAGAATTTAAGAAGAACTATTTACTTCCAAGCATTGGCGCAACATACAAGTTAAATAGTAAAACAACTAACTACATAAGCTATAGCGAGGGTGTTGAATCAGGAACTAAACCGATTGAAACTAGTTTCGTAAACGCCAACCCACTTAAACCTAGAAAAACTGACCAAATTGAAATTGGAACAAGATTCAGCCCGACCAATGACTCTTTAATTTCTGCCACATTATTTAGAGCATCTAGACCCAATGAATATGCTGGCCAGTACATTAGTAGCGGAAGTAATGCGGGTAAATATGCTGAAATTAAACAAGATGGTGATGTAGTTCATACAGGCTTTGAGTTGTCCTATGCTCAAAAGTTAACTAAGCGCCTAAGTTTGACTTCGAGTGCCATGTATTTGGAAGCGAAACAGGAAGGCGCCAGCACCTCAAGCATGAACGGCTCACAAGCGGTTGGTATTCCAAACTGGCGCGCTGTGATGTTTGCAGATTACCAATTACCGCAAGTTGAAAACATGAGCGTTCAAGGTGGCTGGACTTATGTTTCCAGCAAACCAGTGACTCTCGATGACTCACTGAGCGTTCCTGGATATCATAAGTTTGATGCTGGCTTGAGATATGTAGATAAGGTTGGTAAATCAAAAGCTACTTACCGAGTATTTGTTGAAAATATCTTCGACAAGTTCTACTGGCGTGATGTGAGTCAGACTTATGGTTCAAATACTCTCTATCCAGGCATTCCTAGAATCTTTAGAGCAACCGCTACTTTTGACTTTTAATCTCTAGCAGTTTTAGAGGATGAGCCGCATTTCTACGTGAGGGATGCCGGCCTCATCGAAGATGGGGCCGTGAGGCTCAAAGTCTTCTTTGGCGTAGAAAGCAATCGCATGAACTTGGGCGTGCAAGAGACATTCTTGTGCGCCCTTTTCTTTTGCGGTTTGGATCAACTCATTCAAGATACTTTTACCTATGCCCTGGTTTCTTCTCGATGACTGAACAGCCATGCGTCCTATTTTGGCAATTCGGTCATGCATGATTAATCGCCCTGTTCCAATCGTTTGATTATCTGCAGTGACAATCGCATGCCAAGCAATCTCATCAAACTCATCCCACTCCATGTCCTCAGGAACTTTTTGCTCGATCACAAAGACTTGGTAACGCAAAGGTTTCACCAAACTTTGCGCCTCAGCCCAACTTGTTATCGATAATTCAATCATCAGTTTAGAAAATAAATAAGTTAATCATATACATAGGATAAAGCCCCGGAAGCAATATGTTTCAAGGCATATTAGACCAAAGCCATGACGAATTTGGCATCTAATAAAAATCAGGCTATAATCTTGGTCTATTCCTCGATAGCTCAGTCGGTAGAGCGCCGGACTGTTAATCCGTAGGTCCCTGGTTCGAGCCCAGGTCGAGGAGCCAAATAAGAAAGCCTCTGAATTTTTGATTCAGAGGCTTTTTTCTTACCATCACCTCTAACATTCAATAGCCATAGAGCTCATTCATAAAGAGGGTTTAAGGTGTTACATTTGAAGAACATTTCAAATAAATCTCTTAGGAAGCTCCATGACCGCACAAAAAATCAGCTTAAGCCTATTAACAGCTTCTCTTCTTGGCCTTTCTTCAATCGCCATGGCTCAATATGACTACCCAGCAGATCCTGTGGTCGCAGGAGCAATTGCCGGAGAACGCGGTCAAATTTATAGCGGCATCGTGACAAAGATTGATACGAAAAATCGTGTTGTGACGTTCAAAAGCAAAGAAGGTGAATTAGACATCGTTGCAGGCCCAGAGGTGAAGAATTTCGCCCAGATCAAAGTTGGCGATCGTCTAGATGTTCAATATGCATTGGCTGTGGCGATTGAGTTAGTTAAAACGAAGAATAATGATGTGCGCGGTCGTGAAGTGATATCAGATACTCAGACAGCGCCAGCCGGTAATAAGCCTGGTATGGTCAAAACCAATATTGTTAAAACAACAGCCAGCGTTGTAGCGATTGATCAAAAGAAACAGATCGTGTCACTCAAAGGTCCTAAAGGCAATGTGGTGAATGTGAAGGTTCAGAACCCAGCCCTCTTAAAAGGCATCACCACCAATGATCAAGTGTATGTAACTTATGCTGAAGCAGTGGCCGCAGTGGTGAGTACCCCTAAGAAGTAACTCAAAGAGCTCCAGAAACTCTTTCTGAGCTTTCTACTGTTGTAATGAAAAATGCCTCTGAATCTCAGAGGCATTTTTTCTTGTGATTTTCTCTTTTTTACTTATCTTGTTCAGCTTGTTTTTTACTTACCCAAAAAGATGTCTTTGAACTCTTTTTCACCCACGGCTTTTTGAACCGTGAAGTAGGTCAAGTAGTGAACGATGATCAACCAGTAAATGAAGGCAATCATGATCAGGTTTTTGGGCTTGGCATGACCAAACTCTAAAACGCCTTCTAGGAATGGCTTGCCATGCAGCAAGTAACCTTCGATACCAAGAGCATTGGCATGGAGAATCATGACTAAGACCACATAGATCAAAGAATGGCCGATCAAAGCCCAGAAAATCGGCTTGGCCTTATGAACTTTAATCGGCAATATCATTTCAACAGTGATCAAGAATTTACCCACAAACGCTGCTTTGATGAGAGCCACTGTGATCGAGAACATGCTGTCCGCACCATCAACCCCAAAGTGCAACATTTGCGATTGGTTATACAAGCCAATGGCATAGAACCAAATGGTGAAGTAGCCTGTGGCAATAAGAAACTTCTTAGTTTCATGAAGCAAGCCATGTTTCATTTTTTCCCAACGGGACATTGTTTCTATTGATGGTGTACTCACGTTTGACTCCTAAATCTAATAATTACTGGTGGCTTTTAAATGGCTGGGCCACCCAAAGATAAATATAAATTAATTCGTTGCATTAAAACTTCTAACTGACCTTGCTGCTCATTAGATTGAGCAGTGTTGGTTCGTATTTTTTGTTGCAGAACTTGACGTTGATCGATGCGACCAATGACAAATTCAGCATCTGTGCTTTTTTGAATGTTTTGCTGCAATTGATAAATCTGATTTAGTTCTGCATAGCGTGCACGCCAAGATTGCTCACCTGATAAAGCAGACTCAACTTCTCTGAAGGCATTTAGTCCAACTTTGGCATAGGTGGCAAAAGCTTGTTCAAGCTCAGCTTGTTTTGATTCAACTCTTGCTGCCAATGCACCGCCAGTGAAAATCGGTAAAGTAACTCCAACTCCAGTGCTGGGGTTTGATGAATCTGTTTTAAGCACAAATACTTCACTGCTGATTCTGCCAAAGCCGGCAGTCAAACTGATTTTAGGCAAGCGCGTGGCTTCTGCTTCTTTGACATTGAATCTTGCTGCATCAACTCTGGCAGCTGCGGCCACAATATCAGGACGTCTTTCTAATAGATCTGAAGGCACACCCGTGTTGATGGCAGATGGGCTTTGAGGCAAGCTTTGATTTTTGAGTGGCGTGCCAACGGGGTAACGACCCACCAAGACATCCAGGGTTTTTAGATTTTGTTGACTGGCGTTCTTTAAATTGAAAGCCAACTCTTTGGCTTGAGCAAGATTGATTTCTGCATTAAGGATGTCTTGCTTGGAAGCAGCGCCAATTTTTTCGCGTTGCTTCACATGCTCCAAGATTTTTTCTTGATGCTGAGCTGATTCATTAGCAATTTGGGCTTGCATGTTAAGTACTCGAGCAGACCACAATGTTTTGGCTAAATTAGCCATGAACGATAACTTGGCTGATTCTTGATCTGCGGCAATGGCTCTGGCATTTTGTTCGGCATTGGCATAGCTTGCTCTAACGCGACCCCAGAGATCAATCTCCCAGTTGGCTCCAACGTAATAACCAGATGTGCCGGTTCCATCCAAACCCATTTTTGAACCTGTTTTAGCTTGCACACCAACATTCGGGTAAAAAGATCCGCCCACAGCCTTCATCATTGCTTCTGCTTGATCCAGTCGTGCAGCGTAAATTCTGAAATCAGGAGCTGACTGAATCGCAAGCTTTGCCAGTTCTGATAATTCAGCGTCATTGAATGAGTCTACCCACGCAATACTTTGAAGTGAAGCTTGCTGATTCGCTGCTTGATTCATTACCTGATTACCGGCTTTATATTGTGCAGGCAGCTGTTGGCCAGGCAATGCACGCTCTAATAGCTCAGATTTTTTGATGGGCTCACCAATGGAACAAGCGCTCAAAGCAAACACGAGGCCAAGAGACAGGTACTTGCTCATAGAGATTTTCTCAAGCGATCTCATCAATGCAATTTCGGAACGATGTAGTTGAGCTTGCTGTAAACGCGCAACATGACTTTTCTAACAAAATGTAAAAAGCTCATATTGTCTGTGTAGATGGCACCATGACCAATGGCACCAGCAGCGATCAATTCTGTATGACTACCCTCTTCAAGGATCAACTTCACAGGGAAACGATTAGGAACAGCTGGTCTCATACCTGTTTGAGGTAAATCGCCATTGGCATTCACTTGACCCTGACGTTGAGCCCAAATCACGCTTTCAACTTTGGCTTTGTAAATTTGGCCAGGATTGGTTGGCACATAAAACTCTGCTTCATGTCCTGGCTTGATTTGATGAAGTTCATTTTGATGGAACAACATGAATACTTGTGGGTCATCTTCAAGAAAGCTCATCGCAGCACGCAATGGTGTTGGCACCAAGAAAACTCCTGGACGCAGTTGAGCATTAATCACTGTGCCGTTGTTCGGTGCACGGACAATCGTTTGCTCAAGCTCCCAATAAGAGTTGTCAGCCTTTTCTTTTAATTCATCGTAATCAGCTTCTGCTTTTTCAAGATCAAAGCGATTGCCAGAGCCTGTTTTGACCAAAGCACGGTTTTCTTCCACGCGTTTTTTCGCCAGCTTGAGTCTGGCATTCAACGCATTGACTGAAGCTTGATAAGGCTCAGGGTCGATCTTGAATAAAACATCACCCTTTTTGACGCGTTGATTATCAGTCACACCCACTTCAATCACACGTCCTTTGACTTGAGGAATGATGGGGATCTCATGACGAGTCACCCTGACATCAGAGCTGCTTGGGGCAAAGATGTTCATGAGCAAAATCATGATTAATACAAATACAACAGGCGTCACAAACACAATGATCTTGGCGCGCTTGTTCCATGGGTAGAGTTTGCGTTTGAAAAATACCCACCAAACAACCAAGGCATAAACAACGATGATGATTTCTAACATGTCTATTCCTTAGCGCCGTTTGAGAGAGATTTCTTTTCTGCTTCTGCAAGCGACTGCACTTGCTCTTTTGATAAAGGCACAATGGTTGGCTTCAGGTGAGCCCAGACAAATGCGATTGGCCAAAACAATCCACCTGAAAAACGTGACACCATGCACATCGCATGAATCGCTTCTTTTTGGGGATGCTGACGTTTTTCAGCAATCTTGCTTGGTAAATAATGAATCTGCCAGTAGGCGATGCCAAGAACGATTGGAATGATGATGATCGCTATCCAAGAGAAGATATCCGCCAAGGTGTCGACAAAACCAGCGGCACAAGCATGTCCAGAAATGACACCCATCACTCCAAATAGAGCAATTTTTGAGACATTTTTAATTGGTGCTGACGGTGTAGGCATACAAAACTCTCGGACTCAATGAACAGTCAATAATTCTAAAAATATCAGAATTAACAGATAGTTATCTAAATTCGTATGATAGAAATATATCAGGCAATCGCACATTAGCCCTATAGCTAATGCTCTATTTATATGACCTAACGGGAAATCACCACCCGGGCTTTAAATTTACGAAAATTTCAAGTAGAATGATGGGCTTAGCTGAAGTGTGATGAGAGCTTTCTCATGCGCCTAAGCCATGCCCTGGTGGTGGAATGGTAGACACGCCGGTCTTAGAAGCCGGTGCCGAGAGGCGTGAGAGTTCGAGTCTCTCCTGGGGCACCAAATCAAAAAGCTTGTTTCTTTGTAAAGAGAAACAAGCTTTTTTCATTTTGAGTTGCTTTTATCGGCAGATGTCTTCAATGTCCTTCTGAATGATCTTCAGCCCTGCTTTGAGAATCGTGTCGTAACGATTGCGCTCCACCTTGATGGTCTCTGGCGTCCAAGAATAAAAACCTTGTGAGGTCTTCATACCGTAATGATTGTTTTTGACCCTGTCCGTCAAACACTTGGCCGGCGTTGCATCATTGCACAAGGATGGGTAAATGCTGGCGCCTGCTGCCGTATGGATCTCAACACCGGCATGATCACGTTGCATCACAGGGCCTGCTGCTAAATACCTGAACCCAAAGCCAAATCGAACGGCGTTATCAATGTCTTCTGGAGTGGCAATGCCTTGATCAATCATCGAGAAAGCTTCGCGAGACATGGCATGCTGCAATCGATTGGCCAAGAAACCCGGCAAGTCTTTATTGACTCTTACCGGCACCATCAAACAACGCGTCATGATCTGGAATAAATCATCCATCACTGCTTGACTGGTTTTCTCACCTTTGATGACTTCAACACAAGGAACCAAATGAGCTGGCATGAAGAAATGCAAACCAATCATGCGGCTGGTGGTTGATAAGCCTTCTGCAATTTGGCTGATCGGAAAGCTGGAACTGTTGCTTGCCAAGATAGTATGAGCTGGTGCCAATTGATCTAACTGCTTAAAAAGCTCTTGTTTGAGCGGTAATTTCTCCGGGATACATTCCACCACCAAATCAACACTTGGCCATGCGACATCACTCAGACCGGCATGAACTGTCACCGGTTGATTTGGTTTGGCATATCCGAGTTCTTTGATTTGAAATTCAAGGTACTGAGGTAAAAAAGCTCGGCGCTCTGCACCAGCCTCAATAATTTCTACAGAATATCCGCCTCTTAAAAAAACAAGAGCCACATCGGCACCCATGGTGCCGCCACCCACGATCACTACTTTTTTACTTGTTGTCATGTTTGCCTCGGTTGATATTTTTTTATTTAATTCTTTTGTATAACTACTTATGAATTTTGCATCTGAAATGTAAACCAGTTTGAAGCATTTTTCAGAGATATTTATGACCGAGAACTTGCTCTCAAATAGTGCATTTTCTTATTTAAAAGCAATTGACTAGTGATAACCCTAGGTAATCCCAAAAACATGGAGCAAAAAGAAAAAAATAGTGCTAAATTTTCAGAACGGTATTAAATACTTTTTGAATAACAAACCGGAGACAAGAATGAAAATTGCAAAACTATTGGCTGTACTTCTATTCAGCTCGGCCGGCATTGCGAGCGCACAAAATATTTCTGTTGGTACTGGCGGTACAGGTGGCGTTTACTACCCAATGGGTGGCGGTTTAGCTTCTGTACTTTCTAAGCATGTACCTGGTATGCAAGCAACAGCAGAAGTGACTGGTGGTTCAGTTGATAACATCAACTTGATCGGCACTGGCAAACCATACGTTGGCTTCTCAATGGCTGATGCTGCTAAGGATGCTCTTGAAGGTAAAGACAAGTTCGTCAACAAAAAAGTTGAACTTCGCACTTTATTGGTTCTCTATCCTAATCGCATGCACGTTGTGACCACTGAAGCAACTGGCATCAAATCAATGAAAGACCTCAAAGGCAAGCGCATCAGCACAGGTTCACCTGGTAGCGCCACTGAAGTGATGGCTTTCCGCTTGATCGAAGCTGCTGGCATGGACAAAGACAAAGATGTGAAGCGTGAGCGTTTAAGCGCTGCTGAATCAGTGAATGCCATGAAAGACCGCAAGATTGATGCGTTCTTCTGGGTAGGTGGTTTACCAACAGCTGCGGTTACTGACTTGGCCAATACTCCAGGCACAAAGATTGTGATGATTGATAACGCTGCTGAAGTAGCTGCCATGAATAAAAAATATGGCAACCTTTACTATGCAGACACAATCGCTAAGAGCGTTTATGCAGGTATGGCCAAAGACAATCAAGTATCAGCTGTAGCGAATATTTTGGTTGCAAGTGCTTCAATGCCTGATGAACAGGCTTACAAGATTGTGAAAGCTATCTTTGATCATCAAAAAGAGTTGATCGCTACTCATACTGAATATTCAAGCATCACCATTGGTGCTCAGAAGCCAGGCAATAGCTCTGTACCGTTCCACCCAGGTGCGATCAAGTACTTGAAAGAACGCGGCGCAAAGTTCTAAAAAATATTAGAAAAATAATACAAACTACCCAAGCACCCCTTGGGTAGTTTTACATTGAGCGAGACAACCATGATCCAAGATCAAACCCCTGCATTGGACGACAAAACCCAACAGGAAGTAGAAGCACTCATTCGTCAAGAAGAAGGTGATTCTCATCAGTACAAAGGCTTTTTGGCCATTTTCTTGACATTGGCAGCTGTGGCCATGTCACTGTTCCATCTGTACGCAGCGTATTCAATCGTCCCAACATTGCAACTGCGCGTGGTGCACGTAGGTTTTGTTTTGGCTATTTTATTTTTGTCATTTCCGATAGCAGCGAAATTTAAAAATAGGCTGATGCTTTGGGACATCGTTTTGGCAGGCCTCGCGGTTGCCACGGCTTTCTATATTTTGCAAGGCGGCGATGATTTAGCGGATAGAAATACAGCCCCTCTTCAGCTCGACATTATTTTTGGCATCATTTTCATTCTCCTGATTCTTGAAGGTGTGCGTCGTACCAACGGCTTGATTTTGCTGTCGGTCACTTTGTTATTTTTAGCCTATGCTTTATTTGGTAATCATTTACCAGCGCCTTGGACACACAAAGGTTATGAGATCTCTCGTTTGGTAGGTTATATGTATATGACCTTAGAGGGTGTGTTTGGAACTGCGGTGGACGTTTCAGCAACCTTGATCATCCTCTTCACTATTTTTGGTGCCTTTTTGCAGTTCACCAATGCCGGTAAATTCTTCATCGACTTTGCTTTCAGCGCCATGGGTGGTAAGTCATCTGGTGTGGGCAAAACAATTGTTCTCTCTTCATTCTTATTAGGTGGTCCATCAGGCTCTGGCGTTGCCACAACCGTCACCGTTGGCACAGTGGCTGCGCCGATGTTGGACAAGGTTGGTTACGACAAAAATGCTGCAGGTGGTCTTTTGGCAGCGGGTGGTTTAGGCGCCATCATCTCCCCTCCAGTCTTGGGTGCTGCGGCATTTTTGATTGCTGACTTTTTAAAGATTTCTTATTTAGATGTTTTGTTGATGGCGTGTATTCCAACCATCCTTTTCTATCTTGGCTTATTCGTCATGGTTGAAATTGATGTCAAAAAATACAATATGTCTGCCATCAAAATTGACAAAGTAGACACCGCTTGGAATTTGGCCAAGAAGTATTGGTTCCACTTCTTCTCCTTGATTTCAATCGTGGTGTTCATGATGATGGGCTTCTCACCCGTGATGTCAGTATTCTGGGCCACAGTGCTGTCAGCTTTGAGCAGCATGCTAAGAGCTGATACAGCGATCTTGCCTTGGGATCTTTTCAGTGGCAAACAGTCAGTCATCAAGTCCTTTTATGAATCGAATCTGATCAAGGCTTTGGCCAATGGTTCCTCTGGTGTGATCAGCATTGCTGCAACTTGTATCGGCGCTGGTTTGATTGTTGGTACTGTGACTTTGACAGGCTTAGGTCTTAAATTCAGCTCCATCATCATTCAGTTAGCTGATGGTTCATTGCTGTTGACCGCCATTTATACAGCCATGATTGTTTGGGTCGTGGGTCTTGCGGTTCCTGTGACAGCGTCTTACATCATTTGCGCCGTGATCACAGCCCCTGCCCTGATTAATTTGGGCGTGCCTGCTTTCGCAGCTCACATGTTCATCTTCTACTACGCTGTTTTATCTGAGGTATCTCCTCCAACAGCGCTTTCACCATTTGCTGCTGCTGCGATTTGTAAAGGTAATCCTTATAAGACCACCTTGCAAAGTTGGAAGTACGTGGCCCCTGCAATTTTGGTGCCGTTCATGTTCGTTTTAGATAAGTCTGGCAGCGCCCTCTTATTGATGGGTTCAACCAAGGCTTTGGCTAATGCAGATTGGCTACAAATTGCTTGGGTGAGTTTCACAGCGGTTGCCGGTGTGATTGCTTTGGCAGGTGGTTTACAAGGATGGTTCTTGGCTAAGACCAATTTGTTTGAGCGTTGGATTTTGATTTTGTCTGGCGTTGCATTGGCGTATCCATCTAATTACTCAGACATTGCTGGCTTTGTGGGCTTTGCTTTGGTCGTGGTGATGCAAATCATCAGAAATAAAAAATCTGCTGGAGCACCAGCATGAGCCAATTCAATCGCAACAGTCGTGGCGTTTATTTAATTGCCGTGACACCATTTAAAGAGAATGGCGCTCTTGATTTAGAGAGCACCGATTCTATGGTGGATTTTTATTTGGATTGCGGTGTCACGGGTCTAACGATTCTTGGCATCATGGGTGAAGCCACCAAGTTGACTGCTGAAGAATCAAAGACTTTTGTGGCGCGGGTATTAAAGCGTGTGAATGGTCGAGTTCCGGTGGTGGTCGGCGCATCAGCCCCTGGCTTTGCCCCCATGAAAGAATTGACCACCTCAGTGATGGACATGGGTGCCGCAGGTGTGATGGTGGCTCCTCCATCAACGCTGCGCACCGATGATCAAATCACCGCTTACTTTGACATGGTCAACGAAACATTGGGACCTGATGTGCCATGGTGCCTGCAAGATCATCCAGTTTCAACGGGTGTGCAGATGTCAACGCCTGTGATTCTGAAGATCTTAAAGAACTCACCTAACTGCGTGATGCTCAAGCATGAAGATTCACCGGGATTGAACAAGCTGTCTGGAATCATTGCTTCAATTGCCAAAAAAGAGATTGAGCGAGTCTCGATCCTGACTGGTAATGGTGGCGGTCTCTTCTTGACCGAAGAAATGATTCGTGGCGCGGATGGTGCCATGACCGGTTTTGCTTACCCAGAAATGATGGTGCGAGTTTGTGAGTTGTTTGCAAAAGGCAATATAGAAAAAGCCTGTGATGTCTATGATGCTTATTTGCCTTTGGCTAAATATGAACAACAAGCCAATATCGGTCTAGCAGTTCGCAAACACATCTTGGCTGAACGTGGTGTGATTGCTTCATCTGCAGTTCGCAAGCCAGGCCCGAAATTATCACCAGCAGATATCAAAGACATTGAACGATTAACAATTAGACAAACAAAACGATTAAAGGAAATTGAATAATGGATTTAGGCATTAAGAACAAAACCGCCTTGGTGTTTGGTGCAGGTAGTGGCTTGGGTCGCGCCATGGCTGTGTCATTGGGCAAAGAAGGTGCCAAAGTAGCTTTAGCGGGCAGAAACGTTGCTAACTTAGAAGAAACCGCAAAATTAATTAAAGCTGCAGGTGGTCAAGCCTATTGCATCGCTTGGGATTTAGCGAATTTGAGCGCGATTGATAGTTTGTTCACACAAGTGGAAAAAGATCTTGGTCCTGTTGATATTTTGGTCAACAACACGGGTGGCCCTCCTCCAACCACTGCTGCTGGTCAATCAACAGCGCTTTGGATTGAAAAGTTTCAAGAGATGGTTCTTTCAGTGATTGCCATCACTGATCGCGCCATACCTGGCATGAAACAACGTGGCTGGGGTCGCATCATCACCAGCACATCATCAGGCGCCATCACACCGATTCCTAATTTGGCGATTTCTAATACCTTGAGAGCTTCTTTGCACGCTTGGTCAAAGACTTTGGCGCGCGAACTTGCCCCTCACGGCATCACTGCGAACATCATTGTTCCAGGCAGAATTGCCACTGATCGTATTCGCTTTTTGGATGAATCACGCGCTAAACGTGAAAGCAAATCTGTTGAAGATATTGAAGCAGATAGCTTGAAATCAATTCCTATTGCCCGCTTAGGTCGTCCCGAAGAGTACGGTGACACTGCAGCGTTTTTAGCCAGCCAGTCAGCTTCTTACATCACTGGTTCCGTGATCCGTGTGGATGGCGGAAACATTCCTAATATCTAAGAGTCTTTTATGAAAACACCAGTTCAAGCATTAGATCCGAAAGTGATTGAAGTACTTTCAAAGGTGACCACAGCCACGCTGACCACCATGTTGATCAAAAAAGGTTTGCGCAATGTGTGGTTGCGAGGCAGCATGCCTCTCAAACCAGGCCAAGGTCGAATCGTTGGTCGTGCCTTCACTTTGCGCTTTGTGCCGGCCAGAGAAGATCTGGCCACTCCAGCATCTTGGTCATCTCCAATCTCGACCAGAGCGGCGATTGAAGATATGCCAGCGGGTTGTATTGCTGTGGTTGATGCGATGGGCGTGACTGATGCTGGTATTTTTGGTGATATTTTGTGTCAACGCATGAAACAGCGTCAGGTCGCTGCTTTGGTCACTGATGGCGTGGTTCGTGATGTGGCTGGTGTCCTAGAAACAAAATTGCCTGTTTGGTGCAGTGGTGTTGCAGCCCCTCCTTCAGTCACCAGTTTGACCTTCGTGGCTTGGCAAGAACCGATTGGCTGTGGTGGCGTGGCTATTTTCCCGAATGATGTGATTGTGATTGATGATGACGGTGCGGTTTTGATACCGGCTGATCTTGTTGATGAGATGGTTGCAACAGCACCTGAGCAGGAGAATCTTGAGTCTTGGATCATGGAGCAAGTCAGAGGCGGCGCTGCCCTTCCTGGCTTATACCCACCGAATGAAGAAAACAAAGCGCGCTACGAACAATCTAAAAAGAAATAATCAACAAAACAGCTTGATACCTCTTTTTAGATTGTAGAAACGCCCAAGCTTTGCGCACATTCATTCAATGCTGCGCGCAATTCAGGAGCCAAAGGAATACCATCTTGGCTTCTTTTTTCTTCCGTGGCTTTCGCACCCTCACCAGGCACTCGAATACGATCAACGCCTGGCAAAGTTTTGGATGCATGTAACTCATCAACCACACGACCAACTTCACTTAAAAAGTAATCCTGTCCCATGAAGAAGTCAGGATTGATCGCAATCATGGTTTGACCTGTATTGGTCACAGTGCTACTGTCTTTGTTGAAGTCCACCACATTGCTGCCCATGGCTCCACCATTCATACAACCAGCCAACATGCCAATCATCAACGCCAAACCATAACCTTTGTGGTCTCCAATCGGTAACAAAGTACCTTCAGCAGCTTTTTTAGGATCGGTGATAGGTTGACCTTGTTGATCAATCATCCAACCTACTGGCATGGCTTCATTCTTTTGTGCTTTGACTTTGATTTTTCCAAAGGCCGTGACCGTGGTTGCCATATCTAAAATCACATGCGGTTTGCCATGACCTGCTGGCACACCAAAAGCGATTGGGTTGGTGGATAACAAACGACTGGAACCGCCCGTTGGCGCCATGTGATTGGCACTACCCACTGCCAAATAGATACCCACCAAGCCTTCATCAGCGATTCTGTTCACATAGTGTGCGCCAGCGCCTGAGTGGTTACCGTTATTCGATCCAACCCAGCCAATCCCGAACTCTTTGGCTTTTTTAATGGCCAATTCAGTTGAGTGAGACATGACCAAGTGACCCAAACCATTGTCACCATCAAGCAAGGCCATCGGACCACTGTCTTTGATGGTTTTGATATTGGCGTGAATGTTCATGCCGCCTTGTAAAAAGCGCTGCACATACTGAGGCATGCGAAACAAGCCATGACCATCAGCACCTACCAAATCAGCCCTGACAATGTATTCAGCGGCAATCAAGGTGTCTTCATGAGGCATGCCCAGTTTGGCAAACACCTCCTGAACGTATTGCTTGGCTCTGGCAGGACTTATTTGATTGTGGTCCATGTGTTTTTCCCAATCGCATATTTTTTCACTGCCTTCTCATCAAAGCCAAAACCAAGACCTGGCGTGGTGTGCAAGATCAAGTCGCCGTCTTTGAATTTCAATTGTTTGTTGATCAAACGTCTGAAATTCAAGACCTGATCATCCACGAAGAATTCAACAAAACGTGCATTGGGTGTTGCTGCTACCAATGGGGCATGCAAATCATGGAACCAATGTGGGCTCAAAGTAATGCCCTTCACATCAGCATAGGCAGCGATCTTGCGCCACTCTGAAATACCACCGCAAACTGCAGCGTCTGTTTGCAATATCTCTGCGCCGCCTTGCTCGACCAAGTCACGGTGGCGCCAACGCCCTACTTCAATCTCACCCGTAGCAATTGTGATGCTGGTGAGTTTTGCTAAGCGTGCATGAAGATCAATGGCATCGGGAGAAAAAGGTTCTTCCATCCAGTATGGGTTGTATTGCTCAAAGCGCTTCATGTATTCCATGGCAGTCGGAATATCACGCCAAGCATTATTGGCATCCATGGTCACGATGATGTCTGGTCCAACGGCTGATCGAACCGCCTTCAAGCGAGCCTCTTCTTCTTTAGGGCTCAAGCGACCTGTTTTCATTTTGACAGCTTTGAATCCCAACTTCACATAGCCTTCCATCTCTTTACCGAGCTTGGCAGGTGTTTTGCCATCCAAGTAATAACCACCACTGGCATAGGCTGGCACGCGATCATTCACAAACGAACCCAAGTAACGATGCAAGGGTAAATTGACTGAATGAGCATTCAAATCCCAAAGTGCAATGTCCAAAATAGAGATAGCGCGCATCACACTGCCAGAGCGACCTTGCAAGATCGACTCGGTGTACATTTCTTGCCAGATGCCTTCAGTACGATGACTGTCTTGACCAATCAATTTTGGTGCGAAGAGTTGCTCAACAGCTAGTTTGACTAATTCTCCTGCAGCACTACCAACGTAGCAAAAGCCGATGCCTTCGTGACCATCTTTGCTGCGGACTTTGACCAAACAATAATGTCTTTCAGAAACTGTTCTGGTAGAAAAGGATGTCACATGATCAAGTGGCACGCTAACGGCTGTGACTTCAACGGATTGAATAATGGGCATGTCTGTCTCTCTATTTTTTATATTTAATGGTGTTACTTGTGCTTCATATGGCACTTCAAATACTTAGAAAAATCTCATTAAATATAAAGACTTCCTGATTCGAAATGCAAGCTATATCCTAGTCCGATTAGGCCATAAAACAAAGCGGTTTTTGACCTCAAAGACTCAGTTAAAACCCTAATACAGCAGACCTTGTATGCCTTTTAGCTAACAACATCAAAGCGCTGATTTAGGTATGATGGAAGACATAAAAATAATGGAGACAAGCATGAAAAAAGTGGCTGTTTTAGGCACAGGCACGATGGCTGTGGGCATTGCCGCAGGTTTCATCAGCAGCGGCCATGGCGTGATTCTTTTGGGCAGGAATATTGAACGCACTCAAGCAGCTGTTCCCGAAATCATGGGCTTGGCCAAAGGTTTGAGTTCTGATTCTGGTACATCTGACATTTCAAATGAGCAAATTCAAACTGGCACCATCGAAGATTGGTCAGACTGGTCAGATGTGGCCTTGGTAATTGAGACTGTGACAGAAAACTTAGCGCTCAAACAAACCATCTTTGCTTCATTGGATAAAAGAGTTCCGACTCATATTCCGATTGGTAGCAATAGCTCAGGCTTCCCCATCAGTCAGATCAGTCAAAGTTTAAAAACAGCCCAGCGCATGTTCAACATGCATTACTTCATGCCTGCACACATCGTGCCATTGGTCGAGGTTGTTTTAGGTAAAGCATCTGATCCATCAATGGCAAAAAAGGTGTGCGAACTGTTTGAAGAAACAGGCAAGAAACCAGTGCTGGTCAATCAAGACATCCCGGGATTTTTAGCCAACCGTATTCAGCATGCTCTGATGCGTGAAGCCCTTGCTTTGGTCAATGATGGCATTGCAACACCCGAGGATGTTGATACAGCGGTGCGCTACAGCTTTGGCTTCCGTTATGCAGCAGTTGGCCCTATGACCCAAAAAGAGATTTCTGGATGGGAAGGCATGGCGATTGCTGCGAAAGAAATTTATCCAAGCTTATCCAACAATACTGAAATATCACCTTGTTTGAATAAGATCCTGAAAGAAAAAAAGTTCGGGATCAAATCAAAAGAAGGTTTTAGAACTTGGTCAGATGAAGAAGCTTCTGAGATGAAGCGTAAATATGAAAAACGTTTGAAAGCCGCTTTTGATGTGCTGCAAATTGAACCGGACTAAGTTTTAGAAATTTTCAATTTAGTTTGTTTCAGTAATTTGCAGAGCTGCTAATTCTGCATCCGTGAAACCAGCTGCTTTTCTAGCAGCGTAATTGAATGGCCCTCTGAGTTTTGGGGCATCGTATTTTTCAACCAATTCTGCATACGCCAAAATTGGATCCAAGCTTTGCTGTTGACACAGGTAATTGAACCAGCGATTACCAATTTCCACATGCCCAATTTCGTCATTCAAAATGATCTGTAGCAAAGCTACGGCCTCTTGGTCATGGGCTTGCGAGAGCTTTTCTTGTATCGGTGGCAAAGCATCTAAGCCGCGGCTTTCCATGGTTCTTGGCACCAAAGCCATTCTGGCCAGAATTGATCCAGTGGTTTTACTCACCATTTCCCATAAGCTGTTGTGAGCCGGAAAGTCTCCGTACTTAAAACCACTCTTTTGTAGATGGCGATTGAGTAAATCAAAATGATAGGCTTCTTCTGCAGCCACTTTTAGCCAATCTTCGTAATATTCTTTGGGCATGTTGGGGAAACGCCATACGGCATCCAAAGCCAAATTGATGGCATTGAACTCAATGTGAGCCAAAGCATGGATCAATACGGAGCGACCCTCTTCCGTCACCATCGAGCGACGCTTGACCAATCCAGGATTGACCAAAATGGGAGCTGCAGGTCTACCAGGAATATCAAAGTCCGCTTCAGTCAAACGTTCCTCGGCATTGATGGTGATGCCACCTTGCAGGTATTGCTCGCGCAAAGCAATCACCGCCGCACCTTTTTCAGATGGGTCGCAAAGGCTCAGCAGTTGAAGGGCTTGGGAGCGAAGTTCAGGCATGGACGAGATTCAAATAAATAGAATTCAATTATCCATGAATACCTATCTAGGGATAAAATCATTTCGACCATAACAATTAATCAACTGCCATTTTGACCACCTACTTAATGCTCTTAACTCAAGCACTGTCCCTTTTGGGATTTGCTTGTTATCCATCTGCCTTGACCATCATTCAGGCAGAGTGGAACTTGAGTAATTTTGAATCTGGGTTTTTAGCCAGCAGCTTTTTCCTTGGCTATGTGATGGTCGTGCCTATTGCCACCACCCTCACCGATCGCATCGATACCCGTCAAGTTTATTTGGCTGGCGGTCTCACGGCTGGATTAGGTTTGCTGGGTGTGGGATTTTTTGCTAATGGCTTTTACTCAGCCCTATTCTTTTTGATGATTCATGGCGCAGGTCTGTCCGCCATGTACATGCCTGGCTTAAAAATAATTTCTGATCGCGTGACCACTGGTGAAATCACCCGTCACATTTCTTTTTACACGGCATTTTTTGGACTTGGCACGGGAAGTTCTTATTTGTTATCTGGAGTGTTAATTCGAGAGTTTTCTTGGTCATTGGCATTCATCTTAATTGCCATCGGTCCAATTTGTGCCGGCACCCTCGCTTGGCTTGGCACTAAAGCACTTCCTGGCGAAAAAGGGATTTTTGATATTCAAATGAAGTTGAGTGATGCCTTCCCCGTGGCTCGCTGGAAAAAAGTATTGGCCATGAAAGAAGCGGTTGGCTATATGTTGGGTTACAGCGCCCACACGCTCGAGCTATTTGCGACACGTGCTTGGTTGGTGGCATTCTTTACTTACTGCGCATCGATTGCCGCTCCTGAGCAACCATTTTTGATCAGCGCTACGCTGATTGTGGCTTTGGTGAACATCATCAGCATTCCGGCCTCAATCCTCGGCAATGAAATGGCTCTCAGAGTAGGTCGTCATCGCTGGGTGTATTGGGTCATGATTGGCAGTGCTATCAGCGGTATTACTTTAGGTATGTCCGTGGATTCTCATTGGACAGTCATTGTTGCCCTAGCTTTTATTCACGGGATATTTGTGATGGCAGATTCTGCCACCCTAACTGCTGGCTTGGTCATCAGCGTTCCGCAAGAAATCAAAGGCACTGCGATGGGCTTGCATTCTTTGATGGGCTTTGGTGCAGGATTGGTGGGCCCTGCTCTATTCGGAGCAACTCTGGATATCAGTCGTTACTTTGGTTATGGCGGTTGGACAGCAGCTTATGCATCAATTGTTGTTTGGGGATTGATGTTTATTTTTTATACGCAGTTTTCACTTTGGAAAATTAAAAGAGTCACGCCATGATGAGAAAAACACACCCAAGCTTATTCCCCATCGGCAGTCAGTTACGCCATAAGAAAACGGGTGGATTTTATTTGGTGATTGGTTTAGCCAAGATTGAAGCCACTCTTGAGATGGCCTATGTCTATGAATCAATGCAGACCCATGATTATTGGGTTCGACCTCAAGCAGAAATGGAAGATGGTCGTTTTGAATTAATCAGTTGATGATTTCTTCAAAGAAGAAATCACAATACCCGCAACAATCATCAGAAATGCTACGCCGTGAAATAACTCAGGCGGCTCTCTGAGTAAAGCGGCTGACATCAAGGCAGTGAATAACGGAATCAAATTAGCAAAAAATGCTGCCATTGCAGGTCCTGCTGCTGTCACGCCCAAACCCCAACAACGGTAAGCAATCAGCGATGGTGCAATTGCCACGAAGATCAATAAGGCGATGGTGGATTGTGTGAATTCAAATACCACCGCATCAGCAGCCCATTCAACGCCCAAGAAAGCAGTTGACCAAAACACGCCGAAAAGAACTTGCGCCAACAGGAACTCAGCCCAAGGCCATTGGCGCTCAGTACTTTTACCTGGGCGACTCAACATCCAGCTATAAAAGCCCCACAAGATCGTGGCCAAGAGAATGTACAAATCACCAACCACGAGTTGAATATCCAAGATGCTGGATAAGTCACCACGGGTTAAAACAATCACAACCCCTAACAAAGAGATCAAAGCGCCCATCATTTGTTTGAATTGCACTGCCTGTTGATAGAACAATGCGCCAATGATGATCATCCACATCGGCATGCTGCCACCAATCAAAGTCACATTGATGGGTGTTGATGTTTCTAAAGAAAGGTATAGCAGTGCGTTGTATGAGCCAACGCCTAACAAACCAAGCCAAAAGAAACGAATCTTGTTTTGCCAAATAGGTCCGTCTGATTTGAGTAATCTCCAACCGATGGGCAACAAAATAAGCGCCGCCAATGACCAGCGCAAAGTATTGAGCATGATGGGAGATATTTCACCGACTGCCAAACGCCCCACAATGGCATTACCAGCCCAAAGGATCGTGGGTAATACCAAATAAAAGATAACGCGGGGCGTTAGTGGGTTCATTGAGTGTCTGCGACCATTGTCATGATGACTGAAGATGGCGATGCTAGCATGCCTTACTTCTGATTTAGCAGATTGCTCATTTTGCCGCTCTTCGGTATCCTCACCTTATTACCAGAAGGTCATCATGAATCAAGACGAACGCATCACCAACTTAGAAATCAAATTGAGCTTTTCTGAAGACTTGCTTGAAGAGTTAAATCAAACTGTCTTCAAGCAACAGCAACGCATTGAGTTATTGGTGAAAGAAATACAAGCGCTCAAATTGCAGATGGCGAGCAATATGCCCTCAGATGGCAACAGCCCTCGAGATGAGATACCGCCCCACTATTGATGCATGATCAAGGCTTGCGCCTGATCAAGACTTTTGTGCTAAACCTTCCATGGCCAAAGCGTAGCCTTGGATACCAAAGCCAACCACAATGCCGGCGGCCACTGGAGAGATGTAGGAATGATGTCTGAATGCTTCACGAGCATGCACATTCGAGATATGCACCTCAATCACAGGTAAACCACTCATCGCTGCAATCGCGTCATGCAAAGCCACTGATGTATGGGTGTAAGCACCCGGATTAAAAACAATGCCTTGAACCGTGCCTGCGCGGTGAGCCAAGCCAGCCTCTTGAATCTTGTCAATCAACGGACCTTCATGATTGCTCTGTAAAAACTCAACCTCAAAACCCAAGCGTTTAGCCGTGTCTTTACAAAGAGTTTCCACATCCGCCAAAGTACTTGAGCCATACTTTTCTGGCTCACGTGTACCCAAGAGGTTCAAATTAGGACCGTTAAGAACAATGATTTTTTTCATGATGATTGAAGTATAGCGCTGATAAATTGCTTATTCCAAGCACTTCTGATGGATTTTTTGAGTCTGATTTAAGACTATCCGAGCCTATTTCAAACGCTCGCAGGTCACTTCGATGGTGCCTTGATGGCTGCTCAGCATCAAATGGCCATCTTGAATGGTGGCCTGTATTTGCATGCTGCGCTCAGCCCAACGAGCCAATTCTTGAGAAATATCCGAAGGCACCCGGTACACCGATAGCTTGTCCATGCGCGTGAGTTTGTTCTGAATGCCCTTCCACCAAACTTCAGCCGCATGATGGTAGGCGTAGACCACGACCTTGTCTGATTTTGAGCAAGCGCGGCTCAAGGGCTTTTCTTCTGGCTGCCCTACTTCTAACCATAAGCGGGTTTGACCCGTGAAATCTTTTAACCAAACATCTGGTTCATCCGGGTCTGACAAGCCAGCTCCAAAAACCAGTTGACCATCGCCCTGACAAAGGTCATTCAATAGATGGGCATTGAACGACAAAGCCAATAAACGCATCATCATGCGCTCATCGGTTTCACTGGGATGCCTGGCCAAAGTTAAGCTGTGGTCAGCATAATAGGCGTGGTCAATATCAGCAACTGAGAGAGTGACTTTGAAGATGGTGGATTTAATGGCCATGAATGTTTCGGTTTTCTGTGCAATTTCACAGGAGTCTGCGAAAATACCATTATGAAGCAATCAAACACCCCTGAAGAGTATTTGGCTCCCGAAAAGCCGAGTAAATCTGAAATAAAGCGTCGTTTAGAGGCCAGACAGTATCTCGCTGAAGAAATCAGTCAGATGCCTGATAAATGGAAACAAATGCCAATACCCGAACGTCTCTTAGATGCTCTCAAAGAAACGCCCAATGTGAGAAGTCATGGTGGCATCAGACGTCACATTCAATATTTGGGCAAAATCATGGGTGCCATGAGCGAAGAAGAAGTTGATGGCATCAAGCAAGCCTTGATTGGCATCGTCGGCGCAAAAAAAGCCAGCAAGATGAAAATTTAATTTGTTGTCATTGATTGGGGAGCTTTATGAAAGTCACTAGTTCAAGTTTTCAAGATCAGTCTGTTATTCCAGGTCAGTTTGCTTTTGCGATCAAAGATCCAAGCACTCACATCACCTTATCAAGCAATCAAAATCCTCACTTGGCTTGGTCAGACTTTCCTAAGGACACCCAGTCATTTGCAGTGATTTGTCATGACCCTGATGTTCCAAGCAAAGGTGATGATGTGAACCAAGAAGGCAAAGTGGTGCCAGCCAGTTTGCCGCGAGTGGATTTTTATCATTGGGTCTTGGTGAACATTCCTAATTCAGTTCAAACGATTACAGCTGGTAGTCACAGCAACAACATCACAGCCAAAGGCAAATCAGCACAGCAGAGTCCGGTAGGTACACCAGGCATCAATGACTACACCGCTTGGTTCAAAGGCGACGCATCCATGGAAGGTCATTATTATGGTTATGATGGTCCCTGCCCGCCATGGAACGATGCGATCAAGCATCACTATGTTTTCACAGTCTATGCTCTGAATACTCCAAGCATTCCTCTCACTGGTCCATTCACAGGTGCAGAGGCATTGGCTGCAATCAAACCCCACATCATTGCTCAAGCAAGTATTACCGGCATTTACAGCTTGAACCCAAGTGTCGCGATTTAATTAAATAATTTTTAGTAAATTACTCAGCCTCGGCCAACTCAGGTCGAGGCTGATTTTTTTCAGTTTGCATGGTGGCAAGAATCGCCACTCCACAGAGCACTACTGCCATGCCTATGATTTGAATGATGGTGATTTTTTCACCCAAGAAGAACCAACCAAGAAATATCGTGGCGATTGGTCCCAACATACCCGCCTGTGCAGTCAAACCGGATCCAATTCGATTCACTGCGATCATCACCATCAGCATGGGCATGAAAGTACAAAACAAAGCATTGAAGAGACTCAATTGGTAAACCTCAGGAACTTGGGTCCATAAATGACTAGGGTTCAAGATCAATGCTTGAGCGGTACTGAAAAATGTGGACGATGCACTGGCATAAGCAACCAAACGAATGCTGCCGACCCGCCCCACAATCTCTCCGGCAAAGATCAAATAGACGGCATAAGAAATCGCGCTCAGAAATACCAACATGCCACCCCAGGCAATCGATGGACCCATGGTGTGAAGGTCATGTGAAAACACAATGATCACACCGGCATAAGCAAGAAGCAAAGCCAACCACTGCTGTGGTTGAATTTTCTTTTTCAGAAACAGCATTGAGATCAACAAGACGATTGTTGGGTTGAGATAAAGAATGATTCTTTCCAATCCAACCGTGATGTATTGCAATCCCAAGAAATCCAAATAGCTTGAAAGGTAATACCCAACAAAACCCAAAAAGATGATGCTCAAGATGTCACGCATGGCCATCGGGGATGGTTGATGATGGCGTGATGACCACCACACGGCCACCCAGAAAAATGGCAGAGAAAAGAGCATCCTCAAAGACAACACGGTGGCGGAATCAACCCCATATTGATAGCAAAGTTTGACAACAATCGCTTTAGCTGAGAACAAAATCGACCCTAATCCAGCAATCAGCAGTGAACTAAGGAGAAAGGATCTTTGCATGCGGTGGACTTTGTAGGGGCTTTATACGGTTTTGAAGCTTAAGTGACAAAAAGAGAGATATGAGGCCCTCAATTGTCATGAACAAACAGCCCATAGTTTAAACGAGCAAGAAGTGCTCAAAAAGCCTAAAATACAGCCCGTGAACGCACCTTTCAATCCCTCCCTGATACCTAGCTCGCCAAGATTAGATTCTTACCCTAAATACTGGGCTGAATGTTTTGGTGCAGCCCCCTTCTTGCCAATGAGTCGAGAAGAGATGGACAAGCTCGGTTGGGATAGCTGCGACATCATCATTGTGACTGGGGATGCTTATGTCGATCACCCAAGTTTTGGTATGGCCATCATTGGCCGCTTGCTTGAAGCACAAGGCTTCCGTGTCGGCATCATTTCTCAGCCGGACTGGCAATCAGCCGATCCGTTCAAGGCCCTAGGCCAACCGAATTTGTTTTATGGCGTCGCTGCTGGCAACATGGATTCCATGATCAACCGTTACACGGCTGATCGCAAAGTACGCAGTGATGATGCTTACACTGCCGGCGGCATGGGTGGCAAAAGACCAGATCGCTGTTCCTTGGTTTATGCCCAACGTTGCCGTGAAGCTTATGCCGATACCCCTATAGTAATGGGGGGTATTGAGGCCTCATTGCGTCGCATTGCTCACTACGACTACTGGCAGGACAAGGTACGCCGTTCTATTTTGATTGATGCGAAAGCCGATATTCTGCTTTATGGCAATGCTGAAAGAGCCGTGGTTGAAATTGCCCATCGCTTAGCCAAAGGTGAAAAGATCGGTGACATCAATGACATCCGTGGCACTGCTTTTGTCAGACGTCACCCTGCTCCAGGTTTCACAGAAATTGATTCAAGCACAGTAGATGTGCCAGGTGTGATTGATGCTCCAATCAATCCATACTTAACGCCTGATGAACAAGCCAAAGAGCAAGGCACAAGTTGTAAAAAGACCGATGGCACGCTTGAGCAAGAACCAGCTGTTCAAGCTATTACCGTTGTGCCGACTGCCAGAAAACGTTTAGAGCGTGACACAACCGTGATTCGTCTTCCAAGCTATGAAGCTGTGAAGCGTGATCCAGTGCTTTACGCACACGCCAGTCGCGTGCTTCATTTAGAAACCAATCCAGGCAATGCCCGTGCATTGGTTCAGCAACACGGTGAAGGCGCTTCTGTCAGAGATGTTTGGTTGAACGCTCCTGCTGTGCCACTGACCACCGAAGAGATGGATTCAGTGTTTGATTTACCTTATGCCAGAGCCCCGCACCCATCTTATGGCGATGCCAAGATTCCAGCGTGGGACATGATTCGTTTTTCAGTGAACATCATGCGCGGCTGTTTTGGTGGCTGTACATTCTGTTCAATCACCGAGCACGAAGGCCGAATCATTCAGAATCGTTCATCTAATTCAATCATCAAAGAGATTGAAGATATCCGTGATAAGGTCCCTGGGTTCACAGGTATCATTTCTGACTTGGGTGGCCCAACCGCCAACATGTACCGCATCGCTTGTAAATCTAAAGAGATTGAAGCGCACTGCCGTAAACCATCTTGCGTTTATCCAGATATCTGCCCGAATCTCAACACTGATCACACGCCATTGATTCAGTTATACCGTCGCGCCAGAGCATTACCTGGCATTAAAAAGATTTTGATTGGTTCAGGCGTTCGTTATGACCTCGCGGTTAAAGCGCCGGCGTACATCAAAGAGCTTGTGGCTCATCACGTGGGTGGCTACTTAAAGATTGCCCCTGAACACACCGAGCAAGGTCCTTTATCAAAAATGATGAAGCCTGGCATGGGCGCTTACGATAAGTTCAAAGAGTTGTTTGATAAATACTCTAAAGAAGCAGGCAAAGAACAGTATTTGATTCCTTACTTCATTGCAGCCCACCCAGGCACCAGCGATGAAGACATGATGCATTTGGCGATTTGGCTGAAGAAGAATGGTTTTAGAGCTGATCAAGTTCAAACCTTCTACCCTTCTCCAATGGCAACAGCAACAGCCATGTATCACACCAACAAAAATCCATTGCGCAAAGTCACGCGTGACAGTGAAACAGTGGACATTGTCAGAGGCGAAAAGCGTCGTCGTTTACACAAAGCATTCTTGCGTTACCACGATGCCAACAATTGGCCTTTGCTAAGAGAAGCCTTGAAAAAAATGGGTCGCGCTGATTTGATTGGTAATGGCAAGCATCATTTGATACCAAACTATCAACCAACCACGGATGGTAGTTACCAAAGTCCACGTCGCAAGAACTCTTCAATGGGGCTGGCTGGTGGTAAGCCATTTGGCAAACCTGCGGCTACAGCCGTTGCTCACAACCCAAGAGATTTTTCAGTTCCTCAAAAACCTGGTCGCGGCAAGATCATGACGCAACACACTGGTTTACCGCCACGTGCAACGGGTGTTAAGACTGGCGCCAAATCCATAGGCAACGCTTCTGGTCGCCCAGGCTCAGCCCGAGGCTTAAGCACTGGTTCAAAGCCTGGTGCAAGAGCGCCAATCAATAAAAAGAAGTAATCACACTGCTTTGAACTGAAGTTCAAAGATCAATATTTTGAGTGTCTTGTAGGTGTCGAGCCGAGCGGGCAGCAAATAAAAATATTGCCAAAGCATATAAAACAATAATCCCAACCGTTACATAAAAATAAGTATTTTTATCCATTTTTCTGTCCTTTCAATAAATAAGCTCCCAACAAGAAAAGTCCGATTGATAGAGTCAATAAAATTGATGCTTTCAAAGCATATTCAATGATTTCAGCTCCAGAAAACGGTAGTCCTGCTATTGATAACAATGCAGCCAGTGACAATGAGTGAAAATATCTTGAACAAGAATCAATTTGATCTTTGTTCCATCCATTCGTGACGTTCAATAAGTATTTGAATCTAGTCTCCCTTTAAAGAAGGAAGGATTGTAATTACTTATGTATTTTATAAATAATACCCCAGTACTTGCAAGGGGAAATATTTAGCTTAAAAGAATGGTCTTAATTTGCTCGGCCGTGATTCCTTGAACTCTTACTCTCTTGAGTCGACTTAAGTCACCCGCCAACAGTTCAATATTGGCTCGACGAATTTCAAGTGTTTTGGATAACCACTGAATCAATGCTTCATTGGCCTTCCCTTCAACGGGAGGTGCTGCTAATCTGAGCTTGAGTCTCCCATCATGTTCACCTTGGACCTCAGTCTTTTTAGCCCCTGGCTGACAATGCAAAGCAATGATGAAGCTATCGGCAGAATCGCCATCGATGCTTATCCACGCAGGTAATGAATTGTTCATAAGATGATTGAAGCACAAATGGTTGTTCAGATGTAAGATTTAGCCATGAAAAAACCATACCAACTTTCAGCCACTGAAGCTGCTAAAAAAATTCAGGCCAATCAATTAAGTTCTGAAGAACTACTTCGCTCTTGTATTGAAAGAATCGAAGACAAAGAATCTTCTACTCAAGCGTGGGTAGAAACAAATTTCAAAGCGGCTTTAGATAGAGCCCGCTATTTGGATCGTTCTGCGAATCAAGGCTTATTACACGGCTTGCCATTTGGCGCGAAAGATTTGTTTGACACCCACGACTTTCCAACGCGTTATGGCTCCCCTATTTACGAGAACAATCGCCCCAACAGTGATGCCGTACACATTTCATTGATGCGTCAAGCTGGTGGCATTTTGTTAGGTAAAACAGTTACTACTGAATTTGCCACCTTTAAAGGCGGCAAAACCAGAAATCCTCGCAACCCTGAATACACCCCAGGGGGTTCATCCAGTGGCTCTGCTGCTGCCGTAGCCGATGAGATGATTCCATTGGCCACTGGCAGTCAAACAGCTGCTTCAGTAATCAGACCAGCCGCTTTCTGTGGCGTGGTTGGATACAAGCCTACCTACGGCAAAATCAGTTTAGGTGGCGCCAAAAGCTTATCGCCCTCTTTAGATACTTTGGGTAGTTTCAGTAGAACTGTTGAAGATGCTGCTTTGTGTGTGGCTGTGATGTCTGGTGATACTGAATTAGCCAAGCTTGATAAGCTCAGCAAAAAACCTCGCATTGCCACTTGCCTGACCTACGATGGTCATTTGGCTTCAGCAGACACTGTGGCTGCCATCGCCCATGCTGCTCTTTTAGCCGAAGATCTATTCAAAGTTTCAGTTCCTGAAATCAAGCTGCCAACGATCTTTAAAAAGATGTCAGAGCTGCAAGGTAGAATCATGTGGTCAGAGAGTGCTCGCAGCTTTTCTTTTGAGCAAACCAATCATGCAGAAGAGTTGAGCCAACAGTTGCGCGGTTTGATCAAACAAGGTGCTGCCATTTCTTACGAGCAGTACAACGCGGATTTGATAGTGGCTGAACAGGCTCGCATGTCAATTGATCAATTATTGAGTCAAGAGATTGATGTGATCATTGCACCAAGTGCGATCGGCGAAGCACCTCATGGTCATACCTCAACCGGAGACCCCATCTTCTGTCGAGTTTGGACCTTGATGGGTTTGCCGTGCATTACCTTGCCATTATTCAAGGGACCTAATGGCATGCCAGTGGGCGTTCAATTAGTGGCTCGAAGAGGCAGAGACCGCCTCTTGCTATCAGTGGCGGATGCTTTATTAAAAGCTCAAATGTAATTTTTTAAAAGCGGTATGAGCAAGGCACCCAAGATGCCGTGTAGACCCATGGCCAAACTGGCATAGGTGCCAGCTTCTGGATGAACGGCAAAGGCTCTTGATGTGCCAATGCCATGCGCTGCCACACCAATGGCAAAACCTCTTTGCCACCACTGCTTCATGCCTAAGAGATTCAGAATATGGCTGCCCAGAATGGCACCAAGGATGCCAGTGATCACAGCAAATACAGCGGTCAGTGTTGGCGATACTCCTAAGCGCTCAGCCACACCCATCGCGATCGGTGCAGTCACTGATTTAGGATAGAAGGCACCGATGATGGCACTGTCAGCACCCAAGAATGTGGCCACACCAACAGCACTGACAATCGATACGACACCGCCACAGAGCAAGGCAATCAACAAAGGAAATACGCGAGCCTTGAGTGCTGCCACCCCACGGTAAATTGGAATGGCCAAAGATACCGTGGCTGTACCTAATAAGAAGTGCACAAACTGAGCGCCCTCAAAATACTTTTGATATGGCATATCCACCAAATACAAAGCGATGGCCACTAAAATCACAGCAATTGCTACGGGATTGGCCAAGGGATTGCGATCAGTCTTTTGATAAAAGAAGCTACCGACTTGATAAGCAGTCAACGTGAGGATCAAAGCAAATAAGGGACTACCAGAAAGATAGACCCAAATTTCTGCGATCTGCAAATCATTGGGATTCATGTGAATCCTTTTTTGAAATGAAACGCAGTACAACTGCGGTCACCACAATGGTCGCCACCACGCTCACCAACAGAGCAGAAATCACAGCAAGCGCATTGGCTTTTAGCTGAGGCAAAAATAAGATCACACCCACAGCGGCTGGAATGAACAAGACACCTAGGTGCTGACTGAAGGCATCAGAGACCAAGGCCAAAGATGAATTAACGTGCCCTTTGATGATCAAGAAAATCAACAAAAAAACCAAACCTATAACCGGCCCTGGAATGATGGGCAAGAAGAAATGAGAGATCAGCTCTCCCAAGCCTTGCCACAATAAGATTTGGACTAAGCCAGAAATCATCTGATGGATTTAAGATTTGCTTGGAAGTTCAACCAAGTGGGCTTTGAATAAGTTCTTTTTAGCCACATAATTTTCTGCGCTGGCTTTGAGACCGGCGATCGCTTCAGGCGTCAGTTCACGAACCACTTTGGCAGGTGAGCCTAGGATCAAAGAGTTGTCTGGGAATACTTTTCCTTCGGTCACCACTGAACCAGCACCGACCAAACAGTTCTTACCAATCACCGCACGATTGAGCACCACCGCTTGAATACCAATCAATGAGTTCTCTCCAATCGTGCAACCGTGCAACATCGCCTGATGGCCCACCGTCACATTTTCAGCCAAAGTCAAAGGACAGCCCATGTCCGTGTGCATCACTGTGCCTTCTTGGACATTGCTGCCCTTGCCCACTGTGATGGGCTCATTGTCACCACGAATCACCACACCAGGCCAGACACTCACATCTTCATTCAAAATCACATCACCAATCAATGTGGCTTCTTTAGCGACAAAAGCTGAATCATGAATTTTTGGAGCTTTGTCTTTGTATTGGTAGATGGTCATGGTGTCTTCTTTCTTTTTTGTCTTTATCTTTGTATTGATTTTTTTATTTATTGTTTATTTATTGTTTATTTGAATCTAGAAGTATGGATTAATTGTGTGGTTTCCAACGAATCGAATAAGAAGCGATCAGCACTTCAATCAAGAGAGAAATCAAAGCCAGAATGAATGAGCCGATACCAGCCACAAATGTATAGAGGACAAATGCTGACACCATCAGTTTTCCACCGCTTGTTTCAGCGAAAAATAATTCCAAGATGGTCAATCCAATCATGATGGCGCACAAGACCAAAAAGATCATTGAGACATTGATGAAGCGTCCGCGGGTAGCAATGTTCTTTAACTCTTGATCGTAAGATGCTCGGATTGAGGGCTTAAGATTCTCATCCATGAGTTCTTTATGAAGCACTCGAGCTCGGTCAATCACACGAGCCAAGCGCTGAGTCAAGGCGCCAATCATGCCAGCCACTGCTGTTAACAAGAAAACTGGCGCTACAGCCAATTGAATACTATCGCTCAAGGTACTGGGATTCATCATATAAGTGAATATACCGCAGGTCGGGCAATCTCACCAAATAGAAAGAAAATAAGCGACCCAGGTCGCTTATTTTCAGTGAATCTCAGCAAAGAACAGGCTATTTAGAAAGTACCTGGATACAAAATGTCTTTGGTGACGTTTTGAATATCTCTGTGTCCTGTGAAGGCCATGGTGATATCCAATTCTTTATGAATGATTTCAAGACACTTGGTCACACCAGCCTCACCCATGGCACCAAGACCATATAAGAAAGGACGACCAATCAAGGTACCTTTAGCGCCCAATGCCCAAGCTTTCAAAACATCTTGACCTGAACGAATGCCGCCGTCCATCCACACTTCAATGTCTTTACCAACCGCATCGACGATGCCAGGCAAGGCCTGAATACTAGAAACAGCGCCATCTAACTGACGGCCACCGTGATTAGAAACAATCAGAGCATCGGCGCCAGAGTTGGCCGCCAAACGTGCATCACCCTCATCCAAAATACCCTTGATGATGAGCTTGCCACCCCAACGGTTTTTAATCCATTCCACATCACCCCAATTCAAGCCTGGATCAAACTGCTCTGCTGTCCAAGATGATAAAGATGACATATTGCCCACACCTGTTGCGTGACCAACGATGTTTCTGAAGGTTCTACGTTGCGTGCCGAGCATGCCCATGCACCAACGTGGCTTGGTCATCATGTTGATGATGTTTGGAATCGTTAATTTCGGTGGCGCAGATAAACCGTTTTTAAGGTCTTTGTGACGCTGACCCAGAATTTGCAAATCAAGTGTGAGTACCAAAGCAGAACATTTGGCTGCTTTCGCACGATCAATCAAGCGCTCGATGAAGCCACGATCTTTCATGACATAAAGCTGGAACCAAAAAGGCTTGGTGGTGTGCTCTGCGACATCTTCAATAGAGCAAATACTCATGGTTGATAAACAGAATGGCACACCAAACTTTTCGGCAGCCTTGGCAGCCAAGATCTCGCCATCAGCATGCTGCATACCAGTTAAACCCGTTGGAGCCAATGCCACTGGCATCGCCACTTCTTGACCAATCATTTTTGTTTTGGTCGTTCTGTTTTCCATGTTCACAGCCACTTTTTGGCGCAGCTTGATCTTTTGAAAGTCAGATTCGTTTGAGCGATAAGTGGACTCAGTCCAAGAACCAGAATCTGCATAGTCATAGAACATCTTAGGTGTTCTTTTTTTATGCAAAATGCGCAAATCTTCAATATTGGTAATAACTGGCACTATCATCTCCTCAGGGATTCAGTATTTGAAGCAAGTAAGGCTGTAATATTTCGCTTTTCACCATTATAGATATTCTTTACTCAGCATGGCAAAACCCCTTTCTTTAGAAAAAATCCTTTTTAGCCAAGGGTTTGGAACGCGTCGCTACTGCAGCGACCTGGTTTATGCCGAGCTCGTCAAGGTCAATGGCATTTTGGCTGAAGACCCTGATGAAAGAATCCCGACCGAGAATTTACAGCTTGAGGTGGATGGGGAGTCATGGGAGTTTCATGAAAAAGCCTATGTAGCATTCCATAAGCCAGTCGGCTATGAATGCTCCCACAAAACCAGCCATCATCCAAGTATTTACGGCCTACTTCCGCAACCTTTGGTTGAGCGTGGCATTCAGTGTGTTGGACGCTTAGACCATGACACGACTGGTTTGATCTTGATGTCAGATGATGGTCAGTTCATTCACCGCATGACCACCCCTAAAAAGAACATTGGCAAGGTGTATCAAATCACCACTGCGGATGATTTAACTGAAGGACAAATTCAACACCTTTTGAAAGGGGTTGTTTTAGATGATGATCCCAAGCCGTGCTTTGCCAAAGCCTGTGTGCAGCGCTCCAGCAGAGTTTTAGAAATGACTATCGTTGAAGGCCGATATCACCAAGTCAAACGAATGATGGCAGCTGTTGGCAATCACGTGGCTCAATTACATCGACTATCGATTGGCGAATATCACTTACCAGCTGATTTGGCTGAAGGCGAATGGCGCTGGCTTTACCCTGATGACCTAAAGCAGCTTTCTGTCAGCTTGGCTGACAGCTAAACAAGTATTACTTGATGAGCGCCAAGCCTTCTTTGAACTGAGGATGCTCACAAGACTGCAAGAGCTCAAAGACCACCATCTCAGTTGTCACCAGCTCAGCACCGTTGGATGCCAAGCGATCAAAGGCAGCATCACGATTAGCTTCTGTGCGAGAACTGCAAGCATCGGTCACAACCCACACATCGAACTCTTCATCAAGCAAACCTAAAGCAGTTTGTAATAAACAAACATGGGTCTCACATCCTGCGATCAAAATGGTGTTTTTCTCACTTTGATCTTCTTGTTTGCGCTGGATGTGCTTGGGCAAACTTCTGGCATTACCCATGGGTTTTGGCGGAGCTCTTAACTCATCAACCAAACCATCCGCGCAAGCACCAAAATACATCTTGGTCAGAGTTTTCTGGCAAAGAGCTTTCAGCTGAGCATCATTAGGCCCTAGCTTGTCTGGGTTTTGCTCAGTGCCAATGATGGGCAACTGTAATAACTTGGCAATTTTTGCCAAGCGCACCGCATTGGCCAATACCTGCTCTGCCTGATGAATCACTGGCATTAATTTGCTTTGATAATCAACCAAAACCAATTGAGTTTCTTGTGCGTTTAAAAGTATAGACATAATGAGTAATGATTCTTTAAGATGAATACGTGGTATTTTCTTATAAAAAGAGACACAGGAGTAATAATTTGTTTGCCGCCTTCTTGATCATCATCCCTTTTGTTACTTTTGTTTTTTACATCAGGGCCATCAGCAAAACCATCAAGGCGATTGACCCTGAATACAGGACTCAATCACCGGGCATGGCTTGGTTGCTGCTCATCCCTGTTTTCAATGTGATTTGGTTCTTCTTTTTACTCAAATCGATCAAGACTGGCTTTCTTCGAATGTATGAAAGCCAGAGAGTCAGCCAGCCGATTGATACTGGTTATACCTATGGCATTGCCATGGGTTGTTGCTGGGCAGCAATCTTTATCCCTAAATTGATTTTTGTTGCCTTGATCCCGATGTTTGTATTTTCAATACTTCATTGGACTAAGTTAAATAATGCAAGGAAGCGCTTGAGCGAAGAGCTCAATCGAAATTGATCGAGTAAGTTTTTACTGAGCTTTCTTTAAATGAATTTGCGCGGTCATCTTGCCTGCAAAGATCATATCTAGTTGTACGCCATCAATGCCCTGTGCAATCTTCACCCCATCTTGTGCCACAGGGAATGTTTTTTCGAGCGTCAGCATATTTTTGGGCCAATCAACGCGCAAGACCGCACTCATCGGCAAATAGCCATCAAAGTAGCGACGCATCAAAGGACCAGCGTTCAACATGTATTGATCTTGCGACAACTTGTCTAAGGCCCTTGATTCCAAATCAATGCAAATGGAAGCTCCACGCTCGACATCGGTGAGAGTCACACGGCTGTCTTTAACTTCAGCTGAGTTCATTTTTTCCAAAGATTTGACTGAGATTTTTTTGATTCTATTCTCATTAAAAACAATCACCACTTTTCTGATGGGATCTAATTGACGATGACAGGTGGCAATGGTCACAATCCCAGAATCTAGACTTTGCGGACTGATCATCACCCTTGATTCATAGCTGTAGGCGCCTGGATCAGGACGGGTTTTTAAATATTTGATTTCGCCTTCATTGGCAATGTCAGAAAACTCCAAAGCTGCAATGGGATTAATTACGAGCAAAGTGGCTACGCAAACAGTCGACTGCAGGAGTCGCTTGATCATGGATGTTCCTTGGCTTGATACTGCTGAACTTTTTCCAACCAAATGCTCAGAGCATTGGCCAGGTCTTTTTTACTAAAGGAGCAACTTTCTTCAGTGAAGAGTGATGATGACTCCACCCTGGATAAAACATTCTCAAGAGCCACGCCGTATTTCTCGGGTAACTGACTGTCTTTACAAAAGAGTCGAAATGCCTGAATCAATTCAGTTGAAGGACCCGTGCCATCCAACCAAGCTTGCAATTGATGTTCAACCTGCTGAGGATTCTGAGTACTCATACTTACCTCCCTGCCGCTTGATATTCATTCAATAAGCTTGCCATCAATTCTGCAACTGACATGGCACGAGCTCTGGCATATTCAGTTCCAGCCCAAAGGCTTTGGTAATCGCCTTGATCATTTTGTGCTGCCCATTGCCTCATCGGAGCAGTCATATTGTTTTGCACAGGAAATGGTAAATATGTTTTACCTTCCATCAATGACATGTATTTATTTTTAACGCCTTGTGCAGGACGGCCCGAGAAGGCCCTAGTAAAAGCGGTGCCTAGTTCATGCTTGGTCAATACAAAACGACGATGAGCTGGGCTTGAGCCCGCCTCATTAGTCGCCAAGAATGCGGTGCCCATTTGCGCCGCTGATGCACCAGATTGAATGATGTTGCGAACATCTCGACCATCCATGAGTCCACCGGCCGCCACAATCGGTATTTGCAGATGCTTGTCCAGTTCTTGAACCAAATCTCTCACTGCCAGTTGTTGATCAACACCATGAGGATCAAAGATGCCCCGATGACCACCCGCTTCAATCCCTTGAGCCACGACAAAATCAACATCCGCCGATTGGATCATCAGAGCTTCTTCTAAAGAAGTGGCAGTGACACCTACGCTGATACCTAAAGAATGAGCTCTTTCAATCAGCTCTTGAGGTGGCAAACCAAAATGAAAGGTCAGTACTTCTGGTTGATGAACCCAAATCGGTTCAAGCATGCTTTGTAAATCTGGAATGTATGGTGACTTTGGAGTAGCCACAGTCACACCCAATGAATCCACCACATCTTTTAAGTCGCTCAATGCTTGTTGCTGCTCTTCTACAGCAGGCATCACTGGTTCTTTGAAAACAAAAAAATTGGCATTGATCCTGGTGTTCGGTACTTTTTTGATGAGTGCTTTGGTGGCTTTTAAATCAGCATCAATTTTTTCTGGACTCGAATAGGCAAAACCAAAACTACCCAAGCCCCCTGCATCAGAGACAGCTGATACCAATGCTGGCGTATTAACCCCACCTGCCATCGGCGCCTGTATCACTGGAATTGTTAAGTCAGAGAACTTGAACATGTCATGCATCAATTAATAAAGTATCACTAGCATACCCGTTCACGATGATTTTTTCAGCCAAGATGAAAAAAGGGGCTTTCCGAAGAAAGCCCCTTTTAATGTTGCTCTTAAGATCAATGTTTAAGCATCAACTGTTTTTGCTACATCACTGAAACCTTTGATTTGATCAAAGTTCATGTATTTGTAGATTTCAGCTCCGCTTGCATTGAGAACGCCCATGTCAGCCATGTACTCTTCTTTGGTCGGGATGCGACCCAATTTAGAGCAAATAGATGCCAACTCAGCTGAACCCAAGTAAACAAATGTATTTTTACCTAAACGATTCGGGAAGTTACGTGTTGATGTTGACATCACAGTAGCACCTTCGCGAACTTGCGCTTGGTTACCCATGCACAATGAACAACCTGGCATTTCCATGCGTGCACCTGCGCCACCTAAAACACCGTAGTGACCTTCTTCTGTTAACTGCTGTGCGTCCATCTTAGTTGGAGGAGCAACCCACAATTTCACAGGAATATCACGCTTGCCTTCAAGCAATTTAGAAGCAGCACGGAAGTGACCGATGTTGGTCATGCAAGAACCGATGAACACTTCATCAATTTTCGCGCCAGACACTTCAGACAATGTCTTCACATCATCAGGGTCGTTCGGGCATGCCACGATTGGCTCATGAACATCGGCCAAATCAATTTCAATCACTGCTGCGTATTCAGCATCAGCATCACCCTTGAGTAGTTCTGGTTTTGCCAACCATGCTTCCATCGCCTTGATACGACGACCCAATGTGCGTGCATCTGAGTAACCATTGGCAATCATCCACTTCATCAATGTGATGTTGCTGGTCATGTATTCAATGATTGGGTCTTTGTTCAAGTGAACTGTACAACCCGCTGCAGAACGCTCAGCAGATGCGTCTGACAATTCAAATGCTTGCTCAACTTTAAGATCAGGCAAACCTTCGATTTCTAGAATACGGCCAGAGAAAATGTTTTTCTTACCCTTTTTCTCAACCGTCAACAAACCTTGCTTGATCGCATACAAAGGAATCGCATTCACCAAGTCACGCAATGTGACGCCTGGCTGCATTTTGCCTTTGAAGCGAACCAACACAGACTCAGGCATATCCAAAGGCATCACACCAGTGGCTGCAGCAAACGCTACCAAACCTGAACCTGCTGGGAATGAAATACCGATTGGGAAACGTGTGTGAGAGTCACCACCTGTACCAACTGTGTCAGGCAATAACAAACGGTTTAACCAAGAGTGAATCACGCCATCACCCGGACGCAAAGCAACACCACCACGGGTGCTGATGAAGTCAGGCAACTCATGGTGCATCTTCACATCCACTGGTTTTGGATAAGCGGCTGTGTGGCAGAAAGATTGCATCACCATGTCTGATGAGAAACCTAAACATGCCAAATCTTTTAATTCGTCACGAGTCATTGGACCTGTGGTGTCTTGAGAACCCACAGTTGTCATCTTAGGCTCACAGTATGTGCCTGGACGAACGCCCTTGCCTTCAGGCAAGCCACATGCGCGACCAACCATCTTCTGTGCCAATGAGAAACCTTTTCCAGAATCTTGAGGATTGGTTGGCAAGCGGAACAATGTTGACACTGGTAAGCCCAAAGCTTCACGAGCTTTGGTCGTTAAACCACGACCAATGATCAATGGAATACGGCCACCGGCACGCACTTCATCAAATAGAACATCTGACTTCACCTTGAACTCAGCAATCACTTTGCCATCCTTGAGTGCTTTACCTTCATAAGGACGCAACTCAATCACATCACCCATGTTCATGTTGTTAACGTCTAGCTCAATCGGCAAGGCGCCAGCATCTTCCATGGTGTTGTAGAAAATCGGAGCAATCTTGGTGCCCAAACAAACACCACCAAAACGCTTGTTAGGCACGTAAGGAATGTCTTCACCTGTGAACCACAACACTGAGTTAGTAGCTGATTTACGTGATGAGCCTGTACCAACAACGTCACCAACATAGGCAACCAAGTTACCTTTGGCTTGTAAAGCAGCCAATTGCTTGATCGGGCCAACTTTGCCAGCTTCTTGAGGTTCGATGCCTTCACGTGGGTTTTTCAACATCGCTAATGCATGCAATGGGATGTCAGGACGGCTCCATGCGTCAGGTGCTGGAGATAAATCGTCAGTGTTGGTTTCGCCTGTCACTTTGAACACGGTCAAAGTCATGCTTTGTGGAACTTCAGGACGGCTTGTGAACCATTCAGCATCAGCCCAGCTTTGCAATACAGCCTTAGCGTTGGCATTACCTTTGTCAGCCTTTTCTTTAACGTCGTGGAATTGATCAAACATCAACAATGTTTTCTTCAATCCTTCAGCAGCGATACCGCCTACTGTGGCGTCATCCAATAAATCAATGAGTGGAGAGATGTTGTAACCACCAAGCATCGTGCCTAGCAACTGAGTCGCTGTTTCACGTGTGATCAATGGTGTTTTTTCTTTGCCAAAAGCAACTGCAGCCAAGTAAGAGGCTTTTACCTTGGCCGCATCATCAACACCAGCTGGAACGCGGTGAGTGATCAACTCAACCAAAGTTGCATCTTCACCTTTTGGTGGATTCTTTAGCAACTCAATCAACTCGCCAGTCTGCTGAGCTGACAATGGCAATGGTGGAATACCTAGAGCTGCGCGCTCGGCAACATGATCACGATAGGCTTTCAACATGGTGTTTCCCTCTCTTTTTAGGCAAATAACAAGCAATCTTCAAGACTTATATCTTATATAAGACTTAGGTTTCTGGCAAGAGATTGCACTTCATATAATGACAAAATAGCCTAAATTAGTTGCTAATACATCAATAGGCAGATTAAAATAAAAAAATCATATAAATCAATGATTTAATTAAATACCCCCATGAAGAAAACAGACCTTTATAAGAACGCGGGATTGGCCGTGGCCAACCAAATGAAGAATTCAGCCCCCAAGCCAAAGGGTGCGAATAAAAAGAATTCTGAGAAAAAACTCAACCCTCTCTTGGCTTCTCTTTTGAAGAAACCAGAGTAAACCGTCCAGGGTTGCTAATTTATTGAGTTTTTAGATAGCCAACTTGGCTTTTAATTCAGGCGGCCAAGAAGCCGCTTTTTGGGTCTTAAAGTCTACCCAAACAATCGTTGCACCTGATGTTGCTCGAACAGTATCAGGATCATTTGCTAAAGACATCACATTGAAGGTATCCAAACCTACCCGCGTTGGGTTGGCAATGTAAGTTTTGATCACAAGATCTGCTGGGTACTCCACGGGCTTCATGAAGTTACAAAAAGCATTCACCACCACAACGCCCTGCTGATCCTGCGCAAAGTTAAGCCCTAGGCTGTCCAACCAATTGATGCGGGCTTGTTCGATATAACGAAAGTACACGGCATTGTTCACATGACCAAAGGCATCCATGTCACCCCAACGAATGGGGATGATGGATTCATGAACGAATGTTTTTTCTTCAGGAATTGGAATACGCATGTGAATGAATCTTTATATCGCTAATGTATTTAGTTTGTATCTTAAGCCGTATTTTTATCAATTTTGAACCACGCAGCGTACATTGCTGGCAAGGCCAATAAAGTCAAAGCAGTTGCCACCATCAAGCCACCCATGATCGCAATCGCCATCGGACCCCAGAACACACTGCGGGACAAAGGAATCATCGCCAAGACTGCCGCGGCTGCGGTCAAGATGATTGGTCTGTAGCGTGTGACGCAAGCATGAATGATCGCTTCTCTTGCTGGCATGCCGGCAGCACGACCCTGCTCAATTTGATCAATCAAAATCACTGAGTTACGCATGATCATTCCAAGTAAAGCAATGAAACCTAACAATGCAACAAAGCCAAATGGCTTATTGAACAGAAGCAAGGTCAAAGCCACGCCTGAGATACCCAAGGGTGCTGTCAAGACCACCAAGAAGGCTCGTGAGCTGCTGCGCAACTGAATCACCAACAATGTGAATGTGATGAAAAGCATCACCGGTATACCGGCATTGATGGAATCTTGGCCGCGCGAACTTTCTTCTACAGAGCCACCAATGTCCACTTTGTAACCCGGTGGTAATTTGGCCATCAATGGTTTGAATTCTTTGTATAACTCTTCTGTTGCAGTGGGGCCTTGAACACCGGGGATCACATCTGCTTGAAGAGTGATGGCGTATTCGCGATTCTCACGCCAAATTGTGGCGGGTTCCCAGACCACGTTCACGTTTGCAATACGACCCAAGGGGATTGATTGACCGCTGACTGTGGTCAACATGGTTTCATTGAGATCACTGATCTGATTGCGCTCTGCACGAGGCAAACGCAAGACAATCGGTGCCAATAAATCACCCTCACGATATTGTCCAATCGTGACTCCACCAAAATGACTGGCCAATGTTTGTGCAATCACTTGAGGTGGCACACCTAACTCACGAGCTTTGGCTGCATCCACATCAATTTTGGCCACTGCTTGGTTTTCATTCCAGTTATCTTTTACGCCGTAGACAAGCGATGACTGACGCATGACATCGATAAAGCGATTTGCCTCAGTTCTTAACTTGATGGGGTCATCGCCCGTGACCCTGAACTCAACTGGATAAGTCACAGGTGGACCATTCGGTAGAAGCTTGACGCGCAGCCTTGCTTCAGGAGCAGCGTCTTCCAAGATGCGCGGTAAGACTTGATTGAGGCGATCACGATGACGTAAGTCAGCCACGATCACTGCTTGAGCCGCATTCGATCTTGGGAAAATAATATCTAACGGTAAAAAGAATCTTGGTGCTCCATTGCCAATCCACATCGTGACAGATTGCACCCCTTGCTGCTCCAAAATTTTTGCTTCGATTTTTTTGGCGACAGCTTCAGTGGCTTCAAAACTAGAACCTTCAGCCAAAAATATATCGACCAAAATTTCAGGGCGAGATGAATCCGGGAAAAACTGTTGTTGTACTTGACTCATGCCAACAATGCCAAGCACAAAAGTTGCAATCGTTGCCATGATGGCTTTTTTACGATGATCGATGCACCATGCAACAACCACTCTGAAACGTTCATAGAACGGTGTATCAAAATGTTCATGCTGGCCACCCTCAGGAGTGGCATGAGCTGGCTTCTTTAATAGCAAGAATCCCAAGTACGGCACAAACAAAACTGATACAAACCAAGAAATGATCAGAGCAGCAGCAGTGACCGCAAAAATGGCAAAGGTGTATTCACCAACGGCCGACTTGGCAATACCGATTGGTAGAAAGCCAACCGCTGTGATCAAAGTACCCGTCAACATCGGCATGGCAGTCAGCTCATAAGCAGCTGTCACCGCCTTCATGCGATCGTAGCCCTCTTCCATCTTACGCACCATCATTTCTACAACGATGATGGCATCATCAACCAAGAGCCCAAGAGCAATGATCAATGAACCCAAAGAAATCTTATGCAAACCCACACCGGCCAAATGCATGATTAAAAAAGTCACTGCCATCACCAAAGGAATACTGATGGCCACCACCAAACCAGGTCTTGGATCAATCCTCCAAGGATGTCGATGCAAACCAAGGGCCAACAAACTAACAGCCAACACAATGATCAATGCTTCTAGCAAAGTCATTAAAAATTCTTTAACTGAACTGGCCACCACTTTGGGCTGATCTTGAATCAAAGACAAGGTCACACCCGCAGGTAAGTCTTTTTCAATTAACTGACTGGCTTTGGTCAAAGTTTTGCCAAGCTCAACAATGTCTCCGCCCTTGGCCATTGATATACCCAAAGCCACCAGCTCTTCACCCTGAAAGCGAACTTTACTTTGAGCTGGATTGATCACATCACGACGAACCTCGGCAATGTCGCCTAAACGAATCGATGCACCTGATGGCGCACGCAATGGCATTGCTTTGATGTCTGCAACATTTTCAAAGGGTCCACCCACACGAATGGGCATTGAAAAAGAGCTTGATTCAATAATGCCACCAGTTTCAATGGCATTTTGTTGGTTCAATTGCTGCGCCACCACTGCTGGTGACAAACCATACTGAGCCATCTTTTTACGAGACAATTCAACGTACACCATTTCATCCTGTAAGCCATACACGTTCACTTTGCCAACGTCTTTGACTTGTAATAAACGTTGCCTGATTTGAGTTGTGAAGTCTCTCACTTCACGGGGTGTATATCCCTTCGCAGACATCGCATAGATAACACCGTAAGTGTCGCCAAAATCATCATCAAAATATGGGCCTTGTACGCCCATCGGTAAATAGGATTTTGAATCATTTACTTTTTTACGAACGGTGTAAAAAAGATTTGGTATCTCTTTGGCAGGCGTGCTGTCTTTGGCAAAAAATATGACCATTGATTCGCCAGGATGAGAAAAGCTTCTGATCTTGTCAATGCTTGGCACTTCTTGCAAAGTTCGTTCAATCTTATTGGTGACTTGATCAGATACTTGAATCGCAGTTGCTCCAGGCCAAAAAGTACGTATCACCATGGCTCTAAAAGCAAACGGTGGATCCTCGTCTTGGCCTAACTGGAAATAAGAACCGATGCCCAGCAAAACCAAGGCAATCATCAAGTAGCGCGTCAGCGCACTATTTTGAATCGCCCAGCGCGATAAATTGAAACGATCAGGGCTCATCACTGAGCCTTTTCAGTGATGGCGATTCTGACTTGTTGGCCTTCACTCAAGGCATGCCATCCAGTGGCAATCACAATATCACCCGCCACCAAGCCACTCACCAGTTCAGCAGATTGATCATCAATCTTGCCCAATACAAGCTTGACAGCACTGATCTTGCCGGTTGATTGAGAGCCTTGATCAAGTGTTAGCTTGAAAACACTCACGCCATCACTGTGAATGGCGGTTGTTGGAATCTTGAATGAAGATTTAGAAGTGGCATTGCCATTGTTATTATTTTCAATCTTCTTGCTTGTTTTATCTGTGCTGATTTTTCCGACCACATCTTGATTGCTGACCACCTGACCAACAGCGATGTTCATCTGAGAAACTTTGCCACCTTCCAAAGCTCTTAAAGTCACAAAGCCAATGTTCTCAATCGATTGTTCATATTTGGCGCGGGCTGATTCAATGGCCGCAACACGACGATCAAACTCAGAGGCTGAGATGAAGTTTTTATTTTTTAAATCAGCGTATCTTTTAAAGTCAGCCTCTGCTGATTGGAGCTCTGCTTTTGCAGCGCGATAACTGATCATCACAGAGGATTCAGAAGATACGCTGTTAGGAATGATGCGAGCCAGCGATTGACCAGGTAAAACTGAATCACCGGATTTAGCAAGAACCTCCATCACTTTGCCGCTGGCATCAAAGCGCAGAACACCTGGGTCTTTGATTACTCCAACTTCAGTAACCGCATCACTGGCCTGCCCCAAGACCACTACTTTCACTAATCTAGGAAGGGGTGCCTGATCAGGGCCTTTGCCACACGCCGAAAGAATAAGTATCGATGTGATGAGTGCAAGTGATTTAAAGAGCGGTCGGTTCATCCCACCATTTTAATGCAAGCAAAGCTTCAGTGCCTGCCTGATTTCTTTGGCTAAATCATGCCTTTTTTCAGCCAAAATGAATTGACCAATCGATATGGTTTGTGCACCACTTTCCAAAATGACCAAATCCTTTTTTCGGTCATGCAAGGACTCAGGGTCTTTGACTCTCACCCACGGGGCATTCCATTGTGTCAGGGATTTCTTGTACCCCAAATTCAATTCAATGATTAGTTCTGAATTCTGTAATGTGATTTTTTCGTAATCCCTGGCATGCCTGGCATAAATCAACAATGCAATGCCTAAGACTGATAACTCAATCAAAGTGAATGGCACGACCATCCAAGCACCTATCCACCAAAAATAAGTGGTGATCAGGCCTGAAAAACACACCATGGATAAATAGAAAATACCGACTTGCTTGGGCGTAAAGGAACAGTTGCGCCTCATCAACCAAACGGTTTTGGCTTGAGAAGCTTCGGTGTTCATTTAGAAAGTTAATTTGATCAGCATCGTCATAGCAATCAAGATAGCAAAGATTGCAAAAGCTTGCTGAACCCTAGGCCCAGAAATGCTCTTGACCAGCTGTCGACCAATCAGCAGCCCCAATATGGATCCTACGGAAAATGGCCAAGCCAAAGACCAATTCATCGCACCATAAAAGTTAGAAAACAGCACACCACCCGTTGAAATGATCGTGAGAACACCCAAAGAAGTTGCTACGATTGATTTAATGGGCAGATCTGTGAATTTCCTCAAGGCAGGAACAATGATGAAACCCCCGCCCACCCCTAGCAAACCAGAGAAAAATCCAGCAAGAGCTCCTGAACTAAAAAGGGCTCTGGCACAAGGCAATGTCCAGGTGAGCTTACCGATGGTTTGATCGAGTTGGCATGGTGGACCAAGCGCCTCTTCAATACCGGCCAATTCTCTTTTGGCCTGAGTCCACATGTTCTTAGCGACCAGCAAAAGAATCATGGCAAAAATCAAAACCAAGGGCCAGTTGGGTAATTGGTGTGCCAACCAAATTCCGATGGGTGACAAAATCAAGCCCGCGCAAGCAATTAACAGCGCGGCTTTGTACCTGAGTATTTTTGCGGTGAAGCCCAGGTAAGCACCCAAGCCAGAAGACAAAGCCACCGCCATTAATCCGATGGGGGCGGCTTGAGCAACCTCCAGATGCATGAAGAATCCCAAGAGTGGCACAGACAAAATAGCACCACCCGCACCTGTCAAACCTAAGATCACTCCAACAAAAATGCCAAGAGCGATCCCTATGAGAGTTAACTCCAACTAATCAACCGACCTGCTGAGCCAACATGAACAAATTAGTTGATCTGGCACCTGAGCGACAGAAGGCCAAAACAGGACCGGGCATGGTCTCTAGCAAGCGAGCCATTTCTTGGGCTTGCTCTAAAGTGATTTGACCGCTGACCACTGGCAAGTAAGCGTAATTGAGGCCAAGTGCTTTTGCTGCCATTTCAATTTCAGCACTCACAGGTTGCTGCGGACCGGCCTCGCCATCTGGGCGATTATTGATGATTGATTTGTAACCTTGGCGAGCGATTTCAGCAACATCATGCGCAGTGATTTGTCCCAAAGTACCAAATTGATCTGTATGACAAGCGATTTGAAGTGGCATGCCACATCCTCCAGTGTTTGAATGTTGATTTGTGTGATTACTGCCTAAAACTGGTTCGCAAGGTGGTGGAAGCATTCTCAATTGCAAATACTTCATGGCCAATGTGGCACCCACAATAAACCCTGCAATGGCAATGAATGAACTGATGGCCAATGTTGAAATACCGGTCAAGCCCTGACCAATCGTGCAACCAAAGGCAGTCACACCACCGACACCCATCAAGACGCCGCCAAGCAAATGATTGCCGGTGTCTTCTGCATCTCTAAAAGTTTCCCAATGGAATGTTTTGGTCACGATTGAGTAGATGAATGAACCAACAACCAAGCCAAAGACTGAAGTAATACCTAAAGTTATTTTTCTGCTTGCATCGCTGAAGAATGTCAGCCACTCAATCACGTAGGCGTAAGGCGCAACATACGTTAAGCTTTCCATCCGACCACTGTTGGTTGCAATGAAAACCTCTTCCAAAGTATTTGGGTCTTCGGCCACATAACCCAAGACTCCTGAAATCCACCAAACCAACAGGACGGCAGCACCAACCCCGAAGCCAGCCAAGAGATTATTGAAGCTCCAGAATTCTTTTTTGATCAGTGCAAATAAAATCAATGCACCGCCCATGACGAGCGCCAAGCTGATTTGCAAAGTGTCCTTGGCCATACCCATCGAAGCCGCAAGCACGCTTGGCAAATCCTGTTGTGTTGATAAGGTGATGAACACAGTATCAGTGGTATTGACTCTGAAAACGCCAAACACTCCTCTTAAGGTCATGTATGACGATAGTGCCAAAGTCAAAAAGACCACCAAAGACTTTAGATTGCCTGAACCAATGCGCAATAGAGTTTTGCTACCGCAGCCTGAAGCCAAAACCATACCAAAACCAAACATCACTGAACCCACGATGGTGGATAACCAGGTCAAGCGTGAACCGGTATAGATTGATTTGCTGGTGTCAATCATGCCCATCGAGGTCATGACACCCACACCAATGATTGCCACTCCCATGGCTAAAAGCCATTGACGCATGCGAGTCCACTCGCCCATGATGGCAATATCAGTGATGGCACCCATGGTGCAAAACCGTGTTTTCTGTAAAACGATGCCCAAAAGGACAGTCGCCACAAATGTGGCCCAGAGAACGGTGCTAGCTATGGAATTTAAGTTAATTTCAGGCATAAATAGAGGTTTGACCTTTTAAGCCTGACATTTTATGGCATTTTTGGCGATTAGCCCTAAGCCTGGGCTTTTTGTCGAGACTTTTAAGTACTTTTGAAATTACTTCTAATAATGAAAAAAGACCAGCCATTAAATGAATCGCTGGTCTTATTCATGAATCTCATGGTTTTATGCAGCGAAACCAGGATTACCTTTGGCGCCTTCAATGATCGGCATATTGAGCTGCTTGGCTTTAACCGTCTTAATATCGCGAAGGTATTTAGCCATCACATCCCAAATTGGCTCGCCACCAGCAGCTTTTGCTTCTTCTGCCACTGGAGCCCAACCTGCCACTTTGTAGGTCTTGTTCGGATCGATCAACTTGCCATTGAGCGTCATATTGCTGATGCGCTTATTGGCTTCGCCACTTGGATTGATCGTGTACTGCAAGCCACCCACACGCACCATGTCACCACCTTGTTGGTAGTATGGATCAGGGTTGAACAAGTTATCTGCAATATCTTCAAGAACTGTTTTGATCATGTCGCCCTTCATCATGGTCACAGTCGTCCATGGATAAGTAATCGCCGTCTGATCAAGCACGTGCTCCATGGTGATTGCTTGACCTGGTAACAATGATGTACCCCAGCGGAAACCTGGTGAGAATGCAATTTCAGCATTTTTCACAGCCATCAAACCATCCAAAATCAATTGGTCGAAGCTACCGTTAAAGTTACCACGGCGGTACAAAGTACCTTCAGTCACTGCAAGCTTCTCACCCAACTTAGTTTCGTAAGGAGCGCGGATCTTATTAATCAATTTGTTCATTGCTGTATCAGCAGGAATCATGTCTGAAAATACTGGCAATAGTTTGTAACGGAAATCAGCAATCTTGCCACCGTTCACTTTGAAATCTAATACACCCAAGTATTTACCGTTTGAACCAGCGTTCGTCACCAATGTAACGCCACCTGAGTTTTTCACTTTCACTGGGGTTGGTACGCCATCATGCGTGTGACCACCCATGATTGCATCGATACCAGTCACACGACTGGCCATCTTCAAGTCCACGTCCATACCGTTGTGAGATAAAACAATCACAACTTTTGCACCCTTGGCACGAACTTCATTGACCATCTTCTGCATGTTGTCATCTTGAATGCCGAAGGTCCAGTTCGCCACCATGTAACGTGGATTGGCAATTGGGGTGTAAGGGAAAGCCTGACCGATCACAGCCACTTTCACACCATTCATTTCACGAATCACATACGGATCAAATACCTGGTCGCCGAAGTCATTGGTTTTGATGTTTTGCGCCAAGAATGAAATCTTGCCTTTGAAATCTTTTTCAACAATCTCTTTCACGCGATCTTCACCAAGAGTCATCTCCCAGTGTGGCGTCATGATGTCTACACCCAAGGCCAAACATGCATCCACCATGTCTTGTCCATTGGTCCACAAAGCAGTACCTGAACCTTGCCATGTATCGCCGCCGTCTAATAGCAATGCGCCCGGACGGTTACTCTTCATTTTCTTGACCAATGTGGCCAAGTGAGCAAAACCACCAACCTTGCCGTAAGTCGCAGCTGCTTTTTCAAAGTTCAAATAAGTGAAAGCATGAGCTTCCAATGTATTTGGTTTGATGTTGTGAGCCTTCAAGAGATGCTCACCCACCAAGTGAGGTGTTTTACCAAACTGATCACCGAAGCCTAAGTTCACATCAGGCTCGCGGAAGTAGATTGGCTTTAATTGTGCGTGACAGTCAGTGAAGTGTAGAAAGTGCACATTACCAAAACGAGGCAAATCATAAAACTTGTTAGCCGCTGATTGAGCTTGCGCGTAATCAGTATTGAGGGCCATACCACCCGCTGAGGCAACTGCTAATACTTGTAAAAACTCTCTACGATTCATTGACATAAAAAACCTTATTTAAAAATAAAAAGGCCGCTAGACGCGATGGCATAGCGGCCTGATTTGATACAAATTACTGATTAACTGGTGACGCTGGATCCAACAAAAGAGCCATCACGTGACGCATTTGTTCTTCTGTTAACAACTTGTAGTGGCCCATGCGAGGCATGTTGCTGCATGCGTTGTAGGCCTTGGAGTTATAAATCTTGCCCCATGTGTACTGAACCACTGCATCAGAGTTACCACGAACCTTGCCGTAGTTCCACAATGAAGGGCCAATGTTGCCGTGAGAAATTTCTTTCTTATTGATCTGGTGACAGTTATAGCAACCACCACCGTTTGGTGTGCCTGCTTTATCTGTCCAAGTAGCACCACGACCGCTTTGAGCAATTCTCTCGCCCTCTTTCCAATCGCCTAAGTATTTGCCATCAGAAGGTTGCTTGATGGTGGCCATATTGGCTTTCTCAATTGCTTCACGCTTCTTAGGATCACCCTTGCCTGCAAGAGCAGCAGGATCAGAGCAAAACTTTTGCGTGTCATCACGCTCCAAACGATCCATGCCAGCTTGACCATTGGCCTTGAAACTGGCTGTATGATCTTTTTCAAATTTACTTTGAGCCATCACGGATGTTGAGGCTGCCACCACTAGTGCAGCTGAAATCATTAAATGTAATTTTTTCATTATTTATCTCCCGCGACTTAGCGCTTCAATCCTGGTGTATTAATCACGCCATCTTTGGCTTTTGCGCCCATATAAACAGACAAGGCAATGGTCACGTCTGATGTGTAAATTGGCTCAGGGAAACGCTGTTGACGGTAGCAGTCATTCAAACGACGCTGCATGGTCCAAAAGTTTCCGCTCGATACGCGATAAGCAGGCCAGTAACCAAAACCTAAGGCAGCGCCTTTTTGATCAGTGATGTTAGGCAAGTCTTGCAAACGAATGCGCTTCCCATCTTCAGAATGGCAAGATGCGCATGAGAAGTCCATTGGACCACCTTGGAAGAAGAAAGCCTTCTCACCCATGGCGTACATTTCTTTTTCTTTTGGATGCTTCACAGGCACATTGATTTTCATGCCTTTAGATGCAGTCACAACGTAAGCAACAACGGCTTCAACATCTTTGCGCTTACCTTTTTCAAAGCCAGCATTGATGATTTCTTTGGCATCATAACCTTGTAGCTTTTCCATACAAGTGATGATGCGTGACTCCAAGTCTTGCACTTTATTAGTATCTTTAAAGTAACGTGGCAACTGAGCTGATGCACCTTTTACAACGCCTGGACCCTTTCCAAGATCACACTTTTCTAAACTGACGTTCTTAGGTCCCATTGGTTTTGACCAAATGTCTTCACCAGCTGCCTCATACAATTCAGAAGGATTGCCATCAGCGATCATTTCACGATATTTAGCAATATCATCAGTCGCACTTTGAGCCATGGCAAGACCTGCCACCATGCTTAAAGAGACTAATAAAGCACTGTTCATAGCTTTTTTCATTACCTGCTCCTCATATTGACAAAAACCCGTCAATCTCTCAATTGACGGGTTTCTTATTTTTCTTATTAGCTTACTTTTGCTTTATCTGTGCGAGTGTCGTTCTTGTTATCAACCCAAGTTACGCTAACCTCATCACCCTTAGCGCCGCCCTTGAACTTGAAGTTCAAGAATGGATCTTTTGATACAGCTGGGCCAAACTCACCCTGAAACACTTGCTTACCTTTGCAAGTAGCTGTGATCGTTGTGATGTGGTGTGCTGGAATAGTTTTTCCAGATGAATCTTTACGTTGACCTGTTTCCATGTCGTGTTTCATCAACACTTTAACGTCAACAATACCGCCAGTCTCTTGGGCGCGTACGCGCATTGGATCTGCCATTTTTATTTCCTTTCAGTACAAATATGATTAGTTAAATGAATTGTGTGTGGGGGAATTAACCGCCGCAACCACCCAAAGTCACCTTAACTTCTTTAGTCGATACAAACCACTTGCCATCAGCCTTCACCAAAGCGTGAACGTTTGATGTTTGACCCATCTTCACACGTGAAGCCACGAATGGCTCTGTGTCAGCAGTCATGATGAATTGAGCAGCCAATGCGCTTGGGTTCTTCTCAACCAAAATAGCGATTTGTTGTGTTTTTGCCATTGTTGTAGTCACGCCCACAGGCACAACTGCACCGTTTTCAGCAATATCAGGAGCGTTGATTGTGATTGCGCCAGACTTGTCAGCTGAAGAACCACCTAGTGCCTTAAGCACGTCATCCAATGTTTTGCCTTCAAAAGCAGCTTTATTCCATGCTGCAGCTTCTGCTTGAGAAATGAGGCCTGTTGCAGCCATCAAACCGATTACCGCTGTCAATCGCAGTGCTTCACGACGTTTATGGTTCATACGAACTCCTTCATAAAAAACTAACTATCAAAAATTACAATTTCTAACTAGGCAATATTACCTGTTTATTTACCAGTAAGCATCCATTTTACGAGCACATCAATGTCACCATCCGAGACGTGGGCATGGGGTGGCATGGGAATTGAACCCCAAACACCAGCACCACCCACCTTCACTTTTGTATGCAGTTTCTTGATAGCATCAGCTTGGCCTTTGTATTTGGCAGCCACTTCAGAAATAGCAGGTCCAATCGCACGGCTGGCTGGGGCATGGCAAGTGGCACAGTTGTGCTTCTTGAACAAGCCTTCAGGCGTGATTGAGTCGGCGGCAGTCATACTCACAGCCATCAAACCTTTGCCTGGCAGCTTGCTGACTGGAGGCTTGGTTGTATCAACGCCACGGTAAGGACCGTATGGTCTATTTTGCAGTGCAAGATTTTCATGGGCATTGCGGGCATAGTCAGGCAATGTAGAACCAATCGTAATATGCTTAGAGCAATTAGTCATACATGCCGTTGCTTTAACGTCTGGTGTACCACCTTCATTCCACATACCGTGAGCCTTGGTCATACCGTTGCGATTAGGCATCAACTTTTGCACATCGGCGATGTTTTTATCACTCAAGGTGAAATCATCAGGAACAATCTCAGCCATCGCCAAGATGTAACCCAAAACAGCGTAGGTATCGTCCGGTGTCAAAGTTCTTGGGGCATTCCATGGCATAGCACGGTAGATGTAATCCCAAAGCGTTGAAATCGTCGCAACCTTCATCAAGGTTGTCCGCTGTGGTTGTTTGTCGCTCAACAATGAAGCCACACGACCGGTTTTGATGTCTTCTTTGGTGGTTCCACCAACGATCGGTGTGAACACTTCATTAGATTCACCAAAAGTACCGTGACAAGATGCGCAACGACCTTCCCATACTTCTTGACCACGCAAAGTATTGCCAGATCCAGCTGGTAAACCTTTGAAGTCTGGACGCACGTCGATGTCCCAAGCAGCAACTTCTGCCTTGGTCGCTTCACGACCAATGCCTGTGTACTTAGATTGAGCAATACCTTCGGCAGTCAGGCCTAATGCCAAACCTGCCAAAACCAAAGTTTTAGTTAAATTAGCCAACTTGAACATTGCTCAACTCCCCGTTCGTATCAAGCTTCCATGCTTGGATTGCATTGTTGTGATAGATGGAACGTGTACCACGCACTTCTCTTAATTGTTTGATCATTGGCTGAACATAGCCAGTTTCATCCGTGGCACGTGACATCAAGATGCCAGGTGAACCATCCCAAACCCAGTCAAGGTTAAAGCGAGTGATCGCTTTAGAAAGCACCGGAGTTTCAAGACGAGCTCTGCGCCAGTTATTACCGCCATCAACAGATACGTCCACATGTTTGATCTTGCCGCGACCAGACCATGCCATACCGCTGATGTTGTAGAAACCTTTGTCTAGCAATTGCTGACCACCAGATGGTGTCGTGATCACAGACTTACATTCTTGGATGGTGGTGTACTGACGGTGTAAACCACTTGGCATCAAATCGATGTAGTGAACTGCTTCATCTTTGGTCGCATAAGGCATGTCACCCACTTCAATGCGACGCAACCACTTCACAGAACTCACACCTTGAACACCAGGAACTAATAAGCGCAATGGGTAACCGTTTTCAGGGCGCAACATTTCGCCGTTCATGCCCCACACCACCAATACGTCCTTAAGCGCTGCGTCCATCGGAATAGTTCTGGTCATACCTGAACCATCGCCACCTTCAGCCAAGATGTATTTACCCTTCTTAAGATCAGCACCGCACATATCGAGCAATACTGAAAGAGGCACACCTGTGAATTCGCAGCAAGACAACATACCGTGGGTGTACTGTACGCTTGGCACAGCCACATTGCCCCACTCTAAACCTGTATTCGCACCGCACTCAATGAAGTGAATGCGTGACACGCTAGGTAAACGCATCAAGTCGTCCATGGTGAACACTTTCTGCTGTTTGACCATACCGTTCACCATCAAACGATGTTGTGCTGGATCGATGTCATACCAACCTTGGTGATGACGCTCGAAGTGCAAACCGTTGGGAGTGATGATGCCGAAGAAACCTTGCAATGGTGCAAACGCCACAGACGCTGCAGAGACTCGCGTCAAACCTGGAGACTCGCGACGCTGAAGAGCAGCTTCCCACTGTGATGGCATACCATAAGGGCGAGCCGCTACTGGCTGACCCAAGGTTGTTTGCCATTGCTGCTTCTCTAAAATAACTTTCTCACCATCGGCTGCGATTGCTGAACCAGCAGCTGTTGCACCCAATGCTGTCACAAAACTTTTGCGCAAGAAACCACGACGAGTTTCATTCAGACCATGCTCATAAACTTCATCAGCAAATTGCTGAGTCACGAAGTTTTCTGGCGCACGACGAAGCCTGCCGATTGGCGTTGATTTATTCTTAACTGTCACGAGGACCCCCCAAGATTCATGCAAAATAAAATACTTACTTCTCACCGTTGAATATCTTTTCAACTCAGTTGTGTCATTATTCACTTTTATAGATTGTTTTGGAATATGTAAATAATGAAAGTGTTGGTATTTTTTTCGATATAAAGGGTATTTACTAACAAAAAAACACTGACACTTAGAGCATCTATCTAACTGTTCCTCACTTCTCCCAAACACTTATTTTTTATAGCTAACTATGACGATTGATACGCAAGCACTGATACTGACTCTGAAGCTTGCATTGTTTACTTTGCTTTTTTTAATTCCATTTGGAATATGGGTTGCTTATCGCTTGGCGAGCATGCAAAAAGGCAAGTCATTTTTAGAAGCCACACTTGCCCTGCCTTTGGTTTTACCACCCACTGTTTTAGGTTATTACTTGTTGGTGAGTTTTAGCAATGTCACGCTTTTTAATGAACCATTAACTTTCACATTCACTGGCCTGGTGATTGCTTCGATTATTTTTAATTTGCCATTTGCGATCCAACCGATTCAACGCGCGTTCGAAGCGATTCCACAAGACATACGTGAAGCCGCGCAATGCAGTGGCTTGAGCCCCTGGAAAGCCTTCAAGTTAATTGAGCTACCACTGGCTTGGCGCGGCATCGTGAGTGCTGCAGTGATTACTTTTGCACACACCTTGGGTGAGTTTGGTGTGATCTTGATGATCGGTGGCTCCATCCCAGGAGAAACTAAAACGATTGCTATCTCAATTTATGACAGCGTGCAGAACATGGATCATGCCAGTGCCAGTGGCATGTCACTAATGCTGCTGATCATTTCATTGTTAGCCATTACTTGGAGCTATCAATTGACTGCCAAGAAGCGAGCCGCGTGATGTTAAAAGTTCAATTACAACGCAGCACTGGCTTTCCAATGCACATTGACTTTGAATGTGCTCCTGGGGAACTTCACATCTTGGTGGGTCCCTCAGGCAGCGGCAAAACAACGACCCTGCGCAGCATTGCTGGACTGTCTGATGTATCAGGTTTGATTCAATGCAAAGATCAGGTGTGGCTTGATAGCTCGCGAAATATTTTTATTCCAACCTATCAGCGCTCGATTGGGTTCCTATTCCAAAACTACGCCCTCTTTCCACACCTGACAGTTTTAGAGAATGTTTCGATTCCTCTCATTGGTCGCAAACAATCTACTCGTGATGAAGCATTTCGTTGGTTAGAGAGATTACGCATTGCTGATTTAGCCAATCGCTTACCGCACCAAATTTCTGGCGGCCAACAACAACGTGTCGCCTTGGCTCGTGCATTGGCCAGAGATCCTCATGCCCTGCTTCTAGATGAGCCATTCTCGGCTGTTGATGCACCCACCCGCCAAAATCTTTATGAAGCTCTGTCTGAGCTACGCCAAGCAGTTTCATTGCCCATCATTCTCGTGACACATGACTTGAATGAAGCGATTCGTTTGGGTGATCGAGTCACTGTGATTGATCATGGCAAGAGCTTGCAAACTTCGGACCCTCGCCATCTGATTGACAAACCTCGCAATGCTCGCGTTGCTGAATTAGTTGGTAGCCCGAATTTATTTGAAGGTCTTTATGACCAAGGTCGCTTATCTTGGGGTAAGCGTGGCTTGAATTTATTGGTCAAAGATAAGGGCAAGATTAAAAAGCCAATTGAAGTGGCCTGGGTGATTCCAAGCCACAGCATTGAAATTGTTGATTCTGAAGAACAAGCCAATAGTTACAAAATTAATCTAATTGACTGTGAAGTCTCAAGAGTCAGACAATTGGGACAGATTGCTGTGGTGTATTGGCAAGTCAAAGATTGTGACGATCACATTGTTTGGCAAGCATCATCCAGTGAATTAAGAAGATTGGGCATTGAAGTGGGCGCGCAGAAAAAGATTTATCTAGACCCTGAGCAAATTCACATCATGCCCATCAAGTTTCACCTAAAAAATACATAAGCGAGGTTGTATGACCAGTCATGACCGCAGAAGTGTTCTAAAAATTTCTTTAGGCGCTGTGGGCCTCTTAGCTTTACCTCAACTCACCCAATTTGCCAGAGCAGCTGAAGATTTTATTCGCGGACCTCGCATCAAAGATCACCCAATCAAACAGCTCAGCAAACATGTCTGGATGATTTACTCACCAGACGGTTTTCCAACGCCTGAAAATCAAGGCATGATGGCCAACATCACTTTTGTTGACACAGCCAAAGGCATCGTTGTGATTGATACAGGTGCATCTGTGCAGATTGGCGAAATGGCCATCAGGATGATGAAGACCTTCACCAAAAAACCGGTGATCGCCCTATTCAACTCTCACTATCACGGCGATCACTTCCTAGGCAATCAAGCCTTTGTTGAAGCTTATGGTCCTATGCCTATTTATGCGCACCCGTATAGTATGAAAGAAATCAAAGGCGTGGAAGGCAATGCTTGGAAGAATCTCATGGAGCGCTGGACCAATCAAGCAACAGCCGGAACCAAAGTCATTCCTCCGACGCATGTCGCAAATCATGGCGATCTATTCAAATACGGTGATGTCACCATCAAGATTCATCACTATGGTGTTGCGCACACCCCAGGTGATATTTGCATGGAGATTGTTGAAGATAAGGTCACGCATGTTGGCGATGTCGCAATGGATGATCGCATTGCTAATATGGATGATGGCTCATATGTTGGCACCTTCAAAACATACAAAGCCTTGACTCAAGCTGCCGGCGCGCAACTTTGGATACCAGGACATGGCAATGCTAAAAAAGAATTGCTCACAGAGTATGGTGAGTTCATGTCAGGCATTTATGAAACTTGCGTCAAAGCGGTTCAAGATGGTCTTGACCCAAGCACTGCTAAAAATTTAGTCCTCAAAGATCCTCGCGTAATGAAGTACGCTAAACGCACCAAAGGCTTTGACGGAAATATCGGCAAGTACACAAGTCTTGCCTACCTAGAAGCAGAAAAGGAAGCTTTTTAAGCTTCCTTTTTTGTCTTTAAGTCTTTTAGACTGTTTTTATATTTTTTACTTGATGACTTATTTGCCTAGACCAGGCAGCAAGTCATTTTTAATGTCTTCGATATTTTCCAAGCCAACAGCAATCCTCACCAAACTATCGGTGATACCCGCTGCCGCACGTGCTTCTGGTGTGACACGCACATGCGTGGTTGTTGCAGGATGAGTGATGGTGGTTCTTGTGTCACCCAAATTAGCGGTGATTGATAAGAGCTTGGTGCCATCAATGACTTTCCAAGCAGCTTCTTTGCCGCCCTTCAGCACAAATGACAAAATAGGTCCGCCCATTCTTTGTTGTTTCTTGGCCAACTCATACTGTGGGTGTGAAGCTAAGCCCGGGTGATACACACGCTCAACCGCAGGATGCTCCTCCAACCAAGTGGCTAATTCAAGCGCTGATTGACTTTGCTTTTCCAATCTCAAGTTCAGAGTCTCTAAGCCCTTCAATAAAACCCAAGCATTGAATGCAGACAGTGTTGGTCCAGCTGTTCTGACATACGGAAACACCTTGCCCAAAATAAATTCTTCAGTGCCCACAATGGCGCCACCCAAAACACGACCCTGACCATCCAAGTACTTGGTGGCCGAATGAATGATTACATCAGCGCCTAACTCCAATGGCTTTTGTAGTGCTGGTGTGCAAAAACAGTTATCCACCACGTAAAGTGCCTTGGCAGCTTTAGCGATTTTTGCAATAGCCGCAATATCACCTACCTCGGTTAAAGGATTGGATGGCGTCTCTAAATAAAATAGTTTGGTGTTGGGTTTGACAGCGGCTTTCCAAGAATCGAGGTTGGCCATGTCCACGTAAGTTGTTTCAATACCAAACTTACTCAAAATACTATTGAACAGTTGAATCGTGGCACCAAATACTGAGCGTGAACAGATCACATGATCGCCCGCTTGTAAATGTGACATCGCCACCGTCATGATCGCTGACATACCAGAAGACGTCGCAATACATGCCTCACCACCCTCTAGCGCTGCCAAGCGATCTTGGAACATCGCAACTGTTGGGTTGGTGAAACGAGAATAAATAAACCCTTTTTCCGCGTTTGCAAAACCATGGGCAGCATCAGCTGCACTGTCAAAGCAAAAACTGGAGGTTAAAAACATCGCCTCAGAGTGTTCATTGAACTCGGTACGACGCACGCCCGCACGCACACCCAAAGTGTCGGTGTGCAGGTTTTTAATGTCCAAAGGTGGCCGTTTTTTATCGCTCATGACTCAATACTACTCTTGAGAGGCCAAATGTAAATGTAATTGTGAACGAGCCAAGTCTGTGCCATCACCCTGCTGACGATCTGCCAAGGCTTTAGGTGTGTTTCTAGAAGCCTCTAGCGCATCCAAATAAGACTCGGTGATGTCGCCTGTGATGTACTTGCCATCAAAGCAAGAGGCATCAAAGTTGGTGATCGCAGGATTGATGTCTCTGACCGCTTTTTTGAGATCTTCAACATCTTGATAAATAAGCTCATCCGCACCAATCAACTTGGTGATTTCCTCGTGGGTTCGACCATAAGCGACTAATTCACTGCGGGTTGGCATGTCGATGCCATACACGTTTGGAAAGCGCACAGGAGGTGCAGCCGAAGCAAAGATCACTTTCTTAGCACCTGCATCACGCGCCATTTGCACGATCTCATAAGAGGTTGTGCCACGCACGATGGAGTCGTCCACAATCAATACGTTTTTGTCTTTGAACTCTAAGCGCATCGCATTGAGTTTTTGACGGACTGATTTTTTGCGCATCGCTTGACCAGGCATGATGAAAGTACGACCCACATAGCGATTCTTGAAGAAACCTTCGCGGTATGGCACGCCTAATAACTTGGCCACCTGCATGGCTGCTGGGCGGCTTGAATCAGGGATTGGCATCACCACATCAATTTGTGAGACATCAGTTTCTCGGGCAATTTTTTCTGCCAAGTAATTACCCATCAATAAGCGCACGTCATAAACGGTCACGCCATCAATGCATGAATCAGGTCTTGCTAAATAAACGTATTCAAAAATACATGGGTTGAGCGTGGCGTTCTCTGAACAAAGCTTGCTTTGGAATTGACCATCAAGACCAATAAAGATCGCCTCACCTGGTGCCACGTCTCTGACGAACTTGAAACCCAAACCTTCCAAAGTCACAGACTCAGAAGCAATCAACCACTCAGGGCCATTCGGTGTGTCCATGCGACCAATGCACAAAGGACGAATGCCGAATGGATCACGGAATGCCAATAAACCATAACCAGCGATCAAAGCGACCACTGCGTAAGAACCCTTTAAACGCTTTTGTACTTTTGTCACTGCGGCAAATGCTGAGGCAGCATCCAAGGCAATGCTGTCTGTGGCACGCTGCAACTCATCAGCCAAGACGTTCAATAAAACTTCAGTGTCTGAATTCGTATTGATGTGGCGACGATCTCGGTAGAACATCTCATCGCGCAAAGCAGGAGCATTGGTGAGATTGCCGTTGTGAGCCAAGATCAAACCAAATGGAGCATTCACATAAAACGGCTGAGCTTCTTCTTCACTGCTTGCCGATCCAGCTGTGGGATAACGAACCTGACCAATACCAGCATTACCTGGCAAGCTGCGCATATTGCGTGTTCTGAAAACATCACGCACCATGCCGTTGGCTTTATGCATGCTAAATGAACTGCCGTTCATGGTAGCTATACCAGCAGCATCCTGACCGCGATGTTGCAAAAGCAACAATGCGTCATAGAGCAACTGATTCACTGGACTATTGCCAACCGCCCCGACAATTCCACACATAAAGACCTCTATCTTTTTAAAACTACTTCTTTAACTGCCCAGACACCTGAGCAGCCCATTCATCTGGTAACCAAGCTTGAGCCATGCCGGTGAGCAATTCAATTGCTGGCAAAGTCCAAGCTTTACGCCATTCGTTTGTTTGCGTCGCCCCAGTCAATGACAAGAGGCTGCTCAACACAACGATGACCAACAAACCTCTTAGGAGACCAAAAGCAAAACCTAAAAAACGATCCATCGGACTCAGTCCAGCTTGCTGCATGATTTTGGCCAAAAAACGTCCAATCAATGCGCAAACGATCATCGTCACAATGAACAAAATCACAAAGCCAAGGGCCAACTGAGTCATCTCGCCACCTGGCACACCACTCAACCACTCCTTGGCCAACCAAGTCGCATAGTGATAAGCAACCCAAGAAGCGGCCACCCAAGCAATCAAAGCAAAAACTTCTCTGATCAAACCACGCCAAATACCCAAGAGCGCTGAAATTGCGAGTACTGCAAAAAATGCTATATCAACGACAGTGAAGTGAAGGTTCATGGCTGTTCAGATCCTGTGATCACTGTGGCTTTTGCTCAATAATTTTCGGACTTAAACCAACATACTTGATTTTTTTCTCAGCAGCTTCAGCAGTGGCTTTATCTTGATAGGGGCCAGATCTCAAGTGATGAAGCTTGACGCCCTCTTTATTTGGTTTGATTTCGATATAGCTGCTGACTTTTTGTTCTGTTAATTTCTTCTGCCAATTCTTCGCTCGTTCTTCTGATGAGAAAGCGCCGATTTGAACAATGAATTTGCCATTGGGACTAACTCCCAAATTTGGAGCAGCAGGAGTTGCTGGCGTGCGATTCTCAAGAATGGATAAAACCTCTTCACCTTTATCCAATGATTTAGCAACCGGTGTGGTCTTATCAGTCTTGATGTCTTCTTTTTTTGCTTCTTTAGATTCTTTGGTGTCTTTATTTTCTGCTGATGTCACAGGTGCAGATGGTGTGGCTGAATCAGTGGCCTTGGTCTCTTTAGGCTCTTCAACTTTTTTCTCGTCTTTTGATCCAGGCTGAATGATCTGGATTGCAATGTCGTTGCTATGCTGTTTTGGCTTAGAGTCAAAAATAATCGGTAGACCAGCGACAGCAACTGTTACCAAAAAGACTGCGCCAATTAAACGATGTCTGGCTTTTTGACGCTCTGGGTCTTCTGTTAGACCATCCTCAACGGGCGTGTTGTTTTTGCTACTTGAGCGATTAAGGAAAGGTAGGCGCATCAGCTAAGTTTTAGGTTCAAAGTAGTGTCATGGTTAATGAGCTTTTGCATTTCGGTAGGCTATCACACCAGCAACGGTGTAAAAGGATCCGAATACCGATATTCTATCACCCTCACCCGCCTTTTTTAAGGCTGATTCATAGGCCAAAGCAGGACTTGAGAAAACCTCGATCCCAGAGTCAGCCCCCTCTTTAAAGCCCAGGGATCTTAAGCGTGTCGCCAGGGATTCTGCAGAGGCCGCACGAGCGGTCGGGAGATCGCAAAAATACCAAAAATCAATCTTATCCATCATGGGTTTCAAGACCCCATCAATGTCTTTGTCCGCCATCGCACCAAAAACTGCAATCGTATAGGGGTGGTAGGCCATATTTTCGAGGTTTTGCGCAAGAGCGGCGCTGGCATGGGGGTTGTGAGCCACATCCAAAATGATGGTGGGCTGCCCAGGTAGAACCTGAAAACGCCCCGGCAGCTCAACCCAAGCCATGCCGTTTCTGATTTCTTGGGCCCCAACCGGTAATCGGTCTCTGACAGCGATCAAAGCCGCTATCACGGCGCTCGCATTGAGCAATTGATTGGCGCCCCGCAAGGCTGGATAACCCAAGCCTGAAAAACGTTTACCGCGCCCTGCCCAACCCCACTGTTGTTTATCACCCTGAAAGTTATAGTCTTTGCCGAGTAACCACAAATCAGCACCAATCGATGTTGCATGATCAATCAAGGATTGTGGTGGCACAGGGTCTGCACAGATGGCAGGTTTGTTGGCACGGAAAATACCCGCTTTTTCAAAAGCAATTTTTTCTCGGGTATCCCCAAGGTATTCCATGTGATCCAAATCGATGCTGGTGACAATCGCACAATCCGTGTCAATCATGTTCACTGCATCTAAGCGACCACCCAAACCAACTTCCAAAATGACCGCATCCAAATCAGCCGTTGCAAATAAATGCATGATGGCCAAGGTAGTGAACTCAAAATAAGTCAGCGTTGGTGGATTGGGTAAAGATGCTCTGGCTAATTCGACTGCTTTGAAGTGTTCAAGCAAGAGTTCATCACTCACGTTTTCGCCGTTCACGCGGGCGCGTTCATTGAATGACAGTAAATGCGGAGAGGTATGGCAACCGACTTTGTACGATGCTGCCAATAAGACGCTTTCAAGCAAAGCGCAGGTCGAACCTTTGCCGTTGGTACCACCAACAGTAAAAACCACTGCTTGGAAATTTAGTTGAAGAGCCTCTTTAACGCGTGTGATGCGCTCCAAGCCCATATCAATCCCAATGGGGTGTGCTGTCTCTAGGTGCTGGAGCCAATCATCTAAATTGTCAAACGTGTCAGGCAATTGAGACTGGGGTCTTAAACAACAGAATCTGTTGGTAACTTCAACAACAGCGCCAATAGATCGGCAATCTCTTTGCGCATTTGGCGACGATCAACAATCATGTCAATACCACCCTTTTGCATCAAGAACTCTGAACGCTGGAAGCCCTCAGGTAATTTTTCGCGAACGGTTTGTTCAATCACGCGCGGACCAGCAAAACCAATCAATGCTTTTGGCTCTGCCATCACCACATCACCCATGAAAGCGAAACTAGCGGAGATACCGCCCATGGTTGGATCGGTGAGAACGCTGATGTAAGGAAGTTTGGCATGAGCGAGCTTCACCAACATCGCATTGGTTTTAGCCATTTGCATCAATGACAATAAACTCTCTTGCATACGAGCACCACCCGTGGCGCTGATACAAATGAACGGTACTTTCTGTTCCAAGGCCATTTGGGCACCACGCACGAAACGCTCACCCACCACAGAGCCCATTGAACCGCCCATGAATTCAAATTCAAAACAGGCCACCACCACAGGAATGGTGTGAATCGAACCAGCCATGACCACCATGGCATCAGTTTCACCCGTTGAATCCATCGCATCTTTGATACGGTCTGGGTATTTCTTAGTGTCTTTGAATTTCAGGGCATCAATTGGCAATACTTCTTGGCCAATTTCATGACGACCTTCTAAATCTAATAATTTGTCTAAACGCTCACGTGCATTGATGCGCATGTGATGATCACATTTAGGGCAGACATGCATGTTTGACTCTAGGTCATTGCGATATAAAACAGCTTCGCATGACGGGCATTTGATCCACAAACCCTCAGGAACGCTTTTGCGCTGAGCAGGGTCAGTGTGTTGAATACTTGGGGGGAGAAGTTTATCAATCCAGCTCATATTTATTGATCCAAAGCCTTACGGATATCCTTTAGAAAGTCTTCTAGTGATTGTACTCTCTGTGCCGGTGCCGCCTCTTCTAAAAGCTGAACGATGCGACTACCAATCACGACCGCATCAGCCGTCTTCCCAATGGCCACCGCCGACTGGGCATCCCTGATACCAAAACCAACTGCGATTGGTACGGTTGATGCAGCTCTGATTTGCGGAATAATGCCTGCCACTGCCTGAGTGTCCAAGTTGGCAGCGCCCGTGACACCCTTGAGAGACACGTAATAAATATAACCAGCTGCGACTTTACCGACTTGATCAATGCGCGCTTGCGATGAAGTTGGAGCCAATAAGAAAATCGGATCGATGCCAGCTGCTTTACATTGATTGGCGAAGTCTTCACATTCTTCTGGTGGATAGTCCACCACCAAAATTCCATCAACCCCTGCATCTTTGGCAGTTCTAACAAATGTTTCAGTGCCCATGTGCTCAATCGGGTTGGCATACCCCATCAAGACCACTGGGGTGTGATCATTGGTTTGGCGAAATTGTTTGACCAATTCGATGCAATGCTTGAGTGTGGTGCCGTGAGACAAAGCTCTTTCTGAAGCTCTCTGAATCACAGGACCATCAGCCATTGGGTCTGAGAAAGGCACTCCCAACTCAATGACATCCGCGCCACCACGCACCAAGGCATGCATTAAATCAAGGGTGATACCTGGCTCAGGATCACCGGCAGTGATAAAGGGCACAAGACCTTTGCGGCCCTGTGCTTTTAAATCAGCAAATACTTTTGCAATCTTTGACATCTATATTCCTAAAACTTCAAACCTGATTCTTGAGCAACGGTGTGCATGTCTTTGTCCCCTCTTCCCGATAGATTGATCAAGATCGATTTATCTTTCGGTAAGGTTGGGGCCAATTTACAAGCGTAAGCGATGGCATGACTGCTTTCTAAAGCAGGAATGATGCCTTCAATTTGACAGCAATCATGGAAAGCCTTGAGTGCTTCGTCATCCGTCACAGCGACATATTCCGCACGCTTAGAGTCTTTTAACCATGCATGCTCAGGACCAACACCTGGATAGTCCATACCGGCTGATACTGAATGCGTCTCAGCAATTTGACCGTTTTCATCTTGCAACAAATAGGTGCGGTTGCCATGCAACACACCTGGAGTTCCAGCAACCAATGCAGCTGAATGCTCTTTGGTATTCAAACCATGACCGGCTGCTTCAACACCCACTAATTTCACATTCGGTACATCGATGTATGGATAGAAAATACCCATGGCGTTTGACCCACCACCTACGCAAGCCATCACGTAATCTGGTTGACGACCAATCATTTCTGGCATTTGTACTTTGCACTCTTCACCAATCACGCTTTGGAAATCTCTCACCATCATTGGGTATGGATGAGGACCTGCCACCGTACCGATGATGTAGAACGTGCTTTCCACATTGGTCACCCAATCGCGCATCGCTTCGTTCAAAGCATCTTTCAGGGTTTTGGTACCTGACTCTACTGGCACAACAGTTGCACCCAAGAGTTTCATGCGATAAACGTTTTGAGCTTGGCGAGCCACGTCGACAGAACCTTGGTAAACGATGCACTCTAATCCCATGCGAGCACAGATGGTAGCTGTTGCCACACCGTGCTGACCAGCACCTGTTTCAGCAATGATGCGTTTTTTACCCATGCGTTTGGCCAACATCGCTTGACCAATCACGTTGTTAATTTTGTGCGCACCTGTGTGGTTCAAATCTTCGCGCTTCAAATAAATTTGCGCTCCACCCAACATCTCACTCCAGCGTTTGGCGTGATAGACCGGTGAAGGACGACCCACAAAGTGTTTTAACTCTGAATGGAATTCAGCTAAAAATTCTGGGTCATGTTGATACTTCGCGTATGTCTCCTTGAGCTCAGTCAAGGCATACATCAAAGTTTCAGAAACGAAGACACCACCATAGGGGCCGAAGTGACCTCTGACGTCTGGAAAATCATACATAGTGTTACCTCTACACGAATGAGATGCCTTGATCGGCATCCCGGACTGCTTGAATAAACGCCTTCATTAGTTCAGGGCTTTTTTGACCTTTTGCCACTTCAATGCCACTCGACACATCCACAGCACAAGGTTTAAGGTGTGCAATACCCTCGCCCACGTTGTGCGTGTTCAATCCACCACTCAAAACGACCCGATGCGCGTTTTCTTTTGTCCATGTGTCCGGTATCAATGACCAATCAAATACATGCCCACCCCCACCGTAGCCCTCGACGAAGGCATCCAGTAAAAAGCCGGCTGCATCTGCGTATTGTAGAGAAAATTCAGATAAGTTGAAGCCCGCCTTGATTCTGGCGGCTTTCAGCCATGGCATGCCCTGAGCAATCTCCTTACAGCGTTCTGGGGTCTCATCCCCATGAAACTGCCATAAAGTCGTAGGAACACGCTCCTGGATCCTCAAAACCTCTTCATCCGTTGGGTTGACCACCAAAGCCACAGCATCCATCCCGCCAGGCATGCGGGCTATCAGGGCAGCCGCCATTTCAGGGCTGACATAGCGAGGGCTGGGCTCATAAAAGACGAATCCCAGGGCATCCACCCCCATAGAAACAGCCGCGTCCACATCGCTTGAACGAGTAAAACCACAGAATTTGATTCTGGTTTTATCAGCGGTTTGCTTTAGTAAGCCCATCAAGTGCCTGACTGTCCTAAAAGGTTGATTGGTAAAAAACTATTGGCCAAATTCGGCTCAGGAATATCGAACTGTTCTGGGTATCCTACCCTAAGAAGATAAAGTCCATCAGCCATGAAGGTGGCACCCGCCAATTGACGGTTTTTTGCTGCCAGCAAAGTACCCATCCAAGTGACTGCTTCTTTTCCAGTTCCAATCAGAAGCAAACTACCCACCAAATTACGCACCATGTGGTGAAGGAAAGCATTGCCCCTGAAAATAAAGTAAACCCATGGTCCATTTTCAATCACCGACACTTGATACAGAGTCTTGATGGGGGTTTTACTTTGGCATTCAGACGAGCGAAATGAACTGAAGTCGTGTTCACCCACCAATACCTGAGCAGCTTCATGCATGGCCGGCACATCCAAAGTCTTACCCTTGGGCAAACTTAAAAAGCCTGCTTTACCGTGCACGAGGGGTGAAGGTGTTGAACCAGTTAATAAGGCATAGCAATAGCTTCGCTCAAAAGCCATGTAGCGGGCATCAAAATGATCGGGGACTGGCTTGACCCACTGAGCTGTGACACTTGGCGGCAAAAAGGCATTGACCCCTTTGACCCAAGAAAGATCAGGTCTTACCACTTCAGTATCAAAATGAACCACCTGACCTAAAGCATGAACTCCCGTGTCGGTTCTTCCTGCTGTGATGGTTTTAACGGGCTCATTGTTTTCACCAATGAAGCGACTCAGAGCTGACTCTAGGTGGTCTTGAACTGTTTGGCCGTTGCTTTGGGTTTGCCAGCCAGAGAAAGCAGACCCGTCATACTGCAAACCCAAGGCAATGCGCATGCTATTTGGATGAGAGTTGATTGACTTCAGCCATCAATGATTTGGCTTGAATGGTTAGCTCAGGGTCAATCTGATTGCTCACCGCCAATACTTCCTGGATGGCTTCTCTAGCTGCAGCTAAATCTTCAATGGTGATGTAGGCTCTGATCAGATTCAGTTTGACACGCAGGCTTTCAGCACTCGGCAAATGATCGCCAGAGTTTTGAGAAGTTGTTGCAGCAGGCCCCAGATTTAAATCAAGCGATGCAAATAACTTGGCTGCTTGTTCAGGAACAGCATTTGGCTGGGTATTTAATTTATTAGAAGAACTATCAGACTGGCCAACCTTCTTCGCTTCACTCTTAGAAAGCTTTAACAAAACCAAAATGGCCAAGAATACAAAAATGGCAATAGCCAAAGGACCTGTTTGATTTTTCCAATCAATCGTTTCAGCGCTTGCTTGTCCTGAGCCTTGGTTTTGCATTAGCTTCTTCAGGTCAGCGATGTTTTTTTCTAATTCAACAATTCTTTGTTTGGCTTCTGACAAAGCTTTTTCTTGAACCAGCAATTCTTCCATGCGACGCTTGGCTTCACCTTCTAGGCCAGCAGCAGGACCAACCTTTAGTCGGTCACCAATAGCGGTTGATGCTTTGTCTTTACTTGAAGGTAATGCGCTTAAAGGTAAATCACCCTTGCCTGAGCGATAGGCTGCGTCTGCAGATTGAGCGATTTCTTTGGCCTCTTGCTTAGGCACACTTTTGACCATGGCTTGGCTAGGCATCTTTAATTCTGCACCTGCCATCAAGCGATGAATGCTGCCGCCTGCGAATGCTTGAGGATTTGCTCTGTACAAAGATATCAATGCCTGATCTAAGCTAGCCTCATCAAAGTTTGCCACAAGCTTGCTGGCGATTTCAGTCAGCGTGTCTCCAGCCTTTACTTCGACACTGGCTTGATCTGCCACCATCAAGGTGTAAACACGACGTACCAAGCCAGCGGACCAACGAACCTCTACCAAGGCATCCAAAAATATTTCATTCGCGGCTAACTTTAAGACCTCATCGGATGCAATCTTGATCGCTACCGGTTCTTCTTTTGAACCTTTTACTACTGTGACCTTTAATTGGGCTTGCGCTGCAGACGACGTGATGCCCAAACGTTGGTACATCTCAGGACTGGCCAAAGCCGCCTGGATATCTTTAATGTTTGAAAGCTCTGATGGATCAATTTGAATCGAGATTTGCGCTTGCAGCGGCTCGCCCACTTTTGATTGAATGCTCAAGTTGCCCAGATTCAAGGCGAGAGCTTGCCCAGCAAAAATCGCTGAGATCAAGCCAAGTGCTAGACGATGAAAACGTGGCAATTGCGCAATCAAGAAATTAACGCTCCAACAAAATGCGCAACATACGGCGCAATGGCTCAGCAGCGCCCCACAACAACTGGTCGCCCACTGTGAATGCGCCTAAATAATCAGGGCCCATGGCTAATTTATGCAAACGTCCTACTGGCACAGTCAAAGTACCAGTCACTGCCGCTGGAGTTAAGTCTCTCTCTGTGGTTTCGCGATCGTTAGGCACAACTTTGACCCAATCGTTAGCACCAGCCAAGATGCCTTCGATATCGCTCAAAGGAATGTCTTTTTTGAGCTTGATGGTCAAGCCCTGTGAGTGACAGCGCATGGCGCCAATGCGCACACACAAGCCATCAATTGGAATACTGCCAGCTGTTCTGAATGGTGGGTTACCTAGAATCTTGTTGCACTCTGAGCCACCCTTCCACTCTTCTTTGGTTTGACCATGCTCAACAGGCACATCAATCCATGGAATCAAACTACCAGCTAAGGCTGTGTTGCGGAAATTCTTTTTCGGGAAATTGGCTGAACGCATGGTTTCAGCAACTTTGCGATCAATGTCCAAAATGGCAGATGCAGGATCAGCCAATTCTGTTTTAACAGCATCGTGCAAAGCACCCATTTGAGACAACAACTCACGCATGTTCTGAGCACCTGCTCCAGAAGCTGCTTGGTAAGTCATGGCACTCACCCACTCAATAGCGCCTTCACGGAATAAACCGCCCATCGCCATCAACATCAAACTCACTGTGCAGTTACCACCCACCCATAAATTGCCACCTTTGCTAATAGCAGAATCGATCACTGGGCGGTTCACTGGATCCAAAACGATCACAGATTCATCAACCATGCGCAATGAGCTGGCTGCATCAATCCAATGACCTTTCCAACCAGCGGCACGAATCTTTGGGTAAATCTCTTTGGTGTAATCGCCACCTTGGCAAGTGATGATGATCTCGCAACGCTTCAATGCATCAATATCATCAGCTGAGTAAAGTTTTTTCTCATTCTTAGCCATCGCAGGTGCTGGACCACCAGCGTTGCTCGTGCTAAAAAAGACTGGCTCAATGAATGCGAAATCGCCTTCGTCTTGCATGCGCTGCATCAAGACACTGCCAACCATACCGCGCCAACCTACTAAACCAACCAATGGAGTTGCCATCACCACACCTATATTTTTAAAAAGTTTTTGTTAATTCTATTAATGAACCTGGGCTATCTATCTTACAGAGCTTTTAGAACTGCTTCGCCCATTTCTTTTGTGCCCACCAATTGGCAGCCAGCCGTCTTAATATCACCCGTTCGGTAACCCTGGGCCAAGACTTTTTGCACAGCAGCTTCAATGCGATCAGCTTGTTCAGCCTTACCCAATGAATAACGCAACATCATGGCTGCAGACAAAATGGTTGCCAAAGGATTGGCAATGCCTTTACCAGCGATGTCAGGTGCTGAACCATGACTTGGCTCATACAAACCTTTGTTATTTTTATCCAATGAAGCAGATGGCAACATACCGATTGAGCCAGTCAACATCGATGCCTCATCCGACAAAATATCGCCAAACAAATTACCAGTCACCACCACATCAAATGCTTTAGGTGCTTTGACCAACTGCATCGCAGCGTTATCCACATACATATGACTGAGTTCAACCTCAGGATACTCTTTAGCGATGCGCGTCATGACTTCTCTCCACAACTGTGAAGTCTCAAGGACGTTTGATTTATCAACGCTGCACACGCGCTTGTTGCGCTTTTGTGCCGCCTGAAATGCCACATGAGCAATCCGCTCCACTTCAGGCTCTGAATAACGCATGGTGTCAAAACCTTCACGCGTGCCAGGGAATAAACCATCTGTAGCAGTACGAATACCCTTTGGCATGCCAAAGTAGATATCACCATTCAACTCACGCACGATCAAAATGTTCAAACCAGCGATGATTTCTGGTTTCAAGCTAGATGCTTCAGTCAACTCCGGATAACAAATCGCTGGTCTTAAGTTGGCAAACAAACTGAGGTGTTTGCGCAAACCAAGAATCGCTTGCTCAGGACGCAGTTCACGGGCCAAGGTGTCGTACTTCCAGTCACCCACTGAACCAAACAAAATCGCATCAGCCTCTTTGGCCAACTTCAAAGTATCTTCAGGCAAAGGGTGGCCTTTGGCCTCGTAGCCAGCACCACCCACTGGAGCAGTTTCCATTTCAAAGGATTCGCCCAAGGCATTCAAGACCTTCACTGCTTCTGTAATGATTTCAGGACCAATGCCATCACCTGGCAATACTGCAATCTTCATGTCAAACCTTTAAACAGGAAAAAATTAAGGAAGCTTTGTCGCTAACCAAGGCATGCGCAGAACTCTCTCAGACTCATAAGTCTTGATTTTGTCTGCGTGTCGCAATGTCAAACCAATATCGTCCAGTCCATTGACCATGCAATATTTTCTGAATGCCGCGATATCAAAATCATACGTGCGGCCATCAGGCGCAATCACCTGTTGCTTCTCTAGATCAATGGTTAACTGGTAACCATTGAATGCGGCTGTTTCATTGAACAAGTGATCCACTTGCTGTGCAGTTAAAACGATTGGTAACAAACCATTTTTGTAACAGTTGTTAAAAAAGATATCTGCAAAGCTTGGCGCAATCACTGCTCTAAAACCATACTGCTCTAAAGCCCAAGGAGCATGCTCACGAGAACTGCCACAGCCAAAGTTTTGGCGAGCCAAAAGAATGCTGGCGCCTTTGTAGCGAGATTGGTTTAAAACAAAATCAGGATTGATTGGACGGTTAGTGCAATCTTGGCCAGGTTCACCATGATCTAAGTAACGCCACTCATCAAATAAGTTTTGTCCAAAACCAGTTCTTTTGATTGATTTCAAAAACTGTTTTGGAATGATGGCATCGGTATCCACGTTCTCGCGATCAAGCGGAACAACCAAGCCTTGGTGTACTGTGAACTTATTCATTATTTAACCGGAGTAACAACCACGCCAGAATTTGAAGCTTCATTGCCAGAATCAGATTTCTTAGGCATGTTTTTATCAACCACGGTTCCTAAGTTCTGAAGATCTTGACCAATACCAGAAATCGTATTGCAAGCCATCAATGAAGTTGCCATCAAACAAGCAAGTGCTAATTTTAAAGTTCTCATATTTATTGTCTCCGGGATTTACGCTATTTTACGAACATCAACAAAGTGACCTTCTAAAGCTGCAGCTGCAGCCATCGCAGGGCTCACCAAATGTGTTCTTCCGCCATTACCTTGGCGTCCCTCAAAATTACGGTTTGATGTTGAAGCGCAACGCTCACCTGGCTCTAAACGATCAGCATTCATGGCCAAACACATCGAGCAACCAGGCTCACGCCACTCAAAGCCAGCGGCCTTGAACACGCGATCCAAACCTTCGCGCTCAGCTTGCTCTTTCACTAAACCAGAACCAGGAACCACCATCGCCAACTTCACAGTTGGTGATACTTTCTTGGCGATGCGCTCAACCACGCGAGCAGCCGCGCGGATGTCTTCAATACGACTATTGGTGCAAGAACCAATGAATACTTTATCAACCATGATGGCTTCAATCGCTGTATTAGGCGTGAGTGCCATATAGCTCAAAGCTCTTTCCATTGCTTCACGCTTGACCGGATCTTTTTCTTTTTCAGGATCAGGTACTTTGTCTTCAATCGATAAAACCATTTCTGGCGAAGTACCCCAAGTCACTTGCGGCTTGATCTCTTCTGCGCGCAACTCGACCACTCGGTCAAATACTGCGCCTTCATCAGTGTGTAATTTTCTCCAGTACTGCAAAGCTTGACGCCAAGCTTCACCTTCTGCTGGAGCATAAGGACGACCCTTGACGTAGTTGATGGTTGTTTCATCAACACCCACAATACCTGCACGAGCACCTGCCTCAATCGCCATGTTGCAGATGGTCATGCGACCTTCCATGGATAAAGCACGGATTGCTTGACCGGCAAACTCAATCGTGTAACCCGTACCACCAGCAGTGCCAATCTTGCCAATAATGGCTAAAACAATATCTTTAGCAGAGCAACCCAAAGGCAGTTGACCTTCGACTCGCACCAACATGTTTTTGCTTTTCTTCATCAGCAAAGTTTGAGTGGCCAAGACATGCTCCACTTCTGATGTGCCAATACCAAACGCCAATGCACCAAAAGCACCGTGCGTACTTGTATGAGAGTCACCGCAAACCACTGTCATGCCAGGCAATGTAGCGCCCTGCTCTGGTCCAATCACGTGCACGATGCCTTGACGCTTATCGTGCATCTTGTATTGAGTGATACCAAATGCATCGCAGTTTTGATCCAAGGTGTCGATTTGTAAACGTGACACTGGATCTTTGATGCCTTCTGAACGATCAGTTGTAGGAACGTTGTGATCAGACACCGCCAAGTTCGCTGAATTTCTCCAAACTGGGCGCTGCGCTAAAGACAAACCCTCAAAGGCTTGAGGGCTGGTCACTTCATGCAATAACTGTCGATCAATGTAGAGGACAGTGGTACCGTCCTCTTCCATGTGAACAACATGGTCATCCCACAACTTGTCATACAAAGTACGAGCCATGAATCTTCCTAATTAACGCTTTGCGATTGGTTTAACAGCACGTGTTGGGCTACCAACAAACAACTGACGTGGACGGCCAATCTTGTACTCTGAATCAGTGATCATTTCTTCCCACTGTGAAATCCAACCCACTGTACGTGCAAGAGCAAAGATACAAGTGAACATTTCTGTTGGAATACCCAGTGCGCGCTGAACAATGCCTGAGTAGAAGTCAACGTTTGGATATAACTTACGGCTCACGAAGTACTCGTCTTCCAAAGCAATCTTCTCAAGTGTCATTGCCAACTTGAACAATGGATCATTCTCAAGACCTAATTCTTTTAGAACTTCATGACATGTTTCACGCATCAATTTAGCGCGCGGGTCAAAGTTTTTGTAAACACGGTGACCAAAGCCCATCAAACGAACACCAGAGTTCTTGTCTTTAACTTTAGCAATGAACTCATCAATCTTCTCAACACCACCGTTGGCTTGAATCTCTTCCAACATCTGCAAACAAGCTTCGTTAGCACCACCGTGAGCAGGACCCCACAAGCAAGCCACACCAGCAGCAATTGCAGCAAAAGGATTGGTGCCTGAAGAACCTGCCAAACGAACTGTTGAAGTTGAAGCGTTTTGTTCGTGGTCAGCATGCAAAATGAAGATGCGATCCAAAGCTCTGACCAATACTTCATTCACCTTGTACTCTTCACATGGCGTTGCAAACATCATTTGCATGAAGTTAGCTGTGTATGAAAGATTGTTCTTTGGGTAAATCATTGGTTGGCCAACTGAATACTTGTAAGCCATCGCAACCAATGTTGGCATTTTTGCGATCAAACGAATTTGTGACACTTCACGTTGATGAGCATCGTTGATGTCTAAACCATCGTGATAGAAAGCAGCCATACCGCCCACCAAGCCAGTCAATACAGCCATTGGGTGTGCGTCACGGCGGAAGCCGCGCAAGAAGAATTGCATTTGCTCGTGCACCATGGTGTGGTGCATGACCAAGTCATCAAATTCTTTCTTTTGAGCTGCATTTGGCAACTCGCCTTTTAATAATAAATAGCAAGACTCTAAGAAGTCACAGTTAGTGGCCAAATCCTGAATCTGGTAACCGCGATAAAGCAACTCACCTTTGTCACCATCGATATAAGTGATCTTTGAGTTACATGAAGCAGTAGACATAAAACCTGGGTCATAAGTGAACTTACCTGTCTGACCGTATAGTTTGCGAATATCAATCACGTCAGGGCCAACCACACCCTTGTAGATTGGTAACTCAATGGCGGGCGTGCCATCTGAGAACGATAACGTGGCTTTTTCATTTGTTGCGTTCATATTTCAATCCCTTATACGCGTTTTTGTTTTTAGCAAACTAACAAGTTTTATTCCTAGCAACTTCTTTTGTAGAAATGATTAATTTCTAACTGGGCGCAGCATGGCTAGAACACGATGCACACCTTCAGTCGCAAGTTCCCCCTCCGGTTCCTTGCGACGCAGCAACAAATCCATCAAGTCATTGTCACTTAAATCTAACAACGTATTGAGAGGCTCTAAGTCACTCTCTTCAATCCGATCATGAAAGCGTTCAAAGAAGCGCTCCATCATCAAATCATTTTCCAGCAAACCTCGTCGCGCACGCCAACGCAAGAGCGACAAGGTTTCAGATGGTATCGGCATTAAACAGCTCGTCGAACCATTAACTCTTTGATCTTACCAATCGCTTTTGTTGGGTTCAATCCTTTAGGACAAACATCCACACAGTTCATGATGGTGTGGCAACGGAACAAACGGTATGGATCTTCTAAGTTATCCAAACGCTCTGATGTCACTTGATCACGGCTGTCAGCGATGAAACGGTAAGCTTGTAACAAGCCAGCTGGACCCACAAACTTATCTGGGTTCCACCAGAATGATGGGCAAGATGTTGAGCATGAAGCACACAAGATGCACTCATACAAACCATCCAACTCTTCACGCTCTTCTGGACTTTGCAAACGCTCTTTCTCAGGCGGTGGCGTGTCGTTCACCAAATATGGGCGAATCGAGTGGTATTGCTTGAAGAACTGAGTCATGTCAACAATCAGGTCACGCACCACTGGCAAACCAGGCAATGGGCGCAAAGAAATTTTCTTTGGCAAAGTCAACATATTGGTCAAGCAAGCCAAGCCATTCTTACCATTGATGTTCATGGCATCAGATCCACAAACACCTTCGCGGCAAGAACGACGGAAAGACAAAGTCTCGTCCATCTTCTTTAGCTTCATCAACGCATCTAACAACATGCGCTCAGAACCATCCAACTCCACCTCATAACTTTGCATGCGTGGCGCTGCATCGACTTCTGGATCGTAACGGTAGACTTCAAATATACGTGTATCGCTCATGTTTCTTCCTTAATACTTTTAGAAAGTACGAACTTTTGGTGGAATAGATTCAACGGTTAGCGGAGTTAATTTCACAGGCTTGTAATCAAGCTTGTTACCTTCGCTGTACCAAAGTGTGTGTTTCATCCATTGCTGGTCATTACGCTCAGGGTGATCATCGTGCGCATGAGCGCCACGGCTTTCTTTACGAGCAGCAGCTGAAACCATTGTGGCATTCGCAGCCTCAACCAAGTTCTCTAATTCAAGAGCTTCGATGCGAGCTGTGTTGAACACTTTTGACTTGTCTTTCAAGTGAATGCTCTTAGCGCGCTCAGTGATGGCTGCCATTTTTGTAACGCCGCCATCCATGAGTTCCTGAGTACGGAATACGCCGCAATGTTTTTGCATCGTGCTACGAATGTCGTTGGCCACATCTTGTGTGTACTCACCAGATGTTGAGTTATCCAACTTCGCCAAACGTGCCAATGAGCTATCAGCAGCATCTGCTGGTAGTGGCTTGTGCTCTTTTTGTTTCAATGCTGTTTCCACAACGTGGTTACCAGCAGCACGGCCAAACACCAACAAGTCTAACAATGAGTTAGTACCTAAACGATTGGCACCGTGTACTGATACGCAAGAGCACTCGCCCATCGCGTAGAAGCCATTGATGATTTCATTCGGGTTGCCATTCTTAGGAGCGACCACTTGACCATGAATGTTGGTTGGAATACCACCCATCTGGTAGTGAATCGTTGGCACAACTGGAATTGGATTCTTCGTCACGTCCACGTTAGCGAAGTTGATACCAATCTCATAAACAGATGGCAAACGCTTGTGAATCGTATCGGCGCCCAAGTGAGTTAAGTCGAGCTCGATGTAGTCTTTATTTGGACCACAACCACGTCCCTCTTTGATCTCTTGGTCCATACAACGAGAAATGAAGTCTCTTGGCGCTAGGTCTTTAAGAGTTGGTGCATAACGCTCCATGAAACGCTCACCAGCGCTGTTCAATAGAATCGCACCTTCACCACGACAACCTTCTGTCAACAACACACCCGCACCAGCAACACCGGTTGGGTGGAATTGCCAGAATTCCATGTCTTCTAGTGGTACACCAGCGCGAGCTGCCATACCCATACCATCACCTGTGTTGATGAAAGCATTGGTTGAGGCTTGCCAAATACGGCCAGCACCACCAGTTGCAAACATTACGCACTTGGCCTGAAGAATATGAACCTCTCCAGTTTCCATTTCTAAAGCAGTCACACCAACCACATCACCTTCAGAGTCACGAATAACGTCTAGCGCCATCCATTCAACAAAGAAGTGTGTCTTGGCGCGCACGTTGCGCTGATAGAGTGTGTGCAATAAAGCGTGACCAGTACGGTCGGCTGCAGCACAAGCACGTTGCACAGCTTTTTCACCGTAGTTCGCAGTATGACCACCGAACGGGCGCTGATAAATAGTGCCGTCAGGGTTGCGGTCAAAAGGCATACCGTAATGCTCTAACTCGTAAACCACTTTTGGAGCTTCACGACACATGAACTCGATCGCATCTTGGTCACCCAACCAGTCAGAACCTTTGACTGTGTCAAAGAAGTGGTAGTGCCAATTGTCGTCACTCATGTTACCCAATGAAGCGCCTATACCACCCTGCGCTGCCACTGTGTGTGAACGTGTTGGGAAAACTTTTGAGAGAACTGCAACGTTTAAGCCAGCTTCAGCCAATTGCAATGAAGCTCGCATACCGGCACCGCCGGCACCAACGATAACAACGTCAAAACGACGTGTAGGTAATGCTGTCTTGATGGCAGCCATGCGTTACACCCTCCAAAGGATTTGAGCGGTATAGCCGAAACAAGCAATCAGCCATAACGCGGTTAATACGTGCAGTGTCAAACGAATGCTCACTGGTTTGATGTAATCCATCCAGATGTCGCGAACACCAATCCATGCGTGATACAACAAGCTCATGATGGCCAGTAATGTGATCAACTTCATGATTTGGTTGGCAAACAAACCAGACCAAGCTTCATAAGTTGCATCACCTAGCAAAAATGACACCAACAAAATTAATGTAAAGATAATCAGAATGACCGCTGTCACGCGTTGCAACAACCAGTCTTTGAGGCCGTAATGGGCACCAACTACGATGCGCTTTGGTCCGATATTGTTATTAGCCATGTGGATTCCTTAAAACAAACCAAATAGCTTGGCAGCACACACCGCTGTCAAACTCAAACTAACCACTAGAACACCAACTGCTGATTTAGCAGCTGAGTACTTATCAATACCTTTGTGAAGATCAAGCATCAAGAAACGAATGCCAGCACAGAAGTGATGAAGGTATGACCAAATCAAAGCTAGAACGATCAATTTGATGATCGGATGAGCCATCACCGATTTAAAAGTTTCGAAGCTGATCTCTGAAGTGATGCTTTTATCTAGAAGATAAAGCACAAATGGAATCAAAATGAACATCAATAAGCCGCTCACGCGATGCAAGATTGATACTTTGCCAGCCCATGGCAAACGATATTTCATTAAGTCAAAAACATGAATATTTCTAAATTCTGGCATTTCAAACCCCTAATTATTTTTTGCTGTGCTGCAAAACAAATGATTTTATCGCTTAATTAACTTTCTTAAGTCTGACTTTTCAAAAAAAACTGCTGCTAAATCCAAAAAATATTTAAAACTGCCTACATCGTTAATTTAATTCATTTAAATAATGATGGCTTGCCGTCAAATAAACGGCTTTACGAACCTCGACTGGACGCTCTCCGTAGGTGTATGAGACACGCTCCACAGCCAATAGTGGAGTATTTTGCTCAACTCCTAAGTGCTTGGCGGACAACTCATCGGCAGCAACGGCTCTTAAACGTTCAGTTGCACGCACCATGTGGGTGCCAAATTCAGTTTCAAACAAGGCGTACATCGGTCCACGCCAGTCAACTAGGCGCTCAACGCTCAAACCTTTAAAAGTTGTTCCTGGCAGCCAAATTTCTTCATAAACGGTTGCTTCTTCGGAGAAATACAGAATACGCTCAATCTGAATCACTGCATCGCCGGACTTCAGATCCAATAAACGGGCGATCTCAGCCGGCGCTCTTAAGCGCTTACAGTCCAAAATAGTACTTTTTGGGTAATGCGGCTCACCGTTATCTGGAACCAGTCTCAAAAACCTGAAATGAACCCGATCTTCATGGTGGGTAGCCACAAAAGTGCCCTTACCCTGCCTTCTGACCAAGAGATTTTCACTGGCCAACTCGTCAATCGCCTTGCGAACTGTGCCCTGGCTGACCTTGAACCTGGTGGCCAGGTCATTTTCACTAGGAATGGCTTCGCCAGGCTTCCACTCCCCAGCCTGCAAGCTTCCCAGTATTAGCGCCTTGATTTGTTGATAAAGCGGGCTAAAAGTTGCAATTGTTTCAGTCATGACCGTTATTTCATCACAACCAAGGGGTTTTAGTCTATAGACTTATGTCTTATATAAGACTATTTGACAGAAATAGTCATAAAGTCCTAAACTTTGTACGTTTAGCGTCAGAACCAAGGCGCAATATAACTTTTTTTAATTTAAGCTCGGAGCAAACTCATGGCAAAAGCACCTTTGCGCGTCGCAGTTACTGGCGCAGCCGGCCAAATTGGCTATTCATTACTATTCCGCATCGCTAATGGCGACATGTTGGGTAAAGACCAACCGGTGATTTTGCAGTTGTTAGAAATCCCTGATGAAAAAGCTCAAAAAGCCCTTTCAGGCGTGATGATGGAGATCGATGACTGCGCATTCCCATTGCTAGCAGGCATGACAGCTCATAGCGATCCAATGACAGCATTCAAAGATATTGACTACGCAGTTCTAGTAGGTGCCCGTCCTCGTGGTCCCGGTATGGAGCGTAAGGATCTTTTGTCAGCCAACGCACAAATTTTCACTGCTCAAGGTAAAGCCTTGAACGCAGTAGCTAAGCGCACTGTTAAAACATTGGTTGTTGGTAACCCAGCAAACACCAATGCTTATATCGCCATGAAATCTGCACCAGACCTACCAGCTAAGAACTTCACAGCGATGTTACGTTTGGACCACAACCGTGCTTTGTCACAATTAGCAGCTAAGACTGGTAAAGCAGTGGCTGATATTGAGAAATTGATCGTATGGGGCAACCACAGCCCAACGATGTACCCTGACTATCGTTTCGCAACGATTGGCGGTCAATCAGTGAAGCAAATGATCAATGACGAAGAGTGGAACAAGAACACATTCTTGCCAACAGTTGGTAAGCGTGGTGCAGCGATCATTGATGCACGCGGTTTGTCTTCAGCAGCTTCTGCGGCTAACGCAGCAATTGATCACATCCATGATTGGCACTGCGGCACAAATGGTAAGTGGGTCACAATGGGTATTCCATCAGATGGTTCATACGACATTCCTAAGGAAGTGATGTATGGCTTCCCAGTGACTTGCGAAAACGGCGAGTACAAAATTGTTCAAGGTTTAGAAGTTGATGCATTCTCACGTGAGCGCATGAATTTCACATTGAATGAATTGACTGAAGAGCAAGAAGGCGTGAAGCATTTGCTATAAGCAAACGCTCAACTCATGCAACCTAGTCAAGTGTTGTTCCAAGGTGAGGCCCTTCCGAGGGCCTTACCTGTTTGTGATCACTACGCAGGCACCGAAGTTCGCATGCGCAAGGCACTGGCTTTGCAAGCAGAACTGGGTCCAGTCTTTGATATCACGTTTGATTGTGAAGATGGCGCACCTGTTGGTAAAGAAGCAGAACATGCTCAACTGGTTGCCGACATCCTCTTAAGTTCAGATAATCGTTTCAATCGTGTTGGCGTCAGAATCCATGATCCGAGTCATCCTTCTTGGAAAGCGGATGTCGCCACTCTGATCAAGCAAGCTGGTAAAAAAATCGCCTTCGTGATGATTCCGAAAGTGGTTTCAGCCACACAAACTCAAAGCATCATTGATGAAATCAATCACGTCGCTAAAACTGCCAACATTGGCCGAGTGATTCCAATTCAAGTCTTGATTGAAACTCATGGCGCACTTCAAGATGTGCAAGGGATTGCTGCTTTAGAACAAGTGGAGTCTTTGAGTTTTGGTTTGATGGATTTTGTTTCAGCCCATCATGGTGCCATTCCTGGCAATGCGATGGACCGCGGTCAGTTCGATCATCCATTGGTCGCACGCGCGATGCTAGAGATTTCAGCAGCCTGCCACGCGCATGGCAAAGTGCCCTCTCACAATGTTTGCACGAATATCAATGATGTCGCCATCATTGAATCCGATACTCTGCGTGCCAAGAATGAATTTGGCTTCACACGCAAGTGGAGTATTCATCCGAATCAGATTCCTGTGATCGTGAAGACTTTGTCTCCAACACCGAATGAGATTGATGAGGCCTGCTCTATTCTCTTGGCAGCTCAAGAAGCTCAATGGGGACCAATCCAACATGAAGGCAAACTTCATGATCGAGCTAGTTACAGGTATTTCTGGACTATTTTGCAAAAAGCTCATTTAACTGGCCATGCTATTCCAGCCAAGGCTGAAAAGTTAATTTAAGTCATCAATAAAAATATAGTTGCAAGGTTTCAACCATAGGGTCTTGTTTTGCTTAGAATGTGTTTATGTCTAGTTATCGCCCTAAAAATTCCTCACGCATTTCACCTGAAGCAGAACGCTTGGTTTCTGATGCACTGTCATTGGCAGCATCGGGTAGTCGTGTAGAAGATATTTTTTGGGAAACCAAATTACTCGATCGTTTATTGCGCTTATTGCATGCGCAAAATCAAAATGCGATTGAGAGTGCATTAGATCAAACACTCAAGATCAATCCAATTGCTTTTGACTCATTGGCAGAAAACGCTGAGACCTTGGCAGAGTCGTTGACATTAGAACAAGACGGCAAGAGCTGGGATGTGGTGTTGATTGCGATTCCAATCATCGCAAGAACTCGTTACAGCATTCCTTCAGGCAAGCTCAGTTCTGAATCAATCGCCGCGACAGGTAATTTGTTGCACGACCAGATCATTGCGCAAGATGCTTTGATTGCATTGGTGCCTTGGCTCTACAGCATCGATCAAATGCCTCATTCACACTGTCAAACTCGCTTGTTACTTGAGAAGCTAGCCTCTGCAGCCGTGAATGCCGGAGAAATCAAATTAGAGTTGCGCGACATGCCTGAAACAATTCCTGTTTTGGCTGATCCTCGTTATATCGTTGGTGCAGTTGCAGCTCCTTCTGGTGGCCCGATTTTTAGATGGCAAGAAGATGCGCCTAGACGCCAAGAGCGCAGTGTTTGTTTGCAGAACTGGCAAACAGGTATGCAAGATACGATTGCAGCGATCATGCCAGGCTGCGAATTCGAACTATCTTTACCAGAGGCTTATTTCACCAACTGTCGTGAAGCAGATCGCAAGATCAGGCCTTTGAGTATTTTGGCAGCCGTCAATTATCTTGAGTCAATGTTAAGCGTTGAGCCTGCTGGCCTGTCTTGCATCATTGCTGGTTTCGGTGATGAGCAATGTGATGAGTACAGAATATCTTTTGCTCTAAAAGGTTCGAAAGAAATCCTCTATGGCGTGGTTTGGCCTTTGTACGACAGAGAAACTGTTGCCAATGATTCAATCAACGATATTTCGATTGAAGACAGCCCTATTCGAGAAATTTATGACACGATCAAAAACTCAGGGGTTGAAGATCAGTTCAGACACTCTGAGTTATTCAGCCTAGAAGTTTGTGAAGATTGTGGTGTACCGATGTTCGTTGATCGTGCCGGTGAAATCGTTCATGCTGAAATGCCTGATGACACACCAAGTCAGCAACCGTTATTTCATTAAACGCATTCATGAAGCATTCAAAAATCAGTATTTCAAATTTACGTAAGAACCTTAATGACATCATTGAAGAGTTAAGGTCTTCACCAATTGCCGTTTACAGCTCTAAAAAGCCTGTTGCGTATATTTTGTCGGCAAAATGTTATGAGGCACTCTTGGAGAGACTGGACGATGTCCATCTAACGGAGCTAGCTAAAAGCCGATTGCAGGGCAAAAGGGTTCAGGTTGATTTAAGCACTCTTTAAGCGTACCGAAACTTAGACAATTAGTCCAGCTTCATCCAAACTTCATTGCGGCGCCAAAATGGCAAAGTCCAAGGCGGGTTGTAGCGTGATAGCTGTGCTGAACCAGAAGACTTCAAACCATTCTTAGCCATCCACTCATTCAAACGAGTCGTTTGCGCTGCTAACTTCTCTTCATCCACCCAACCACTGAAAGTCACAACTGCTAGTTGCTGAGTTGGTATTTGTTTGATGGTGATGTTTGGATTTTTAGGCTTAGGCAGAGTCTCCATGGTGAACTTACTTGGCATCACAAAGGCCATTTTCCATGCACCACCACTGCCCTCCATGGTGACAGGCGCTGTCATAGCAATCTTTGATGATGTATCCGCTTCCATGGTCACGGGTGCCGTCATGGCAATTTTTTCTGACTGCTTCTTAATTGGATCTTCATTGTTGCCAAAGATAAAGTCAGCTATCTGACGAAATCCTTTGTTGGATGCTTCACTCAAAGCACCAGCAACCAACACCTCAGCAATGATCATTGGCTGATAACGGCGAACTTCAAAGTTCTCTTCTTTTTTGATGACTTCATAACGTGGCTCTTCATTCGCCATCGCGCCACCCATCAAGACAGATAGAGCTGCAAAGCCCAAGAATAACTTTGATGCTTGTTTTATCAACATTCAGATCACTGCTCTTTTCTTCGGAACACAGGTTTTGCATCAGTACTTTCTTTAGGAGCAAACTTATAACCTTCGTAGTCAAAGTCTTTTAAGTCAGCGGCTTTATCAATTTTGTTATCAATGATGAAACGAGTCATCAAACCTCTTGCACGCTTGGCATAGAAAGAAACAATCTTGTATTTGCCAGCCTTTTCATCCTGAAAGACAGGAGCGACGATTGGAAAACCTAATTTATCAGCTTTAACAGATTTGAAGTACTCATCTGAAGCCAAATTGATCAAGGTTTTAGATTTATGTTTTTCAAGCTCTTCCTTTAGAGCCAAAGTGATTTTGTCACCCCAAAAAGCATAGAGATCTTTACCAACTGTATTTTTGAATGAAGTACCCATTTCCAAACGGTATGGCTGCATTAAATCCAAAGGTTTTAAAACACCATAGAGGCCTGAAAGAACTCTGACATGCTCTTGGGTGTAATCCAAAGCCTTAGCGTTCAAAGATGGGGCATCAAGCCCTTCATAAACATCACCATTGAAAGCCAAAATAGCCTGTTTGCTATTTTTAGCAGTGAACTTTTTAGACCAATCGCCAAAACGTGCCACGTTCAAAGCAGCTAATTTGTCAGATAAATCCATCAATTCAGCGACTTCTTGTAAAGACAGTTTTTTTAAATCTGTCACCAACTTGGCAGATTCATTGATGAAAATAGGCAAGGTATGCTTATCCGTCGTGGGCGGATTTTCATAGTCCAAACTTTTTGCAGGCGAAAGTACGATCAACATGGCAGAATATTCAAATTAAATGAATCTAAATAATACTGCTTTGAGACAAATACCGCTTCCAACTCGCTTACCCAAAGTTGGCACCACGATTTTTACCGTGATGTCTGCCCTTGCCAATGAGCACAAAGCCATCAACTTGGGTCAAGGTTTTCCGGACTTTGATTGCGATCCTGCTTTACCAGAGGCTGTTTATAAAGCCATGCGTGATGGCCACAATCAATATCCACCTATGGCGGGTATTGCAACCTTGCGCGAGGCTGTCAGCCAAAAGATAAGCACCTTGTATGGTCATCATTACGATCCAGCCACAGAGATCACCATCACTGCTGGCGGCACTCAAGGAATTTTTACGGTGATTGCATGTGCCATCAATCCTGGCGATGAAGTGATTGTGATTGAGCCTGTCTACGACTCTTACATCCCATCCATTGATACAGTTGGAGGCACCGCTGTACCAGTTCAGTTGATTGTGAAGAGAAATGAAGCTGGTGACATCACTGGTTATGAAATCCCATGGGATGCCATGGCAAAAGCCATCACTCCCCGCACCAAAATGATCATGATCAACTCCCCTCACAATCCAACGGGGATGGTGTGGGAGTCTACTGACATTGATCGTCTGGCTGATTTGGTTCGAGACACGGATATTTTGATTTGCAGTGATGAGGTGTATGAGCACATGGTCTTTGATGGCAAAGACCATCAAAGCGTGGCGCGCCATCCTGAGTTAGCACAACGCAGTTTTGTTATTTCTAGCTTTGGCAAAACGTATCACGTCACTGGCTGGAAAGTTGGCTATGTGGCTGCCCCTGCTCACTTGAGCGCTGAATTTAGAAAAGTTCATCAGTTCAATGTCTTCACCATCAACACCCCAGTTCAGTATGGCTTGGCTGACTATTTAAAAAATCCTGATCCATATTTGAATTTGGCAGGTTTCTATCAGACCAAGAGAAATTACATGCGCCAAGGTTTAGAGCAAACTAAATTCAAGCTATTGCCTGCCCCTGGCACTTACTTCCAGTGCGTTGATTACACGCAACTGGGTATTCCACAATCTAAATTGAATAGCTCTGATTTTTGTCAGTGGCTAACAAAAGAAGTGGGCGTGGCGGCTATTCCGGTATCTGCTTTCTACAGCGACCCAGTTGAATCAGGTGTGATCAGGTTTTGCTTTGCCAAAAAAGAGAGTACTTTGGCTGAAGCACTGAAGAGACTTCAAAGTATTTAATGGCTGTTTGATTAGTTGCTTGGGTGTTTGATGATTTGAACATCCAAGTTTGTTACAAAAGGAAAAAATGATGACAAAGAAACAAGGCATGATTGATATTTACAGTTGGGCAACACCCAATGGCCACAAAGTGCACATCATGATGGAGGAATGCGGCTATCGCTTGGGTAAAGATTGGCTGGCTCATCCAATTGATATTGGTGCAGGCGATCAGTTCACCAAAGAGTTTTTAGCTATCAGCCCGAACAATAAGATTCCAGCCATGGTCGATCCTAATGGTCCAGACGGCAAACCAATCGCTCTCTTTGAATCTGGCGCTATTTTGTTGTACCTTGCTAGCAAGACAGGTCGCTTCCTGCCCAAAACAGATCGCGCCAAGTTTGAGGTGCTGCAGTGGTTGATGTTTCAAATGGGTGGCGTTGGTCCAATGCTTGGCCAAACTCATCACTTCAGAATCTACGCTCCAGAAAAAGTCGAATACGCCATCAATCGTTACACCAATGAAACCCGCAGACTTTATGGCGTGATGGACAGAGAACTTTCTAAAAAGCGTTTCATTGCTGGAAAAGACTACAGCATTGCAGACATTGCCATTTTCCCTTGGACTCGCTCATGGAAAAATCAAGGCATCACTCTCGAGGAGTTTCCAAACGTTTTGCGTTGGCATGAAGAAATTGCAGAGCGCCCTGCCGTCAAACGAGGTGTTGAAATTTTGACGTCACTCAGAAAACCGCTGAATGACGATAAGGCCAAGGAAATTTTGTACGGCAAAACGCAGTATCAAAAAAGATAATCAGCGCTTTAGCTTTTGAACCATGGCCTGCAGGAACACCCACAGTGCTGGCAAACCTGGGATGATGATCATCGCTAAAGCCACCATTGAGAAATTGGCTTTGACCCATGGGTGCTCTCCAATCATGTAACCCAAGGTCGTCAAACTTCCAACCCAAAGAATGCCACCACCCACGTTGTAGGTAGCGAATTTGGAATAAGACATCTGAGCTGCCCCCGCAATGAATGGGGCAAAGGTTCTAATGAACGGCATGAAGCGGCCAACGACAATGGTAATGGGCCCATGCTTTTCATAAAAAGCATGGGTTTTATCAAAAGCATCTTTATTGAACCAGCGAGAGTTTTCCCAACCAAACACTTTAGGCCCGAACCAGCGACCAATTGAATAATTGACTGCATCACCAGCAATCGCCGCAATGATCAACAAGATCAATAAAAGTGGTAGGCTCATACCACCCACTGCTGCAATGGCCCCAGCCACAAATAACAAAGAGTCACCGGGCAGAAATGGCATCACCACCACACCCGTTTCAATGAAAATGATGGCGAACAACAAGACATACACCCAAGGACCCCATTGATCAACAATGGTGACCAAGTGTTTGTCTAAATGTAAAAAGATATCAAGTAAAAGTGAAAAATCCATTACTGAAAGACCACCGTACTCTTTCCATTTAACAAGATACGATGCTCTGCGTGCCAACGAACGGCGCGAGATAAAGCCATACACTCCACATCTCGACCGACAGCAGCCAATTGATCGGGGTCCATGGCGTGATCAACACGCTCAACACCCTGCTCAATGATTGGACCTTCATCCAAATCAGTTGTGACGTAATGCGCAGTCGCACCAATCAACTTCACACCGCGCTGATGGGCTTGCCAATAAGGTTTAGCGCCTTTAAAGCTTGGCAAGAAAGAATGATGGATGTTGATGGCTTTGCCAGATAATTTTTGACATACCTTGGGCGATAAGATTTGCATGTATCTGGCAAGAACAACCAAATCAATTTTTTCTTGATCGATCAGCTTTAGTAACTGCTCTTCTTGATCATTTTTACGCTCATCACTGGCACTGCTGAGCGGCATGTAATGAAACGGTATTTTGTAACCGGCCGCTAGATTCTGAAAATCTTGATGATTAGAAACGATGCCAGCGATTTCAATCGGCAAATAGCCACTGTGAGTTCTGAACAAGAGATCATTCAAGCAATGGCCCAATTTAGAAACCATGATCAATACTTTTGGTTTGCTGGCCGCATCAAATAACTCCCAGTCCATTTGGAAGCCATCACCAATTTCTTTGAATAACTCTTGTAACTTTTGCAAATTAAGTTCTTTCGAAGTCTTTGCAAAATGCACCCGCATGAAAAAACGGCTCGTGAACGTGTCACTGAATTGTGCGGAATCTAAAATATTGGCCGTTTGATTGAACAAAAACTGACTGACAGCATGAACGATGCCTGGTCGGTCTGGGCAGGAGATTTTGAGGATGAAACCTTGTGTAGACATACCGACATTATCCATAAAGCCTGAGCGTTATTGAAAAATTTCTACTATTTTCCAGAGGAAGCTTAAACTTAGGCTTTTAGCACTTAATTACAAGGTCAAGAGATGGGTATTCAGTCTGTGGGCATTATTGGCGCTGGCACGATGGGCAATGGCATTGCTCAAGCCTGCGCTGTTTCCGGCTTGAACGTGGTCATGGTTGATATCAATGAGGCCGCTGTAGCAAAAGGACTCTCAACCATTGCCGGTAGCCTTGATCGTTTGATCAAAAAAGAGAAGATGACTGAAGCTGAAAAAGCATCTGCCTTGTCTCGCATCAAAACCAGCACCAATTACCAAGATTTCACAGGTTCACAAATGGTGATTGAGGCTGCAACTGAGAATTACGATCTCAAGATCAAGATCTTGAAACAATTGGATGGCATTGTTAGCAAAGACACCATCATTGCTTCAAACACCTCATCGATTTCAATCACGCAAATGGCGGCTGAAGTGAGCAACCCTCAGCGCTTTATCGGCATGCATTTTTTCAACCCTGTGCCGATGATGACTTTGGTTGAGATTATTCGTGGCCTACAAACTGATGACCAAACTCATGCTTTAGTTCAAGAGATGTCAAAAGTGTTGGGGAAAGAACCCATCACCGTTAAAAATGCACCTGGTTTTGTTGTGAACCGTATTTTGGTACCCATGATCAATGAGGCCTTCTTTGTGTTGGCTGAAGGCTTGGCCACTCCAGAAGATATTGATGCAGGTATGAAGCTTGGTTGTAACCACCCTATTGGACCGTTGGCATTGGCCGACATGATTGGCCTAGATACTTGCTTGGCCATCATGGAGGTTTACTTCAAGAACTTCAATGACTCGAAATATCGTCCTTGCCCATTGCTTCGCGAAATGGTCGCTGCTGGTTATCTTGGCAGAAAATCAGGCAAAGGCGTTTACAGCTACAACTGATCATGTTGACACCGATTACTAAATTTCTTGGTTATGCAGGGCTGATTCCCTTCATCCTTCTATCCGCCTTGGTTCAATTTGCAGAACCGCCACTGGATTTTTGGGCTGCGAACTCATTGCTCCTTTACGCTGCAACAATCGCTTCATTTGTAGGAGCACTGCATTGGGGTCCTTTATTGAACCCCCTCTCAAACCAAGAAGGTCATGGCTTTTGGAGAGCTAAAGGCGCCTGGATCTGGGGAGTGATCCCATCCTTGCTTGCATGGGTAGCACTTCACCTGCCCTTTTCTTCTGGTTATTTTTTGATTGCCGCAACACTTCTTCTTGCATTGCTCGTTGATCGCAAACAGTTTCGTCATTTGATTCATGACGAAGAGTATTTGGCAGAATTCTTAAAAATGAGAACCGTGTTGACGATGGTAGCAACTGCCAGCCTTGTTTTGGCTGGCATTGCTATCAGACAATTTTGATTAGTTGGTCTACTTAGTGAGACTTGGCTTTAGCCAATAGTGTTTCTGTGTAGGCAATCGCCAAAGCGGAAATCACAAACGTCAAGTGAATCAAGGTTTGCCACAACAAAGTTTTGTCATCCAAGTGTTCTGCATTGATGAAAGTCTTCAATAAGTGAATTGAAGAGATGCCGATGATGGCTGTTGCTAGCTTGACCTTCAAAACACCTGCATTCACATGAGACAACCATTCAGGCTGATCAGGATGATTCTTGAGCTCTAGACGAGAAACGAAGGTCTCCCAACCGCCCACGATGACCATCACCAAGAGATTTGAAATCATCACCACGTCAATCAAACCTAAAACAATCAACATGATTTCTGTTTCAGTCGTGCCGCCCTTGGTCATCATCATGCCAATGAGATGAACTAGTTCGCGCCAGAACTGAATCACATAAACAATTTGAGCAACAATCAAGCCCATGTACAAGGGAGCCTGTAACCAGCGGCTCATAAAAATCCAGCGTGGTAGCGGACGTAATTTATCTCTGATCTGATTTTGTGTATCTTGGTTCATGAGTTACTTTTTAATAATGATGAATTAGTTTTAAAAAACGATTTGGCATTCAGACAACATGCGACAATTTGCTTATTAAACCATGTCTTTATTACCAAACAACGAAAATTTTACCCCCCTCGCGGAAATGCTGCGTCCTCAACAAAAAGAGGACCTGGTCGGGCAAACTCACCTTTTCGGTCCAGGTAAACCACTTGATTTGGCGTTCCGCTCAGGTAAGCCTCATTCAATGCTTTTATGGGGTCCTCCTGGCGTAGGCAAAACCACCATTGCACGGCTCACTGCCAATACCTTTGACTGTGAATTCATTGCCATTTCTGCAGTTTTGGCTGGGGTCAAAGAAATAAGACAAGCCATTGAACAGGCAGAAAACAATCTGCAACAGTTTGGTAAAAAAACCATTTTGTTTGTGGATGAGATACATCGATTCAATAAATCTCAACAAGATGCTCTCCTCCCATTTGTTGAATCCGGTTTGGTGACATTTATTGGAGCCACCACTGAGAACCCATCCTTTGAAGTTAATTCAGCATTACTTTCAAGAGCTCAGGTATATGTTCTGAAGTCTCTGACAAACGATGAGCTTTTACAGCTATTGAATCGGGCCTTGGCTGCGCTGCCAGGCACCCTAGAGTTTGATCAAGCAGCCCAAGCCATGCTGCTTCACATGGCCGATGGTGACGCGAGACGTTTCCTTAATTTGATTGAGCAAACCTTCAATGCAGCCAAGACCAGTCAAATCACCAACATCACCGCGGAATTTCTAGAGCAATCCTTAGGTCACCTATCAAGACGATTTGATAAATCTGGCGATCATTTTTATGACCAGATTTCAGCCTTGCATAAATCTGTCAGAGGGTCCAATTCAGATGGCGCCTTGTATTGGTTTTGCCGCATGGTTGATGGTGGTGTTGATGTTAAATATTTATCGCGACGCATTATTCGCATGGCTTGGGAAGATATTGGATTAGCAGATCCACGCGCCATGCAATTAGCCAATGATGCTGCATTGACTTATGAGCGCTTGGGTAGTCCTGAGGGCGAACTGGCACTTGCTGAAGCCCTGATTTACTTGTGCACAGCTCCTAAAAGCAATGCGGCCTACAAAGCATTCAATCAAGCCAAAGACTTTGTGGCGAAAGATACCAGTCGCGACGTGCCGATGCATTTACGCAATGCCCCAACCAAACTGATGGATGAATTAGGCCACGGCAAGACTTATCGTTATGCGCACGATGAAGCTCATGGCTATGCGGCGGGAGAAAACTATCTACCTGAGGGCCTTAAAGAGGCTAATTGGTATCAACCAACCGATCGAGGCTTGGAAGCCAAAATCAAAGAGAAATTGGCTTTCTTAAAATCTTTGGATGAGGCCAGCAAAAATAAAAAGTGAGTGAAGAATTAAATAAAAATTTAATAATTGAGCAAATAAAAAAGTCTGCCGAAGCAGACTTTTTTATTTGGTAGCACTGAAAATGATTCAGTGGTTTAAACCAACATATCAGCCCAAATGTTTCTGGCCCATGCGTTTGCGTACTCACCCTCAAGAGGATTAGCAGCGGCAGACACACCACCAGAACCTGGCACTGTGACCATGGTTTTCTTAGCAGCGTCATAAGTATGAACGCTGGCAACGTGAACCACGTCTTGTGCAGAAACGAAGCTGTAGCAAGTGTTGTTGTAAACCGGTAACTGATTGATTTCAGCACCACTCAAAATTGCCACTACAGCTGCAGCACATGTCTTACCGTGTTGGTTGGCCATGTGACCAGACTTTGGCATACCTGGAGCTATTTGAATTGAGTCACCCAATACGTGAACGTTTGGTGCAACCTTAGATTCAAAGGTCAAGAAGTCAACTTCGCACCAACGTGCATTCATGTTGGCCAAACCTGTCTTCACAGCAATTGAACCAGCACGCATTGGAGGCAACACGTTCAATACATCAGCCTTGATGTCGTCGTTGAATTCAAACTTCAAAGTCTTACCTTTGACATCAACATCAGTTAGATTGTGTTTACCACGATACTCAACCATGCCAGCATAACGGCGTGACCATGCCAACTTGAACAAACCTGGTTTAGATGTCACATCATCGTTGGCATCCAAAATAAGTACTTTGCTCTTTGGCTTACTCTTTTGGAAATAGTCAGCGACTTGGCAAGCACGCTCGTATGGTCCTGGAGGGCAACGGTACGGAGCCAATGGAATTGAAATGGCGAATACACCACCGTTCTTCATGCTTTCCAATTGCTTTCTGAGACCAACGGTTTGCTCGCCGGCTTTCCATGCATGCAGAACTTCGTTCTGAGCATTTGGCTTGAGCATGCCTGGCAATTTGTCGTAAGTTAAATCAATACCTGGAGAAACGATCAAGCGATCGTAAAACAATGTTGAGCCACCAGCCAATTTAACTTGGCGTTTAGCAACGTCCACTGACACCACATAGTCTTTCACTAGTTTCACGCCATGATTCTTGCTCAAACCTGCGTATGAAACAGTGATGTCTTCCATCTTCTTGCTGCCACCAATCACCAAATTTGATAATGGGCAAGAAATGAAGTTTTGATTTGGTTCAATCAGCGTCACATCAGCTGTGTAATTTGAAAACTTGCGGACATACTTAGCAGCTGTTGCGCCACCATAACCGCCACCAATCACCAATACTTTGGCATTTTTAGCGTCAATTTGTGTTGAAGCACAACCAACCAGAGTTGTCGCAGCAGCACCCGCACCTACTAATTGTATAAATTCGCGTCTTTGCATGATCAACTCCCGATTATTTTGTTTTAGCTACTGGTTTTTCAGCAGGCAAAGAAGCGAAGTAAGCAGAGATTTGCTCGATCTGCTCATCCGTGTAACCTTTGCTCAACTGATGCATGATCGAAGCTGTGCGCTTACCAGTTTTGTATTCGTTCATCTTCTTGATCAATTCGGCTTTGTTTTGTCCCGCTAAGCTGGCCATGCCACCTTCAGAATAACCATCGGTACCGTGACAGGCTGAACATGAAGCAGCCCATTGTTTGATTTGCAAACTTTGGGCACTGGCCACAGAAGTTGCACCTAATAAGCCCACAAATAGGCTTGCCATCAATACTGATGGTTTACGAATGAATGATTGCATCATTTCTCCCCTTTAATAACCCTTCGATTCTAGTTCGATAAACCCTTTTTATATCTTGGGGTTTCACCTTACAGTTAATTGATTTAACTAACTAAAAGATTATTGAACGAGGTGATATTTAATACAAATTCATTCTTCTTATATGAATATGCCAAAAGTGCATGAAAGTCCTGGCCATGACTTTTTGACCTGAGCTTTCTTATTTTGAGGACTCTTTGCTGCTCACTTAGCAGGCTTTTCTGCTTTTGTGGCGTGTCTTGCCAAGTCAAAGAAATCCAGATCAACCATCAAACCGTAGTCTTTCTGAATCACTCGCCCTTGAGGGTCAACCACATAAAGTTCAGGCACCCCTCTTCTCTTCCCAATGGCCTTTGATAGCTCTGGTGTCATCATCACCACTGGAAAGCTGTATTGATTTTTTTCCATGTAGTCTTTAACAGACTCAGCCCGTCGATCAATTGAAATTGTGACAATGTTCAACTGCTGAGCAGGTACTTTTTGCCTTAGCTGTTGCATGTATTTATTTTGTGTTCGGCAATACGAGCACCAAGTCGCCCAAACTTGAACAATGGTGTTTCTTTTTGCCCAATTCTCAGGTGTGAATGTTTCACCTTGTATCGACTGAATCTGTCCCAAAGGCAAACGATCTCCAACTTCAATCGCACGTGCTTGCGATGACAGTAAAGTAAAGGCCATGCCTAAAAGCATGATTAACTTCACCGTATTAGAAGAAGATTTAAGTAGTCCTTGCATAGAATCAAGAATAAACGAAATAAAGAAAAAGGCCATTCACTTGAATGGCCTGTGTTGCATATTACTTTTAATGTTTTTAAAAGAATGCCTGGATATTGGTTTGAGCGCGACCCAAAATCAAAGCATGAATATCGTGCGTTCCCTCATAAGTGTTGACCACTTCTAAGTTCACCATGTGTCTTGCCACACCATATTCATCAGAAATACCATTGCCACCCATCATGTCTCTGGCCATTCTGGCAACAGCCAATGATTTGCCGCACGAGTTGCGCTTCAAGATTGATGTGATTTCAACAGCATCTGTGCCTTCATCTTTCATGCGACCCAAACGCAAGCAGGCCTGCAAACCTAAACTGATTTCAGTTTGCATATCAGCCAACTTCACTTGAATCAACTGATTGGCAGCCAATGGACGACCAAATTGTTGACGATTCATCACATAGTCACGTGCTCTGAACCAGCAATCTTCAGCGGCGCCCAAAGCACCCCAAGCAATGCCATAACGAGCACTGTTCAAACATGTGAAAGGCCCTTTAAGACCTTTGATATTTGGGAAGATGTTGTCTTTAGGCACAAAGACCTCATCCATCACGATCTCACCAGTCAATGAGGTTCTTAAACCAACTTTGCCGTGAATCGCAGGAGCTGTTAAACCCTTCCAACCTTTTTCCAAGATGAAACCGCGGATCTCATCTTTACCAGTCGCTTCGTCAATCAATTTTCCCCACACCACAAATACATCAGCGATGGGACTGTTGGTGATCCACATTTTCGAACCAGACAATGAGTAACCACCATCCACCGGTTTTGCACGAGTCACCATGCTGGCAGGATCAGAGCCATGGTCGGGCTCAGTCAAACCAAAACAACCAATCCATTCACCAGTGGCAAGTTTTGGCAGGTATTTCTTTTTTTGTTCTTCTGTGCCGAATTCATTGATAGGCACCATCACCAAAGAAGACTGAACGCTCAACATCGATCTGTAACCAGAATCAACTCGCTCAACCTCACGAGCAACCAGACCATAAGCCACATAGTTCAAACCAGCACCGCCGTATTGTTCAGGAATAGTCACACCCAACAAGCCCAAGTCGCCCATCTCTTTAAAAATAGCGATGTCTGTTTTTTCATGGCGGAATGCTTCAGTCACTCGCGGTAGTAGCTGACCCTGACAGTAGTCATGAGCAGCATCTTTAATCATGCGCTCCTCTTCAGTTAACTGATCATCCAAACGCAGTGGATCATTCCATTGAAAAGTCTGACTCATAAAGAATTACCTATAAAAATACTGAATAAACTTAGTTATAAAAATGCGTGAAGCTTTCCGCATTTTCGCGGTCGGTGATCAAAGTATTTTCAACCTTGCTTTGATCAGCGTATCCCAATGACATGCCACAAATCAACTGTTGCTCAGCATTGAGGTTCAAATGCTTTGCAATCACTCGATGAAATTGAGTGAAGGCCGCTTGCGGACAAGTATCAAGGCCACGTGCTTTGGCAGCCAACATCACGTTTTGTACAAACATACCGTAATCAAACCAGCTACCTTGCTGCATGACTCGATCAATTGTGAAGAAAACTCCCACAGGTGCATCGAAGAATTGATAGTTGCGGGCACCCTGAGCCTTCATCCTATCTTTATCTTCTTTGCCAATCCCCAATAAACCATATAAGTCAAAGCCAACCTTACGACGGCGAGCTAGATAAGGATCAACCCACTTTGATGGGTAGTAGTTATATTCTTCAGTGTGCTCTTTGAGCGCCTCAGGATCATTAAAAATACTCATGATTTCATCGGTGATCGCTTGCTTGGCAGCACCTTGAACAATGTGCACTTGCCAAGGTTGCGTGTTGGTACCTGATGGAGCGCGACCAGCGACATTCATGATGTCCAGAATGTCTTGTTTTTTTACTTCAGTTGGTAAAAAAGCACGAATAGAGCGTCTTGCCTTGATGTTGTCATCAATGATTTTGGTGATTTCTGCGTGATTCATTTGTTTTGTCTCTTCTTTTTATTGGGCAGGCTAGAGGATAAAACAGACTTTAAATCTTCGCTGAGGATTCAAGCACTCATATTTCAGAGAATTAAGTCGAAAAAGCTTACTTTTTCGGCTCCCAAAGCTCAATAAATGCTTTTTTTGCCAAAAATGCCTGTTTTTGGGTGTTTTAGCCCCATAAAACCTAGTAAAAGCCCTGATTAAATAATCATATCCCTTTATTCAAATTGTGCGATACTTAGCGCGTAGGTCTTCAAGTAGCTTCCGTCGTTTCCATTTTTCAAAATGGGTGATTCGGTTAGTTGAATCTTCCAGCCCTGCAAAGAAATGGTGAGAAATCACCACGTTTAATTTTTTTAAGGAATTTCAGTAATGGCAACAGGTATTGTTAAGTGGTTCAACGACGCAAAAGGTTTTGGTTTTATTACTCCTGACGGTGGTGGTGAAGATTTATTCGCTCACTTCTCAGCGATTCAAGGTAACGGATTCAAAAGCTTGAAAGAAAACCAAAAGGTTAGCTTTGAAGTAACAACTGGCCCTAAGGGCAAGCAAGCTTCTAACATCAACCCAATGTAATTTGGCGTTATGTTTATAAGAACCCGACTTCGGTCGGGTTTTTTATTGCCTATTTTTTATGGCTGGCTGTGATGCGCTGATTTAAATCAGCCCCACCCCACCCAACACTGCCCCAATCAATAACAACAACAAGATATGTATCTTTGTTTTCCAAATCAGGAAGACAGTGACAATGGTGCACAACCACAATGGCCAGTCATTTTCTAAACTGGTGTTAGCAGCACTGATCAACCAACTGGTGGCCAAAATGGCACCAATCACCAGAGGGGCCAGCCCTTGTTTGAAGGCCATAACGAAATTACTGTCTTTATTGGCCTGAACCCACTTCGCAGTTGAGTAAGTCAGAACTGAGCTGGGTAGCATCACACCAATCATGGCCAACACCATGCCAAAGGTTCCCCAAAAATACTGCGCATGAATTGTTGTGACAGAGTTAATGCCTATGTGCCAACCCATCATGGCAATCACCAAGATGTTTGGGCCTGGGGCTGATTGAGCGATTGCAATGGATGCCGCGAATTGGTCCTCAGACATCCAGGCATTTTGATAGACCAAATGCCGATGCATCTCCGGAATGACAGTCACTGCTCCGCCCACTGCCATCAATGAAACAGCCGTGAAATGCAAAAATACATCCAGCCAGTTGGCGAATGAAAATTGAATCATGGTTTGACCCGACGATATGTAAGATAGATAGACAAAATGCCAAGGCTTAAGAGCACATGTACCAAAGGAATTCTGATCAAAGCCACCAAAATGAAACACAGTGAAGCGATACCAATGGCCGGCAAATAACCCAATGGATGCTTTTTAAGTGCGCTGGCTAATTTAAGAGATGTTCCAGCAATCAAGCCTGCTGCAACAGCACCCATCCCTTTGATCGCACCTGCAACCACCGGATTAGCCCCCCAATGAAGATAGGTGATCGCTATGACAATCAGCGCCAACATCGGAAATACCAACATGCCTGCAATGGCTGCTAAAGCACCTAGCAAACCAAAATGGCGTGAGCCAAAAATGATGGCCAAGTTAACCACGTTGGGGCCGGGCAATACTTGGGCAACTGCCCACTCTTCAAGAAACTCTTCTCTGGTGTACCAACGTTTCTTATCTACCAACTCGCGCTCAGCAACGGGCAAAACACCACCAAATCCCTGAAGAGCCAGCCAAGTAAATGCCCAGAATATTTCAGATTTAGATTGGGGTAATTGGCTCATGGGTTTATTTTATCTTGGCGTTTGGTCTTGGTAGATAAATAAAAAAGGAGCCGAAGCTCCTTTAATGATCTTATCTTCAGCAGTCTTAATTGGTAGATGCTTCCTTAACGCGCATCGTTCTTGCTTGCTCATTGATTGGTCGAACAGGTCTGCCTTGGAAAAAGACAGATGTCTGCGATAAACCATTGGTCAAAATGGTGAATGGGGCTTTACCACCAAAGGTATGACCCGCGCCTGGCTCAATCGACTGCATCATTGATTTTCCGCTGGCATCCACCACGCAAATAATTTGCCTTGACTTCACAACGACATGCACAAAGTTACCTGGCTTGGTAGGCTCAGTCACAGATTGCTCTGACACACTCGCATCAGGTTTTGGGCAACCAACATCTGATGGCAATGGTGATGTAACCGCCACATTGGCTGCTGGCACTCCTGAACTTGGTGCAGATGGGTTTGCAGGGTTTGCAGGATTGGCTGGTGTTGCTGGATTAGCGCCGTCTTCTTTAGGTTCAGCTCCTTCAACCACCACTGGTTGAGGTTCTGCAGCTGGCGGATTAAACACAGCAATGATGTCATCCTTACTTGAATACAAACCACCTGCCACCAAGATCAACAACAAGATTGACATCAAACCACTGCGTGAGCGTTTTGACTTTGGTCTTGAAGAATCCATCTGACCACCAGTCTGAATATTTTCCAAGCTGACTTTGATTGGTTTATTTGCTGGTGCTGTTGCAGGCTTAGTAGTTTGTTGATTTGACTCTTCAGCTGCTGGCGCACTCACCTTTTCTTCCTTGGCCGATTTTGTTTCTTGAACTTTTACTGGCTGCTGAGTCTCTTCAACGGTTGCATCGAAAGGCAATGATTCTTGTTGAGACAAATCACCATCTGGATGAACCAACACAAGTGCTTCATCCAATTGCAATATTTTGGCAACTTTTTTTGCCACGGTGATCTTATGAGATTCAGAGTAAAAGCTGGTGATGCCACCCTGCTCAAGCTCTGTGATATGTTTTTTAGATAGGCATGCTTTGACTGCAAGTTCTTGAACATCAAGTCTTAGTTTTTCACGGGCGGCTTTAAGCACCTTTCCCTGAATTTCAGGCAGGATTTCAATTTTATTTTTTGATCCTATTGACATGCTGTCTCCATGAGCTCTTTGGCTTCTTCGTGCTACTTTAACATCGTTAAATTACTAAAAACTCTAAATTCATCAAAGACCTGTTATTTATTCTTCACCAAATCATATAAACGGACCAACTCTTGCAAAGAAGGCGCCATCATTTTTTCCATCACCCTTGATTTATGAACCTTGATGGTGGCGTCGGTGGTACCTAAGCGCACAGCCACGTCTTTGTTCATCAAACCCTCGACCAATAGAGCGCAAACCTCTTTTTCCCTAGGGGTCAGGGAGTCGTAACGCTGATTAATGGTCAATGACTGAGTCATTGATTGGAAAATTTCTTTGTCTTTTTGAATCGCGGCACCGATGCAACGCAATAGATCATCCAAATTAAATGGCTTGAACAAGAAATCAATGGCTCCTTGTTTCATGCTGGTCACGATCTCGTGAGGCATCGATTCACCTGAAATAAAAATGATCGGTGTCTCTCGGCCCATCTCTTTTAATTTCTTTTGCAACTCGACCCCTGACATCCTTGGCATGCGCATATCCAAAAGAATAGTTGCTGGCGAAACCGGAATTGATTTTTCTAAAAATGACTCAGGGGACTCATGTGACTCGATGGAGTAACCGCAACTATTCAACATGCGAGTCAAGGAACTGCGCATTGAAGCATCGTCATCGATGATGTATATGTGGCCTAATTCACTCAAAATGCTATATCTTTCAGATATTTAACTTTGGTCATATTAGTTATATTAATAATTTTCGGCTATTAGCTTTAAAGCTAATAAAAAAGGCCGCACAAATGTGGTGCAGCCTTTATGGGTTTAATTCATGTACTCAATCAGTGCTCGGGAGTGACCTGCAAAGCAACCAAAAATCTTGAGACCATGTTGTAAGTAGCAATCACACCTACCAACTCCACCAAATGTGAATTACCCAAAGCGCTTTGTAAACGCTTCATCAAAGCCGGATCAACCTCGATTGATCTTGTCATTTGAATGGTTAATTCAATCGCGTCCTCTTCCAACTGACTGAACAAGCCTGCTGGCATCGGACCGGAACCAATTTGGCGCATGGCTTTGACTTGTTCCTCAGTTCCACCAGAACTTAAAAAGACTGGGGCATGATGAATGAACTCATATTCAGCACGGTTCAAGATCGCCACACCGCACATACCCAATTCACGGAGCTTTGGGTCTAGGCCAATATTGTTACGGACCTCACCTAAAAAAGCATTCCAACCCGTTGCAAACGGAGCGCTGTGCAACAGCATGCGATCAAGATTGATGAATTGGCCGCCTCGCCTTTGACGGATAGCGGCCACCAAATCCGCTGGCTCTTGCAAGTCCAGCGGTTGATAAGGTACGAGACGTTCAGTCATTGATTAATCAGCTGCCTTGATGTTGTTAGCCTTGATGAAAGCACCCCAAACATCAATCTGCTTATTAACAAAATCTTGAGCAGGCTTTGGACCCAAGGCTGCAATTTCAATGCCTTGTGATTTCAAGCGTTGTGCAATCTCAGGATTCTTCAATGCCTTAGCAACTTCTTCGTGCATGCGGTTAACGATTGCTGCCGGAGTTTTTGCTGGAGCAATGATGGCCCACCAAGCTGGCGCTTCAAAGTTAGGGTAACCACTTTCAGCGATCGTTGGAACATTTGGCATTTCTGGTGAACGCTTGCTGGTTGTCACTGCCAAAGGAATCACACCACCTGAATCAACGTGAGGTTTGACCAAGAACAATGAACCAATCGCCAAAGGTACGTGACCTGCCAAAGCATCTTGCATCAAAGGACCACCGCCACGATACGGCACGTGTGTCCAATCAAATTTAGCGTCTTTAGCCAATGATGCCAAAGCTAAATGACCCAAGCTACCTGTACCAATTGAACCGTAGTTGTTTGCTTTTTTTGCTTTTGCATCAGCAAGCAATTGTTTGAAACTGGTAATGCCTGATGCTTTGCTAGCAGTCAACACCATCGGCGCTGTACCAATCATGGTCACAGTCGCCAAATCAGTTTTGGTCTTATACGGTAACTTTTCAATCATGTTCTCGTTCACACCGTGGGTGTCGAACACAACGCCAAATGTGTATCCATCTGGTTGAGCTCTTGCAACTGCAGCAGCACCGATAGAGCCTGATGCTCCACCAATGTTTTCAACAATCACGTTTTGCTTCATTTGATTTTGTAATGCTGGGGCCAAAATTCTGGCAACCTGGTCAACAGATCCCCCTGGTGGGAAAACTGCAATCATCTTGATTGTTTTTTGAGTTGGCCAGTCATTGCTTTGTGCCTGAGCGACACCACTGATACATAAAACCGACATCAAGCCGGCTAAAAGCTTATTCATTTCGTCTCCTTAAGGTTTTGTCCGGCTTTTTAGCTCTGTGACTTCATAAATATCCCACACTCCTATAATGAATGCAATTAAAAAAACGGGACACATCATGCGCAAGAAAATTGTGGTTTTAGATGATTATGAAAATTCATATGAAAAACTGTCCAATTGGAGCTCCATCAAAGGTTTGGCCGATGTGCAGATCTTCAATCAACCCTTGCTTGGCGCTGCCCTTCTAGAAAAAATTCAAGATGCTCATGCCTTGGTGTTGATGCGTGACCGCACCCCGCTCAAAGCAGACCTGATTGCTCAATTAAAACATTTGGAATATGTGGTCTTTACCGGCACTCGGAATTTAGCCTTAGATAGTGACGCTTTAAAACAAAGAGGCATTCCAATCAGTCATACCGAATGGGGTCCATCCAAAGACAGCACAGCTGAATTAACTTGGGCATTGATTCTGGGCTTACACAAAAGATTGGTTGAACAAAATAGACTGATCATTGATAAGCAATGGCGCAATCAACATTCTTTATTACCAGTTTTAAAAGGCCAAACTTTGGGTTTGGTCGGCTTGGGTGAAATTGGCTCGCGCGTGGCCAAAGTGGCGCTCGCCTTTGGTATGAAAGTGGTGACCTGGAGTCCTAACATGACTACTGAAAGAGCCGCGGCTGTGGGCGCTGAATCAGTCAGCTTAGATGTCCTGTTGCAAAACTCTGACATTGTTTCTTTGCACATCGTTGCCAGCCCAACGACTAAGGGCATGATCAACCAAGAAAAACTAGCGCTGATGAAAAAAGGTGCCTTACTGATCAATACCTCACGCTCAACCTTGGTTGATACAAGTGCATTGGTTCAAGCACTTCAAAACCAAAGTATTGGTGGTGCAGCCTTGGATGTTTTTGACATCGAGCCTTTACCCGATGATCACCCATTGCGCAGCACACCCAATACATTGCTCACCCCACACCTTGGCTTCGTTGCAGAGCCAGTGTTCAAGTCATTCACCACAGGCGTGGTCGAGTGTTTAGAAGCTTGGTTAAATGGTCAAGCCATCATCCGTCCTCTGCCCTGATTGCGGCAACCCACGAGGCACTCTTCAGTCAGAGTGCCCTTACTGTGGATCGCAAGAAACACCACCGCTACCTAAAAAGTTAGCGGGTATTTTTACACTCAATTTAGAAGAGAATTTACCCAGGGTCGACGAAGCTTTGATAATTTTTGATCGAGCTCTCGATGAGCTGGCCAAAACAGCGATCAGGGTTGTGAAAGTGATTCATGGTTATGGCTCAGGTGGGCAAGGTGGCAGAATCAAAGAAGCGATTCGCCAAGAGCTGATGTATCAAAGACGCTCTCACTTGATCAGCGCATATTTCGCTGGTGAAGATTTGGGTCCAGGCAAAGAGTCTTACCAAGAACTGTGCAGACAATACCCTGCTGTCAAAGAGATTCTGACAAAGGATATTTTTGGTAACCCCGGTATTACTTTGATTATTCTGAAAAGATGAACAAACCGTTAACGGATTCTCAATGCCCGCAATGTGGCAAAATTTTTGAATGTCTCTCTGCCACAAATGTGGAAGACTGCTGGTGCATGTCACTGCCACCAGTGAGCTTCAACGATGGTGAAAAAAGCAGTTCTTGCTGGTGCCCTGATTGCCTTCAACAGCAGTTAGAAAAGCAATCAAATCAAGATTAAAGAGTAACTAAGCTCACTTTGAGAGTGCGCAAAGCTCATTCAGAGCGAGAACAAACCCACTCACGTCTTTGCCATTCACCTGGTTTTTCAGCAAAAACCATCCAAATAACCAAACCGCTCATCAAAGACCAAATTGGGTTAGAAATCAAAGTTTTCATTTAAATACTCCTTTTAACGCCAGTAGATATAAGGCACAGTGCCTATACTGTATAAATATACAGTATTTTTAAAAGATGTCAAGAAATTGCTTAAAATTCTTAAAAATGGCTTGTTTGGGCAGATAATTGATAATTCAAAGACCCCTCCGCACTTGGGTTCTTGTGAGTAATGTCTTGATAACTGGGTGAATGATGACTCTGGCAGAAATGATTTTTGATGGACTGGTTTGGCTAATTGGCGGTCTTGTGGTTTTCTATATGGCACGTCGCTACTGGGTGATGTTTCGCGCCAGCCAAAAACCTGCATCAGGCTGCTCAAGCTCAGATTCCGGCTCAGGATCTTGCTCTTCTTGCCCCAGTAAAAAAGACTCTTAGCAATAAGGAGACATTGCCATGTTGTTAACCGCTATTCGCACCCCACTCTCTCGTGTTTTATTGAGTGTCTGTTTGGTATTGTTTTCTAGCTTATCTTTGGCGCAGGTTGAGATTCCAGAAGCGAAGGTTGCGCAAGGTATTGAATACATCAGTGGCGGCATTGGTAGCGAAGAATCCGATGCACTTTTAGCTTTGGGTAAAAAATGGCCTCTGGTTTTGGAGTTTTCTCAAGATCATCCACAAAGACCATTGTGGGTGGCTGATGTCACCGTCAAAATCATGGATCAAAAAAAGAAGGTTGTTTTTGAGGCTTTGAGTGATGGCCCCATCATGTTGCTGAAATTGACAGCTGGCAAATACGATGCCGAATACTCCTTTGAAGGAAAAGTTTTGAAACGCACCTTGGTAGTTGAAGAAGGTAAGTTCCAAAAGCAATCGATTGTTTGGCCACAATAAGGCCAAGAGGGTTTCGTGCGCTCAGCATTTCTTGACAACATCAAAGGCATTGCTTGCCTGTTGATTCTTTTTCATCATTTGGCTTTTTATGGGCCAATGTCGGATGTTGCCAACACAGTCATACCCAAAACCATTGATTTCTTTTTTGATTACGCTCGCTTAGCGGTTGCGGTATTTCTTTGCATTGGTGGTTTTTTAACTGGCTTAAAGCTCAGTGAACCGAATTTTTTCGCCAAGCATTCTGTGCAAAAAGTCATTTGGCAAAAGTATCTTCGTCTCGTGATTCCCTACCTTGGCGCAATCGCTTTAGCCATCGCAGCTTCATTTGTGGCCAGTCGCCTGATGGAGCACCATTCAATCTCTGCAATGCCCGACATGCCTCAGCTATTGAGTCATCTGTTCTTTTTACAAAACATCCTTGGTTATGAATCTTTATCTGCTGGCCTTTGGTATGTCGCCATCGATTTTCAGTTATTTGCCGTTTGCGCATTATTGGTTTTCTTGGTAGAAAAATTATCTCCAGCTAGCTGGAGCTACCGCAGCACTCGCCTGATCACATTGATCATCTTCAGCGCTCTCACAACTGCATCGGTGCTATTTTTTAATCGTCATGACACCTATGACGTTTGGTTCATTTTCTTCTTTGCCACCTATGGCTTGGGCTTGCTGACCGCTTTCTTGGCCAGAAGCCAATCACATCATGTCTTGATTCTGTCTGTGGCAGCGATCACTATTTTTTCTCTTTACTACCAAGATTTCAGAGAGCGCTTGTCCGTTGCATTAATCACGGCACTTATATTGTTCAGTAGCTATGAGAGCAATTGGTCTCAATCCAAACTTTGGAACAACCCATTGCGAAAAATTGGGGAGATGTCCTATTCTATTTTCTTGGTGCACTTCCCTGTTTCTCTGGTGATCAGTGGAATTTGGGTGCAACTTTACCCAAGCGATCCTTGGATGAATGTCTTGGGGATGTGCGTATCTGCGGTGCTTAGTTTATTGCTGGCCATTCCTTTCTATAAGTACATAGAAAAGAATTAAACCCACCCTTGTTTCCACTCCAAGCCATTGGTGAGTGATCGCCATTGAATGGTTTTTTGACGCTTGCTCATCACTGCTTCAATCACCACCTGCTCAACTGGCCCACCCTCAACTTGCGGCTCAATCACTTTGATCACCATGAAATGTTTTTCTTTGTTCTCAGGTGTGACCGCAGTCCATTTACTCAAGAGTAATTTTTTTGGGTGAATTGGATTCTTGGTCATGAGTGAAATTGATGAGAAACTTGGTAATTCTTTAATTTTGGTTGAATTCAATAGATACTATGAAGATGAAACAATTATTGCAAGAAACCAAAACAATTGCTGTGGTGGGTCTATCCAATAAACCTGATCGACCATCTTATGGCGTGACCAAGTACATGCAAGATCATGGCTATAAGATCATTCCCGTGAATCCTGCTTGCACTGAAATTTTGGGCGAGACCTGTTATCCAGATTTAAGCAGCATTCCAGTTCCTGTCGACATGGTGAATGTGTTCAGAAAGTCAGTAGATTGCCTGGAGATTGCTCATGAAGCAGTCAAAATTGGCGCAAAATCCTTGTGGCTCCAGATGGGTGTCATCAACCAGGAAGCCTTGGATTACGCCAGTTCGCATGGTCTAACTGGCATCATGGACAAATGCCTGATGGTGGAACACCGCCAGTTGGTCCTCTAAGCCTTCTAATTAGCAAGCCACGCAAAGCAGAAATCTTGATTCTCGATTAAGCTAGATGCATGAAAAATACCCATGACATCCTGGCCAGCGAGATCACCCCTCAAAACATCTTTGAAAAGAGACGCCAATTAATCAAATTGGCTGCGATGGGTGCGTTTGGCTTGTCGCAAGCAGAAGTTTTCAGCAGAAGTGCTTTTGCTCAGAGCGGCCAAAAGCTTCCAGCCAAAGTCAACCCGCAGTTCTTTGTGGCTGATAAGTTAACAAGTTATAAAGATGTAACAACCTACAATAATTTTTATGAGTTTGGAACAGACAAAGCTGATCCTGCTCGCAATGCCCACACACTAAAAACAAGACCTTGGACTGTGAGCGTTGAAGGTCTGGTCAACAAACCTAAAGTTTGGGACATTGATGCCCTGCTCAAGTTAGCCCCAATGGAAGAGCGAGTCTATCGCTTTCGTTGCGTCGAAGGCTGGTCAATGGTGATACCTTGGATTGGTTATTCTTTATCTCATCTAATCAAAGCCAGCGAGCCACAAGGTTCTGCAAAGTACATTGAATTTATTTCTTTGGCTGATCCAAAACAAATGCCTGGCGTTAACAGCCGAGTATTGAATTGGCCCTACACCGAAGGCTTGCGTTTAGATGAGGCCATGAATCCTTTGGCACTTTTAACATTTGGCCTTTATGGAGAAGTGCTGCCTAATCAAAATGGGGCACCAATTCGTATCAACGTGCCCTGGAAATACGGCTTCAAGAGTGCTAAATCAATTGTAAAAATCCGCATCACCGATAAAGAACCTGCAACGAGCTGGAAAGTATCAGCTCCTTATGAGTACGGCTTCTATTCCAATGTAAACCCAGAGGTCAATCATCCGCGTTGGAGTCAAGCAACTGAGAGAAGAATCGGTGCTGAGGGCGGTATGTTTGCACCTAAGATCAAGACCTTGCCTTTCAATGGCTACGCAGAACAAGTGGCGCATCTTTATAAAGGCATGGATTTACGGAAGTTTTATTAAGTGATGAAAGCATTGTTGATCGGCATTGGTTTACTGCCACTGGTCCGATTGATAGTCTTGGGCTACCAAGAGGATTTAACAGCCAATCCGATTGAATTCATCACTCGCTCGACGGGTACCTGGGCCTTGGTATTTTTATGCTTGACCTTGGCCATCACACCTTTGAGAAGACTCACTGGCATCAACCAATTGATTCAATACAGAAGAACCTTGGGTTTATTTGTGTTCTTCTATGCCTGTCTGCACTTTTCAATTTGGTTTTGGCTAGATCACGGTTTGATATTTTCAGAAATGATTGTGGATGTGATCAAGCGCCCTTTCATCACGGTCGGATTCATATCATTTGTTTTACTGATTCCTTTGGCACTCACATCCAATCAATGGGCCGTTAAAAAACTAAAACGGAACTGGGCCAGACTCCATCAATTAATTTACTTGATTGCACCTTTGGTGATTCTTCATTATTTTTGGCACAAGTCCGGAAAAAATGATTACTTCACTGTGAGTATTTATGGTGCTGTTCTTTTGATACTTCTCGCATTTAGATTACGACTGAGGTTAAAACCATGAAGCTGAACAAACCACACAATTTCAAGATGTCTCTTTACGGCGGCCTATTGGTGATACTCATGACTTCTTTGATGAACACAGCCAGCGCTCAAACAAAACCAACTGCTTTAGAAAAAACAACTCGAATTGGGCAACTGGAATGGGACTTGCATGAAGTCACGATTGGCACAGTCAAACTTTATGCACAACAAACCAAGTTTGTCAGCTCCGGTGAAAAAGAAGGTGGTAGTTTTATTTATGAATATGGCTGGACACGTAAAAAAGGTTGGACTTGGTTGCAACCATTTGGCGTGCCATCAAAAGATCAAGAGCCAGCGGTTCATTTGAATTTCGATGAAGCACAAGCCATCTGCCAATTTTTTGGTAAACGACTGCCCAAGGATCAAGAATGGACATCAGCGGCTTTTCTAGAGCAGCGGGCCACTCCTCCACAGCCATTCGTTAAAGGTAAACGTTACACCTATGCCAATGGTGATACCCCACGAAACTCGCATTGCTTGAATGGCTGTGCAGGTTTAAAAGGCCTAGCCCCTGCTAATGTTCTTAATCGCGGCACAGGCCATGTGGCGGTAATGACCACTCAACCGGGGGTGAATGGTTTATACGATATGGGCGGCAATGTTTGGGAATGGGTCGACGATGGTCCAGGCAATGAGAGAGTCACTCGCGGTGCCTCTTGGTGGTATGGCCCAGAGAATCAAATTGAATCAGCCGTGGCAACCAAACCCAGAGATACCAAGGTCGCTTATGTTGGTTTTAGGTGCGTTAGAGATGTGAAGTGAAACTCCATCAACTGATTTAAGTAGTTGGGGTAATCAGAGATAGCATGATCGCCACCTTCTAAAATCAGTTGATGAGCACCAGGGTATTTGGCGACCATCTCATGCCAATCCAAAACTTCATCCCCTTTTGCAGCCAATAAAAAATAGCGCTCTGCTTGAGTGATCTTTTGCACATAAATCTCTTGAAGCTCTTCGATGTACTCTGGCAAGAAATGAAACACTTCATCTTGGTGCCAAGATTTTTGTTCGCCAATGTATTTTTCTAAATCTCTAGCAGGCTCAATCGCCGGGTTCAACAAGCTGACCTTACTTGGAAACAGTTCAGCCAAATAGGTGGCGTAGTAACCACCCAAGGATGACCCCATGAAAGACAAAGTACTGAATGTCTGCCCATGAATATGATCCTTTACCATCTGTATCGCTTCACGCGGCGAAGCAGGTAATTGCGGGCAATACCAAGTGATTGGCTCACCAGCTTGAATGCGTTGCTCAATGGCGGCTTTAGTCAGCTGAGCCTTATTGGAATTTGGCGAAGATTTAAAGCCGTGAAGATAAACAAATAAATGCATGTGGATGGTTTTAATTTTGAATCAAGCTTGGTGAATTAGCCTAATATAGTCGAATATTACTTAAGAAATCAGGTTTCTAAATGACCACCATATTTGAAAAGCTTTTATCAGGTGAATTGCCTTGTGCCAAAGTGTACGAAGATGATCTCGTATTTGCTTTCATGGATGCTGGACAAGTGAATGATGGGCATGTAATCGTGGCATCTAAAAAGCCCTATGAAACCATTTTAGATATCGACGAAGAAACCACTCAGCGACTCTTTTTGGTCGCCAAGCGCATTGCTCACGTTGTTAAGGATGTGTTCAAGGCTGAAGGCATTACTCTTTTACAAGCTAACAAAGATGCTGGCTGGCAATCTGTGCCCCACATCCATGTGCATGTTCTACCTCGCTACAAAAATGACGGGGTTGAGCTGGTTTGGCCAAGAAAAGAACCTGGCATCGAGCGTCTCAAAGAACTTGCTAAATTGATTCAAGTACCAAGCCTTTGAAAGATTCATCAATGAACTGTCCATGCGGCAAAGGCCTCTATGAAACATGCTGCGGTAAATTTCATGAAGGTAAAGAACTGGCCAGCAATGCTGAAGAATTGATGCGCTCACGTTACAGTGCCTTTGTTTTAAAGAATGAACCCTATTTATTAAGCACCTGGCACTCTTCCACCAGACCTCAAGAACCATTGTTCAATGAAGATCCAACTCAATGGACGGGTCTGACCGTGAAACATTTCAGTGAAGCCAGTGATCGTTTATCTGCCACAGTAGAGTTTGTGGCGATATATAAAATCAATGGCAAAGCCCATCGCCTTCACGAAATCAGCTCCTTTGTCTGTGAAGATAAACAATGGCTCTATGTGGATGGGCAGTTTCCCAAGATAAAATGAATCCATGAACGACGATATTCTTCTTAAAATGCGCGCAGTCTTCCAGGATTGCCAAAAACAGGCCGTAATATTGGTCCAACAGCACCCCAGCATCCACAAGGGATTTGTGGCTGATATGCAATTTGCCAGTACGTTTGGCACCTTTTTGGGCGAAATTAAAATCAAGCATGGCATTGATATAGAAAAAGACTCTATGGCTCAACGCTTGATCAATGCCTTAGAAAAAACAGACTCTCACACCATTGGTCTGATTCGAGAAGAAATCTACGATGCCTTAGATAAGATGCAGGCAGAACAATACGCTAGCTATATTTTTATCAGCTGCTTCCCAAGTATTTACAAAGCAATGTCAGAAAAATAAAGGCCTGTCATGATGTCCGATCAATTAGCCAAGAAGACGCTCAAAGAAAAACTCTTCGTCATCATCTTTGAGGCAGATACTCGCGCCGGACAATTATTCGACAAAACCCTCATTTATTTAATTTTGTTGTCATTGGTGGTAGTAGTAGTAGATAGCATCGAATCAATTTCTGCTGAATTCCACTTCAGCCTGACTGTTCTAGAGTGGTTTTTTACAATCATCTTTAGTTTGGAATACATTGCTCGGGTTTACTGTGCGCAAAATCGTATGCAGTACATCAAGAGCTTTTACGGCATCATCGATTTGGTTGCGATTCTTCCGACCTACCTAGCGATGCTCTTCCCTGAGTTACACGCTTTGATTGATGTGCGCGTGCTGCGCTTGATTCGCATCTTCAGAATTTTCAAACTCACTGAATATGTTGCTGAGTATGTCCACCTAGGTGCTGCTTTGGCTGCCAGCCGAAGAAAGATCTTCGTCTTCTTGTCAGGCGTTTTAATGATTGTGATGGTCTTGGGCACTCTGATGTATGTGGTCGAAGGTCCAGCCAATGGATTTACCAGCATACCAACGAGTATTTATTGGGCCATCAGCACCATGACAACAGTTGGTTTTGGCGACATCACTCCTAAGACAGACTTGGGAAGATTCATCACATCCATCATGATGTTGATGGGCTGGGGAACCTTGGCAGTACCAACGGGTATTGTGACCGCTGAACTAGCCAGTTCGCGCACTGAACAAATCACCACCAGAACTTGTAAAGAATGTATGTCAGAAGGTCATGCTGCTACCGACCAATACTGTCGCCATTGCGGCGCCAAACTACCTGACTACATTCACGACTAAATCTTCGCTTAAATTCATCCTTTTTATTTTTTGGATGATGTCCAATATTTTTGCATCTCCAAAAATAGGAATGATGCTGACCAGGTGATGAGTAAGAGACCCAATAGTGCTTCTACCCCAGTCAGATATCTAAGATAGCCATTTGCCACGACATCACCATAACCAACCGTGGTGTAGGTGATGAAAGATAAATAAACATAATCTAATAAGAGTCCATGGCCACTGGTCACACCAGTCAAGCCACCCATGCCTTCAAATTGCAATGTGAACAAATAGCCAAAAGCAAAAACCCAGATTTCTACAATATGGGCCATGAAAATCACACCGGCACCCACCAGCACTTTGAAGCGTGCAGGCAAATGGGAGACTTTTGGCAATTGCTTATCCAATTGGAATAAGACCTCGTAGTGAATCAAGATCACCAATAGAGCCAAGATCGTATTGAAGATAAAAGCAAGAGTAAGCAACATAAAAAATCTTTTTGGAATATTGAATCAGTCCATATTACTGATTTATCCGGCTTTACACCACCCGAATGATCAAGCAAAAGATAAAAATCTTCAGAATGGTTACACTAGATCAATTCATACATTAATAATTGATTCAATTTAAGAATATTCTCTATGCTCTCTCATCTAGAAAAATTCAATGCACTGGTGATTGGCTCTAGCGGATCCATTGGTCAGGCATTCATTGAGCATTTAAATAAACTGCCCAATTGTTCAAAAGTAATGGGCTTAAACAGACAATCAACGCCATCGATTGATTATGCAAATCCTGACAGCATTCAAGCAGCAGCTGATGCCTTGTCTCATGAAGGCCCTTTTCACTTGATCATTGTTGCTACAGGCATTCTTCACAGTGATGCTTGGTTACCAGAAAAGAAGTTATCAGACTTGCATGAAGCTCAGTTCATGCAAACCATGCAGTTAAATGCCTTGGGGCCTGGCATGTGCTTGCAATCATTCGCACCACTATTAGATCCTGAATTTGGTGTCATGGCCTGCCTATCTGCCAAAGTCGGCAGCATTGAAGACAATCGTTTGGGTGGCTGGTACAGTTATCGAGCCTCTAAGGCTGCTTTGAATATGCTGATTAAAACAGCGTCGATTGAGCAAAAGCGCACAAAACCCAATCATTGTTTGCTGGCACTGCACCCCGGCACAGTGGCCTCTGCCCTATCAAGACCATTCAAGGGTGATCAAATTGGCAGAACGCCACAGGATGCAACTTCTGATATGTTGCAAGTGCTCTTGAACGTCAAAGCCAGCGACTCTGGTAAGTTTTTGAGTTACCAAGGCGAAGAGATTCCTTGGTAAGAAATTCTCTGTATTTAATTATTTGATGTTTTTAAATATTTGATTCATTGACTTCGCCAAAGCGATGTCTTTGTGCGTGATGCCACCAGAATCATGGGTACTCAATGTCACGTACACAGTACTATAAACATTTGACCAGTCAGGATGGTGATTCATCTCTTCAATTGGTTCATAACAATTCTTCATGAACGCAAAAGCTTGTTCAAAATTCTTGAACATGAACTTTCGCTGCAGTGAGAGTTGATCAGCGCTGATGGCCCAACCCTCTAGCTCATTGATTGGAATATCTTTAACTACCAGTAAAGCTGGCTTGACGTTATTTGCTTGAGTGGACATGACGTACTTTTAAAAGTGCTGAAAAATAAAATAAGGCTGGCGTAATCATCAACCAGACAACTGATAAGCAAATCATGGCGGTCACAAAGTCAGGAAATACGCCCGCACCCATTCTGACACCTGCCCAGTAGGCAAATGGTCCACTGATGGCACCCAATACTCCTGCGAGCACATAGCGGCCACTCAACCAGCTCATGGATGATTGAAGCGTCAATGCCAGAGCAATCCAAATTGGTGTCATCCACAATGGCGCCATCGAGGTCCAATACGCCGTTGTAAAAGTAATTAAATTCTGGGATATCAGTAAGCTATCAAGAGCGACTCCAATGATCACAGCAATCAAGCCGATCATATAGTCATGGGTGCGATACTCCGAGGTGAGGATGGCCCAAGCAATGATGCCTACAGAAATCAAGATGGCTATCAACTCAAATTGATGGGCGGCCCCAAAAATACATAGAAACCAAACCGCTTGAAATTGAATGAAGTTGATCAGTTTTTTCATAGACTTCTTGATACTTCAGTATTAGCGTTTGTAAAAGGCCAAAGTCACTTCACCTAAATAAATACCAAATTTACTCATTTTGGCTTTGTTTAGCATGACCTTGTCATCCATCTGATACATCCAGTCATTGAACTGAACGTTGTAGACCTTGCCATCTACTGGCAGCGCTAGAGTGTATGACCAGTTCAAGGCATTACCAGCAACCTCACCCAATGCTTCTCCAACCACATCAGAGGCAGTTCCCTTGTAGCGGTTTGGAGCAATTTCTGTGAGAGTCCACACACGACGCTGCGTGGTGCCGTCTGAGTATGTAAAGGCTTCATCTAATACGCCAACCTTGTTGCCATTCTGCACAGTCCACTTGGCATCAATCACGACTTTGAATCGCTTCACTACTTTATCGCTTCTGTCTGTGAAGATGCCATGAGCATCAATCGTGCCATTGAAATAGGTGGATAAATCCAAGGCTGGCTTTTCTTGGGCATAGTCACTGACTTTCACGCTTGAACAACCAAATAAGGCAAACCCCATTAAACAAACTCCTAAACGTTGAAATAATTTAATCATGACAATAGGCCTCTAAATTAACCCTCGGACAATATTGACCCAATAATACTTTTCTTAATTGGGGCGCACTGGTTTTGGGGTGTAACCAGATACCAAAAAATGCTTGGGAGAATGACTCTCCAGAAATTTCACTGACAAACTGCCCGTTATAAAAAAACTGAGTGCTGCCTTGGGGCTTTTTGATGGCAGTGATTGAATCCCCTACTTGCACGGTTTTGAATGCCTTGGCCAATGGACTGGCCCACTCCGCTCTTTGGGTATCACTCACCCCCAACTTCTTTAGTTCATCTAAAGTTTGCTCGGCCAGTGCTTTGGCTTCAAATTTACGCAGGTACTGAATATCCAGAGCAATGCCACCTTTAGGCTCTTTACTAGCAAATAGTTTTGCATCGTAAAGAGTAAATCCCCAATAGGTCATTCTGCCTTGCCCCAAAGATTCGACTTGACTGATATTTTTAGTTACCAGGGATTGATTGTGAGCATTTGATGCAAGCGTCACGCCTGAAAATGACACCACCAAGCCCAGAAAAAAAGCTTTTAATGGCAGGGTAAGGCGTTGGTGATTGCTTAAATATTTGGTCATCTCACTAGCTTACTCTTTAATCAGAATTTTTTCTTATGTGCCCCAGACCTCCCAAGAAATATGGGGGTATTGAGGGCATTACCAAATGTGGTTATTTCATTAAGAATTGATGAAAAAATGCATCTTTGAGCTAAACAACCAAGATATTGAACTATCTGTAAAATGAGCCATCAATAAATGGATTGTGGTCTATGAAAAAAACAAGCCCTACCGAAGAACTCCGCGAGACCGGACTGAAGGTCACAGCGCCAAGATTAAAGATCTTGGAGTTTTTCAATAAAAATCCTAATCGTCATTTCAGTGCTGATGATATCTATCTTGAAGTTATTAAAGAGAAGCTAGACATTGGTATTGCCACAATTTACCGTGTATTGATGCAATTTGAAGGTGCTGGCATTTTAAGAAAAAATAACTTTGAATCGGTCAAAGGCGATGGAAAAGCTATTTTTGAATTAAATGAAGGCACTCATCACGATCACATTGTTTGTGTCAAATGCGGCAAGATTGAAGAGTTCTTTGACGCCACCATTGAAAAGCGTCAAAAAGAGATCGCCGATAAATTAGGTTTTACTTTGGTTGATCACTCTTTATCTTTGTACGGCTCTTGCAAGGCTTGTAAGAAGAAATAAGCAACTCGCTGGCTGTCTGGCTCAGCATCCTCTTCCGTTGCTTCATTTAACCATTGAGTTTTGACCCTTCTTTTCTCAAAATAAACTGCACAGGTAAGAGATAGCAAGCATTGATATCTCTGTCTTGATTTTTCGCAGGAATAAATTTCCATTTCCTCACGGTTTCAATCGCGATGTCATCCAAACGCTGATAACCCGATGTTGTTTCTAGCTTCAGATTCTCAACCAAGCCGCTTAAGCTCACACATACATTCAGGACCACTTTACCCTCTTCATTCAGTCTTCTACTCAACAGAGGATAAGGAGGCTTCGGATTGTTCAGGCCTTTAGCAAATGCGTTCGGCATGGTGACTGGGGCAGCCCCAGCTTGATGTTTCTCAGCTTGTCTTTTTTCTTCTTCAGAATTTAGGCTCTTTTCTGAATCACTATCTTGGCTTTGTTGTGAGGCAGATGCTTTCGGCACGATATTGATGGTGTTTGTTGATGGGTGATCGATGAGCGACGCCATCATCATGATCTGAGCGCCCTGCTCACTGCGCACATTAAAAGAAAATAATCCAAACAAGATAATTGCCACATGCACTGCGGTGACCACCAGTGTGATGACTGCATGAGGTTGATTGGCTTTACTGAATATCAAAGACATGATGTTGGTCAGTTTGTGTAAAAGGGCCTTAGATTTGACGGAATCAACAAATCTTTTCTTCCTGCTCGAGTAAATCTTTCCAAGCTCATCTCATACAAAATCTCGAGCTCTTTTTGAGGTGCAGGATGGGATGGCAGGTCTGCCATGATTTTTCCGTCTTTGATCAAGATCAGACGTTCAAAATGCTCAATGGCTTGTTGGATGTCATGCAAGATGGCAACAAGGGCGTGAGATCTATCTTGGCAAAATTTCAAAATTGCCGACAGCAGTTCAATCTGCAATCCAGGATCCAAAGCTGCCAGTGGTTCATCAATCAACAGGATGCCGTTGTGCTGATCCCATAATTGGGCGAATACTCTGGCCAAGTGCACCCTGGCTTTTTCTCCTCCGGAGAGTGTCTGATAGGAGCGATCTAAAAGATGTTCTGCTCTCGCGGCCATTGCTGAGTCTTTGATGATTTCAACAAGTTCTGGGTCGTGACCCCTCGCCACCCTGCCTAAGCTGATGATCAGCTCACTGCTTAAATTAAATGCGGTCTCATGCTGTTGAGGTAATAATGCTCTCTTATAAGAGAGTTCTTGCACACTCATTTCTCCGAGTGGTTTAGATAAAAACTCTATGCATCCAAAATGCGCATGTAATCCAGACATGATTTGCAATAAAGTTGATTTACCAGCTCCACTGGGGCCAAGTATTGCTATACGCTCATTGCTTTTGATATCAATTGAGAATGGTCCAGGGGTATTGCTTCTAGCTTTGGCACTGTTATTTTTTGAACTCGCACTTTTTAAGCTGGCGTCTTTCAAAGACATTAGAGATTTGGCATTACTCATCACATCAAGACCCTCCTTTGTTTTGCTAAGAGACTCAAGAAAAATGGTGCCCCCAACAGGGCCGTGAATATACCCACAGGTATTTCAGCAGGTATGGCGACTGTTCTGGCCAAAGTGTCTGCAAGTAGCAGCAGTAAACCGCCGAGCAACATCGACAATGGCAACACCTGGCGATGATCTGGTCCTGCGATGGCTCTGGCTATGTGGGGCGCAATTAAGCTGATGAATCCAATCATCCCGCACCAAGCTACTGCACAAGCACTCAAGATAGCAACCATCACAATGATGCGTTGACGCAATTGCTTTAGGTTGATGCCGACTTGACTTGCCACGGCCTCACCCAATGACAAGGCATTGATTTGAAGCGTCAATCTTTGTGAGCATAAGAATGCGACAGTCAATACAAACATCATCAATGAGAGCACCATCCAATTGGCGCCTGCCAAGGAACCCATGGTCCAAAAAGATAGGTTCCTTAATTGTTCATCGTTGGCAAGGTAAGTAGATAAGCCTATGAATGCTGCGACCAAGGCGTTGATGGCAATACCAGTGAGCAACAGTCCCATGACAGATCCAGGAGTTAACCACCTTGCAAGACGATCTAATAGAAAGCAAATGCCCAGAGCTCCACAGAAGGCTGCCACAGGCAACACCCAGACACGCAGGTCTTCAGGTATCGCCCAAGCCAAACTTCCAGAAAACACAATTGCACCGGCCGCTGCAGCGGCAGCACCACTGTTCACCCCCAATAAGCCCGGATCTGCAAGCGGATTACGAAACAATCCTTGTGTCAAAGCTCCAGCCAAACCAAGACTTGCACCAAGGGCGATGGCAAACAAAATTCTGGGTAAGCGCACTTGCCACAAAATATAGTCTTCTACGAGCTGATCATTAGCCGACAGCTTATTTAAATAATTAATTTCTACTGGGCCAAGAATCACAGCCATCAAAGCGATGGTGATCAGCACAATCAAACCAATCGCATACATCAACGCTGTTTGATTGTTCATCAATTTGCAATACCCCTGCGAGAGTGCGTTCCGTTCCATCACTTGATGTTGTGGATTTCTTTAGCGAGTGAATAAAGCATGCTGGGCAAACGAGGGCCAAAACCTAAAAGGTGATTGGCCTCACGAGAGTAAATCTGTCGATATCTGCCAGCCGGAGTTTGTATCAGCCCAGGTAGGCGCAAGACACCCTTCATCCCACCTTGAGCTTGCAGACCTTGATCTGTTAATAGAATGACATCTGCTTGTCCAGCAATCACACTTTCCGGAGTGAGTGGCTTATAGCCTTGTAGTGTTTTGAATGCATTATCAAGCTGCAGGTAGTTCATGATGGCATGAGCACTTGTGCTGTGCCCTGCCACCATGATTTGCTGTGGACTGTGCGCCATGATGAACATGGCTTTTGGTTTTTTGCTACCAGGAACTTCATTTTTACCAATCACGCCGTGATTGATGTCCTGTTGATATCTCTGCCACTCATGATTGATTTCTTTGATCAGCTTCTCTGCCCGAGCTTCTGCCCCCAATAAGAAGCCAATCGCCCTGATTCGGTCAATCAGACCTTCATAACGATGATCTGCCTTTAATACCTTGACTTGAACCCCTGCATGACTGAGTTGACGTAATACTTGTGGAGGTCCTGCATCTTCGGTGACCAACAGGGTTTGTGGTCGCATGCTCAATACGCCTTCTAAAGAAAGAGTTCTGGCATACCCCACATTGGGTAGCTTTTTGGTGGCCATGGGGTATGTGGATGTGGTATCAATCGCGATCAAATGCTCTTGAAGATCCAGGGCATAAATGATTTCCGTCAAAGACCCACCCACACAGACCAAACGCTTCAAAACAGTTGCTCTTGGTTTAGACCAACTTGGGCTGGGGAATAGCCAACTACTGATAGCAGTGGCAGCAGCCGCCTTGGCAGCTGGGGCACAGATATTTTGTAGCAATTGTCGACGTTCAAGAATCACTGGATGCATAGCTCTTCCTTATCCAGAAATTCTTGAATCATCTTGCGCCAAGTTTCTAACTCAGGAGTGCCAGGCTTTCTTTCGCCAAAAAACATGGCAATCGCTTGACCTTCACAATCAAATAACTCCAAGGATGTGACAATGCCATCATCTGTGGGTTTTCTGACGACCCATGTGTCATAAATATTATCTTCACGCAAATGAAGATTGAAGTTTTTATCTAAGATATTGAGCCAAGGGTCCATCATCACAACCCTTGATATTGGGCCTGTGTGTATTTGTATGACCCCTCGATTGGCCACAAACACCATGATGGGGATGCGTCTGACGGCCACTCTTCTTAACAGTTGTCTTGTGAACTGAAGTGGCACTCTTTGAGCGTGACCTTCAGGCGCAAAGCGCAAAGCTTGGATTCTGCTGAGCTTGTATTGTTTGATCAAGTCATAGAACTGATGGGTATCAGACATACCCAACCAATCTTTCTGAAAGCTCAATAGATCAATGTCAACATCAATCAACGGATGTTTGTTGAGTTTCGGTGCTTGTATCTCAATCTTGGGTGCTTGATCTTTAGATTGGTATTTTTCTATGATGCTTTCATAGGCATAAATGTTGCTATTCTCTGTGATGATGATCTTATGCAGCGCATTGCCGTGGTCATCAAAAAACTGTAGGCTGCGTCGACAATCGAAGACCAGGTTCTCAATGACGGCAAAGCCATGCGCCCATTCTTTATAAAAAATTCTTAAATCAATTTCTTTGCCTAACAGTAGGTCAAGATCTTTACCGGTTGGTTGAGCGTACTGCCCCACCTTCTCGTGCACACATGACTCATTTCTGGTCAGTGCCATGACCTCGCCCAAGGAATGAGCATCAGCAATGATCGATGCCCAGCTTGGCTCTAAGCGAATCACCCTTAACTTGATGTCTTTATTAGCAGGGTCAGTGTCTAGGTGAGCTGCCAGTAATTCAGCTTCAGAGATACCCATGGAATGAGCCACATCCCTGTGCCTTACTTTATTTTTAAAACGCTGATTGATGAGTCCCTGCTGAATTTCTTGAATAGATAAAGTCATATATTTCCATGATTTAAATTACCGGCTGGCTAGATCTGTGTTGAAAATCTTGGCTTGCTACGACTATTGATGCTTTCTTGTTACTTTTTATTGTTATTTTTTATTTGTTAGTTCTACATTTTTCATTTACATGAACGCATAGTTCATGCTGACAAAGAAGTTACGGCCCGGTGAGGTGTGATAGTCACTCACAGCAGTACTGCCAGTTTGAGTTAAACCTGACGATGAGATGTTGGCCCAATCAATGTACTTTTTATCCAATAGGTTGTTGATACCCGCATAAAGATTGAGTTGTTTGTTGGCTTTGTATTGACCGCGGGTATTGATGATGGTGTATGAGCCTGGAGCATAGGTGTTGGTGCTTGCGCCAGCAATGTCCTCTTGTTTTTTAGCTCCCACGTATTTGATTGTGGTGGCTGCACCCCATGTCCCTTGATGATAGTCTGCTGAGAGAATCACTCTTTCGGGTTGCACGGTGTTGATCGGTTGATTCAAACCAGCAAGGGTTGTTTCTGAACCACTGGAACGAACATAGCCAGCCTTGAATAACCACTGAGGATTATGACGGTACTCAAGTCTTAAATCTATTCCTTGAATAGTTGCTTTGGGCGCATTTTGGTACTGATAGCACTGTGTAAGGCCACACGTGGTCATACCATTCGGACTAGTTCCTGAGTTAAAGGTGTATTGACTGATGAAATCATCATAAGAGTTATCAAAGTAACTGATGGCGTATTTGATCTGCTGTATGGATCCCTTGATACCCACCTCTTTGGCCAGGACTCTTTCTGGATTAAGGTTTGGATTGGGTATATAGGCATAACCATGGCCTTGATTGGTGAATGAGGCAGATATTTCCTCTGCCGCAGGAGCTCTAAACCCCTTACCAATGTTCATGAATGGCATAGCTGCTGGCTCTTGAGTCCAAATAGCTCCCAATGAAGGTGACCAGGCCTGATCATTTTTATTGATGGCTGATGAACTGATGCTCCACCGATCAAAGCGTATGGCTGGAATTAGATTGAGGTGACCGATGCTCAAGTCATCTTGGAAATAAACACCCACCATGTCTTGTTTGGTTTTGGGTATGTAACTTTCAGGGGTGCTGACATCCCCACTTCTGTTGAGCTCTTGCTTGACCCAAGATTCTGATAAATCCAGACCATATTTGAACTGATGAGCAATCTGAGTATCAGAATCTTTGCCAGGTGAGATGCTTTTAGCTCCTTGCAAGACAAAGCCATAAGCGTCATTCAGAACTTTGTTATCGCGGGTCCTGTTGTAGGTACTTGGTAAATAACGACTAGTTTGAGATGTGCCGGTTTGCCACACTGCTTGATGAACATTGGTTTTTTGGTACCAAAGCTTGCTGTCAATCACATCTGCTAATTGACTATGCAAATGGTATTGATGATCGATAGACACTCTGCTTCTATTGATGTGGTCCTGGCCAATATCACTGTAGATACCCGCTCCAATGGCATTGAGATTATTGGTGTCGATTCTTTTTTTAGAATCTTCCAAGGTGAATTTAAGTTCATCGCCCCCTTGAAGTTCTTTGACATATTTAGCCAACACATAGGTGTTGTGGGTATCCATGGGGTTGGCTTTGGTTCTACTGCTGCCCGTGCTGTCATTCACACCCTGAGTTTCTGTTTCATGACCAAGACTCAATGAACCCAAGATAACTGCAGACCAATCATCACCCTGCTGAGCATGCGTCAAAACACCTTTGGATGTTTGTGATGCATCGAAATACGATGCTGTGACTGAAGTTGCGGAATTTGCATCATTGATGGAACTTGCTGGATGATCATGAAGGATGTCCTGAGGAGCAATGGTATTGAAGAGGACTGTGCCAGCAACGCCATCACTGCCATAGAGCGCTGAAGATGCCCCGCGCAGCACTTGCACACTGCTCACTCCATCCACATCTAAGTAATCACCCCTTGCAGCAGAGTGACTTCCAAAGCCGAAGGAGTATGGGAGCTTGATACCATCCACCATGAGGTTGAGTCGATTACCTTCTAAACCTCTGATGTTGATACTTTCGTTTGAACCTTTGCGATTACTCGCCCCACTGACACTGTTACCGGTGCGGATGGTTTGCTTAACATCAACATCCAATTCTTCATAAAATAAATCTTTGATATTTTTAACACCACGACGATCGATGTCATCTTTGGTGATGGTGGAGATGGTAGCAGGTGTTTCTAGGTTGGATTTTTCACCACGTGTTGCCAAGACATTGACTGTACCCAAAGTGCCTTGTTGTGAGTTTGTTCGTTCGGTGTTTGATGGTTGCGCACTGGTTTGATGAGCGTAGAGGCTGCATAGCAAGCCAGCAAAAGTAGCAATCCTATAAATAGGTTTGCGCGCTGTTGAATTTTGAGGTTTTGGTCGTGAGAGTTTTTGTAGCAACATGAGATAGCCCTTTTAAGTGATTCTTTAGCTAATAAATTAGCTATTAACTTAGCTGGCTATATCAATAGATTTGCTTGCTACTTCGAATAAGAACTATATCATAAATGATAATCATTCTTATTAATAAACTATTAATTGAAGGGGTTTTTGTGACTCGCTGCCACTTCTATCAATTAAAACGCTTTGAATTTGAATTGAACTGAAAGAGATCCCGCAACCTTCTCCGGAATCGATGGGACCAACAATAAGTTAACGCCAAAGCGATCACCCTCATAGGTCAAGGCCGGAATGAGTGCTGGAAACCAGCCGCCATCATTGGTTTTTGAGTAGCCATTAAAGACCCCTGCTACTGCACCAAACTTGAATACTCCCAACTGAATCGGTTGCCAATAGGCGCCTATGTAATTACTGGATTCATGATAACTGTTACGGTATGTACCCAAAGTGACAGATGCAACTGAGGAATAACGATACTCAGCACCAAAACCCACATTACGAGAGTTAAAGCTTCTATCACGATCAAAGTGATAAGAAAGCATGCCTGGGTTGAGCCATAGCTCGCTTTGAGCTTCATGCTTGGCGATACTAAAAAAATCACTGGCTTGCGTCTTGGCTGGTGCGCTGAGTGCGCAGAAAGTGACGGCAAGAAACATCCATTTGAGGCATTTGATCATTGTTAGATGATGCCATAAAGGAAAAGCCCAGCAATCAAATGATCACTGGGCTTTTTGTAAAGCTAGCTGAGTAAGGTCAGCTGTCTTTTAGTGACTATCTTTTGAACTACCCCGCTCTTTTGCACTGAAAGGGAATGAAGTGCTAGAAGCGCCTTTCCTTGCTGGAATTTTCAATGACAGAATCATCGTGATAGCCAAAGTTAGAACGGTGAAGCCCAATGACCATGTGATAGGAATCTTGTACAGGTCAATCAGCATCATTTTTGTACCGATGAACACCAAGATGATCGCCAATCCATAGGACAACAAATGGAATCGCTCATGCATGCTTGCCAATAGGAAGTACATGGCACGTAAACCAAGGATCGCAAACACGTTGGATGTCAACACAATGAACGGATCAGTGGTGATCGCAAAAATAGCTGGGATTGAATCCACCGCGAACACGATGTCCACAATACCAATCAACATGATCACCACAAACAAAGGTGTGGCCATCTTGACACCGTTGTGCACAGTGAAGAATTTTTCGCCATCAAATGTTGGAGAGATCTTCATGTGACGATTGATCCACTTGAGTGCTGGGTTGTTATTCAGGTCAGGTTCTTGACCAGCCGCCCACCACATCTTGACACCTGTGAATAGCAAGAATGCGCCAAACACGTACATCACCCAATGGAACTGAGTGATCAACCAAGCACCAATCAAGATCATGACTGCGCGCAAGACCAAGGCACCCAAAATACCAATCATCAATACACGCTTTTGAAATTCTGCTGGTACAGCGAAGTATGTGAATAGCATCAAGAAGACAAAGATGTTATCGACTGCCAGCGCTTTTTCAACCAGGTAACCTGTGATGAATTCCAAAGCTTTGGCATCGGCCATTTCTCGTGTCACAGGATCTTGTCCTGTACCACCCAAGAACCACCATAGCCAAGCAACGAACAAGAAAGATACCGCTACCCAAATCAGCGACCAGATGGAAGCTTCTTTGATACTGACGGCGTGAGAGCCCTGACGGCTCATAGCGAAGAAGTCAACAATCAGAGCAACAACCACAAATGCTGCGAATAGTGACCATAACAAGGGAGTACCGATGGATATCATCGTTTGTTACCTCTCATCCCAAACCGGCATCGCCTGGGCAATAAATTAATAAGGGGTCTCTGTTAGTCTTGCTGCCCGGAAATGATACTACCGAGTTAAGGCACCGAACACAGATGTTTGCCACTTCACCTATGTCGTAATGACGGCACCAAAATACAAAGTTTATGCACGGGGGCACTAAAGCATTTGTATCAGCTACTCCCTTTGAGAGATACCCAAATCTTAAATGAAGAGATGAACTTCGTCAAACGACCTCAAAAATCCATCAATTAAGATTTATTTTAACTAATCAAAAATGTCGCTCAACCATGATTTTGGTTTGCGATAGTGATCGGAACGGTACTCATTCCGATATTGTTGTTGTGGCGGTGCCGATGCCTGAACAGGCGCATGATCAGCTGATGATCTTTCAATTAATTTATCCAACTCACCTCGATCAAGCCACACTCCTCGACATGAAGGGCAATAATCAATTTCAATTTTTTGCCTCTCAGAAATGACAAGTTGAGAATCTTTGCAAACTGGACACTGCATAAAGAACTCCTATAAAAGTTGTTGAACCAAACAAAATTGATTTCTTTCAACACATCATGGATGTGCGAAAAAATTATAGGAGTGCGATTGAAATACTGTTGAGTGCTTAGATTCCCCAAAGAAAAAAGGGCTTTTCAGCCCTTTGTATCTTTGATGTTGGCGGAGACGAGAAGATTCGAACTTCCGATCCAGGTTTTGCCCAGATGCTCCCTTAGCAGGGGAGTGCCTTCGACCACTCGGCCACGTCTCCGTATCACTTCACTGAATTAAATCAATGAAGACGATGATTTTAAATTACTTTTGGTCTAACTCGAATGCTTTATGCAAAGCACGTACTGCTAATTCCATGTATTTCTCATCAATCAAGACAGAAATCTTGATTTCACTGGTAGAAATCATCTGAATATTGATGCCCTCTTCTGACAGAGTGCGGAACATTTTGCTGGCAATACCTACGTGTGAACGCATGCCAACACCCACAACTGAAACCTTAGATACTTTTGGATCACCCAAAATTTCTTTGGCTTGAATGTGCGCTTGAACTTTGCTCTTGAGTAGATCAAGGGCTTTTTGATAGTCGCCGCGTGGCACTGTGAAAGTGAAGTCAGTCTTACCATCCACAGATTGGTTTTGAATGATCATGTCCACATCAATGTTGGCGTCCGCAATCGGGCCCAAAATTTGATATGCGATACCTGGCTTATCAGGTACACCTAATACGGTGATTTTTGCTTCGTCACGGGCGAAAGCAATACCCGAAATAACAGCAGCTTCCATGGTTTCTTCTTCCTCGAAAGTAATCAAAGTGCCTGAGTTCATTTCTTGCTCAAGCGACATCAATGGGTCAGTTAATGATGAGAGTACGCGTGTCTTAACGCGGTATTTACCAGCAAATTCTACTGAACGAATTTGTAGTACTTTTGAACCCAAGCTAGCCATTTCTAGCATTTCTTCAAAAGTGATTTTGTCTAAGCGTCGTGCATCTTCACACACACGTGGATCAGTTGTATAAACACCATCCACATCGGTATAGATCAAACACTCATCAGCGTTCAATGCAGCAGCCACAGCCACAGCAGAAGTATCAGAACCACCACGACCTAGGGTTGTGATGTTGCCATGATCATCAACACCTTGGAAACCAGTGATCACCACTGCTTTACCAGCTTTGAGGTCACCTAAAACTTTTTCACCATCAATGCCCTGAATACGAGCTTTGGTATATGACGAATCAGTTTTAATTACAACTTGCCAGCCGGCATAACTCACCGCACCAACACCTTGAGCTTGAAGTGCCAAAGCCAACAAACCAGAACTGACTTGCTCACCTGTTGAGGCAATTTGGTCCAACTCACGTGGATCTGGATTTGGGTTGATTTCTTTAGCCAAACCTAAAAGACGATTCGTTTCACCAGACATGGCTGAAGGAACGACGACCACTTGATGGCCTGCCTTCATCCATTTGGCAACTCGTTTGGCCACGTTTTGAATGCGCTCAACAGAGCCCATCGACGTGCCACCATATTTATGAACTATTAGAGCCATGAGTTAAAAATCGTAAAAATCGCACCACTGGGGTGCGTTAAGTAGCAAAAATGTAATTTTACACGTTTAGGGCGGGTTTAATGAGAATTTCGGCAGGAATGTAAATGTCCAAAGTTTTAACTAGATTGCCTGGATGCTTTGAAAACAAGAAGTTAATCGTTTTCTTTCAAAATTTTCAACCATTGAGACAAGCCCATCCAACTTAGAGCCTTCAAGAGTACCCTTTTGAGCATTCATCAATGATTCGATTTCTTGTAAAACCTTGATGTACTGGCGATTTGATGTGATTTGCTTCAGATTCATGAGTGATCCATTGAAATTTGATTGTGATTTTGAGGACACAATTTTGAACTTGTCAGCGTTTATCAGCAAGTAGATTTAATTTATTAGTAATAAGAGACTCTTTGAATCACACTCGGCATTTACTTGAATGCAGGTTAATTTTGATACTTATGTCACTTCTATTTCCCTATTGACAAAATAGGTGTAATATATACGCAACTTACGTATAATTTTGGGATGTATGCAACCCTGATTGAACTCCCAAATTTTAGTAAGTACCGCGAGGATTACCTTGATGACTACGAATACAACAAGCTCCAAGCGCTTCTTGTTAACAATCCAACATCTGGTGACTTGATACAAGGAACGGGTGGATTAAGAAAGCTACGCTATGGTGATTCAAGTAGAGGAAAAGGTAAAAGAGGTGGGCTGCGAATTATTTATTACTGGTGGGTCAATGCGTATCAAATATTTTTGTTCACTATACATAACAAAAATGAAATGACTGACCTAAATCAAGAGCAGAAAAAGAAGCTGAAAGAACTACTTGAAGATGAAATCAAAGCAAGGAGTAAACATGAAAAAACGTGATTTGTTTTCTGAGCTAAGCGAAGGCGTGGATGCCCTCAAAAAAGAGAGGTCAGGAAAGTTAACGCTTAAGAAATACAAAGTGACCATCAAGCCATCTCCTATCGTGACAGTTAATGAGCTCACCACCCTTCGCGAAAAACTAGGTCTCTCAAGACCAGTCTTTGCTAGCTTCATTCGCACCAACCCAAGAACAGTTGAAAACTGGGAGCAAGGTCGAGCTAAACCAAATGCTCAAGCTGCTCTCATCATTAAATTAGTTTCTAAATATCCTCAAACATTTGAGATGCTGGCAAGCATCTAAGCCGCTTGCCACTCCAGGGTGAATCTCGGACCCTCAGTGGTCTGCCAGTCTGCGCTGATGCCAATACCTGCCACAGCCACAAGCTCTTCGCCGATATACAACAGTGGCACATCACGTTGCCATGGTGGAATGGCAGCTTCTTGGTAGAGATTTTTTAGACTTTTTCTAGGTCTTTTTAAATCCACCTTGAATTTTTCGCCGCCCTCTCTTGCCATGGTGTTGATCAGGCCTTTTTGTTTGGCTTGTTCAAAACGATCTTTGGCAATGCCTGGCTTCTTGCTATTCGCGGGAACTTTCTTAAAAGTCCACTCGCCCTCATTTGTTACTTTTTCTTTTTCTCTTTCTTTTCCTTTTGCCTTGGCATTCAAGTCTTGAGTGATGCTCAAGTGGCCACGCCACAAACGAATCACGCACTGATCATGATCCCATTGCAACTTCGCATCAAGTCTTGCTTGCGTCAGTTCAGACCACCAAGCAGTTAATCTTTCTTCACTTGGATAAGCCAAGCCGTTTTTAGATAGCCAACGGCGCAAGGCATTGGTGGCTCTCGCCTGACTGGTTTTGTACAGTCTGATGAGATTGGTTTTTGATAAGCCTTCTTTTGTTTCAATCAAACCCAAATCAATATCAGCCAATTGGTTTAACAATCCTTGAGCCTCACCAAGGTGCTTGGCACTTCTTGCTAAATTTTCAATGGCGCCCTTTTGGTGTTTCTCCAAGCTTGGCATGATTGATTTTCTGACGGCATTGCGACGATAGGATTCATCTTGATTGCTGGGGTCTTCAATCCATGTGAGCTGATGTTCTTTGGCATAAATCTCTAGATCTTTGCGGCGCATGTTTAGAAATGGACGCCATAAGTGAATCAGTTCATTTGATTTAACTTGCGGCATGGCTGATAGGCCTGGCAAACCGGCACCACGCATCAACTGAATCAAGACCGTCTCTGCTTGGTCATCCAAATGGTGGGCAAGTAATAAGTCTTGAATCTTGTACGCTTCGCACATCTGAGTTAATGACTCGTAGCGCAAGTTTCTAGCTTGAGATTCAACATTGGATTGCTTATTGAGTTTGACGTTTCTGGTGTCAAAGTGACAGCCGAATTTATTAGCCACTGCTTTGCAGTGAGCTTGCCATTGGTCTGCTTCTTTTTGAATGCCATGATGCACATGAAAGGCGTGTACATTTTTCTTGCCATGCGCTTTGATGGTGGCGTGAAGTAATACAGTGGAATCAAGCCCACCACTGAAAGCCACCGCCAGTTGTGTCGGCGGTGTTTTCTTTTGGGTAGGTTTACTTGTCTTTGCTGCTGTCTTTGAACTTGCCATAGCTCATCAAGCGCTCGTGACGACGTTCAAGCAACTCATCCACACCCATGGTTTGGAATTGGCGCAAAGAATCAGCCAAAGCACGCTTGAGTAATGCAGCCATACCAGCGTGGTCACGGTGCGCACCACCCAAAGGTTCGCTAACAATTTTGTCAATCAAGCCCAAGGCTTTTAAACGAAGTGCTGTCAAAGCCAATTGCTCGGCAGCTTCTGGAGCTTTCTCTGCAGTCTTCCAAAGAATTGATGCGCAACCCTCTGGTGAGATCACTGAGTAAGTGGCAAATTGCAACATTTGCACCACATCACCCATCGCAATCGCCAAAGCACCACCTGAACCACCCTCACCGATGATGGTTGAGATGATAGGTACTCTGAGTTCTGCTTGAACAAATAAGTTATGACCAATCGCTTCTGATTGGTTGCGCTCTTCAGCATCAATACCCGGGAACGCGCCTGGTGTATCAACAAATGTGAAGACTGGCACATTGAATTTTTCTGCTAAGCGCATCAAGCGCTTGGCTTTTCTGTAACCCTCAGGACGGCTCATACCAAAGTTACGCATCGCACGTTCTTTGGTGTCTCGACCTTTTTGATGACCGATCACCATACAAGGCATGCCGTTGAATCTGGCTAATCCACCAATGATGGATTGGTCATCAGCAAAGTTTCTGTCACCATGCAGTTCATGGAAGTCAGTGAAAATGTTGTTCACATAATCCATGGTGTATGGGCGCTGCGGATGACGTGCAATTTGCGCCACTTGCCATGGAGTTAAACGTGTATAGAGGTCTTTGGTGAGCAGTTGGCTTTTTTCAGAAAGCTTGCCGATCTCTTCAGAAATATCGACTGCAGACTCATCTTGAACAAAACGTAATTCTTCAATTTTTTGCTCGAGTTCAGCGATTGGCTGCTCGAATTCAAGGAAAGTGATTTTCATGGCCTCTATTCTAATAGCTTGCGGCTTAGATGCCTAATTTTATGAAAATTTATTACAAATCAATGACTTGTATTAAATCAATACTCGACTGGAATGGGATCGATACTGCGCCACATGTACCAAGTGGCCACTGTTTGCCAAGGCGCCCAATTGGCAGCAACCTCTTTGGCTTCATGGCGTGACACAGGTTCACCGCTGAAATAAGCCAAAGAAATGCCTTTGATCAAACCAATATCATCCAAAGGCAAGACATTGGGTCTCATCAAATAGAAGATCAAGAACATTTCTGCTGTCCAACGGCCAATGCCACGAATCGCTGTTAATTCTGCGATGACGGTGTCGTCATCCAGCAAATCCCATTTCGCACTGCTCAAGCCGCCATTTTCAAAATGAGTGGCCAAGTCTTGCATGTACTCGACTTTTCTTTGCGATAAACCAGCTGCTCTCAATGCAGAAGGCTCTAACTTAAGAACTGCTTTGGCAGTGAATTTTTTGGTCAGCGCAATGGTGCGCTCCCAAACAGATTGAGCCGCCTTAACCGAAATCTGCTGCCCCACAATGGCCCTAGCCAAAGTTTGAAATGGATCACCGCGGGTGGTCAAGAATTCTGCTTTGGGGTATTTGGGAATGAGTTTGCGCATGATGCGGTCGTGCTTCATCAACTCAGTGCACGCCTGATCCCAATAGTCTGGGGCTTTTAGTGCTGGTGCCTGAGGTTCTACTACCTTAGGTTCTGCTACCTTAGGAGCAGCAGTCATTAAGCGCGTCTCCAAAGCGTGACGCCACCTGGCTTGTCTTCTAGAACAATGCCTTGGGCTAGCAAGTCTTGGCGTATTTGGTCTGCTTTGGCAAAGTCTTTGCCCTGCTTGGCGTCCGCACGTGCCTGAATCGCTGCTTCAATGGCTGCCGTGTCGTTATCGGCACTCTGCGATCCACCACCGGCTTGTAAAAACTCTTGAGCAGGTCTTTCTAACAATCCCAATAGTTTTGCCAATTGTTTGAGCTCTCGTGCAAGATCGCGTCTTTCTTCTAACTTCTCAGGACCCTCTGCTTTATTGATCTCACCTGCCAACTCAAACAAGATGGCAATCGCTTCAGGGGTGTTGAAGTCATCGTTCATCACCTGGGCAAAGCGAGTTCTCCAAGTACTTGGCTTGCCATACGTTGGAATGTCTTCAACCGTTGATAAGGCGTTGTACAAACGCGTCAAACCTTGCTTGGCTTCTTCAAGATGCGCATCGCTGTAGTTGAGTGGACTGCGGTAATGGGCTTTCAAAATAAAGAAGCGCACCACTTCAGGATCAAATACTTTTAATACTTCGCGAATGGTGAAGAAATTGCCCAATGATTTAGACATTTTCTCTTCATTGACTCGCACAAAGCCGTTGTGCATCCAGGTGTTCACAAACGGCTTGCCTGTTTCGTCAGAGAATGCACCTTCACTTTGGGCGATCTCGTTTTCATGATGAGGGAACTGCAGGTCTGCACCACCACCGTGGATGTCAAAGTGCTTACCTAAGAGTTCACAGCTCATGGCTGAACACTCAATGTGCCAACCTGGTCGACCAACACCCCAAGGAGATTCCCATTTGGTGTCTGCTGGCTCATCAGCTTTGGCAGTTTTCCAAAGAACGAAGTCCAAAGGATCTTGCTTGCCACCGGTCACGGCCACACGCTCACCCGCTCTTAAATCGTCCAATGACTTACCTGATAACTGACCGTAGTTTTTGAAGTTTCTAACGGCGTAATTCACATCACCCTCATCTGCCTGATAAGCGTAGTTCTTATCCATCAAGCGCGTGATGATGTTTTGCATCTGTGGAACATACTCAGTGGCTCTTGGCTCATAAGTAGGTCTCTCAATACCCAAGGCATCGGCATCTTCATGCATCGCGGTAATGAAGCGATCGGTCAAGGCTTTGATGGTCTCTTTGTTCTCTACCGCACGCTTGATGATTTTGTCGTCAATGTCTGTGATGTTTCTGACATAAGTCACTTCCATGCCAGAGGCTCTTAACCAACGCTGCACCATGTCAAACACCACCATCACCCGAGCATGGCCAATGTGACAAAAGTCATAAACAGTCATGCCACAAACATAGAGCTTTACTTTGCCTGGCTCAATGGGCTTGAATGTTTCTTTACGGCGCGTCAGGGTATTAAAAATGTGCAACATATAAAAGCTTGAGAGTTCTTTTAAGTTCTTTTGATTTCTTTAGATGATTCGGTATTTGTTCTGGCGTGATTTTAATGAAATCACTTTCATTACGGTGTTATTTAAGGCAATATCTTAGAAATACTCCAGCTGCCTGGCGATTTGTTAGACTGATTGATGAGTATAGCTAATTCGTTGTCGTATCTGCTTTAAAATCAACCCATTCCTTCGATCCCGGGCCCGTTTTATGAAAATGCTTTTCCAGAAAAGTCCTTCCCTGCAGCAAGTGGCCCTCGGGGTTCTATGTTTTATCTCGGCACAGGCTGTGATGGCTCAGACACCAACGCCGCCGACCAGTCTCACAGCACCCAAAGTCAGTCGCTCTGATATCGCCGCCAAGTCAGATCCATCTCCATTTGAAAATAATCCAAATGCCGTGCAATCAGCGCAGATGCAACCATCCTTGGCAACACCCTTCATTGTTTTACAAAGAGTGCCTGAGCCAAAGAATAAAAATGCGATTCCGCAAGACATCTACAACCTGATCACCAGCAAGAAATTGCCAGAAGCCATTGTGGCGATTGATAAAGAATTAGGCGTTAACCCACGCAACGTGCAATTACGTTTTGTGCGCTCAAGAATTCAGATTGAAATCGGTCAAATTGATTTAGCAAAAAAGACACTTTTAGAAATCACCCAACAGTTCCCAGAATTGCCTGAGCCTTATAACAATCTAGCCGTGCTTGAAGCTCAAGGCGGTGATCTTGATCAAGCCAAAGAGTATTTAGAGTTGGCACTCAAGGTTCAACCCAGCTTTTCAACTGCTTTAGAAAACTTGGGCGATGTTTACACACGCTTAGCCTCTAGATCTTATGGCAAAGCAGTGCAACTTGATCGCCGATTGGTTGACAGTCGCCGCAAAATGAAACTGGCTGAAGACATTCTGAAGTAATTATTAGCAAGCAATCGTTAGTTACAAATCAATTTTTTTATTTTTAAACTCCGGGACTCAATCCCTCATTACATGGAGAAGGACGTAGCATGGCAAAAGTGCAATTAACCACCAGCATGGGCAACATCACATTGACTTTGAATGATGAATTAGCACCTAAATCGACTGAGAACTTTCTAGACAACGTTCGCTCTGGTCATTACGACGGTACGATCTTTCATCGCGTGATTGCAAACTTCATGGTTCAAGGCGGCGGCATGACTGCCGGCATGAAACAAAAGCCAACCAAAGCCACGATTGAAAACGAAGCTGATAACGGTTTACCAAACAAGCGCGGCAGCGTAGCGATGGCGAGAACGAGCGATCCTCATTCAGCAAGTTCACAGTTTTTTATCAACGTGGTTGATAACGACTTCTTGAACTTCTCTGCACCAACTTCACAAGGTTGGGGTTATGCAGTGTTCGGCGAAGTTACTGAAGGCATGGACGTGGTCGATGCGATTCGCCAAGTGAAAACTGGCAGCTCAGGCTTTCATCAAGATGTGCCTAAGGAAGATGTCACGATCACCAAAGCAACCATCTTAGAAGAGTGATCATGCACGCGAGCGCTCTGTTCATTTCTGATCTTCATTTAACACCATCGATGCCTAGAACGGCAGAGAGGTTTTTTGAATTTCTAGAAAAAGAGGCTCGCACCCATGAAGCTTTGTTTATTTTGGGTGATTTGTTTGAGTTCTGGGTGGGTGATGATGCCAAAGCAAGATCACCCTTCCACCTTGAAGTCGCTCAAAAAATCAAAGCACTGAAGCAACAAGGCACCAAGGTTTACTTCATGCACGGCAACCGAGACTTCTTGCTCGGTGAAGCTTATGCACAAAAAGCAGACATGGAAGTTTTAAGAGATCCACAAGTGGTCACGATTGCCGAGCAAACCTGGTTGCTCACTCACGGTGATGCTCTGTGCACTGCGGATAAAAGCTATCAACGTTTTCGCTCAGTGGTGAGAAGTGCTTTTGTACAAAAGTTATTTTTGATGTTGCCAACCTCTTTGCGAGTGAATATCGCCAGTTCTTTGCGCAGCAACAGCACGGCCAACTATCACCGTGCACAACGCTTTACACCGGATGTGATTCAGGTCAAAGGTGATGTGACCATCACTGCGACTGCAAGCTTGGTAGCAATGACCAATTGTCAACGAGTGATCCATGGACACACCCATCGTCCTGGCTATCATGAAGAATCTTTGGGCGGCCAGTCATGGCAGCGCTGGGTGTTATCAGATTGGGATTTTGATCATCCTGAAACAGTGCTACCAAAAGGTAATGCTTTGAGCATTACCTCTGATGGTGTCAAAGTTTTGGATTTAGTTCGGTCTTAAGTTTATTAATCAGGCTTGAGGCTTTGAGTGCTCGCGCAGAGCGGTCACCAATTGGCCGAAGATGCGTGGGTTGGCTGCCATGATTTCTCCTGACTGCATGTAACCCTCTTCACCTGCGTAGTTACCAACCAAGCCACCAGATTCAGTGATCAACAAGATGCCTGCTGCCATGTCCCATGGCTTTAAGCCTGATTCAAAGAATCCATCCAAGCGACCAGCGGCCACATAGGCCAAGTCCAAAGATGCGGCGCCCGGACGACGCAAGCCAGCACACTGGCGTGTCATCTTGGCAAATATTTCTAAATACTCTTCAACGTTTTGGTCTTCGCGATAAGGGAAGCCCGTGCCCAAAAGTGCTTCTGACATTTTTAATCTACCAGCCACACGTAAACGGCGGTTGTTCACATAAGCACCTGCACCGCGAGTGGCCGTGAACAACTCATCACGGTTCGGGTCATAGACCACGGCTTGCTGCAAGACGCCATCAACTGCTAAAGCAATTGATACCGCGTACTGTGGAAAGCCATGAATGAAATTGGTTGTGCCATCCAAAGGATCAATGATCCACACATGGTTGGAGGTTTGATTGTTACTGCTAGATGGTGTTTCGCCGGTTTCTTCGCCTAAAAAGCTGTGATCAGGGAAGGCTTCTTTCAAAGTATCGATAATGGCAGCTTCAGCAGCTTGATCGATTTCAGTGACAAAATCATTGTGTTGCTTACGGGTAACCTGAATACGCTCGCTATTCAGCGATGCTCGGTTGATAATATTTCCTGCGCGACGCGCGGCCTTAATGGCCACATTAAGCATGGGATGCATAGTATTTAAGTAACACAACGAATTGGAGAAGAGCAATGTCCAGCAATCAAGCTGAACGGCGAAAACAGATTTTAGCCCGAAATGAAGATCAATTGGGAGTTTTGGACCAAAACTGGCCAATTCGTTGGGTCATGATGCGCACCAGCCACCCTGGTAATGTGGGCTCTGCAGCCCGTGCTTTGAAAACCATGGGCTTTTCAGCTCTGCACTTGGTGAGCCCGGCCTATGAGTACATGGCCAGAAAAGCTGAGGCCATTTCTTTATCCAGCGGGGCTTTTGATGTGCTCGAAGCGGCTCAAAATCATGAGACGATGCTTGAAGCTTTGGGTGATAGTCAGTTGGTCTTTGGTCTGACTGCCAGGGATCGTGAATTCGGCCCACCCGCGATTTCTTTGCACGAAGCGGTGTCGATGGCAAGTTCAGCACTTGTGGCGAATAAGCCGGTGTCATTTGTCTTTGGTACAGAGCGCACGGGTTTAGATAATGAAGACCTTAAACACTGCACCCATCGGGTGTGGATTGATGCAAATCCGAGCTACCCTTCTTTGAACTTGGCTCAAGCGATGATGATCGTGGCTTACTCCATGCGCCAAGGTTTGATGAAAGAACTGGCGATTGATTCAATTGCGCCAAGTTCTTTGGCATCACAGTCAGCAGAATTGGCCGATCCAAGCGCGATTGCGGCGATGCTCGAGCATTGGCAACAAGGTCTCGAGGCCATTGGATATCTGGATCCAGAGAACCCTAAAAAACTCATGCCCAGACTCCAAAGTCTATTTGCCAGAGCCGCTCTACAAAAAGAAGAAATTGACCTTTTACGCGGTATCGCGAAACAAATGCTCCAACACGGTAAAATCAAGTAATGCCTTTATTCGATCACATTGACTCCATCATTTCCCGAGACCCTGCCGCGCGCACACGTCTGGAGGTGATCCTTTGCTATCCTGGCTTACATGCCATTTGGCTGCATCGAATTGCTCATTTTTTATGGGGCATTGGTCTGAAGTTATTGGCCAGAATCGTTTCTCATACAGCCCGTTTCATCACCGGTATTGAAATCCACCCTGCTGTGGTTGTGGGTAAGCGTGTGTTCATTGATCACGGCTTAGGTGTTGTGATTGGCGAGACCACCGTGATCGGTGATGATTGCACAATTTATCAAGGGGTCACACTCGGTGGTACTTCTTTGTTCAAAGGTGCCAAGCGTCACCCAACACTAGAGGCTGGCGTGGTGGTGAGTGCTGGCGCAAAAGTATTGGGTGGTTTTGTGGTGGGCGCAGGAGCTCGCATCGGCTCTAATGCGGTGGTCCTCAAGGCTGTTCCTGCCGGTGCTACTGCGGTGGGCATCCCAGCACGCATTCTTGAAACCAATGAGTCACAACACTCATTCACTGCCTACGGCATCACACCAGAAGATCTCAATAATTAATGACTATGCAGGAGTTGGCAACGCACACGCCAGCGATGCAGCAATTTCTGCGCATCAAAGCTGAGCACCCGCACTCCTTGGTATTTTTTCGGATGGGTGATTTTTATGAGCTCTTCTTTGAAGATGCTGAAAAAGCAGCCCGCCTCTTAGACATCACCCTGACCCAACGTGGTCAATCATCTGGCAGACCGATCAAAATGGCAGGCATCCCCTACCATGCTGCCGAACAGTATTTGGCCAAGATCGTCAAAGCCGGTGAGTCTGTGGCGATTGCTGAACAAGTCGGTGATCCTGCAACATCCAAAGGTCCTGTTGAACGCCGCGTGATGCGCGTGATCACACCAGGCACCGTGACAGATTCAGCATTGATGAATGATTTGGAAGATGCACCATTGTTGGCGATTGTTCCAAGCAAAAAGATGTGGGGTTTGGCATGGCTGACGATCACCAGCGGTCAATTGCGTTTCACACAATGCGCTCCTCATGAATTAGCTCATTACATTTATCGCATTCGTGCGGCAGAATTGTTGTGCCCTCTCGGCACAGAGAGTTCTATCAAAGAAGCATTGCAAGCATCGAGCGCATCAGAAGTTCATTTATCGGGTCACACAATCCCGGATTGGGTGTGGTCAGCTGATGAAGGTCAACGTCGCCTTTTAGAGCTTTTCAATATGAGCAATTTGCAAAGCTTGGGCATTGATGATGCAGAAAAATTTGGCCCAACACTCACCGCAGTTGCTGCTGTCTTGGCCTACGGCGCCAATACGCAAGGTTTGGGTTGGCAGGGCAAATTGCCACATATCTTGCAATGCCAATTAGAAGAAGATCAGAACTACATTGGCATTGATGCAGCTACGCGCCGCAATTTAGAAATAACAGAAACACTGCGCGGTGAAACAGAGCCCACCTTGTTGTCTTTATTAGACACTTGCTCTAGTGCCATGGGCAGTCGTTTATTGCGACACACCTTGCATCACCCATTGCGTGATCAAGCCGTGATTAGTGAGCGTCACGTGGCGGTTGGCACATTGATTGAGCATGCCTTTGTTTTAGATGAATTGCGTCAAACTTTAAGAAGCGTCGCTGATATTGAACGCATCAGCACGCGCTTGGCCTTGGGCAGTGCTCGCCCACGGGATTTGAGCAGTCTGCGCGACACATTGGCGAATCTTCCTCAACTCGCCAAGACTTTGGATGGCTTGGCTCAAAAAAGTTCTTTGCTGACCTCTTTGGCTAAGACCTTGGCATCCCCTCCCCCTGTCTTGGCTTTGTTACAAGCAGCCATCGCAGTAGAACCATCCGTGGTGATCAGAGAAGGTGGCGTGATCGCTGATGGTTACAACTCTGAGTTAGATGAACTGCGTCGCTTGAGTGATGACTGCGGCGCATTTTTATTAGATTTAGAAACTCGCGAACGAGAAAGAACTGGCATTGCCAATTTGCGGGTTGAGTTCAATAAAGTACACGGCTTTTTTATTGAAGTGACCAACGGTCAAACAGACAAAGTGCCCGATAACTATCGTCGTCGCCAAACTTTAAAAAATGCTGAGCGTTACATTACTCCTGAGCTCAAGGCTTTTGAAGACAAAGCTTTGTCTGCTAAGGAGCGCAGCTTTGCTTTAGAGAAACAACTTTACGAAGAGTTGTTGGTGCAATTACAAGCCCACGTGCAAGCATGCCAATCAATGGGTTTGGCATTGGCCCAGGTAGATGTTTTAGCCACACTCGGTGAACGTGCTCAAACCTTGGGTTGGTCACGTCCAGAGTTCAGCAAGGATGCTGGCATTGCGATTGAAGAGGGTCGCCACCCTGTGGTTGAAGCTCAGTTGGCCAAACGTTCAGAATCTTTTTCACCAAACGACGTGCGCTTTGATCAAAGCAGACGCATGCTGTTGATCACTGGTCCGAACATGGGTGGTAAATCAACCTATATGCGACAAATAGCATTGATTGTTTTGTTGGCATACGTGGGTTCTTACGTTCCAGCCAAACATGCGCGCATTGGTGTGGTTGATCAAATTTTCACACGCATTGGTGCAGCCGATGATTTGGCCAGCGGTCGTTCAACCTTCATGGTTGAGATGACTGAAGCCGCTGCCATCTTGCATCGCTCCACCGAACACTCTTTGGTCTTGATGGATGAGATTGGAAGAGGTACTTCCACTTTTGACGGTTTGGCATTGGCTTGGGCGATCGCACAACATTTGCTCACAAAGAATCGTTCATGGACTTTATTTGCAACGCACTATTTAGAGCTGGCATCTTTGCCAAGTAAATATCCGCAGTGTGCCAACGTTCATTTGAGTGCCGTTGAAAAAGGTCAAGGCATTGTGTTTTTACACACTGTCAAAGAGGGTCATGCGAATCAGAGTTATGGTTTACAAGTGGCTCAGCTAGCGGGCGTTCCTCAAGCAGTGATCAAAGATGCTCGTCAGCATTTGCGTCGCTTAGAAGAGCACGCCAATCAAGAGAGTGCGCAAGTTGATTTGTTCAGCCAAGATTTTTCTGCTGATACAGGTGGATCTGGTGCTGATGAGGAAACAGCCAGGGAAATAGAAAAGGCTTTGGCTGTCCTAAAACAGTTGAATGAGATTCAACCGGACAACCTCAGCCCTAAAGAAGCTCTTGATCTCTTGTACAGCTTAAAAAGATCTAGCTAAATAATCAGTGAAGGCTCGGTGAAGACTTAGTGAAGGCTTAGTGAAGCGTTGGGCGCTGAACCACAGGTGGTGCTGGTGGCTCTTCGTCAATGTCCATGTCTGATTCATCATCCACATCAAGACCAAAGGCTCCTTGTGGGTGACCATCTTCTAGCTCTTCTTCGGTGGCTTCACGCACATCTGACACCACCAACCAAAACTTCAATGCCAAACCAGCCAAAGGATGGTTGCCATCCAAGACCACTTTGTCTTCTGCTAAATCAGTGACTGTGTAGATCAAAGGATCATCGTCGTCCTCTTCTTCAACAGGCGTTTGATCATCATCCAACAGACCTTCGAATTGCATGCCCACTTCTAAAGGCTCAGGGAATCTTGAGCGCGGTTCAATTTTGAGTAACTCAGGGTCATAATCACCAAAAGCATCAGCAGGTTCCAACTGAATCGTGGTCTCGTAACCAACATCGTGGCCATCCACGGCTTCTTCTATTTTTGGAAAGGTGCCGTCATAGCCACCATGGAGATAAATCATGGGGCCAGCTGATTCTTCGATCAAATTATCCTGAGCATCAGTCAAACGGTATTTGAGTGAAACAATAGTATTCTTTTGTACTTTCATAATATGTATTTTACGTGAGTCCACCCAAGCAGGTCATAATCTTCCTATGACAACTCAATCCAAAACCGGCCACAAAGCCCTTTATAAAGCCCCAAAGGCTCCCAAACCCCTCCCAATACAAGAGCCTTGGGCTCTCTTGGGTGGCATGAGTCCTGTGACCTTCATGCAAGAGTATTGGCAAAAGAAGCCCCTCCTAGTGCGTGGCGCCATCCCAGCGTTTCAACTGGCAAGAGAGTCTGGCTTGGAACTTGAAAGCCCAATTTCAATGGCAGATTTGAGTGATTTCGCCAGACAAAAAACCGTTGAATCTAGATTGATTCAAAGCAAACCCTGGTCACTCAAAAAAGGACCCTTCAAACCAAAAGACATTCCATCTTTAAAGAAGGATGCATGGACTTTGTTGGTGCAAGGTGTCAACGCCCATCATCCAATCGCTGAAAGAGTGATGTCTTGGTTTCGCTTCATTCCTGAAGCTCGTTTAGATGATTTGATGATCAGCATCGCAGGCAAGCATGGTGGCGTCGGTCCGCACGTGGATTCTTATGATGTGTTTTTGTTACAAATGGCTGGTCGTCGTCATTGGAAGATTTCAGGACAAAAAGATCTGCGCTTAAAAGAAGGTTTGCCACTCAAGATCTTGAAACACTTTGAACCCACCCAAGATTGGGTTTTAGAGCCTGGCGACATGCTGTATTTACCACCCAACATCGCTCATGATGGCTTGGCATTGGATGCTGGTTGCCAGACTTGGTCGATTGGCTTCAGAGCACCAACTTATAAAGAGTTGATCAGTGAAATTCTTTGGCGCACCACCGAGGCCCTCGAGAATGATCCAAAGCTTTGCCAGTTATATACCGATCCAAAGCAGCCTGCCACTCTTGATACCAACGCAGTACCCAAAGACCTGGTTGCAGCAGTGTCTAAGCACTTAAATGGCTTGCGCTGGAGCAATAGTGATATTTCTTGCACACTGGCCAGCATCCTGAGCGAACCAAAACCTCAAACGGTCTTTGATGCTCCTAGCAGTCAGTTGGATTTGCATGCTTTCAAAAAAATGATTGCACAACAAGGACTTAAGCTATCCCCTCAATCAAAAGCCCTGCACGATCATGACTTTTTCTACCTCAATGGCGAGAGTTTGAGCGATTCCGAAGAGGCTGATTGGGCTTTCTGGCTGGCATTAGCCCAAGAGCAATCTTTGAGCCCCGCCAAGTGCCAACAGTTAGTGAAATTGATCAAGGATGTTGATAGCCCTTGGTTTGAGGCCTACAGCTCAGCCTGGATATTAATTGATCAAGATTAGGGTTATCACTAGTATTTTGCGCATTTTTATTTATAATCATCGTCGGTGCATTAGTTTTAATAATGAAGGCACCCGGTCTAAATCACCGTTAGATGATTAGCTAATCTTTTAAGGAAAACAAAATGAAAAAATCACTATTAATCGCTTCTTTGTTGGCAATTTCTTTGGCTGCTTGCGGCAAAAAAGAAGCTCCAGCTCCTGTAGCTCCTGCTGCTGCTCCAGCTCCTGAAGCTGCTCCTGCTGCAGCTCCTGCTGCTGCTCCAGCTGCTCCAGCTGCTCCAGCTGCTCCAGCACCTGCTAAGAAGTAATTCTTCTTCAGAAGTAAAAAGACCACCCTCGGGTGGTCTTTTTTTTGCCTGCTGTTTTAGCGTCTGCTGTTTTTAGCTTTTGCTATTTTGAACTTCTAATCAGCGACCGATCTGCTGATCCAAAAGTGTCAAGATTTGAACAGCTGTTTCACCTAGTTCGTTCGCGCCTTTTTCATCTTGAACGGTCACAGTGACATTACCAGCAACATCTTTAACCTGTACACGGTAACGTTTCGCTTTTTTCAACTCATCGGCACTCTTCTTGCTGAATAAGTTAGCGAAGAAACTCTTGTTGGTCTCTGGTGATAGGTCATTGGTGTTCACAAAACGCACGTAGTAAATACCTTTGCTTCTATCACGGTCTTCAACGGTGAAGTTTGAACGATCCAAGCCAACACCCACTTCTCTCCAAGCACGATCAAAGTTGCTAGCGAACTCAAGACGTGGCTGTTTGTCTTTCTTCAAGCGAGATGGTGCATTAGCAGCCACTGTTGATTTTTGACCCACTGATGCGCGCGCAGCATCTTCGGTGTATCCCAAACGCTGCATCAAACGAGCCAAGAATTCAGCTTCTAATTCAGGATCATTCGGACGATTGGTCCACATGGTTTGAGACTTGTCATTACCTGTTAATTCTTCAGTAGCACCACGGTGAGTGATATAGATCTCAGTGTCGCCTTTGCTGTTAACTTCTAAACGTGTGCGGAACTTGTCACGCTCACCAGTAGAGTAAAGAGAATCTAAAACTTTACCAAGGGTGCGACGAATGATGTCTTGAGGAATCTTGGCACGATTTTCTGCCCAATCAGTTTCCATGATGCCGGTCTCTGGTGAATCAGTTAAGAGAATGAAGCCAGTCTCTTGCCAGAACTCACGCACGCTTGGATACAAATCTTTGGCTGGCTTTGAAACCACCAACCAACGACGATTACCTTCACGTTCGATCTTCATGCCAGACACTGCTGGCAATACAGCTTCTTTGCCTGTTGGTTTGTTTTTAACAGCTGTGCTGTAACCAGATAGTGTTGCACCGCCATCAGGCACCACGTAACGCTTGTCACCACCCATCGCGGTCATGTCTGGTGGAAATGCCAAATTAGGGCCCTTCTTTTCGCCAGCAGATTTGTAATCAATGGTGTCACCAGAAAACGTGCTGGTGCAAGCAGAGGTCAAGACGCCAGTTGCTAAAACTGACATCAGTAGCACGCTTGATTTAATTGATATGCGACGCATAAGTTTTCCTAAGTTATCGAACGATTATTTAGACATTAAGCCAGCGCCGATCAGCGCTTGCTTGACTTGTTCTTGAGCACTGCCTACCAAAGTTGTGAGTGGTAGACGAATCCCTGGCTTCATTTTGCCCATAGCGGTTAAAGCCCACTTCACCGGAATTGGGTTGGCTTCTACAAACATGGCTTTGTGAACCGGCAGTAATTTGAATTGGATTTCTTTGGCACGTGCCACATCACCAGCCATGGCAGCCACGCACAGCTCATGCATCAATTTAGGTGCCACGTTGGCTGTCACAGAAATATTGCCGCGACCACCCATCATCATCAGCAACAAGGCTGTTGGATCATCACCAGAGTAAACCGCGAAATCTTTACAACCCGCCTCTTCTAGACCAGCGATCAACTGAATGCCGCGATCAAGATTGCCCGTCGCATCTTTGATACCAACAATGCCTGGCACTTTGGCCAAACGAATTGTGGTCTCTGTGGCCATGTCTGCCACCGTGCGACCTGGCACGTTGTACAAAATGACTGGTAGATCAACTTTTTGAGCGATTGTTTTGAAATGCTGATACATGCCTTCTTGTGTTGGCTTGTTGTAATAAGGCACGACTTGCAAACTGGCATCGGCACCCACTTTTTTTGCGTACTCTGTGAGCTCAATTGCTTCGCTGGTTGAATTACCACCAGTGCCCGCAATGATTGGAATACGTTTAGCCGTGTGTTCAACGGTCACTTTGATCAGTTCACAGTGCTCTTCAACTGAAACAGTTGGAGATTCACCAGTGGTACCAACGATCACGATGCCATCGGTGCCCTGCTCAATATGCCAATCGATCAACTGGCGCAAACCAGGCAAATCTAGACTGCCATCGGCGTGCATGGGCGTGACAATGGCCACCAAACTTCCTGAGATATTTTTAGCTAATTTAGTCATGTTTTTGATTGTAGCGGAACAGCACAGACTCTCTGCACACAAGCGGGTTTAGGCTGAGTGACCGTGAGGTCCTCATAGGCCAAAACCCTCATATTTGAGGCAAAGCCGAGCAGTTCATTGGGTTTTAATAAAAAGTCAGGATTACTGGGTTTACCAAAGGCTTCATTGCCAATGGCAAAGGTTTCGTAGATCAAAACCCCTTGAGAATTCAATAAATTAGGCAATTTTTGCAAAAAAGGACGGTAGAGGTAATTGGTCACAATCACCGCGTCAAATTGGCCTAAATGGCTCAATGACCAGGCATCGGTTTCTAGATCAATGGCTTCTGTTTGGATGGCCAGATCAGGATGGCTACTCTTGATTTGCTGCAAAGAGGCCAAATCACGATCGATCGCCATCACCTGAAAGCCTTGCTTGGCCAACCAAACCGCATGGCGACCACTGCCGCAAGCGTAGTCCAAGACACGTCCACCGGCTTTGATCTTCGAAGCGTGAGTTTGTACCCAGTCCGAAGCTGGAACACTCAACTCTTGGTGCGACTTAACTGTAATCAAGTCCCATGGCCTCGCGCACATCGCGCATCGTTTCTTGAGCAGATTTGCGAGCCTTATCACAACCATCAGCAATGATGGCGCGCAATAAACTTGGATCGTCCAAATAAGTTTGAGCACGTTCCATCATCGGTTGTTGCTCTTTGAGAATCGCATCGATCACAGGTTGTTTGCATTCCAAGCAACCAATGCCGGCACTCTTACAACCTTTTTCTGCCCAAGCTTTGGTTTCGTCGCTGGAATACACCGCATGCAATTGCCACACTGGGCAACGCGCTGGATCACCCACATCCGTTTTACGAATACGGGCTGGATCAGTTGGCATGGTTTTGATTTTTTTCTCAACCGATGCAGCGTCTTCACGCAGAGCAATCGTGTTGCCATAAGACTTGGACATTTTTTGGCCATCCAAACCAGGCATGCGTGACTCTTGCGTCAAGAGCGCTTGCGGCTCAGCCAAAATAATTTTTCTTGAACCTTCTAAGTAACCGAACAAACGCTCACGGTCACCCATTGATAAACTTTGTGCGTCAGCCAATACCGCACGAGCCTGCTCTAGTGCTTCTTCATGGCCTTTTTCTTGATACTCGGTTCTGAGCTCAAGGTATAACTTGGTGCGCTTACTGCCTAATTTTTTAGCTGCTTCCAAAGCTTTTTCTTCAAAGCCTGGTTCACGACCATACAAGTGATTAAAACGACGCGCTACTTCACGGGTCATTTCTACGTGAGGCACTTGGTCTTCACCCACTGGCACGTGTTGTGCGCGGTAGATCAAGATGTCTGCGGCTTGTAGCAATGGATAGCCCAAGAAACCATAAGTCTGAAGATCTTTTTCTTTGAGTTTTTCAATTTGATCTTTGTAGGTCGGTACACGTTCCAACCAACCCAAAGGTGTGCCCATGGCTAACAAGAGAAATAGTTCTGCGTGCTCTGGCACTTTGCTCTGAATGAACAAGGTGGCTTGAGTTGGATCAACACCAGCTGCCAACCAATCGATGACCATGTCCCAAACGGATTTTTCAATCACCTCTGGTGTTTCATAGTGCGTGGTCAAAGCATGCCAATCAGCCACAAAGAAATAGCATGGGTATTCAGCTTGAAGCTTTAACCAATTTTTAAGAACACCGTGATAGTGACCTAAGTGCAGAGCGCCGGTTGGGCGCATACCTGATAAAACTCGTTCAGAAAACATATATCTCTTATTGAAACTCCAACCAAACAGGTTGTAATTGTGATGGCAGATCTGGCAAGGTGCCCAAATCTACATGGCTCTCAGTGGGACTATGAAAATCAGACCCTCTGGAAGCCAAAAAACCATGCTGTAGTGCTACTTTAGCAAATGTTTTGTACTCGTCCTTGGTATGGCTACCAGTGACCACTTCGATGCCACGGCCGCCCATGTCTTTGAACTGGCCATAAAGCTCGTCTAACTGCAAGCTGGTGTAGTTATAACGCCCTGGATGGGCTATCACGGCAATACCACCCGCTTGGGTGATCCAATTGACGGCGTCGGTTAAATTGGCCCATTCATGGCCCACATAGCCAGGTTTACCTTCTATTAAATAATTGGCAAATACTTCATTGGTGTCTTTGCAAACACCAGAATCCACCAAGAATCGTGCGAAATGCGTTCTTGAAATAAGTTCAGGATTACCCACGAATTGCAAAGCACCCTCGTAGGCATTTTTAATGCCGATTTGATCGAGTTGTGCTGCAATCTCTTGGGCTCGCTTGGATCGACCATTTCTGGTCTGATAAAGGCCTTCAATCAAAGCGGCGTTGGTGTGGTCAATCCCCAAACCAACAATGTGAACTGTTTGTGAGCACCAGGTCACTGAGATTTCAACACCAGAGATGTATTTCATGCCCAGATCTTCGGCGGCTTTTTTGGCGCGCTCTTGACCACCCACTTCATCGTGGTCGGTCAAAGACCATACTTGTACGCCATTGGCATGGGCACGACAAGCCAGAGCTTCCGGGGTCAAAGTCCCATCAGAAACAACGGAGTGGCAATGCAAATCGGCATTGAGTGTGTGCATGCGTCTATTTTACTTGCCTATTGGCGGCAATGCTTTGAGATTAAGGATCAACTAAGTTAGACCTAAGTCAGACCTAAGTCAGACTGGTATCAACGATGCGCCTAGGCGCCTCAAGGTACTCTTTGGACTGCATCTCAACAATGCGTGACACGGTTCTGTGGAACTCATTGGCCATAGGGCCTTCGGTGTAGAGTAATTCTGCTGCTACCTCGGCCGAGATGATGAGTTTGACCTTATGGTCATAAAAGACATCGATCAACCAAGTGAAGCGACGCGCCTCACTCGACATCTTGGGTGGCATGTGTGGCACTTCTGATAGTAGTACCGTGTGAAACAGATTAGAGATCTCTAGATAATCGTTTTGAGATCTTGTGCCACCACACAAAGTTTTAAAGTTGAACCAAGCTACGCCACCGGCTCTGCGCACGGCATTGATTTCTCTTGATTCAATAAAAAGAGTTGAGTTTTCCTCATCGTGCGCTTCAGCAATTTTGTTAAAAACTGCATCCATGGTTTTCGCAGTTTCTGCACCCAAAGGTGTGTAGTAGGCCTGAACCTGTTCCATCGCTTTTTGACGGTAGTCGATGCCTGCATCAACGTTCATCACATCGAGCTTTTCTTGCAATAAAGCAATCGCTGGCAAGAGACGGTCACGATGCAAGCCATCTGGGTAAAGAAGATCAGGACGGTAATTGGACGTCATGATGAATTGCACGCGGTATTTGAATAAGGCTTCAAGCAATTTGTACAAGATCATTGCATCAGCCACATCGCTCACGTGAAACTCATCAAAACAAATCAAACGGTATTTTTTGGCGATGTTTTTACCCAAGGCATCCAATGGGTCTGCTTGACCTCTGAGGTCTTGAAGCTCTCGGTGAACTTCACGCATGAACTCATGAAAGTGCAAACGGGTTTTCTTCTCCAGAGGAGATGCTTCGTAGAAGCAATCCATCAAAAATGATTTTCCGCGCCCCACTCCACCCCATAGATAAACACCACGAGGAAGATCTGGAAAGCGCACCATTTTTTTCAGGGTATTACTGCGCACTTCTTTGTAGGCAAACCATTCATCTTGACATACTTGCAAGCGATCAATCGCGGCTTGTTGTGCAGGATCGCTGCCATAGCCTCGCTTGACCAATTCTTGTTTGTAAAAATCAACGACTTTCATTTTCATGATTTATCTGCGTGATTGCTTTCTAGTAAGTACTATCTAAAAAAATGCTGTCTGTATAAATAATTTGGGGATCTATAAACCAATAGCGTTTATCGATCCCCAATTTGTCACTCTTGATAAAGCAACATCACATGCATTACATATTCAGTGCACGTTTGTCAGTCGCCAATGCTGCTTCTCTCACGACTTCTGACAAGCTTGGGTGTGGATGGCAAACGCGACCGATGTCTTCAGCGGCTGCTTTGAACTCCATCGCTACAGCGGCTTCAGCGATCAAGTCTGAGGCTGCCGCACCAACAATGTGAACACCAAGGATCTCATCAGTCTGAGCATCAGCCAACACTTTCACGAAACCATCAGCAGAGCCCATACCCAAGGCACGACCGTTGGCCGCGAATGGGAACTGACCTGGCTTGTAAGCACGACCTTCAGCTTTTAATTGCTGTTCAGTTTTGCCAACCCAAGCAATCTCAGGAGATGTGTAGATCACCCAAGGAATGCAGTTGTAATCAATGTGTGGTTTTTGACCAGCGATCACTTCAGCCACTAAGACACCTTCGTCTTCAGCTTTATGTGCCAACATCGGTCCACGCACCACGTCACCCACAGCGTATACACCAGGAGCTGAAGTAGCGCATGTGTGGTTATCGATTGGAATGAAACCGCGCTCATCCACTTTTAAGCCGATGGCTTCTAGGTTCAAACCTTCAGTGTTTGGTACACGACCCACTGACACGATCAAACGATCACATTCAAGTTTTTGAGCTGCACCAGTGCTGTCTGTATAAGCCACTGACACACCTTTTTTAGATGCTTTCACTTCACCAATCTTCACACCCAAATTGATCTTCAAGCCTTGCTTGGTGAATAGTTTGTGAGCTTCTTTGGCAACGCCTTCATCACAAGCACCCAAGAAGCTTGGTAATGCTTCAAGGATCGTGACTTCAGCACCCAAACGACGCCAGACTGAACCCAACTCAAGACCAATCACGCCAGCACCAATCACGCCTAATTTCTTAGGAGTGGCGCCAAACTTGAGAGCACCTTCGTTGTCACAAATCAATTCGTTATCAACAGGCATGCCTGGTAGATGACGGGCTTTAGAACCTGTGGCGATGATGACGTTTTTAGCAGTTACTGTGCCAGCGTCTTTACCGTCCACTTTGATCTGGTAACCATCAGCGCCCTTGCCTGCAAATGAAGCGTGGCCTCTTAACAAAGTGATTTTGTTTTTGCGGAACAAGAACTGAATGCCACCTGTCATCTTGCCAACGATGTCATCTTTGCGAGCAATCATCTTTTTCACATCGATGCTGGCATCTTTAACGCTGATACCGTGATCACCAATGTGATGAGCGATGTTCTCAAACTCTTCAGAGCTGGCCAACAATGCTTTTGATGGAATACAACCAACGTTCAAACAAGTACCGCCCAAACGTGGCTCACCTTTTGGATCGTCATATGGATTGCTTTCAGCACACGCTACTTTGAAACCTAATTGAGCGGCACGAATCGCAGCGATGTAACCACCAGGGCCACCGCCAATGACAACTACGTCAAAATTTTGACTCATAATTTTTCCCTATTTCTCTTTGTCTTTGACTGTATGGATTAAAGGTCTAACAAAAGACGTGCTGGATCTTCCAACGCTTCTTTCATTGCAACCAAACCTAATACAGCTTCACGACCGTCAATGATGCGGTGGTCGTAAGACATCGCCAAATAGTTAATTGGGCGCACCACCACTTGACCGTTTTCAACAACAGCACGGTCTTTGGTAGCGTGGATACCCAAAATAGCTGACTGTGGTGGGTTGATGATCGGTGTAGACAACATTGAACCGAAGATACCGCCGTTAGAGATTGAGAAAGTACCACCTGACAAGTCATCAAGTGTTAATTTGCCATCACGTGCTTTAACGCCAAATTCAGCAATTTTCTTTTCAATATCAGCCAAGCTCATTTGATCAGCATCGCGCAGAATAGGTACCACTAGACCACGTGGTGAACCAACGGCGATACCAATGTCAAAGTAACCGTGATAAACGATGTCGTTGCCATCAACTGAGGCATTCAAGACCGGGTATTTCTTCAAAGCGTGCACAGCTGCTTTAACGAAGAAAGACATGAAACCTAACTTAGTACCGTGTTCTTTTTCAAACTGGTCTTTGTATTTGTTGCGCATGCCCATCACTGGAGCCATGTTCACTTCGTTGAAAGTAGTCAAAATGGCATTGGTTTGTTGAGACTGCAATAAGCGCTCAGCAATACGAGCACGCAAACGGCTCATTGGTACGCGCTCTTCTGGGCGATTACCGATGTTCACTTGCGGTGCCGCTGGTGCAGCAGCTGCTTTAGCAACTGGTGCTGCGCCAGACAATGTTGCAAGAACATCACCTTTGGTCACACGACCATCTTTACCTGAACCACCCACTTGAGCAGCAGATAGATTGTTTTCTGCCATCAACTTAGCTGCTGAAGGCATTGCCTTAGCGCTGGCTGATGCAGCGGCTGCTGGCGCAGCAGCAGGAGCTGCGGCTGGTGCAGCTGCAGGAGCAGGAGCGGCCGCTGCAGGTGCAGCAGCAGCTTTAGCAGCGCTGTCAATTTTTGCAATCACTTGATCAGAAACCACTGTGCCGCCATCACCCACCACGATTTCAGCCAATACACCGGCTGAAGGCGCTGGTACTTCAAGCACCACTTTGTCGGTTTCGATTTCGATCAAGATTTCATCTTGAGCAACCGCTTCACCGGCTTTTTTCTTCCAAGTCAACATAGTTGCTTCTGCAACTGATTCTGATAATTGTGGAACTTTGACGTCTACGATAGCCATGTTCTTTTTCCCTTATTCTCTATTGAGTAATTGTTAGTGTTATTAACTGATTATTTAGTGAGTACAAAACCTTTGAGTTTGGCAAACGCGCCTTCAATCAAAGATTTTTGTTGATCTTGATGCAAGTGAGCGTAACCACAAGCCGGAGAGGCTGAAGCTGGGCGACCTGAGTAACCCAATTTTTGACCCTCTGTCATGTTCTCGTGAATGTTGTGCTGAATGAAGAACCATGAACCCTGGTTTTGTGGCTCGTCCTGACACCAAACAATTTCAGTCGCTTTTGGATATTTCTTCATTTCTGTAGCAAATGCTTTGTGTGGGAACGGATACAACTGTTCTACACGAATCAATGCCACATCAGTTTGTTTCTTAGCTTCACGAGCTTTTACCAAGTCGTAATAAACCTTGCCTGAGCAAGCAACCACACGGGTCACTTTCTTAGGATCAATGCTCTCATCCAATTCACCGATCACTGTTTTGAATTCACCTTTGGTGAATTCTGAAACTGGTGATGTGGCGTCTTTGTTTCTCAACAAAGATTTTGGAGTCATGATGATCAACGGCTTACGGAACTGACGGATCATCTGACGACGCAACAAATGGAAGATTTGTGAAGCAGTGGTTGGCTGAACAACTTGCATGTTCATGTCAGCGCACAACTGCATGAAACGCTCAGGACGTGCTGATGAGTGCTCAGGACCCTGACCTTCATAACCGTGAGGCAACATAAGAACTAGACCATTGGCACGACCCCACTTCACTTCGCCAGAGGCGATGAACTGGTCGATCACCACTTGAGCACCGTTCACGAAGTCACCGAACTGGGCTTCCCAAATAGTCAAAGTGTTTGGTTCTGCTGCTGCGTAACCATATTCAAAACCTAAAACAGCTTCTTCTGAAAGAATTGAGTCGATCACAGTGAAATTGGCTTGACCTTCTGCAACGTGTTCCAAAGGCACATAAGTACCTGTGTCCCACTTTTCGCGATTTTGATCATGGATCACTGCGTGACGGTGTGTGAATGTGCCACGGCCTGAGTCTTCACCTGATAAACGAATCGGGTAACCGCTCGCCACCAATGAAGCAAACGCCATGTGCTCGCCCATACCCCAGTCAACGTTGACTTCGCCACGACCCATGGCCGCACGATTGTTCAATACGTTATCAACCAAGTTATGTGGCTTAAAGCCTTCTGGCACTTTTGTAATACGTTCTGCCAAGCGCTTCCACTCAGCCAAAGGAATCGCTGTGTCCGCTGAGTCTGTCCATTTCTTATTTAGGAATGGAGACCAATCAACTGCGTACTTGCCTTTGAAGTTAGAAATCACTGGGTCTACTGTGTGCTTACCAGCATCCATCGCTGTGCGATAGGCTTTGACCATTTCATCACCGCCACCAGCTTGCAATACGCCTTGGGCTTCTAGCTTGTCAGCATATAACTTACGAGTACCAGGATGTTGTGCAATCTTTTTGTACATCAAAGGTTGAGTCAAGGCTGGAGTGTCTTGCTCGTTGTGACCTAATTTACGGAAACAGATGATGTCGATCGCCACGTCTTTTTTGAAGGTGTTGCGATATTCAACAGCCAACTGAGTAGCGAACACCACTGCTTCTGGATCATCACCGTTCACGTGCAACACAGGTGCATCGATTGTTTTGAGGATGTCTGTACAGTAAAGAGTCGAACGCAAGTCGCGTGGGTCTGATGTCGTGAAACCGATTTGGTTGTTGATCACGATATGAATCGTGCCACCAGTGTAGTAACCACGAACCTCAGCCATCGCCAATGTTTCTTGAACCACACCTTGACCAGCAATCGCTGCGTCACCGTGTACCAAGATTGGCATCACTTGAGAACCTGTTGTGTCGCCACGACGATCCATACGCGCACGCACTGAACCTTCTACCACTGGGTTCACGATCTCTAAGTGAGATGGGTTGAACGCCAATGACAAATGCACAGGACCGCCAGGAGTTGTGACGTCGCTTGAGAAACCTTGGTGATACTTCACGTCACCAGCAGGCAAATCTTCTGGGGCTGTGTGATCGAATTCAGCGAACAAGTCTTTAGGCATCTTGCCCAAGGTGTTCACCAACACGTTCAAACGACCGCGGTGAGCCATACCGATCACGATTTCTTGTACACCGGCAGAGCCAGCCACTTTGATCACTTCATCCATCGAAGCGATGAAACTTTCACCGCCCTCTAATGAGAAACGCTTTTGACCCACATACTTTGTGTGCAAGTAACGCTCTAAGCCTTCAGCTGCTGTTAAGCGCTCAAGAACTTGTTTTTTCTTTTCTGGTGAGAAGCTTGGAGTTGATCTCGCAGCTTCTAATTTTTCTTGCCACCAACGTTTGATCTTTTGATCAGTGATGTACATGAACTCAGCACCGATGGTGCCTGAGTATGTTTGGCGCAAGTTTTGCAACAACTCACGCAAAGTCATGTTGTCTTTGCCGAAGAATGTGTTGCTGGTATTAAATACGATGTCCATGTCAGCATCACCCAAACCGTAGAAGGCAGGATCTAGCTCTGGAATATTTGGGCGCTCAGTGCGCTTGAGTGGGTCTAAATCGGCCCAACGGTTACCAACGTTGCGGTGAGCAGCGATGAGTTGTTGAACAGCAACGCGTTTGCGACCTAGTTCTGAATCGGCAGAGTCATTGATGACACGAATCGGACCTTGCTTGGCACGTTGTGCAAAAGCATTGACCACTGGGGCATGAGGTACATCGTGTTTGGTTGAACCATCAACAGCTGGCACTAATTGAACATTGTCAAAATATTCACGCCAATAGTCTGAGACAGAAGCTGGGTTTTCAAGATAGGCTTCGTAGAGTTCTTCTACGTAGGGCGCGTTACCGCCAAAGAGATAAGAACTACCTCTGTAGGACTGCATCATATTGCTCACCTTTCATCGGGTATCCCGAGTTTGTAGTGGGTTAAAACCTTCCGCGACACGGCTTCACCGGTTAGCGGATTGCGATCAAGTTGTAACTACCACGGAAACATTTCCGTAAATGAGAGCTTAACACTTCCAGCACCAATTTGCGGGACTTTTTTAACAATAATCACTTTAAACCCAATGTTTAAGGTGCACATTCAGGTTTTTCCCTTATTTAATCGGTTTCTCATGACAGTTATTTGTAAGAAATTTCCTACAAAGAAATCAGAATCGTCTGATTACATAGCAAATAAATTAAATATACGATTTCAGGTCCTTTCATCAATTAATAGGAAAGTTTTAGATGGACCTTAATAAAGAAGAAAATCCTAAAGATTTCTTGAGTACTCGCGAAACCGCGAAGCATCTTCAAGTATCACTAGGTACCGTCCAAAAGATGGTTGAGACTGGCGAGTTATTGGCTTGGAAAACCCGAGGCGGTCACCGCCGTATTTTGATGTCCTCATTAGAGCAATTGCTGACCCGCAGAAGAATGGGTATCCGCGAACGCTGCGGCAATCAGTTCCTATTACTCTGTATTTTGCGAGGCGAGGAGCAGTTCGAAGACTTCAAGAAGTTCGTTGAGCCTTGGGAGTCTTCGGTCGATTTGCATTTGTGCCATGACACCCTGGAAGCCTTGATGCAATCGGTTTCCCTATCACCCGATGTGATTTATTTGGATTGGCAGATCAGCCCAGTTGAGCAAGTTCATTTGCTTCATTATTTGCAGAGAAACCTGCACACCAGACACATCCCTACTTTGGTTGAGGGTGGGTTCTTAAAGTTGCATCCTCAAGTGACAAAGATTCCCCCAGAAATCAAAGAATATCCACCCAATAAAGAACCCAAGATTTTGACCAATTCAATGATCAGGGGATATAAGAAAGATAAGCTCTCTATGGCAAAAGGCGAGGTTAATTTGCTTTATGCCCACAAGATGGAAACCTTGATTTTGGATTGCCTGGTTCAGAAATGCGAAGAGGCTGGAATATAAGCTCTAGGAGCACTGGGCTTTGATGCGGTAGCAGGCCACTTTGGCAGAGGTTGCCATTAAAAATCCAAAATCGGTATTTTGCCTCCTCATCAAGTTTGGCTTGCAGTAGGTACAAAGGTCCTTAAAGAGAAAAGGAAATAATCATGCCATTAACTAAATTATTTAAAGATACAGTTAAGGCGCGCGTTGAGCGTGACCCTGCTTTTGCAGCAGCTCTATTTGAAGAAGCTCTTTCTGCCTTTTTTGTAGGCGATACCGCACTTGGAAAAGCCTTACTCAGAGATCTCGTGAATTCTACGATCGGCTTTGAGGGCTTGGCTCAAGAAATAAATAAGCCGAGTAAAAGCCTTCATCGTATGCTTGCTCTTACTGGCAACCCAACCATGGAGAATTTTTTTCAAGTGATCCATATTATTCAAAAAAATGAAGGTATTAATTTCCAACTAAATGCGTTGGTAAAAAAGAAAGCAAGAGTTAGCCAAAAGGTACATGCCTGATTACTAGCATAGCAATCACTACCCCTCCCTGAAAATATGAGGGAATATAAGTCAATTAATTAGAGTGTATTTAAGGGCGGGATGGAGAAAAGAGAAAGCCCGCTATGGGTCATTAACTGACCAATTAACGGGCTTTTTATTGTTTGAGCTATTTATTACTAAATATTACTGAGTTACCTGATCAGTAATATCTAGTAAATCGCGCATTAAATTGCAAATTGAGCGCGGTTTTGACCTTCGATCCATTTTGGCGCTTTGCCACGGCCAGTCCAGGTTTCACCTGTGTTTGGATTGCGGTATTTAGCAGCAACCTTACCACCACGTGAGCCTGCAGGACCTTTGCGATTGAATATATCAGAGGCGCTCAAGTTATATTGTTCAATGATGGCTTTTGCCTTAGCAACGCCTTCTGCTTTTTCACGGGCTTTAGCTTCAAGGATTTGTTTCTCTAAAGATTCTTTTTGAGCTAATAACTCTTGATAAGTTGCCATTGATTCTCCAAATATTATATAAGTTTAATAAGTATTAATTTACTCAGCAGTTAATAAACCAGTTTTCTGAGCTATCCCATCAATTAATTATTGAGGATATTTATTATAGTAACTATTAAATACCTAATCGGCAAGTATTTAATAATTTATTTGGATTATTAATATTAATGTTTATATAAATATAATAATATTTATATGTTTTGATGATTTTATTCAGCCCCCCCCCTATTTACTTAAAATCCTTGATTTATAAGCACTTTTAATCAATTAAGAGGGCTTCAACTTTGGCTGTCATCAGAATTTTGCCAATGGCGGTCATGACTTCTTTTTCTTTGCCTCTAAAGCCATGCTCGGTAAATGCCTTGCAAGCATCCCCACGAAAATCACCTCCTCCGGTGACCGTGATCAATGGACGTTTGTATTTTTCTGCAATGGACTTCGCTCCTGAATGAGTGGTCAGGAAGCAAGGATCGTTCAGATGGTGAATGAAGATGTGATTGGCTTTGGCGTAATCAAAGTTTCTTAGTTCTGGATAAGAGTTTCTGGCATTGGGTTCAGTGATCGAAGCTGTATGAATCGCTCCTTTGTAAATACTGGGCTCATGAGTGAGTGCAAAGCTTGATGAGACTGTGCCCATCGATGTACCTATTGCCCATATCTCTTGAATACTTGGGTATTGTTTTTTAACTTCCTGAATTAACTTCAATACATCTTGATGACGTTTTGAAGATGCTTGATAACTGCTTGAGCAATAGTCACCACTATCCGAGTGACAATCCACAACCAAAGTAGCAATTGCATCAGTGGCCAAGTGACGGCGTGACCGAATCAAGAAGTTTCCAGAGAGCTTAGAGGATGTCATGCTCTGCCCTTCAACCACTGGTCTTACTACTGATGGATAGCCCGGAAATAAAACAGCAAGTCGTGTGGGCGCTGTGCTGCTAGCAGCAAGTGATAAAACACCTTGTTGTTGAATGCCCGGAGATAGCTCAACTGAGATGAGTTGTTCTTTAAGGCCTATGGCGTGCTCGGGGGTGGCAGTAGATTGAGCGAAGGCAAGATTTAGAAGAGCTACATTCAAAAGACCAAATGTGATGAATGTGGGAAATTTGAGAATGAAGTTTTTTGAAATTGATAAAAGTGTTTTCATGAACTGATGCTCCAGTTGAATGCTTCATCAATCAGTTGAGAGGCTTCAACAGATAAGAATTTAGGTGATGGGATGATGCCTACTCTTCCAAGATCTAAGCGATCAGCATCCCAACAGCTTTGTATGGTTGGATTGGTAGAGACTTCACCACCTGAGTGATGACGAATAGCATAGCAGAGGTTATCGAGCTGCTGACTGTCTAGGTGGAAGTGTTGTCCATTGATGCCGTGGGCGAATTCTGCACCCCGCTCTCCATGCAGTGGGTCTTTGTAGTCATCAAAGCGGCAGCTGTCATGCAAAAAAGCAAATAGTTCTACAACGAGTAAGTCAGCTTGTCTTTGTTCAGCGATGCGTTGGCCATGATGCAAGACCCTGGCCCAGTGATTAGCTCCATGAACCCCATGCCAGTCAATGACGAATTGGTCACGGATGTGCTGAAGGAGTTGTGGGCGGTGGTAGAGCATTTATATGTATGGGTAGATGTTTACCAAGTCTATGTCTTTGGGTGGGTTAAAGAGTTCATAAATTTTTTGATAAGTACGACCCCAAATATTGTTTTTATAAGTTCTTTCAACTCTAACAGTTTTTGGTTTCTTACCCAAGCATATGTAGTCTTTAACTTGATTTTTTTGACCGCACTTTTTGATAAATTACATGTTGTTGATTAATTCATGAATAATCATTTTTAAATATCCGAAAAAGTATTAGTACTTCTTAAGAATTTGAGAATGAAGAGTTTTCTTCTTTTAAGGGGTCGATCATATTTGTTGGCTTCTCTGAGTATGAGCTCTTGGTCATGGTTGATGACTGGAAAACGGTTCATGAGATTGGGCACACCAATCAATACGGCTGAATCACGTGCAATACGCACGTAAACATCCGTTTCAAGACGGAAATGTTGAAGATCGTTGGCATAGAGTTGTAGAGGTAGCAAGAAAGAAATGATGGCTGGTCCGATTAGCATATTTCGCATTTTGGGACATGGGTGGCTCATATATTGAGCCAGCTTGAGCTTAAAGTGGATTCATAGTTGAACGCACGTCACCCAAAGAGATCGCTAAACGTTACATTCAAAAAGTTACTACTTCTTAAATGCACTAATTTCAATTTTTTTAAATTCTAAATTCGGGTGACTAAATGGAATAGAGCATGACTCCCACTCTCCAAATCCAATACTTTGAGGTATTGAATCAGAAATCATTGAAATGTCAGCAATTGCCATGTAGATATCATTATTCAAAAAATTAAAAAGATAGAGATGGTAATTTTCTTTTTGCTTAGCAAAATTGTATTCATTTTTAGAAAGATAAAAATGCGCCTTAGATCTAGCCAAAGTACTAGATTTAACTTCAATAAACAAGCGGTGGCTTAAATCAAAATCAATACAACTTAAAATATCATAACCAGCAGTATTGTCATAAATTGATTGCCATATTGGCTCTAGGCCAGTTCTGCTTCGCTCATAATTAATTGCAATCTCTTCACCGCGACGACCAACATCTTCTTTGAGAGCATTAATATCCCCTCGGCGTTCTCTTGCTAACCCATCCCACCAGTCGATCATTTCATTAGTTGGAGAATCTTCTAAAAGTCCACTTTCCCTAAAAATTTGACGCTCACTTGCACTCATCGAAGCTAAACAATGCGCAACTCCAAGATGGGCTAAAGAAGTAATTACTGGCCTATCAAATTGAACATACATCTTTACAATTGCTTGCTTAATAAATAATTTTTTTTCTGATTTAATTAAAATTGCGGCTGATTCAGAGAGTTCGATAAGCTCATCATGGTTTTCTTTAAGCAATTTATATCTAATGCCTAATTGACAGATAGATGCTAAATCACAGCTGTTAAAAACTCGGCGCATCGTTACATTTACATGTAAGTGATAACCGCTATTAATTTTTAAAATTAATTCAACTAAAGCATCTACTAAACCAGCCGACACCATAATTAAGAAGCCATATCCTTAATAAGAGCTCGAACGTCTTCGACCTCCAAGCCTTCTGACTCATCCAGAACACCCTCTTCCAAATCCAGGCTTACGTTTATCATATCTCTTAGAGAGTCATCTCTAAGAACCTTTGACATATTCTCAATCTTTTCGGCAAGACGTTTTGAAACAGTTTGATCAATTGAGTCTTCACATTCTAAAAATTTAATTTTTACAGCTGGCTTATTCTTACCATCATTACTGACTCTATGAATCCTGTCTTGTGCCTGAATATACTGTGCCGCATTAAATGATCTATCAATAAAAACGGCATTATGGCAACCATGATGAAGACTTATACTTTCTGAAGCAGCTGCAGGAGTTGCAACCATTACCATACAATCGGGCGCTTGATTGAATTGCTTGATTTTATATTCTCTCGTCTCCTCATCCTCATCAGAGCCAGCATCAACACCTCCATGAATGTGAACAGCTCCCAAATCTTTCAATTGCGTAGTTATTAGCTCGACATTCTGTCTAAAGTTTGTCCATATAAGAGTCTTCTCACCATTATTAGCATTTTTCCTGGCGATTTCACATGCTCGTTTATTTTTTGGGGACTCATTTTTACAGGCTGCAATTAACAAATCATTTAATGCATCACTATCAAATTTACCAATAATTGATGGATTTACTGCTAACATCAATAATCTCATTACAGAGCGGCCAGCCCTCCTAAGAGCACTTCTATCAGTTAGATTTAATCCAGATAACTTGCGAATCTCCTCTTTCTTAACTAAATCATATAAATGCCTGTGGTCAAAACCTAATTTAACCATTTCACGCTCGCAAACAATTGACGGCAAGTATTCATCTAGCTCAGCTTTTGTGGTCCTAACAAATATATTAGAAATTGCAGAAACAGGATCTTCAATGTTGTGAACTTGGTATGCCGGATATAAAAAACTAATTTGCGGCTTCAAATCCTCAATGCTTTGAGGCATTGGCGTACCAGTAAGAAGTAATCTCCTGTCAACCAAATCTGCTAGGCTCAGTACTGCTTCGGCAGTTACCCTACCTTTACCACCTTTAATTCTATGCGCCTCATCAAGAATCATCATAACCCGATGATTTGATAAAAGCTTTTTAAGTAGCGGAACTTCATTAGCTAATTTTTGATATGTGATGATTAAAAATCTAGCAGCATCTATTTCATCCACATTTAAATTTGCACCCTGCATACGATATATAGCCGGAGGATTTAAGAAACAATCCTGAATCTGGTCATCCCAAGAAATAAATGCATTCTTAGGTGCCACAATTAAAACCTTGTCAAGGTCTTTACTGTGATACGCGTAAGTCGCCAATGCTTCGGTAGTTTTACCTGCGCCAGGGACAGAAAAAGACGCTCCACCGCGCAAAGACGCTAACTTACAAACATTTCTAAGCTGCTCTGCAGTTAAATTACGTTTAAAGTGACTTGCTTGAATAGTCCCCAATAAAATACTTGCATCTATGGGGCTTGGAGCAGAACTTTCAGTTAAGACTTCTCTGTCCTTTATCGCCAGATTGAATTTATTTCGAGCATCATCATCGAAAATAAACTCAACATCCTCGAACTCAACACGCTCAGATATACCATCACATATTGATAAAAAATCTGACCAATCCATCTGAAACCGAAAGTCAGATAATCTCTTATAGCTTTCTAAACCTGATATCTGACAGTAAGTAAAAATACTCATTCGCAAGGATGCTTTTACATCATCTGAGAAAGTAAAAATCGCAGACGAGTTTTCGCGACTATAGTCAACTTTTAGATGAGGCATTATTTTTTATCCTCAAGCACCTTTTTTCTTAGTTCATTTGTCAAACTTAAGATTTTATCCATGTTAGAAACAATGGTTGATGGGTTTTTAGGGGACTTAAAATTCCTCTTGGCTTGATTTAAGCATTTAATTGCTTCATTAACTTTATCCTCAACAAAAGAAGCATTTTTTTCGCCTTTAAGCTCTTCCTTAGCTTCCTCTATGGCCTCAAAAATTATTTGGGACTTTTCTTTAACCTCTTCTCGTTCATTAGTTTTTATTGTTACAAATTGAGCAAAACTCTTAAATCTTTCTTTTTCAGGAAGATCTAAAAAACCCTTATCCTCTGCTACTTTGTCGACAATGACCTCAAGTGATTTTCCCAATTCAGGTATTTGAGTAAACAACCGCCCTGCCTTATCTTGTCTAGGCGTACTTATTAAAGTAAAAGCAGCTGCCTCTAAAGCCATCTCATGATGAGGCATTAATTTCTTACCCCTTTTCTTTTTTGCTTCATAAAGCATCTTAAAAGCTTGTTCATTTTGATCAACCTCAGACCACTCATTAGTTTTACCAGATTGCTCTAACCAGTTTTCAGCCAATTGATAGTAACCAATTTGATCATTCAACTCTGCAACATCTGTAAGTTTGTAATTATTAACAATAACCTCGGGGTCCACATTGTCAATAAATTGCCTTTGTCGCATCATTCCTATACGACAATGCCATGCATATTCACTTTTAATATCCGGTTTAACCTGAATAGCCTCTTCGTACTCAACAATTTCCCTTTCCTCACAAGGGGGCAACCTAACAACATCTATATATTCAAACGCCCCATATGATTTTGGATTGTCCGATAACAACTTACGCCAGGCTGTAATACGCCTATTACCATTAACAACAAATCCATCATGATCTAGAACTAACGGCTCTGTTTGAATTTCACCGTTCTTTTTTTGAGTGCTTTGAAATGTTTCCAATAGCCTCTCTTCATTAATCATTTTTTCTAATATTTCATATTGCGCTTTTTGAGCTTCAATATTTTCAGGGTCAGCACTAAAGAAATCTTTATCCACTGTATGTTTTGCAACATACTCTAATTGATAGGTTAATGTTCTACCATTCCTTAACCTGTACTTTGGCACTGAAATATTAACGCGCAAAATTGGTAAATCATGCGACTTGCGTTTAAAGTTTGTAATTAGGAAGGTACGAGTATCCCCACGAGCTGCCTCAAGCTCAGCTCGTTCCAATATATCCAACCTTTCTTGCCTAGACTTACCCAAAAAATTTTCATCCATCATCTTGCCCTCAACTCACCCAATCAGTTTATAAATTGAAATCCCCAACCTATCCACAACACCTGTTACAAGTGCATTACCTATAAAGAAGGCTCGCTTCTTATCTGGAATAATGTCCAGCCTTGTATGATTCTTCGGAAACCCACTTAATCCCTCAAGCTCAACTGGTGTCAACCTTCTGTACTTACCATCCTTAAAAATAATATGCTTAAATCTTGATGGGGTTTTCCCCCCCTCCGAAGTTATGATGGTCCGAGCAGGCTTATTCAACTCATCTGGACAGGCAATTCTGCCTTCAGAATAAAGATAGGGAATTCCAGATTTACTTATTCTTTCTATTTTTTTTGCATCCTTTAAGGGAAACCATTTTTCTTCATATTCTTTTTTAGATATGTAGTACTCAGCCGGCACATCAGAATCCTTTACCAGATGATTTCTAATGCAATCAAACTTGCCAGAGTAATTTGGAATAACTCGCTCAGTCCATATATTTCTTTTAAATGAGATACCGGAATTTAAAAATGGAGTTTTTTTACCGCCCTTATTAAAATTAGTTGTTATCACATCCAAATCTAAATCACTAATTGAAAAATTAGGGAGTAAATTTTCTTCTAAATTTTTTTCTTTGCCTATAACTGGAAAAGCTTGCGGAAAAATACCATTTTTATAAATTGATGTGAACGGAGATTTAATAATTTTTTTTGCATATTTCGTTGTCTCTTTTGAGGCAAAAATAAATATCCTCTTTCTTCTTTGAGCGAACCCATACTCAGCAGCATTAATGATTCGCCACTCAACCACATACCCTAAATCATTCAAACATGACAACATAATTGCGAAATCTCTTCCCCGTTGCTTGGCCGGGGAACTTATTAATCTATCAACATTTTCTAAGAGAACGTACTTGGGCGCTGTAATCGAAATAATTTTGTATATCGACCACCATAAAACACCTTTTTTTCCATGAATACCCTCTGCACTTCGAAGTGTTTTAGCTACTGAGTAATCTTGGCATGGAAAACCACCAACTAATAAATCGTATTTCGGCAGGATTTTTTCGCCTGATCCAGAAGACATTTCCCGCTCGCAAATCGTCTCAATATCTTCATTGCTATGATTTTTTTCACCCCACTTATTGACATAAACTTGAGATGCGTATTGAGCCCTCTCATTAGGCTCCCACTGATTACTCCAAACCACCTTAAAGTAGTCTGAATTTAAATTCTTATTGGCTGATTCAAATCCAATCCGAAAACCGCCAATACCTGCAAAAAGTTCAATAATTTTCATTGGATTATGATAACTTATAGTTTCTAGTAAATAAAAATTAATTAAATGACTTTTAGTAAAAGTGGCGTAACTTCAGGCGATGACTTAATCAACATTATGACAATGCTTGAAGGTCAAAGTATGATTACTTTAGCAAAGCAACTAAATATTGATATTTCAAAGTCAAAGAATGGTCAGGCAACATTATTTAAAAAGTTCTTTGCAAATCTTAATGTATTACCAAAAGACTCTAATACTAAAATTAAGGTCATTAGAATTAACCCAGCTACAAATAAACCCTGGGAATCGGTATCTTTATGCCCCATTAAACTTAAAGAATTTGAGCTTGAAACTTGGGAGCAAAGCCATTTAAAAAAATATTTAAACTCCCTGTTGTTTATACCAATTTTATCAACCTCAAAGATTAGTCATGTTAGTGAAAGAAAAATTGGGAAATCATTTTTATGGTTTCCTGATAATTTCGATGAAGCTATGATTAGAGCCGAATGGGAAATGTATCAAAAAAAAGTTCAAACTGGTGCATGCAAAACATTTAAAACGTCAGGCGGAAAAAATATTAGTAGCCTGCCAACAAGCTCATTTACAAATTTTATACACATGCGGCCAAAAGCTCAAAATGGCTCTGATTTTGATACTGATTCCATAGGCAATAAAATTGTTAAGCAAGCTTTTTGGTTTAACAGTGACTACATTAGAAAAATTGTTGATAAATCTCTTCGTTACTACTAACGTATTTACGCAAGTACATGACTATTTAGTGTTTCTTTCTATTTTGATTTTCACATCAAATTCGCTCGTGCCTTATAGAAACGTTTTTTTAATTTCAAAGCGTTGAATAATTTTCATTCTTTTAAGCAAGCAAAATCCAGTACCCACCATACATAAGGTGCCATCTTTAAATCTTGATTTCAATACAGCAGTTGAAATACAAGCGCGGAATCAGAGCTAAGGCAGCACTAGCTCATTAAATGAGCTACCAATCTCATAAAGTGCTAAAGTCATCAAAAGTGCTAAATATGAGGCTGGCTTATGAACAACATGGAGCGCGTTTACAAGATATACAACCTACTCAATAGTCGTGGGGTTGTGAGTACAGACGCTTTTTTACAAGAGCTCGATATTTCATTGGCCACGTTCAAACGCGATCTGGCTTTCATGAAGAATAATTTGAATGCCCCGATTGAGTGGGATTCATATGAGCGTGGTTATAAATTTGGTAAACAAGGTCCAGGCCCTAAGTTTGAGCTGCACGGCATGTGGTTTTCTCAAGAGGAAACCACCGCCCTAGTGACCATGAATCATCTCCTGGCTTCTTTGGACCAAGGCGGCCTCATTGGTCCTCATATCGCGCCATTGATGACCAGAATCGATGCGATCCTAGGCAACGGTGAAACAAGCTCCAAAGAGTTGCGTAAGCGCATCAAATTGATCAGCATGGGGTCCCGAAAGAACTCTAGCAAGTATTTTGCGGATATTGGTAATGCCCTGCTCAAACGAGAAATGATTCAAATCCTTTTTTATACCAAGGACCGCGATGAAGTCGAGGAACGCGAGGTGTCACCTCAGCGTTTGATTCATTATCGAGAAAACTGGTACTTGGATGCTTATTGTCATAAGCGAGAAGCTTTACGAAGCTTCTCGCTAGATGGCATCAGAGATGTGGTTTTACTCAATGAGAAGTGCAAAGACATTTCTGATAAGGATATGAATGAGCATTTCACAAAGAGTTACGGCATCTTCTCTGGCGGAGCAGATAAGACAGCCAAACTTAAATTTAGTCCAAAAGCATCAAGATGGGTTTCAGGGGAGTCTTGGCACCCAGAACAACGCAGCCATTTTGAAAAAGATGGCTCTTATGTTTTAGAGTTTGAGTACAGCCAAGATCCTGAACTGATCATGGATATTCTCAAGCATGGCGACGAGGTAGAAGTTCTAGCCCCCGCTGACTTGAAGAAGAAAGTCATCTCAAAGCTTGAGAATTCTCTTAAGAAATACGCTCAATAAATTGAGCGTATTAATGAAGTAAAGATTCAGCTTCTGTAGTTTTGTCGCTCTCTTTTTTACCTTGGCTGTTGATCAGGTAGTTTTTAGTGATTAGCGCATCCTTGATGAACTCATCAACGGCTTCTCTGAACTCTTCCGTGGTTTCTTCGTTTGAGAACATGTAAGTCAGACTGTAGATGAGATTGTCGGCGTCCCCACCATCAAGAGTCACTGTATTGTTCTCATCGTTATCAACGATCCTAAAGCCTCTTGAAAAGATCGGCTTTTGATCCCCCACCCAGCTCATGTCTAAGCGGTCAATGTCATATCTCAGACTGCGAAATAGGTTGACCACTATAAAACGGGTGCCATCAATGTAAGTGTAGTTACGCATACCACCTCCAAAATGAGTGTTTGATAGCTCATTTTGAGGGCTCAATGGCTCATAGGTTGAGCCATTGAATAACTAAAATTTAATTGAGTAAGCGGTTAAATAAAGTTACATATAAAAATTACTAGCAATAAAGTATCAATAAGGTTAATCTAAAGATATTGAATCAACGTAAAGGAGTCACATGAAGAAAGTACTAGGTTTTTTACTTATGTCCGTTACAAGTATTGCTTTTGCTCAACAGAGTTATCAGCAAATTGGTAATCAACGCTATTACCAAAATGGAACTACATCGCAACAGATTGGCAATCAGACTTATTACTCCAACGGAACGACAGCTCAACAAATCGGCAACCAGACCTATTACTCAAATGGAACGACTGCTCAGCAAATCGGCAATCAAACCTATTACTCAAATGGAGTTACTGCCCAGCAAATTGGCAATCAAACCTATTATTCAAATGGGAAAACCTGTCAAACAATTGGTACTCAGACATACTGCAATTAAAGATCTCAGTACAAAAAATATAAAAAGACCACTTCGGTGGTCTTTTTTATTGGTCGGGGCGAGAGGATTTGAACCTCCGACCACTTGCACCCCATGCAAGTACGCTACCAGGCTGCGCTACGCCCCGACTTAACAGAAAATTGTATAACTATTTAGATAGGATTTTTAGGACGGCTTCTAGCTCAGTCCTGATTGAATCTTGATGCTGGCCATTGGTTCTCTGGTGGCTCACCTGAACAGAGTTCTCTTGGCTTGATTCATTGAGGCGCAATTTGGCGCCGTTGATGGTGAAACCTTCTTCGTACAGCAGCTCTCTGATTCTACGAATCAGCACCACTTCATGGTGTTGGTAGTAACGACGGTTACCGCGACGCTTTTGTGGGTTGAGTTGGTTGAACTCTTGCTCCCAATATCTCAAGACGTGCGGCTTAACATCACACAACTCCCCTACTTCACCAATGGTGAAGTAGCGTTTCGCTGGAATTGGAGGGAGGGATCCCCCGGCAATCATGCCGTGCATGTTCTTTTCCATTAGTGAAACTCTTTAGACCTTAGGATCGACCTTGTCTTTGAGCTTTTGGCTGGCGTGAAATGTGACCACGCGTCTGGCTGAGATAGGTACCAACTCACCAGTTTTAGGATTACGGCCAGGACGAGCTGATTTTTCTCTTAATTGAAAGTTACCAAATCCAGAGATTTTAACGTCCACACCTGATTGCAAAGATTGACCCACTGTTTCAAAGAAAGAGTCGATCAAGTCTTTGGCTTCACGCTTGTTTAAACCAACTTGGTCAAACAAGGCGTCTGATAATTCTGCTTTTGTAATTGTTGCGGCATCACTCATGGCTGCACTCCACTTTTACTTTGTTCTGTTGTTTATTTTTTAGTTACTGCTTATTCTGTTCTTTGTTGCGTTGTTGGTCAACGAATTCTTGCTTTGCATTTTACGCTCATGGCATCTAACAAGGCTGAAATCACAGGTTCGATCTGAGCATCTTGTAATGTACCTGATTCATCTGACAAAGTGATCCTAAACGCCAAACTCTTTTCGTTTTCAGCCATTCCGCCCATTCTGCCTGCAGTTGGCTTGAATTCGTCAAATAAGTCGATTTTCTTTACCAATAACTGCTTGGCTGCCTTCATAGCATCTTGCAACTGAGTCACTGTTACTGCCTGATCCACAACCACCGCCAAGTCTCTGGTAACCGCTGGGAATTTACTGATCGTGTTGATGACCGGTAAACCGATGTCTTGGATGGCTGCCCAGTCAATTTCAAATAGAACGACTGAACCTGGGATGTCATAGGCTTGCTGCCAACGTGGGTGAAGTTCACCAATCACGCCCAAGTTAATATCTTTGCCACGCTTCTTGATAGAAATTTGTGCACTGCGTCCAGGATGCAAGGCTGGGTGTTCTGTCTTTTCTGCTTTGAATTCTAAAGGAGCCAATAGTGCCTCTAGATCACCTTTGACATCAAAGAAGTCGACTGAGCGAGTTGGTGTGCCCCATTGTTCTGGCACTGCTGGGCCATAGGCCAAACCAGCAACACGAACTGGTTGATCGTAACCAGCAATGCTCAACTCACCTACTTGAGCTTCTGGATTGCGTTGGAATACACGACCCACTTCAAATAAACGCACACGCGTTGCTTTGCGGTTGATGTTTTGTTTGAGGTTTTGTACCAAACCACCAATCAAGTTACTTCTCATGACCGAGTACTGACTAGCGATCGGGTTGAGTACTTTGATTGGGTTGGTGTTACCGGCTAATTTTTCTTCTGTGTCAGCGTCAATGAAACCAAAGTTCATGACTTCTTGATAGGCTCTGTTTGCAATCGCGTGACGCAATTGATGGATGCCACGCTTAGGCTCTTGCGTGCCTTGCATGCGCTGCTCTGCCACTGGCGGGTTGGCTGGAATATTTTCAAAGCCGTAGAGTCTGGCAACTTCTTCAATCAAGTCTTCTTCGATTTCAATATCGAAACGATGGCTAGGAGCTTTGACCACAAATGCTTCATTGCCTTCTCGCTGGTATTGCAAACCAATGCGATCAAATAATTGTGCAATCACATCAGCAGTCAATGGCACACCAATGACTTTTTGTGCACGAGCCACTCTTAAACGAACGTCTGAGCGCTTTGGCAAGTCAACGATTTGGTCATCAACAGGACCTAACTGACCACCACAGATTTCAGCAATCAATCCTGAAACAAATTCAAGGGCATTGACTGTGCCGGCAGGATCTACACCGCGCTCAAAACGATGCGCTGCATCGGTTGAGAAGTTGAATCTTCTGCTGCGACCTTGGATGGCTGATGGCCACCAGAAAGCAGATTCGAGATAAATATCTTGTGTGTCTAAAGTGACAGAGCTTGGGTTACCACCCATGATGCCGGCCATGCTTTCTACACCGTTGGCATCAGCGATCACGCCAACACCCTGACCATTCAATGGCGCCACAGAAATTGTTTGGCCATTCAATAGCTCTAATTGCTCACCATCACGACCCCAACGAACCGTTAAGTCGCCTTTGATCTTGTTCAGATCAAACACATGCGTTGGTTGACCAATTGCCAACATCGCATAGTTTGAGATATCCACCAAAGCAGAAATACTTCTTTGTCCGGCGCCTTCTAAATAACGCACCATCCAGTCAGGAGTTTTGGTTTTGGCATTAACACCCTTGATCACACGACCAGCGAAACGACCACAGAGGTCTTTGTTTTCTACTGTGACTTTGAGTTTGTCTTGAATGCTGCTTTTTTGCGCTTCAATTGTTGGTGCGCATAGTTTGGCACCAGTGATGGCAGACACTTCACGTGCCACACCAAGAATTGATAAGCAATCAGCTTTGTTTGGTGTGAGCTTGATGATGAAAATCGTGTCATCAAGTTTTAAGTGCTCACGAATGTCTTGTCCAACCGGCGCATCAGCAGCCAACTCCATGATGCCTTCAGAGTCTTGACCAACACCTAGTTCGCGACCTGAACACAACATGCCTTGCGATTCAACACCGCGCAATTTGCCAAGTTTGATAGCGAATGGTTTGCCACCCTCTTCAGATGGTGGCAATTGCGCACCAACCAAAGCACAAGGAATCTTGATACCAACGCGAGCATTTGGGGCACCACAAACAATTTGCAATGTCTCGCCACCGGCATTGACTTTACAAACGCGCAAGCGGTCTGCATCTGGGTGCTGCGCAGCTTCTAGAATTTCTGCAACCACCACTTGTGTGAATGGCGGCGCTAAAGGACGTGTCTCTTCAACTTCAAGACCTGCCATGGTCAAAGCATGTGACAACTGCTCCGTTGTCATGTCAGGATTAACGTATTGTCTGAGCCAGGATTCTGAAAATTGCATGATGGTTGCTCAGTCTGAATTAAGCTGGGAATTGAGATAAGAAACGAATGTCGTTTTCAAAGAACAAACGCAAATCGTCAATGCCATAGCGCAACATGGTCAAGCGCTCTAAACCTGAGCCAAAAGCAAATCCAATGTAACGCTCCGGGTCGAGACCCATGTTGCGCAAAACAGTTGGATGAACTTGACCTGCTCCTGAAATTTCTAACCAACGGCCCGCTAACTTTCCAGATTCAAAGGCCATGTCAATTTCTGCTGATGGCTCAGTGAACGGAAAATATGATGGGCGGAAACGAACATCGATGGCGTCCGTTTCAAAGAATGTTTTTAAGAAGTCGGTGTAAACACCTTTGAGGTCTGCAAAAGATACGTTCTCTGCAATCCATAAGCCTTCTACTTGATTGAACATTGGTGAATGCGTCGCATCACTATCAACACGGTAAGTGCGACCTGGTGCAATCACTTTGATTGGTGGCATCACCGCATCTTTGGAATATTTAGCCACATGAGCGCTGGCATAACGAACTTGCATTGGGCTGGTGTGCGTGCGCAATAGCAATGGTTTGTTTTGCTCATCAACACCTTCCACATAGAAAGTGTCTTGCATGGATCGTGCTGGGTGATTTTCAGGGCTGTTCAGCGCCGTGAAATTGAACCAGTCGTTTTCGATTTCTGGGCCATCGGCCACATCGAAACCAACTGATCGGAAAATTTGTTCAACACGTTCCCAAGTGCGCATCACAGGATGCAAGCTACCGCTGTCTTGACCACGACCTGGCATGGTGACATCAATGGCTTCAGCACTTAAACGAGTTTGTAAAACAGCATCAGCCAATGCTTGGCGACGCGCATTGAGCGCTGCTTCTACGGCTGATTTAACTTGGTTGATTTCTGCGCCGGCTGCTTTGCGTGCCTCAGGATCCAACGCACCTAGCGACTTAAGACGCTCTGTGAGAATTCCGGATTTACCGAGGTAGCGTGCCTTGGCGTCTTCGAGGGCCGCCGAATCGGCGGCACCATCGAAGTCCCGCTTGGCATCCTCGACAACTTGGTCGAGTGAAACCATGTGCGGGCCCTACTTACGCAGCTACTACTGTTTTGATACGAGCGACTAAGGCAGCAAACGCTGGCTTGTCGTTGATCGCCATGTCAGATAGAACCTTACGGTCTAACTCAACACCTGATCGCTTCATACCATTCATGAATACGCTGTATGTGACATCGTATTGGCGAACAGCAGCATTGATACGTGCAATCCACAAAGCACGGAATACGCGCTTCTTATTGCGACGGTCACGGTAAGCGTACTGACCTGCACGCATAACCGCTTGCTTAGCAATACGGAATACATTCTTACGACGGCCACGGTAACCTTTGGCAGCATCGATAACTTTTTTATGACGGGCTCTAGCTGTAACCCCGCGTTTGACTCTTGGCATGTGATTCTCCTATTCGTCTGAGGTTAAGCGTAAGGCATCATAGAACGTACTGATTTCACATCTGAATCATGTACGGCAACTGCACCGCGAAGGTGACGTTTGTTCTTAGTCGTCTTCTTGGTCAGAATATGGCGCTTGAACGCTTGACCACGTTTGATAGAACCGCTTGCGCGAACTCTAAAACGCTTAGCTGCACCGCTTTTCGTTTTCATCTTGGGCATAACTGCTCCCTTTTCACTAATTTGTACGACTTAGGTGGCAATCGACGATTGCGCTTCTATTACCCAGACATACTTCTAAATAAGACTTTCGTCTTTCTCCGGTCTGACTTACGTCGCCGGGTTACTGCATCACCTTTTCAGGTAATTCTTTCACCCTTAGGGTGATTATTCGTTTCACTCTTGCGAGTGATTATTTCTTCTTGATGGGGGAAAGAACCATCACCATCTGGCGCCCCTCCATCTTTGGAAACTGCTCAACAGCGCCATACGGCTCTAGATCAGCTTTCAATCTTTCCAACATGCGTACACCAATTTCTTGGTGGGCTAATTCACGACCTCGGAAACGCAAAGTGATTTTTGTTTTATCACCCTCTTCTAAGAATCTCACCAAATTGCGCAACTTAACGTTGTAGTCACCGTCATCAGTGCCAGGGCGGAATTTAACTTCCTTCACCTGAATAACTTTTTGCTTTAACTTCGCTTCGTGAGCTTTCTTAGCTTCTTGGTATTTGAACTTGCCGTAATCCATCACACGGGCAACCGGAGGTTCTGCCGTTGGGGCAATCTCCACCAAATCTAATTCGCTCTCTTCCGCCAGTCTTAAAGCATCAGCCAATTTCACCACTCCAAGTGGTTCACTGTCGTTGCCAATTAATCGTAATTCGGGGGCAGTAATTTCCCGGTTAATACGATGAGTTTTCTCAGTAGCTATCTCGTGTTTCCTTCAAAATTTTTTAACAAGACCTTGCTCACCTCAGACTGGCTGGGGTCCGACCTTCTGGGATACATCCTGTTGGAGTCGGGCGATGAAGTCTTCGATTGGCATTACACCTAAATCAACTCCACCTCTGGCGCGCACGGCCACCGCATTTGCTTCTGCTTCCTTGTCACCGACAACGATGAGATAAGGAACCTTCTGCATTGCGTGCTCACGGATTTTAAACGTAATTTTCTCGTTCCGCAAATCAACTTCAGCCCTAAATCCTTGTTTTTTGAGGATTTGCTGTACTTTTTCAGCATATTCGGCTGAATTTCCGGAAATATTCATCACTATGCACTGAGTTGGTGCAAGCCAGGTAGGCATTGCGCCGGCATGGTTTTCGATCAAAATACCGATAAATCGCTCCAAAGAACCCACGATCGCACGGTGCAACATGACCGGTACTTGACGATCATTGTCAGCAGAAACGTATTCAGCGCCTAAACGTTGTGGCATTGAAAAGTCGACTTGCATCGTGCCGCATTGCCATGAACGACCGATTGAATCTTTGAGGTGATATTCAATTTTTGGTCCGTAGAAAGCACCCTCACCTGGTAACTCTTCCCACTCTTGTCCAGAGGATTTCAAAGCATTGCGCAAGGCATCTTCTGCTTTATCCCAAATGGCGTCGTCACCAACTCGCTTAGCAGGTCGCAAGGCCAATTTAACGGCCACTTCTGTGAAACCAAAGTCTTGATAAACCGCACGCACGGCTTTATCAAAGTCAGCCACTTCAGATTGGATCTGATCTTCTGTACAGAAAATGTGACCATCGTCTTGCGTGAAACCACGCACACGCATCAAACCGTGCAAGGCACCAGATGATTCATTGCGGTGACACTGACCAAACTCACCGTAACGCAACGGTAGTTCACGGTAGCTGTGTAAACCAGCGTTATAAATTTGTACGTGGCCTGGGCAGTTCATCGGCTTCAAAGCATAAGCACGATTCTCAGACTCAGTCGTGAACATATTGTCTTTGTAGTTTTCCCAGTGGCCTGATTTTTCCCAAAGTCCACGGTCCAAGATTTGCGGAGCTTTGACTTCTTGGTAACCATTCTCTTGGTACACACGGCGCATGTATTGCTCAACTTGCTGCCAAATCGTCCAACCTTTTGGATGCCAGAAGATCAAGCCTGGGGCTTCTTCTTGGAAATGGAATAGATCTAATTGTTTACCTAGTTTGCGGTGATCACGCTTCTCAGCTTCTTCCAACATGTGGAAGTAAGCGTCTTGATCTTCTTTCTTGGCCCATGCTGTGGCGTAAATACGCTGAAGCATTTCGTTCTTGCTGTCGCCGCGCCAATAGGCACCTGCCACTTTGATCAATTTGAATACTTTTAATTTGCCAGTCGATGGCACGTGAGGGCCGCGGCACAAGTCAGTGAAGCCACCTTCTGAATACAAAGAAACATCTTCAGACTGAGGAATCGCTTCAATCAATTCTGCTTTGTAGTTCTCGCCCAAACCTTTGAAATATTTAACAGCTTCATCACGGCTCACCACGCGACGCTCAATCTTCTCGTCTTTTTTGGCCAACTCAGCCATGCGCTTTTCAATCGCTACCAAGTCTTCTGGTGTGAATGGACGGCTGTAGGCAAAGTCATAATAAAAACCAGACTCGATCACAGGGCCGATGGTCACTTGCGCTTCTGGGTAGAGTTCTTTAACGGCATAAGCCATCAAGTGGGCGCTGGAGTGACGAATGACTTCCAAGCCTTCAGGATCTTTATCTGTGACGATCGCGATGTTGCTATCAGAGTTGATCAAGTGACTGGTGTCAACCAATTTGCCATTGACCTTACCGGCCAAAGCAGCTTTAGCCAAACCAGCACCAATGCTTTGTGCCACTTCGAAAACGGTCAATGGCGCGGGATATTCGCGCTTTGATCCATCAGGTAATGTGACAACAACCATATCAACTCCAAAAATTTAGCGCGGTGCTCTGGGGTCTTTTTGAACCTAGGACATTCCGCGCCAGTTTTTACATCACTGCACCATACTTTACGGTGCCAAATTCGTTGGTAGGCTCGATTGGAATCGAACCAACGACCTCTACCATGTCAAGGTAGCGCTCTAACCAACTGAGCTACGAGCCTATTAAGACCGACAGTTTATCACTTGTGGCTACTTCCTTCTCGCCTCGGTGACACCTTTGACCTCTAAAAGAGCGCTCACAGCGGTTTGTAAACCATTGGTTGAGGGCACTTCAATCGTGAACTGCATGCTGGCAATGCCTTTGCGAGACTGCGTTTTGACGCCTGTGACGTTGATTTTTAGGCGTGAGAACACTTCCGAGATGTCTCGCAACAAGCCCTGGCGATCGACGGCCATCAAAGCCAAGTCCACTGGGAACAATGATTTGCCTTCGGGCTGATTGCCCCACTCAGTGACCACGACTCTCTCTGGTGCTCTGGCTAGGAGTTGCTTGAAAGTGCTGCAGTCTTGTCGATGGATCGATACGCCACGACCTCGGGTCACAAATCCACTGATGGGGTCTGGTGGCACAGGACGGCAACAACGCGATAGTTGCGTGAGCAAAGAATCAACACCCACCACCAAGACATCGCTTTGACCAGATTTGACTTTGCTCTTGCGCAAGATGATGTCGGGCAACTCTGGCTTAACAACTTCAGCAACAATTTCATCTTTATCTGTTTTGTCACCATCTTGTTCAGCTTGTTGCGCCGTGAACCAAGCACGCACTTTTGATTTAGCACGATTGGTGGCGAGGTAGCCTCGCTCAGCATTGAGCCAATCCAAAGAAGGACCGCCTTGTTTGACAGAAATGATTTCAACGGTTTGACCATTTTTTAGTTGCGTGTCCAAAGGCACCATCGCACCATCTACTCTCGAGCCTCTGCAACGGTGCCCCAAGTCCGTGTGAACCGAGTAAGCGAAATCAATCGGTGTGGCACCTTGCTGCAAAGGCACGACCTGACCCAATGGTGTCAGCACATAAATTTGATCATCGAGCTCTTGCCCTTTGAGTTGATCCCAAGCGTCTTCTTTCCAGGCAATCAATTGTCTGGCCCAAGCAATGCGGCGGTCGTATTCTTCTTTGGCACTCACGGTGCCGGCATAACCTTGCTTGCCCGCTTCTTTGTAACGCCAATGCGCAGCAACACCATACTCGGCTTGCTTGTGCATTTCGTGGGTTCTGACCTGCACTTCAAATGAAATGTTGTCTGCGTCCATCACCACGGTGTGCAGTGATTGATAACCGTTGGGTTTTGGTCTGGCAATGTAGTCGTCGAATTCTTTTGGGATGGGTTGCCAGATGTGATGCACGATGCCCAAGGCAGCGTAGCAATCTTTTACATCATCGACCATGATACGAAATGCGCGCACATCGTAAAGCTGAGCAAAGTCGATGGATTTGCCCTGCATTTTTTTCCAAATGCTGTAAATGTGTTTTGGTCGACCCTGCACTTCACCTTTGATACCAGCTTGATTCAATTCTGCTTGCAAGCGATTCATGACATCGGCAATGAATGCTTCACGCTCAACGCGTTTTGAATCCAACAAACTGGCGATCTGTTTGTAGGTGTCTGGAGCCAAGCATCGAAATGCTAAATCTTCCATCTCCCACTTCAATTGCCAAATACCCAAACGATTGGCTAAAGCTGCATCGACATCCAAGATGTCTTGCGCCCAAGATGTTGGTGTTTCGATTCTTTGGGAGGTGACCCAACGCAAAGTTTGAACCACTGATGCCAAATGCAATAGCACCACGCGCAAGTCATGAGCAAATGCCAAAAGCATTTTTCTTAAAACTTCTACTTGAGCTTGCGCACTTTGACCAAGTTGATTGGATGACTGTCGGGCAATTTTTAATTGCGCCGCTTTCAGCGCGCGATAGCCCATGATCAATTGAGCAACTTCTTGCCCCAATTGTTTTTCTAGAGATTCTTTAGAGAGTGTTGAGTCAAGATGCTCAGCAGCCAAGCAACTGGCTTCATCTAACTTTAAGAAGAGCAGGATCTCCTTCACGCCCATGGCATGGGCATGAAGGTCTTCTCCAAACAATAAATCGGTCTTAACTATAGAACTCACGTGCTAAGGATACCTGTTCTGGCGTGATGAATGCCGGAGCATGTCCCACCCCAAGAATTTCGGTGCTTTTTGCTTTGGGGTTACGACGACACATCTCATTCACTGTGAGCCCTGAAATCAAATCAGATTCAGCACCACGCACAATCAGCATCTCAGCATTGATCGCATCATAGGCTTTCCAGGTCATCATTTCACCCATCATGGAAGTCATCTTATTAACTGCTGAAAATGGTTTGACGATGTCCGGGTCGTAATGCACGATCCACTGATCACCATCTTTTTTCAAATGAGGACCGTTGTAGTCTTTCCACTGTTCTGGCGTGAAAGTTCCAAAAGGTTCACAAATGCGATTGAGATAAATCAAGCCTTCTTTTTTGCTGTTAAAGCGCAAAGGTTTGCCAACATAATCACCCAAACGTTTGAGCGCTGTTGGTTCAATTCTTGGGCCAACATCATTGAGAATCATTTTTCTAATCGGTGAGTTTTTCTGACTCGCCATGAAGATGCCAATCAAACCACCCATCGATGTGCCAAACCAATCAACTTCATGCAAACCTAACTGTGCAAGAAGCGCATTCATATCAGTCACATATTGTGGAATGCCATACAGCATCGGATTTTCTAACCAATCAGAATCACCTCGACCCACGATGTCTGGGCAGATCACTCTGTAACGATCGCGCATCGCTTTGGCCAAAACTGTGAAGTCACTACCGCGGCGAGTTAGACCGTGCACACAAATTAAGACACGTGGATTATTAGGATCACCCCACTCGTGATACGCCATCTTATGAAAACCCGATGGGCTGGCGCATTGCACATAGTTCGTTCTACATTCTGGATCGGGAAGATCAGGAACATCCTCAACTGGGATGGGGTAATCAATGACAGGTGTTATTAATTCATTCTTTACTTCGTTATTTGCTTCACTAGCTGGCGCTTGCGATACGCCCACAGAGCTTGTGAGTTCTATCTCATAAGAGCTCTGTGGTTTCTTTCCGAAGAGTCGTTGAAGTAAGCGCTTGAGCATTACTGGGCTACCCAGCCTCCATCCATATTCCAAGCAACACCACGTATTTGAGTAGCCGCTGGACTACAGAAGAACACTGCCAAAGCTGCTAATTGATCAGGTGTGACGAATTCGCCAGAAGGTTGCTTTTCTGAAAGCAAACGTTTCTTGGCTTCTTCATTATTCACTTTGTCTTTTTCAGCGCGGGCATCCACTTGTTTTTGGACCAATGGCGTTAATACCCAACCTGGGCAAATCGCATTACAAGTCACACCGGTTTGCGCTGTTTCTAAAGCTGTCACTTTTGTTAAACCAACGATGCCGTGCTTGGCTGCAACATACGCTGACTTCTGCGCAGAGGCCACTAAGCCGTGTACAGATGCCAAGTTGATGATGCGGCCCCAATTGCGTTGCTTCATGCCAGGCAATGCCATGCGTGTGGTGTGAAACGCTGAAGACAAGTTGATCGCAATGATGGCGTCCCAACGATCAACCGGGAAGTCTTCCACATTGGCCACATGCTGAATACCTGCGTTGTTCACCAAAATATCAACAGCACCAAAACGCTTTTCAGCGGCTTGCATCATCGCTTCGATTTCTGCAGGCTTGCTCATGTCAGCACCGTGGTAATCCACTTCAACACCAAAGGCTTTGACTTCAGCCATCGCTGCGTCTTTTTCTCCAAAGCCGTTCATCATGATATTGGCACCCTGCTCTGCCAATGCTTTAGCAATGCCCAAACCAATACCACTGGTTGAACCAGTCACCAATGCTGTTTTACCTTTCAACATACTCATATCCAATCGCTCCGAAATATTTAATGATTTATTTATTAATTTAGCTTAATCACTTAGCTTGTTAAGTTCGCTTGCTAACTTAACTAGGCATCTCAGGTTGCAAAGTGACATGATCAATCTCATGTTTCTCTAGCAACATCTTATTAATTTTTTCCATGGTGATTGGCCAATCTTGCAAATCACGCACTTCGACATGACCAATCAAAGCAGGATGTCCTGGTGACATCTCCCAGACATGCAAGTCATGCACAGCCAAAACACCATCAACTGCTTGTAAATCTTTACCCACTTGAACGTAGTCAATGTGATGAGGCACACCCTCCATCAAGAAGTGATATGACTCTTTTAATACATTGATGGTTGAACGAATCAATAAGACACAGACAAACAATGACAAGATTGGGTCAATCTGCATCCAGCCTGTGAAATGAATCACCACACCTGCAATCAATGCTGCCAATGAACCCAAGAGGTCACCCATCACATGAACCAAGGCTGCTTTGGTATTAACACTTTTCTTATCTTTAGACAAAATCCAAGCGACGATCAAGTTGATCACCAAACCAATCACGGCCACCACCATCACAGCCTGACCTTGCACTTGATGTGGATCATTGAAGCGTGAGATCGCTTCAAGAGCAATCCAAATGATCAAGACCAACATTGCCAAGCAATTAACAAAAGCTGCCAAAGACTCTGCTCGACCAAAACCAAATGAATTTTTGATTGAAGGTGGTCGCTTAGCAATGATTTGCGCCAATAAAGCCAAAGCCAAAGCTGATGCATCTGTGACCATGTGGCCAGCATCAGAGATCAAGGCCAATGAGTTGGCCCAAAAACCAGCAAATGCTTCAATACCGGCAAAGAGGAAAGTTAGCAGCAAGGCTGCTAACAGAATGCCGACTTGATGAGACTCGCGGTAATGAAGATGCTGAGCATCGCCTCTCTTGTGTGCATGCAAATGAGTGGCATGCTGAGTTGCTTGCTTAGCATCTTTCATATTTAGACAGCGCTGGTATCTAAAGGACAACCAGTTTTAGCAATCACCTCTTCTTTGCTCACACCAGGTGCAAGCTCAAGTAGTTTCATGCCTTGAGGTGTGACATCTAAAACAGCTAAATCAGTGATGATGCGATTGACCACACCCACACCTGTTAATGGCAAGGTGCAGCTTGGCAAAATCTTGATGTCTTCTGTGCCGTCTTTTTTCTTGGCAACGTGTTCCATCAAGACCACCACGTGTTTCACGCCCGCAACCAAGTCCATTGCACCGCCCATGCCTTTGACCATCTTGCCTGGGATCATCCAGTTGGCCAAGTCGCCTTTTTCGCTGACTTGCATCGCGCCCAAAATGGCAATATTGATTTTTCCGCCGCGAATCATGCCAAATGAATCAGCTGAAGAAAAAATCGCAGAGCCAGGTAATGTGGTGATGGTTTGTTTACCCGCATTGATCAAGTCTGCATCGACTTGATCTTCTGTTGGGAATGGACCAATGCCCAACAAACCGTTTTCTGATTGAAGCCAAACTTCAATTTCTTTTGGTACGTGGTTCGCTACCAAGGTTGGCAAGCCAATGCCCAAGTTAACGTAGTAACCATCTTTTAATTCTTTGGCTGCACGTGCAGCCATTTCATCACGATTCCATGCCATGATCTTGCTCCTTAAGCCTTGCTAACAGTGCGCTGTTCGATGCGCTTTTCTGGATTTTTGTTTAACACGATGCGATGCACATAAATACTTGGTGTATGAACATCAGCAGGCTCAAATGCGCCGTTCTCAACGATCTCTTCGACTTCAACCACCGTGATCTTGCCGGCCATCGCGCACATTGGATTGAAGTTACGCGCTGTGTGGCGGTAGATCAAGTTGCCAGCTTTGTCAGCTTTCCAAGCTTTGACCAAAGCAATGTCTGCCACCAAAGAGCGTTCCATCACATATTTTTCACCATCGAATTCGCGGATCTCTTTACCATCGGCCACGATCGTGCCTACACCAGTCTTAGTAAAGAAAGCAGGAATGCCACAACCACCGGCGCGAAGTTTTTCTGCCAAGGTACCTTGTGGTGTGAACTCAAGTTCTAATTCACCTGCCAAGTATTGACGCTCAAACTCTTTGTTTTCACCCACATAAGATGAAATCATTTTTTTAATTTGGCGAGTTTCTAGTAGTTGACCCAAACCAAAGCCATCCACACCAGCGTTGTTAGAGATGGCTGTTAAATTGGTTGCCCCTGTATCGCGCAATGCAGCGATCAATGCCTCAGGAATGCCACACAAACCAAAACCACCCACTGCAAAAGTTTGGCCATTTTTGACAATGTCTGCCAAAGCCTCTTTTGCAGAACCGTAAACCTTATTCATGAAAAACTCCCATTTGATTCAAAGATAGCTGGTTTTAGTTTCTAAAACCCATTGTTTTGCTGACTATTCATTAAGCAAACAATATGCCAAACCCCTATTTATATACCATTCTATTGACGTTACCTTGACAGAATTGACCCAAGAGCGATCTAAATGCCCTAAGCCCTTGTAATATATGCACTAAAGGGGGTGCTAGTATCTGTTTTGTATCCTGTTTTGCAGCCTATGTAAGTATGATTTGAGATTGAACTTAAAATCATGACTGTTAAATCATTGATTCAGTGAGTCAGAAGAACTCATTTTGGAGATTGCATGAATACCAGCCCTGAGCTACTTGAACAATTTGGCCCGCGTGAATCCATGGACTATGACGTTGTCATCGTCGGTGGTGGCCCTGCTGGTTTATCAGCCGCCATTCGCTTAAAGCAATTGAGCACCGAAAAAGGTCAAGAGATCTCTGTCTGTGTTTTAGAAAAAGGCTCTGAAGTTGGCGCACATATCTTATCAGGCGCCGTGATGGACCCAATTGGCATCAATGAGTTGATCCCTGACTGGAAAAAACAAGGTGCGCCATTGAATACTGCAGTGAGTGAAGATCGTTTCATGTTCCTCACTGAGAGCAAGTCATACACCACCCCTCAATGGATGTTGCCTAACTGTTTTAAAAATCACGGCAACTATGTGGTGAGTTTGTCGAACTTCACTCGTTGGTTGGGTACTCAAGCTGAGAACCTTGGCGTGGAAATTTTCCCAGGCTTTCCAGCAGCAGAAATTTTGTACGGTGAAGCAGGTCAAGTGGTCGGTGTGGCCACGGGTAATTTAGGCGTTGGTCGTGATGGCCAAGCCACTGAGAATTTTCAGCTCGGTATGGAGTTGCGCGCCAAGTACACATTGTTTGCTGAAGGTGCGCGTGGTCACTTAGGCAAACAATTGATCGAGAGCTATCAATTAGACGAAGGCAAAGATCCGCAGAGTTACGGTCTTGGCATCAAAGAGCTATGGGAAATCGATCCAGCCATGCATCAAGAAGGCTTGGTGATCCACACAGCAGGCTGGCCACTCAGTTCTGACACTTATGGTGGTTCGTTTTTATATCACCTAGAAAATAATCAAGTAGCGGTCGGCTTCGTGGTGGGCTTGTCGTATAGCAACCCTTACCTCAGTCCTTTTGAAGAGTTTCAGCGTTACAAAACTCATCCAAGCGTGCGCAAGTTCTTCGAAGGCGGCAAGCGCATTGGTTATGGTGCACGTGTGATCACAGCCGGTGGCTTGAACAGTTTGCCAAAGACAGTGTTCCCTGGTGGCGCTTTGATTGGTTGCGATGCAGGCTTTTTAAATGCGTCTCGCATCAAGGGCAGTCATGCAGCAATCAAGACCGGCATGATGGCCGCTGAAGCTGCGTTTGAAGCCGTCACACACAATCGCTCTGGTGATGAGTTGAGCGCTTACCCAGAAGCTTTCAAGAAGAGCTGGTTGTATCAAGAATTGAACAAAGCTCGCAACTTCAAACCATGGATGGGCAAAGGTTTGTATGTGGGCACCTTGATGGTGGGCATTGAACAAAAGTTATTCGGTGGCAATGTGCCATGGACAGTTCACACACAGTACGCTGATCACGAGTATTTAAAACCAGCTGATCAGTGTCAAAAAATTGACTATCCAAAACCTGATGGAAAAATTACTTTTGATAAATTATCTTCAGTGTTTATTTCCAATACGAACCATGAAGAAAATCAGCCAGCGCATTTAACGCTGCTTAATTCAATGGTGCCAGTCATCACCAACTTACCTGTGTTTGATGGTCCAGAGCAACGCTACTGCCCTGCTGGTGTTTATGAATACGTGGATGGTGAACAAGGTCAGCAATTACAAATCAATGCGCAGAACTGCGTTCATTGCAAAACCTGTGACATCAAAGACCCAACGCAAAACATTGTTTGGTTAAATCCTGAAGGTTCTGGCGGCCCGAATTATTCTGGCATGTGATGCAGTTGTTTTAGGTGATTTTTGAGTTGTTTCTTGCGCTGTTTCTTTAGTTATTTCTTCAGTTCTTAATCACCGCAGCATCATGGTGTGGCTTCACGCGACTCATGCACAAGTATCCGAATAAACTGCTGAGCGCTGCCAAACCAAAGACGTGGTGTGGAGCGAGGTATTCCCAAACCCAACCAGCGAACAAACCGCCCACTGTGCCACCAATGCCATACGAGACGGTGGTGTAAAGCGCCTGCCCTCTGGCTTGCAATGGTCCCTTGAACCAGGTTTGCAACATCTTGATGCTGGCACTGTGGTGAGCACCAAAGGTGGCTGCGTGCATCACTTGAGCCAAAATCAAAATCAATAATTCAGGAACGTAAGCCATCAAAGCAAAGCGGACGACCCCGATGAAATACGCGCCGAGCAAAATGTTCTTTGTGGTGAATCTGGCAAAAAAGTAACTTTGAAAGTAAAAAAATATCACTTCAGCTAAAACACCCAACATCCAAAACAATCCTATCTCACCTTTGCTGTAACCCAAACGATCAAGATACAAAGAGTAGAAGACATAGAGTCCGGCATGGCCAAAGATCATCCAAAAATTGGCAGACATGAACCACTGCACATTGCGGTTTTTAAGCACATGACTTAACTTGATGTCAGCGTGCATGACCACATCCATCGGTGGTTCACGCAAGGTCAAGGTCAAAGCAGTCATGATCAACAATGCCACGATGCCAAACCAAGGCAAGCTATCAATGCCAAAAGTTTCAAACCAGGCACCGGCGCCCAACACCATGGCAATAAAACCAATCGAGCCCCAGAGTCTTAAGCGCCCATAGCGTTTATCAAAGTCATTGTTTTTATACAGAGCATGAACCGTGGCTGCCTCGCCCAAAGGCATCAGACTGCTGATCACGGTGTTCAATAAGAACATCCAGATGAGTAAAGCGATGTAACTCTCCAGATAAAAAATACCAGAGAAAATAATGCAGGCCAATGCGGATGTGATGCGCATGATGCCCAAGCGATCGCGGCGCATATCGGCCAACCAACCCCAGGCAAAAGGACCTAAGATGCGCGTGATCTGGAACATCGACATCAAGGCGGCGATTTCAATCGCGCCGAAGTCTTTACTCGCAAAGTAAAGACTGGCATAGGGCGACATCAGCCCAATGTATGAAAAGTAAAAAAAGAAAAAGGCTGCGAAAGACAGTCGTACCAGACCAGTCATTGCAGCACTCTATTTAGGGACGTTGTGCTGGAATGCGTGGCGTACTGACACTGACATCACCGCACTGTGCGCGATGTCTTAAGACATGATCCATGATCACCAAAGCCAACATGGCTTCAGCAATTGGAGTGGCGCGTATACCCACGCAAGGATCGTGACGACCTTTGGTTTGCACCACAGACACATCGCCAGCACGATTGATCGATTGTTTTGGTGACATGATCGATGAAGTTGGTTTGATCGCAATCGATACCACCACATCTTGGCCACTGCTGATACCACCCAACATACCGCCGGCGTTATTGCTTGCAAAACCATCTGCAAACATTTCATCGCCATGCTCACTGCCTTTTTGGGCAACGCTCTTAAAGCCTGCGCCAATCTCAACACCTTTGACCGCATTGATGCCCATCATTGCGTGCGCAATGTCTGCATCTAATTTGTCAAAAATAGGTTCGCCCAAACCAACCGGCACATTCTTAGCCACCACTGTTAAGCGTGCACCACAAGAATCCCCTGCTTTGCGCAGTTGATCCATGTACGCTTCTAGTTCAGGAATGATCTTGGCATTAGGTGCAAAGAATGGATTTTGAGAAATCTGTGATTGATCTTCAAACGGAATCTCCACATCACCCAGTTGAGTCATGTAGCCATAAAAACTGATGCCGTGTTTTTCTGCCAACCATTTTTTAGCTACCGCAGCTGCAGCCACAACAGGCGCAGTTAAACGCGCAGAAGAACGACCGCCACCGCGTGGGTCACGAATGCCGTACTTGTGCCAATAGGTGTAGTCAGCGTGTCCTGGTCTAAAACTATCCAAGATGTCGCCATAGTCTTGACTGCGTTGATCCGTATTACGAATCACCAAAGCAATCGGAGTACCGGTTGTTTTACCTTCAAACACACCTGAAAGAATTTCTACTTGGTCAGCTTCTTGACGTTGCGTGACGTGGCGTGAGGTGCCAGGTTTGCGTCGATCCAAGTCCAGCTGAATGTCTTCAACTGATAAAGACATGCCCGGAGGACAGCCGTCTACAACAGCTCCGATTGCGGGTCCATGAGATTCACCAAAAGTGGTGATACGAAATAAGTGTCCTAGTGTGCTTCCAGCCATGCCTCAATTATGACATTGGTCTGGCAATGAAGCTTGATTTGCCATTCTTATTTTTTGTTATTTTTGTAATTCTTGGCAAAGAATGGCTTTACTTGGCCGGAGTACCTGACTCTTCGGCGGCTGGCCAATCACGGATATAGGCTTTGAGCATGGTGTTTTCAAAACCTTGCGCTTCCACCACTGCCTTAGCAACGTCGTAGAAAGAGATCACACCGTTCAAAGTGCTGCCATCCAATACCGGTAAGTAGCGCATGTGTTGATCTAGCATGATGCGACGCGCTTCATCCAAGTCCATTTCTGAAGTGCAAGTCATGGGAGATTTTTCCATCACAGAGCCAACAGTCTCTTGATTCAAGGCACCATGATTCTTAGCCAAAGCATTGATCACTTCACGGAAGGTCAAAATACCTACCAAGTCTGAATATTTCATGACCACCAAAGAACCGATGTCTTTTTCTGCCATGATGTGCACGGCGGCTGCAAGCGAAGTATCTGGAGCAACGGTATAAAGAGTAGCGCCTTTAAAACGCAAAATATCACTGACCTTCATGCTTGCCTCCTTTTTTTGGTGTCTTATAGGCTCAGTCTATCAGTAGGTTTTAAGACTCGCCAGCCCTGCCATATAGGGGCTTACCCCAGCTATGGCTTTTCTTTTCAGGCCTCTTGGCTTTTAGGGGCCTTCCATGCCCTGATGATGGGCATGTTGGCCACCATGGTGGCGCCCGCCAAAGTGACCCACCAGGTCAAGTAAATCCAGACTAAGAACAAAGGCAGGATGGCAAATGCGCCATAGACAGTTTTATAGATTGGGTAGCTGGCCACAAACCAAGCAAAGGCAGATTTGGCCAATTCAAAAATGATGGCGGCACAGGCGCCACCCAAGATGGCGTCGCGCCACTCTACTCGCTCATACGGCAGTATTTTGTAGACCAAGCTGAAGGACAAGGTCGAGAGCAATATTGGGAAAGCCCCTGCCACAAAGTTAAAGCCATCACTCAAAGGACCAATCAAGCCCTTTGAGGCGCTCAAGACCATCGAGCTCAAGTAAATACTCAAACCCAATAAAAGTGGTCCCATGACAGTGGCCACCATATGAATGCCAATCCGCTTTAAGAATGGTCGAGGATTCTGAACTTGCCAAATGCGGTTGAAGGCATTTTCAACTGTGATCAATGTGAAAAATACGCCAATCACCAAACCAACCGTACCAAAGATGGTCAAGCCTTTTGCCTTGAGGGCAAATTGGTTCAAATAAACCAAGATAGGGTCACCAATCGCTCCAGGAATCAGATTGTCTGAGAGCCATTCTTGGAAGGCTGCCCGCAGCTTAAGAAAACGGGGTAAGGCCGCCAAGAGGGCGAATGAAACCGTTACCATAGGCACAATCGACAAGATGGTCGTGAAAGACAGGCTGGCTGCCATTTCATTGATACGACTTACCTTGGCGCGATTACGCAGGTATTTAAAAAAATCGAGAAAAGAGTCTTTATGACGAATTGCTTCCACGGCTCTATCATAAGCAAGATACATCAACGAGTACACATTCTATGAATTCTGAAATTAATGTTTTGGTTCTTTATTACTCTCGACATGGCGCTACGCGCCAGTTGGCAGAACTGATTGCTGAAGGTGTTGAAAGCGTTCCAGGCGTGTCAGCACGCTTGCGCACCGTGCCAGCTATTTCAGCTGTTTGCGAAGCAACTGAATCTGATATTCCAGCATCAGGTCCTCCTTATGTTGAAAACAAAGACCTTCAAGAATGTGCTGGTTTGGCCTTGGGATCACCCACTCGTTTTGGCAACATGGCATCAGCCATGAAATACTTTTTAGATAACACCACCTCTGAGTGGTTGTCTGGTTCTTTGGTTGGTAAACCTGCGTGTGTCTTTACCAGCACCGGCAGCATGCATGGCGGTCAAGAAAGCACCCTGCTATCAATGATGATTCCATTGATGCATCACGGGATGGTGATCGTGGGTCTACCGTACAGTCATCCTGAATTGATGAACACCCAAACCGGTGGCACACCCTATGGTGTGACACATTTTGCAAAAGCCGATGGCTCAGCACCGATTTCTGCTGATGAGAAAAAATTGGCGATTGCACAAGGCAAACGTTTGGCTGAAATGGCCAGAAAATTATCAGCATGAGCGATTCAATTCAGTCCCATCCAGAATTAGCTCCCAAAGACCACTGGCGTTTGATCGCCTGGTTCTCTTGGTTTGCACTGATCGTGTTGTGCATTTTGTGGGAAGCTGTTTTGGCGCCCATCAAACCAGGTGGCTCATGGGCAGTGATCAAAGTGGTGCCGATGTTCTTTGCATTGAAAGGTATTTGGCAGGCTCGCAACTACACCATGCAGTGGGCATCGATGTTGGTGATGCTGTATTTCATTGAAGGTGTGGTGCGCTTTAATGACAAGGGCTTATCTGCCTACTTGGCTGGTTTAGAAATTGTTTTAAGCTTGGTGGCATATTTCGCAATACTGGCTTATTTGAAGCCTTTGAAAAAAGTAGCGAAAATGAAAAAAGCTCAAGAAGAATTAGCAGCAAAAGAATTGGCAGTTAAGAAATTAGAAGCAGAGAAGCAAGAAGAAAAGATCTAAAGAAGTAAATAAAAATATTAGAAATACTGAGGAAGACAAAATGTCATTGAATGATCAAGAATTGATTGCTGGCTTTGAAAAGATCATTGGCAAAGCCCAAGTGATCACAGCACCTGATGATTTAGAGCCCTACTTGGTTGATTGGCGTAAGCGCTACCGTGGTCAAGCGATTGCTGCTCTACGCCCCGGTAATACTCAAGAAGTGTCAGAGATTGTGAAGCTCTGTGCTGCCAATCGCATCGCGATTGTTCCGCAAGGTGGCAACACCGGCATGTGCGGTGGCGCCACCCCTAACAGCACTGGTCGACAAGTGGTGATCTCTTTGAACCGCATGAACCAAGTGCGCGCGATTGATACATCCAATCAAACCATCACAGTTGAAGCTGGGATGATTTTGCAGTCTTTACAAGAAGCCGCTACAGCAGCCGATCGTTACTTTCCATTGAGCTTAGGTGCTGAAGGCAGCTGCACGATTGGTGGCAATTTATCAACCAATGCAGGCGGCACTTCAGTGTTGCGTTATGGCAATGCACGCGAGCTTTGCTTGGGTCTTGAAGTCGTGATGCCCAATGGCGAAATTTTGAATAGCTTGCGTGGTTTGCGCAAAGACAATACCGGCTACGATTTACGTGACTTGTTCATTGGCGCTGAAGGTAGCTTAGGCCTTATCACCGCAGCAGTGATGAAGTTGTTCCCACGCCCAGTGGCTAACTGGACTGCCTTGGTTGCGGTTCCGCATGCAGATGCTGCCGTTGAGTTATTGAATCGTTTTCAAGCAGGTGCTTCAGCACAGCTCACTGGTTTTGAAATGATGTCTGATGAAAGTTTGGCATTGTTAAAACACTACTACCCTGCTCTTGCCAGTCCTTTGAGCGGCCCGAATGCTTATGAAGTGTTAGTAGAAATTTCTGATTACGAGAGCGAAGAGCACGCCATGCAGTTGATGGAGTCGATCTTGGAAGGCGCCCTTGAATCTGGTTGCGCGAGTGATGCAGCGATTGCTAGCAATCTTGCTCAAGCCAGAAAATTTTGGGACATGCGTGAGCACGTGCCCTTGGCTCAAGCGGATGATGGTCCGAACATCAAACATGATGTGTCTTTGCCGATTTCAGCGATTCCGAGCTTCATCACCACCTGCAATGACATGTTGCGCACCAAGTATCCAGGCGTGCGCGTGATCAACTATGGTCACTTGGGTGATGGTAATTTGCACTACAACATCGCAGGTCCAAGTTCAGCACAAACTGAAGAATTCTTCACCAGCAAATCCAAAGAGATTCAAGCTTTGGTCTATGCCGAAGTTGAAAAGCTCAATGGTTCTATCTCAGCAGAGCATGGAGTGGGTCAACAAAAAGTGGGGTACTTAAAAGGCCATCGCGGTGAAGTGGCCTTGGGTGTGATGCAAGCCATCAAGCATGCTTTAGATCCACACAACTTGATGAATCCTGGTAAGGTGATTGCTTCTTGATTAATTAAGTATTGCAATAAAAAAAAGCTCCTGATATTTCAGGAGCTTTTTTGTTTTATGAGCATCTACTTATTTAGCAGTGGCTTCGATCATGCAATTTGAAATATCTGAGAAGTATTTCAACGCAGTGCTGGTAGGCTCGATGTATTTTTTACGACCATCGGTTTCCACCACATAAGTCACCATGTTTTTGTCACGCAATTGCTTTAAGCGCGCATGCAAAGTCGCAGGCGATCCAATCTCACGCATCGCGATTGCATCACTGACCAAGAGGCGTTCACCACTTTTCCAATGAGTTGCCACTTCGTTTAGAAGCTGAGTTTCTGTGCATCTAGTTTAGGAAAGCTTGGTAGCTCTTCAATTGAGCGAACCAAGTTCAAAAACCTGAAATAGATTTCTTGCAAATCTTTGTTTTTCATTTATGTGTTGTCTCTAGGGCTAATAGTTTTAATTGTATTTTTGATTTTGTGTACAAATTATAGGCTAAGGAACTTACAAAAGTAATATAAGTGACATAAATGACGAATGAGGCTTTGAGGGTATGTTTTGATGGCCATTTTTTAATGGCTGTATGCCTAAGCGATTGTTATTTAATATGTTTTTAATCACTCGGTAAGCAGACTTATTAAAAACTTCTTAAAATAGCGCTCATCCAAACACTCTAAAAAGAAAAGAGACATGAAATTATTAACACCTGAAACCTTGGGGGCGATTGCCCTGCAAAATCGCCTAGTGATGGCTCCCTTGACCCGCATGCGTGCCACTGCTGGTGATGTACCCAGTGATTTAGCGGCCACCTATTACAGTCAACGAGCCAGCGCTGGCTTGATCATTACCGAGGCTTCTCAAATTTGTCCTTTGGGTAAAGGTTATCCAGGCACTCCTGGTATCTATAGCGACGAGCAAATGAAGGCTTGGCAAAAGATCACGGCTGCCGTGCACGCCAAGAACGGAAAAATCGTGATGCAGTTATGGCATGTGGGCAGAATTTCTCATTCTTCTTTACACCCTGAAGATGGCTTGCCAGTAGCTCCTTCTGCAATTGCTCCAACAGGTCAGGTGTACACAGCTTCTTGGCAATTGGCTGATTATGAAACTCCACGTGAATTAGCCGTCTCTGAAATCCCTGCGTTGCTTCAAGCTTATAGCCATGCCGCGACAGTCGCAAAGCAAGCTGGCTTTGATGGTGTTGAGGTTCATGCCGCAAACGGTTACTTGCTGGATCAGTTCTTACAAGACTCCAGCAATCAACGCCAAGATCAATACGGTGGCAGTTTTGCCAACAGAACGCGCTTGTTGTTAGAAGTTCTTGATGAGGTGATACAGGTATGGGGCAGCGATCGTGTGGGTGTGCGCCTTTCTCCTTACGGCACATTCAATGACATGTCAGACAAAGATCCCGTTGGCTTATTCACGCATGTGATCGAGCAATTAAATCCATTGAACTTGGCTTATTTGCACATGATTGAGCCCCGCTCAACCAGTGCTGGCGGCAACGATGAAGTGGCCAAGGATGTTCCAAGTACTTCAGCCTTGTTCAAAAAGCTTTTCAAAGGCAAAGTCATCATGGCAGGCGGTTACGATAGAGACAGCGCAGAGGCAGCAGTCACATCAGCTCAGGCTGATGCAGTGGCTTTTGGCAGACTTTATATCTCCAACCCTGACCTGCTAGAGCGTTTTGCCCAAAATGCGGCATTAACCCCTTACGACCGCTCAACTTTTTACGGTGGCACTGAAAAAGGTTACACAGATTACCCTGCTTTGACTTAAGACAAAAAAGCTCTTGATACCCTGTAAAAGCCCTGTTTTATCAGGGCTTTTACCTATTTGGGGAGCCTATTTTCATTAAAAATCAGGGTGCAGGGTTTTACTTAGCCCAAATAGGTAAGGATAATCAAAGATTCGACGATTAAAATCGCTTTCGAATTTGCTACACCTTGAGTATCAGACGGACATCTATAAAAAGAGGACAAAGAAGAATGAGCAAGGAAAAATCAACAATCATCTACACATTGACGGATGAAGCCCCATATTTAGCAACCGCTTCCTTTTTACCCATCATCAGAACTTTCACAGCACCAGCTGGTATTGACGTTGTTGAAAGTGACATTTCTGTTGCGGCTCGTATCCTTGCTGAATTTCCAGATTTCCTTTCAGACGAACAAAAAGTTCCTAACAATTTAAGCGCATTAGGCAAACTGACTTTGTTGCCTGATACGAACATCATCAAGTTGCCGAATATTTCTGCAGCTTTAGGTCAGTTAACAGCCGCCATCAAAGAATTGCAGTCTCAGGGTTACAAGATTCCGAACTACCCAGAGAACCCACAAACAGAAGAAGAAAAAGCGATTCGTGCGCGTTATTCAAAATGTTTGGGCAGCTCAGTGAACCCTGTGCTTCGTGAAGGTAACTCAGATCGTCGCGCACCAGCAGCTGTGAAGCGTTATGCACGCAATAACCCACACTCTATGGGCAAGTGGAGCCAAGCTTCTAGAACTCACGTGTCACACATGCACGGTGGTGATTTCTACTCCAGCGAAAAATCAATGGTCATGCCTCAAGCCTGCGACGTGCGCATGGATTTGGTGACTAAATCAGGTAAGACAGTTGTTCTGAAAGAAAAAGTTTCTCTTTTAGAAGGCGAGATCATCGACAGCATGTACATGAGTAAAAAAGCTTTGTGCAAGTTCTATGAAGATGAAATCCAAGACGCATACGAAACACGCGTGATGTTCTCATTGCACGTGAAAGCGACCATGATGAAGGTGTCTCACCCAATCGTGTTCGGTCACGCTGTGAAGATTTTCTACAAAACTGCTTTTGAGAAACACGGTGAGTTGTTCAAGCAATTGGGCGTGAACCCAAATAACGGTTTGAGCAGTGTTTACGAGAAGATCGCAAGTCTTCCAAGCTCTAAGCGTGAAGAGATCATCAATGACTTGCACGCATGTCATGAGCACAATCCAGAATTAGCGATGGTGGATTCTGCCAAAGGTATTACTAACCTTCACTCACCAAATGACGTGATCGTTGATGCATCTATGCCAGCGATGATTCGTGCGGGCGGCAAGATGTGGGGTGCTGATGGTCGTTTGAAGGACACCAAAGCAGTGATGCCTGAATCAACATTTGCTCGTATCTATCAAGAGATGATCAACTTCTGTAAGACGCATGGCAATTTTGATCCAGTGACCATGGGCAGTGTGCCCAACGTGGGCTTGATGGCTCAACAAGCTGAAGAGTACGGCTCACACGACAAGACTTTTGAAATTGCAGAGCCAGGTGTTGCACGCATTGTGACCTTGGATGGCACTGTGTTGCTTGAGCAGAATGTGGAAGAAGGCGATATTTGGCGCATGTGCCAAGTGAAAGACGCTCCAATCAGAGATTGGGTGAAGTTGGCTGTGACTCGTGCACGTCAATCAAATACTCCAGCAGTGTTCTGGTTAGATGAGTACCGTCCTCACGAAGCTGAGTTGATCAAGAAAGTAACTAGATACTTAAAAGATCACGACACCACAGGTTTGGATATTCAGATCATGTCTCAAACACGTGCGATGCGTTACACATTAGAGCGCATCATTCGTGGCAAAGACACCATCTCTGTCACGGGTAACATTTTGCGTGACTACCTCACAGACTTGTTCCCAATTCTTGAATTAGGTACTTCAGCCAAGATGTTGTCTGTTGTGCCTTTGATGAATGGTGGCGGCCTATTTGAAACTGGTGCCGGCGGTTCAGCGCCTAAGCATGTGAAGCAATTGGTTGAAGAGAACCACTTGCGTTGGGACTCATTGGGCGAGTTCTTGGCCTTGGCAGTTTCGATTGAAGATGTGGGCATCAAGAAGAACAATCCTAAAGCTAAGATTTTGGCCAAGACTTTGGACGAGGCCACTGGTCAATTGCTTGAGAATAGAAAATCACCTTCATCAAGAACAGGTGAACTAGATAACCGTGGCAGCCAGTTCTATTTGGCACTGTACTGGGCACAAGCTTTGGCTGCTCAAACAGAAGACAAAGAACTACAAGCTCACTTTACTAAGTTAGCTAAGCAGTTAAAAGACAATGAAGAGAAGATTGTTTCTGAGTTAGCAGTTGTTCAAGGTAAGTCAGTTGATATCGGTGGTTACTACAAGCCAGATCTTAAGAAGCTTGAACAAGTGATGCGCCCTAGCGCAACACTGAATCAAATCATTGATTCTGCTAAGTGATTTAGATAAGCAGTAATAAAAAGGGCCGCATCAGCGGCCTTTTTTATTGGTTTAGTTTTAACCTTATTTTTAGTTTAAGGCTTCAAATACGCGTAACGCTCTTTGGCTTGCAAGTTAGAAACTTCTGCAACGCCTGAAGGAACAATCTTAGCTTCCATGATGACTTGCTCTTTAGGAATTTTTCTTGAAACCAAGGTGTTGTTACAAACTCTGAACTCAACACCCTTGCTCACCAAGTCACCAATCGATGCGGAAAACTTTGAACCAGACATGTTCTCAGCACCTTCAAGTAAAAAGTCGATACCAGGGCCGTGAGTCACTACAACGATTTTTGCTTTTGGATCAGCATTCAAGTGATTGCGAATATTACCAATCGCACGACTGGCTTGTTGCACACCTTCGTTCACGTGATAAACAATTTTGACTGATTCTGAAAAAGCATGTCCTGAGAAAACCACGAATGACATGGCTGTGATTAGTTTGATTAATTGCTTCATAACACTCCCTCGATTTTTATTAAAAACACTTAGTAAGAGAAACTAAGTATTAGTGATGAATAAATTAAATTGAAGTAAAACTTTATTTATTGGTCTAACAATGAACCAAACTACCGATAAAATCAAGACCCATCGATAGATAAGATAGTTATTAACTAATCCTAAATGCTCTTCACCAAAAAACCATCAAGATTTCAGATGGGACTTCTTATATCTCTGGCATTTCATTTAATTTTGATTGTTGTGGGATTGAGCTATCAAGAAAACAATCCCATCAAATCAAAGCCTTTGAATGAGGTGGTACAAGTCAAACTTGAGCCTGAGCAAAAGAAAGAAGAGAGAAAAGAAAAGAAACCTGAAGAAGAACAAACTCTGGTTTTAAATACTCAAAGAGTAATACCCGAAGAGAAGAAGTTGGCTTACATGGATGCGCCACCAGCACCATCCGCTGAAGAGTGGCAAAAAGCTTCCACCTATACCTTGAAGAACAGCAAGCGCTATCGCCACAATTGGGGACAACAAGTGCGCAGCATGATGGGAAGATCAGTAGAAGGACCCGATCAAGGCATGGTGCGCTTTCATATTGAGATTGCCGCTAACGGCAAGCTATCAAAGTTAGAGACGCTTTGGTCCACATCTCCTGTTGCTGAGAAGCTAGCGCGTCAGGCGATTGAAAACATGCCGCCTCTGCCACCCATTCCCACCGGAAAACCGCTGATCTTCCAGAAAACCATTTCATTCCAACCCGTGGATGATGGTTGGCCTCCTATTTATAAGTACGATTGTTTGCCAGATCCACCAACTTTCAAGAACCCATTTGCCTGGGATGGCAAATCAGCACCCGTAGCGGTTCAGCAAAAGGTGGCTGATGGTTCTAAACAAGAGATGCCAACGGATTGCCCCGCCAGTGAAGACGATACGATTGAGGCTGAAGCTGCAGACATGAAGCGTCAGTTTGAAATCTGGGGCTCGAGTCGCTTGAACCCCAAAAAGTGATTTATTTATCAAATTCATATGTTTTTGATGTGGCTTTAAATTAAATGTGTTTTATTTGATTTAAACGTTTCTAATTTATAGAAATTAGGTTCATACTGGGCGCATAACATCCTAAAAAGAGCATGTATGTACCTGAAAGTTAATACTAAATTTCAATTAGCCTTATTCGTTGCGATTCTTTGGGCTGGCTTCTCTGTGTGGGCATCCCAATTTTGGTTTGCCGATCTCTCAGCAGTGATTGGCTGGTTCCTTGCTGGATTTTTGATTTTATTCATCGCAGTTGTGCCAGGCTTTATCAATGCCTTCATGGTTTTTAGCTTGATGATGGATAAAAGGCCTGTTCGCAAACATCTAGATAGTTATCCCCCCATCACTATTTTGATTGCAGCTTATAACGAAGAAGCTGTCATTCCAGATACTTTTGAAAGTATTGCAAAACAAAATTATCCGGGAACTCTTGAAGTCATTTTGATCGATGATGGTTCCAAAGATCAGACCCATGCCGTGTGCAATCAACTGACCAGCAAATATCCTTGGTTGCGATGCATTCAGCAAGAGACCAATCAAGGTAAATCTGAAGCGCTGAACAGAGCTCTCGCCATGGCTAGTCATGAGCTAGTGATTACCTTGGATGCAGACTCCTATTTATACAAAGACGCATTACTTAGAATTGTGGAACGCTTCCACAGTGATCCTGCTAATACCTGCGCGGTTGCTGGCACGATCATGGTTCGTAATTCTCGTCAAAACTGGATCACTCAATCACAAGAGTGGGATTACTTTCAGGGGATTGCCACCGTTAAACGGGTGCAATCTCTCAATCAAGGCACCTTGGTGGCACAAGGCGCATTTTCTTTGTATAAAAAATCAATCGTTCTTGAGTTAGGCGGTTGGCCAAAGACTGTCGGTGAGGACATTGTGCTGACTTGGGCCATGCTCGAAAAAGACTATCGCGTGGGCTATTGCGAGGATGCAATTGCTTTCACAATCGTGCCAAGTACTGTCTCAGGTTTTATTCGACAAAGACAGCGCTGGGCCAGGGGCATGATTGAAGCATTCAAATACCATCCAAAAGTATTGTTCAGGAAGCGCTTATCTACTTTCTTCATTTGGTGGGATCTGCTGTTTCCAGCCATGGACGTTGCTTTTACTTTTGGCTTCTTGCCAGGCTTGATCTTAGCCATGTTTGGTTACTTTTGGATTGTTGGACCAATGACTCTGACACTTTTGCCATTGGCTCTGATCATCAATTCCGTGATGTACCGCATTGAAGAACAAATGTTTATTGAGCAACACTTACGTGTGCGTCGTAATGCTTTAGGATTTTTTCTTTATATATTGCCCTACAGCTGTATTTTGCAACCAGCTGCAGTTTGGGGTTACATCACAGAGATATTTGGCACAAAAAAAACTTGGGGCACAAAATGAAAAACAAACTAAGAACCCCCGCACTTTTAACCACGCTTATTTGTGCAGTCCTCACACCAAACTTGATCCATGCTCAAAGCAATGAGTCTTGGGGTTTACTGAGCCCAACGATCAGCGCCTATAGTGACAATGATCAGTTCAAAGCTGTCAAAGCAGGCATTGGTTTATTGCCGCTTTACAAAGATGGTCAACATTACACAGGCATCCAAGCCCTGCATCACAGCTTTGAACAATATGAGTGGAAAAAAGATGCCTCTCAAGTAAGCTTGGTGAGTGAGTCGATTGATCCAAAGAATGGTTTAGGTCACAAGGTCAATCTTGGTGTGAATCAATTGGGCAATCACACCCTGGTGAATGCTGACATGAACTACGCCATGTCTCTTCGAGAAGGCACCAATGCTGAATTGTTTTACAACCGTGACTGGGTTGAGACAAGAAACTCTCTCGACAGGGGTATCAAATATGACTATTACGGCGGCAGTTTAGAGCAGCGTCTTGCCGAAGGATGGACAGTCATTGGTCTTTTAGGGCAACACCGTTTCTCTGATAACAACACCCGAAACCATATTCGCGGTAAGTTGATTTACGACTTGCTACCCGAGCAAGGCATCAATCTTCAGCTAAGACATCGTCAGTATCGCAACAGTCAACAAGAAAATAATGGCAACTACTTCAACCCCAATGAATACGAAGAACAGATGGTGGCAGTGGCCATGCGTCAAAAGGTTCAAAGCTGGATGTTGTCTGGCTTGATTGGTGTGGGTCGTCAAAAAGTGAATGAGGATCCTCGCACCAGCACTCATTTGTATGAGTTAGAAGCCAACAGCCCCATCAACAAGTCGATTGTTTTTAAAAGCAAGTTAGGCTATGGTCAAAGTGCCACCTTCAACGGCCCAGACTACAAGTACAGATACTTGAACACCAGCCTGATCTTTAGCTTCTGATCGATCATGAAAACACTAGCAATCCTACTGTATTCACTTTCTCTGACTCTTCAGATAGGCGCCAGTTATCAATCATTCAGATTAATCAATATTGTCAATAAATACAAAATCACTTGCATTGCTTTAAGTGCCGCACTGACCATCATGATTGGTCGCCGAGTGGTACCGTTGATCAATGTCTATGAATACTCAGTTTATGACATCAAAGATGCTTTTTTATCAGTGCCAATTTCCTTATTGTTGTTCATTGGGGTTTTTGGTATCAAGGCAGCCTTGAGTGAAGTTCGTAAAGAGAATTCTGCTTTAGAGATTTTGAATGCCACGGATTCTTTAACACTGGCACTGACTAAAAAAGAAACCTATGTGCGCCTTAAAAGAGAAATCAGTCGCGGGCAAAGAAGTCTTCACCCCTTGGCCTTTCTGATGCTTGACATTGATTACTTCAAGCGTATCAATGATCAGTATGGTCATATGGTTGGTGACACAGTATTAAAGAACTTGTCTTTATTCTGTCAGCATAAATTAAGAGATATTGATGTATTTGGTCGTTTTGGTGGCGAAGAGTTTTTGATTGCTTGCCCAGAAACTGATACCAAAGCTGCCCTTGAGATTGCAGAAAGACTTCGTGAAGCTATTTCAAAAAATTATTTCGCAATCGTCAACGGTGAAGAAATCACCTTAACAGTGAGTATCGGGATATCTATCTTTGATCCAAAACAAGTGAATCATGATTCTTTAGATCTTGCGATGGATCTTTATATCGACTATTCCGATAAAGCGATGTACTGCGCTAAAAATGCAGGCAGAAATCAGGTCAAGTTATTTGATGATGGGATGATGGCTTAGCTGCTTTGATCAAACCGCTGGAAACTCGTAATTGTCTTGTCTAAATAGCTTTAAACAAGCATCTACCACCCGTTCATCGAACAAGCTTCCTTTGCCACTCTCAATTTCAGCGAGTGCCTTATCAAGACCTAAGGATGTTCGATAAGGTCGGTTGTGTGACATGGCTTCAACGGTATCAGCCACGGCCAAAATTCTGGCTTCCATGATGATGGCGTCACCTTTGAGTTGATTCGGGTAACCAGCACCATTGATTCTTTCGTGATGCTGATAAATGGTTTGAGCCAGAGGCCATTGAAAATTAATATCTTTGACGATATCAAAACCAGTTTGAACATGCTTTTGGAGGGCTTGTATTTCGTAAGTTTCCAAAGGTGTAGGCTTGGTGAGTAATTCCGCAGGCACACCAATTTTCCCAATATCATGGATCAAGGCACTTAATTTAAGGCCTTCAACAACATTCACGGGCAGGTTCATTTGATTGGCAATGGCTACGCACAGATGTGCCACTCGTAATTGATGTTGGTAGGTATAGGGATCACGAGCCACAATAGTCTTGGTCAGTGCATCAACTACCTCGTACATATTAAGAGCCAAGTCTTGCTGATATTTAATTAAACAGCCTTCAGCATTTTTTCTATCGGTGATATCTCTGATATTGCACTGAATCACTCGCTCACCATTCACACCGTAGGCATTACTGACGAATTCAACACTGATGATTTTTCCAGATTTAGTGCGAAGTGGCAGATCACTGTATTTAATGTAGCCTTCTTGCTTAAGAGTTTCAAAAGCTTTCAAAGATGCCAATTTATCGACCATGGCGCCGATTTCCCAAAGCTCCATGCCAATCAGTTCTTCTTTGCTGTAGCCCAGCATTTCGATTAGATAAGGGTTCACATCTTGAATGCGACCACTTTCAAAATCTAAGATCAAAATGCCGTCGTAGGCTGTTTCAAATAGGCGTCGATAACGCAGATTGGTTTCTTGTGAAGAGATTGGTGACATATCTAATCTTCGGCTGAAGAGGTGTTTTTGTCAATGAATACTTTTGCGCCAGGTCAATGGAAACGCTTTGAAACTACTTTAAAGATTCATCAAAGCCAAAGTGATCTGTAAGCCTTATCCGAGTCGTGATCATCTGCTTGTTTCTTTGGATTAAAGCGCCGACCTCCCCGCGGATCTGTGCCTCTGCCGGCAATGTATAACCAATTCCCCTGATTGCTATAAACATCGTAATCAATCAACTGCGATTCGAACCAAGCAGCTCCCGCTCGCCAATCGCAATTGAGGTCATAGATCAAATAACTAGCAACCACTTGCCTTAATCGGTTAGACAGATATCCCGTTGCATGTAACTCTCTCATGCCTGCATCAACGATTGATTCACCTGTGTTACCTGCGCACCACTTCTCAAAGCATTTTGGGTTGTGTTGCGGCGGGGGTGCATCACTAAGCCCCCTGGCATGGTAAAGAGCACTGCCCCACTTCAAATGCAAGACTCTGAAATAGTCGCGCCAGAGAAGTTCAAACCATAGCCAGTAACTGCCTTCATTCGCTCCAAACTCAGCCTCGAATTCTTTTAACTGAGTCATGACGATTCTTGAAGACAAACACCCATTGGCTAACCATGGTGAGAATTTACTTGAGTAGTCTTCACCAAACAATTCATTGCGTGTTTTTTTATAGGTATGAGGTAAGCGTTTTTGAAGGTATTGATGAAGATGTTGTTTGGCATGTGACTCACCGCCTCGGAATGATTCTTTCCAATACGGGAATGAACTTTGAGTACTCAAGGCAATGTTACTCGGTGATACTTCAAGAGCTTGCTGATGTTTGAATTCATCAGGTAGTGGGGGAATGGCTTTGGGTGCTGATTTGGGTGGCGTGAAGAGATGCTTTCTTTTTTCAATTTGAATACGAAATTGTGTGAATTGCTCAGGCATTTCATCGACTGAAAAAGGCAGCTCACCCGGGTCAATCATGGTTGATTGCCAAGTCGCATGAATAGGTATGCCCAAATCCTTACCTAACGCCTCAATCAAAGCGAGTTCGTTTTGCTCCTCAGGGGCAGCAATCTCTTCACAGTAGATAGCATCAACCTGCAGTTGCTTGATTAAATCTTGAAGCACATAGGTAGGCTCACCTTCAAACAAACATAGTTCAGAACCTTTGGCTTTGAGTTGCTGATTCAAATCATTGAGAGAATCATTCAAGAAATAACTGCGGTGAATTCCCTCCCGAGGGAATCCCCATTTTGTTATTTTTTGATTTTCAGGGGACCTGCAATAGATGGGGATTAAAAACTGACTTTCAGAGCAGGCTTTAGAGAAAGCCGGATTATCTTCAAGCCTGAGGTCTTGCCGAAAAAGGTAAACCGAAGTTTTGTGCATCCTGAATTAGGAATTAGTGATGATGAATCAGGAATTGAGATTTAAGCGAATTGCCTAATCAGCCCTGATCAACCCTTAAGTAAAGCTAGATCGACTGGATTACTTTCTGGTTTTAACTCTTGCTCGAGCTCTTCCCAAGTACTGTCGCCTAATTTTTTGACACTCAGCTTAAATGTCCAGTGCTCTGGAATACCACAGGTCCACTCATCAGGCCCCGTCTGAATCAAGACATTGGTTTGTTGACGGTGATCAAAGTACAAGTGATAAATCTTGCCATGCAATGGATTGAATGAGAACTTAGCAGCATGCACTTGTTCAGTGACATCAAGTCTGGATTGCAAAGCTTTGGCTTGCTTCATCAAGACATTGGCTTGCTCCATGATGCGATCGTATTCATGCTTGGCATTCTGACGAGCCACATTGACAGCCTTGTCTTTTTCTTCGGTGACTTTAATAGGCGCGAAGACAGGCGACCCCACTTCCATCGGATATTCAATACTGGCATGTCTGGCTGGATCGGTATCTTCAATGCGCATTTGAATCCTTGTTTTGTCTCGCCTTATTAGCTTTATTCGCTTTTTGCCATTTATTTGGCGTTTTTATAATTATAAGAACTTTAAGGATTTGTTGCTGAGAGCTTCCTCAGTGGCAGGATTTGGCTTTTAAAGCTGCCCTGAATGGCTTTTTTGAGGATTTTGTAAATATCCAGATCAAATTCAGCATCGCCCAGGTGCATCAACTCTTCCAACTCGCTCTCATTGATAGCTGATCCCAAATAGCACCAACGATCAACGACGTGCATTTGCTCACCCTCTTTAATCGCAATGGGCCCCTTGTATGGCCAGACTTGAACCCTGAATAACTCCAGAGCGGTTTTTAGTTGCAGGTTATGTAAGCTGATGGGTGATTGACCAATGCACGCACCCCCACATTGTTTGATTTGATAGCCAAAACAAGACTTGCCCGCTATGCGTTTTTCAAGACCAAGCAATGCTTCACATAAGCGATGCTTTTTAGCGATTGCCTTCAAATAAGCATTGGCTTCTCTTTTACTGTAAAAGAGACCAAATAGATCATCTTGTAGCCCCGGAAGTAAATCTCGATGATTCACCAGCGTTGGAATCAGAGCACCCTCTTCATTCTCTTGGACTTTCCAGGCACAGAGATCTTTTGAGCGGCGCAGCTTGATGTTCATGCTTGGCATGCGCTCTTTGATTAGCTTTGATTCAAGCAATAAAGCTCCTAGCTCACCGCTGGTCTCTATCCAATCAATGTCTCTGATCTGCATGGATAGTTTCATTTCTTTGCGCTGAGTCAGCGCCGACTGAAAATGACCCATGACCCTGCTGCGCATCGTGATGCTCTTACCGATATAAATAGGTGCTTTGTTCTCACCATAAAAAATGTAGCATCCTGGCTTTTCAGGTATTTCATCGATCATGGCTTTGTCAATATTGGGCGGCAGGCTGGCATGGCCAATCAATTGATTAAGCGCTGCTCTTAGTTGGGTCTTACCAAATTTCGCTTCGCAGATTCTCCAAAACTGAAGAAGTAGATCAGCATCGCCTAAGGCGCGATGTCTGGCGCTGACATTTAAACCATGAGTCTGGATGATGGTGTCTAAGTTATGCCTAGGCTGGTTGGGAAATAACAACCTTGATAATTTAACGGTGCATAAGACCTTTGGCTTGAAATCAATCCCAAGTCTTTTGAATGAGGCTTTTAAAAAGCCATAGTCAAAGCGTGCGTTATGAGCAATGAATATCTTGCCCTCTAGTTTTTCTAGGATTTGTCTGGCAAGTTCATCAAACGGTGGTTGATGCTGCACCATCTCGGGACGAATGCCTGTCAACGCTTGAATATTTTGGGGTATGAATGTGCCTGGATTGATCAGGCTTTCCCAAGTTTCTTGATGGTCACCAGAGACTAGCTTGATACCAATCTCTGTGATTCGGTCCCTATCAAAATTCGACCCAGTCGTTTCAATATCGACAAAGGCCAAATCTGGATAATCTTGGTGATCATGATGCATAGGGAAATACTGCTAATGAATGATTATTTATCAGTGTCCTGTTGAGACATTCTCTGACAGCTGCGTTCCCTAAAATCAACCATGGTGTGATAACCCATTTGATAGCAAGCGCAATGCTTGCCCAAAATCCAGCGCGCGAGTTTGATGCGTAATTGTTGAATCATGTTTGTCACCTGTTAATTCTTGTTGGTATTGCCTCTAATTTAGCCGATAAACCGAAATACTGCTGAGCTCTATCCGCAATTTGGAGTCAGGCTGAGGCAGGTTTTATGGGTATATGCGGGCTGCAAGCAAAAATCTAGTAAATCTATTAAATTGGGGTGTCGATTTATTCACACGCATCTTTTAATGAAAGCCGATTCCTATGATTGCTAACTACCTTATTGCTGCCATGGTTGGCATCATGCTTTTCTTCACCGTGGTGGTGGCTCCAACGGTGTTCAAGGTTCTACCCGTCGAATGGTCTAGCAAGTACGTCAGGAACTTTTTTCCAAAATACTATGCCTCATTGGGCATTTTGACGGTGATCAGTGCTTTCTTGGCGCAAAGCTCTCATGCTCAATATTTACTGATTGCTTGTGCGATTTTATTTGGTTTTACTCTGTTTTATTTGACCGGAAAAATCAATCAAGCAAAAGATTTAGGACTGCATAAACAGTTTCATATTCTTCATGGCTTGAGCGTGGTGATCAACCTCGCTCAGTTAGTTGCTTTTATTTACCTGTTGGTGGTTTCATTATGAAAAAATTTATTCGTTTTACACCAGCGTTTTTCTTGCTATTTTCAGACCTGGCATTCAGCCAGCCTACGAGTATCACGAGCTTTAAGAAGAGCTATCAAGAAAGTTGCATCCAAGAACAGCTCAAACGTCATGCGGGTGTTAAAGGCTTAACATCAGAACAGTTCACTGCTCATTGCGCATGCACTTCAACCCAATTGAGCAATAGCTTGAACACCAGTGAAATTGAGACCTTGAACAACAATCAAACAAGGCCAAGTTGGTTCAAGCAAAAAGAATCAGCCGCAGCCAAATCTTGTTTGATGCAAGAGCCTAAGATTCAGGTGAGGTTTTTGGATTTTCGTTTGAATCAGGTGTTGGGCTGACCAATGGTTTGAGTGGTGGATGGCACATTTTTTCGCCATCCCATACCTGACCACACCAACACTCACCTTGAGCATTGATGATGCAGACTCCTGAACCACAACAGCGCTTATCTGAACTCAACTTAGATTCCCTTCCTGAATTACTCTTGGTGGATACAAGACCACCAAAATCAACTTATTTAAGATGTTAATCTTTTTTAGCTAGTCACGCTTGATGAAACAAATTTCCCTGATGAATGATCTTGATGAAGCCCTCACCATCTTGTCCAAAGATGGTGAGGTGACCTATCACAAAGATTTTTATTCAGAATCGGAAAGCAAGCAATTGTTTGAGGAACTGCTCAAGGGCTTGAATTGGCAATTTGATGAACTAGCCATGTTTGGCAAGAAAATCACTACTACCAGGAAGGTTGTTTGGGTTGCTGATTCAGATCTTTCTTATACCTATTCTGGGGTTAAAAAGAATCCTCAAGAGTGGTCTGCGCCCCTCTTGGGCATTAAACAGAGGCTGGAATCTTTCTGTGGCCATCAGTTCAACTCTTGCCTGCTCAATCTTTACCATCATGGTGATGAAGGAATGGGTTGGCACAGCGACGATGAGAAGGAGTTGGATCAAAACTCTCCGATCGCATCACTGAGCTTTGGCGGAAGAAGAAAGTTCTCTTTTCGTCATAAGAAGGATTTCAGCAAAGCGTCCCTATTTTTAGACGATGGCAGTCTCTTACTGATGCAACCTCCAACCCAAACCTACTGGCAGCATGCTTTGATTAAAACCAAGGTAGCTGTAGAACCACGAATCAACTTAACTTTTAGAAAAATAAAGCATGCAAGCTGAATCAAATAAAAAACCATCTGTGGCAGTGATTGGTGCTGGTATTTCAGGGGCTGCTTGCGCCCTGAAGTTACAGTCATTGGGATTTGATGTCCAAGTCTATGAAAAGAGCCGCGGCGCCAGCGGTCGCTTGAGCACACGCCGCACAGAGTCATGGTCAGCAGATCATGGAGCGCAGTATTTCACGGCCAGAGACCCTCTTTTTATAGAAGAAGTCAATCTCTGGATTGAGTTAGGCCTGGTTGCGCAGTGGCAGCCAAAACTAGGTGTTTATAAAGAAGGTTCTTGGTCAGAAAGTCTTTCTCAGGACAAACGTTTTGTTGGTATTCCTGAAATGACAGCACCAACCAAGCATTTGGCCAAGCAGTTATCAGTTCAGTATGAAACCACTATCTGTGGAATGGAGAAAAGTCTCCAGGGCTGGGCTTTGAGTAGCTTGGAACATGGCCCTCTATTGAAGCAGTTTGATATGGTTGTTTTGGCTATTCCATCACCGCAAGTTGAGACACTACTTAAAAATGTCACAGGACAAGTATCAAATCTTGATAAAGCATCAAAGATTGCAAATGATTCCAAGATGAAATCCTGTTGGACGATGATGGTTCATTTTCCGCACCAAAGTTCTTTTCAATTTGATGCAGCTTTTATCAATCAAGAACCGATCGCTTGGATTGCCAGAAATAGCACCAAGCCAAAACGAGGTGGCCTGGATTACTGGACAGTTCATGCCAGCCCTGAGTGGAGTGATGCGAACCTAGAACTGGCAAAAGAAGATGTTAGTGCTGAGTTAATGGCTTGCATGGGGAAGCTTGGCTTTAATACTTTAGATGCCCAAGTGACCATGCATCGTTGGCGTTATGCCAGCGGTGGTCTTGAAGCAATGATTGAGTATCACTATTCACCAGTGGATGGCCTTGGCTTTTGTGGAGACTGGCTGCATGGAGGTCGAGTTGAGGGGGCTTGGTTAAGCGGCATTAAATTAGCCAACAGAATCAGTACTCATTGTGCTTCGCATCAGAATAAATAACCCTTTGAATAGCCGACAAGCAAGAAAACAAGAATTCCTATACATTGGTACTAGATTTCAATTAAAGCCTTCAAAGGATTAGTTTCAATGGATTTTGACAACTTGCTTGGCTTCATTGCAGCCACCATCACCACCGCTGCTTTTATTCCACAAACCTATCGCTCAATCACCACCAGAGATTTATCGGGTATTTCATTGGGCATGTATGCCACGTTTACTTTTGGAATTATTCTTTGGATCATTTATGGCGTTTTAATAGGCAGTGGTCCGATCTTGGTCGCTAACATCATCACATTTGTTTTATCAGCGACTATTTTGTATTTAAAAATTCAGCACCTGATGGCACACCGCCAAGGTGATTAAAATAAGGCCACATCATGAGTGAACCAAAGCCAAGTAAGCAACAACCTATTTCTGAAGTCATCCGTGCGCGCTTGAAAGCAAGCAAGGTCCGCTTCCATGCGAATGACAATATTGCTGCACATATAGAGCCAGGTGAATTAGATGGTTTGGTCGATGAAGTGTCTGAAAAAGTACAAGCTTTGCTTGAAAGCTTGGTGATTGATACAGAGAATGATCACAACACCAGAAATACCAGTCGTCGCGTGGCAAAGATGTATGTGAATGAAGTCTTCAATGGCCGTTATGTGGCGCCGCCTGCTTTGACTGACTTTCCGAACATCAGCCGTCTTAATGAGCTGATGATCATTGGCCCTATCACCGTGCGCAGCGCCTGCTCGCACCATCTTTGCCCCATCATGGGCCGTATTTGGATTGGGGTACTACCTGACAAAGACTCTGCATTGGTTGGCCTATCGAAGTACGCTCGTTTAACTGAATGGGTGATGTCTAGACCTCAGATACAAGAAGAGGCTGTGGTGGAACTCGCGAACATGCTTGAGCAAAAGCTAAAGCCTGCTGGCTTAGCCGTGGTGATGGAAGCTGATCACTTCTGCATGCAATGGCGTGGTGTCAAGGACAATGATTCGAAAATGATCAACAGTGTGATGCGTGGTGAGTTTTTAGAAAACTCTAATTTGCGCAGAGAATTTTTGTCTTTGATTGAGAAAAGATAAGTTTTCTTTGTTCAGATTTTATCGAGAGTTGGCCTTGATGAAGCTCAGCACGTCATCGTAAAACTGCCTGATTTTTCTTGGTAAATAGGTGACCATTTTAAAAAAATTCATTTTTTTGATTGCTCACTTTGAGTAATTTGGATTTCACTGTCAATATAACGCTTATTACAAAAAAACAATTTATTCGCAATACGCTACAGAAACAATGATGCTTAATTTTTTTGATCAGCATTTTTATGAAAGTTATTTGAATTGATATTCATTGAACACAAAACAGAGGTTTTTGAGTTTGAGAATCTAGATCAAGCCATGGAATGGGCAAAAGCATTGGGTGAATTTGTAACGATTCATGCAAATGGGCTCGAAATTGTCGGAAAGTTCGGTTCTGACGGGATTTCTGATGGTAAGTTATCTAATGGCGAACCCTACACATGGAAGAAAAGACGCAGAAGTTAATCCAATAAAAATCTATTTTTACTAATAATAAGAATTAGTGATCTTAATTTTGCGCTGTTACTATCAAGATTATTTTTCTATCAGCGGATTGATGATTGAGTGTACTTCTTGATATTCTTTTTCAGAAAACATCTCCGGTTTAGTCAGATACTCCAGAATCCAGTCGATTGAATCAACCCCCCAAAATATTTGCTGATCAATTCTTATGCTCGGCACACCAAATACACCATGATTAGCAGCGGTTTGCGTTGATTCAATCAAAGCTTTCTTGATATTTTCATCTTGTGGTTTTGGGGTGTTTTTAGGTAATCCAATTGCCACACAAAACCCTTCCCATTCAAGCTCTGGATCATGCCCCTGCCCCCAGACAAAATCAAAGGCTTTATCAAGCATGGCCAAATCAGCATTGTTCTGAAGTAACAAGCGCTGCGCTGGCGCTGATGCAAAGGGATGACGTTTGGGAAATTGAAACGACAGATTTAGTTTTTGAGCTTTCCACACACAAAATTGATAGGTGTAGATTCGCTTCTCAGAAACTTCAGCCGGCCCCCTGTTATCTTGAAGTCTCAATAAGCCAGGGAAAAAGATAGGTACAGGAATGAGCTGTAATTTATCTTCTAAAATTTTTCTTGATTTTAGAAATAAGTAAGCATACGGTGAAATGATGTCGTAATAGAAATAAGCTTTTAGTTTCATATTCATAAATAAAAAGTTAACTTCTTCCTTTTTTTCCGATCGCAATTCGCTCCACTACCTGCGTTACATATATAGCGCAGAGTTTTGCGGAATTCTCTTGGAACATTCTGATGCGATGTGTATTTTCCAAAATCAGTAAACCTACGCATTGCGCGAAAAAAGCGGTTACTTCCTCTTTAGCAATCTTAGGAGACGCACCTATTTCGATTAAAGCATGCTCTAAATGCAGCAATGAATCCCTGAGCCTGGTGTTTAGTTTTGTATTTAGTTCTGGTGTTAAACCATAAGGTCTAGCGCCACCAAATAAATAAAATCCAAGATCAAGATCTCTTGGATTTGAAGCGTAGAACTCATAGAATCCCAATGCGGATCTCTCTACCTTTTGAACTGATGATTTGGCGCTAGCTATGCTATTGCTGACAGCTTCATTTAAACGCTCTAATGATTCTGCCAATAAAGCGCCGTAGATTTCTTCTTTAGAAGTGAAATATGAATAAATTGCACCTGGCGTATATCCAGCTTGTTTAGCAATTTCTCTGACGTTAGCCCCTTCCAAACCATGCTCCTCAAATACTTCTTTGGCTGCTGCCAAGATATGGGCTTTCTTAGCATCACTGACCAGCGCTTGGCGGCCTTTACGTGCCTCAAGCACCTTTTCTTTACTGGAATCTTCTAAGTTGGTTTTTTGTCTCATGTTCCTTATTTTACCTAATTTTGAACAATTGACAATAAATTAAACAATGTTTAATATTTAAGAAACAATTGTAGGAAAGTCAAAGCCATGTTGATGTCAGCCAAAGAATATGAAGAATCACTTCGCCAATACAAACCGAAAGTATTTGTGGACGGACGTCGCATTGAATCGGTTGTAGATGAACCTTCATTGCGCCCTGGCGTGAATGCCGTTGGCTTAACTTATGACTACGCTCTTCGCCCAGAATATGCGCCGATCATGACCGCGACTCAAAATAGCACCGGAGAAGTTATTAATCGATTTGTGCACATTAATACAAGTAGCGGCGACCTATTAAACAAACTAGAAGCTGTTCGTCTTGTATGTCAGGAGACGGGTTGCGCTCAACGCTATCTCACTCATGATGCATTAAATGCGATTCATCAAGTGTCTGCACGAATCGATGATGCAAAAGGCACAACTGAACATCGCGAAAAGTTTGCGGCCTATCTTCACGATGTACAAAAGCGCGACTTAACTCTTGGTATTGCTATGACAGATGCCAAAGGTGATCGCAGCAAGCGCCCACACGAGCAAGGAAATATTGACGCTTATGTCCATGTCACTCATCGCGACGGTAAAGGTATACGTATTTCAGGAACAAAGGCAATCGTCACTGGTGCACCATACATGCATGAGTTTTTGGTGATGCCGTGTAGAAATATGAATAAAGAGGATGCGGACTTTGCTGTTTGCTGTGCCGTCCCGGTTGATGCTGAAGGCATCACCATTGTTGCTCGTCCTGCAGGTCGTCCAGGTGAAAAAGCAGCCTTATTTTCAAATAAGTATGGTCAATCTACTGGTGTTGTCATTTTTGAAAATGTCTTCGTCCCTTGGGACAAAGTCTTTTACGCTGATGAATGTGAGCACACTGGTTATATGACATATAACTATGCCACTCACCATCGTCATAGCTGTATTGGTGCGCGAGCTGGATTTGGAGATTTGTTAATTGGTGCTGGGGCACTGATGTGTGAAGCAAATGGATTTGATCCTGGTGAAGAACATCACTTACGCGATCAAATGGTTGAGCTCATTAAAATTACTGAAGGCTTTTATGCTTGCGGCGTAGCTGCCTCTGTTTATGCAACTGAAGACATTCCTGCTCAAAGCTTTGTGCCTGATCCTGTTTTTTCAAATATCGGAAAACTATTATTAGCCACACAAATTTATGACATGCATAAGATTGCTCATTATGTGTCCGGTGGATTAATTGTGGCATTACCAGGGCCTGATGAAGATCACAATCCTGAAACTGCTGCGAAACTTAGCGATGTACTTCGGGCCAACCCAAACATACCTTATGACAAGCGCATTGAAACTGCGCGCTTCATTGAAGATTTAACAGCTTCTTATCAAGGCGGCTGGTATTCAGTGATCAGCTTACATGGTGGAGGCTCACCGGAAGCGATGAAACGTGAAATCTATCGTAATTATCCGTTGGGCTCAAAAGTTAAACTGGTTGAACGCTTGCTAGATAGAGGATTAAGCAACGACCCTGATCGCGCTATCACACAAAATACACAAGCAGGAAAATGCTGTACTCAAGGGTGCACGGTTCCTGGAGCGCCAGTGATGGTTGATCTTCCTGAACCAGTTAAAAAAGATACTCTTTAATCAGAGGGATTAGTGCCATGAACTGGCCAAGCCTAAGATAGTCTTACTTTAATTGCGAGAGGTAGTGGGCAATGGCTTTTAAATCATCATCACTCATACCGTAGAGTGATGCGGCCATGATCGTATCTCTGCCGGTGGCTTGATTAGAACGAAACTGTTTCATGCTGTAAAAGAGGTAATCCTCTCTTTGAGCAGCAATGCGTGGCATTTGGTCTCTACCAACATAGTTGGGCAAATGGCAGGTTCCGCATAGAGCCTCTTTTGAAATGATTTGACCCTTATTAAATAAAGCTGTGTTCATATCACCTGCTTGAGACACAGCCGGACTACTGCTGTAAAACTTAGCAATCGCAACTATTTCCGCATCACTGATTCCATCAAGCTGACCAGTCATGGCGGGAATATTGCGCATACCCTCACGAATCATCACCATTTGGTTTTCTAGAAAAGTCTTGGGCTGCCCTGCTAAAGATGGGGTACCTGCAATCTTAGAATTACCATCAGCTCCATGGCAAGCACCGCAGACCTGAATCTTGGATTTAATGTCTTGCGCAAACGAAAGCGACGCTGCGCTAGAACAAACAAGTCCTAAAGCTAACGTCGCTATTCGTAAATACTGCATAACAATACGGCTAATTATTTATCTACTAATTACTTCTTTTTGTAAGTCACTCGATAAATTGCACCTAATTGCTCATCAGAGATTAACATAGAGCCATCAGGCATCTGCAATAGATACGCTGGACGACCCCAGAATGATTGGTCTGCTGGGTTCATAAAACCAGTGATGAATGGAGTAACTTTGGCATTTTTGCCATCTGCACTCGATTTAACCATCACTACGTCATAACCAATTTTTTGATTACGGTTCCATGAGCCTTTACGTGCCACGAAAGCTGCATTTTTATATTCAGCTGGGAACATATTGCCGGTATAAAACTTCATGCCCATCACCGCAGCGTGAGGTCCCATTAAAGCAACAGGTTGCTCAACGCCTGCACATGGATTGTCCTTCTTCATAACGTCATCAGGAATGTTTCCTTGATGGCAATGAGGGAAACCATAATTTAGACCAGTTTTTTGCATGCGGCTGAGTGTGTCATTAGGTTTATCGTCACCCATCCAGTCGCGACCATGGTTGGTGAACCATAGCTGCTTGGTAACAGGATGCCAATCAAAGCCAACACTGTTACGCACTCCTCTTGCCAACACTTCCATGCCAGATCCATCTGGGTTATAGCGACGAATTTGTGCATATTCTTGGGTTGGTAACTCACAAATATTGCAAGGTGCTCCGAATGGAACATACAACTTACCGTCCGGTCCAAATGCAATGTACTTCCAGTTGTGATGTTGCTCAGGAGGTAAATTAAATTTAGCTGTTAAATCAACTGGTGCAACCGTTGGATTTTTTTCAATGCCATCGTAGCGAAGCACTTTGTTAATAGCCATCACATACAAAGAGCCATTCTTGAATGCAACGCCAGCCGGCTGAACTAATTTATCAACCACCACGCGATTGGTACGCTCTTTACCGTTATCACTTAACTCATACACACGACCAATTGCTCTGGTACCGATGTAGATCTTGCCGTTATCGCCTCTGGCCATAGCACGTGCGCCAGGCATACCAGTTGCCCAAACTTCAATTTTGAAACCAGGAGGTAATTTCAATTTATCAATTGGAATTTCGCTTGCCGGTGTAACAGTCATCTTGCCTGCCATAGGGGCTAGCTTTGAGCTGGCCATATCAGGGCCCATGCCCTGCTTCCATGCAGGTGCAGGAGCTGCTGCCTTAGGCGCTTCAGCTTTAGAGCTTGAATCAGTTGCACAGCCTTGCAATGCTAAGAGTGATGAGGCAATCACTGTCATGGATGCCAATGAAATAGATCGTTGTTTCATGTTTGTCTTCCTTCTTTTTATGACTTGGTTTTATTAGAGAGTCAGCTCTCTTAATTTAATCCCTTTTAGTCCAAATGGATACAGTCCAAGATTATGGTTTTTACCTAGATGATCGCAATAAATTGGCTGTGGAGCGAACAAACCATCTTATGGTCGAGTCAGATTATTTAAAAAACTCTTTGGCTTCCCGGAATAGAAGATCAGGAATTTCTTCGGGAATGTAGTGCCCTGATGGCACAGCATGGCCAGACACAGTGTGAGCCACTTCAGCCCAGTCTTTTAATGGGTTGAAACACTGATGAACGAGCCCATGCTCGCCCCATAAGATATGAACTGGCATGGCGAGTTTGTGTTGTCGATCACGATCATGTTGATCATCAATCAAATCAATCGATGCTGCAGCACGATAATCCTCGCACATCGCATGAAGGCAAACTGGATCACTGACACCCTCTAAATATTCTTGCCAACATTCTGGTGTAAAGATACCGGTTCCCGCGTGACGGCCCATGTGATTTTTAAGCCAAAACTCTGGGTCTGCCCCAATCATTGTTTCAGGAATAGGATGGGCTTGAGTCAAGAAAAACCAATGCCAGTATCCCTTGGCGAATGACATCGTCGTTTGAGAGTACATCGTCAACGTAGGAGAAATGTCCAATAGCATCAGCTTTAAAACACTCTCAGGGTAATCGACTGCCAAGCGATGGGCTACTCGGCCTCCACGGTCATGCCCAAGAACATAAAACTGGTCAAAACCCAATGCATTCATCAATGCATACTGATCGCCTGCCATGACCTTTTTTGAATATGTTTTATGGTCGGGAGTAGATTGAGGTTTTGAAGATTTTCCGTATCCCCTTAGATCAGGAACGATCACCGTATAGAACTGCGCCAACTGAGGAGCGATTCGATGCCAAATTGCTTTGGTTTGAGGAAAGCCATGTAGTAACAAAAGTGGTGGGCCATTGCCACCAACCAAACAAGACACCTCAATAACACCATCCACAACCTCTAGTTGTATTTGGCGGTTCTGAAACTCAGGAAATGTCACTGTCATGATTAAATGAATTTAGCAGAAATAGCAAAAGTTTGTTAGCCAAGGATTTAGCAGTGCAGTACTTGTGCCCGCTGACAGTTTTTATTTTTATTGATTGTTGAGGCTTTGAATTTGGCCTGCCCAGCACGATTCGAACGTGCGACCTACGCCTTAGAAGCTCAGAAATTTGATGATTTCAACAGTGCTTTCAATATGTTAGACCTGGTCAAATCAAGTGTGGTTTTTGCAGTGAATTTACTGGTATTTAATGGCATTTAATAGTGGTCATATGGCATCGACAGCTGTTGTATGCGATGAATGTGGTAATTCAGCAAGTTCTTAACTGGACCAATGGCAGTTGTCGGGAATCCCGACAACTATGAATATCCAAAACATCTAAAAATTGCCTAAGTCTTTACAAATTAAACAGTTAACGGCCCTAGCATTAAATACTTTTCTATTAATACTCCAACAATCTTAGATACCTTAAAAGTATAAGAAAGATACTAAATCAGTGTTGGACTGACTTTTTTAAGGCATGTATTGTCCTGTCAAAGTACTCATTTATACCGTATTGATATAGATAAATTAGATGCCTAAGTGCTTGATTATCTGTAGCAGTACGTAACGAACGCCAAAACAAAGGATAAAGACATGAACACAAACCGCAAGCTGTTTTTAAAGAAAATCGCAGTTGCAAGCATGATGCTAGCAATTGGCAGCAATTACGTGCAAGCACAAACAACAGACAAAATCAAAGTTGGTTTGATGCTCCCAGCCACTGGTACATTTGCATCACTAGGAACAGCCATCACCAATGGTTTCAAGCAGTACGTTAACGAAAATGGTGGCAAATTAGGTGGTAAGGAAGTTCAGTATTTTTTTGTTGATGATGAATCAGATCCGGCAAAAGCAACTGAAAACGCCAACAAGCTCATCAAGAGAGACAAGGTAGACGTATTAGTTGGGACAGTTCACTCAGGTGTTGCATTAGCAATGGCAAAAGTAGCCAGAGAAAACAAGACAATTTTAATTGTGCCAAATGCCGGTGCTGATGAATTAACTGGACCTCTTTGCGCACCGACACTGTTTAGAACTTCTTTTAGCATGTGGCAACCTGCATTTGCAATGGGCAAAGTGGCTTCAGATAAAGGACACAAGAGAGTTATCACACTCACATGGAAATACGCGGCTGGCAATCAAGCTGTTGAGGGATTCAAAGAAGGCTTCCAAAAATCAGGCGGCAAGATCCTTAAGGACATGACACTACCGTTTCCAAACGTGGAGTTTCAGGCTTTCTTGACAGAAATTGCGTCTTTGAAACCAGATGCGGTTTATGTATTTTTTGCCGGAGCAGGAGCAGCTAAATTTGTTAAAGACTATGCAGCAGCTGGCTTGAATAAATCTATTCCTCTATACGCCACAGGCTTTTTGACAGACGGCACGCTTGATGCAATTGGCGGTGCTGGTCAAGGTTTATTAACAACATTGCACTACGCGGACGGTCTTGATAACAAGGTCAATACAAATTTTAGAGCTAACTATTCAAAAGCATACAAAATTCAACCGGACGTTTATGCCGTTCAGGGTTACGACGCTGCTCAACTCTATCAAGCAGGTATTACAGCTGCGAAAGGTGATACCAAAAAACAAGACATCATTATCAAAGCGATGGAGCAAGCAAAGATTGAGAGCCCGCGCGGAACATTTACATTATCAAAAGCTCACAACCCAGTTCAAGACATTTATTTAAGAAAAGCAGAAGGCAATCAAAACAAGGTCGTAGAAGTGGCAATCAAAGGCCTAGCTGATCCTGCTCGTGGTTGCAAACTGTAATTTAATCAATGTTTCAGCTTCGCTAAAACGAAGCTGAAACTGGAGAGCATCATGGATCTGGCTTCAATACTTATTCAAACACTGAATTCTGTTCAATACGGTTTATTACTATTTCTCATTGCAAGTGGTTTAACACTTGTGTTTGGAATCATGGGAATTATCAATTTGGCGCATGGCAGCTTTTATATGATCGGCGCATACATTGCTTTTGTATTGACAAGCTTTACAGGAAATCTTTTCTTTGCAATATTTCTAGGAATTCCTTTAGCTCTCGCACTTGGAGCCTTCCTTGAATGGGCACTTTTCTCCCATTTATATAAAAGAGATCATTTGGAGCAGGTACTACTGACCTACGGATTGATTCTAATTTTTGAAGAAATTAGAAGTATTTTGGTTGGCGATGATGTGCATGGTGTGGCCATTCCCTCATTACTTAATTTCTCAATTCAATTAAGCGAAGTTTTAAGTTATCCGTTTTATCGAATTGCAATCTCCATTGCCTGCATTGTTTTAGCGATTGGAATGTTTTATTTAATTCAAAAAACAAAATTGGGCATGATGATCAGGGCTGGAAGTCATGACAGAACCATGGTTCAAGCCCTTGGTATCAACATTAATATGATTTATAGAGTGGTATTTGCTCTTGGTCTTGCTCTAGCTGCTCTAGCTGGCATGCTGGCTTCACCAATTTCATCTGTCTACCCCAATATGGGAAGCCAGGTTTTGATCATCTCTTTTGTTGTTGTAGTTATTGGAGGTATCGGCTCAATTTGGGGAGCATTAGTGGCCGCAATGATCATTGGGTTTGCAGATACTTTTGGCAAGGTCATCTTGCCTGAATTATCTGGAATGGTTGTGTATTTGATCATGGCTGCTGTACTACTTTGGCGTCCTGAAGGAATTTTTAAGAAAGCCTAATATGCCAATTAAATCAACAGTAACATTAAAAATAATCGCACTCATCGTATTGCTGTGCGTTCCACTAAGTGGCGTTGACTTCTACACTGAACTCGTAGCAAAAGCTCTTGTATTTGGTATTTTTGCAATGAGCTTAGACCTTTTGGTTGGCTTTACTGGATTAGTGAGCTTTGGTCATGCTGCGTACTTTGGAATAGCAGCATACTCAGTAGCACTGATGTCGCCAAAGTATTCTGCAGCTAGTCTTTGGTTAACTTTACCAGCCTCAATGCTAATTTCTGCATTAGCAGCATTGATAGTTGGAATTTTTGTGTTACGTACCAAGGGCATTTACTTCATCATGGTGACCTTGGCGTTTGCTCAATTAGCCTATTACATATTTCACGATACACCTCTGGGAGGCGGATCTGATGGTATTTATGTCAACGTCAAACCTAGTGCAGAAATTCTTGGTTTTACGCCATTTGACTTAAGCAATCATGCACACATGTATTACTTTATCTTGGTGATGCTTGTTCTTGTCTATCTGTTTTTACAACGAATCCTGCAATCACCTTTCGGAAAAGTTTTAGTTGGTATTAAAAGTAATGAACATCGCATGCAGTCTCTTGGGTATCAAACTTTTAATTACAAATTAGCTGCATTTTCTATTGCAGGTGGACTCGGTGGAGTTGCAGGCTATTTGTATGCGTCCATGTTTGGATTTGTTACTCCGGAATTACTATCTTGGCATCAATCAGGCAATGTGCTTTTGATGGTTATTTTGGGCGGTATGGGTAATTTGGTAGCGGCAGTCATAGGTTCATTCGCATTTATTTTCTTACAAGAAATTTTTTCAAGCCTCACAAAACACTGGCAATTAGTCATGGGCTTGGTCATTGTTTTTGCTGTTTTATTTGCCCCAGGTGGCTTAGCAGCGTTACCACAAAGACTCAAAGCAGCTCTACAAAAAGAGGAATATAAAAAATGAGTGAAACTCTTTTACTGAAGGCCTCTGGAATCACAAAGCTTTATGGCGGCCTCGCAGCCAATCAAGATGTGAATCTTGAATTACATCAAGGTAAATTACATGCTCTATTGGGCCCAAACGGCGCTGGGAAATCAACATGCATCAATATGTTGTCTGGTGATGCAGTCCCCACCTCAGGAACAATCAATTTCTTAGGTAAAAACATCACCAATCTGAATGCTTGGCAAAGATCGCAAGCTGGCATTGGCAGGAGCTATCAAAGAACCAATATCTTTCCACAATTTTCAGTTCTTGAAAATGTGCGTCTAGCAGCTCAATCAAGGCATCAAAACGCAGCAAAGATATTTTTGAAAGCAGATCAAATGCAATGGGCCATTGATAAAGCAATGTCCTGCATTGAAGAAGCTGGTCTAAAAGGACGAGAAAGTTCGGTTTCTGGTTTTATGAGCCATGGTGAGCAACGACAACTGGAAATTGCCATGGTCTTAGCAACAGATGCTCAAGTATTGTTGTTAGATGAGCCTCTAGCTGGCATGGGCTCTGAAGAATCAGAAAAAATGGTCGAAGTTCTCAAAAGATTAAGGCAATCGAAAGCAATCTTATTAGTCGAGCATGACATGGATGCCGTTTTTGCAGTTGCTGATGAGATCACCGTTATGGTTAATGGACAAGTTCTTGAAAGCGGTTCGCCAAGCCAAATTAAAAATAGTACAGCGGTTCAAGAAGCATATTTAGGCGAAGGAGCACATCATGTCTGACATGCTACTTGAAGGTAAAGAAATTCATACTTATTACGGTCACAGCCACGTTCTTCATGGAGTGGACTTTCACATTAAAAGAGGTGAAGGTGTTGCCCTAATGGGAAGAAACGGTATGGGTAAAACTACCCTACTTAAAAGTCTATTAAACATTGTTAAACCACGTCATGGTCGAATAATGGTTAAAGGCGATGATTTTTCATCAATGCCCACCTACCGATTAGCTCAAAGAGGTATTGCCTACGTTCCAGAAGGTAGAGGTATTTTTCCGAATCTATCTGTTAGAGAAAATTTATTGATGGCTGCACGCGAAGGTGTCGATGGTCAGTTAGATTGGACTTTTGATCGGGTAATGAATACTTTCCCGCGTCTAGGAGAAAGAATCAATAACGGCGGCTGGCAATTATCAGGCGGCGAACAGCAAATGCTGACCATTGGTCGTGCACTGATGACCAATCCAGACTTACTCATACTCGATGAAGCAACTGAGGGCTTGGCACCACTGATAGCTCAAGAAATTTGGAAAATAGTCAAAACAGTTCGACAGACTGGAATTGCATGCATCGTGATTGATAAAAATCACCAAGCTGTGACTGAGATTTGTGATCGATCAGTTATCTTGGTTAAAGGCCAAGTAGTTTTTGACGGTAAAAGTGAAGAAATTAAAAAGAATCCAGAAATAATTCAGAAATATCTGGGCGTTTAAGTAGTTCGTCAGTCTCCTCTTCTTCCTGACTTAGCCACCCTCCTAAGGGTGGCTTTTTTTACTTCAGTCAGAACATGTACATGACTTTAAATACTATGACCCAGAGTAAGAGAAGAGATGGACTTCTGCAGCACGGTCTCTCAATGAAATCAATTGTTGATAAGACTCAGATTGGTACCAAGACTCAATAAGCTCAGAATTTGGAAAACGAATCACCACAATTTGATCAGAAAAGAGATCTTGACCTGATAAACATCGCATTTTATTGGCGCGAATCATGACTTCAGCACCATAATTTTTGAATGTCTCAGGAACTGACTGTCGATATTGATCCCACAAATGAGCGTCTAAAACTTTTACGTGACCTATGACATAAGCAGTCATTATCGACCTCCTATACTAAAAAATTTAATAAAGCAGCAGTAAATTCTTTTGGATTTTCCACATTAGAGATATGGGACGCCTTAATTTGAACTAACGTTGAATTAGGAATCATCTTACTCATATAAATGCCATCAGATACTGTGGTGACTGGATCTTCAGTACCCGCAATGATCAAAGTTGATGACTTAATCTTATCAATACTTTGTAATAAATCAGCTTTTGATAAAGCCTCACAACATGCAGCATATCCCTCTGAATCAGATAATCTTAGATTCTCGACTAAATCCTTTAGTTGCTCACTTTGCGCCTTACAAAAATCTGGCGTGAACCAACGACTTGGGGCTGAGTCGGCAATAGGATCCATTCCAACAGATCGAACCAAAGCCGCTCTCTCTAACCAAGCAGTTTTCGTGCCAATTTTAGGTGCAGTATTTGCCAGAACTAAATGGTCAATTCGCTGTGGATGATGAATCGCTAACCATTGACCAATCACCCCACCCATGGATAAACCACAAAAATTAACCTTATCAATATTTAATTGATTCAACAAATCAATCACCTGCTGACTCAATTGATCAATCGTATAAGGTCCTTTAGGGCCGCTGGACAAGCCATGCCCCAAGGTGTCATAACGTATCACATCAAAATGCTCTGATAATTCAGAGATTTGCAAATCCCACATCCTATGGCTTGTACCGAGCGAATTAGAAAGAATCAGTGGTCGACGCTTTGAGGAACCAGATAACTCATAAAAAGTACTGATTCCATCCTTAGTGAATACCGACATCAAACCCTCTCAATGATGATTGCGATACCCTGACCCACACCAATGCACATCGTACACAAGGCATAACGACCTTTTGTTCGGTGAAGTTGATACATCGCAGTCGTCACCAATCTAGCGCCTGATGCACCTAAAGGATGTCCAAGAGCAATGGCTCCCCCATTAGGATTGATGTGGGGTGCGTCATCAGGTAAACCAAGATCACGAATCACAGCCAATGCTTGTGATGCAAACGCTTCATTGAGCTCAATAACGTCCATTTGCTCAAGTTTTAAATTTGCTTTTGCTAAAACTTTTTTTACAGCAGGAGATGGTCCAAAGCCCATGATTCTAGGAGCAACCCCAGCAGCGGCAACTGCAACAATCCTGGCTTTAGGTACCAAGGCATGTTGTTTAACACCATCCTCAGAAGCTAATAGCAAAGCACAAGCTCCATCATTGACGCCAGATGCATTGCCTGCTGTAACTGTACCGTCAGGTCTCACAACCCCTTTGAGCTTTTGTAAACTCTCGAACGATGTGTCAATTCTGAGATGCTCATCATGAATAAACTGAACTGGGTCACCTTTTTTCTGCGGAATGGTGACCGGCACTATTTCTTGCTGAAATATTCCATCAGCTTGAGCTTTGGCTGCTTTCATTTGACTCTTGAAAGCAAACATATCTTGATCAATTCGGTTTACTTTGAAATCAGTTGCAACGTTCTCTGCAGTTTCAGGCATAGAATCAACACCGTACTGAGCTTTCATCAATGGATTAATAAAGCGCCAACCAATGGTTGTGTCTTCTATTTTTGCAACTCTAGAAAATGCAGTATCAGCCTTACCCATCACAAAAGGGGCGCGACTCATGCTTTCTACGCCACCAGCAATCAATAAATCTGCCGAACCTGCTTTAATTGCGTTACTTGCGATTCCAATCGCATCAAGACTGGATCCACACAAGCGGTTAACTGTTGTACCTGGTACCTCGATTGGTAATCTTGCCAGCAAACTAGACATGCGCCCAACGTTACGATTATCTTCACCTGCTTGATTCGCACAACCATAAATCACGTCATCTACAGCACACCAGTCAACGCTTGCATTTCTGAGCATCAAAGATTTAATCGGTAAAGATCCAAGATCATCAGGTCTCATTGAAGAAAGTGAACCACCATATTTGCCAAATGGGGTTCTAATTGCATCACATATATACGCATTCATTAACATCACCTATCAACGTCCATCTAAAAGTTTTGCTGCAGTCAATTGCTGCAATTCATTAAAAGTCATGCCCTCAACCATCTCCTTGAGAACCAAGCCATCTTTGCTTACATCAATCACTGCCAAATCGGTATAAATTCTGTCAACACAGCCGATACCAGTTAAAGGGTAAGAACACCTATCAACAATCTTTGACTCGCCAGTTTTCGTCAAATGCTCCATGGTCACAAAAACATTTTTGGCACCGATTGCCAAGTCCATGGCCCCACCAACTGCAGGAATCGCATCAGTTGCACCGGTGTGCCAATTAGCTAAATCACCATTGGCTGCTACTTGAAATGCGCCTAGAACACAAATATCAATATGACCACCTCGCATCATGGTGAAAGAATCTCCATGATGGAAATAGCAACCACCAGTCAATAGAGTGATGTACTCTTTTCCAGCATTGATTAACTCTGGGTCTTCTTCACCAGCCGCAGGAGCTGGGCCCATACCCAAAACACCATTCTCACTATGCAAAAATATTTCTTTATCTTTGTCTAGATAATTTGCAATCTTTGTAGGTAAGCCAATACCTAAATTTACGTAAGCTCCTTCAGGGATATCCTTCGCAACGCGCTGGACAATCTGTTCACGTGTCAGTTTCTGATATGTCATTTTTCTCTCTTATATACGCACAACATGTTGTACAAAAATTCCTGGCGTCACAATGTTCTCTGGGTCAAGTTCTCCAAGAGGCAAAATTTCTTTAACCTGCGCAATGGTGCACTTCGCAGCTGCAGCCATGATTGGGCCGAAATTTCTTGCAGTTTTTCTATAGGTGAGATTGCCCCAACGATCACCTTTATTGGCTTTGATCAATGCGAAATCTGCATAAATGGGGTATTCAAGAACATAGTGACGACCAGCGATTTCCATCGTCTCTTTTCCTTCAGCTAACATCGTTCCATACCCAGTTGGCGTGAATATGGCACCCAAACCTGATCCAGCGGCTTGAATTCTGCAAGCCAAATTTCCTTGAGGCACCAACTCTAGCTCTATCTTTTTAGCGTGATATAGCTTGTCAAATTCATATGAATCAGATTGCCTCGGAAATGAACAGATGATTTTTCTGACTCGACCGGCTTTTAAAAGAGCAGCTAATCCAAAATCACCATTACCAGCATTGTTATTAACAATCGTTAAGTCTTTTGCACCATGTTCAATCAAAGCATCGATTAATTCAGCAGGCTGTCCGGCTGTACCAAAACCACCAATCATGACTGTATTGCCATCAGCTATTTTTGAAATGGCTGACTTCATTGAATAACTTGTTTTATCAATCATATAAACCTTTATTAATTTTTAATGTCAACGCCATCTTTGTTGACTTGATCATTTTTATCCTTGGTCACCGCCGCCTACAGGCAACACAGTTCCTGTGATGTAGCTGGATTCATCTGAGGCTAAAAATAGAATTGCATTGACCTGCTCTTCAATTGATCCGTAACGATGCATCAAACTTGATTCAATGGTTTGATCAATGATTCCCTGATACCAAATCTGCTCTTGCTTAGACATTGGATTTTTATTTCTCGGAATTTTGCGTGGCGGCGCTTCAGTACCACCTGTTGCCACCGCATTGACCCGAATGCCATCTTTTGAGTGCTCAAATGCCAAACTTGCGGTCATGGCATTCACCCCACCCTTGGAGGCGGAATAAGGAATGCGATAGATACCGCGAGTAGCAATAGAGGAAATATTGACGATATTTCCGGATTGCTGCTTGATCATTTGTGGCAAAACAGCACGACAACACCATAAAGTTGGGAATAATGAGCGATTAATTTCAGCAATGATTTGATCTTCTGTGTATTCCTCAAAAGGTTTTGCCCAAATAGTTCCACCAACATTATTGATAAGGATGTCTATACGCCCATACTTTTTTATTGCAAAAGAAATTAATTTTTTTGCACCCGCATAAGTTTCTAAATCGCAAAGGCAGTATTCACAATCTCCCTTTTGAGCTTTGATTTTTTTTGCGACTTCTTTTACCAAATCCGATCGATCTGCTAAAACTACTTGGCCACCTTCACTAGCGATAGCTTGCGTAACACCCTCACCAATACCTTGGGCAGCACCAGTCACAACAACGACTTTGTTCTTAAATCGTAATTTCTTAGGCATCTCAAGCTCCCGCTGCTGTAGCTGAGAACTTTTCAAATAAGAAGTTAGCCGGTGTAATACCCTCTTTATCTAACCATCCCTTGACAGCGTCTACCATTGCAACAGGGCCGCAGAGATAAATATCGACATTTCCCTGATTCAACCAAGAAGCATCCACATGTTGAGTCACATACCCTTTGAGAGGATGCTCGCTTGATTCACCAGCTACGCAGGTTTTAAATTCAAAATTGGGTAGTTTGGCTTTTATTTTTTCTAAATGTTCTATTTCTACTAAATCAATATCATTGGTAACACCAAAAACCATTTTGATTGGATAGTCAGATCCTTTTTCTGCGATCACATCCAACATGGACAAGAAAGGAGCAATCCCTGTGCCACCTGCCAGCATCAAAACTGGTCGAGTTAATGGTCGTAGGTAGAAACTGCCATAAGGACCACTGAACTTAATTGCTTGACCTAAATTGTCCTGATTTGATAAGTAAGTACTCATCTTTCCGTTAGGAACATTGCGAATCACAAATGATGCCAAGGAGCTACCAGGCGGAGAACTGAATGAATAAGAGCGTGTTTCTGAAGTTCCTGGGATTTCAACATTCACATATTGGCCAGGTAAAAAACTGAGTTTTTCAGGTTGATCCAACTTGATTGAAAAACTAATTGTTGAATCTGAAACTTTATTTAATTCAGAAATCACTCCCGGGAACTGGCCAACGGCCGTTTTACACACTGCAGAAGATGCTGGAATCTTAACGACACAATCAGATTTAGGCTTCATTTGACAAGCCAAAATCTGTCTATTGGCTGCTTCCTCAGGAGTTAAAGCATCTTCGATGTAGCTTGATTCTGGTAAATCATAATCACCAGACTCGCATAAACCTCGGCAAGTGCCACAAGCTCCATCACGACAATCCAGCGGAATGTTGACCTTTTGTCGATATGCTGCATCAGAGAGTTTTTCATTCTCATTACAGTTAATGAAACAAGTAACTCCGTCTTCAAATTGAAGTGCAATGTTGTAGCTCATGGCATGCCTTAATTAGATGTGATAAATATCAATTACTTGATGGATGTAGTCATTTTTAAGTACTACGTACTTTTTCTTGATCACTGGTTGTTCAGAAGAAAAATCGATGACGTAACGAGACATACCGAAATATGTGAAGTTAGTTTTGTAGCGATGGCTTAATGTGACCCAATTGAATCGCACAGTTAACTCATCACCATCACGTTTTTCAATTTCAACATTATTGATATTGTGAGAAGTACGTGTATCAGGCATGGTGGCGCTTGAACGCTCCGTTTTGATTCTGAAAACACGGTCTTCTAGGCCAGCTCGCGTTGGGTAATAAATCAAAGAAATTTCTTCTTGAGGATTGGTGACCAATTGATCATCATCATCCCAACTCGGCATCCAAAACTCGACATCCTCGTGGTACAGATTCAACCACTCGTCCCACTGCTCATCGTCAAGTAAGCGACTTTCACGATAAAGAAAAGCATTAACGTCAGCTATTTGAATACTTTTCATGCTTTCACCTGCTCTTCCTTCATGGCTTTCTTCATAACGTCAAGCCAATAGCGATGCTGAACTGTGTACAGACCTTCGTCTTCAGTTTTCACACCACTCATCACAGGCTCTAGACCAATTTCTTTCGCTGCATCATCTGGACCATCGATCCAATGCTCGGAACCGCGGCACATGTCATTCCACTCCAAGGCCTTTCCCATAAAACCTAGCTGACAGGCTCTGAATTCTTCAAGATCGTCTGGGGTTGCCATGCCGCTCACATTGAAGAAATCTTCATATTGGCGAATACGTCTTGTACGAGCTTCCGGTGCCTCACCTTTTGGCGCGATGCAGTAAATGGTGACTTCTGTCTTATCCACAGATATAGGTCTTAAAAGGCGAATCTGTGAACCAAACTGATCCATCAAATACACGTTTGGATATAGACACAGATTTCTTGAACGTTCAATCATCCAATCAGCCACAGGTTTTCCAAATTTCTCTGAAAACTCATCGCGACGAGAATAATTAGGGCGATCTTCTGGATTGGCCCACTTTGTCCACAATAAAAGATGGCCATGGTCAAAAGCATAGAAACCACCACCCTGCTTACCCCATTTACCAGCATCCATCGCTTTGATGTTGTCTTCTCTGGCTTCTTGCTCTTTACGACGATTGGTCGTAGCAGCATAGTTCCAATGAACTGCTGAAACGTGATAACCATCCGCACCGTTTTCAGCTTGTAACTTCCAGTTACCTTCATAGGTATACGTAGAAGCTCCTTTGAGAACCTCTAAACCATCTTTTGATTGATCAACAATCATGTCAATGATTTTTGCTGCTTCACCTAAAAACTCTTTCAAAGGTGCAACATCGGCATTCAAGCTACCGAACAAAAAGCCACGATAATTTTCAAAACGAGCTAATTTCTTAAGGTCATGTGAACCTTCTTTATTAAAACATTCTGGATAACCGGCTTCTTCTGGATCTTTCACCTTTAACAACTTACCGTTGTTATTAAAAGTCCAGCCATGGAATGGGCATGTATAAGTGGCTTTATTGCCACGCTTATAACGACATAGTTGAGCACCACGGTGACTACATGCATTGATAAATGCATTTAATTGACCTTCGCGATTTTTAGCAATGAAAATCGGCTGACGACCAATGTGAGTCGTGTAGTAATCATTGATGTTAGGTATTTGACTTTCGTGGGCAAGGTAAATCCAATTGCCCTCAAAAATATGCTTCATCTCTAGCTCAAATAGTGCTTCATCAGTAAAGGCACTGCGATGGAGGCGGTAGTCGCCCTTCTCTTTATCTTCAACTAAAAACTGATCAATACTCTTTAAAGTTGGTGTTGTGTCTGGATGAATTGGAATCATTACATTCTCCTTAAAATTGAAGCCGAGAGATCACTCTCGGTCATTCAACTAATTAAACTGCTGCACGAATACGATCAACTAAACCAGAGGCTGCTTTTGGCTTCTCTTCAACCATGTGAATGTCGAAGTCAATTGAAGCAAATGGTTTCTTCAAATTATGTTTTGCTAACTCAGCTGCATCGTTGATACGCTTTAGTGGAGGCACAAGACCTTCGCGGCTCGCAAAAGCAAAATCGTCCCAAAGATACTTATCGCCATCAATGTTGATTTGTGTCGTTAACTTTCTATGGCCATCTGCTGTAACGAAAAAGTGCACGTGCGCTGGACGGTTACCATGACGACCTAAAAGGTCTAATAGAGTCTGAGTAGAACCACCTGGAGGACAACCATAGCCATTAGGCATGATGCTCTGGAAGCTATAGCGACCCTGTGCATCAGTGATAATTGTGCGACGCAAATTAAATGCTGATTGTGTTTGATCAAAGTATGAGTAACTACCTTTTGTATTTGCATGCCAAACTTCAACTTTGGCGTTTGACAATGGCTTTCCGTTTGCGCCATAAACCGTACCTTGCATCAATAAAGTTTCAGCCACTTCTACTTCAGTGCCATCATCCAATCTTGCAAAGCCAACTGACTCAGGTGCACCAGCCACATACAATGGGCCTTCAATAGCACGTGGAGTACCCCCTGTAAGACCTGCTTTAGCATCAGCCTCATCAGCGCGCATATCTAAAAAGCGCTCTAGACCAATACCTGGGGCTAGCAAACCTAATTCATGACGCTTGCCAGCCTCTTGAAGATACTCCAAGCCTTTCCAGAATTCAGTTGCCGAAATGTCTAAATCTTCGATTGCTTTGCATAGATCAGACACAATACGTAAAACAATTGCTTGTACGCGGGGATTAGCTGGCTTATCAGCTGCATCCACAATCCAACTTTTAACTATTGCATCAATTTCAGTGTGTTTCATTTTTTTCTCCTAGAGAAGTATTTGTTTGTTTTAAAGATTTCAAATTCACATCGTGTTTGTATAAAGATTGGTTTATTTGTCACCCTCCCTCACAGAAGAAGGATGACGACACATGGGCATCACCTCAATTTGCATATAAGGGAACAACGGTAAGTTAGAAAGAATTTGATGAAGCTCATCCACATCTGAGACATCAAATATGCTGATGTTGGCGTACTGTCCTGCAATACGCCATAAATGACGCCACTTTCCCTGCTCTTGAAGTTTTTGAGCGTATTCTTTTTCTACTTGCTTTATTTTTGATGCTTTTTCTTCAGGCATCTCCGAAGGAATATTCACATCCATACGTACATGAAATAACATTTTTATATCCTTATGCAGAGATAGCTTCAATCGTGTCAGTGAAACCCTGAGCACGGCGGAAGAAATTGATTTTGTCGATATCCAGATCAATGCCCAAACCTGGCTTATTAGATACATTCAAACCAAAATCACGATAAGCAAGTGATTCAGTCAGAATTTCTTCTGTTAATAGCAATGGACCAAAGAGTTCAGTGCCATAAGACAGATCATTGAATGTTGCAAATAATTGAGCAGAGGCGGCTGTTCCTACACCACCCTCCAACATCGTGCCGCCATACAATCCAATACCGGCCATTTGGGCAATCGTTGCAACTTGTTTAGCAGGAAATAGTCCACCGGATTGCGTGATCTTGACGGCAAAAACATCTGCGGCCGATTGGTGAGCAATTTGATAGGCGTCTAATGGCCCATGAAGTGCTTCGTCTGCCATCACTGCAATCGCAAAACGCTGGGCTAAGCGCCCCATACTGTCTCGGTGCTCAGCTTTCACTGGCTGTTCTACTAAATCTATGCCGCCCGCTTCCAAGGCAGCCATACCCTCAACTGCCTGTAGTTCAGTCCATGCTTGATTAACGTCTACACGCACACTGATTTTTTCGCCCAAAGCCTTTTTAATCTCAAGAACATGCTTGATATCTACATCCAAAGGCTTAACACCAATTTTTAGCTTGAAAATATTGTGGCGCTTCTTCTCGATCATTGCCTCTGCTTCAGCAATATCTTTGCTGGTATCGCCACTGGCCAAAGTCCAAGCAACCGGGAAACTATCACGTACACGTCCGCCCAGTAATTCACTGACTGGGATTCCTAAGCGTTTACCTTGTGCGTCTAAAAGTGCTGTCTCAATTGCACACTTGGCAAAGCGATTACCTTGAACAATTTTTCTAATTTTGCTCATGGCCTTACCAATTTCATTTGCTCGCATTCCAATGAGCAATGGGGCTATATGAGTATCAATATTGATTTTGATACTTTGAGGACTTTCCTCGCCATAATTTAAGCCGCCGATGGTGGTGGCCTCGCCCCAACCAACAATTCCGTCCCCACAAATAATCCGCACCAAAACCAGTGTTTGGGTATTCATGGTTGCCACAGAAAGCTTGTGTGGACGAATAGTCGGGATATCGACTAGAATTGTTTCAATCTTTTTTATCATATCTATTTCGTATAGTTGGATGGGTTATAGTTACGATAACGCCCCTAAAATAGGGTGTCCAAGACTGATTTAGTATCTTTTTGATACTTGAAAGGTATAAGCATGGAACTACGGCATTTGAAATATTTCATCGCGGTGGCCGAGGAAAAAAACTTCACCAGGGCCTCAGAGAGACTATTTATTGCTCAACCGCCTTTAAGCCGCTCAATTCAACAGCTAGAGGAAGAATTAGGGGTACCCCTCTTTGAACGAGGTTCTCGACCTCTTAAATTGACTCAAGCCGGAGAATTTTTCTATGCCCACGCTCAAGAACTTTTGAATAAATCAAAAGAACTTAAAGCAATGACGCAACGAGTTGGTCAAATCACAAAAACCTTGTCAATTGGGTTCGTGGCATCCACCATGTATGGAAAGTTTCCAAAAATCATTCGCCTTTATCGCGCAAAGCACAACACCGTTGATTTAAATCTGATTGAAATGAGCACCATGGATCAGTTACGTGCCCTAAAAGAAGGCAATATTGATATCGGTTTTGGTAGGGTGCGACATGAAGATTCAAATATCAGACGCATAATTTTGCGCGAAGAGAAATTAATGTGCGCCGTACCAATTGGTCACAAACTATTGGATTTAGAGAGGCCTGTTAGTGCCCAGGACATGTCTGAGGATAATTTGATTGTTTATCCTAAGAATCCAAGGCCAAGTTTTGCTGATCAAGTTTTAAATACATTCAGGGATCGCGCTGTAGAGCCCAAGAAAATTACAGAAGTAAGAGATTTACAAATTGCGATTGGATTGGTGGCAGCAGGTGAAGGTATATCCGTCGTCCCACGAAGCCTACAGGGTATGAAGCGCGATGACGTTGTTTATATTGATTTAAACGAGAAACATGCTGTATCTCCAATCATCATGAGCGTACGAGCAATGGATAAATCGATTGAGATTCAGGATATGTTGAGCCTGATCTACGATATCTATGATGAAGAAGGGATTCCTCACACAAAGGAATCCCTCTAAATAATCTTTAACTAATTTATACGGCCAGCATATTTTTTAAACAACGATTTGAATCTTCTTGCTAGCAGAGATATTGATGAACTAGCTCAGACCAAATCTTGGCAGCGACATCAATGTTTTTATCATTAAAGTCATACCCTGGGTTATGAACCATGCAGGCCCCAATCTTTTCCTGATTAGATCCATTACCAATTAAGAAATAGCATCCCGGAGCTTCTTCCAACATAAAAGCAAAATCTTCACTGCCAGTTAAGGGCTCACCTTGAATGTCAACAGATTCCTGACCCACAACTGTTTTTGCCACAGTTGCTAAAAAGTTAGTTTCTGATTCTGAATTGACGAGCACTGTGTATCCCTCACGCCAGTCTAGTTCAGCCAGAATATCAAAACTCTCAGCTTGAGATTTAATAATTTTGAAAATCCTATTCTTCAAAACATCTCGAGAGCTCCTATCTAGGGCACGAACACTGATTTCAAGCTTGGCTTCTGAGGGCATGACATTGTTTGCATATCCAGCATTAAAAGCACCCACAGTAATCACTGCAGAATTCAATGGATCAATATTGCGAGACACAATACTTTGCAGCGCCATCACAATCGAAGACCCAGCCACGATCACATCCGTTGCTCGATGCGGGAATCCACCGTGACCACCAATGCCTGTTAAGCGAACCGTTAAATAGTCACTTGAGGCCATCATCGGTCCCGACCTAGTAACTACTTTGCCTTGCGGAATACCTGGCATATTGTGAAATGCAAAAATTCCATCACATGGGAATTTTTTAAATAAGCCATCTGCAATCATTGCTTTGGCACCGCCAGCTCCCTCTTCCGCTGGTTGAAAAATCAAATTAACTGTTCCGTTAAAGTTTTTTTTCTGAGCAATTATTTTTGCGGCAGCCAGTAATGAAGCAGTGTGCCCATCATGGCCGCAGGCATGCATTTTTCCAATATTTTTGCTGGCCCATGGAAGAGATGTCTCTTCCATGATCGGCAATGCATCCATGTCAGCCCGCAAACCTATTGATTTACCACCGACACCTTGCTTCAGCTGACCCACTACACCAGTTCCACCAATACCAGTGGTTACCTCGTAACCCCACTCTTTTAATTTATTTGCAACTAATTCTGCAGTTGAAAACTCTTCAAAGGCTAATTCTGGATTGGCATGGATCTGATGTCGTATTTCAACAAATTCAGCAATATCAATTTCAGTTGTTGTCATCTTTAAACTATCTGTATATCAATCGAAATTACTGGGGTTTTAAACCAATACTCTTGGCGATACCTCTGAATTGATTAATACCATCGTTATAGTTTTTGGTTACAGCTGATAAAGGCAAAGGCTGAGCAACTAATAAACTATTAGTCTCCAATCCAGCTCTCACTGCTGGATCAGACAAAGTTGCAGTTAATGCAGCATGAAGTCTCTCAACCACTGGCTCAGGTGTACCCTTTTTAACAAAGTATCCAGTCCAAATAGAATGTGTGAAATTCTTCAGAGATTTACTTTCTGTAATCGCTGGATAAGCCTTGGTTGAAGGCAAACGCTCTTTATTCAAGATGGCAAGAATTTTCAAGCGACCTTGAGCGTGATATTCCTCATAAGTCTTTGTCAGAGGACCCAAGAACATATCAACCTGACCACCAACCAAGTCTTGATTAGCTGGAGCAGCTCCCTTGTATGGAACATGAGTCATCTCAATACCAGTGATCTTTGATAATTGCTCACCAATTACATGGTAGTAAGAACCAGTACCAACACTGGCGTAAGTAACTGGTTTTCCAGCAGCAGCCTGTTTTTTTGCATACTCTAAGAATTCATCGACGTTCTTTACTGGAATATCTTTGCGTACTAAGAATGCAATTTGTGCCTGTCCAATTGTTTGAACCAAACGAAAATCCTCACTAACAAATTTAATAGCTGAGTTAGCAAGAGGCCCAAGAATCAACTCATTTGGTGATCCTTGAAACAAATAATAGCCGTCGGCTGGAGAGGAAAGTACTTTTTGAGCAGCAATACCACCGCTTGCGCCACCCAAGTTTTCAACCAACACTGGCTGGCCCAGTTGTTTACTTAAAGAGTTATTCACCAAACGTGCAATCACGTCTGATAAGCCACCCGCTGGATAAGGAACCATCAAATTCACTGGCTTATTGGGAAAGTTTTGCGCTACTGAAACACCACTAATAGAAACCATTAGTGCCAAAAACAACATTTTTAATTTTTTAGACATAATTCACCTCACTTATTTCGATGACGAATAGTGGCACTTGTTTTTATTGATGTCTAATGCATAATAAGACAACAACTAATGATTTTTATTTATAGCTACTAGGGGGTTACCATGACTCTCACGCAACTAAAGCACCTTGTTGTTCTAGTAAAAACAGGGTCTTACGTGAAAGCCTCTGCTGCTTTGCATATTACCCAGCCGGCTCTAAGCCGAAGCATACAAGCATTAGAAGAATACTTAGGTGAAAGTATTTTTGATCGCTCCGGGAAAAAAATAGAGCTCACGAGCTTTGGGGCTGAAATACACATCAAGGCTATTCAGCTAATTGAAGATGCTGAAAATATCAAACAAAGTGCTACAGATTTACTAGAAGGTAAAAGAGGCAGAATTCATATTGGTTTGGGATCAGGCCCTGGAGTGATGTTGATGAGACCTTTATTGAAGTACATGGCAATCAATCATCCCAAAATGCACCTTGAGCTAATACGTGGCAATACTGAGATGCTCACCAACTCGCTTCGTGTTCGCAATCTTGATGCCATGATTGTGGATGCACGCTCCATTGAACCAGCCGAAGATTTAAGCATTGAAATTCTGGCTGAAACAAAAGGTGCATTCATGTGCAGACCCAATCACCCGTTGGCAAAATCCAAAGCAGTGACAATTAACGATCTTCGACAGTACCCCATTGCATCAAGTCCATTGAGCGCAGAAATTGACCGCATTTTGAGTGAAAAATATGGAAGTCATGCCTCCTTAAAGAATCTGATCAACTTAAAATGCAACGAAATATCCAGTCTGATTGATATTTGTCGAGAAACAGACACAATTGCACTGGCTATTCGTAAAGCGGCGCCCGATCTTGTAGAGCTAGATATGCTGCCACCTTTAAATACAAATGCAAAATTTGCATTTGTAACTATACGAAATAGAAGCCAATCACCCTTCCTACAAAAGATTTATGACTTTTGTAAAACCCAATTTAATGAGAAACCATGAAGAACTATGCATTTTTTGCATAGAGTCCATTAAGAATACTCATAACTATTAGGGTTTAACGAGCATGTAACATACCTTCTAGGTATTAAGCGCCAACTAACTTGGTCTTGGACTTCACCAACACAAACAACTAACCTTCTATCACCGCTGGGTCATGTTGGCCGGCGATTGATAAAAGGATTAATTATGAAAAAGTTAGTGTTAGTTGCAGCTGCAGCTCTGACCTGTTCAGGCTTAGTCAGCGCACAAAGTAGCACGGTGTCTGTTTACGGCAGATTAGATAATGCCGTTAGAACATGGGATGGTCATTCAGGCGGCCAAAGTGCAGATCTCTATCACAGCGCATTGGGTGGCAGTCGTTGGGGTTTGAGTGGCAATCATGATCTAGGTAATGGCACCAAGGCCGGTGTTGTTTTAGAAGGCACAGTTCTTGCAGACTCAGGCGGCACTGTTTCAGGAAAGACATTTGACCGTCAGTCATTTGTTTCTATATCTCAAGATGGATGGGGCACGATTAAATTAGGTCGTGACAATACCTTTGGTCTTGATGCCCTATTTTCTGGTGCATTAGACGTGGCTGGGTTACTTGATGGCGCAGATAGTAATGCAACTAGACTTAATAGCTCTGGCACCTCAACCACAATTGATGCATATGGTCCCAATCCTCTAACCACTCTATATTCAACAGCTCGCGGTACTCGTCGTTTAGATAATGCCGTCAAATACACCAACACCAAAGGTGATTTTAATTATGGTGTAGGTTATGCATTCGGTGATAACGATGGCGACGTCAAAGCAGGTAGCACTCAGAACGTTAGCTTGGGCTACAAGAAAGATAAGTTAACTGCTGTCACAACATATCAAACTACCAACGATGCTAGAAATAAAAAGATGGATATCTGGAATATTGGTGGTCGCTATAACTTTGGTCAAGTATCAGTTGTAGCCGCACACCACATCTTAACTGCAGATGCCGGATATAACCCAGCTGGAGCGGGAGGCTCTGCAACAGCTGAAGCATACTTCAATTCTGTTTTAACTGGCAGTGCAAACACTGGTAAAGTTAATGTGAGCAATATTGGTATGGCTTACAACTTTAAACCTTTGTGGACATACACCTTGTCTTACTACAATGTGGATCAAAAAGAAGGTGTGAAAGTCGGTAAAGTTGATTCCGTTGTTACGCACTTGCAATATGACATGAATAAATATGTCAGCTTGTACGGCATTGTTGATTATCAAAAAGCTAAAGGTGGTTTACGTAGTGATGTAACAGGCTATCAAGACAATCAATTAGCCGTCACAGCGGGTCTTCGTGTGATGTTTGATGCAGCAAAGTCGTTTTAAGATGTAGTTTCATCAATGAGAGTTTTCGGATTCTCATTGATGATCTTTCGTTAGGGCTTTTATGGAGCTTTAACAAAAGATTGATAAATGAATTTGTTTGACAGTTGTATTTGTTGTAACTAGAATGAAATTTGATATCGGGAGAGACCACTTGTTGGCGCCGAAGGAGCAACCGCCCCGGAAACTCTCAGGCAAAAGAACCGATATCTGATTAAAAACTCTGAAGAGTCTCTGGCAATGAACGTCTGCCAGGGTACCGCAGGAGCAAGCAAGCTTAGCTTGTGAATCTCTCAGGTCCAAAACAGAGGGGGCGCACATTAGAAATTTCTAGTGCGCTCAACCCCTTTGGCGTTTTGGAGCTATTCATGAAAAACTTTGTAGTCATTGGCGGTGGCATCACAGGTGTCACAACAGCTTACGCATTAGCAAAACGAGGCTTTAAAGTAACTTTGCTCGAAAGACATCGTTACAGTGCTATGGAGACATCATTTGCCAATGGTGGTCAACTCTCCGCATCTAATGCTGAAGTATGGAATCACTGGAGCACTATTCTTAAAGGCATGAAGTGGATCTTCAAAAAAGATGCCCCACTGCTGATCAATATGAAACCTAGCTGGCATAAGATTTCTTGGTTTGCAGAATTCATGGCTGCTATTCCTCAATATGAAAAAAATACCGCTGCAACCACGAAACTTGCGATTGATGCCAGAAAGTATTTGTTTCAATGGGCGCAAGATGAAGGGATTGATTTTGATTTAAAACGAGAAGGTATCTTGCATATCTATCGTGATAAATCAGGATTTGATCATGCTGCAAAGGTATCTAAATTATTGGCTCAAGGTGGTCTAGAAAGAAGATCACTCTCACCTCAAGAGATTATTGGTATTGAGCCAACTCTATCCGGTCAATACTATGGTGGCTACTACACTGAAAGTGACTCAACTGGTGATATCCATAAGTTCACTCATGGTTTATCTTTGGCCGCCGAAAAAAGAGGTGTAAAAACCATCTACGACTGTGAAGTTATCGAAGTTGATTCTGATGGAGATACAGTAAAAGTTATCATGAAAAAAGATGGCGAGCTTGAAGAATTGACATTTGACAATATTGTTGTTTGCGCAGGCATTGCAAGCCGTCAACTTGCTAGTCAACTCGGTGACTATGTCAATATTTATCCAGTCAAAGGCTACTCTATCACCGTCAATCTGAATGATGTCCAGAGTCAGGCAGGAGCCCCAATGGTGAGCTTGCTTGATGATGAAACAAAGCTAGTCACCAGCAGATTGGGTGTTGATCGCTTCCGCGTGGCAGGCACGGCAGAGTTCAATGGGGTCAATCGCGACATTCGTGCTGATCGTATCAAGCCATTGATTGACTGGGTCAACCAATGCTTCCCCAAAGTCAGCACTCGCTCAGTAGTGCCTTGGGCAGGCTTAAGACCAATGATGCCTAACATGATGCCAAAAATTGGAAAAGGCTCGAAATCAAATGTGTTTTACAACACAGGTCATGGTCATTTGGGTTGGACGCTTTCAGCAGCGACCGCTGAAATGATAGGCGACATCATTGAATCTAGTCACGAGGTACCACAAGGATTCACATCAATTCCGGTTGGACAAGCAAGCTAATCAATTAATTCAAAAGCGTTATGAAGAGCATCAGTCACTGATGCTCTTTTTTATTGCCCAAACACATAGGCTGAAATAGTTGTCTCTAAGACCCGATCAGAAAATACTCTATGACCTCCTTCCTTATATGCTGCTCCCGAGGCAACCATCAGTGGCAATAAGTGCTCTTCTTGTCCTTGGGGATGGGATAGTCTTGCAGATGGGGCATTTGCCCATTGGTTTAATCCTTGATGACGCTCTTTAGGTTCAGATTCAACAGTTTTAGTGAGCCAATCATCAAACTCATCTGAAACAGGACTAAATCGAGGATCGCCGTAAGCACGCATGTTATGAAAACTCATGCCAGAGCCAATAATCAATATTCCTTGATCACGAAGTTTCTCTAGTGCTTGACCAAGATTCATCTGAGTTTGCGGATCTAAATTACTATTGAGAGAAACCTGAACTATTGGGATATCAGCATCAGGGAACATCAACATCATTGGAATAAACATGCCATGATCAAACCCACGAGATGGATCAATCTTGGCTGGAATATTTGCGACTTCCAAAAGTTGAACTATTTTTTGCGCTAGCTCAGGGTCACCATTTGCTGGATATTGCAACTCATAAGTATGTGCTGGAAAACCGTAGTAATCATAGATAAGCTCGGGATTTGATGACCCAGTAACCGTGATAGTTTCCTCTAACCAATGAGCAGAAATCATCACAATTGCTTTAGGTTTTTTTGGCAAAGTTGATGATAAACCTCTGAGGAATGTGGCCATTCTGTCCCATTCATGCGGCGGATTCCAGTCCATGAAAAAGCAAGGACCTCCCCCATGCGGAATGTACCAAGTGGGCATGCGATTTGATGGTTGTGTTCTATCTAGTTTGTCCATAGATCGAAAATCAATACTTTACTCAATCAAACTGATTCACTTGATTAATTTGGTGCCAAATCAAAGACCAATACTTCGGCATCTTTTCCATGTGAAATTGAGACTTGATTTTCTTCAGCTAGCATCACCGCATCACCACTCTCAAGTTCCTGACCATTGACTTCAAGCGATCCTTTAATCAAGTGGACATAGGCTTTGCGCTGAGGATTAATGTCTAAGGCTGCCTTTTGATCACCATCAAATAGGCCGGCATAGAGCTTGGCATCGGCATTCATTTTGACTGAATTATTTTCACCATTTAATGAAGCCACTAAGCGCAACTTACCCTGTTTCTCAATTAATGGTATTGTCTTTTGCTCATAACCAGGTCGTACACCAGTAAATTTAGGCTCAATCCAAATTTGTAAAAAATGGGTTTGCTTGCCTTGAGCGTGATTGAATTCACTATGTACCACTCCTGTCCCAGCACTCATACGCTGAACATCCCCAGGAGGAATTCCCTTGATGTTACCCATGCTGTCTTTATGTGCAAGCTCACCCGATAACACATAACTAATGATTTCCATATCACGGTGACCGTGATCACCAAAACCACGACCAGACTCAATACGATCTTCATTAATCACTCGTAAATTTCCCCAACCCATAAATTTTGGATCATAGTAATTAGCAAATGAAAATGAGTGAAAGCTCTTGAGCCAGCCATGATCGGCATAGCCACGTTCATCTGATTTTCTGAGCTGTAACATTTCGGACCTTTTTGGTTATAGAGGTATTAAGCTGCTTTTTTCTCTAACTGTGAGCGAGCACTTTCCAATGCCGTAGTCTTAGGCTCTTCACCCATGTTGAGGCCTTCGGCATACACAAACTCCACATCAGTAATACCAATAAAGCCCAGAAATACTTTGATGTAATCGGTTTGGGTGTCATAAGGCGTACCCTGATAGTTGCCGCCTCGAGTGGCCACCACGTAAGCCTTCTTACCTGTAACTAGGCCCGCTGGACCTGATTCGGTGTAATTGAAAGTTTCGCCAGCACGAGCAATATGATCAAAGTAAGCCTTGAGATTTGATGGAACTCCTAAGTTATACATGGGTAATCCCAGCACAATCACATCTGCCTCTTTAAGCTCTTTAATCAGCGCATCGGAATAGGCTACTACCGCCTTTTGTTCGGCACTTCGCTCCTCTGGTTTTGTCATGAAGGACATGAAGCGAGCTTCATCTAGATGCGGAACCCCATTTTTAGCAAAGTCTCTCACAATCACTTCAGAGTTTGCATTTTTGGCAACCAAGTTTTTAACAAAAGTGTCCGTTAATTGACCTGATTGGCCACCAGCAGAAAAAATGCTGGATTTAATTTGTAGAATTTTAGTCATTAGATATCCTTTAATTAAAGTCTGTTATCAGGATTACTTGGAGTCTTTAAAGCCATCGATACTAAATTTGCCAGCGCCAGATGAAGCGAGAACCATCAGGCCGCCGATGACCGCAATATTCTTAAAGAATAAGAGTTGTTGGATGAATGCTGCATCCGCAGGAGCAGCCCAATAAGCATGACCAATAATCGTTGCGGCTAATGTAAAGACTGCTAACAAAATTGCTACGATTCGAGTTTTAAAGCCCACAAGCAAAGCTAAACCACCCGCTACTTCAGCAATAATTGCAATGATCACCGCCAATGTTGGTAAAAACATACCCAGTGACGTAAAGTAGCCAACCGTTCCGTCAAAGCCAGTAACTTTTGATAGGCCTGCAGGCAAGAACAAAGCTACGATTAGTAGGCGACCCAAGAGGTTTAATGTGTTTTGATATGTTTTCATGTGATTTCCCTTTTATGAATTAATTAAAAATGGTTTTGACTGCTTTTAATGTCTTTACGGCTTGCTCTATTTCTTTGTTGCTTAACTTGCCAAATGCTTTTCCCAAATACTGCAAATGTTCTGGAAATGCTTTTTTAAATAACTTATCTCCTGGTTTGGTAAGGCCAATCTTGTAGCTGCGACCATCATCTTCATTGGGAATTCTTTCAATCAGTCCTTTTGCTTCCATTCTTTCTAAAACTCCCGTCATGGTTCCTTTAAGAATTAATGTCTTATCGCCTAACTCCTTACAAGTCATCGGAGGCTGATTTCCTAAAGTTGCCAAGATGTCAAACTGGGTCGTTGTTAACCCCAGCTCTTTTACGTGAGCAGCTGAATAGCTCTCAAATGCCTGATAGGTAGTTGCTAGCTCTTTAATTAATGGCAAGAAACTCATCTCAATTCCTTTTAATATTAGTCTGTATACGTACCATTATAGTACGAGTTCGTACTTGTTGCAAATATGTGGAAATTCAAGTTTGTTAAGTACAAAAAGAAAACCACCCGAAGGTGGTTTATAGAATCTTGGTGGCCCAGGGCGGAATCAAATTAATGAAATGAATTCATCATAAGTAATTGTCCCGTAACCAGACACCTATTGAATTTGCTTCATTTGAAACGATGATCAAATGTCGGAATATCCAACAAACAATTAAATCGTTAAATCTAAATAACGCTTTAACTTTTCAGCTAAAACTCTGGGCTGATCTTCAAGCCACTGATACTCAACTTTATGGGCCTGAATAGCATCTTCACGACTTTCAACCCCTGCACGAATTTTATGTTCCATAACTTTTAACTCATACATTCGATTTGCAATTTCATTTATGTAATTACAGATATCCGCTGGAAATAAAAAATTAGCTCCAACAATTTTCACTTTTAGGTTTTTGTATTGATTGAGCTTGTCCTCTTCTGTGCCATTTAGAAATACTGCGATTGCATCATGAGCAGCGGCATAGATTAGCCAGCGCTTTTCAAATAAGTCATGTTTTAACTTGTACCTACCTAGTTGCCATTGTTTATAGCTGATGTATGCACCAAAATAAGCAATAGCCGGCGCAGAAATACCTAGTACAATTTGTAACCAGATTGGCATTAGAGAACCTTTGAGTTTTTAACTTAGTTTCAATAATATAGGCCCAACAAAGTAGTGTCGGTTTTCCCGACTTTTTTAGTTGTGATATCTGTATTCTTGAGTTAATCCACCATACCCATAACTAGCAGCCTTGACATCCTGTACATAGATGTAGCTTTCTTCATGGAGATTTCCCAATAGCTGTTCAAATCCTTTAAAAGCCTCTCGGATGTACTGAGCCTTCTCATCCTTAGTATTGGTTTCGTCGGTTATTTTGATATCGAAATAAAAACTGTTTTTACCTTGTTTACTCAACAATTGCCCTCCTACCACCCAAGCATCTGGTTCCACATATTCAATAGCAATGGCAGTGACTTCGGGTTTCTTTTTAAGAATTCTGCTGGTTAGATCCAACAACAAATCAGCAATCTTTTGAGTTAACTCTGGTGACTTCTTGGCACTTACTTTTACATTCAGGATAGGCATATTTTCTCCAATTAGTTAGCTATACAACTATTAATAAAATAAAAAAGCTCATTTGAGGGCTGATGCGATAGACCTCATTTGAGTAACTACACTTTCGAATTCTTTTGAGCCCAACAATTTCTTCATCTTTTTGCTCACTTCTCCACTGGCTGTATTAAGGAAATCTTTGAGTGCTAGACCTTTGGCTGTGGGATGTATTTCTTGTTCTCTGCCATCTCGATCTGAACTGGATCTTTTGATCAGCCCAAGACGCTCCAGGCCATCTATAGATCTGCTAGCTGTGGGACGAGTGATATTGAGCTCGGTAGCAAGTTCACTTTGTAATAAAGGAGCTTGATCTATCACCACTCTGAGCATGAAGGCCTGAGATGGAGTTAAGCCAAATGGCTTGAATGCTTGAGTCCACTCTCGCTCTAACTGACGAGCCAGTGAAGTGGTATTGAAATAAAGGCATTGTTCAAACATGTGAGCATGGTAGCATAAATTAGTTAGCTATGCAATTATATTGAAGAGCGAAATGTTTGAGATTAGTATTTAATAAGATTGAGATTTGGCCTGCCCAGCACGATTCGAACGTGCGACCTACGCCTTAGAAGGGCGGTGCTCTATCCAGCTGAGCTATGGGCAGTCTTTGATTAGAGCTAGATTATAGCGGAGGTCTAAAAGACCTGGCTCATATACGATAATCATGAGAATTCATCTTCTTATAAGAGTTTGGCCATGATCACCCTGTATCACCACACAAAATGTAAAACCTCTCGTGATGCCCTAGAAATCCTTGAGAACTCTGGCGAACCCCATCTAGTGGTTTTGTATGTGAACAATCCACCGTCAGAAGCCGAATTGCGTCACATCATCAAAGCCACTGGCGGGTCAGTCAGAGACATCTTGCGTCAAAAAGGCACACCTTTTGATGAATTAGACTTGGGTAATCCCAAATGGAGTGATGAAGATTTGATTGGGTTCATGCTGCAACACCCCATTTTGATGAACCGCCCTATTGCCATCAATGGTGATCAAGGTGCCTTGTGTCGTCCACCTGAGAAAATTTTGGATTTAATAAGTTAACTTCAATAAATTAACTTTACTGAGTTAACTTTATTCAGTCAGATTGTTTGATCTTGATTTTTAGCATCATCCGTTTGATTACTGACCGATCTCATCAAGGTCAGTATCTCGCTTGGTAATGTTGCGGAACCATCTCTTAAGCCCATTTTGAGTTCTGGCACGTATTGGCTGATCTCATCTAAACCATAGAACTTCATCGACCAGTTACTGAAGCGGCGCTTTTGTAAAGGAGTGATATCTAGGACCTGTATTTCTTTATGGCGCGGATCGGCAGTAATGCCCTTCCAAATTAGTTCAACATGCTGAGGATAGCCTTCAATGATTTGACCAAAGATGCGGTTGTCATAGAACAAAGCACCAGTAATGCAATTGCGTTTGTTTTTATGAACCGCATCTTCAAGCAAGTTCATCAAACCTAAAATACCCATATCATTTGTTGCTTGACTGACATAACTTAACTCAATGAGCTGATCAGTCGGAAAGCTGGCAAAGTTAATCTGGGAATCTTCTACAAATGACATATTTAATTTTTGAAATCTTTATAAATAGTATTAGACAAAACTAATCTGTTATTAGCCTTACGTCTAGGTCAGATAGTAGACATAATTTCAATAAAATGTTGATATAACGATGCTGCCATGCAACAAATCAAGTGCGATGACGCAAAGACTCAACAATCTTTGATTGAAAGATGTTTTGCAGAATTTATGAAGATGGTGCATCGAGTGATGCTATTTGAAAGTGGTCGGAGTACAAGGATTCGAACCTTGGACCCCCTGGTCCCAAACCAGGTGCGCTACCAGACTGCGCCACACTCCGACTAAGACCAATATTGTAACCCATGGGCAGTTTGTTGGCAAATAATCCGGGGTAAACCAAATAGAATCAGGCCTTTGAGGCCACCAGCTGGTGTGCTTGGGAGGCCAATTCTTGGCGGGTCAAATGAGCTGGTAGTTTGTCTGAGAGATAGACATGCACCACCAAATGATCTGTTTTTAGGATGTTTTTAATAGAGTCAATCAACTCCATGTCGCCAATAAAAGCTGCTCGATCTGAATATTGATTGTTTTCTGTGTATTGAATCGTGATGGGCAAAACATCCACATGCGCCTGATGGGCTGACTCGAATAAATTTGATTTAAATGGCAGCACTGCTTTTCCATCAGAAGAAGTTCCTTCAGGAAATATAGCCACCACTTCCTGATTAGCAAATTTATCTTTCATGAGCTGAATCACTCGTTTGATATCAGACAGCTTTTCTCTTTTAAGAAAAATGGTTCCCAGCATGCTGGCCAGATAACCAAAGATTGGCCACTTTGAAACATCTGCTTTGGCAACAAAGATCACCGGTCGAATCGAATTGAGGATGTGAATGTCCAGCCAAGATATGTGATTAGAAACTAATAAATATGGCTGGGTACCAAATAGAGTTGAAGGATCTCCATGAATGATGACCTTCACCTTCAGGATTCTGAGCAAACGAATGCACCAGCTCTGAACCAATTTCTTGCGCAACTTGCCTGGCAAAACAGGGAATATTGCGCACTTCAGAATGGCAGATACCAGGTGGATGACAAGAAAAAATGGTTTCATGTTGGGGATGTTGGCATATTTCTGTGTCACGAATATGACATCAAGTTGACATCATAGTTTCAAATAGGTCGGGCCCAATGTGAACTCATGAATCATTACCGCGCGATATGGATTTCTGATGTTCACCTAGGCACCACAGGCTGCCAAGCAAATTATCTTCTCGATTTTTTAAAACACAATGATGCTGACAAGATTTATTTGGTTGGCGACATCATTGATGGCTGGCAATTAAAAAAGCGCTGGTTTTGGCCACAAGCCCACAATGATGTGGTTCAAAAATTACTCCGCAAAGCCAGAAAAGGCTGTGAAGTCATTTTCATACCGGGCAATCATGATGAGATGGCCCGTCAATTCTTTGGCATGAGCTTTGGCGACATCAGAGTGGAAGAAGAAGTGATTCACATCACTGCCGATGGCAAGCGTCTCTGGATCACCCATGGCGATTTGTTTGACAGCGTGATGCAATATGCCAAATGGTTGGCCTATGTTGGCGATACCTTGTACACATTCATTCTCTGGGTAAATCGCTGGTTCAACAAAATCCGCGCACGGATGGGCCTTAATTACTGGTCACTCTCGCAATATCTAAAGCACTCCGTCAAAAATGCTGTGAGCTTTATTGCCGACTTTGAAATGATCATGGCCCGCGAAGCCCGAATCAGAAATTGTGATGGCGTGGTCTGCGGTCATATACATAAGGCTGAAATCAGAGAGATTGATGGCTTGCTTTACTGCAATGATGGCGATTGGGTTGAGAGCTTGACTGCCTTGGTTGAAACGGCGAATGGCACATTAAAAATTGTGCATTGGCCACATATACTTCCCGACCCTGTGGCGATTACCCACACTGAAACGGTCACCATCAGCGTGACTAAAACTGAAATATCAATGACTCAAGAACAATTACTGGAGACAATTAAATGAACATCATGATTGTGACTGATGCTTGGGAACCCCAAGTTAATGGCGTGGTGAGAACCCTCAAGCAAACCATGCACGAATTAAAGAAGATGGGGCACACGATTGACATGATCACCCCACTTGAATTTAAGACCATTCCTTGCCCTACTTACCCAGACATTTCTTTATCACTTTTCCCAGGAAAAAAAGTCCGTCAAAAGATGGAAGCTTTTGCTCCTGATGCCATCCATATTGCGACTGAAGGCCCTTTGGGTATTGCTGCCAGAGCGTATGCCTTAAAACACAAGCTACCATTTTCAACGGCTTATCACACGCGCTTCCCTGAATACGTCAAAGCCCGCACCGGCATTCCATTGGCGATCACTTATAAGTTTTTACGTTGGTTTCATGATCCATCCTTGGCTGTGATGGCCCCGACCCAAGTGGTGATTGATGACTTAGAGTCTTACGGTTTTACAAATGTGGTTCTCTGGACCAGAGGCGTTGACTTAGAGATCTTCAAGATTCAAGAATCCAAAGAACTCAATTCTGCACACCCTATATTTTTGTATGTGGGACGAGTGGCAGTAGAAAAGAACATTGAGGCATTTTTAGAACTTAAATTACCAGGCTCTAAATGGGTGGTTGGAGATGGTCCAGCCTTGAATGGTCTTAAAGCAAAGTACCCAGAAGTTCATTACCTAGGCGTATTGCAACAAGAAAAATTAGCCAAAGTTTATGCGGCGGCGGATGTGTTTGTGTTCCCTAGTAAAACCGATACATTTGGCTTGGTACTTCTAGAGGCAATGGCTTGTGGCACACCTGTGGCCGCCTACCCAGTGACCGGCCCGATTGATGTGCTTGGAAACTCCCAATCTGGTGCGATGAATACAGATTTGCGTGAGGCTTGTTTAGAAGCTTTGAAGATTCCTCGTGAAGTTGCCAGGGCTCATGCAGAGAAGTTTTCTTGGCGAGTGGCCAGCCAACAATTTGTGAGCTATTTAAAACCAATTGAAAGTCACACAACTGTCAAATCTCCGTCATTGGCATGACATATTGAGTGAATAAATTGATGACATATCAACAATAAGCAGGCAAATAAATGAGCGATTTACCAAATCCACTATCTTCAATCACAGACTCTTTTCTAAATAAAAATTCTAAGAAAACCATGTCTGAGAGGATTGCCCCTCTTCATAAAATCATCAAAGAAAAAATCACCCGTATTCATCAAAACTCAACAAGTAAAAAAAGCAACAAAACTGTTGAGGCCCCTGCTGTTCAAACCAGTAAAGCATCACCAATCAGCGTGAGCTGGGCAAGACACCAAGATGAAGTGAAAGAAGCTCAGCGTCTACGCTACAAGGTTTTTGCTGAAGAGATGGGTGCGAACCTTAAACCTTCAAAAGAAGGTTTAGATGTGGATATTTTTGACAGTTTCTGTGATCACTTGATCGTTCGTGACAATGAAACACTCAAGGTGATTGGCACATACAGAGCTTTACCGCCACACCAAGCTAAACAAATGGGTTGCTTGTACTCAGACTCAGAGTTTGATTTAACTCGCTTACGACACTTACGCCACAAAATGGTAGAAGTAGGCCGTTCCTGTGTCCACCATGACTATCGCTCTGGTGGCGTGATCATGGCTCTCTGGAGCGGTCTTGGTCAGTACATGAAAACTAATAATTATGAAATCTTGTTGGGTTGTGCCAGCGTGCAAATGGGCGATGGTGGCCACTACGCAGCCAGCTTAGCCAAAATGTTAAACAACGATCAACATTTATCTAATATTGAATACCGTGTTTTCCCAAGATTGGCGTTGCCAATTGAAGAACTAAACAGCAGCTTAGAAGTTGAGCCGCCAGCATTGATCAAGGGTTACCTCAGATTAGGCGCTAAAGTGTGTGGCAATCCAGCATGGGACCCAGACTTCAACACAGCTGACTTCTTGACGATGCTAAGACTGGATGACATTCATCCAAGATACGCTAAGCACTTTTTAGGAAGTAACTAAGATTTGAGTAGTTAAGATCTTAAGTATCTAAAATTAAGCGATGAAAGTCGCTTGATCAAACAATTTCAATAGTCAGTTCTCGGCCGATTTTTCTCCAATCGGCCGATTCTTTTTCTAAACCAAATTGTGTGAGCGGATTCTTCTTGGTCCAAGATTTTGATATCTTGACAATGAATCCAGCCTCTTGCTCTTTGACAACAATCTCAGACACATCTTCATCCGTTCTGCGACGGCAAAGCACATGGGCTAAGCGCAGACTGAACAACATGCGCCAATCAATGTAATTGGATGTCACTGAGATTTTCCCAAGCTTGCCTGTATGACCCAAGAGTAATGCGGCCAGTCTTGCTTGATCAAGCTTAGAAAAACCAGGCATGTCCGCATGGGTTGCAATATAGGCTGAATGCTTGTGATAGCCATTGTGTGTGATGCTTAAGCCAATCTCATGTAACTTTGCAGCCCAGGCAAGAATCTGCTCATTGTCTTTGCGGTTCTCATGCTTAGGCTCAGGGAATTGATTTAAAAAATGAAGCGCTGTCTTACTCACCCTTTGGGCTTGCTGACGATCCACGCCATAGCGTTGCATGAACTGCTCAACCGTGACGAATCTCATGTCATGGTGCTGAGATCGCCCAATCAGGTCGTAAAGGACGCCTAATCGAAGCGCTGCTTCAGTGACTTCCATGCGCTCAATGCCAAGTTCTTCAAAGGCTGCCAACATGATGGCCAATCCGCCAGGCAACACAGGACGACGATCATTCTTAAGACCTAACAAAGTGGATCGATCAATGTACTCAGATTCAATCAAAGATTTTTTGAGTGCCAATAAGCCTTCTTTGGTGATCAGACCACCCATGTCATCCACTGGCAACTCATGAGGAGGACCATTAAAGCCATTTTGCGCAATTAACTCAGCAATCGCTCGGGCAGTACCTGAAGAACCAATCGACTGCTTCCAACCTGATTTTAAGAACTGGCCTGTGATTGCCTCAATTTCTCGACGAGCTGATAACTCTGCTTGCTTGAAGCAATGGGCATCAACTAGACCGCCCGGGAAAAAGTTTTGACTATAAGAAACGCAGCCAATATATAAAGACTCTAGAAGTTTTGGCTCGTAACCATCCCCAATGATGAATTCTGTAGAACCACCACCGATATCAAGGACAAACCTTTTTTCATCACAAGCAGGCGCATCGTGCGAAGCACCGATGTAAATCAAGCGCGCCTCTTCTCGCCCCTTCACCACCTCAATTGGAAAACCCAAGAGTTTTTCTGCTTCACGAATAAAGTCATCAGCATTGCGGGCAACTCTTAGGGTATTGGTTGCCACAGCGCGAACTTGCTTGGGATTAAAGCCACGCAAACGGTCACCAAATCGATGTATTGCGGCTAGACCCCTTTGGATGGATTTCTGATCTAGCTTTTTATCTTCACTAAGACCAGAAGCCATCCTGACTGATTCTCTCAATGTATCAATGGGTTGCAATTGCGTTCCGGATGCAGAATGAATGACCTTAGCGATGACCATCCGAAAACTGTTTGAGCCTAAATCGACAGCGGCAACCAGTTCTTTTGACGCATTAGAGGAATTGGAATGGTTAGAACTCACTTCATTTTCTTTTATTTATTTACTGCATAGATTATGACGTCAATATGACAGCGTGATGACAAAATTGATTGATAGATTTGTCATATTTTTGACATAGAGCTTAGTCAAAATGATAAATATGCAATTAACTAGCCTCGCCACAGCCCCCAGCTCAAACATTCCATTACTCAACAGAGAATTAGGTGCCTTAGAGTTTAATTCAAGGGTGTTGGCACAGGCTGAAGATCCAAAAACACCTCTTTTAGAGCGTTTACGTTTCATTTGTATTGTTTCATCCAATATGGATGAGTTCTTTGAAATCAGAATGTCTGGAATCAAAGAACAAATGAAAAGTAATCCCAAAAATCTCACGCCGGATGGTCTGCAGATCAAAAAAGCCTACGACATCATCACTAAAAATGCTCATGCCTTGGTTGAAAGAAAATTTAAATTACTTCAAGAAGACATTCTTCCAAAGTTAGACAAGGCTGGCGTTAAGTTTTTCCCAAGCACAGAATGGACCCCAGAGATCAAGCGCTGGGGGAAAACATTTTTTGATAAAGAGTTGGTGCCACTACTCACCCCTATCGCTTTAGATCCTGCCCATCCATTTCCGAAAGTCATCAACAAAAGCTTGAACTTTTTAGTGACTTTGGAAGGAAAAGATTCATTTGGCAGAAAACCAAAATTAGCAGTCGTGCAAGCACCAAGGTCTCTACCTCGCGTGGTGCCTTTACCAGAGCATTTGAGCACAGGCCCTCATGGCTTTGTGTTGCTCTCTTCTTTTATTCAAGCCTTTGTTCCTGATTTATTTAAAGGCATGACAGTCACTGGCTGCCACCAATTCAGAGTGACCCGTAATTCTGATTTATTTGTTTCTGAAGATGACATCACCGATTTACGCTCCGCACTTCAAGGCGAATTACCGACCCGTCACTTGGGCGACGCTGTTCGTTTAGAGATCACGGCCGAGATGCCGCCAGAACTTCAGGAATATTTACAAAAAGTAGAGAAATTGAAAGATTCAGACTGTTACAGAGTGAACGGTCCTGTGAATTTGGTACGTTTGGTACAAATCCCTGATTTAGTCGATATTCCAAAATTCAAGTTCAAACCTCACAACCCAAAACAGTCAATTGCTGGCAGTCCTGGTGACACTATTTTTGAAAAAATATCTCAGTCAGATATTTTGTTGCATCACCCTTATGAAAGCTTTGACCCAGTTTTAAAAATGCTTCAAGAGGCAGCCAAAGACCCGAATGTTCTAGCCATCAAACAAACTGTTTACCGCACAGGCGAACAATCATTGGTGATGGATGCACTCATGGAAGCCGCTCGTAACGGTAAGGAAGTAACCGTGGTGGTTGAGTTATTGGCACGCTTTGATGAGCAAACCAATATTGCGTGGGCAGCAAAGCTGGAGGCAGTTGGTGCACACGTTGTATATGGCGTGGTTGGTCACAAGTGTCATGCAAAGATGTTGTTGATTGTTCGTCAAGAAACCATACCTGCTTCAGGTCGAAGTAAGGCAAGGAAAGTTCTGAAGCGCTACGCTCATTTGGGAACAGGCAATTACCACCCAAGAACTGCCAAGTTATACAGTGACTTTGGTTTGATGACGGCTGATCAAGCGATGTGTGAAGATATGCACCATGTGTTCATGCAACTCACAGGTTCAGGAGGCAGAGTTGAACTGAAGCACCTTTGGCAGTCTCCTTTTACGATGCACTCAGAATTGATTGCGCACATTCGTCGTGAGGCCAGAAACGCCAAACAAGGCAAAAAGGCTCACATCATGGCGAAGATGAATGCCCTTCTTGAACCAACCATCATTCAAGAGCTGTACAAAGCCTCTCAAGCTGGCGTTAAGATTGATTTGATCATTCGAGGCGTGTGTGCACTAAAGCCAGGTGTACCTGGCTTATCAGAAAACATCAAAGTCAGATCGATTATTGGACGCTTCTTAGAGCATCACCGGATTTATTACTTCCATGCTCTTGGTAATGAGGTTTTATATCTATCATCCGCTGATTGGATGGATCGAAATCTCTTCAGACGAGTTGAAGTAGCCTTCCCAGTGCTTGATAAAAAACTCAAAGCTCGGGTGATCAAAGAAGGCTTCCAGATGCTGCTGAAAGATAATTCGACTGCTTGGCTCATGAATGATCAAGGTCACTACCATCAGACCAAGAAACGTGCGACTTCAGTCGAATACATTGGTCAAAAAGAATTAGTACAACTGTTAACTCTTTGAGTTAACTAATAAGAAGTTTTGTATGCCAATCAGTTATAAGGCAATGCGTTGCTGCGGGAAGCTCAAAGAAAACTCACTGCCAACACCCAGTGTTGATTCAATCTTGAGCTCTCCATGATGACGGCTGATGACATGCTTGACGATGGCCATGCCTAAGCCAGTACCACCGGTGTCTCTTGAACGACTGCGATCCACGCGATAGAAACGCTCGGTCAAACGCGGAATATGTTCTTGAGCAATACCAGTTCCAGTATCAATCACTGAGAAGATGGCTTCATCGCCTGAGTCAGACCAACGAATCGTGATATTTCCACCATCCGGCGTATAGCGCACGGCATTTGATACCAGGTTGCCAAAGGCAGAATAAAGTTCTAAATCGTCGCCAAGAACATTTTTCTGGCTATTGTTTTCCACAACAATCTGATGACGACCTTGCGACAAACCTTGAGCATCTGATTGCAAGCGAGAAAGCATCACTCCCATTGGTACAACTTGGGTCACAGGAGGTTCTGGGTTTCCTTCTAATTTAGCCAATGTTAATAGGTCTTCAACCAGGGTTTTCATGCGACCTGTTTGAACACTCATCAAATCCAAATATTTCTTTCGATCTTCTTCATTTAACTCAAGCTCTTGAACAGTTTCCAAGAATCCTGATAAAACAGTCAAAGGAGTTTTGAGCTCATGAGAGACGTTGGCCACAAAGTCTCGGCGCATTGAATCAGTTTTCTCGATTTGAGATACATCCTGAGACAAGAGAAGTTTTTGCTTATCGCCATAAGGGAAAATCTGCACATCCAAGCTAAATTGCTCAAACGTCCCCATATTATTTAAACGAACTGGTTCACGATAGTTTTGACGAATGATGTATTGCACGAAAGCAGGTTTACGCAAAATATGGGTGACGCGTTGCATGGCGTCGCGTTTGGCATTGATGCCAAAGTGCTGCTCAGCAATGCCATTACACCATTCAATTTGGTCATCCTCGTTGAGCATCACCACACCATTAGGGGTGGCTTGAACAGCCTGAATAAAACGACTGTGCTGCTGTTCAATTTCTAGAACTTGATCCCGCCAAGAGCGCACCAACTTGTGTAAGCGGTAATAGATTTCCCCCCAAATGCCTAAAGCACTAGGTACTTCCCCATAATTGGGAGATAACAATAAACGACTAAGTCTAGAAGCGTGCCAAAGTTGATGAATGAGTAATAAGCTCAAGCAGATTGTTGCTGCCAGTAAGCCTTCAAGCAATCCAAATATCTCGCCCACTAACCAAGAAATTAGGAAAACGATTAAGAAAATCGTGATTAAACGAGTTTTTAGCGACAACATAGTGTGAATATTAACAAGTCTTTGAAAAACAATAAAAATTCAAGATTTATTCATTCCCTGAAATGGTGATATCCGCCTCTCAAGCCCTATTTTAATGGCTCTTTAAAAGTTCTTGAATCCTTCATCGGATTGTCAAAAATCCTGCGTAAGCTTCTCTCCATGACTTCTCATGAGATTTGAATAAGGATTCATCGACATGGCCCAAGAGTACAAAATTTACTTTTCTATGAAAGATATGATGCAGCCAAATGAACCCGTTAGCACTGAACTTCATAAATCAATTGAATATCAGTTAATCAAAACCAGTGCTCATTATTTTGATTTGGATTTACCTGAAAAATACAAGCAAGTCCTAGTGAGTAACAGAAGTAATTGAATTTGATGTGACATCAAGTTGTCATAGTTTTGTTGCTTAATGTTCTTTATTTGCTTCAGATTGAACATGAAAAAATACAAAATAGAAGACAATCCTCACAAAGGCAATAAAGGCATCACACGAGCATTTCGTGCAGCCATCAATTCTTGGAATGGCCTCATTTATGCGTTCAATGAAGAAAGCGCCTTTCGCCAAGAACTGGGCATGAGCCTGGTCTTAATTCCATTGGCAATTTACTTGCCTGTGACACCGATTGAGAAGATTCTTTTGATTGCATCAGTGATCTTGGTACTGATCATTGAACTATTGAATTCAAGCGTAGAAGCTGCGATTGATCGCATTTCTTTTGAAGTTCATGATTTATCTAAAAGAGCCAAAGACTTTGGCAGTGCTGCTGTGATGCTGGCCCTACTTCTGTGCGGTTTGACTTGGGTGATTATTTTGAGCGGGCACTATCTCTGATAGCACCCTACAAAATCAATTATTTCTGAGTACCCAACACCAAGTAAGGGATTACTGAGTCACCGGTGTTTTAGTCAGACGATAGCCACTGCCTCGAACTGTTTCAATCAAGTTCTGACAATTTGATGGGGCTAAGGCAGCTCTTAAGCGCTTGATGTGAACGTCCACAGTGCGTTCTTCAACAAACACATGATCACCCCACACCTTGTCTAAAAGCTGGCCTCTGGAATGGACACGCTCTGGGTGGGTCATGAAGAAATGAAGCAATCTAAACTCTGTAGGGCCCAAGTCAAGAGTCACTTCATCCACACCATTGTTGGCTAAAACACGGTGAGCCACAGGATCTAGACGCAGATTATTGATTTGCACCACTTCATCGGCCAATTGTGGAGAACGTCTTCTGAGCACTGCACGAATACGCGCCACCAATTCTTTTGGTGAGAAAGGTTTGGTCAAGTAATCATCTGCACCAGCTTCTAGACCTGCAATCTTATCCATCTCTTCACTGCGAGCAGTCAAAAGAATGATCGGAATATCCTTGGTTCGCTCATTAGCTCTCAGCTCTTTTGCAAACTGAACGCCTGATTTACCAGGCAACATCCAATCCAAGACCACCAAATCCGGCAAAACTTCTTTCATTAATTGAGAAGCTTGCTCCGTCTGAAATGCTCTGACAGGTAAAAAGCCTGCGTGACTGAGATTAACTGCAATTAACTCAGCAATCGAAGGCTCATCTTCAACAATTAAAATACTGCTTGCCATAAATTAGCTATTAGCCTCTTGTGTTAATTGCTCATGTGGCAAGTGACGAACATCAGTTCCTTTTACGATATAAATCACAAATTCAGCAATGTTCTTTGAGTGGTCACCAATGCGCTCAACTGCTTTAGCAATCGATAACATGTCCAAACCTACAGAAATGGTTCTTGGATCTTCAGCCATGTAGCTTGTTAGTTTGCGCACAAAGGCTTTGAATTCTTCATCGATTTGCTTGTCTTCATTGACCACTTCGGCAGCTGCCTTGGTGTCCAATCTAGCAAAGCAATCCAAACTTCTGCGCAATAAAGACACAGCCATCTGACCAGACAAACGAATTTCTGCAGTATTGATGCTGTGTGAAGCGCTGTCTTCCAAAATATGTTTGGTACGTCTAGCAATACGATCCGCCTCGTCACCTGCGCGCTCTAGGTTTGTGATGGCTTTAGAAACTGCCATTACCAAGCGAAGATCTCTCGCTGTTGGTTGACGACGTGCGATCAACTCAGTACAAGCTTGGTCAATCGTGATTTCAAAATCATTCACTTCGGCTTCACGAACCATCACTTGGTCGGCCAAGTCGCCATCTAATTGAGCGAACGCTCTCATCGCCATGGATACCTGTGACTCTACCAAGCCGCCCATTTCAAGCAAGCTGCCACAAAGGGCATTGAGGTCGTTATCAAATTGTGAGGATAAATGTTTATCGGGCATATCAGTCTCCTAAATTCTTGTATTAACCAAAGCGGCCAGTGATGTAATCTTCAGTTTCTTTGCGTTTTGGCTTCAGGAAGATCTCATCGGTCTTACCAAACTCCATCATCTCGCCCAAGTACATATAGGCTGTGAAGTCAGAAACGCGGGCCGCTTGTTGCATGTTATGCGTCACAATGGCAATCGTATAGTCTTTTTTCAGTTCGTGAACCAATTCCTCTACTTTTGCAGTGGAAATTGGATCCAAGGCTGAAGTCGGCTCATCTAACAACAAGATAGAAGGCTTAACAGAAACCCCACGAGCAATACACAAACGCTGTTGCTGACCACCAGACAAAGACAAACCACTTTGGTTCAACTTGTCCTTAACCTCGTCCCACAAAGCCGCCTTGGTCAATGACCACTCGACACGCTCATCCATTTCAGCGCGTGACAAAGATTCATATAACTTCACACCAAAAGCAATGTTGTCATAAATAGACATTGGGAATGGTGTTGGTTTTTGGAAAATCATGCCAATGCGTGAACGCAATAAGTTCAAATCTTGCTTGGGGTCCAAAATATTATTGCCATAGAAATTAATTTCACCCTCAGCGCGTTGACCTGGGTACAAGTCATACATGCGGTTCAAGGTCCTGAGCAAAGTAGATTTGCCGCAACCTGATGGTCCGATAAAGGCTGTGACATGCTTCTCAGCAATGTTCAAATTAATGTTCTTAAGACCCTGGAATGAACCGTAAAAGAAATTAAGGTTTTTAATTTCTAAGGCATTCTTCAATGCAGTATCTTGATTTAAATTTGTATCACTCATTACATTTCCTTGAATTTGGTCAACATCAAATAAATTTCTCATGCGATTTAACTTTGAACTTTTTCTCTAAACACTACTCGAGTCAAAATATTTAGACCGAGAACAACCAATGTGATTAACAAAGCAGCACCCCACGCCAAATCAACCCAGTTGTCATAAGGGCTCATGGCAAACTGGAAAATCACCACAGGCAAGTTCGCCATTGGGGCATTCATATTGGTCGAGAAGAACTGATTATTCAATGCCGTAAAGAGCAATGGAGCTGTTTCACCACTGACGCGAGCCAAGGCTAACAAAATGCCTGTGATCACACCTGCTCTTGCTGCAGTCAGGGTTACTGAAAAAGCCACTTTCCATCGAGGAGCACCCAATGCGTAGGCTGCTTCACGCAATGAAATTGGCACTAATTGCAACATGTTTTCAGTTGTTCTAACCACCACAGGAATAGCGATCAGTGACAAAGCAATTGTTCCTGCCCATCCTGAGAAGTGTTTAACCTGAGCGACATAAATAGCGTAGACAAACAAGCCAATCACAATCGATGGTGCAGACAACATGATGTCATTAACAAATCGAGTAACAGCAGCAATTTTGCTACCAGCGCCATATTCAGACAAATAAATACCCGCCATCACACCAATCGGCGTACTGATCAAAGTACACGATGCCACGATCAATAAACTACCGACAATCGCATTGGCCAAGCCGCCACCTTCCGAACCCGGAGCTGGCGTGCTTTGTGTGAACATATTCCAGTCAATGGCTGAGAATCCCTTATAAAAAAGAATACTCAAAATCCAGAGCAAGAAAATCATACCCAATGCCATTGAAAACATTGAAAGGGCTAAACCGATCCAATTTGAACGTTTACGCTTTGCGTAAATTGCTTGATTAACGTTATTCATCATGTCTTTTTACCTTGTCCTGCTTCCATACGCGCCAACATGACCTTTGCAATTGCCAACACAATGAACGTGATCGCAAACAAAGCAAGACCTAAAGAAAATAATGAGGCGTAATGTAAACCTGGCTCCGCTTCACCAAATTCATTGGCCAATGTTGAAGCAATCGAGTTACCAGGAGAAAACAATGAAGCACTTAATTTATGCGCATTACCAATCACGAAGGTCACTGCCATGGTTTCACCCAAGGCACGTCCAAGACCCAACATGATGCCGCCAATCACACCTGTCTTGGTGTAAGGCAAAACAATCTTATTCACGACTTCCCAAGTGGTGCAGCCAATACCGTAAGCAGATTCTTTTAAGACTGGCGGAACAATTTCAAATACATCGCGCATCACAGATGCAATGAATGGCAAAACCATCATCGCCAAAATTAATCCGGCACACAAAATGCCGATACCGTTGAATGCACCAGTGAACAAATAACCCAATACAGGAACCTGCCCCAAAGAGGCTGCAAGAGCAGGCTGAATATATTCAGCAAATAATGGCGCAAAAATGAATAAACCGAACATGCCATAAATAATTGATGGCACAGCTGCTAATAACTCAACGGCCGTACCGAGAGGACGTCTCAATGGTACTGGGCATGTCTCAGTTAGGAATACCGCAACACCGAAGCTCAGCGGTACAGCAATAATTAAAGCGATTAACGCAGTGACCACCGTGCCAAAGACAGCAATAAGACCACCAAATTGACCATTGATGATGTCCCATTCAATTGTGAAGAAAAAGCCTAAGCCAAATTCACTGAGAGCTGGCCAAGCATTGATGATCAAAGATATGATGATGCCAACCAATGCAATGAGCACTGATAAAGCAAAAAATAATGTTGATTTGTGGAAGATGAAGTCCTGAATTTTTTGAATTCTTAAGACTTTTTCTGCCTGCGGTGTCAACATATCAGAAGACCGACTGGTATTCATATAGTTCCTAAATTAACAGTAAAAGCCCGACATCGGGCTTTTACCTTTTACAAACATACTTCGCTAATACTTAGGTAATTGAGTTCAATTACTTAGTATTAATTTTTGTCCAAACATTCTTACGAATAAAGTCTGTTGTAGCGTCAGGCATTGGCACGTAGTCCAAGTCAGCAGCCATCTTCTTACCTTCTTTGAAAGCAAAGTCAAAGAACTTCAATACTTCTGCTGCATTTGCTTTGTTACCTGGCTCTTTGTACATCAAGATGAATGATGCACCAGTGATTGGCCATGACTTAGCACCAGGAGCATCAGTGATGAATGTACCCATGCCTGGAACTTTTGCCCAATCTGTACCTGCAGCTGCAGCTGCAAATGTCTCGTCATCAGGAGCAACGAATTGACCATTCTTGTTTTTGATCTGCAAGAAAGTCATGTTGTTTTTCTTAGCATATGCATACTCAACATAACCGATTGAGTTCTTCACGCGGCTCACGTTAGCAGCAACACCTTCGTTACCCTTACCACCGATTGAAGAAGCTGCTGGCCACTTAACTGCTGCACCAGCACCAACATCTTTTTTCCAGTTAGCGTTTACTTTTGCCAAGTAGTCAGTGAAGATCGCTGTTGTACCTGAACCATCGGCACGGTGAACAACTGTGATGTTTGCGTCTGGCAACTTAACACCTGGATTTAAGTCAGCTAATTGCTTATCGTTCCACTTAACAATGTAACCAGAGAACATTTGAGCCAATACATCACCAGTTACTTTGATTTGACCTGGCTTGATACCATCAACGTTGATGACTGGAACAACACCACCGATGATCGCTGGGAACTGAACCATGCCATCTTTTTCTAAATCTTCAAATTTAACTGGGTTATCAGAAGCACCAAAGTCAACTGTTTTAGCTTTGATCTGCTTGATGCCACCAGATGAACCAATCGACTGATAGTTCAAACCGTTTTTAGTTTTAGCTTTGTAAGCCTCAGCCCACTTTGCATAAATTGGGTAAGGGAATGTAGCACCAGCACCTGTGATATCGGCTGCTAGAGCTAAAGTAACTGTTGAAAGTGCAATCGCACCAGCAACTAAAGATTTTGTAAATAATGCTTTCATAATATTTCCTCATTCAATGACGCACAACGCGACACAGAGGACTTTACCTAGTCTATATGAAAGTTTTGTGACATTCACAAATAGGCTGATTAATTCTAGTAATTTACTTAAATATCTAATTTAATCAATGATTTAAACCAAAATGGTCCTTTAAAAAAGGACCATTTAGAGTAAACAATTGTGTCAAAACGGGGGTTTGATGACACAAATCATGTAATTGATAATGTTTTAGAAACTTTAAATTAGGTGTTTTTGCAGTACCAAGGTTTAGTTTGATTGACAATCTTCACAACCAACAGCATGACAGGAACTTCAATCAAAACACCCACCACTGTTGCTAAAGCTGCTCCAGAGTGGAATCCAAATAAACTAATTGCTGCAGCAACAGCTAATTCAAAGAAATTAGAAGCCCCTATCAAGGCTGACGGACAAGCAACACTGTGTTTTTCACCTAAACGACGATTTAGCCAGTACGCCAGGGAAGAATTAAAAAATACCTGGATCAAAATGGGCACAGCTAAAAGTGCAATCACAAGAGGCTGAGCAATGATGGCCTCACCTTGAAATGCAAATAATAAGACAAGCGTTGCTAGTAACGCAGAGATTGACCAAGGTCCAATTTTTTTCATGGCCAAATCAAAAGTCTCCTGGCCGCGAGACAATAAACTGTGTCTAAGCCACTGAGCAATCAATACAGGAATGACTATGTAAAGCACGACTGAAGTCACCAAAGTATCCCAAGGAACAACAATCGCTGACATACCCAATAAAAAAGCAACCAATGGGGCAAATGCAACAACCATGATGGCATCATTCAATGCTACTTGGGACAAAGTGAATAGTGGATCACCATTTGTCAATCGACTCCAAACAAAAACCATCGCAGTGCATGGTGCTGCTGCTAACAAAATTAAGCCAGCAACGTAACTGTCTATTTGATCTACTGGCAAGTAAGGTGCAAATAATTGGCGGATGAATAACCAGGCTAAAAATGCCATTGAAAATGGCTTTACCAACCAGTTAATGAATAAAGTGACCCCAATGCCTCTGACATGATTCTTAACTTGGTGCATGGCTTTAAAGTCAACCTTAAGCAGCATCGGAATAATCATGACCCATATCAAAAAACCTACAGGTATGTTGACTTGTGCAAACTCTAGACGACCAATTGCCTGGAAAGTATCTGGCATTAATTGGCCAGCTCCAATCCCTACCAAAATACACAAAAAAACCCAAACCGTTAAGTAACGCTCAAATAAACCCATGGTGTTTCTTTCTTTTTAATTTAGCTCTTGTTGTTTATTGCTTATTTTTTATATTTTTTTCTTATTTAACTTCAGCAAGTTTTTTAAGTTCAGACTGGATGGTCATCGCATCTAGTTTCTCTAGAGGCATTGCCGCCAAGATATCCATGCGCTTTCTTAGACCAACCATGACTTCTTTGAATGCACGTCTCTTCTCATCATCAGTACCCTGCACTTGTGATGGGTCTGGATAGCCCCAGTGAGCAGTTGCTGGTTTACCTGGCCAGAATGGGCAAACTTCACCGGCTGCGTTATCGCACACCGTGATGATGAAATCCATTTGAGGAGCATCTTCTTTGCCATAAACATCCCAGCTTTTTGAAGATAGCTTTTCTTCTGGGTATCCCATTTCTTTAGCAAGTTCAGCGGCAAAAGGATTGACCTTGGTGCCAGGTGTTGAGCCTGCTGAGAAGCCCACAAAGCGACCACTGGCATGAGTAGAGGCAATCGCCTCACCTAAAACTGAACGAGCTGAATTGTGCGTACACAAAAAGAGGATGTTGTATTTTTTCATTACTGAATTCCTAAAGATTCAATGAGATTGATAATTAAATGATGTGATTTGATTTAAATTTTTTTATGAGCAACTATTGGATTTTTTTGAGATTGATCCAATCGATACTGTGGCCACTGAGCTGACACCTGATGGCACGCAACAAGCACTGGCAGCTTCTACTGCATCAGAAGACTCATTGAAAACCGGGATTGAATCCAATGTATGGAAAGTTTCCCAAGGAATACCTGATGGATCATTGACCCAATACTTGTCAGACTTTGCATAACAACAAGCAGTACCCTCTTCCTCAACCAATTCAGCTTGCAAGGTATCCAAGCGTGATTTCATATCAGTTAGTTCTGCAGCGTCTTCCACCTGAATACCCAAATGATTAAGGCCTTCAGCAGCACCTCTGGCAGAAATTGCAAAATTGATTTTTGGATCTTCTAACTGCCACTTGGCGTAATCAGTTTTTTCAATGGTTGGTGCCGTAGCAAACATTTTTGAATAGAAAGAAATACTTTCTTTTAAGTTTTTTACACCAACATGAATGTGCATGCGTTTCATTGTTTAGCCTCTGTGATATTTGAGTTATTTTCTTTTTTGACACATGGCTCACCACCACAGCAATTAAAGAGTAAGAAGTCCATGAGACTGGTCACCTGCTCTGCGTGTGGTCGGTAAATCAAGTTTCTACTTTGACGTTCAACCAAAATAAGATTGGCTTGATAGAGCTCTTTAAGATGAAAGGACAAGGTAGCCGCCGGAATACCCAGGCTCTCTTTGATTTCTGAAGGAGTCACTCCCTCAGCGCCTTTTTGCACAATCAGGCGGAAGATATTGAGCCTTGATTCTTGACCAAGGGCTAGGAAGGATTGAACGGCGTCTATATTTTTCATAGTTCCATAATAATGGAACTATGTGACAGATTCATGACAGTTCAGTGATGCGCCACTCCATCAAATAAGGCGCTTTGGTGAACCTTTTGTGAATTGCCTTATTTGTCTTGAAATTGACATGCCAGTCAATGAAACTTCAACTGAATAAGGGAGTTAGCTATGTATACCTATGAAGAAGCCGTTAAACAATTACAAGAAACTGGTTCAATCAGTTTAATGAATTTCAAAGAGTTACCTTATGAAGATCTTGAGGAACTATTAGAAGAAATTAAGAAATGGGCTGTTTATGCCAACGGCAATAAAGACAAACTAGAAAAGAAATCTAAGAAGAAAGATAAAAAGAAGAAAAAGAAGTAACTCAGCTCCTCGCTGAACAGGCCCAGCAAGTTCCTTAAACTGGAATAGTCTGGGCGATCTTCTTGGCTTGATCTTGGGCTTGGTGAGCATCTTGTGCTTCAACCATAACCCTGAGTAAAGGCTCAGTGCCTGATGGGCGAATCAACACTCTGCCGCTGCCATTGAGATTTTTTTCTGCTTGAGTGATCGCCTCTTGCATCTTGGCATCAGTCTTCCAGTCATAACCTTGTTTGTATTTCACATTGATCAAAGTTTGCGGGAACAAGGTCACCTTCTCTAATAGTTGTGCCAAGGTTTTTTGATTTTGCTTCATGGCTGATAGCACTTGCAGTGCTGCCACAATGCCATCACCTGTGGTGTGCTTGTCTAGGCAAATAAGATGCCCAGAACCTTCACCACCTAATTGCCAATTATTTTCTTTTAGCTTCTCAAGCACGTAGCGATCACCAACTTTGGCGCGCTCGAATTGAATGCCTTCAGCCTGAATGGCTTTTTCAACGGCCATATTCGTCATCAAAGTACCAACCACACCCTTGACTGACTCACCAGCATCTTTTCTGGCTTTGGCAATCAGATAAAGCAGTTCATCACCGTTGAATAATCTGCCATGAGCATCGACCAATTGCAGACGATCAGCGTCTCCATCTAAAGCAATACCTAGATCAGCTTTTTCTTCTTTGACTTTTTCAATCAATGCCTTCGGTGCTGTGGCACCGACACCATCATTGATGTTTTTACCGTTTGGATGAATACCAATCGAAACAACTTCAGCGCCTAATTCATGGAACACGTGCGGAGCGATGTGATATGCGGCACCGTGAGCACAGTCGACCACCAACTTGAGTCCGTGAAGACTCAAATGATTAGGGAAGGTGCTCTTACAAAATTCAATATAACGACCGGTTGCATCGTCTAAACGTTTTGCTTTACCCAAGTGAGCTGAATCAACACAGTTCATTGCCTCATTGAGAGCTGCTTCAATTTGCAATTCAACAGCATCATCTAATTTGTCACCATGGGCAGAAAAGAATTTAATGCCATTGTCGTGATACGGATTGTGTGAAGCAGAGATCACAACACCTGCGGACAAACGCAAGGTGCGTGTTAAGTAGGCAACTGCTGGTGTTGGCATCGGACCACACAACATCACATCCACACCAGCTGCCGAGAAGCCTGCTTCTAAAGCAGCTTCTAATAAGTATCCAGAGACACGGGTATCTTTACCAATCAATACAGTGGGCTTGCCATGAGTACCAGCATTTTTTGCCAATACTTGACCTGCTGCGTAACCTAAGCGCATCACAAAGTCAGGGACGATCGGAAACTTGCCGACTTCCCCACGAATACCATCTGTACCAAAATATTGACGTGTCATGTATGTATTTTATAAGCATTCTTGGGTGGCCACCCAAATTTTGACTGCGTCCATGGTTTGATCAACATCATGCACCCGCAATACCTTAGCGCCCCGCTCTAAAGCCATCAGAGCTGCGGCCACACTCGCGGTTTGACGATGAGCCATGTCTTTGCCTGTGATGGCACCCAAACTAGATTTTCTGGAAATCCCAGCAACCACCGGTAAGCCGTGTTGGCAGAATGCTTGGAAGTGCGCCAACATGGTCATGTTGTGCTCCAAGGTTTTACCAAAACCAAAGCCTGGGTCAATCGCTAAACGATCACGCTCCACACCTTCATCTTCTAAAGCAACACATCGTTCCATCAAGAAGCCATTCACCTCAGCGACCACATCTTTGTAATGAGGATCGAATTGCATGGTGCTCGGATCTTTTTGCATGTGCATGAGCATCACACCGCATGAGCTCTTAGCAATAGCTTCAATCGCATGTGGTTGTCTGAATGCCCAAATATCATTGATGCAATCAATGCCAAGATTGATCGCTGCTGCCATTACTTTTGCTTTATAGGTGTCCACTGAAATCGCCACAGGCGCATCTTTCAGAACTTCTAAGACTGGCATCACACGATCTAATTCTTCTTGCAAAGATAAAGGTTCAGAACCAGGACGACTGGACTCACCGCCCACATCAATCATTTCCGCGCCTTCAGCAATCAGTCGTTCCGCTTGCTTTAGTGCTGCATCTCGATTGGCAAAAAGACCACCATCAGAAAAAGAGTCTGGTGTGACATTGAGGATGCCCATCACCACTGGAGCACTGCGTTTGCTCCAATCAAAAAGAAAACGCCCGCAGCGCCATGCCACGGGCGTTAATTCATGCTTCGCCATTAAGCCGCCGCTGGGGCGCCTCCTTCGGCAACCACGGGTGTACCACCTGTGCCGCCGCCATTATTCGGCGCGCTTGGTGGGTACTTCGGTGGACGTGGATCTTTACCAGCCATGATGTCATTGACTTGATCTGCATCGATGGTTTCCCATTCGAGCAAAGCCTTGACCATGACTTCTACTTTGTCACGATTGTCTTCAAGAATCTTCTTGGCCACAGCATATTGCTTGTCAAGAATCGCACGGATCTCAACGTCTACTTTTTGCTGAGTTGCTTCAGACACTGATTTAGAGCTTACCGGACCAAACATGCTTTGCTGATCAGGATCAACATAAACCATCGTGCCAAGCACTTCACTCATACCGTAACGAGTGACCATGTCACGCGCCATTTTTGTGGCACGCTCAAAGTCATTTGATGCACCAGTACTGCTAGAGTTCAAGAAAATTTCCTCAGCCAAACGACCGCCGAACAAAATTGAAATCTCTTCCAACATCTTGTCTTTGTACATGTTCACACGATCATGCTCAGGCAACTGCCAAGTCACGCCCAATGCCCAACCACGCGGCATGATGCTGACCTTGTGAACAGGGTCTGCCTTTGGCAATACTTTTGCCACCACCGCATGACCTGATTCGTGATAAGCCGTGTTACGACGCTCTTCTTCACGCATCACTGCAGACTTGCGCTCAGGACCCATGAAGATTTTGTCTTTCGCATCTTCAAAGTCTTGCATGTCGACTGTGCGCTTATTGCGACGCGCTGCAAACAAAGCTGATTCGTTCACCAAGTTGGCCAAGTCAGCACCCGAGAATCCTGGTGTGCCACGAGCCAACACTGCTGCATCAACGTCGGTGCTGATAGGCACCTTGCGCATATGTACTTTAAGAATCTGTTCGCGACCACGGATGTCAGGCAAGCCAACATACACTTGACGGTCAAAACGACCTGGGCGCAATAGAGCTTTATCAAGCACATCAGAACGGTTCGTGGCAGCAATCACAATCACACCGCTGTTAGGCTCGAAACCATCCATCTCAACCAACATCTGGTTAAGCGTTTGCTCGCGCTCATCATTACCACCACCCATACCAGCACCACGATGGCGACCAACAGCGTCGATCTCATCGATGAAGACGATACAAGGGGCTTGTTTCTTAGCGTTCTCAAACATGTCGCGCACACGAGCTGCACCGACACCGACAAACATCTCAACAAAGTCTGAACCTGAGATTGCGAAGAACGGTACCTTGGCTTCACCAGCGATGGCTTTTGCCAATAATGTTTTACCTGTTCCTGGAGGACCTACCAAGAGCACACCTCTTGGAATGTGGCCACCCAGCTTTTGGAATTTCGTTGGATCTTTTAAGAAATCAACAAGCTCAAAGACTTCTTCTTTGGCTTCATCACATCCAGCCACATCAGCAAATGTGACAGCATTTGTATTTTCATCAATCAAGCGAGCTTTTGATTTACCAAATGAGAATGCTCCGCCTTTGCCACCGCCTTGCATTTGGCGCATCATCAAGAACCAAAAACCAATGATCAACAATGTTGGCCCCAAGTAATACAAAGCAGACACCAAGAGACTTTGCTCTTCATCTGCTTTACCAGTTACTTGAACGCCGTATTTCATCAAGTCACCAACCATCCAAATATCACCTGGGCTGACAACAGAATATTTCTGGCCATCCATTGGAACCACTTGAATGTTGCGACCTTGAACATCCACTCTCTTCACTTTGCCATTTTTGGCATCTTCCATGAATTGAGAATAGGTGATGTTTTCTTGAGCGCGCGGCTTATCGAATTGCTTGAAGACAGTGAACAGCACGAGGCCCACGATGAGCCACACACCAACTTTCTGCATCAAATTATTGTTCACAAAGCCTCCTTAAGGCGGATATATCTATACACAATATGATTCTACTCCCTCCCCTTTTCAAGTGCTGAACTTAAAAAGTCATTAAATCCCATAGATTTGTTATGGTTTTAGCCTTTTTCAGGGGGTTTTTGAGAGGTTTTTGCTCTCGGGTCAAACACTCACTTAAGGTGTTTTCCTAAGAGAAAAGTTTCAGCCGATTTGTCTCTAGAGGCTTTCGGCTTTCTAGGGGTGACGATTTTGAAGACTTTTTTGAATGATTCCACGATTTGGCTGTAGCCACTTCCGTGGAAACACTTGATCAATAGGGCTCCATTGGGCTTTAAGTGGGCCTGAGAGAACTCCAAGGCCAAATCAGCCAAATGACCCATGCGGGCAGCATCAGCCGTTGAAACGCCCGATAAATTAGGCGCCATGTCAGATAAAACCAAATCCACCCTTGGGCCATCAGCAGGATTACCTGGCAATAAGGCTTCAAACTCCCTCAAAACCGCTTCTTCACGGAAGTCGCCTTGCAAAAAGGTCACATCAGCAATGTCTTCCATCGGCAGAATATCAATCGCAATGATCTTGCCAAAAGGTTTTCCATCGGGGGTGTCTGCATTCTTTTTGCCGAACTCAACCAAACGATTGCGAGCGTATTGAGACCAACTGCCAGGCGTACTGCCCAAGTCCACCACCACCATGCCAGGACCAATCAAACGGTCTTGCTCGTCAATCTCTTTTAATTTATAGGCTGCGCGCGCACGATATCCTTCCCTTTGCGCCATTTTGACGTAGGGGTCGTTCAGGTGATCGTTCAACCAGTCTTTATTAAATTTATTCTTTGCCACGCTGTTCCACTTCTGTGTTCAATGAGTGATTCACTCATTTTTTATAGTTAGGTCGCTATTTTCCGCTCTTTTTCATCTGGCACCCCATACTTTGCAATTTAATGCCTTATCATTGAGGTCTTCCAAAGAAATTTCTATGCCAATACTTGAATTATCCTCTGCCGAACGTTCGGCACACCGCTCAGACGCCCATGCGTTAAAACCCATTGTTTTAATTGGTGCTGATGGCTTAACGCCAGCAGTTGTCAAAGAAGTGAACAATGGCCTGAATTTCCATGGCTTAATCAAAGTTCGCGTTTTTGGCGATGATCGCGAAGCCCGTGTAGCCATCTACAACCAACTATGTGATGAATTAAATGCAGCACCGATTCAACACATCGGTAAGTTATTGGTTCTTTACAGACCAAAGGTAGAAAAAGAAGTCACTGAAAAGCGCCGCGGTAAATCTGGCGGCCCTAAAGTGGTGATGGTGAAAAAATTCACACGCAACCCTCAACGTCGTCCAAAACCAGTGGCAACCACTGTGCTTGGTAACGAACGTGTGGCTGCCGGCGGTCAAGTGAAGCGTGCGAAACCACGTCAAACCAGCGCTAAAAAGAAACAGCTCAGCCGTTAATTTTTTAACTACGAGTATCCAAGCTACTAATGAATAAGCCGCTGTTATCAGCGGCTTATTCATTACACTGCTTGTTTACTTTGCTCGTTTACTTTATTTTTTGCATTATTTTTTTACTGTGCTCTTAGTCTATCGGTTTGCTCAAGCGCCACAAGAGCACCAAGCCAATCAAAGATTGCAGTAGATACAAGATACTTGAATAGGTATGGAGTCTACTGAAAGCTTCAGCCAACGGTGAGAGTATCACTGGAAAGCCATGACTCAACGCTTCTTCACGCAAAGAGTCCATCATCGGCTCAAAAATAAATGCTGATACTCCTGCGCAAATCAACATGGTCAACAAGTACCAGCGAATATTTTTATAACGCCCACAACCACGCTTGACCAATAAATTTGCAAACACAATCAAGCCGACACTGAGGATCATGCTGATGATTCCCTCAACGCGGAACAATGCGCCAGCGACCATGCCGGCCACCTGTCGATCTGAAAGAGTTGCAAATAAAGTGGGGGTCACGATGTAACCCACCGTGATGATGCTACCCACCCACAAAGTCAAGATGTAAAGAAAAACTCGTTGGGCGGTGATGTGCATCTAAATGTCGCCTGAAGTTTGTTTGAAATTGCCTGGGTTAGATGTATTTAACGTTCAGAATTTCAACTTCACGGCTGCCGCCTGGAGATGAGAAGGTCGCCACATCACCCTCCTCTTTACCAATCAGCGCTCTGGCGATTGGTGAGCTGATAGAAATCTTATTGGCTTCTAAATCTGCCTCGTCATCTCCCACGATTTGGTAAGTGGCTTTTTTGCCATTTTCTAAATCTTCAATTTCCACAGTGGCGCCAAAAACAATGCGACCCTCAACATCCAATGTTGATGGATCAATGATTTGAGCTGCTGCCAACTTACCTTCTAACTCTTGAATGCGGCCTTCGATGAAAGCTTGCTTTTCTTTGGCGGCATCGTATTCAGCGTTTTCAGACAAGTCACCCTGGGCGCGAGCTTCAGAGATTGAATTGATCACAGATGGACGCTCAACGTGCTTCAAGTTATGCAACTCTTGCTTTAATAACTCTGCGCCATGTTTTGTAATAGGAATGGTACTCATAAATCTACATCCAAAATCTAGTTAATCTAATAACAAATGACTGGTAGTTCTCTACCAGTCATTGTTGTTTTTCGTATTTATTTTTAGTTTACTTCTAATTTATAAGACATCTTAGCCGATATCTTATAAAGAGGCGTGCAAGCCCTGCAAGTCGTAAACTTCAAGCTGATCAATCGCCTTAATACCGGCAACCGCAGCTTTAGCACCACTGATGGTGGTGTAATAAGTCACACGGTTCGCTTGAGCAGTGGTTCTGATGGATCTTGAATCAGCAATCGCTGTTCTTGTTTCATCAACCGTGGTGAATACCAATTCGATTTCACCATTCTTGATCATGTCCACAATGTGTGGGCGACCATCTTTGACTTTGTTCACGCGCTTGACTGGCACTCCAGCTTTTTCAATTGCATCGGCAGTGCCTTGTGTTGCCACAATGGAATAGCCCATGTCGTGAAGCATTTGCGCCACTTCAACAGCTTTGGCTTTATCACTGTCTTTAACAGTCAATAACACTGTGCCTGATTTAGGCAAAGTAGTGCTTGCGGCCAATTGTGATTTGAATAAAGCCTCACCAAAAGTTCTACCAACACCCATCACTTCGCCAGTTGAACGCATTTCTGGTCCAAGAATTGGGTCAACGCCTGGGAATTTATTGAATGGGAAAACTGCTTCCTTGACTGAGAAGTAAGGAGGAATGACTTCTTCGCCAATGCCTTGCTGGTCCAAACTTTGACCAGCCATACAACGAGCAGCAATTTTTGCTAATTGCAAACCTGTTGCTTTTGATACATATGGCACTGTTCTAGAAGCACGTGGGTTCACTTCAAGAACGTAAACGATGTCTTTACCATCCACTTGCTGAATCGCGAACTGCACGTTCATCAAACCAATCACATTGAGGCCTTTGGCCATCGCTGCAGTTTGGCGACGCATCTCATCAACAGTTTCTTTTGAGAGTGAGTATGGTGGCAAAGAACACGCTGAGTCACCTGAGTGAACACCTGCCTGCTCAATGTGCTCCATCACACCACCAATGAAGACTCTCTTACCATCAGAGATACAGTCCACATCACACTCAATCGCATCATTCAAGAATCTATCCAGCAACACTGGTGAGTCATGAGAAACCTTCACGGCTTCACGCATGTAGCGCTCTAGGTCACGACCATCGTGAACGATTTCCATGGCACGACCACCCAAAACATAGGATGGACGAACCACCAATGGATAACCAATCTCTTCAGCCAATTTCAGAGCTTCTGGCTCTGTGCGAGCTGTTCTGTTTGGTGGTTGACGTAGACCCAAGTCTTGCAATAATTTCTGGAAGCGCTCACGGTCTTCGGCAGCGTCGATCATGTCTGGACTGGTACCAATGATAGGTACGCCATTAGCCTCTAAATCAAGGGCTAGTTTCAATGGAGTTTGGCCACCGTACTGAACAATCACACCCTTTGGCTTTTCAATCGCAACGATCTCTAAGACGTCTTCAAGTGTCAGTGGCTCAAAATACAAACGATCAGAAGTGTCATAGTCAGTAGACACTGTTTCTGGGTTGCAGTTGACCATGATGGTTTCATAACCATCATCACGCATCGCTAAAGCGGCGTGCACGCAGCAGTAGTCAAATTCAATACCTTGACCAATGCGGTTAGGACCACCACCCAAAACCATGATCTTCTCTTTGGTCGTCGGTTGTGATTCACATTCACCGTGCTCTGCTTCGTAGCAAGAGTACATGTAGGCAGTGTTAGTTGAGAACTCTGCAGCACAAGTATCAACGCGCTTGTAAACAGGTCTTACCTTCAAGGCATGACGTGCTTCACGAACTGCTTTGGCATCTGTCTTTAACAGTTTGGCCAAACGACGGTCTGAGAAACCTTTTTGTTTGACGAAGCGCAATTCTTGCGCGCTCAAATCTTTTAATTGGCGATCTTGTAATTTCTTTTCAATCTCAATCAACTCTGAGATTTGTGCCAAGAACCAAGGATCGATCGCTGTGTGCATGAATGCATCATCCTTGCTCATGCCCATGCGGAATGCATCACCCAAATACCAAATGCGGTCTGGGCCTGGCTCACGAATTTCTTGGGTGATCTCATCCAAGTCTGTTGATTTCTCATCCAAACCATCCACGCCAACTTCAAGGCCACGCAAGGCTTTTTGGAATGACTCTTGGAATGTTCTACCAATCGCCATCACCTCACCCACAGATTTCATCTGAGTGGTCAAGCGCTTGTCAGCGGCTGGGAATTTTTCAAAAGCAAAACGAGGAATCTTCGTCACAACGTAATCGATCGACGGCTCAAACGATGCTGGTGTTTTGCCACCAGTGATGTCGTTTTGCAATTCATCCAAAGTGAAGCCCACAGCCAATTTCGCCGCAATCTTAGCGATTGGGAAACCAGTGGCTTTTGATGCCAAAGCTGATGAGCGAGACACACGTGGGTTCATCTCAATCACGATCATGCGACCATCCACTGGGTTGATCGAGAACTGAACGTTTGAACCACCAGTGTCCACGCCAATCTCACGCAATACAGCCAATGAGGCATTACGCAAAATTTGATATTCGCGATCGGTCAATGTTTGAGCAGGTGCCACCGTGATTGAATCACCCGTGTGGACACCCATTGGGTCTAAGTTTTCAATCGAGCAAACGATGATGCAGTTGTCTTTGCGATCACGCACCACTTCCATCTCGTACTCTTTCCAACCCAAGAGTGATTCTTCAATCAGAAGTTCACGAGTTGGAGAAAGATCTAGACCACGTTTACAAATTTCTTCGAATTCTTCGCGGTTATAAGCGATACCGCCGCCTGAACCACCCATCGTGAACGATGGACGGATGATCACAGGGTAACCAGAACTACCAGTCTCAGCCATGATCTGTTGCTGAACAGCATTCGCTTCTTCTAATGAGTGTGCGATGCCAGACTTGGCTGAACCAAGACCAATCTTGGTCATGGCTTCTTTGAACTTTTGACGATCTTCTGCTTTATCGATCGCTTCTGGTGAAGCGCCAATGAGCTCACAACCGTATTTCTTTAAAACACCATGTCTGTGCAAATCCAAAGCACAGTTCAAAGCTGTTTGACCACCCATGGTCGGCAAAATCGCATCTGGTTTTTCTTTAGCGATGATGCGCTCAACCACTTCCCAAGTGATCGGCTCAATGTATGTCACATCAGCCATCTCTGGATCCGTCATGATGGTCGCAGGATTGCTGTTCACCAAAATGACTTTATAACCTTCAGAACGCAATGCTTTACAAGCTTGCGCGCCTGAGTAGTCAAACTCACACGCTTGTCCAATCACAATTGGACCTGCGCCAATAATGAGGATACTTTTTATGTCGGTACGCTTAGGCATTCGTCAATCTCACATCAATTTAATAAAGCGATCAAACAAGTACGCAATGTCATGCGGACCCGGCGATGCCTCTGGGTGACCTTGGAAACAAAAAGCTGGCTTATCAGTCCAAGCCAATCCTTGTAATGAACCATCAAACAAAGACACATGAGTCGGTCTTACATTTGCTGGCAATGTTGCTGCATCCACAGCGAAACCGTGGTTTTGTGAAGTGATCACCACACGACCGTCATCCAAGTCTTTGACTGGATGGTTGGCACCGTGATGACCGAATTTCATTTTGAGAGTCTTAGCACCTGCTGCCAAACCCATGATTTGATGACCCAAGCAAATACCAAATGTTGGAATGCCTTTGTCAATGATGGTTTTAGCTGCTGCGATGGCGTAATCACATGGCTCAGGATCTCCTGGACCATTTGAGAAAAACACACCATCTGGTTTCATCGCCAATACATCAGCGGCTGAAGTTTTGGCAGGCACGACCGTGATTTTGCAACCGCGCTCTGTGAGCATGCGCAAAATATTGCGCTTCACACCAAAGTCATAAGCCACCACATGCTTGAGTGGTTTTTCTAATTTCTTAAAGCCTGGTTTACCGTGATCTGCGTTCAGACCCCACTCACCTTCTGTCCATTCGTAGATCGAAGGTGTTGTCACCACTTGCGCCAAATCCAAACCAGCCATTCCTGGGAAGCTCTTCGCTGCAGCCAATGCTTTTTCAGTCAAGGCTGCAATCGTGTCGCCTACTTTGCCGGTCACAATGGCGCCCGGTTGCGCACCCTTGTCGCGCAGAATGCGAGTCAATTTACGTGTATCAATACCAGCGATACCAACAACGTTTTCGCCAGTTAAATAGTCACTCAAGGTTTTTTCAGAGCGGAAGTTTGAAGCGATCAATGAAAGATCTTTGATGATCAAACCGGCTGCGTAGATTTTGCTAGATTCGCAATCTTGTTGATTCACACCCACGTTACCAATGTGTGGATAGGTCAAGGTCACGATTTGACGTGTGTAACTTGGGTCTGTGAGGATTTCTTGATATCCAGTCAAGGCTGTATTGAAAACAACCTCGCCAGCGGATTGCCCAACGGCGCCAATGCTGTAACCAGGAAAAATGGTTCCATCGGCAAGAGCCAAAACTGCTGGGGGTAAAGAAGGAATTAGTGGCAGCAAAGGTATTCTCCAAAGCCCTGCTGCCATCCGACACATCCCTCTTCCGGAAAAGACACCTCCGGTCTGAGAATTTTCGGGAGGTATATGTGTCTTTAAGCGCTAGGGCAAGTATCTAATAATTTAACTAAGAAATTATACCTTACCGGGGGTGTTTGACCCCATTTGTCGCATCTGCCACAAATGAAAATAGGGGATAAATCCCCTATTTTTCAACAACTTAACTTGCTTTAACGCTTGCCTTCTCAGTCACATTAACAACTGTTTTGAGAGGGCTTTCTAAAGCCTATGAAGCAGCCGTGAACAATGTTTTGATATTGGCCAAAACACTTTGATCATCCAAAGTGCTCAAGTCACCAGGATCACGGCCTTCAGCCACCGCTTGTAAAGCACGGCGCACAATCTTGCCAGAACGTGTTTTTGGTAATGCTGCCACCACATACACGCGTGCAGGTCTTGCCACCGCACCCAATTGAGAATCCACTGTTTTCAGAATCTCTGCTTCCAAAGTGGCGGTGTTGTTTGAATCTTTAGCAATCGCAAAACCGATTGCTACCTGACCTTTGAGTTTGTCAGCGATACCCACCACGGCCACTTCGGCCACGTTCGGATGACTTGAAATACTTTCTTCAATCTCACGGGTGCCAAGACGGTGACCGGCCACGTTGATCACGTCGTCGGTACGACCCAAGATGAAGAAGTAACCATCTTTGTCTTTGATACCCCAGTCAAAGGTGGAGTAAACCATCTTGCCTGGTACTGTTTCCCAATAAGTTTTAACAAAGCGTGCGTCATCACCCCAAACCGTTTGCATACATCCTGGAGGCAATGGTCCTTCAATCGCAATCACACCCTTTTGATCAGCGCCAAGTTCAGCGCCTGTTGAATCATCCAAAAGTTTCATGTTGTAACCGTACACAGGAACACCTGGTGAACCAAACTTGTGCGGCATCACTTCAATACCACGCTGCAAGGCAAGCATTGGCCAACCTGTTTCTGTTTGCCAGTAGTTATCAACGATTGGCTTGTTGATTGCACCATGCAACCATGAGGCGGTTGGCTCGTCCAATGGCTCACCTGCTAAGAACACTGAGCGCAAAGTTGATAGGTCATATTTTGATAAGAATGCTGGATCTTGTTTTTTCAATACACGTGCTGCAGTTGGTGCAGAGAACATCACTGATACTTTGTACTTCTCAACCAAGTTCCACCAGATACCAGCATCAGGACGCAAAGGCGTGCCTTCATACATGATCGTTGCCATGCCGTTGAGCAATGGGCCATAAATGATGTAGCTGTGTCCAACCACCCAACCAATGTCAGAAGTTGTGAACATTGCTTCACCTGGCTGACCGCCATAGATGTGGCGCATCGATGAAGCCAAAGCGACTGCGTAACCACCCGTGTCACGCTGCACACCTTTTGGCTTACCAGTAGTGCCTGATGTGTACAAAATGTAAGAAGGATCGGTCGCATCTACCCATTCACAAGGCACTTGAGCATCCATCACTTTGGCACGCTCAGTCGCGTAATCTAAATCGCGACCAGCCACCTTGTTGTACTCAACCAATTTACGATCAATCAATAAAACTTTTTCTGGCTTGTGTGTCGACAAAGTGATTGCTTCGTCCAACAATGGCTTGTATGGCACAGGCTTGCCACCACGAGCACCCGCATCAGCCAAGATCACCATCTTTGGTTTGGCATCATCGATTCTTGAGGCCAAGCTGTGTGAAGCAAAGCCACCAAACACCACAGAGTGAATGGCACCAAGACGAGCACATGCCAACATCGCAAAAGCTGCTTCTGCCACCATTGGCATGTAAATTAAAACGCGATCACCTTTAACCACACCATTTGCTTTAAGAATCGCAGCCATGCGATTCACTTCAGTGTGAAGTTCTTTGAATGTGTAAGTTTTTTCTTGGTCAGTTTCTGTTGAAACAGAAATCAAAGCTTGTTGATCACCACGATCTTTTAGGTGACGGTCGACAGCGTTATGGCAAAGATTGATTTTGCCGCCCACATACCACTTTGCAAATGGAGGATTGTTGTAATCCAACACTTTTTCAAAAGGCTTTTGCCATTCAACTAATTTAGCTTGCTCCGCCCAAAATCCTTCTGGATCCTTAATTGAACGCTCGTGAAATGCCTTGTAAGCAGACATGTATCTCTCCCTGATAAATAGTCATTAATACTTTAACTGCATGAATGTGCGACTTCATGCTGACTAGCATCTGACACATCAGGGTTCACCCTAGTTTATAGGGATTGAATCAGCCAATCTGGCCCTGAGAATGCCTAGTTGGCCTTCTTCTCATTAGCAGCCACCTTGGTGTCTGCTTGAGACTTGGGCTTTGGTTTAGGCTTATTGGCGTTATTGGCTGTTTGTTTATTGGCTGACTGCTTATTGCCTGCTTGTTTATTGGCAGGCTTTTTAGCTTTTGCCCCACTGGTGTTGTTCGCTGTGGTTTTTGGCTTAGCGGCTGCCTCCCGCTCCAACATCAACTTGCCGGCGTTATTGGCCAAATGCTCAGCCACATCACCGACCTTACCGCCCCTAGGAATCAATACCGTTGATCCAGCTTTGATTCTCATGCCCTTAGGAATGTTATTGATTTGCCTCACCTGATTGGCATCCACATCCAAACGGGTGGCCAGTTGATCAACCGTCTCACGGCCGTTAACTCTAATAGCAGTCCAAGAAGACAGGCGCCCTTTGTATTGCAATAGATTTTCTTGGAAAGATTCAGCGCGACCAAAAGGCAATAATATTTGTGGCTCACTGGCACCCAAAATCACCGGCTTATTGAATGATGGGTTCATCGCCTTGAACTCTTCAACGGTCATACGAGCAAACTGAGCGGCCAAATCCACATCAATATCTTTAGCAGTTGTAACAACCACAAAATACGGGTGATTCTCCAAAGTCGGCAGGGTCAAACCGTAAGACTTAGGATTTAAGACGATGTTTTTAACTGCGAGTAATTTAGGCACGTAATTGCGCGTCTCATCCGGCATTTTTAAACTGGCGTAATCAGTCGGTAACTTTTTGGCTTGATTGCGTTTGATGGCTTTTGAAACATTGCCCTCACCCCAGTTATAGGCTGCCAAAGCCAACTCCCAATCACCAAACATTTTGTGCAAGCGTTGCAAGTAATCCAAAGCTGCATCGGTCGACTGAATCACATCGCGACGCTCATCACGAAAAATGTTCTGAGTTAATTTAAAGTCTTTACCAGTGGCGGGCATGAACTGCCACATGCCTGAGGCTTTGGCGCGTGAAAAGGCTTCAGGGTTGAAGGCACTTTCAATGAAAGGTAACAGTGCTAACTCCATCGGCATCTTGCGACGCTCAACTTCTTCAACAATGTAAAAAAGATAACGCGATGAGCGAGACATCATGCGATCAACATAGTCAGGACGATCGGCATACCAACGCACATGTTTGATCACCAAAGGACTGTCTGAATCTTCTAACTCAAAGCCATCACGGATACGATCCCAAAGATCGTTGTATGGAGCATCCAAAGCACCGACGGAATCTTTATCAATATTGACTCTTGGGGCTTTGCCAGATTTGCTGTATTTGCCAGTCTTAGCAGTTTGTTTGTTTGAAGTTGAATCACTCCACTCATCATTCATGGTGGCACATGCACTGAGGGCTGATGCAACCATCACGACAGTGATGAGTCGGAATAGTCGTGAAAAAGAAGCTGAGAATCTTTGCATCATGCTCTGAAGGTGTCTTTCCATGAACGCAAATGAGCAAACACCGTCACTGGATGAGTGTCTTTGATTGCTTGATGTTGTTTCACTGATTCAATCACGCTGGATTCTTCACACCTTAAAAATGGATTAACGCTTTTTTCATGAGCGATGGTTGTTGGCACCGTGGGCACACCCTGTTGTCGCAAGCTCTGTGCTTTCTGCTGCCAAGCCAATAGCTCTTGGTTTTGAGGCTCAACAGCCAAAGCGAATTTTATATTAGATAAGGTGTACTCGTGAGCGCAATGCACCAATGTTTGATCAGGTAAGTTTTTTAACTTGTTCAATGAATCCACCATTTGTGCGGGGGTGCCCTCAAACAGGCGCCCACAACCCGTGGCAAACAATGTGTCACCACAAAACACGTGCGACTGTTCCTCCGCATTCAGATAGAAAGCAATGTGTCCTGCAGTGTGCCCTGGCACATCTAGGACTGTGAATTCACACGCAGGTCTTGCAACAGAAACAATGTCTGATTCAATCAAACGTTCAGTGACCACTGCGATGTTTTCATGGGCTGGCCCATAAACCACTGGTTTTTCTTGGCCAAGAGAATCGCACCAAGCCAATAAATTAACCACGCCACCGATGTGGTCAGCATGATGGTGAGTGATTAGAATGGTGGTCAGTGTTAAATGATGTTCTGTGAGGTAGCGAATCACTGGCGCAGCATCACCTGGATCAACAACTACGGCACAATGCTTATCGGAAATCAACCAAATATAGTTATCGTCATAAGCTGCAATTGAATGCACTTGCAATAAATTGTCATCAGGCATAGAAATAACCACTCATGAGTCAACCAACCGATACCGATCATCAACAAGCTCCATGGACATCATGGGATGCTTGGCTTGGCTCGCCTCCAGGGAAATACGTCCTGAAGTGGGAACAAACTCAATTTGACCACATTGTGAGCGATATTTTTGGTTATCACGCCTTGCAAATTGGCTTGCCGCAATTACCCGCTTTGACTGAAAATCGGATGCCTTTGCAAATGATCTTGCGCGCCCCGCACGACAAGCCCAACGATGAATCTGGCGGGCAATGGCACACGATTGAAGGCATCCCAGAAGAATTGCCCTTTGCCAGCCAAAGTCTTGATTTGGTGGTGCTACCCCACGTCCTTGAGTTCGCGACTGATCCTCATGCCGTTTTAAGAGAGGTTGAACGCGTCTTGATGCCTGAAGGTCGGGTGGTGATTTCTGGATTTAATCCAGCGAGTCTTTGGGGCTTGCGCCAATACTGCAGTCATTTGGTTGGCCAACCTTACCTTCCTAGAGATGGGCAGTTCATTGCATTGTTAAGATTGAAAGATTGGTTGAAGTTACTTAACTTCTCAGTTGATCGCGGTCGCTTTGGTTGCTATCGATTGCCCTTGCGAAGCGAATCCGGTATGCAAAAGCTGGCTTTCCTTGAAAAAGCCGGTGATCGCTGGTGGCCTGTCTTGGGCTCTGTGTTCATGGTGTCGGCAATCAAACGCGTGTCGACTTTGACACTCGTGGGCAGAATTGAGAAAGGTGTTGCGGCCAATCAAGCACAATTGAATCCTGTCACCCAATTAAACACATCCTCACAAAAAAATCAGTTGCAAAATAAGTTGAAAGATCAGGCATGAGCACTCCCGCACAAAGCAAGGTTGTGATTTACACCGACGGTGCTTGCAAAGGCAATCCAGGCCCTGGCGGCTGGGGAGTGGTATTGCGTTCTGCAGATAAAGAAAAGCATTTGCATGGCGGCGAGTTGATGACAACCAACAATCGCATGGAAATGACAGCAGTGATTGAGGCTTTAAAAGCACTCAAAATGGCTTGTCATGTGAGTTTGTACACAGACTCAAAGTACGTGATGCAAGGGGTCACTGAATGGATGGGCGGCTGGAAAGCCAGGGGCTGGAAAACTGCCGGCAAAGATCCTGTTAAAAATGTCGACTTGTGGCAAGAAATTGATGAATTGCTGGGCAAACATCAAATTGACTGGCATTGGGTCAAAGGCCACGCAGGACATCCCGGCAATGAGCTTGCTGATGCTCTAGCCAATAAGGGCGTCGAAGAAATCCTCAAAAAAACTGCGTTCTGAATCTAATTCTGCTATCAGGGCACTTCAAGCCCGTAATTAATGCCAAATCAGGCTGAGTGTGCGAGAATTAAGCTAGAACAAATAAGGAGATAGCGGCTTTAAGTCAAAGCCCCTCAGCCATGCAGTTACTCACCAAAATTAAAGACAAAGTCATGCAGCTAGGCTGCCGTGTTGTGACTTACACCATGAACCTGATCAAGAAGTTCGATTGGGCTAAAACTTATGCGTTTGTGCTCAAGCGTAAAAAAAGAATCATCATCATTTTGATTGTGCTTTTTGCTGCCAATTACGCTTATGACAAGTGGATGCCAAAGTCAGCAAAAAAAGCACCGCCTCAATTGGTGACCACCACTGTGGTTGAAACCGCAGACACACCAGTGATCATCGAAGCAACCGGCACCATCATCGCTGCCAACATTGTGGATATTCGTCCGCAAACGACCAATGTGGTCAGCAAGATACACATCAAAGAAGGCCAAGCAGTAAAAGCTGGTGAGTTGCTGTTCACCTTGGACGATAGAGCCAGCCGTGCCAATTACGAAAAAGCCAAAGCCTTGGCTGATGATGCAAGCCGCCAATACAAGCGATCTTTAGAACTGATTGAAAAGAAGTTTATTTCTCAAGCAGCGGCTGATACATCCAAAGCCAATATGCAATCAGCTGTGGCAAATGCCAAAGCCGCTGAAGTTGCCATGAGCTTTGATCACATCCGCGCACCGATTGCCGGTCGTGCTGGCGTAATCAACGTCTTCCCAGGAAGTCTTGTGCAAGCTGGTACCAATATTTCTACTACCAGCAGTGCGACGTCAACCACCACCACAGGTGCGATGGTCACGATCACTCAGTTGGACCCTATCAATGTGCAGTTCACCATTCCTGAGAAAGAAATTCCTTTGATTCTTGGTAGCCGCGAAGCTGGTGAAGAGCTGACCGTGAGCGTGGATGTGAATGGCTCAGACAAACCAGTCCAAGGTACCGTGTATGTGATCGACAATCAAGTGGATCCAGCCATCGGTGCAGTGAGAGTCAAAGCTCAGTTAAGCAATAAAGATGGCAACATGATTCAAGGGCAATTTGTCAGAATCAAATTAAAAGCCAAAACATTGAAAGACTCTTTGGTCGTTCCAACGCAAGCAGTTGTTACCAATACCAAGGGTGATCATTTGTACGTGGTTGAAAAATCCAACACAGTTGCTCTTAAGCCAATCAAAGTGATTTACCAGTACCAAGGTCAAACAGTGGTCACAGGTGTGAACGCTGGTGACAAGATTGTGGTGGAAGGTAAACAAAACTTAAGACCTAATGGCGTGATCAGAGAAACATCTGGCGCTGGGAAGTAATCACTCATGAACATCTCAGAGTTATGTATACGCCGCCCGGTCATGACGGTATTGCTGTCATTGGCCACTGTTGCCGCTGGCACTGTTGCTTATTTAAAAATACCCGTCGCCGCCCTACCAAGCTTTAACACGCCGGTCATTCAGGTCAGCGCCACCTTGCCAGGTGCCAGCCCTGAGAACATGGCGTCATCGGTTGCCCTGCCTTTAGAAAAAGAGTTTTCAACGATTGACGGTATCACGGTCATCAGCTCAACGAATACATTGGGCAGCAGCAATATCACGCTTGAGTTCAACAACAACCGTGACATTGATAAAGCAGCAGTGGATGTTCAAGCAGCCTTGTTGCGCGCTCAAAGACGTTTGCCGATTGAGATGACCAATCCACCGTCGTATCGCAAGGTCAACCCTGCTGATGCGCCAGTCTTGATCATGACAATGACCTCTCCGTCGATGGATTTGTCACAAATTAACGATTACGCCGAGAACTTGATTTCTCCAACACTATCGACCATTGATGGTGTGGCACAAGTCTTGGTTTACGGTCAAAAAAGATATGCGGTCAGAGTTCAAGTCAATCCAACTGTATTGGCCGCCAAGAATCTCACCATTGATGATGTTGCCAAAGCCATCAACAATGCCAACTCCAATACCCCTGTCGGTGTTTTAGATGGTCCTCGTCAATTACTGACCATTTATGCCAATGAACAATTGGTCAAAGCCAGTGAATACGGTAATTTGGTGGTTGCGCAACGAAATGGTTTGCCAGTGCGTTTAAAGGATGTGGCGCTGGTTGAAGAAAGTTATGAATCTGTCAAAACAGTAGCCGCCTATAACGGTGAGCGCTCAATCGCTTTAGCGATCTTGCGCCAGCCAACCGCCAACTCTGTTGAGGTGGTGGATGCCGTGCGCAAGATGGTGCCTAAGTTTGAAGCGCAGATGCCAGCGTCAATCAAAGTGAATTTATTGATTGATCGCTCAAAATCAATCAGAGAAGCCATCCATGATGTGAACCTCACCTTATTGCTCACCATCGGTTTGGTGGTGATGGTGATTTTCTTGTTCTTAAAGCGTGCAGCTGCCACGATCATTCCTGCGCTGAGCTTGCCGATTTCTTTGATTGGGGCTTTCTCGATCATGTATTGGATGGGTTACAGCTTAGACAATATTTCTTTGCTGGGTATCACGATTGCTGTTGGCCTGGTGGTCGATGATGCGATCGTGGTACTTGAAAACATCATGCGTCACATTGAGAACGGCATGCATCCTTTAAAGGCATCTTTATTGGGCAGTCGTGAGGTGAGCTTCACCATCATTTCAATCTCCATCTCTTTGGTCGCTGTGTTTATTCCGATTTTCTTTTTACCAGGCCCACTTGGTTTGTTGTTCAGAGAATTTGCGGTGGTTGTGTCTTTATCTATTTTGGTATCTGCAGCGGTGTCGCTCACTTTGGTGCCAATGCTTTGCAGTCGCTTCTTACCCAAGCATGGTCAAGAAGCCAAAGAGCGCCCTATCACCATCAAGTTTGATCACTATTTCAATCAAGTCTTGGCCATCTATGAAAAAGCACTTGATTGGGCGCTGACCAATCAAAAGAAAGTTTTACAAGGTGCCTTGGCAACGTTTGTTATCACGATTGGTTTATTCATCTTAAGTCCTAAAGGTTTCTTCCCAGAAGAAGACACGGGTCAATTGTTTGTGACCACTGAAGCAGCGGATGACATTTCTTTCAATGCGATGGTCGAGCTACAAAACAAAGCGGCTGAGATTGTTCGTAATAATGAAAATATTGAAGGTCTTGTGTCGATCATCGGCGGTGGCGCAAGCTCTGGCACCAATACTGGCAGGATGTTCGTGAATCTAAAACCTCGCGGCGACAGAGTCCCGATGAAAAAGGTTTTAGAGAGTCTGCGCAAAGACTTGAGAGACATTCCAGGCCTTGCGATTTATTTGCGCCCTATTCAGAACTTGCAACTAGGCGGCAAAGTCACCAAGAGTCGCTATCAATACATTTTGCAAAGCGTGGGCTTTGAAGGCATCAATGAGTGGTCCAACAAGGTCACTGAAAAGATGCGTGCAGATCCTGGTATCTTCCGCGACATCACCACTGATTCTCAGTTAAAAGGTTTGCAAGCTCAAATTGACATTGATCGAGAAAAAGCTGCGAGCGCAGGTGTGACCGTTGCTGATATTCGAAATGCTTTGTATTCAGCTTATGGTGAAAGACAGGTTTCAACCATCTACACCAGCGTGAACACTTACCAAGTGATTTTGCAAGCAGCGAATGAGTACAAGCAATATGAAACTGATCTCAACGGCATTTACGTTAGAGGCAGAAACAATGACAAGCTAGTTCCACTATCCAGCATTGCCTCATTCAGAAGAACCATTGGACCAACGGCTGTGAACCACCAAGGTCAAGTGCCTGCGGTGACGATTTCATTTAACTTGGCTCCTGATGTGGCTTTGGGCGATGCAACCAAGAAGCTAGAGCAATACGTCAAAGAACTTCAGTTACCGCCATCAATCATCACCAGCTATGGTGGTGATGCTGCGGTATTCCAAAGCGGCCAATCCAGCCAAATCATTTTATTGTTGGCTGCCGTATTGGTGATTTACGTTCTCTTGGGTGTTTTGTATGAGAGCTACATCCATCCTTTGACGATTTTGGCAGGCTTACCGTCTGCAGCGATTGGTGCTTTGATCTTCCTTCGAATTTTTGATTTGGAATTAACCATCATTGCAACCATCGGTATCTTGCTCTTGATTGGTCTGGTGAAAAAGAATGCGATTTTGATGATTGACTTTGCCTTGGATGCGCAACGCAATCAAAACTTATCACCTCGTGAAGCAATCCGCAGCGCCTGCTTATTGAGATTCAGACCTATCACCATGACCACCCTCACAGCTGTGGTGGGTGCATTACCAATCGCTCTAGGCTTGGGTGCTGGCGCTGAATTAAGACAGCCTTTGGGTATTGCTGTGGTGGGTGGTTTGATTGTGTCGCAATTCGTAACATTGATCATCACACCAGTCATTTATCTTTATTTAGATAAATACAGTGGCACAGGTCCGATGGAAATCCCCGCTGAAATGCTGAAGGATTGAGCATCAGTTTAGAAGTTTGAGTTTTGAGATTTAATTTTGTTATTGGTTTTAAGTTAGGAAGAATTTATGCGTCAGATCATTCTTGATACAGAAACAACTGGTCTTAACCCGCTCACTGGTGATCGGGTGATTGAGATTGGCTGTCTAGAAATGATCGATCGACGCTTGACCGGTAATAAGCTTCATCATTACATCAACCCTCAACGCGATATCGATCCAGGCGCGGTCGCTGTGCACGGTTTAACGGTGGAATTTTTATCAGATAAGCCAGTCTTTGCAGATGTGGCTGATGAAATCATCACCTTCCTTAAAGATTCTGAAGTGATCATTCATAACGCCCCCTTTGACGTGGGCTTTTTAGATGCTGAGTTTGGTCTTCTAAAACGTGGCAAGGTCGATGAGCATGTGGCAGGCGTGATTGATACTCTCAAGAATGCCCGAGAAATGTTTCCTGGCAAAAGAAATTCCTTAGACGCTCTGTGCGAGCGCTTTGCAATCAGCAATGAGCACCGCACCCTGCACGGCGCGCTTCTAGATGCTGAACTCTTGGCTGAAGTGTATTTGGCCATGACCCGCGGTCAAGAAGATTTGATGATTGATCTGCATGGCATGGACAGCGATGCAGCCAATGCGAAACGCAAGCCATTGCCCACGAAATTAGTGGTGCAGTTAGCTTCCATCGAAGAGCAAGAAGCTCATCAGGCTTATCTAGAAGGTGTTGCCAAGGCAGCCAAGAAGCCACCTGTTTGGAATTGAATAAATCCAAAAGGGTTGGTTAAAGAAATAAAGCTAGAGAAATAGAGTTGGGGAAATAAAAAAGATCGCCGTGGCGATCTTTTTTCTTTTGTGCTCTCTAGTTCTTTACTTTTCACTGATTGCTTTAGTTATTTGCTTATTTACTTATTTGATTATTTACTTATCACCCCATCTTAGGCGGGAAGAATTTGTACCAAAAACCGTAGGCCCAGCAAGCGGCACAGAATGAAAATGCCCACTCAAGGGTAGAGAAAATCACCAAGGCAGTGGCAGGCACTTTCCATAAATCATTGCCTGAATAAAACAAGATGGAGGCAATGGTCGCAGCGATGAATAAAATCTTATTGGCAAACATTTTTGCACCGGCATTCTCTTTTTTGCCTGCGAGGTTCATGCCGGTCAAGATCTTAGTGAATAAGCGATGTGATGGACATTTATAGTGCCCCAAAAATCCTCGCATAAAACCCATCAATGCTAGTAGAGGTAAAAGATGTGGAAAGCCCAATAGAGCGATAAGACAAACCACAAATGTAATAAAGGCTTCAAGCCTCACCACATTGGCGTTCACGGGTGGTATATCAAAACGTAACATGCTCACTCCTCAGAAGAGATTGAATCTCATTCAGTTACTTTGTATCTCATTTATTAACTATTTGTAAATTTTAAGCCTGAAGATTCTTCTCGTCACTTAGAGAAAATTTTTAAGTGAATGCCTTGTTTTAGGGCATTCACTTTGTAAGATTTACTGCAAGGCTTTGGTGATTTCTTCTTGCTTGGTCACGAAATTGATTTCAGTCACTTTTCCAGACTTGAGCTTGATGATGGTGATTGCATCATCTTTTTGTGGGAATAGCTTTGACTGTGCCTCATCTCTCAAGATGGCAATCGTATAAGGTCTTTTTTGCATTTTAGGAATCGCCACCATTTTGGTGATGAAACTTGGCATGCCACTGATATCAGCCACGTAGATGGCTTTTTTATCTTTCAGAGTGGTCGGCGGCAAGTCTTCCAAGGTTTTGCTCATGAGTGCACTGGTTGATTTACCAGCGGCAAATAGAATCAAGTTGGTTTGCTCGTTGATTGCGACGGTTTGATCGTGCTGATCTTTGAGTTCAAGGACCAAACTATCGCCAATACGTGCCCCGCTCGCCGCTTGATTGGCAGAGGCAATCAAAGCAAAACCGCACAAAACCAAGACTAAAGCCACTAATTTTTTCAAAATAACACCTATTTTCTATTAAATAAATTTATATAAATCAATGGCTTAAGTATTTAATGCCTTGATTTAAGAATCCTTAATTTAGCCTTAATTTTCGACCTCTATTGTTTGACCTATACCAAACAAAAGGATCAGACATGGCTCTTACATTAAGAACATATCATGACGCAAAGCATACCTTAATCTGCCCAGAATTTAATTCTGAGGAAGATCTTTACAAGTTCGAATGGGTAACCAAACAACACCCAGACCGCGAAAGCCTTCAGTCTTTCATCGCAACCACTTTCTATAAAACCTATGGCGCTGATGTACACCACTTCAGCGATATCTTGGTGGGCTGTAAAGATGCTCAAGGCCAATGGCTAGCAGCTTTAGGTTTTTCAGCCATCACCGACAAAAAATGCTTTTTGGAGCAATACTTAGATGCGCCACTAGAAATCAACATTGAAGCTCAAGTCAAAGAACACACGACCCGCAAGGAAATCGTGGAAGTCGGCAACTTAGCAGCCATCCATGCAGGCGCTGGCAGAACACTGATCATCAATATGACCCGCTTTTTACATGAGCAGGGATACAAGTGGGTGACCTTTACAGCCACTCGCACTTTGCTGAATTCATTCAAGCGCCTAGGCATTAAGTTATTTCAGTTGGCAGAAGCGGATCCAAGTCGTTTAGAAGATGGCGGCAAAAACTGGGGCACTTATTACAACACTCAACCACAAGTGATGTTTGGTGACATCGCTTCAGGCTATGAGACGCTGGCTTAATTTAATCCCAGAAAATAAAATTATCTTGTCCTCAGGGGCAGAGTCTTGGGATAAGGCTGCCCTTTTAAAGAAAATATCTCAAGTATCAGAAGCTCTTTTAAATAGAAAAAATCCTAAAGCACCTGTTGGGGTTTTGGCAGATAACTCTTTAGAGTGGATTGCGATTGATTTGGCCACCCAAGAGATTGGCGTGACTTTGATTCCTCTTCCAAGCTTCTTCACACCCAATCAATGGCTGCACGCCATCAAATCCAGTGGCATGCAAGCTATTTTTTGCCCACAAGAAGATGTGGCTAAAAATCTTGGCTTCATGTTTCAGAATGACTATGCTGGCGAATTAAAGTTGTTTGAAAGCATGAGTGTTCTTTCAAGCATCGTGGACCAACCCAATTTATCAGAAGTACAAAAGATAACCTACACCTCTGGCACTACCTCAGAGCCAAAAGGTGTTTGCTTGAGCACCGATCAACAATGGTCCGTGGCCCAATCACTAGAGCAGGCCTTGCGCTCGCTTCAAATCAAGAAACATCTGAATGTCCTGCCCTTATCAGTTCTTTTAGAGAATATTGCTGGCGTATACACAGCTCTAGCATGCGGCGTAGAAAACACATGCGTGCCATTGAGTGAAGTTGGCTTGCACGGCTCAAGTAATTTTGATGCGGATGCTTGCATCACAGCAATTGAAAAATACCAGGCAGAAAGCATCATTCTTTTGCCTCAAATGCTTCAAGCCATTGTTGCTAAAAGCACCAAGCAAGATCCTCGCTTAAAAAGCTTGAAGTTTGTGGCTGTGGGTGGCGGTAAAACGCCTGTGGCATTGATCAAGACTGCTAAGTCGATGGGCATACCTGTTTATGAGGGCTACGGCTTATCGGAGTGCGCATCAGTGGTTGCCTTAAATACACCCGAGAATGAACGCATCGGCAGTGTTGGTAAAGTTCTTTCTAATCGAAATGTTCGAGTCTCAAAAGATGGTGAGATTGAGGTCAAGAATGTGGACCTTCCTCATTATTTAGAAAATCCTGCAGGTCTCACAAGCACTCTCACAAGCACACCTTCAAGTGCTGGTGGTGAATGGTTGCCAACTGGTGATTTGGGTCATTTAGATGATGAAGGATTTTTGTATTTAGATGGTCGTAAAAAGAATGTATTGATCACCAGCTTTGGCAGAAACATATCGCCAGAATGGCCTGAGTCACTATTACTGGGCAGTGGCTTGTTCAAACAAGCCATCGTGATTGGCGATGGGCAAGCACAGCTCAGCGCTTTACTGGTCACCTCAAAAGATGATGTTTCTGATGAAGCGATTCAGCTAGCGATTACATCGGTCAATCAAGATCTTCCAGACTACGCTCAAATTGGGCCATGGATGCTGGCTGATGAGCCCTTCTCACCGAACAATGGTCTTGCAACTGCCAATGGCAGACTTAAACGAGATCTCATTAAAAACAAATTTAACAATCAAATTGAATTGCTGTACGCAAGAACTTAAACCTATGGAGAATCGCTTGAAATTTTTCAATCAGTTAGAAAGCTCAACCGAGCAAGAAAGACAAGTTCTTTTTGCTGCCCCCATCATTGAATATGCCTTGAAAGGTGAGATTCAGAAGGAGCAGTATGTTGCATTCTTGACTCAGGCTTATCACCACGTTAAACACACAGTGCCATTGTTGATGGCTTGCGGTTCTCGATTGACTTCTCAACATGAATGGTTAAGAACAGCCATTGCAGAATACATTGAGGAAGAACTCGGACACGAAGAATGGATTTTGTCTGATATCGCGGCATGCGGTGGCGATGCGAATCAAGTAAGACACTCACGCCCGCACATCAGCACTGAGATGATGGTGGCCTACGCCTATCACCAAATCGACCGCGGTAATCCAATTGGATTTTTTGGCATGGTGCATGTTCTTGAGGGAACCAGCATCGCCTTGGCCACCAATGCAGCCAGTTCTATTAAGAGCAGCCTTGGTTTACCTCCCAATGCTTTTAGCTACCTCAATTCTCATGGTAGCTTGGACTTAGAGCACGTCAAATTCTTTGAGAGCTTGATGAATCAAGTGACTGATTCAAAGGATCAAGAAACCATCATTCATTGCGCCAAGAATTTTTACAAGCTTTACGGCGATATTTTTAGAAGCATCAATACTGAAGAAATCATTTTTAACTGATCACCATGACACATAAACCATATAAAGCTGTTTTAACAGGTGCAACTGGGGGCATTGGCAAAGCGATTGCCATGCAACTTGCACCACAGTGTTCATCATTGATTTTGATGGGACGCGACACTCAAAAGCTAGAGGCTTTAAAGGATGCATTGCTTGATTCAGGAGCAAACATTCAAATCGTTTCTGGCGATTTGTGTGATGACAGCACCTCCGTTCGATTGATGGATGCCATCTCGGCTCAACAAGGGATTAATCTGTTGATCAACAATGCCGGTATCAGCCAGTTCAAGAGTTTTGAACAGCAATCAGATAAAGACATCACGCAGTTGATGCTAACCAATCTGATTTCTCCGATGCTCTTGTGCAAACAATTAGTGCCTCTTTTGAAGAAAGAATCCTCTCAAATCATCAATATCGGGTCTATCTTCGGATACTTGGGATTTCCAGGCTTTTCTTCTTATTGCGCCAGCAAGTTTGGCCTGCGAGGTTTTTCTCAATCCCTTCGACGAGAATTGTCAGACACATCGGTATCAGTCAGGTACTTTGCCCCACGCGCCACCAAAACAAGCATCAATTCAGATCAAGTGATGCAAATGAATGCTGAACTTAAAACTGATTCTGATACACCTGATGCAGTTGCTAAAGAATTCATGAAGTTTCTACGTGGTAATGCCTGGGAAAAGAAATTAGGTTTCAAGGAATCATTTTTTGTCTTTATGAATCACTTATTTCCAGGGGTTCCTGATAAAGCTATTCAAGGTCAGCTTCCAATCATCAACAAATACTTAAATAAATAAACACGAGGTTTTTATGAACATCATTAAAAAATTACCAGCCGCTCTTTTGATCAGCTTATCGCTGATCAGCTCTCTTGCCTTTGCAGGCCTCGAAGAAGATGTCAGCACCCTCCAAAAGGAATGGGAAAAGATCAAGTACCAAAGCCCTGAATCAAGTCATGAAAAAGGCTTTGAATCATTGATCAAAGAAGCCAATAAATTGGTTGCACAAAATCCGAACCGCGCCGAGATTTTGATTTGGCAAGGCATTGTTGAATCTAGCTATGCAGGAGCAAAAGGTGGGTTAGGTGCATTGGCTCATGTGAAGAATGCTAAAAAGACTTTTGAAAAAGCACTTGAAATCAATCCTTCGGCTTTGGATGGTTCTGCATACACAAGTTTGGGCTCCCTTTACTATCAAGTTCCAAGTTGGCCGATTGGCTTTGGAGATGACAAAAAAGCTGCTGAGTATTTGAAGAAGGGTTTGAGCATCAACCCTGATGGCATCGACCCAAATTACTTTTATGCTGATTTCTTGTTCAGAAGTGGTGATTACGCAGGCGCTGAGAAATCTTTGCGCAAAGCTTTGCAAGCACCCGCTAGAAATGGCCGCAAAGTAGCTGATGATGGTCGTCGCAAAGAAATCAGTCAATTACTTGAAAAAGTGGCTGAAAAACGAAAATAATGCTCTGGGTTAATCGATTAAACTATTCAAATTGATAGTTAATCTTTGATAAAAGGGCTTGGGCGGTGAGAATTTTATTGGTAGAAGACGATGAATTACTCGCCTCCGGCTTGATGACCGCATTGACTCGGGCCAACCATCATGTGGACCATGTCGAGGATGGCCAAAAAGCCATCCGCGCCATGACTGATGGTGAGTTTGATCTTGCCATCCTGGATTTGGGTCTACCCGTAATAGATGGTACCGAGGTACTCAAAACCATACGTCAAAAAGGCAGTCATATCCCAGTATTGATTTTGTCTGCCAGGGATGCCACCAAAGACCGCATCTTAGGCTTGGATTTGGGAGCCGATGACTACCTCACCAAGCCATTTGAGCTAGATGAATTACTTGCAAGGATTCGGGTTTTAGAAAGACGTCGTAGCGGCAATACGGTCAATCAAATAAAAATTGGTGATTTGGTCATTGACCTCACTTCTTTATCTGTGACCTGGAAAGGCACCATCCTGGATTTACAGCGCCGCGAATTCGCCTTACTGAAGAAGTTAGCAGAAAGCCCACATCAAGTTTTTAATCGTTCTCAGCTTGAAGAATCGCTGTATGGTTGGAATGACGGCGTTGAGAGCAACACGATTGATGTGCACATTCATAATTTACGTAAAAAAATCAGTCCAAATATCGTTAAGACACTTCGAGGCGTTGGCTACAGAATTGGTGACATAGAAGAATCATGATTTATTTTTCAATTAGAAAACGCTTACTGCTGGGGATATTTTTATCCATGATCATGATTTTGGGTGGCATGGGTCTTGCCGCCCACTTTGTCACTGAACATGAATCAGAAGAGATTTTCAGTGCGAGACTCGCAACTTCTGCCAGAGTGCTTGAAGTTTTAGCGGCCAAACAACTCGAGCATGCCACGATCAATAATCCAATCATCATTGAATTGCCCGATGAATTAGAGCACCAGCACTCATCTACCGAAGAAATCAGTGGTCACCCCTACGAAAGTAAGATTTCTTTTCAGATTTGGCACAGCAATGGGAAATTATTGGCCAAATCTGCCACCGCTCCTGATAAACCTTTAGGCCCGATGACCGAGGGCTTTGGTAAAAATCAAATTGGCGATGATTTATGGCAAGTCTTTAAACTCAAATCAGGTGATGTTTGGGTGATGGTCGCTGAAATGGATGCAGTGAGAGGCGAGATGGCCGGTGACTTGGGCGTGGCCATCATGACGCCATTGATCATTGGCTCACTGCTTTTATTGATCGTGATTAATTTGATTGCTTATAGAAGCCTAAGGCCTTTGCAAGCTTTGGCCAATGTCATTGCTGCTCGTGACCCACAATCAATCAAACCCATCAAGTTATCAAAGACACCTTCTGAACTAAAGCCTGTAATTGATGAACTGAATCACCTGCTTGATCGAGTTCAAAAAGCGTTTAAACGTGAACAACAGTTCATTGATGCGGCTGCCCATGAAATCAGAACGCCGATTGCAGCACTTCAACTTCATATTGAAAACGCTGTTAATGCCAAAAATGATGCTGACAGAGATCAATCCTTGGCGGAGGCCTTGAATGGTCTTCGCAGAACCACGCGTCTAACAGAGCAACTCTTGACCATGAGTCGAGTCAGCGGTGCGACCGATCAAGAACAGCAGCAAGTGTTATCCCTCGATGGCATTTGTAGAGAAATTGTTAAAAATACCAAGCCACTCATCAATCAACGTGGTCAAACGATTGAGTTACATGTCAGCGATGATTGCTTGATTCATGGTGAACAGCACAAGATTGAGCGCGTGATACAAAATCTGATTGATAACGCCTCTCAATATGGTGCAGCACAGGGACTGATTTCAGTTTCTTTAGAGAAAGTATCCAACGCTATTCACTTGGTTGTAAGCAATGATGGCGACACCATCCCTCAATCTGAAAAGATCAAGGTGTTTGATCCTTATTACAGAATCTTGGGCAGTAAATCATTTGGCAGCGGCTTAGGCCTTGCGATTGTCAAAGAAATTGTTCAGCAACACAAAGGATCTATACGGATTGAAGATAAATCCGCAGGCAATGGCGTTCAAGTGATCATTGAATTCAAAAGCGCGATTTAATCAAACCACTTTTGAGTATCTGGCTTCTGTTTGCACATCTCTTAAGTGCTTATCAAACACCATGGCAACGCGCCTAACCAGCAAACGACCTTTGGTAGGCACATAAATCTTTTTACCTTGCCACTCCAATAACCCTGCCTCTTCAAGCTCTTTAAGCTCTGGCAACTCTCTTGAGAAATAAGCATCAAAATCAATTTGGTGATTTTTTGCAAATAGCTCTGTATCAAGCTCAAATTGGCACATCAATTCACCAATCAACTCACGTCTGAGTAAATCATCTTGATTCAATCTCATGCCACGCAGAGTGGGGAGTTGATTGTGATCTAGAGCGTGGTAATAGTCTTCAAGTGTTTTGACGTTTTGTGGATAGGTGTCAGCCACCTTACCAATCGATGAAATACCAAAGGCCAATAGATCACATTCAGCTTGAGTTGAGTAGCCCTGGAAGTTGCGATGCAAACGCCCTTCTTTTTGAGCAATCGCCAACTCATCATCTGGCTTTGAAAAGTGATCCATACCAATGAAAACAAATCCAGCCCCATTGAGTTGTTCAATGGTGTTGGCCAAGATGTCTAATTTATCCTTGGCCACAGGCAATTGGTCCTCCGCAATACGACGTTGAGGCTTGAAGATGGTGGGCAGATGCGCATAACTATAAACAGACAAGCGATCAGGGCTCATCTCAATCACCGCATTGACTGTGTCCTTGAATGTCACAGGGGTTTGCTTGGGCAAGCCATAAATCAAATCAACGCTGACGGAGTTGAAACCATGCTTTTTGGCCCAATCAATCACATCTTTTGTTTCTTGTATTGTTTGCACCCGATGAACCGCTTGCTGAACTTCCAAATTGAAGTCTTGCACACCCAAACTGATGCGGTTAAATCCCAACTTCGCCAAGAGCTCAATATCAGCTTCACTGACACGGCGCGGATCAATCTCAATTGAATACTCACCAGCCTCTTGCAATTCAAAATGCTCTTTGGTGTGATGCATCAACTCAATCATTTCTTCATGAGATAAAAATGTGGGAGTACCACCACCCCAATGAAGTTGAGTCACTGGTATTTTTTTGCTCGCACCCATGGCTTGGGTGACGAGATTCATTTCTTTGGCCAAGTACTTAATGTATTTCGCACTTCGACCATGATCTTTGGTGATGATTTTGTTACATCCGCAGTAGTAGCAAATGTTCGGACAAAACGGTAAATGGAAATACAAAGAAATTGGTTTTTGATGCGTGGCGCATCGTTTCAATGCATCGACATAGTCAATCTGATTGAACTGGCCATTGAATCGATCAGCCGTTGGATAGGATGTGTAGCGTGGCCCATTGATGTCAAAGCGTTTCAACAATTCAGGCTGAAACAGCGGTTCAGGGCCAGCAGGGGCTAAGACAGAGGGTTGCTCTAAAAAAGTCATGGGGGCTATTTTAAGCCCCCATGTTTTAGCTCCAATTGATGAAAATCAAATGGATTGGTTAAAGTTAGTTAAATTAACTAAGGATTTAATCCTTTAACCATTCACTGGCATGCTAAAGCTCGGACCCTGAGCAATGGTTTCTGGCCAACGCTGTGTCACTGCCTTCATGCGAGTGTAGAAACGCACACCTTCTGGACCATGCACGTGATGATCGCCAAACAGACTGCGCTTCCAACCACCAAATGAATGGAATGCCATCGGTACTGGAATAGGCACGTTCACACCCACCATACCTACCTGAATACGGCTCACGAATTCACGGGCAGTGTTGCCGTCTCTGGTGAAGATTGCTGTGCCGTTACCGTACTCATGATCATTGATCAACTGAATCGCTGTTGCAACATCATCAACACGCATCACGCTCAACACTGGGCCAAAGATTTCTTCTTTGTAGATGCTCATATTAGGCTTGACGTTGTCGAATAAACAACCGCCCAAGAAGAAGCCGTTTTCACAACCAGCCACTTTTAGGTTACGGCCATCGACCACCAACTTAGCACCTTCTTTAACACCAGCGTCCACATAACCTGTGACTTTATCCAAATGAACTTTGGTCACCAATGGGCCCATTTCAGCACCAGGAGTTAAACCATTATCAACCTTGAGTTTCTTGATACGAGTGGATAGTTTTTCAATCAAGGCATCAGCCACATTACCAACAGCCACCGCTACTGAAATCGCCATACAACGCTCACCAGCAGAACCGTAAGCAGCACCCATCAAAGCATCCACCGCTTGATCTAAGTCGGCATCAGGCATCACCACCATGTGATTCTTGGCTCCGCCCAAGGCTTGAACGCGTTTGCCATTTTTAGCAGCTGTTTCATAAATATAAGAAGCGATTGGAGTTGACCCAACAAAGCTGATGGCTTTGACATCAGGATGGTTCAACAATGCGTCCACAGCGGTTTTATCGCCCTGCACAACGTTGAATACACCTTTTGGTAGGCCAGCTTCTTCCAACCACTTAGCAGCCAACAAGGTGGCTGAAGGATCTCTTTCTGAAGGCTTGAGCACAAATGTGTTGCCAGAGGCAATGGCCACTGGGTACATCCACATTGGCACCATCGCTGGGAAGTTAAATGGCGTGATACCTGCACACACACCCAATGCTTGACGCATGGTCCATGCATCCATGCCTTTGGCAATTTGCTCGGTGTATTCACCTTTTAAAAGCTGAGGAATGCCACAGGCAAAATCCACCACTTCTAGGCCACGCTGAATCTCACCTTTGGCATCATCAAATGTTTTACCGTGTTCACGGGTGATCGCTTCTGCCATTTCATCGATACGCGCTTCAATGATGGCCTTGAAATTGAACATGACCTTGGCACGACGTGTCACAGGAGTGGTTGACCAAGCTGGAAAAGCAGCTTTGGCTGCAGCGACTGCTTTGGCAACGCCGTCGACTGAGGCTAACTCTACATTGGCACGAACTTGACCTGTTGCAGGCTCATACACTGGGGCAGCATTGCCACCAAAACGAATGACCTCACCATTGATATGGTGTCCGATAGTTTCTGACATTTTGTCTCCTACTTCATTTATATTCTTAGAATTACAACTTTACCAATATTCTACCCAATTGACCGTTTTTAGACTTTTTCTCAAGCTTTTTGCAGCGGTATTCGCCCTAGGGCAATTATCAGCCTGCGCCATGGTGGCGGCCTACCCATTGACTGCTGCCAGCGTTGGCACCACAGTGACCACCGGAAAGAGTTTGACGGATCATGCCGCATCTGAGGGCACGGGGCATGACTGCTCGGTGATGCGGGTATTTGAAGGTAAAAATGTCTGTGAAAAGCGCCTAAAACCGAGCGAAGTTCCAGTTCAAGACTTCAGCCGCCAACAGAGAGTGGTACCCCAGTAATTATTGAAGAGTATCTTTTAAGGCTGGGAATACTGGTAAAGAAACGACCTCAATGCCCTCTTCACGAAGCTCCGCAGTTTCATCCACAGTGGCATGACCACGAATGCTTCTTTCAGGGGCTTCTTGGTAGTGGATTTTTCTGGCCTCTTCAGCAAAGTCATGGCCAACGTCTTCTGTCTTATTGATAAGCTCTCTCATCGCCCTCATGACCGTGGCCTGAACTTGAGCCTGTAAGTGCGCCTGCTCTGAACCAGTCAAAACCATGGATTGACCAGCATCGCTGTTCATAGCAGCAGGGTTAGTGGCTTGGGCTGGCGATTGATTGGCAGACACCAACTCACGGCTACTCCGCTTAGCGATTCGCGGAGCTGAAGGTAAACGAACAATCTCATTGCTATCGCAAACAGGGCAACTGAGTAAACCAGTTTCTTGCTGAGAAATATAATCAGCCTCAGAAGCAAACCACCCCTCAAAGTGGTGATCTAGATGGCAAGCGAGGTTATAAACTTTCATGGGGCAAGGCAAACTTATGACTTATTAATATATTTGCTATTTTAATTACTTAATAGATTTCTGTTTTATTTTTGACTTCTTCAAAGTTGTTTGAGACGTCTGGCCAAGTGGTAAACAGAAATGATGGTTTTAACGTCGGTGATTTTTCCTTTAGCAATCCACTCGTGCATTTCATCCAAAGTGGCAGCAAAAACATCCAAGAATTCACCCTCGTCCAAGGCGCATTCACCCAAGGTCAAATCTTTGGCGAGATAAATATCGATGATTTCAGTTGAATAAGAAATCACTGGATGAATTCTGCCAAGAAATTCCCAAGATTTAGCCGAGTATCCGGTTTCTTCTAAGAGTTCACGCTTGGCACACAAGAGTGGGTCTTCGCCAAGCTCTAGCTTGCCAGCAGGAATCTCAATCATGGCAGCATCCACAGGGTAACGGAACTGTCTCTCTAACAAGATACGGCCATCATTCAAGATAGGCATGATCGCCACTGCCCCAGGATGAATTAAATATTCGCGATAAGTTGAGTTGCCATCTGGCAACTTAACAATGTCTTTTTTTAAGTGCAGGAATTTTCCCGAATAAACATCTTCAGAAGATGTTTGATGCTCACGCAAGTGATCATCAGATTCAGGTAAATCAGAGAAACTTTTCTCTGACTTGTTTGACTCAGACGAACTCATAAAGCTAAGGAAATAAAGTGGCGCTTAGCCACGAGCATCATTGCGATGCTTCATCAGAAAACGCCAAGTGAAGCCCGGGAAAGCCGCCACGAAGAACAAGCACAAGCTAACCGCAAAGAATTCCCAACGCTTTGGAAAGACATTACCAATCATGCTTTCCAATGAATACCCAATCAAACCAATCAGAGCGTACCAAACACCCATTTCCAATAAGCACCAACCCACGTGTTTGTCTTCGAGTGTTTTAAAGAATAAAAATTTACGGCTTGCATAAGCAGCGTTGGCAGCGACCAAGGCCACCAAAATCAAAATCCAAGATTCAATGCTTAAGCTTGTGGGGGCCATGATTAACTCAGCAATGTGGTTGACATGGCACTCAAGCAAAGTGCCATCAATGTTGCTGGGAAAATGCCGCACAACAGAACAAATAGACCGTTCAAGGTAAACACGGTTTTAACAATCAAGCCACCTTCGATTGGCGCTGTTTGAATTGGCTCATCAAAGTACATGCATTTAACAACGCGCAAGTAATAGAATGCGCCTACCAATGAAGCCATCACAGCAATGATTGCAAGATACAAATGCTCACTGTCAATCAAGGCCTCAAGAATTGATAACTTCGCAGCAAACCCAACTGTTGGAGGAATACCGGCCAAAGAGAACATCAAGATCAAACCGATGAAGGCCATCCATGGATGACGGCGGTTCAAACCTTTAAGGTCATCGAGTGTTTCACACTCATAACCTTTGCGAGAAAGAATCATTAGCAAACCAAATGAACCCAAAGTGGTCAGCACATAAGTCACAGCGTAGAACAAAGCAGCGCTGTAAGCGTGCTCATCAAAAATTGACAACATGCCTAAAATCATGAAGCCCATATGAGAAATTGTTGAGTAAGCCAACATTCTCTTGAGATTGGTTTGCGCAATCGCAGTCAAGTTACCAATCACCAAAGACATCACCGCTAGGATCATGATCATTGGTTGCCAATCATTGGTCAATGGCAACAAGCCACCCACCAATAAGCGGAACAACAATGCGAAGGCAGCCACTTTTGGTGCGCCAGCAATCATCAATGTCACAGCCGTTGGTGCACCTTGATACACATCAGGTACCCACATGTGAAACGGTGCTACACCAAGCTTGAATGCCAAGCCTGACACAATGAACACCACAGCAAAGGCTAATACCAAACGGTTGATGCGTTGGTCACCCACCGCTTTTAAGATTTCATCAAGATCAAGGCTGCCTGTAGCGCCGTATAGCATTGACATGCCGTACAACAAGAAACCAGAAGCCAAAGCACCCAAGATAAAGTACTTCATTGCAGCTTCAGTACCCAAGCCAGAGTCACGCTTCATGGCAACCAAGGCATAGGTTGGTAGCGCTAATAACTCTAAACCCAAGTAAAGCGTCAATAAGTTAGAACCTGAAATCATCACGCATTGACCCATCAAGGCCAACAGCGTTAGAACAATGAAATCTACTCTGAATAAGCCACGATCAATCAAGTATTGCTTTGAATAAACCAAAGTCACGAAAACAGCCAAACAAGCCACTGACTTCAAGATGCTTGATAAAGCATCAACCACGAACAAATTATTGAAGGCGTGTACTGGCTGATCGACTGCTTGCAAACCAAATGCAAAGCTCAACCCTAGCAACAAGGCCAAACTGATTTTGTAGGCTAATTCAGTGCCACGTGGCGTATAAAAAATATCTTCGTCTGATGCCTGTGGCTCATTCATGAAAACAGTCATTAATAGCAAACATGCTACCGTCAGGAGCACTAGCTCCGGCAACATCGCAATGAGATCAATCGATTGCATAAATATCTCTTTCCTCTTTCAGGATTAAAGTTTGCTAACTGCCACGTGCTTTAAAAGCTCGATAACAGAAACGTGCATCACATCAGTGAATGGTTTTGGATAAACGCCCATGCCAATCGTGAAAATGGCCAAGACACTCATGATTAAAAATTCACGGGCATTGATATCAGTTAACTCTGCAACGTGTTGATTACCCACATCGCCAAAGAACACTCGCTTGGTCATCCACAATGAATAAGCAGCACCAAGGATCAAGGCAGTCGCTGCCAAGATACCGATCAAGAAGTCGTAATCAACGGCGGCCAAGATAACCATGAACTCACCCACAAAACCTGAGGTTGCTGGTAGTCCGCAATTCGCCATGGCAAATAAGACGGCAAAGGCTGTGAATTTAGGCATGGTGTTGACCACACCACCGTAATCAGCAATTTGGCGTGAGTGCATGCGGTCATAAAGAACACCGATGCTCAAGAACATGGCAGCAGAAATAAAGCCATGAGAAATCATTTGGACAATCGCACCCTCAACACCCATTGGGTTGAAGATGAAGAATCCTAAAGTAACGAAGCCCATGTGTGCAATCGATGAATAAGCCACGAGCTTTTTCATATCAGCTTGAACCAAGGCCACCAAACCAATGTAAATCACCGCGACCAATGACAGCGCAATCACGGCAGGCGCCAAGTATTGACTTGCATCTGGTGCAATCGGTAATGAGAATCTCAAGAAACCATAAGCACCCAACTTCAACATGATTGCAGCCAACACCACTGAACCACCGGTGGGTGCTTCTACGTGAGCGTCTGGCAACCATGTATGAACTGGCCACATCGGTACCTTGACCGCAAAGGCCATGAAGAATGCGCCAAAAATCAGCACTTGCTCAACAATGTCTAGCTTGGCTTTGTGCCAAGTCAGAATGTTAAATGTGTCTGTCACGTTGTACAAATACAAAATGGCAATCAAAGTTAAGAGTGAGCCAAGCAAGGTGTACAAGAAGAACTTGAAGGCCGCATACACACGATTTGGACCGCCCCACACACCGATGATGATGTACATCGGAATCAATGTGGCCTCAAAGAAAACATAGAACAACAAGCCGTCTAATGAGGCAAATACGCCAATCATCAAACCAGACAAAATCAAGAATGCAGCCATGTACTGAGATACGTTGACTGTGATCACTTCCCATGCAGCAACCACCACGATCACTGTGATGAAAGCTGTCAACACAACAAACCACATTGAAATACCATCAACTCCTAAGAAGTAATTGATGTCATAGCGTGGCACCCAAGATACTTGCTCCACAAACTGCATGGCTGCCGTGCTGGTGTCAAAGCCTGTGACCAATGGCAAGGTTGCAGCAAAGCTGATCAAAGAAGCGATCAAAGCCATGATGCGAACATAGCCCTTGCTGTTGTCCGAACCAGTGAACAAAATAATCAAACCGAAGATGATCGGTAACCAGATTGAGTAAGAAAGAATCATATTGGGGCGCTCTATCTATTGTTTTATTTAATGGAGCCCAAGTGGGTATATAAAATCCAGCCGATCAAAGCAATCAAGCCAAGAATCATCGCAAATGCATAGTGATACAAATAACCTGATTGCACCTGACGCACGCTTGCTGAGAACCAAGCAATCACTCGTGTGCTGCCGTTCACAACCAAACCATCAATCAATCCCTGATCAGCACGCTTCCACAAGCCAGTGCCTAACAACCTTGCACCTTTGGCAAACACAGCTTGGTTGAAGTCATCCATGTAGTACTTGTTATCAAGGATCGTCTTAACTGGTGCTAGCACACGAGCAAAGAATGCTGGAATCTGAGGTAACCACAGATAAAAGACTGCAGCCGTCACCACGCCACCCAGCGCCAAATACAAAACCGGTGTGTGCAATGAGTGAGCCACCATGCCCAAAGGACCTGTGAAGGCATCCGCAAGTTCTTTAATGGCCACGTGCTTGGTCACATCAACAAAGATGGCATTACCAAAGAAGTCGCCAAACAACATTGGGCCAATCGTGAAGTAACCCACAATCACTGATGGAATCGCTAATAGAACCAATGGCAATGTAACCACCCATGGAGACTCGTGTGGTTTTTGACCAGGAGCCAAACCATGATGGTGATCATCGTGATGATCGTCCTTGGCGTCATGAGCATCATGACCGTGGTCGTGATGAGCTTGACCAAAACGTTCTTTACCGTGGAAGACCAAGAAGTACATTCTGAATGAATAGAAAGCCGTGATAAATACGCCGGCCATCACAGCAAAGAAGGCAAAGCCAGAGCCAGTGATGGTGCTCTTGGCAACCGCTTCAATGATTGAATCTTTTGAGTAGAAGCCTGAGAAAAGCGGTGTACCAATCAAAGCCAAAGAACCCAACAAAGATGTGAACCATGTGATTGGCATGTACTTCCACAAACCACCCATGTTGCGCATATCTTGGTCGTGGTGCATACCCATGATCACACTACCCGCTCCCAAGAACAACAATGCCTTGAAGAAAGCGTGAGTCATTAAATGGAATACGGCGATTGGGTAAGCAGACACGCCCAAAGCCACTGTCATGTAACCAAGTTGTGACAAAGTTGAATAGGCCACCACACGCTTGATGTCGTTTTGTACGATGCCCAAGAAACCCATGAACAAAGCAGTGATTGATCCAATGATCAAAACAAATGACAAAGCAGCATCAGACAACTCAAACAATGGTGACATACGGCTCACCATGAAAATACCTGCAGTCACCATCGTGGCCGCGTGAATCAAAGCAGAAATCGGTGTTGGACCTTCCATTGAATCTGGCAACCAAACGTGCAATGGGAATTGCGCAGACTTACCCATCGCGCCGATGAACAAGCAAACGCAGGCCACTGTGACCAAATTCCAATCAGTGCCAGGTAAAACCTGTTGAACCAATAAATCCTTCTGAGCAAACACACCGTCATAACTCATGCTGCCGGTGTAAGCCAATAAAAGACCAATACCAAGAATGAAACCAAAGTCACCCACACGATTAACCAAGAAGGCTTTCATATTGGCGAAGATTGCGGTTGGTCGCTTGTACCAGAAACCAATCAATAAATAAGAGACCAAGCCAACAGCTTCCCAGCCAAAGAACAACTGCAAGAAGTTATTGCTCATCACCAACATCAACATAGAGAAGGTGAACAAAGAAATGTAAGAGAAGAAACGAGCATAACCCTCGTCTTCAGCCATGTAACCAATGGTGTAAATGTGCACCATCAAAGAAACAAAGGTCACCACCACCATCATCATGGCAGTCAATGGGTCGACCAAGAAACCAACCTCTAGGCTCAACTCACCCAACTGCATCCAGGTGTAAATGGTTTCGTTGAATCGTGCACCCGCCATCACATCATTCAAGACCATGAATGAAAGGATGCATGAAATAGCCACACCAAGAATAGTCACGGTGTGTGAAGCTGAGCGACCGATGAGATTGCCCAAGAATTTAGTACCAAATAAACCAGCAATCACTGCACCCACCAATGGGGCTAGTGGGATGGCCAGTAATACTAGAGGGTTCAAGATTGGAGTAGTCATATGATCTGTCTTAACCCTTCAGTTGTCCGAGGTCTTCAGCATGGATTGTGTCCAGCTTACGGAACATCGTGACCAAAATTGCCAAGCCAATGGCTGCTTCAGCAGCTGCCACGGTCAAAATAAAGAATACGAATACTTGGCCAGCCATATCTCCTAGGTAGTGAGAGAAGGCAATGAAGTTCAAATTAACGGCCAACAACATCAATTCCAAAGACATCAACAAAACAATGATGTTCTTGCGATTCAAGAAAATGCCAACCACGCCAATAGCAAACAAGATGGCAGCCAACACTAAGTAATGAGCTAAGGTGATTGTCATGAATAAATCCTTTTTCCGAAATGTCTCATCATCACTGTCCTAAGATTTTTTATTGGCTGATGAATCAGCATTCATAGAGGTGACCATGCGCACACGATCTTCTTTTCTTGTGCGAATTTGATCAGGAATATCTTGGGTTTTGGTGTCTTTGCGGCGACGCAAAGTCAAAGCCACTGAAGAAATGATGGCTACCAACAAAATAATGCCGGCGACTTCAAAGCTGAAGAGGTACTCGGTGTAAAGCAAGATACCCAATGCCTTGGTGTTATTAGCAGCTACTTCAGGATCCATGTTTCTGATTGGCTGAGTGGTACCGATGAAGCCACGAATCAACACAATTGCCATCTCAGCCACAATCACTGCGCCCACCAAAGAAGCCACTGGCATGTATTGCTTGAAACCTTTGCGCAAATGATCCAAGTCGAGGTCTAGCATCATGACCACGAACAAGAACAAGACCATCACCGCACCAACATAAACCAAGACCAACAAAATAGCTAAGAACTCAGCATGCAACAACATCCAAATAGCCGCCGCTGTGAAGAAAGATAAAACCAAGAACAATGCAGCGTGAACTGGATTGCGGGCAGTGATCACGCGCAAAGCAGCCATGATCAAAATGGCAGCAAAGATGTAAAAGAGGATTGATTTAGGTTCTAGCATCATTTGTATTTAGCATCCGCTGTTTTGTTTGCAGCGATTTCGTTTTCATAACGGTCGCCTACTGCTAACAACATGTCTTTCGTGAAATACAAGTCACCACGCTTTTCGCCGTGATACTCATGAATATGTGTTTCAACAATCGCATCCACTGGGCAAGCTTCTTCGCAAAAGCCACAGAAAATACATTTGGTTAAATCGATGTCATAACGAGTGGTTCTGCGAGTGCCATCATCACGCTGATCTGATTCAATCGTGATGGCCATGGCTGGGCACACTGCTTCACATAGTTTGCAAGCAATGCAACGCTCTTCACCATTCGGGTAGCGACGCAAAGCGTGCAAACCACGAAAACGTGGAGACATTGGAGTTTTTTCTTCAGGGTATTGCACAGTGATCTTTGGCTTGAACAAGTACTTGCCAGTCAAAGCCATGCCTTGCAACAACTCTCTTAAGAGCAAGCTACCGAAGAATTCGCGGATACGTTGGAACATTTTTAAATCCTCGCCTTATTTCCAAATATTCCAGGGTGACAAGACCCAAGCACCGACCAACAAGATCCAGAAGATCGAGATGGGAATAAATACCTTCCAACCCAAACGCATGAGTTGGTCATAGCGGTAACGTGGGAATGACGCACGCAACCAAATAAAACAAGATAAGAAGAAGAATGTCTTAGCAATCAACCAGAAAATGCCTGGGATGTCGCGCAAGATTGGCAAGTCAACAATCGGAGCCCAACCACCGAAGAACAAAATAGAGGTCAAAGCAGCGATCAAAATCATATTGGCGTATTCGGCCAAGAAGAACATCGCAAAGGCCATGCCTGAGTATTCGATCATGTGACCAGCAACAATCTCAGACTCACCCTCAACCACGTCAAATGGATGACGGTTCAATTCAGCAACGCCTGAGATGAAATAAATCAAGAACATTGGCAACAACGGTAACCAGTTCCAAGATAGGAAGTTCAAACCAATACTGGCGAAGTAACCCGTTTGCTGAGACTTCACGATGTCGCTCAAGTTCAAAGTGCCAGAGATAACCAACACAGCAGCAAGCGCAAAGCCCATCGCGATTTCATAAGAAACCATTTGAGCTGAAGCACGCATCGCTCCTAAGAAAGCGTATTTAGAGTTAGATGCCCAACCAGCCAAGATAATGCCGTACACACCCACAGATGTAATAGCCATAACGTACAACAAACCAGCGTTCACATTGGCCAGAACCATGTCTGCTTGGAACGGTACCACTGCCCAAGCAGCAAATGCAGGAGCAATCACCATCACGGGAGCGACAATGTACAAGACCTTGCTGGCCTTGCTTGGAATGATGACTTCTTTGAGCAATAACTTAAGAGCATCAGCGATTGGCTGCAACAAGCCTAAAGGACCCACACGATTAGGGCCTAAACGAACGTGCATCCAACCAATGAGCTTACGCTCCCACAAAGTCAAATAAGCCACGCAACCAAACATCGGTAAAACGATGGTCACAATTTTGATCAAAGTCCAAACGATGGGCCAAGCCATCTCACCAAACAGAGCTAAACCGTGTGTATTGATTGTTTGAATAAAGTCGGTCATACACGCTCCACAGATAATTGACCAAACATTCCGCCCAATTGAGCACTGAATGCTGTGCCTGCAGAAAGTCTGACAACGCCACTGGTCAAAGCACGCTCTTCTGTCACTGGCATGTTCACTGAAGATCCAGCTTGGGTGACACGCACAACATCACCCTCTTTTAGTTGCAACTGCATCATGAGATCAGTTGGCACACCCAACTTCAAAGCCTTCTTCGCATCTTGCGTCAACTGTAAAGCAGGTGCACGACGCACAATCGCATCAGTTGAATGAATCGTCACATCAGCCAAACGCTCAATCGCCGGTGTGAATGTACTGGTGATTGCAGGAGCAGCAGATGTGTTGTTATTTAACTGTTCAGCAAAGTTTTTAGGAACCGCTTCGTCCAACACCTCATCAGAACTGTTGAAGTAGAAACCATCCATGCTCATCAAGTTACCAAGCACACGAATTACTTTCCATGCAGGACGAGCTGAACCCAAAGGCTTAACAACCGCCTGTGTGGATTGCAAGCTACCCTCTAAATTGATGAAGCTGCCAGAAGTTTCTGTGTATGGTGTGATAGGCAACAAAACATCAGCCACTTCACGAAGTTCAGCGCTGTCAAATGCCGTCATGGCAATCACCGTGCCAGCTTTTGCTAAAGCTTGCTTGGCCAATTGTGGATCTGGCAAGTCTGTGCCAGGTTCAATATTCATGAGCAAAACTGCTTTAAGATTTTTTGCCATCAAGCCATTGATGCCTGATGCAGAAACAGCTTTAACGATATGAGCACCAACCGCATTACCACCCTCAGGCAAGAATCCCAAAGTTGCTTCTGTTTGGTTTGCAATGAACTGTGCGTAAGCATGTAATTGTGCGAACTGTGGGTGAGCCATGGCAGCCGCACCCAAGAACACTGCTTTACGCTCACCACTTAACAAACTATCAGCGATGGCTTTTGCTTGTGCGCTGATGGCAGCATTACTTGGAGCACTCACGCCCTTGGCTTGAGCAACCGCTGCTGCAACACCCGCTAACTCTGCCGGCCAATTCGCTGGCGACACTTGAGCGCTGGCAGCCACTGGCATCAACCAGTCTTCGGTGCTAGCACCTAAACGAGTGACTTTCAGACCACGCTTGGTGGCTGCACGAACTCTGGCTGCCAACAAAGGTTGATCTTTACGCAAGAAACTACCAATGAAGAAAGCTCTTTGTAATTGGCTCACTTCAGCAATCTTCATACCCAACCATGGTGCAGTCGCTGCACCACTCACATCTTGCGAACGCAAACGTGTTTCAGTGTTGTCAGATCCCAAACCAGTCATGAGTGTTTTAAGAAGATACAACTCTTCAACACTTGAGATTGGGTGAGCCAAAGCAGCGATGGCATCAGAGCCATGATCTTGCTTGATCGATGACAAAGAACGTGCCACGTAATCTAAAGCAGACTCCCAGTCTGTTTCGATCCATTGATTGTTTTGCTTGACCATTGGATTTTTCAAACGGTCTTTGCTGTTCAAGCCTTCGTATGCAAAGCGATCTTTATCGCTGATCCAACATTCATTGATGGCTTCGTTTTCTAAAGGCACTGTGCGCAATACTTGATTGGCTTTGGTTTGCATCACCACGTTAGAACCCATCGAATCATGCGGGCTCACAGAGCGCTTGCGGCCTAATTCCCAAGTACGTGCTGAGTAACGGAATGGCTTGCTGGTCAAAGCACCCACTGGGCAAAGATCAATCATGTTGCCAGACAACTCTGAGTCAACAGTCTTACCAACGAATGAAGTGATTTCTGAATGCTCACCGCGGTTGAGCATGCCCAACTCCATCACGCCAGCAATCTCTTGACCAAAACGAACACAGCGAGTGCAGTGGATACATCGGCTCATCTCTTCCATTGAAATCAATGGGCCAACATTCTTATGGAAGACCACGCGCTTTTCTTCATCGTAGCGAGATGTCGTTTTACCGTAACCCACCGCCAAGTCTTGTAATTGACACTCACCACCTTGATCGCAAATCGGGCAATCCAAAGGATGGTTGATCAACAAAAATTCCATCACTGATTTTTGTGCTTGTACTGCTTTTTCTGAATGCGTGAACACTTTCATGCCAGGTGTTACTGGAGTTGCACAAGCAGGCAAAGGTTTTGGTGCTTTTTCAACTTCAACCAAACACATGCGACAGTTAGCCGCGATTGACAATTTCTTGTGATAACAAAAATGAGGGATGTGCGTGCCAATTTTCTTAGCCGCATCCATCACCATAGAACCCTGTTGGATTTCTACTGTTTTGCCATCAATTTCGATTTCAACCATCTTATTTTCCTGTCGATCTCTTCGAATGCTTAAACGTATGCCGGCACGATGCAACGCTTGTGCTCAACGTGATACGCAAACTCATCCATGTAATGCTTCAACATGCCCCGCACAGGCATTGCCGCAGCATCACCCAATGCACAAATTGTTCTACCTTGAATATTCGCAGCAACGTCGTTCAAAAGATCCAAGTCTTCTGGACGACCTTCTCCGTGCTCAATGCGATTAACAATGCGCCATAACCAACCGGTACCTTCACGGCATGGTGTGCACTGGCCACAAGATTCTTCGTGATAGAAATAAGATAAACGCAACAGTGACTTCACCATGCAACGCGTTTCATCCATCACAATCACCGCACCAGAACCTAGCATTGAGCCAGCCTTAGCAATGCTGTCGTAATCCATACCGGTATCCATCATCATCGCGCCTGGAATAACAGGAGCTGATGAACCACCAGGGATCACTGCTTTGATTTTTTTACCGCCGCGCATACCACCCGCCAACTCTAAAAGAGTAGCAAAGGGTGTACCCAACGGAATCTCATAGTTACCAGGACGTTCTACATCCCCAGAAATTGAGAAAATCTTTGTTCCACCATTGTTAGGCTTACCTATCTTGGCGTAAGCCTCACCACCAATTTCAAAAATGAATGGCACAGCAGAGAATGTTTCGGTGTTATTGATCGTTGTTGGTTTGCCGTACAAACCAAAACTTGCTGGGAAAGGTGGCTTGAAACGTGGCTGACCTTTTTTACCTTCTAAAGATTCTAAAAGCGCTGTCTCTTCACCGCAGATGTAAGCACCCCAACCATGATGAGCATGTAATTGGAATGAGAACTCAGAGCCACAAATCTTGTTGCCCAAGAACCCAGCCGCGCGAGCTTCTTCTAAAGCTTCTTCGAAGCGAGCGTACTCGTGCCAAATTTCACCGTGAATGTAGTTGTAACCAACTGCAATACCCATGGCGTATGCAGCAATCGCCATGCCTTCAATCAAAGCATGCGGGTTGTAACGCATGATGTCGCGATCCTTGAACGTACCAGGCTCGCCTTCATCGGTGTTACACACCAAGTATTTATCGCCAGGGAACTGACGTGGCATAAAACTCCACTTCAAACCCGTTGGGAAACCTGCACCACCACGGCCACGCAGACCAGAGGCTTTTACTTCAGCAATCACCGCTTCAGGCGTGATGCCTTCAGTCAAAATTCTTTTGAGTTGCGCATAACCGCCACGCGCAACGTAATCTTTTAAACGCCAGTTATTACCATCAAGACCCTTAAGGATCAAAGGCTGAATGTGACGTGTGTGCAAACTGGTCATGCTGCACCTCCAGTTGCATTAGCTTTGGCTTTTAATTCATCAATCAAAGCATCTAATTTGTCATTGCTCATGAAACTGCACATGGTCTTATTGTTCACAATCGCCACAGGCGCATCACCACAAGCACCCATGCACTCACCCTCTTTCAAGGTGAATGTGCCGCAAGGAGTTGTTTCGTTGTAATCAATGCCCAACTTCTTCTTCAAGTACTCACCTGCACGAGTGCCACCAGATAGTTCACATGGCAAATTAGTACATACAGCTAATTTGAATTTGCCAACAGGCTTGGTGTCGTACATGTTGTAAAACGTTGCCACCTCTTGAACAGCAATCGGTGGCATTTCTAGAATGGCAGCAATTTCTTCGATTGACTCAGGTGTGACCCATCCGAATTGGTCTTGAGCAACCACCAATGCGGCCATCACAGCAGACTGTTTTTGATCGGCCGGATACTTTGCAATATTGCGATTGATTTCAGCGCGAGCTTGTGGGGAAAACATATGCTCTCTTATCCTTTTAGCGGTCAATCTCGCCGAACACAATGTCCTGCGTACCAATAATCGTTACAGCATCAGCCAACATGTGACCTTTTGCCATTTCATCTAAAGCTGATAAATGCACAAAGCCCGGGGCACGAATCTTCAAACGGTAAGGTTTGTTAGCGCCATCAGAAATTGCATAAATACCAAACTCACCCTTTGGATGTTCAACGGCGGCGTAAGCCTCACCTGCCGGCACGTGAATGCCTTCTGTGAACAGTTTGAAGTGGTGAATCAATTCTTCCATGTTGGACTTCATGTCCACACGTTTTGGACTTGTGACTTTGTGGTTATCGCTCATCACTGGACCAGGATTAGCTCTTAACCACTTCACGCATTGCTGAATGATTTTGTTGGACTGACGCATCTCTTCAACACGAACCAAGTAACGATCGTAAGAGTCGCCGTTAACGCCCACAGGAATATCAAAATCTAATTTGCTGTAAACCTCATACGGTTGCTTTTTACGCAAATCCCATTCAATGCCTGAGCCACGCAACATCGCACCAGTGAAACCAAGTTGCAAAGCACGTTCTGGTGAAACCACACCAATACCCACCAAACGTTGCTTCCAAATACGGTTGTCGGTTAATAGAGTCTCGTACTCATCAACATACTTTGGAAATCTGGTGGTGAAATCTTCAATGAAATCCAACAAAGAACCTTGGCGGTTTTCGTTCAATTTCTTCACAGCTTTTTCGCCACGAATCTTATTGGCCAAGTACTGAGGCATGGTGTCTGGCAAATCACGGTACACACCACCTGGACGATAGTAGGCAGCATGCATACGGGCACCAGAAACGGCTTCGTACATATCAAACAAATCTTCACGTTCGCGGAAGGCGTACAAGAACACCGCCATGGCGCCTACGTCCAAACCATGACAACCAATCCACAACAAATGATTTAGTAAGCGAGTGATTTCATCAAACATCACGCGGATGTATTGCGCACGCTCTGGCACTTCAATTTGTAATAGCTTTTCAATGGCCATCACATAAGCGTGCTCATTGGCCATCATTGAAACGTAGTCCAAACGATCCATGTATGGAACGTTTTGTACCCAAGTTCTGGTTTCTGCTAATTTTTCAGTGGCACGGTGCAACAAACCAATGTGCGGGTCTGAGCGCTGAATCACTTCACCATCTAACTCCAAAACCAAACGCAACACACCGTGCGCGGCAGGATGCTGTGGGCCAAAGTTCAGGGTGTAATTTTTAATATCAGCCATGATTAAGAACCGTAGCTTTCTTCGCGGATCACTCGAGGAGTTACCTCGCGAGGATCAATCGTGACAGGTTGATAAATAACTCTCTTTTGCTCTGGGTCATAACGCATTTCTACGTTGCCAGAGATCGGGAAATCTTTTCTGAACGGATGGCCAATGAAGCCATAGTCCGTCAAGATGCGGCGCAAATCGTCATGACCATCAAACAAGATGCCATACAAATCGAATGCTTCACGTTCAAACCAGTTGGCTGAATTCCAAATCGGTGTCACAGACGCCACCAATGGGAAATGATCCACCGGTGCAAACACACGAAGACGTAAACGCCAATTGTGTTTCACAGATAACAAGTGACTCACAGCAGCAAAACGAGGGCCTTCCCACGTTGCGTTGTCGTACTCACTGTAATCAACGCCACAAAGGTCCATCAACTGATCAAAGCCTAAAGTTGGCTCATCTCTCAAAGTTTTTGCTACTTCTAAATAGTCTTCTGAGCGCACCACCAAAGTGAGTTCGCCAAGCGCCTCGTGTAAACGAGAAACTTTTTTGCCCAATACTTTTTCTAAGCGCTCTTTAAGCACGGATAGAGTGTCTGACATCTCAGGCCTTTCTCGCAATCGTGCTGGTGCGCTTGATCTTGGCTTGCAATTGAATGATGCCGTACATCAAAGCTTCAGCAGTTGGAGGACACCCAGGAACATAAACGTCCACAGGAACAATGCGGTCGCAACCGCGAACCACAGAATAAGAGTAATGGTAGTAACCGCCGCCGTTAGCGCATGATCCCATTGAGATCACCCAGCGTGGCTCAGGCATCTGGTCATACACCTTGCGCAAAGCTGGTGCCATCTTGTTACACAAAGTACCCGCCACAATCATCAAATCAGACTGACGCGGTGATGGTCTGAACACAACACCAAAACGGTCCAAGTCATAACGAGAAGCACCGGCGTGCATCATTTCAACTGCACAACAGGCCAAACCAAAAGTCATCGGCCAAAGAGAACCTGTTCTCGTCCAGTTAATGAGCTTATCAGCCGATGTTGTGACAAAACCTTCTTTTAAGATACCTTCAATAGCCATGTTTTATCGTCACTCCCAGTTAAGGGCGCCCTTCTTCCAGATGTAGGCAAAGCCAATCACGAATTCCAACAAGAAAATCAACATCGATATGTAGCCAGCCCAGCCAATTTCAGACAAGGCCACGCCCCAAGGGAACAAGAATGCTGTTTCTAGGTCGAATAGGATAAAAAGAATGGCGATCAAGTAGTAACGCACATCAAATTTCATGCGCGCATCTTCGTATGCGTCAAATCCGCACTCGTAAGGGGAAATTTTTTCAGCGTCGGGCTTGTTCGCTCCGAGCAATTTGCCTAGGCCCATGGGGGCCAAGCCAACACCAATCCCCACTAGGATGAATAGTAAAACGGGAAAATAAGCTTCTAAGTTCAAGAGCGTTCCAATTCGTAACTCTAAGTATCACTTACATATTTTCACTAATTGGTCTTGCAGCTTTCTGACAAGCGGCAAAACCCCCTATTTGGTGCCGTCGGCGAGACTCGAACTCGCACAGCTTACGCCACTACCACCTCAAGATAGCGTGTCTACCAATTCCACCACGACGGCATACGGTAAAACCCTTAGATTTTAGCTTATTGCCGTCTTTCTAGAGGTGTTTTTTCAGAATTCTTAGAACTTATCTAGGGACATTTTGACCAGAACCGGTCACTGGAGCGACTGGCGAACCTGGCGCAGCTGTTGCTGGCGCTGGAACTTCAGCAGCTGGGGCTGTCACAGGAGCGCTGGTACCTGATAAAACACCTGCGTTTTGTGACTTGGTTGAACCAAATAAAGTGATGCCCAAGGTAGACAAGAAGAAGATTGTGGCAAGTACAGCCGTCACGCGTGACAAGAAGTTGGCTGAACCAGCGGCACCGAACAAGCCACCTGAAGAACCACCGCCAAAGGCTGCGCCCATATCTGCGCCCTTACCTTGCTGAATCAGAACCAAGGCAATCACGCCAATCGCAGAAATGATCTGCAACACAACCAATATAGTCTTTAACAATTCCATCTAAGTCTCCAAAAACAAATTTATTTACATGCTTGGCATAAAGCCAAAAAATCTTTTGCATTCAACGATGCGCCACCCACCAAACCACCATCAATATCTGGCATCGCCAACAAATCTTTAGCATTATCAGGCTTTAAGCTACCGCCATACAAAATTGCCACTTTTGAGGCTGCTTCATCATCGAATTTAGCGAGCTGCAAACGCAACTCTCTATGCACCTCTTGAGCCTGAGCCGGGGTAGGTACTTTTCCAGTACCAATGGCCCAAACAGGCTCATAAGCAATGATGCAAGACGCAATTTGGCCTTGTAGCAAATCCAAAATAGCCTGTAACTGACGACGCACAACGGTCAAGGTTTTGCCGTCATCATGTTCAGCTTCAGTCTCACCCACACAAATGATAGGAGTGATATTGGCTTGCAAGCAGGCTTTCGCTTTTCTGGCTACCAAGCCATCACCTTCTTGATGAAATTGACGGCGCTCAGAGTGACCAACAATCACATACTGACAAGCAAACTCTTGCAACATTTTTGCGCTGACGTCGCCCGTGTATGCCCCGTTAGGATGATCAGAAACATCTTGGGCACCACAAGCAATCGGTGACTTGGCCAATAATTGGCTGACTTGCGATAAGTATGGATAAGGCACACATAAACCTGCGCGCACACCTTGCAGATTTGCTAAAAAATCTTTGCTGCTCAATAACTCTTCAATGAGTTGCTGATTGGCAGCCAAGCTGCCATTCATTTTCCAGTTGCCAATGATGGTCAAGGGTCTCATTAAAGTCTCGTTTAATTAACAGTTAATACTATCTTACCAATGTGCTGACTTGATTCCATCAATTGATGGGCCTTGGCAGCAGCTTCTAATTCAAATACTTCATGTATCACCGGTCTAATCTTTTTAGACTCCAGTAATGGCCAAACATGCGCTCTCAATGACCTTGCAATCGCACCCTTGAAATCAACCGACCTCGGTCTCAAGGTTGATCCAGTGATGGTCAAACGTCTACGCAAAACTTGACCCATATCCACTTCTGAAATTTTACCGCCCTGATTAGCAATGATCACAATTCGGCCATCATCTGCTAAACAATTAATTTCTCTGCCCACATAAGGTCCTGCCACCATATCTAAAACAACGTTGGCACCTTTGCCTTTTGTAAAAGATTTAACTTCTTCAACAAAATCTTGGGTACGGTAGTTGACCGCCAATACAGCACCAAGCTCTTTACAAGCTTTGGCTTTTTCATCACTGCCCACAGTCACAAGTACATCATGGCCCAAAGCAGTCACCAACTGAATCGCTGTGACACCAATGCCACTGCTGCCACCATGAACCAATAATGTTTCTTTGCCACGCCCATCTAAACCCAAACGACCGCGGTCAAAAACGTTGCTCCAAACCGTGAAAAATGTTTCTGGAATACTCGCTGCTTCAACATCCGACAAACCTTTAGGCACTGGCAAACATTGCGCCAATGGAGCAATGCAATACTCCGCATACGCACCACCAACCACCAAGGCACAAACCCGACTACCCACTTCGAAACTAAAAAAATTATCAGGGTGTGCAATATCACCACCAATAATTTCACCTGCCAATTCCAAACCAGGTAAATCTGTTCCACCAGGAGGGACAGGATAGAAGCCTTGACGTTGCAAAACGTCAGGACGGTTGACCCCTGCAGCTCTGACTCTGATCAATACTTCACCAGAACCAGGAAGCGGTAAGACCAAATCAGGTCTTACCGTCGCCTTTAAAACTTCAGGGCCACCATACTGGCTGATTTCAACAGCACGCATGCCGTTTTAGCTCAGATTATTGCTGTTGCTGTTCAGCTTGGTCTGCAGGTGCAGCATCAGCTTGAGGTGCAGCACCGTTCAAAGGAGCAATGCTTGTTCCTTCATCAGCACACGCAGCCTTCAATGACAAACGCAAACGTCCACGCTCATCAGCAGCCAATAACTTCACGCGCACAACTTGACCTTCTTGCAAGTAGTCTTTCACATCTTTCACACGCTCATTAGCGATTTCTGAAATATGCAACAAACCATCTTTACCTGGAAGAATATTGATCAAGGCGCCGAACTCTAACAACTTCACTACTGGGCCTTCGTAGATCTTGCCTACTTCAGCTTCAGCTGTGATGCCTTCAATGCGACGCTTCGCTTCTTCCATGCCTTCAGCACTTGTTGAAGCAATTGTTACAAGACCATCATCAGTGATATCAATGCTAGTACCAGTTTCTTTTGTCAAAGCCTGGATTGTTGCGCCACCCTTACCGATCACTTCACGGATCTTGTCTGGATGAATCTTGATTGTCACCATGCGTGGAGCGTGCTCAGATAACTCTGTGCGAACGCCACTCATGGATTCTTGCATCTTGCTCAAAATGTGCAAACGGCCTTCTTTAGCTTGAGCTAAAGCAACCTGCATGATCTCTTTGGTAATACCTTGTACCTTGATATCCATCTGCAATGCAGTGATACCGTTTGATGTACCAGCTACCTTGAAGTCCATGTCGCCCAAGTGATCTTCATCACCCAAGATATCTGTCAAAACAGCGAAACGATTGCCATCCAAAATCAAGCCCATCGCTACACCAGCCACGTGGGCCTTCACAGGAACACCGGCATCCATCATCGCTAAACAGCCGCCACAAACAGAAGCCATTGAAGATGAACCGTTTGATTCAGTGATTTCTGAAACAACGCGCAAGCTATAAGCAAACTCTTCTGCGCTTGGCAATACTGGAATCAAAGCACGCTTAGCTAAACGACCGTGGCCGATTTCGCGACGCTTTGGACTGCCTACACGACCTGTTTCGCCAGTGGCAAACGGAGGCATGTTGTAGTGGAACATGAAACGATCACGTTGCTCACCTTCTAAGGCATCAATGATTTGCTCATCGCGTGCTGTACCCAAAGTTGCAACCACCAAACCTTGTGTCTCACCACGAGTGAACAATGCTGAACCGTGAGTACGTGGCAATACACCCGTACGAATTTCAATTGGACGAACAGTGCGTGTATCACGACCGTCAATGCGTGGCTCACCGTTCAATACTTGACTACGAACAATCTTTGCTTCGATGTCAAACATGATGTTGCCAGCTTCAACTTCATCAAATTCACCATCTTCAGCCAACTTGGCCATCACATCTTTTGTCACTTCTTTCAACTTAGTTGAACGAGCTTGCTTTTGACGAATTTGATACGCTTCACGCAAACCAGCTTCAGCCAAGGCAGTGACCTTAGCAATCATTGGCTCATTCTTAGGAGCTGCTTGCCAATCCCACTCAGGCTTACCACCTTCGCGCACTAAATCATTGATCGCATTGATCGCTGTTTGCATTTGCTCATGACCATAAACAACCGCGCCCAACATGATCTCTTCAGACAATTGATAAGCTTCAGATTCAACCATCAACACAGCAGATTGAGTACCAGCAACGATCAAATCTAATTGGCTAGTTGCTTGCTCAGTGCGTGTTGGGTTCAACATGTATTGACCATCTTTGTAACCCACGCGAGCGGCGCCCACTGGACCATTGAATGGAATGCCTGAAACAGCCAAAGCTGCAGAAGCACCAATCAATGCAGGGATGTCTGCAGGTACGTCTGGGTTGATCGATACCACATGAATCACCACTTGCACTTCGTTCAAGAAACCTTCTGGGAACAAAGGACGCAATGGACGATCGATCAAACGAGAAATCAGTGTTTCGCCTTCTGAAGGACGGCCTTCACGACGGAAGAAACCCCCAGGAATCTTACCGGCAGCATATGTCTTCTCTAAATAATCAACTGTGAGTGGGAAGAAGTTTTGGCCTGGCTTGGCATTTTTTGCGCCAACCACTGTTGCCAAAATAACTGTGTCATCCACATCAACTAAAACTGCACCACCTGCTTGGCGAGCAATCTCACCAGTTTCCATACGAACAGTGTGTGAACCCCATTGAAAACTTTTTACTACTTTATTAAACATCGTCATTTATGTATATCTCCAATCAACATTTGCCATAGAAAATCAGCGCTATGGCAGCACTGGAGCAATTAGGGGCTATGCGGAGTAAGGATGCCATTCCAAAGAAAGGCTTAGAGAGAAGAGTTAACCTGTCTTTGGAATGACACGGGTCCTGTACTGCGAGCAGCCACCGACCGCTCAAAACGATAATGCCTGCCAAAGTCAAACTGAGGCAGGCATTGTCGGAATTACTTACGTAGACCGAGCTTATCAATCAAAGCGCGATAACGATCAAAATCTTTTGACTTCAAATAGTCGAGCAAACGACGGCGACGGCTAACCATCTTCAACAAGCCACGACGGCTGTGGTGATCTTTAGCATTTGCTTTGAAGTGAGGTGTTAAATCATTGATGCGAGCAGTTAACAAAGCAACTTGAACTTCAGGACTGCCTGTGTCATTTGCTGCACGTGCGTTATCTTTAACAATAACGGCTTTATCAGCTGTAAGAATAGCCATTTTTAAACTCCATACTTGCGAACAAACGAGCTTGAGATTCAATAATTATTGGTCTCTGACCCGATATGTCGTGCGAATTGTTGAAAAACCCAGAAGCTTTTGGTTCTTTTATTACTTATTAAAGAAATCAATCACTTCGGCACTTTTTGGGAAATTACCAGAAAGTGCCGAAATTATAGCCTATTTGGCCTTAAACAGCCATCTGAGCGTTCAATTTCTGTTGAGCGGGGTCGTATAACTTGTTCAAAGCTGCCAAATAAGCCTTGGCTGAAGCGGCCACAATGTCCGGATCTGTGCCAACGCCATTCACAATCCGGCCACCCTTGGCAAGACGGACCGTGACTTCACCCTGAGACTCGGTGCCGGTCGTGATCGCATTGACCGAGTACAACAACTGCTCAGCACCACTTTTGACCTTTGATTCGATCGCATTCAAGGTTGCATCGACCGGGCCATTGCCTTCAGCCTCAGAGGTGAACTCTTCTTTGCCAGATTTGAAAATAACTTTGGCAAATGGGCGCTCCCCAGTCTCAGACCTTTGTGACATTGAGATAAAACGATAGTGGTCACTAGCCTCTTCAGCGTTATTGCCCACAATTGCAGTGATATCTTCATCAAAAATCTCGGCTTTTTGGTCAGCCAAGGTCTTGAATCGAGAGAAGGCGTCGTTCATTTCAGCCTCAGAATCCAACTCGATGCCCAATTCTTGCAAACGCTGTTTGAATGCATTTCGGCCAGACAATTTGCCCAAAACGATCTTGTTAGCTGCCCAACCCACATCTTCTGCACGCATGATCTCGTAGGTATCACGAGCTTTTAAAACGCCATCTTGGTGAATACCTGAAGCGTGAGCGAAGGCATTGGCGCCAACCACCGCTTTATTCGGTTGCACCACAAAACCCGTGATTTGAGAGACCATCTTAGAGGCTGGCACGATTTGAGTCGTATCAATGCCCACTGATAAATCAAAGTAATCTTTGCGGGTTTTGATCGCCATCACAACTTCTTCCAAAGAAGTGTTGCCGGCGCGCTCACCCAAACCATTGATGGTGCATTCAATTTGACGAGCACCGCCAATCTTCACGCCCGCCAATGAGTTGGCAACGCCCATGCCCAAGTCATTGTGGCAATGCACAGACCAAATGGCTTTATCCGAATTCGGGATGCGCTCACGCAAAGTCTTGATGAAGTTGCCATAAAGCTCAGGAACAGCATAACCAACCGTGTCAGGAACGTTGATGGTTGTAGCGCCTTCTTTGATCACAGCTTCAAGCACGCGGCACAAGAAATCTACTTCAGAGCGATAACCATCTTCTGGTGAAAACTCAATATCGTTGGTGTGATTACGAGCAAAGCGCACAGCAGCTTTGGCTTGTTCAAACACTTGATCGGGCGTCATGCGCAACTTCTTTTCCATGTGCAATGGCGATGTCGCAATGAATGTGTGAATACGCTTAGAGTTGGCACCCTTCAAGGCATCAGCAGCTCGGCCGATGTCTTTTTCATTAGCACGAGCCAAAGAGCAAACAGTCGAATCCTTGATGACTTGAGCAATGGCATTAATGGCCGCAAAATCTCCGTCAGAGCTGGCAGCAAAGCCTGCCTCAATCACGTCCACGCGAAGACGCTCAAGCTGTCTTGCAATCCTGACCTTTTCATCTTTGGTCATTGAAGCACCAGGTGACTGCTCACCATCTCTCAAAGTGGTATCAAAAATAATCAATTTATCTGTCATGACTTGCTCCCGAACTTACAAAATTTACTAAATAAAAAACCCCAGTAGGACTGGGGTTCGTGTTGTTTGCTTTGACTCTAAGTGTTTAAGCGTGCACCGACCCCAGGTTTTGACCTAGTCCTAAAAGTAGCAGCAGTGACAAGCTTGTATTCATAAACTCCAATATACACAAAAAATGAATTAATTGTTAGAAAGCATATCTGAAGCTTTTTTCTTGCGCAAGACAATTTTTTGCCATACCCAAAAAACATAGCCCGAGATCGCATAAGCCACAAATAAACCAAACAATGCAACCGGTGGATCGCTTGATACCAAAACAAAGCCCAAGATCACCAAAATCATGACGCCAAAGGGTGCTCTGTAGCGCACATCCAATGCTTTACCGCTGTAGAACATGGCATTTGAAACCATCGTGATACCCGCATAAATGGTCAAGGCAAACATCACCCATGGCAATGCCAGCTCCTGAACATGCAATTTATTGTCCACAGCCAACCAAACAAAACCTGCAATCAAGGAAGCTGCAGCAGGACTTGGCAGACCTTGGAAAAAGCGTTTATCAACCACGGCGATATTGGTATTGAATCGTGCCAAGCGCAAGGCAGCTCCTGCACAGAAAATAAATGCAGCCAACCAGCCCCACTTACCTAAATCTTTTAAAACCCACTCATAAGCAATCAATGCGGGTGCCACACCAAAAGAAACCATGTCAGTGAGTGAGTCGTACTGTTCACCAAAAGCACTTTGAGTATTGGTCATACGAGCGACACGGCCGTCCATGCCATCCATGACCAAAGCCACAAAAATAGCAATCGCAGCAAATTCAAAACGCTGGTTCATGGCCTGCACAATGGCAAAGAAACCGCAAAATAAATTGGCGGTTGTAAAAGCATTCGGCAATAAATAGATGCCACGGTTACGTGGTCGACCTAGGTTCTCTTGATCAGGGCCAGCCCAATCATTGCGACGCAAAGGCGTCACATTGCTAGGTAAATTTTTAGTTAATCTTGGTTTTCTACGTCGAAATGTCGTCATAGACTACTTTTTAGTCCAATCCGGGCAATTTGGCTAGTACCGTGCTGGTTGCAGATACTTTGTCGCCAACACTCACCAATGGCTCAGCTGTCAGAGGCAAATAAACATCCACTCTTGAGCCAAAACGGATAAAACCATAACGCTCGCCCTTTTTAAGCTTGTCGCCTAAATGTGCGTAGCAAAGAATTCTGCGGGCAATCAAGCCGGCCACTTGAACCAATGTGATGGTTTGACCATTTGCGTCAATCACAACAGCATTGCGTTCATTTTCTGTGGATGCTTTATCTAAATCAGCATTCACAAACTTACCAGGGAAATACTCAATGCGTTTGATCGTGCCGTTCACGGAAGAACGATTGGAATGGACGTTGAACACGTTCATAAAAACGCTGATCTTGAGTGCTTCACGATTAGCGTATGGATCAAATGATTTTTCAACAATGATGACTCGACCATCTGCTGGCGATAAAACCGCATCTTTGGTCAGAGGAATCAGACGACCTGGGTCTCTGAAAAACTGAACAACAAAAATAAAAATAATCCAGAAAGGCCAAGACCATGCCCACCCTGCGGTGGAATGAATCACGAACAATACAAAACCCGCGATGGCCACGTGTGGCCAACCTTCTTTTGCAATGATTGGATGCGGGTAATGAACTGCCATGTTGTCTCTCTTTCTGGATCTTTTTATTTATTTAACAACTACTCTTAGTTCTTGCTTTGATCAACTAGCTTGTTCTTAGCAATCCAAGGCATCATTGCGCGCAACTTAGCACCAACTACTTCGATGTCATGCTCAGCGTTCAAGCGACGACGAGAAATCAATGTAGGAGCACCTGCTTTGTTTTCCAAGATGAAGCTCTTTGCATATTCACCAGTTTGAATATCTTTCAAACACTGACGCATTGCATTCTTAGTATCTTCAGTCACAACGCGTGGACCAGTCACATACTCACCGTACTCAGCATTGTTTGAGATTGAGTAGTTCATGTTGGCGATACCACCTTCGTAGATCAAGTCAACGATCAACTTCAACTCGTGCAAGCACTCGAAGTAAGCCATTTCAGGAGCGTAACCAGCTTCAACCAAAGTTTCAAAACCAGCTTTGATCAATTCAACTGCGCCACCACAAAGAACAGCCTGCTCACCGAACAAGTCAGTTTCAGTTTCTTCACGGAAGTTTGTTTCGATGATGCCGGCACGGCCACCACCGTTGGCTGTTGCATATGACAAAGCTACGTCACGTGCTGAACCAGTTGTGTTTTGATGAACAGCGATCAAATGAGGAACGCCACCACCTTGTGAATATGTGCCACGCACAGTGTGACCTGGTGCCTTAGGAGCAATCATGATCACGTCCACGTCTGCACGAGGAATCACTTGACCGTAGTGAACGTTGAAGCCGTGAGCAAATGCCAATGCAGCGCCTGCCTTGATATTTGGAGCAACTTCTTTGTTGTACACCTCAGCAATTTGTTCGTCAGGCAACAACATCATCACAACGTCTGCGCCCTTAACAGCTTCAGCCACTTCTTTAACTTGCAAACCTGCGTTCGCAGCTTTATTCCAAGAAGCGCCACCTTTACGTAAACCAACAGTTACTTTCACACCAGAATCATTCAAGTTCTGTGCGTGGGCATGGCCCTGTGAACCGTAACCAATGATTGTTACTTGCTTACCTTTGATCAAAGATAAGTCTGCGTCTTTATCGTAAAAAACTTTCATGCTATTTCCTATGTAATTTCAGTTTGTTGTTTGTTAAAAAGTTATACCTTCAAGATACGCTCACCGCGACCAACACCAGAGCAACCAGTTCGAACTGTTTCCAAAATGGCACTGCGGTCTGTAGCCTCAATGAATGCATCTAATTTACTGCTGTCTCCAGTCAGCTCGATGGTGTAAGACTTATCGCTGACATCAATGATACGACCGCGGAAAATGTCCGTAATGCGTTTCATCTCTTCGCGCTCCTTACCAACAGCTCTGACCTTGATCAACATGAGCTCACGCTCAATGTGAGGACCATCGGTCAAATCAATCACCTTCACCACCTCAACAAGGCGATTCAAGTGCTTGGTAATTTGCTCAATGACGTCTTCAGAACCCACTGTCACAATCGTCATGCGTGACAAAGATGGATCTTCTGTAGGAGCCACTGTTAATGTTTCAATGTTGTATCCGCGAGCAGAAAATAAACCGACCACGCGTGACAACGCACCTGGCTCGTTCTCTAAAAGAATAGAAATAATATGGCGCATCATAGTTCCTCGCTTCCTAAAAGCATTTCAGTAATGCCTTTACCAGCTTGAACCATCGGCCAAACGTTTTCTGTTGGGTCTGTTTGGAAATCCATGAACACAGTTCGATCTTTCATTTTGAATGCTTCACGAAGTGCTGGCTCAACATCAGATTTCTTCTCAATGCGCATACCCACGTGACCATACGACTCAGCCAACTTAACAAAGTCAGGCAATGAATCCATGTATGAACTTGAATAACGCTTGTTATAAGTTAACTCTTGCCATTGACGAACCATGCCCAAATAGCGATTGTTCAAAGAAACAATCTTGATGGGTGTGTCGTATTGTTTGCAAGTTGATAACTCTTGAATACACATCTGAATAGAACCTTCACCAGTGATGGTGACGACTTCATTGTCAGGGAATGCTTTTTTGATGCCCATAGCGTATGGCAAGCCAACACCCATGGTGCCAAGACCGCCAGAGTTGATCCAACGACGTGGCTTATCAAATTTGTAGAATTGCGCAGCCCACATTTGATGCTGACCAACGTCTGAACAAACGAAGGCATCACCTTTGGTGAGTTCCCAAATTTTTTCAACCACGTACTGTGGCTTCACAATTTCAGAATCACGGTCAAAGCTCAAGCAATCTTTTTTGCGCCACTCATTGATTTGTGACCACCAAGCATCCAACTTAGCTTTGTTCTTCAATGGACCAGCGGCCTTGATCATGGCAGACATCTCAACCAATACTTCTTTGAGATCGCCCACGATAGGCACGTCTACTTTCACGCGCTTTGAAATCACTGAAGGGTCGATATCGATGTGAATGATTTTTCTAGGCACACTCGAAAAGTGCGCAGGGTTACCAATCACGCGGTCATCAAAACGAGCGCCGATCGCGATCAATACATCGCAATGCTGCATGGTCATATTGGCTTCATACGTGCCGTGCATACCCAACATACCCAAGAAACGTGGGTCTGTGCCAGGGAATCCACCCAAGCCCATCAAGGTATTGGTCACAGGGTAACCAAGCAAGTCAGCAAATTGCTTAAGCTCAGGTGCTGCATCTGAAAGAATCACGCCACCACCTGTGTAGATGTATGGACGCTCCGCTTCTAGCAACAAACTGATCGCTTTGCGAATCTGACCACTGTGACCTTTGTTCACAGGGTTGTATGAACGCATGTTCAATTCATCTGGATAGTTAAAGCGTGCTTTTTGGAAAGACACGTCTTTAGGAATATCCACCACCACCGGACCTGGGCGACCAGTTCTGGCAATGTGAAAAGCTTTTTTCAAAGTCAAAGCAAGATCCGCAGGATCTTTGACCAAGAAATTATGTTTAACGATTGGACGAGTGATACCAACGGTGTCGCACTCTTGGAACGCGTCTTCACCGATCGCAGCCGTAGGCACGTTACCAGTGATGATCACCATTGGGATTGAATCCATGTAGGCAGTCGCAATGCCAGTCACAGCATTGGTCACACCAGGACCTGAGGTCACCAATGCAACGCCGACATTACCTGTGGCACGCGCATAGCCATCAGCAGCGTGAACAGCTGCTTGCTCATGACGCACCAAGATATGTTCAAACTTATCTTGTTTGAAGATCTCGTCGTAAATAAATAAAACTGAACCGCCTGGGTAACCCCAGACATATTCCACACCTTCAGCATGAAGGGCATGGACCAAAATTTCGGCGCCAATCATTTCTGGGCCGTCTTGGTTTTGATTGTTACTAGCAGGGTTCAAAAGTTCCGCGCTGTTGTTATTTGCATTCATTTTCTATAGTCCTTTGCAATTTTCGGCAAAAAATTGTTTGGGCTACTCTGGCTCCGTGCTTATGGCTCGGGTTCGAGTGGCGGTCGCTTAAATCCGGGAAAAAACCATCTTATGAAAGGTCCGGCAAGTCGAACCTAGGATTTTAGCCTATAAAGCCTTATTAGGGGTGGGTTTGTGAAGCGTTGTCTAATAGAGGTCATGGCTTCTGCAAAAGAACTGTCCGACTTCCTCAAAGGAGTCGAGGCAAAATCCTTCAAACGTACCGTATTCTCTACGCGGGACGAGGATGCAGCCTTGGATATCGTGCAAGACAGCATGATGAAACTGGCTGAGAAGTATGGCGACCGCGATGCTGCAGAACTGCCCTTGATTTACACCCGAATTCTTCAAAATACGACCTTGGACTGGTTCCGACGTCAAAAAACCCAAAATATCTGGGTCAGCCTCTTCTCATCCATGAGGGGTGGCAATAAAGATAATTTGGATGACTCTGATTACTCAGATCCTCTCGAGTTCCTTGATTCTTCAGAAGAAAATCTAGGTTTTGAGGATGGCGCGACGATTTTAGAGCGTCAACAAGTGATCAAAATCATCGAAAATGAGATTTCAAAACTACCTTCACGTCAACGCGAAGCCTTCCTCATGCGTTATTGGGATGATCTGGGCATTTCTGAAACAGCCAAATTAATGGCTTGCTCAGAGGGTAGCGTGAAGACACACTGCTCTCGAGCATGCTCTTTTTTGGCGAAAGCCCTTAAAAAACAAGGATTTAAATTGTGAGTAAGCACTATCAAACCCCTCAAGTCGATGGCAACCAAGAGTTGCAGGTGGCTCTACTTACCCGCGATTTACTCAATGAAGGTGCTGCAAATCTGCCAGCACACATCTCAAATCGTCTTGAAAATGCCAGAAAACTGGCTTTGGCAGCAAAATTAGAAGAACGCAAACCATTCTGGTCACACAACTGGGTCAGAGAGAGTTTTAAAAACTCAAACTCAACAGGCTCGGATTGGCGCAACCGTGCATGGGGTGCATTTGGTGCCGCCCCCATCTTGGCTTTGGCTTTTGGCATTGTTTTGATTTCGAATTGGCAACAAGATGAGCGCATCTTAGATATCGCCAAGGTTGATAGCGCTATTTTGGTCGACGTTGTTCCACCACATGCCTACAAGGATGATGGCTTTGTTCGATACCTGATCACCAATGGCAAAGATTTGGCTGTTGCAGAAGATGAGGAAGAAGAAAAGATCTGATCATGTCTTTTTCATCTTTCTTTAAATCCTTCACAAACATGAAATGCCAAAATCGGTATATCTGTTTAAGCCGTTGCCTAATTTCACACATCACTGTTTTTGTTTTTATTCTTTTAGCTTACCCCGTGGTGGCTAATGCGCAAAACTGGTCAGCACTCAATGAGGATCAACGCTTGATTTTGGCACCGCTTGAGGAAGATTGGTCGAGCCTCACTGTTGCTCGTCAAAAAAAATGGGTGGATGTGGCGAATCGCTATCCATCAATGTCTGATACCGAAAAAAGTACCTTGCAGTCTCGCATGTCAGAGTGGGCTAGTTTATCGACGCATGAGCGCCAGCGTGCCAGAGATAACTACCTGCGCATCATCAATATTTCACCTGAGAAAAAAGCAGCTGCCTGGGAAAGTTATCAGCAACTATCGGCTGAAGATAAAAAGTTATTGGCGCAAAAAAGAGCTCAAACAAGCAAACCAAGCGCAGTCACTTCACCAACGCTAAAATAGCGTTTGTGAAAGAATCCAATCAGTTCATCCCCCTTCCCGCAAGTTACTTAAAGTCGCTGCCAGTACCGACGATCAAACGTCGCATTGCCTTGAATCTTTATGAGATGTTGGTTTTGTTTGGCGTCTTGGCGTTTACCTTTTTGGTGCCGCACTTGATCATCGGGGTTTTGTTTGAGGTCACAGCACCCCCTGCCATTTTGATGGCTCACATGTACCTTGTCTTGGCTTTTTACTTCATGTGGTACTGGACCAAAACAGGGCAAACGCTCGCGATGCAAACTTGGCGCATTCAGTTGGTGAGTGAAGATGGTGCCATCATGAAACGTTCGCAAGCATTGATGCGCTTTGCGATAGGTTCACTGTGGTTGATACCTGCCGCCTTATTACTCTTCATCAATATCAAAATGAATCCATCGGCCAGCATGGGTGGATCAGTTTCAATTATTTTCTTTTCAATTACTTTATTTTTGTGGCCGCTATCAGCCATCTTGGATAGAAAGAATCGCCAATCGATTCCTGACCGCTGGTCTGGTACTCGCCTGGTTCAATTACCCAGCACGATTCCTCATCCAGTCAGCAGTAGTAAAGAATGATTGCATCAGGCGTTCAAATAGAATGCCATTGATGCCAACGTCTTTCATCGCTTGACGCATGCACTGCAACCACTGATCTCTTTCAGAAATACCAATTGAGAATGGCAAATGTCTGGCTTTGAGTCTTGGGTGTCCGTATTGCTGAACAAATAAATCTGGGCCACCCATCCAACCACTCAAGAACATGAACAACTTTTCTCTCGATGAAGTTGAATCAGCAGGATGCATGAGTCGTATCCCCTGATAATTTTCTTCTAGATCCATCAGGTCGTAAAAACGATCGACTAACTCACGTAGCTTCTCAGCTCCGCCAATTAACTCATAAGTGGTTTGTTCTTGTGACATATCTTTATTTTATTCTTGATTAAAGACTTCTGAGCACTTCTGATGCCGACGTATGAGAAATCTTTCTCTGTAACCACAGACCACCCAATACGCAGGCAGAAACACCAAACACAACACCATAAACAATCACGATCCATGGAATTGGTAAATTGAATTCAAAGACATGGGTGGCCAAAGCCCAACCCACACCAATGGCGCCCAAGGAAGCCAAGAGCCCTGAAATAAAACCAATCACAGTCAACTCGGTATAAAAAGCACGCCTGATTTGAGCATGACTGGCCCCCAAGGTTTTGAGTAAACCTGCATCCTTGAGACGCTCATCTTGAGTCGATGCCAAAGCAGCGGCTAATACCAAGATGCCAGCAATCACCGTGAAGCCAAAAAGTAATTCCACAGCTGCTGATAATTTATTCAATACATCCTGTACTTGATTTAAAGCAGACTCCACATCCACAACCGTCACATTAGGAAATTGCGCCACGACAGAAATATCCAAAGGCAACACTTGTGGCACCAGAGGTCCTTGCTTATAGGCCGTGATCCAAGTTTGAGGCATTTCACTGAGAAGATGCGGTGGCAAGATCGCAAAGAAGTTAACGCGCATGCTGCCCCAATCAAGTTCTCTGATGGAGGTGACCTTTGCCTTCACAGGTATACCTGCGATATCAAAGACTAAGCTGTCACCTAACTTTAAAGACAGCGTTTTAGCCAAACCTTTTTCAATCGATACTTCTGGCATGCGCGTGTTGCCATGCCAAGTTCCTGCGGTCACTTTATTTTTATCTGGTAAGTCTGCGGCGTATGAAAGATTGAATTCTCTATCCACCAAACGTTGCGCGCGTGAATCTGCAAAATCTTGCGGCAACACCACTTGATCATTGATGTGCGTTAAACGACCGCGCACCATGGGATACAAGACAATTTTCTTAATGTCAGCGTTCAATAATTTTTGCTCAATGGCTGATTTTTGTTCTGGCTGGATATTGATCAAAAATCGATTGGGTGCATCCGGCGGAGAACTGCCTTTCCATGCACTCATCAAATCTTGTCTGACCACAGCCAAGAGCAATAGCGCCATGATGGCAATCGCTAATGATGCTATTTGTAAACCAGTGAACAAAGAGCGTCTGGATAAAGACTGCCAAACAAATCGTTGCACAACGTGCTGACCTAACCATGAATGCTCTGCCATCTTGGCAGTCAATTTGATCAACAACCAAGAGACCAAAATAAAGACGCCGGCTGCCAATGAAAAACCGCCCAAAGTTAAAACAGCTAATTTGACATCTTTAGCAACACTCAAGAGCAACACGAAGAAACTAATCAATCCGAAAAACATCAACAGCCAAGAGGCGGGATGCCTGACTGAGATATCACGACGAATCACTTTGAGTGGTGAGATATCACTCAAATACAGTAATGGCGGCCAAACAAATCCGATCAACAAAACCACTGCCACCAGTAAAGACCAGATCAATGGCCAGATGGATGCTGATGGCAAATCAGCCACCAACAAATCACCCAAGAAGAAAAGCAAGCCTTGATGACCGATCCATCCTAAGAATGCACCTATGGCTCCACCCAAAAGCGCAATCACCATGCTGGCTTTGAAGTGCTCAAGCAACACTTGGCGCTTGTTAGCGCCCAAGCATTTCCAAATTGCTGTTGGATTGGCTTGCTTGCTGGTGTAGCGTTTGGCTGCTAAAGCCATTGCCACAGCAGCGACCATGGCCGTCAAAATGGCCACCAGTGATAAAAACTTTTCAGCGCGATCGAGTGTTGCTCTCATCAAGGGTTGACTGTTATCAACCCCTTCAATTTTGATACCCCTTAATTGCTTGGCATCGATTTCTTTTTGAGCCCACGACAAAAATGCATTGACCGTTGGTTCTTGACCAGCAATCAAGAATCGATAAGTCACCCGACTACCAAAACCAATCAGCTGAGTTTTAGATAACTCATCGTCACGCATCATGACCCGTGGTGCAAAGTTTAAGAAACCAGCACCCTTATCTAGCTCTTGAGTTAACAAAGCTTCAATCACAAAACTGCTTGACCCCAAGGTGATGCGATCTCCCAACTTTGCAGAAAGACCTGCCAATAGAGCAGGCTCTACCCACACGGACCCTGGCGATGGTGTTGCACGTGCGCTTGCGCCCTTGATGTCTAGAGCATCTTTAGAGATCTTGATACTCCCCCTCAGCGGGTATGCCTCTGTGACTGCTTTTAAAGCCACTAGGCGGGTATTCGAGCCAACGGATGACATCGTGGGGAACACCGTGGTCTTGGCCGTTAGCAACCCTTGTTTGGCAGCCTCTTGTTCAAAAAGGATTGGTAAGGGCTGATCACTCTGAATCAAAGCATCTGATGCAATCAATTGCTTGGCATCTCTCTCAAACGCTCTTTGCATGCGATCTGCCAAATAAGCCACGCTGCTCAAAGACGCCACGGAAACAACCAAGGCGGCTAAAAGCCAAGCAAACTCAATAGATCTGAAAGAACGGGGAAGATTCATTGCAACTCAATATCAGCCAATTAGTGATTTAGGCACTAGGATAGTGGTTGTTCACTAAAAGTGTGCAAGCTTGCAATACCCCAGATTGATCAAGGTCATCTAATAGCCACTCAAGGGCAGATGACTGAGCTTGATGAGAATTAATTCAATGTGAGACCAAGCTTGGCAACAATATCGCGGTAGATGTCATATTCAGCTTTGATTTCTGCTGCGAACTGTTCTGGACTATTGGCCACAATGATCGACCCAGTGTCTTCAATGCGCTTTCTCACTGCAGGATCTTGTAGAACTTTGATCACTCCTGCGTGAATCTTTTCCACAGCTTCTCTTGACATACCAGCTGGACCGATCAAACCATAGAAAGCCATGCGATTCACTGGAGTCAAACCTACTTCTGCAAATGTTGGCACATGAGGCAAGCTACTCAATCTTTTTGGAGCAGCCACAACCAATGGCAGCAAACGACCATCTTTAATAAAAGGATAAGCTGATGGCAAATTATCGTAAATGATGGGTACTTTTCCTGAAACCGTATCGACCAAAGCTGGTCCAGCTCCGCGATAAGGCACATGAATCATTTGAGCACCAGTCAAACTTTTAAATAATTCAGTTTGTAAATGACCAATGCCGCCGGAGCCTGAAGTTGAATAACTGTACTTACCAGGATTCTTTTTAATTAACTCTAAAAATGATTTGTAATCTTTAGCGCTGAATTTTGGATACACAGCAATCACATTGGGTGTTGCTGCGATGTTAGTAATAGCCTGAAAATCTTTGATCGGGTCGTAACCAATTTTTTTATTGATCGCTGGACTTGAAGCAGTGGTTGAGACTGTCGCGATGCCAATCACATGCCCATCCTTACCGCCCCTCACGATATCCAATGCACCGATGGATCCACCAGCGCCCGCTTTATTTTCAACAACAACAGGTTGACCAAGAACTTTACTCAAAGGTTCGGCAATGGCGCGTGCGATGATATCTGTGCTGCCACCAGGTGCGAATGGCACGATCAAACGAATCTGTTTTTGCGGGAATGACTGCGCATGGGCCATGAATGGCATGAAAACGCTCACAAGCGCAATGATGAAAACAGAACGTAGCAAACCAACTCTCCCTCAAAGACATGTCCTGGTAATTTCGTGACACATGCCCCAACCCAATTGAATGCATTTTTAAATTCAATGCTTATCAATTCTTATTTCAATAATTTATATTCGGGAGATATTTAAACACAGTTACAGGGGCATTCAAAGCCAAATCAACATCGCCATACAGGTACCCAACAATTGATGAAAAAGATACTTTGTAGGTGTTTTGTAGGTAATTTTTTAGACCTTGTGTTTTGAGACGCAGCTTGGGCTCTCATTGGGAGAATGAAGCAGCTTGAATGAAAAAGGGCCTAGCTTTACACTAGGCCCTTCTGTTTTGGTGCGGCTGGCAGGAATTGAACCCACGACCCCTTGGTTCGTAGCCAAGTACTCTATCCAACTGAGCTACAGCCGCATTAAGACCGACATTATGCCATGGAAATCAAAAACTACATAACTCCTGCTGGTCACCAGCGCATGAAAGATGAACTTTTGCATCTCTTGGATGAAGAACGCCCAGAAATTGTCAAAATTGTTTCATGGGCTGCCTCGAATGGTGATCGCTCTGAAAATGGTGATTATCAGTACGGTAAAAAGCGTTTACGTGAAATCGACCGTCGTATTTATTTTCTGACCAAGCGCTTAGAAGATGTCTTGGTGGTTGATCCTGAGGCAAGAGATAAAACTGACCAAATCTTCTTTGGAGCAACGGTTTGTTATGCAGATGAAACTGGTCAAGAAACCACCATTGCGATTGTGGGTGTTGATGAAGTCGACATGGAGAAAAATCATGTCAGTTGGATTTCACCGATTGCCAAAGCCTTCATCAAAGCAAGAGAAGGCGACACAGTTAATTTACAAACGCCTGAAGGTTTGAAAGAGCTTGATATCTTAAAAGTTACTTACCAAAAACTCGAGTGATTTTTAGAACGTCTTGATTCTGTCTTAAGCGACGCATGACCTTGGCCAAGTGATAACGGCTTTCCACCTGAATCACAAAGCGAATACCCACAGCAGATTCACTGAAGCGATCATCCATTGCCACGTGAGCAATATTGGCATCAGCCGATGTCAATGTGCCAGCAATGCGAGCTAAAACACCTTTGGCATTTTTGACATCCACACGAATCGCCACATCAAAACTTCTTTGAATATCTTCTGCCCAAATCACATCGACCCAATGATCTGGATCACGGTGATGCAATCTTTGAGCTTGGCGACATTCATGCGTGTGAATTTGTAAGCCCTCACCTTTACCAAGGTAACCCAAGATGTTGTCACCAGGAATTGCATGACAGCAAGCAGGGAAAGACACTGACTCACCGGCATTGCCATCAATCATGATGGCTTGCTTGTGCTCAGGAACATCATCAGATGAGGTCTCCCACTCAGCAGTGTCCAAGCGCATTTGTTCCGAATGGCCCTTGCTCTCTCGAATGATCATTTCAATTCTTTTTGCCATCACCGCAGGAACGCGATGACCCATGGCAATGTCAGCACACAATTCTTCACGACCTTTACTGCCGGTCCAATGCAAGAGCTTTTCCCAAATATCATCTGTGACCAGAGCTGCATCACCACCTTGCTGACGCAGCGCTTGAGACAACAAGCGCTCACCCAACTGAATTGCCTCTGAGTAACGTCTGGTTTTGAGGTGATGACGAATCGCTGCACGAGCTTTGCCAGTTTTAACAAATGTGAGCCAAACAGGATTCGGTTGTGAATTAGGCGTTGAGCTGATTTCGATGATGTCGCCGTTCTTTAACTCTGTTCTTAATGGCAACTGCACGCCGTTCACTTTGGCACCAACACACTCGTTACCTAAGTCACTGTGCACAGCATAGGCGAAATCCAATGCTGTGGCGCCCCTTGGCAAGGCTCTGATTTGTCCTTTAGGCGTGAACACGTAAACTGCATCTGGGAATAAATCGATTTTGACGTGTTCCAAGAATTCTTGAGAGTCGCCACTGTTGTCTTGAATATCCACCAATGATTGCAACCATTGATGAGCTCTGGTTTGCATTTCAGTGAGATGGTCATCACCATCTTTGTAGGCCCAATGTGCAGCAACGCCCTCTTCTGCCACGCGGTGCATGTCTTGGGTACGAATCTGAAACTCCACCGGCATACCAAAAGGGCCCACCAAAGTGGTGTGCAGTGATTGATAGCCATTGAGCTTAGGGATGGCAATGTAATCTTTGAACTTGCCAGGCATTGGCTTATACAAGGCGTGCAAGACGCCCAGCGCTCGGTAACACTCATCAATTGATTTGACGGTGACACGGAAAGCGTAAACATCCAAGACTTGAGAGAAGCTCAAATGCTTTTGACGCATCTTCATGTAGATGCTGTACAAGGTTTTTTCTCTACCGCGCAAATCAGCCTCAAGACCTGACTTACTCAAAGTCATGCGCGCAGCATCCAAAATCTTACTCACCATTTCTTTGCGATTACCCCTGGCTTTTTTAATTGCCTTATCCAAGGTGGCATATCTGAATGGTGATGAATGTCTGAAGCTTAAATCTTGCAGCTCTCTGTAAACCAAATTCAAACCAAGGCGGTGAGCAATTGGTGAATATATTTCTGCAGTTTCAAGAGCGACTCTTTTGCGCTTGGCCAAAGTGGTTGCATCCAGGGTGCGCATATTGTGTAAACGATCTGCCAACTTCACCAAAATCACTCGAACGTCTCTGGCCATGGCCATGAACATTTTTCTAAAGCTTTCAGCCTGCGCTTCTGCCTGACTTTGGAACTCAAGCTTGTCTAACTTGGTTAAACCTTCCACCAATTCAGCCACTTTGCCGCCGAAAATTTCTACCAACTCTTGGCGAGTACTGCCTGTATCTTCAATCACATCATGCAATAAGGCGGCCATGATGGATGGGGCATCTAAGCGCCAACTAGCACATAGTTCGGCAACGGCTAAAGGATGGGTGATGTAAGGCTCGCCACTCTGGCGATATTGACCTAGATGAGCAGAGTCTGCATATTGAAATGCTTTTTTGACCAAAGCAATTTCATCAGGTTTTAAATGAGAGATTTTTTCGATAAGGCCGGCAAGAGAAACAACTTGTGGCTTTGGGGGATGAGCCGGCTGGGATGTGGGTCCGAATAAATGCCGGCTTGACTGCTCCAGGATGGCGGCTAGGATGCCTTGGGCATCTGGGTTTGGCGCCACCGTGTCACCTCTTATAGAGGTACTTTAACCAACATGTCTCGATCTGTAACGCCAGCAGCCACTTCACGCAAAGCAATCACGGTTGGCTTGTCCTTAGCGTTCACTCTAGGAGCATGGCCTTGCGCTAATTGACGAGCGCGATAGGTAGCAGCTAGAACCAATTCAAATCGATTTGGGATGGTTTTCAAACAATCTTCTACAGTAATACGGGCCATGTGTTTAACTCAAAAAGTACTAGGAATACCTAAAGGATAACTCACTTGGGCAAAAGTGACAGAAAGTTCACTTTTGATTGTTTGTGGCACCGAGCTCTTGAGCTAATTTTTGATGTCTGGCCAACTGAGAATTCTTGCGCAAACGACTCGCTAAAACCACATGATTTAACTCAGCCAAGGCTGTTTCAAAATCATCATTGATCACCAAGTAATTGGCTTCAGCCACATGCGTTAATTCTTCCTTGGCGGCAGCCACGCGTTTTTGAATGGTGGCCTCATCATCTTGAGCACGGTGTTTCAAGCGATCTTCTAGCGCCTGTATTGATGGCGGCAAAATAAAAATCCAAATCGCTTCAGGAATGATGGCTTGAACTTGACGCGCTCCTTGCCAATCAATTTCTAAAATGACATCTCTGCCATTTTTCATTTGAGACTCAATCCAAGATTTGGATGTGCCGTAGTAGTTGCCGTGCACTTTGGCCCACTCTAAAAAATCACCGGCTTCTTTGCGCTCTAAAAATTCTGCTTCACTGAGAAAATTGTATTCACGACCATTCACTTCACCAGGCCTTGGGGCACGTGTGGTGAACGAGACAGATAAACCAATACCAGCATCTTGCTTGAGAAGTGCATTGACCAAGGAGGATTTGCCTGCCCCAGAAGGAGCAACCACCATCAACATGCTACCGGTATAAGTCATGAGACGCCCTCTAAAACCTCAGTTAAAACATTACTCAAGATTTTGCACCTGCTCACGCATTTGCTCAATCAATAATTTGACTTCAATCGAGGCATTACTGCTTTCTTGAGACACTGACTTAGATCCCAGCGTATTGGCTTCACGATTCAATTCTTGCATTAAGAAGTCCAAACGCTTGCCAACCGGTCCACCCTTCTTAAGGGCTGACTCAACAGCGTCCAAATGTGTTTTAAGACGCTCAAGCTCTTCAGCCACATCAATACGAACGCCATACAAAATAACTTCTTGTTTGATACGTTCTGAAACGTCATTTTTTGCCACAGCCTGACCTTGTGCATCAATGCCTGTGAGTATTTCAGTCAAGCGCTCTGTGAGCTTGGCTTGATGTGCGGCAATGATTTGAGGAATCAATGGCTTTAATTGCTCAACAATCGCACGAATGCCATTCACACGCTCCATCAAGATTTCAAGCAGAGCCTTGCCTTCGCCCTGACGACTACCCTTAAGAGCTGTCAGAGCCTCTGTGGCAGCTTCCAAAGTCAGCTTGCGCCAGAGTTCGTCATCCACATTCTTTTCATTGATCACACCTGGCCAACGCAAAATCTCACCCATGCGCATATTTCCCGCATTCGGCATTTCTTTCAAAACAGCAGCTTCTAGCGCTTTGAGGCTTTTCAGACTGTCTGAATTTAATAAATCTGTGGATTGAGTCGAGGCCTCTGTTTCACGGTGGACATTGATGCGGAACTCCACCTTGCCACGGCCCAACTGTTTGGTGACCAATTCGCGCAAAGACATTTCTGCAGAACGGCACTCTTCAGGTGAACGTATGTTCAAATCTAGGAAACGACTATTTACTGAACGGCATTCAACCGCTACAGTTGCATAGACTCCGCCACCCAGGTCTAATTGTCTGGAGGCACTACCAAAACCGGTCATACTTTCTATCATTCATCCATTGTAAAGTCCTAACATGACAATATCCAAACGCCCTAGTAATCGCCAAGCCGAAAATCTTCGCCCAATTGCCATCATTCGTGGCTTTACCAAGCACGCAGAAGGCTCTGTATTGGTGAAATTTGGCGATACACACGTGCTTTGCACGGCGTCCATCCTTGAAAAAGTACCCCCTCACCAAAAAGGCAGCGGCGAGGGTTGGGTCACCGCAGAATATGGCATGTTGCCTAGGGCCACCCATACCAGGGGCGATCGTGAAGCCGCTAAGGGCAAGCAAAGTGGTAGAACCCAAGAAATTCAGCGCCTGATTGGCCGCTCCATGCGCAGCGTGTTTGACCTCAAATTACTGGGTGAAAGAACCATTCATTTGGATTGCGATGTGCTTCAAGCCGATGGCGGCACCAGAACAGCAGCAATCACTGGGGCTTTTGTGGCCGCCCGTGATGCCGTCAATCAACTATTAGAAAAGAAACTCATTGCTCAAGATCCGATCAAAGATCATGTGGCGGCTATTTCAGTGGGCATTTATCAAGGCACGCCTGTGCTTGATTTGGATTACGCCGAAGACTCTGCTTGCGACACAGACATGAACGTTGTGATGACTGCTCAAGGTGGCATCATTGAAGTTCAGGGAACAGCCGAAGGTCCAGCGTTTTCTAGAAAAGAACTGGATCAACTTTTGAACTTGGCTGAGAGTGGCATCAAAGAATTGGTGAAACTTCAAAAAGAAGCTTTAGCAAAAAAATAATGTCTTCGAAGAAAATTGTCTTAGCTTCCAACAATTCTGGAAAAGTTAGAGAATTTAACGCTTTACTCAGCCCACTTGGCTTTGAAGTAACGCCACAGGGTTTGCTGGGCATCCCATCCTGCGAAGAACCCTTTCCAAGCTTTGTTGAAAATGCCATTGCGAAAGCCAGGCATGCCAGCAAACTGAGTGGTTTACCCGCCCTTGCAGATGACTCTGGTATTTGTGTTGATGCACTCGGTGGTTTGCCAGGAGTCTTATCAGCCAGATTCGCTTTGAGTGATCAAAAGAAAGATCCTTCAGATGCTGATAACAACGCTTTGTTGATTAAAAAGTTAAGTGGGGTCGAGCAACGAAGCGCTCACTTCACTTGCACCTTGGTGTTCCTCAATTCAGCGGATGATCCAGAGCCTCTGATCGCGGTCGGTCACTGGCATGGTGAAATCCTCGAGGCCCCACAAGGTGAACATGGCTTTGGCTACGATCCTTTGTTCTTCATTCCAGCGCTTGGTAAAACAGCGGCTGAATTAAATGCTGAAGAGAAAAATCAAATCAGTCATCGTGGGCAAGCACTGAATATCTTGGTTCAAGAGTTGAATAAAAAGTTAAACAAAAAAATTGGCCTGTCACGCTGACACTAAACGATGCTGACATCATTGCCCCCTTTATCTCTTTACGTTCACATCCCATGGTGCATTAAAAAATGTCCTTACTGTGACTTCAATTCTCATCAAATCAAAGATGTCAAAGAAGCTAAAGATACAAAGAGCAATGTGATTGAGATTCATCAGACCAACCAGACCAACGAATCAAACGAAGCCAAGCAAGGCTTTGATGAAAAAAGATATCTTGAGGCCCTGCGTTTAGATTTACAGAGCACGCTTCTCAAAGTTTGGGGTCGCAGAATACATTCAATTTTCATCGGTGGCGGCACACCCAGTCTTCTTTCTCCAGCGGGATTAGATCAACTGTTGTCCGATATACGCGCACTTCTGCCAGTGAATGCAGACGCTGAAATCACGATGGAAGCAAACCCAGGTACTTTTGAAATTGAAAAATTCAAAAGCTATGCTCAAAGTGGCATCAACCGTATTTCACTCGGCATTCAAAGCTTCAATGATGAGAAGCTCAAAGCATTGGGCCGCATCCATGACTCAGCTCAAGCCAAGGCCGCCATCCATGCAGCCATGGAACTCTTTGATCAGGTCAATCTTGATTTGATGTATGCCTTGCCCAATCAAACTCTGGATGAGGCCATTCAAGATCTAGAGCAAGCCTTGGCATTTAAAACGCAGCACCTGTCTCTTTATCACTTAACGCTTGAACCCAATACATTGTTTGCGAAATACCCACCGGCCATTCCTGATGATGACAGCGCGTTTGAGATGCTCGATGCCTTGATGGAAAAGCTGAATGGTGCCGGGTATGAGCGTTATGAAATTTCTGCATATGCCAAAAATGGCAATCGTTGCCAACACAATATGAATTACTGGAAGTTTGGTGATTACATTGGCATTGGTGCTGGGGCGCACGGCAAGATTTCTGCTCACAACCAAATTGCCCGACAAACCAATGAGCGCCATCCAGATACTTATATGCAAAAGATATTCAATCAAGGCCATGCACTGATTGAAGAGCGCATCTTAGGCAAAGATGATCTACCTTTTGAGTACATGCTCAACACTTTGAGGTTGATTGATGGTGTGCCCACCCATGAGTTCAAAGAAAGAACTGGTTTGGAAATCAGTGCTATCAATGGCCCGATTCAACAAGCCTTGAAAAAAGGTTTGTTAGATGAAGACCCCAGCACTTTGAAAGCATCAGCATTAGGTATTCAGTACCTGAATGATTTGCAGATGTTGTTTTTGAAGTAAGCGATAAGCCACAAATATCAAAGACAAGAATAAATAGACATAAAAAAGCCCCCTGGCTTTTCAACGAGGGGGCTTTCGGGTCTGGCGGAAGCTGTGAGATTCGAACTCACGGAGGACTCGCATCCTCGGCAGTTTTCAAGACTGCTGCATTCAACCACTCTGCCAAGCTTCCAAAACAGCGGTGATTATAAGGTATCTGAAACCAAGCGCCATTTTTTTTCATTTTATGGGCTCTGAAACTTGTTAAAATCAATAAATGTCTAAATTAATTAGCGCTGTAGACCTTGCTCTAGATACCGCCTACCAACAAATCACTGATGCCGAATGGCAGCAATTGTTTGAGTTGGCAGCAAGCCGTGGTGTTTTTGAAAAGCGCGATGCGATCTTTTCGGGCGGTGCCGTTAATCAATCAGAAGGCCGTTCCGCCCTTCACCCAGCTCTTCGAAACTTATCAGACCAGCCCATGATGGTGGATGGTGAAGATGTCATGCCCCAAGTTAAAGCAGTTTGGCAAAGGATGGAAGGGTTTTGTAATCAATTGATCGGCATCACCGATGTGATTTGCATCGGTATTGGTGGTTCAGATTGGGGTCCGCGCTTGGTGTGCGACGCGCTGTATCAAGTGAATCCAAATCTGGGTAAAGCGATTCGTTTGCATTTTGTGGCAAACGTCGACAGCGCTGAATTAGCCACCACTTTGTCAAAAGCTCAACCTCGCAGCACCAGAGTTCTGATCACATCCAAAACTTTTACCACCCTTGAGACCATGAGAAATGCTCAAACGGTCATCAATTGGTTAAAGCTGAACAATGTCAATGCATCTCAACTCAAGAAGTGTTTGATTGGTATTACTGCAAACCCAGAAGCTGCTGAAGCTTTTGGCATTGCCCCAGAGAATATTTATCCATTTTGGGATTGGGTCGGTGGTCGCTTCTCAGTGTGGTCAGCCGTTGGCTTCCCGATTGCCATCAAGTTTGGCTTTGCTACCTACAAACAATTTTTAGCTGGTGCTTTTGCGATGGATCAGCATTTTGTGAATGCTCCAGCAAAAGAAAACATGCCACTAACCTTGGCATTGACTTTGATTCACAATCAACGCAAACATGGCATCACTGCTAAAGCGATTGTTCCCTACGCCCATGGCCTCAGATTTTTACCTGAGTGGTTACAGCAATTAGAAATGGAAAGTCATGGCAAGAGCGTGACTGTCAACGGCGAATCATGTGACCCAACATCACCCGTGGTGTTCGGAAGTGCTGGCAGCAATTCTCAGCACAGCTATTTCCAAATGCTTCACCAGGGTACACAAATCATCCCAGTGGACTTCATCGCAATCAAACAAGCGATGAGCGATTTACCTGAAGCCAAAGAACATCATCAATCTTTGATTGCTAACTGTTTGGCCCAGGCGCAAGCTTTGGCCAATGGATCCGAAGAAGAGTTCGCTTATGACTCTTGTCCTGGTGGTCGTCCAAGCAACTTGATTTGGCTACCGAAACTCGATGCTTATTACTTAGGTGCTTTGTTAGCGCTCTATGAACATCGTGCACTTTGCTTAGGGGCCATTTGGGGTCTCAATAGCTTTGATCAACCAGGGGTTGAACTAGGTAAAAAATTAGCCAAACCGATTCAAGCGGCGCTCAAAGGTGACAACCCATCATTGGATGGCATTGATGAAATCACGGCTGCTCGCATCAAGTGGCTCAACTCTTAATTCTTAACGCCCAACTCCTAAATCAGTAGAGAGCTCATGGAACTATCTCCTTCAATTTTTAAAGCCTATGACATTCGTGGTGTCATCGATAAAACGTTAGACCCAAGCGTTGCCAAACTGATTGGCCAATCTTTTGGCAGTGCGATGCGCGAGATTGGTGAAACAGTTTGTGTGGTGGGCCGTGATGGTCGATTGTCTGGTCCAGCCCTGATGGCAGGTCTCACAGAAGGTCTTTTATCTGTTGGTGTGGACGTGATTGATTTAGGCGTTGTGGCAACGCCCATGGTTTACTTCGGCACCAACATCAAGATCAATGGTCAGCAAGCCAAGTCTGGAATCATGATCACAGGTAGTCACAATCCACCGGACTACAACGGCTTTAAAATGGTTTTAGGCAGTTCTGCCATTTATGGCGAACAAATACAGGCCTTGCGTGAGCGCATCATTGCCAAGCAGTTTGCAACTGGCTTGGGCAAGCGTTCTGAATACGATATCTTTCCTGAGTATTTAGCGCGCATTGTTGGCGATGTGAAGCTTCAGAGAAAAATCAAGATCGCTGTTGATTGCGGCAATGGTGTTGGTGGTGCATTTGCTGGAAAACTATTCAGAGCCCTTGGTTGTGAAGTTGAAGAATTGTTTTGCGAAGTTGATGGAACTTTCCCAAATCACCATCCTGATCCAGCTCATTTGGGAAACCTACAAGATTTGATTAAAAATCTTAAAAATACTGATAACGAAATCGGTCTTGCCTTTGATGGTGATGCAGATCGTTTAGGGGTTGTGACAAAAAGTGGTGAGGTGATATTCCCGGATCGTCAGATGATGTTATTTGCCAAAGATGTTCTTGGTCGTAATCCTGGCGCACAAATTATTTACGACGTGAAGTGCACGCGCAATCTAGCCACCTATATCAAGCAAGCCGGTGGCGAACCATTGATGTGGAAAACAGGTCACTCACTGGTCAAAGCAAAACTAAAAGAAACAGGTGCTCCTCTTGCAGGCGAAATGAGTGGTCACATTTTCTTCAAAGACCGCTGGTATGGTTTTGATGATGGTCTTTACACGGGCGCACGTCTTCTAGAAATTCTGAGTGGTGAAAAAGATCTCAATGCCACCTTGGAAGGACTTCCTAATGCGATCTGTACGCCTGAGCTACAAATGCCGTGCGCAGAAGGTGAGCCTTTTATCTTGCTCGACAAGATCAAGGAAAAAGTGGCCGAAGGTAAATCCTTGGGCACGAACACATTGTTCCCAAGCTCTGAATCCATCAACACCATTGATGGCGTGAGAGTTGAATACGCAGATGGCTTTGGCTTGGCTCGCCCATCAAACACCACGCCGATCGTGGTGATGCGTTTTGAAGCCGATAGTCAGGAGGCCATTGAAAGAATCCAAGCTGAATTCAAACAAGTGTTCTTGGGCATCAAGCCAGATGTAAAGATGCCTTTTTAAAGAGTTTTTAAAGTTTCAATAAGTCAAAAGGCAGCCATGGCTGCCTTTTTGCTTTTTATTACCAAACTACTTTTAATCACCAGAACTATTAAATGGTGATTTTCTTAATTTCTTTGATTTTGTTCTTGTCATTTACCAAGATAACTTTCGGGATAAATGTTTTGGCATCTGCCTCAGACATTGGGCCATAAGTACAGATGATCAATAAGTCACCCACATGAGCCTTGCGTGCAGCAGCGCCATTCAAGGAAATAGCGCCAGAGCCACGAGCTGCTTTGATGATGTAGGTTGAGAAGCGTTCGCCATTATTGATGTTGTAAAGCTCAATGCGCTCGAATTCACGCATATCAGCCGCGTCTAATAGATCTTCATCAATACCGCATGAACCTTCGTACTCTAAATCGGCCTCAGTCACCGTTACACGGTGTAATTTGGCACGCAACATCACTCTTTGCATAATTTTCCCTCCGGGTGCGGATTCTACCTTGTGGAATGGCTATTCGCTGTAAAATTTAGCAGGTATGATGATTAAATCGAATTTTTAGGGGTTTTTATGGCTGATAACAATCAAAACGGCTGCTTAACTGTTGGCGAAGGCGTTAAATTAACTGGCAATTTTGTAGTTCCTGACATTGCTTCCATTTCAGGAACCATTGAAGGTGAACTCACTGCTCGCGAGATTTTGGTTGGCAGCACAGGCGTTCTTAAAGGCAAAGTAACTGCGGACGTGGTCGATGTACGCGGTGAAATCCATGAAAACCTAACGGCTAATAAGTCTTTGTTTATTCGCTCTACAGGTAAGGTGATTGGCACGGTTCAATACACTGAAATTGAGATTGAAAAAGGTGGTGATTTACAAGGTAACCTCGCAAAATCAGCCAACGGTTATAGCGCTTCTTAAGCATTTTCTAGGATATGAATATGTTTAGTAAAAAAACAGAGAATGAAAATTCTGAATTTTCATCAGAAGAGTCTATTTCAAGTGAAGCGGTTGAAGGGAATGAGAATTTTGAGTCCGGCACTCAAACTTCAAGTGTTTCTCTAAAACCATCCATCATCAGTGAAGGTTTTGAGTTCACGGGTGACATGAAATCAGGTGGCTCGATCACAGTGGATGGCACATTCAAAGGTAATCTATCAGTTCAAACATTATTGATTGGTGCTGGTGGCTTTGTGGATGGAACAGTTACTGCGGACAGCATCAACGTTAAAGGCAAGCTTTCTGGAACAGTGAGCTGTCGTGACTTGGTGATCGGTGGACGTGCGACTGTTGATGGCACGCTGAACTACACAAGCATCACAATTCAACGAGGCGGCACTATCAAGGGCGATTTAAAGCGCAAGTGATTAGCACCTCAATAAGTAAAAAAGCTCACTGATGTGAGCTTTTTTACTTATTGAGGCCTTAGATCTGAATTTTTACAATTTTTATATTTCAGTTTTTATTTTTTATTGCTTAACGACGCTCTTGCACGGCACGAATCACATCCGATGCTTGATTAGCTGATTTTTTATCCACACCCTGAATCACCAAACCAATCACACGCGCACCGTGCTCAATGCCGATCGAGCCATAAGTGACATCACCACGCACTTGAGCAGTTTGATGAAACTCAACACGCTCAGTTGCGTAGATATTACCTTCTACCTTGCCAGCGATCATGACGCGATAAGCAAAAATATCACCGATCACTTCACCGTCTTCGCCGACAGCCACAGTGACTTTTGAATTTTCTTCACTTTCAATATTGCCAACCACTTTGCCATCGATGCGCAGGCTCTCACCAACGACCATGCGGCCATAGATTTCTGATGTTTTACCAATCAAAGTATCAAAACGTTCATTGGTGGGTAGCAACAAGGATGTTTTACGTTTGCCGAACATATTTATCTCCGTTATGCATTCATTCTAAATGTTTTTATACCCATGGGATGATTTTGAACCCTTGAATCAGTTAGTTTCAGGTTCACTTAAGAAAATTGCCTTAATATTCATACATGAACAAAGAATTATTCGATTATCCAAAGCAAGACGGGTCTGGTGCGACCTGCATCGCGCAAGCATGGGCGAAAGTACCTAGAGCACTGCCTGGGGAAGAAAAAGCGCAAGTTATTCAAAAGATTAAGTCTGAACTCATCAAGCAAAACGCGGTGCTTGTGGCGCATTACTACGTTGATGGGGATATCCAAGACCTTGCTTGGGAAACGGGTGGCTTTGTAGCTGATTCATTAGAAATGGCTCGTTTTGGTAAAAACCACGCGGCAAAAAAATTGATTGTGGCGGGTGTGAAGTTCATGGGTGAAAGCGCCAAGATTTTGAGCCCAGAAAAAACAGTGTTGATGCCAGATTTAGATGCCACCTGTTCTCTTGATTTGGGTTGTCCTGCAGAAGACTTCAATCAGTTCTGCGATGCACATCCCGATCGCGAAGTGGTGGTGTATGCCAACACAAGTGCAGCAGTAAAAGCCAGGGCTGATTGGATGGTGACCAGCTCTTGTGCCCTAGCGATTGTTCATGAACTGCACCAGCAGGGTAAAAAGATATTGTGGGCTCCCGATCGTCACTTGGGTCGCTATATACAAGATCAAACCGGAGCTGATATGTTGCTTTGGGAAGGTCATTGCATCGTGCATGATGAGTTCAAAGCAATCGAGCTTGAAACCCTCATCAAAAAACATCCGGATGCCATGGTGTTAGTGCACCCAGAATCGCCAGCCCATGTGGTTGATTTAGCGGATGTGGTTGGATCCACTTCTGCCATGATCAAAGCAGTGGTTGAAGGTAGTGCCAAGGAATACATCGTTGCTACAGACAAAGGCATTCTGCATCGCATGCGCCAGTTAGCCCCTGAAAAAATCTTGATCGAAGCTCCTACCGCCGGCAACAGCGCTACTTGCAAGAGTTGCGCTCACTGCCCTTGGATGGCCATGAATGGTCTTGAGGGCATTCTGAGTTGCCTAACAAATCAGTCTGGTGAAATTTTGATTGATGAAAGTATTCGATCTGATGCTCAAGTTTGTATTGAGAAAATGTTGTCTTTCACAACAAACCACCCTGAGTTGTTAGCAAAAGCTCAACATGGCTTTGTTAAAAATATCGGCGCAGCTTAATCACTTTTTTCTTATTTTCATTTAGTCTTTTTTGATTCATCTTTTTAAAGATATTTTTATGTTTGATCACAACGAATCACTCGAACAAGCTCGTGAACGCAATATCAATGATGCTCTCTTAGAAGATATTGGCACAGGTGATTGGACAGCGATGCTGGTTCCTGATTCTGGTCTCGTTCACGCCAATTTGATTGTTCGTCAAGAAGCCGTTCTTTGCGGAAGAGCTTGGTTCGAAGGATGCTTAAAAAAACTTGATCACTCAGCCACCATCACCTGGAAATACGCCGAGGGTGATTTAATGAAAGCCGACACCACTGTTTGCGAAATCACCGCCAAACCAAGAGCTCTTTTATCAGCAGAGCGCCCTGCCATTAATTTTTTACAGACTCTCTCTTGGACTGCTTCAATCACCAAACAACATGTGAAAGCCATCGAGGGTGCAAGCCCTAACAGCCATGGCTGCGCTGTTTTGGATACCAGAAAAACAATTCCTGGATTACGCCAAGCTCAAAAATATGCAGTGACTGTGGGCGGTGGCAAAAATCAACGCTTGGCTTTATGGCATGGCATCTTGATCAAAGAAAATCACATCGCTGCAGCCGGTGGCATCAGCGCTGCCATGAAAGCAGCACAAGCCCTGAACTCAGGAGTTGATATCCAAGTTGAAGTTGAAAATATGACAGAACTTCAAGAAGCTCTTTCGGCTGGTGCTAAAAGTATTTTGATTGATAACTTCAGCCTTGATCAAATGAGAGAAGCTGTGGCTTTTACCAAGGGCACCGCCTTATTGGAAGCATCGGGGGGTGTGAGCCTTGATCAATTGAAAGCCATCGCGGCAACGGGTGTGGATCGCATTTCTATTGGCAAATTGACCAAAGACGTGATCGCTGTCGACTTCTCTTTGAGAGTTCAATAACTTTAGCTGGTACCAATTAGCTTATTGCTGGCGCCAACCAATGCTTATGACTGTCTATTGATGGGCGTGAGGATGGTTGGATAAGAAACAGTCCAGCTTTGAGGGTAATCACGGCTGTAATGCAAACCACGACTCTCCTTGCGCATCAATGCAGAACGCACGATCAGTTCAGCGCAACTCAATAAGTTTCTTAATTCTAATAAATCTCGTGTCACTCTGAAGTTCGCGTAATACTCTTGCACTTCACTTTGAAGTAATTCAATGCGATGCAAAGCCCTTTCTAAGCGACGGTTGGTTCTAACGATGCCTACGTAGTTCCACATCAAAAGACGCAGCTCATCCCAGTTGTGAGCAATGACCACTGTTTCATCCGCATCTTCTACTCGACTTTCATCCCAATCCGGAACTTCTGGCATTTCTTTTAGCGGATGTTGTTTGATTTCTGCTGCGGCTGATTTACCAATCACCACACACTCTAATAATGAATTACTCGCTAAACGATTGGCACCATGCAGGCCTGTGTATGTGGCCTCACCAACCGCATATAAACCTGGTAAATCAGTTTTACCTTCTAAGTCAGTGACAACACCACCACAGGTGTAATGCGCAGCAGGCACCACTGGAATAGCCTGCTTGGCGATATCAATGCCCAATGCAGCACAACGAGCGTGGATCGTTGGGAAATGCTCTTTCAAAAAGGCCTCACCTAAGTGAGTGGCATCAAGCAAAACATAATCCAAGCCCAAGCGCTTCATTTCAAAGTCAATCGCACGAGCCACAATATCTCTTGGGGCAAGTTCAGCTCGCTCGTCATGGTTGGGCATGAAACGAGTGCCATCGGGGAGCTTTAATTGCGCACCCTCACCTCGAAGAGCTTCAGTGATCAAAAAGGTTCTATCTTGCGGGTGGTACAAACATGTGGGATGAAACTGAACAAATTCCATATTGCCCACGCGACATCCTGCGCGCCAAGCCATGGCAATACCGTCACCGGTCGCAGTTTCTGGATTGCTGGTGTAGCGATAAACCTTACCCACACCACCAGTGGCCAATACAACTGCAGATGCAGGGATTGCTTCAATTTTTCCACTAGAGATGTTGAGAGCATAGACACCGTAACAGCGCTCAGATTTTTTTAACTGTTTGTCTTTAAGGTGTCGGTTGGTGATCAAGTCCAAAGCCATCCATCGCTCTAACAATTGAATATTTGGATGCGCTCTCGCTTTATCTAACAAGACCTCATGAATCGCTTTACCTGTGGCATCTGCGGCATGAGCAATGCGACGATGACTGTGACCACCCTCTCGGGTCAAATGAAGGCCCTTGGGGCCCTGTGGATCGGTTGTGAAGGGCACGCCCTGATCAACCAACCAATCGATTGCGTCGGCACTTCTTTCAGCAATGTATCTAGCGGTGGATTCAACTACCAAGCCAGCACCAGCTTCGACGGTGTCTTTTACATGAGCATCCACACTGTCTTGCTGATCTAAAACCCCAACGATGCCACCCTGCGCCCAAGCAGTGGCTGATTCTGATAAACCGCGCTTGGCCATGATGATGACTTGACGAGACTCAGCCAGCTCCAGGGCAACGGTTAAGCCCGCCAAACCAGCGCCAATGATGACGACTGGTAAAGAATCGGAAGCAGATGTTTTAGGCATGATCAATGGTAACTTGAATAATCAATGTGCGCTGCTGAGATTAGTCATAAGATTTTCGCCATCAAGAAAGCTTGCTGGCATGCTCCCTGGTCTCATGGAACACAATTTGAGGCCAACGCTCTTGAGTAACTCTTAAGTTCACAGCAGAGTTCGCCAAATAAGCCAAATTATCTGCAGCATCTAAAGCCAGTTGATGACCTGCTGATGAGTTCTGAAAATCACTCATCATTTTTTTATCTTCACAAGTCACCCAACGTGCGCAGTTGATGCTGGCTGTATCAAAAACAGCATCAACGCCATATTCGTTCATTAAACGACTGGCGACCACTTCAAACTGCAAGGCGCCCACAGCACCAAGAATCAGATCACTGCTGTTCAATGGTTTGAATACCTGCACAGCACCCTCTTCGCCCAATTGCTGAAGACCCTTTTGAAGCTGCTTGATCTTCATTGGATTGCGAATGCGGGCAACTCTGAAAAAGTCTGGGGCAAAGTATGGAATGCCGGTGTACTGTAAAACTTCACCTTCAGAAAAGCTGTCGCCAATTTGCATATTGCCGTGATTCGGCAAACCAATGATGTCACCAGCGTAGGCTTCCTCAACCTGCTCACGACTAGAGGCCATGAAAGTCACGACGTTCGATACTTTCACTTCACGGTTGATGCGTAGGTGATTGATTTTCATACCGCGCTCAAACTTGCCTGAACAAACGCGTAAAAATGCGATGCGGTCTCGATGAGCAGGGTCCATGTTGGCCTGGATCTTGAACACAAAGCCACTGAACTTATCTTCTCTTGGATCAACAGATCTGACCGTTGCACTGCGCTCTCGCGGACCTGGGGCCCAATCTAGAAGTGCGTTGAGGATTTCTCGAACACCAAAGTTATTGATGGCTGAACCAAAGAATACGGGGGTCTGTAAACCACCCAAGAAACGCTCTAAATCAAATGGATGCGATGCACCCTGCACCAACTCCACTTCCATTTTGAGTTGTGCCATTTCATCAGGGAACATTTCATGAAGCTTTGGATTATCAATACCCTTCATCACTTGAAACTCTTGATCCGCACGATCGTTACCAGCGGCAAACAACAGAATCTCATCATTGATGAGGTGATAAACACCACGGAAATTTTTACCCATGCCGATTGGCCAAGTGACTGGCGCGCACTCAATCTTCAAGACAGATTCAAGTTCATCCAGCAATTCCATTGGGTCTCTGGTTTCGCGGTCCATCTTGTTCACAAACGTGATGATGGGGGTGTTTCTCATGCGGCAAACATTCAATAACTTGATGGTTTGCTCTTCAACACCCTTGGCGGCATCGATCACCATCAATGCAGAGTCGACAGCGGTTAAAACGCGATAAGTATCTTCAGAAAAGTCTTGGTGACCTGGGGTATCCAAAAGATTGACCACATGGTCACGGTATTCAAACTGCATCACCGAGCTGGCCACAGAAATGCCGCGCTGCTTTTCAATCTCCATCCAGTCAGAAGTGGCGTGTCTGCCACTTTTACGAGCTTTAACAGTTCCTGCCAATTGGATAGCTCCAGAGAACATCAAGAGTTTCTCTGTCAGGGTTGTTTTACCGGCATCAGGGTGAGAAATAATGCCAAAAGTCCTGCGTCTTGCGACTTCGCGGACAATATCGTTACTGTAATTCATAGGCTTTTCAATCAAATAGCCCTATAGTTTAGTTTAGAGCGCCAAAACTGGCATTAATTGAATATCAACAAGGATTTACACCGGTTCAAAAACCGCTAAGACGCCATGATCGACCCATCATCAAAAAAAGATGTTTCTTCACAAAAACATGAGATCAGACCGACTCAATCCATTGAACTTTTAAAAGAATTGCACATCCTCACTCGCGATGGCAAGCTCAATCAAGACACACGCAGGAAACTCAAACAGGTTTATCACTTGGTTCAATTCATTGAACCATTGCTTCAAGAGGTCTTGAACCGCAAGGATCACTTGAGCATTGTTGATCATGGCGCCGGCAAGTCTTACTTGGGCTTTATTCTGAACGATCTCTTTTGCAAGTTACAAGAGAAGCCATCAACAATCTACGGCATTGAAGTTCGTGAAGAATTGGTCAAGAAATCTCAAGACTTGGCGAGTCGTTTGAACTTCTCAAATATGCAGTTTCTTCACTTAAGCGCTGAAGAGTCGCTGGATTCAGACCTTCTGCCCAATGAAATAGATGTGGTGACGGCTTTGCATGCCTGTAATACAGCGACCGATGACGCGATTCGCTTTGCCTTTGCCAAGAAGGCCAAGCACGTTGTGTTGGTTCCTTGCTGTCAGGCGGAGTTAGCAGCGGCTTTGAGAAAGACCAAAGCTCAATCGCTTAAAAACGAATTATCAGAAATGTGGCGCCACCCGATTCATACCCGCGAATTTGGTAGTCACATCACCAACGTTTTGCGTTGCCTGCAATTAGAGTCTCATGGCTATGATGTGACCGTGACTGAATTGGTGGGCTGGGAACATTCCATGAAAAATGAGCTGATCATTGCAACTCAGAAGAACTTGCCTGGCCAAAAAGCCCAAGAAAGAAAGATAAAGTTACTGGCTGAAATAGGCTTGAGCAGTCTTGAGGAACGCTTTGCATAGATAGCTTTTAAATGTGTGGGTATTGCGACTCTTGTGATTTTTTAAGATTTTTGATGTTGGGGAAATAAAAAAGGCTGCCTAGGCAGCCTTTTTTAATCTCAGAAGAGAAATTACTTGCGCTTGTTTACAGCGTCTTTGAAAGCCTTACCAGCTGTGAACTTAACAGTCTTAGCAGCTGCAATCTTGATTGCTTCGCCAGTCTTTGGGTTACGGCCAACACGTGCAGCACGCTTGCCTGAACCGAATGTACCGAAACCGATCAATTGAACCTTGTCACCTTTAGTAACAGCCTTGATGATTGTGTCGATTGATGTGTTCAAAACACGCTCAGCAGATGCCTTTGAAATGTCTGCATCTTTTGCAATTTTTTCTACTAATTCAGCTTTATTCATTTTTTACCTTTCAACTTAGAAACTGGGAGTCTGTACATTAGTTATATTTTTTTAATTAAAAACTTATTCCTGATGCACTGACGACATTAAATCACATAATCACTGTGGGAGCTAGTATTTATAACCTTCTTTAGGGTTTCACCTATGTTTTATAGTGGTTGCAGGGTTATACCAGATTATTTCCCAATGAATTCAAGGCTTGCACCTTTTTAAAGCGTGAGCTTTTCTAACCCACCCATGTAAGGTTGCAAGGCTTTAGGTATTTTGATGCTGCCATCGGCTTGCTGATAGTTCTCCAGGATCGCAACACCAGTGCGTCCCACAGCCAAACCAGAGCCATTCAAGGTGTGTACCAATTCAGGTTTATCTTGACCCGTTTTGAAACGAGCCTGCATGCGTCTAGCTTGAAAATCACCCATGTTTGAGCAAGAGCTGATTTCACGATAGGTGTTTTGCGCCGGCAACCAAACCTCTAGGTCATAGGTTTTAACGCTGCCAAAGCCCATATCACCCGTGCACAAGAGAACCTTTCTGTAAGGCAACTCTAGCTTTTGCAAGATAGCTTCTGCATGAGACGTTAATTCTTCCAATGCCGCCATAGATGCTTCTGGCTTGGTGATTTGTACCAATTCAACTTTTTCAAATTGATGTTGGCGAATCATCCCGCGTGTATCACGTCCATAACTGCCTGCTTCAGATCTAAAGCAAGGGGTGTGAGCCACAAATTTCTTTGGCAATTGCTCAGCCGGCGTGATGGTGTCACGCATCAAGTTGGTGACAGGCACTTCTGCAGTTGGAATGAGGTAAAAATTCTCATAAACAGCCTCAACTGATTCATCTTGATCGTCACCACCTACTTTTCGTGGCACTTTGAATAAATCAGCTTCAAATTTTGGTAATTGACCAGTGCCCTTCATGGATTCAGCATTCACGATAAAAGGTACAGCCACTTCGTGATAACCAATTTGGATGTGGTTATCCAACATGAATTGAGCCAAAGCTCGGTGCAAACGAGCAATCTGCCCATGCATCACGGCAAAGCGTGAACCCGTCAACTTTGCGGCACTGTCAAAGTCTAGACCCAATGGGGTCGCCAAATCAACGTGATCTTTGACCGGAAAATCAAAACTTGGAATAGTGCCCCAACGCAAAACTTCCTGATTGGCAGACTCGTCTTTGCCAGATGGCACAGATTCGTGAGGAATATTAGGAATGTTCAATAAAAAGTTATTGAGTTGAGACTGAACAACTGTGAGCTTTTCTGTGAGCGCCTGTAATTCTTGGTTAACGGCCGTAGATTCAGCCATTTCAGCACTGGCATCTTCACCCTTGCCTTTTTTCATGCCCACCGCTTTGGCCAATTGATTGCGCTTGGCTTGCAGTTCTTCTGAACGACTTTGCACTTGCTTACGATCAGACTCTAAAGAAACAAAAGTGTCTTTATCAAGAATAAATTTCCGCTCTGCCAAACGTGCGGCAACGGTATCAAGGTCTTTGCGTAAAAGCTGAATATCGATCATGAGTTTCTCAATGCTATTTTTGTATTTACTGCTATATGCTTATTGCTTAGCTTGGTGCTTAGTTTAATACTTGGTTTGGCACTAATTTTTTACTGAACATTTAGAACATCTGCGCCAGCAGGCGGTGAAAATTTAAATGTATTTGGCGACAAATTAATGTTTGTACGAATTTTACTCAGATTAATCAGAACAATCGTACCAAAGTTGTCATGCAACTCTAAGCCGGCCGGCAGACCATTCGACATTCCAACACCGATTCGGCTGTAGGGCATGTCTCCCGAACCGCCTGTGGCTTTAGGCTTTAACTCCACCCAAAACATTCCACCTTTTTCGCCACCAGAGATTAAGTCAAAATATTCCTCTGCCATGGCACCACCAAAGAGGATGGCCGCAGGACTGGCACTCAATCCTTTGCTTGCAGGGCGCACGGTCAACTGATTGAGGTCTTTATCCCAGAGTAATAGCTTTTGACCATCGGCAATCACTTTTTGCTCAAAAGGTTTGATGGTTTCCCAAACAAACTTACCTGGTCTTTGAAAAACAAAACGACCTTGGCTTTTGCGCAGAACTTTTGGTTGAGCTTCACCCTGTTTGGTAGCCCTGATCTGTTGCTGAGTGAATTCACCTTCAGCATTATTAACAGATGAAATAAATTGTTTGAATTGCTTGATGCCCTCATCTGCAAACACAGCAGGCGACATCAAACAAGAAACGCTCAACAAGAGCGAAAAAGCCAAGTGTTTAAAGTTGATAAAACCCATCTTCATCTTAGATATTTGACTGAGCTTTATCTTAATTGTCGCTTGGGGCACGAACCAAGATATCTCGATTGCCATTGCTGCCCATTTTGGAAACAAGCCCTGCTCGTTCCATGTCTTCTAGCAATCTGGCCGCGCGGTTGTAACCAATGCGCAAATGACGCTGTACCAAAGAAATAGAGGCTCGCTTGTTTTCTAGAATGATGGCCACCGCTTGATCGTAAAGAGGATCGGCTTCACCACTGGCAGATGCCTCACCAGAACCAGAGTCCATTTCTGTCTGAGGCTCCAAGATTGAATCAATGTAATTAGATTCGCCATTTTTCTCTTTTAGCCAAGTCACCACACGATGTACTTCATCATCAGTCACAAAGGCACCATGAACACGGATTGGTAAACCAGTACCAGGTGCCATGTACAACATATCACCCATGCCTAATAAACTTTCAGCGCCCTGCTGATCAAGAATGGTGCGACTGTCAATACGACTACTGACTTGGAATGAAATACGCGTTGGTACGTTGGCCTTGATCAAACCAGTGATCACATCAACGCTTGGACGTTGTGTGGCCAAGACCAAGTGAATGCCTGCGGCACGAGCTTTTTGCGCGATACGAGCAATCAATTCTTCAATCTTCTTACCAACCACCATCATCAAGTCAGCCAACTCATCGATCACGATCACAATGACTGGTGCTTTATGTAAAGGCTCAGGATCATCAGGTGTCAAACTGAATGGGTTGTAAAGATATTCGCCTTTTTCTTCAGCATCAGCGATTTTTTTATTAAAGCCAGCTAAATTACGAACACCGAATTTACTCATCAACTTGTATCGGCGATCCATTTCAATCACAGCCCAATTGAGCGCGTTATAGGCTTGCTTCATGTCTGTGACTACTGGGCACAATAAATGAGGGATGCCCTCATAAACTGCCATTTCAAGCATCTTTGGATCAATCATGATCAAGCGAACTTCATCTGCTTTTGCTTTGTATAGCAAAGATAGAATCATCGAATTGATACCAACTGATTTACCTGAACCGGTGGTACCAGCAACCAAGCAATGTGGCATCTTTGCCAAATCCGCAACAATTGGAGCACCACCAATGTCTTTACCCAAAGACAAGGTCAGAAGCGAGGCACTGTCGTTGTACACACGAGAGCTCAGAATTTCAGTGAGGTGCACTGCTTGGCGATTAGGGTTCGGTAACTCCAAGCCCATGCAAGTTTTACCTGGAATTGTTTCAACCACTCGAACACTTAAAACACCCAAAGCGCGAGATAAGTCTTTTTGTAGATTAACAATCTGACTACCTTTAACGCCCATCGCGGGCTCGATCTCATAACGTGTCACCACTGGACCAGGATGAGCGGAAATCACTTTTACTTCGATGTTGAATTCTTTTAGCTTGCGTTCAATCAAACGTGATGTGAACTCAAGCGTATCGGCAGAGATGGTTTCTTTGACTGGTGGAACTGGGTCTAACAATGACAGTGGTGGCAATTCAGAATCGGTGATTTCAGCAAACAAAGGTTGTTGCTTTTCACGCTCAACTCTTTCACTCTTCACCACGGTCAATGGAGCTCTATAAATAGGCACTGGAGGGAGCTCTTCAATCTTCACGCGCTCTTCTTCAACGATCTCTTCGCGCACTTCAGCAGCCTGCTCACCAATGCGGCGATCTTCTTCAGATTCACGTCGCTGACGAATACGCATCCATGAGACTTCTAAAAATCTACCCAGCTGTTCTGCCAAGGTCAACCAAGAGAATCTTAAGAACAGTGAAACGCCAATCGCTAGAATCACCAATAAAACTAAAGTGGCGCCCGTGAAACCAATCGCCATTTGTAAAGGATCGCCCAAGAGTTCACCCAACACACCTCCAGGTGGTCGAGGTAAATCCATGGTCATGCTGTGCATGCGGATTGATTCAAGCGCCATGCTTGCAATCATGGTCAAGCCAAAGCCCAAGAATCTAGGTAAAAATGGTTCAGGCTCTAATTGCTGACCAGGTAGTTTGGCCGCAGTTAACTCTTGCCAACCGCGAATCGCTCGTCTGAGCAACAAAATGACCCACCAGTAGGCTGATGCGCCAAAAACATAAAACAAGATATCGGCCAACCATGCACCTAAACGACCACCGATATTGGCAATATTGGCGACCTGGTTGGCATGAGACCAAGCTGGGTCACTTTTACTGTAACTGGCCAATACGGCAAATAAGGCCAAAGTCAGGGCCATGAAGGCAATCCATTTGACCTCACGCACAAGGCGGGTCAAACGGGTTTCAGGCCCGCTATTAGCTGGAGGTGGGTTTTGAGAGGATGCAATTCTAGCCATGTTCTCCTGATTGTAATCAACAAGAAACAATCAAAGTCTTATAATTGACTTATGACGACAAAAAATCTTAAACACGCAAAAGTATTGATCCTAGGTTCTGGCCCTGCGGGCTACACAGCAGCCGTTTATGCGGCACGTGCCAACCTAGACCCTGTTTTGATCACTGGCATCGCCCAAGGCGGTCAATTGATGACCACCACAGAGGTTGAAAACTGGCCAGCTGACCCAAATGGCGTTCAAGGACCAGAGCTCATGCAGCGCTTTTTAGAGCACGCAGAGCGCTTTAAGACCGAAATCATTTTTGACCATATCCACACGGCCGCTTTGACAGAAAAGCCGATTCGCCTAGAGGGTGACTCAGGTACTTACACCTGCGATTCTTTGATCATTTCCACAGGTGCTTCAGCCCAGTACTTGGGTATGCCTAGTGAAGAGGCTTTCATGGGTAAAGGCGTGTCTGCCTGCGCTACTTGCGATGGCTTCTTTTACAGAAACCAAGATGTTTGCGTGATTGGTGGCGGTAATACGGCTGTTGAAGAAGCTCTTTATTTGGCAGGCATTGCCAATAAAGTGACGGTGATCCATCGTCGCGATAAATTCCGTGCTGAGCCAATCTTGATTGATCGCCTCATGGCCAAAGTGGCCGAAGGCAAAGTTGCCATTGAATGGAACAGTCATTTAGATGAGGTATTGGGTGACAACACTGGTGTGACAGCTGTTCGCGTTGCCAATTCATCAGGCGCCAAAAAAGAAATCCCACTTAAAGGTGTGTTTGTTGCCATCGGTCACAAACCAAACACTGATTTATTTGTAGGGCAGTTAGATATGGAAAACGGCTACTTAAAGACCAAGAGTGGTTTGGCAGGCAATGCAACAGCCACCAACATTCCGGGTGTTTTTGCAGCTGGCGACGTCCAAGACCACATCTATCGCCAAGCGATTACCAGTGCTGGAACAGGCTGTATGGCTGCATTAGATGCTCAGCGTTATCTAGAAACTTTGTAATAAGGGATGCCTAGGCATTACCCAGATATAAGTTTTTAGTAGAGCTAAAAGTACCAAAAAATAAAGCCCAGAATTTCTGGGCTTTATTTTTTTCAGCTAAGTGTTTTGATCAAACAGCTGATTCGTTGGTTTCACCTGTGCGGATACGGATCACTTGCTCAATTGGAGAAACGAAGATTTTGCCGTCGCCAATTTTGCCGGTGTGAGCTGCTTTAACAATCGCATCAATCACTGCGTCAACGCGATCGTCAGCGACCACCACTTCAACTTTGATCTTAGGCAAGAAATCGACCACATATTCAGCGCCACGGTATAGCTCAGTATGGCCTTTTTGACGGCCAAAGCCCTTGACTTCAGTCACAGTCAAACCTGTAACTCCTAATTCAGCCAAGCCCTCGCGGACCTCATCCAATTTAAACGGTTTAATGATTGCTGTAACTTGTTTCATATTCATCTCCTAATAAATTTGATGATACCTAAATTTCGCTCAAGATATCAAAATATCAAGCACGGAACTTATTGGTAATAGGGTAACGCCAATCCCGGCCAAAAGCTCTTTGAGTAATCCTCACACCAATCGGTGCTTGGCGACGTTTGTATTCGTTGATCTTGATTAAGCGCGTGACCTTCTCCACATCTTCCGCTTTAAAGCCGCGATCGATGATGGATTGAATCGATTCGTCTTGTTCCATATAAAGACCCAGGATGGCATCCAATACTTCATACTCAGGCAAGCTATCTTGATCCTTTTGATCGGGCCTTAATTCAGCCGACGGGGCTCTGGTCAAAATACGCTCAGGAATCACGGCTTCAATGCCATTTCTGTATTGGCACAGGCGGTAAACCAAAGTCTTGGCAACGTCCTTGATCACAGCAAAACCACCGGCCATGTCACCATACAGGGTGCAATAACCCACAGCCATTTCACTCTTATTGCCCGTGGTCAAAACAATCCGACCAGACTTATTCGATAAAGCCATCAGCAAGGTGCCGCGCACGCGTGCCTGGATATTTTCTTCGGTCGCATCAATCGGCAAACCTTCAAACTCAGAGGCCAATGAAGCATCAAAAGCATCCACCATCGGTGCAATGTTGATTTCATCGTATTGCACACCCAAGTTATCAGCCATTTGTTTGGCATCAATCCAAGAGATGTCTGCGGTATAGCGTGAGGGCATCATCACTGCACGCACCTTATCGGCGCCCAGTGCATCTACTGCAATCGCTAAGACCAAGGCTGAATCAACACCGCCAGACAAACCAATGATGGCGCCCGGAAATCCGTTTTTACTCAAGTAATCTTTTACGCCCAAGACCAAAGCGTCATAGACTTGCGCTTCAATTGAGGTCGCTGGGCTGATGGTGTTTTGTACCAAGTCATTGATGCCAGCGTCCTGATTAAATTCAATGAATGCCAAGCACTCTTTGAAGTGAGGCAGACTCAAAGCAACTTCACCTGACTTAGTCAAAGCAAACGAAGCGCCATCAAACACCAATTCGTCTTGTCCGCCAACCGCGTTCAAGTAAACCAACGGTAAGCATGTTTCTAAAACAATTGACTTGATCACTTGTTGACGAAGTTCTTGTTTTTCCAAGTGATAAGGTGATGCGTTCGATACGATCAAGAGCTCCGCTCCTGCGTGCTTGGCTTGGGCAGCTGGGCCACTGTGCCATGCATCTTCACAAATGAGAATACCTACTTTTGTGCCATCAATATCAATCACGCAGGCGTCATTACCTGGCTCAAAATATCTCACCTCATCAAAGACTTCATGGTTCGGTAATTTTTGTTTGGCGTAAGAGGCAATCACTTTGCCGCTAAACAAAATGCTGGCCATGTTTTGCAAGCCAGCAGATGTTCTTTGGGGATGCCCAACCAACACCCTTAGATTTGGATAAATGGCCAATGCTTTAGCCAATTGATTCAATTGCTGGTCAACGGCCTGGATGAAGGCATCTCTTAACAGTAAATCTTCAGGCGGATAACCCGTGAGAGATAACTCGGGTGTTACCAGTAATTTAGCGTCCTTGGCAGCAGCGTTTTTTGCAGCATCAAGGATCAACTGCGCGTTCTTGGCTAAATCACCAAGAACGGGGTTTGATTGAGAGAGGGCAATAAAAAACGGAGGCATGAGAAACATTATCCCATTGCCTCCGTTTAGCGTCAGAAGACTGCTTATTTAGTCTTGTTGTAACGCTCTACGCTGTCCATGATTTCTTTCTTGGCAGCGTCAATACCTTCCCAACCCTTCACTTTCACCCACTTACCTTTTTCAAGGTCTTTGTAGTGCTCAAAGAAGTGCTGAATCTGTTGGGTCACCAATGGGTTCAAATCTTCCATTTTCTGGATATCTGCGTACATTGGAAGGATCTTTTCAGTTGGTACAGCCAATAACTTAGCGTCGCCACCTGATTCATCATCCATGTGCAACACGCCCAAAGCGCGGCAAGTGATCACAACACCTGGTGGAATTGGGAATGGTGTCAACACCAACACGTCCGCAGGATCCCCATCATCTGACAATGTTTGTGGGATATAGCCATAGTTGCATGGGTAATGCATGGCTGTGCCCATGAAACGATCCACAAATACCGCGCCAGACTCCTTGTCCACTTCATACTTCACTGGGTCTGAATTCATCGGAATTTCAATGATGACATTGAACTGATCTGGGATCTTTGATCCTGGTTGAACGTTGTTTAAGCTCATTTTTTCTCCATACAATACATTTAGTTGGGACGAATCTTAGCAAAGCAAACCATCACAATCCTGACGGCTCATTTATGCAGTGCAGCAATAAAAGCGAAAGTATGGCATAATCTTAGCTGTAGTATGAAACATCGCCCCCAGCCAGAGTTCTGATTTAGAGAACATCATGCCTTTTTGTTTGTCTGTTGGTCGATGCCTTAATTGACCAAACCACAGAAAGGACATCCCTCTTTAGGGATGTGCGCGACTATGACTATTAGTTTTAAAGAACTGGGCTTAGCCCAACCCCTACTTCAAGCAACTGAAGCTCTTGGCTATACACAGGCTACTCCTGTACAAGAAAAAGTGATCCCTGCTGCCCTAATCGGTGGCGACTGGATGGTTAGTAGCCAAACAGGTAGCGGAAAAACAGCTGCTTTCTTATTACCTCTATTGAATCAATTGCTAGCGGCTAATCCAAACGGCAAACCTGTTCCAGGTCGTGCTGAGCCACAAGTATTGGTTTTATGCCCAACACGTGAACTTGCACAGCAAGTGAGTGCAGACGCCATTAACTTGGTTAAGTTTGCCCGCGGTATCCGCATTGCAACCATCATGGGTGGTATGCCTTACGGTAAACAAATTTCTCAAATCAAAGGTGCCAACTTAGTGGTTGCCACACCTGGTCGTTTGTTGGACTTGAGCAACAGCCGTGCGATTCGCTTGGATAAAGTGAAATGCATGATTGTTGACGAAGCAGACCGCATGTTGGATCTTGGCTTCCAAGACGACATCGAAGCCATCCATGAATTATGTTCAGACCGTGGTCAAACCTTGATGTTCTCAGCAACATTTGCTCCGCGCATCATGCAATTGGCCACAAGCCTCATGAACAACCCTGGCCGCATTGAATTGGCCAGCGCTCATGACAAACATGAAAACATTTCTCAGACATTGCATTGGGCGGACAGCGTTGCTCACAAGCATAAGTTGTTGAGCCACTGGTTATCAGACCCAACAATGGAACAAGCTGTTGTGTTCGCTAGCACTCAAGTAGATAGCGAATCAATTGCTGATTCATTGCGCGCTGATGGACATGAAGCAACTGCCCTTCACGGTGCAATGCCTCAAGCCGTTCGTAACCGTCGCTTGCAATCATTGCGCAAAGGTCAAACTCGTATCTTGGTAGCAACTGATGTGGCTGCTCGCGGTATCGACGTTCCAACCATCACGCACGTGATCAACTTTGGCTTACCAATGAAAGCTGAAGATTATGTTCACCGCATTGGTCGTACAGGCCGCGCTGGTCGCAGTGGTGTTGCCATCACTTTGGCTGAACATCGCGATCGTTCAAAGATCCGTGCCATTGAACAGTACACACAACAGCCATTACAAGCTGAAGTGATTCCTGGACTTGAGCCACAAGAAAAATCACGCAAGCCATCACACCGTCCAGGTGCTGGTCGCCCAGGTAGATCTTTTGGTGGCAAAGGTGCTAGCAATGCTTCAAATCGTCAAGGTCAAAATTTCGGCCAAGGCGAAGGTAAGACATTCAAGCAAAATCATTTTGCAAAGCCAACCGGTCCTAAGTTTGCTGGTTCAGGCAAGCCTTCTTCAGGTCCTAAGTTTGGCGGCGGTAAACCTTCAGGTCAAAAGCGCTCATTTGCGTAAATGAAAAAGCTTCGCCAGTCTTGGTTGAATCTTGATCACACGGTGCTGCATGCAGCACCGTTGGTCTGGCAGGACTGGTTAAGCAACCCTCATTCCCTCACCCAACTCATCGCAGAGAAAACCCAATCAACAGTCACTGTTGAGGTTTCCAGCGATTGCAGGCAAGGCCTGCTAGCAGACGAAGCAGCCCTCTTTGGCAACTCCATTCGTCGCTGTCGTATTCGAGAAGTCTATCTATGCGTCAATGATGTTCCAGTTGTTTTTGCGCGCAGCGTATTACCCACCAGCAGCTCCACAGGCGTAAATCGCGATGTCTTACAACTTGGTAGCAAGCCATTGGGCGAAGTGCTGTTTAAAAAAGGTAAAGCGCCGATTCTGTTGCGAGAAATAACTGAGATACCTGGCTTAGGCTGGGGAAGAAGAAGCCTCTATCAACTCAGAGGTCACCCCATTCTGATCAGTGAATTCTTCTTACCTGAGTTACTTGATCAAATGAAATAAACAAGCAATCAAATAAGAGAACAAATAAAAAAGCTGCCAAGGTTTCCCAAGGCAGCTTTTTTTAAAACTTATTTTGATTACAGAACGTAACCGATGTGCGCAGCAGCTAGAGCGAACAAAATTGCCAAACATGTAGCAGCGGCCAACATCACGATCAATGTGATGATCTTTTGGTTGATTTCGTCTTTACTTTCTTTGTGCCATTCGTTCATTTAAAGCTCCCTGATCAAAATATTCTCTATGGACCATATTATCCATGAAAAAGCTCTTTTATTTGATATTTATCAAATTTCTTATCTCTTTAATGACTTCCGAGGGTGTCAAGCCGATCGGCCCAACACCTTGATTTAAAAGGCTATCAGCCGCAGCAGCATGAAGCTCTACCGCCAGACAACTGGCCTCAAATGGGTTGATGTGGTGCTTGATTCCCTGGCTCATGATGGCTGCAATCACCCCAGTCAAGACATCCCCCATACCAGCAACCCCCATGCCAGGATGACCCTTGAGACACATCTGAGTTGCTTCATTCAATTGAGGAGATTTGATCAAAGTGTGTTGACCTTTGAGCACAACGATGGCTCCTGTCAATGCGACGAGTTGATCAATTGCCAATGGTCGGTTGATTTGCACTTGCTCAGCGGTGGTGTTGAGTAATTTAGCGGCCTCACCTGGATGAGGTGTTATCACTGTGCTCAATGTTGGGCGACTCTTGAGTTGCTTCATCAGTTCAAGATCACCCGCGATTAAATTAAGTCCATCAGCATCAATGATCAACAAAGCAGATGACTGCAAGGCATCACTCAATAAATCGCGAGCTTGCGCGCTCTGACCTAAACCAGGGCCAATCGCCAACACATCGGCTTGGGCCTGCGCCATCATTTCTCTTGATGCATGACTCAACATCAATTCAGGTTGCTCTGAAAGCACTGATAAGGCGTGCTCATCCAAAAAGTCAATCATCACCCATCCAGCACCAGCATGCAGAGCTGCACGACCAGATAACAAAATAGATCCGGCCATTCCAGGGGCTCCACCAATGATCAAGACCTTGCCAGCATGGCCTTTGTGCTCATGGGGTTGCCGAATTAGGCGGCTGCGTAGATGCAGAGAATTGAGTTCTTGAGGATTCATGAGTTTTCTATTAAGTCTATACTCAAGACTACAACAAAAAAGGGGATCAACAATGAATTTGCATTTGTACTACTGTCCAGGAACCTGTTCTTTCGTTCCTCACGTGATGCTTGAATTAGTCAAAGAAAGCAAAGGTCAAGATTTCTCATCGACCATGATCACTTTGCGTACCGGTGAACACTTGAAACCTGAGTACCAAGCAATCAATCCAAGAAGCCAAGTGCCTGCATTGATTGTTGATGGTCAATTGGTGACACAAGTCATAGCGATCACCAACTTCTTGAACGAAGCATTCCCAGAAGCTGGCATCTTCCCGAACGATCCAATGGAAAAAGCACAAGCCCTATCCATGCTTGCCTGGATGAACAACACAGTTCACCCAACCTTTACCAGAGTGTTTAGACCCGAGCGCTTTGGTGACGAAGCAGGCAAAGCAAGCGTTAAAACAATGGCACTGGAAATGTTCAAGACTCATCTTTTAGAGATTGATAAATCAGTGGCAGATGGCCGCTCATTCATTTGTGGCAATCAATTAAGCCCTGCAGATCTTTACGCAGTTGCCTTCATTCGTTGGGCTGGCATGGCTGGTATCAATCCAGCTAACTACCCTCAGTATCAACGTTACGCTGCAGCGATTGCAGCTTTACCAGTGGTTGATCGCATCATGACCAAAGAAGGTATTAACTTAAATACTTACGTTGGTAAGTAAGTCAGTAAATCACTAAATAAGTGAATAAGTTAGTTCGAAATTTTTTTAAGTCATACATCTAGGCCCAAATTCTGAGTAATCAGGGTTTGGGCCTAGACCATTTTCTGAGTAGTAAAGCATTCCCCACCACACTCACACTCGATGCTGCCATCGCGGCTCCCGCAATCATAGGAGTTAAATAGCCTAGTGCAGCCAATGGAATACCAATCAAGTTATAAACAAAAGCCCAAAATAAGTTTTGTTTTATTTTCTGCCAGGTTTTGGTCGATATCTGAATCGCATCAGGCACCAGTGCAGGGTCACCACGCATGAGAGTGATACTCGCTGCATGCATGGCAATGTCCGTTCCGGTTGATACGGCAATACCAACATCGGCAACCGCCAGCGCGGGCGCATCGTTCACCCCATCCCCCACCATGGCCACATAACTGCGTCCATTGATGGCTTTTAAAGATTCAATGATGGCGGCTTTTTCTGCAGGCAAGACTTGTGCATACACTTCATCAATGCCAATGGTTTTAGCAAGTAAATCAGCGACCAGTTGGTTATCGCCAGAAATCATCACCGTTTTAATGTTCATTGATTTGAGTCGTTGAATCGCTTCACTCACACCTGGCTTTAGCTCATCCCCAAATGAATAAATCGCCAAAATCAAATGATTAGATGCATCTGTCACATCAACCAAACAAGAAACACTGTGACCAAGATTTAATTCATTGACTGCAACCACCTGCATTTGCTCAGAGGCATGCTCCTTAATTGCATGAAAGCTCACAAAGGCGATGACTTTACCTTGATAAGCACCTGTCAAACATTGGCCCTCAATGCCCTTACCCACGTTGGCAAGAATCGTGGCATAGCCTTCTGCATTCACATGACGCTTCACACCAAACTGAATCATGGCTTTTGCCAAAGGATGTTCACTGCCCATTTGCAATCCCAAGGCCAAAGCATGAATTTGCTGATCTTCTGAAGTACTGAAGTTATGGAAATTTTTAACGCTCGGTTTACCCAGCGTTAATGTGCCAGTTTTATCAAAGGCCACAGTGTTGATGCGGTGAGCTAATTCAAGGGCCTCTGCATCTTTGATCAAAATGCCAAACTTTGCTGCCACCCCAGTACCAGCCATGATGGCCACAGGTGTTGCTAAACCTAAAGCACAAGGGCAAGCAATCACTAAAATTGCTACTGAATACAACAGGGCATTTTGTGTGTCGTTAAAAATGAATGCGTGAACTAAGAAGTTAAGTACTGCGATCAAAACCACTGCTGGCACAAACCAAGCACTGACCTGATCCACCAATCTTTGGATGGGAGCTTTGTCAGCTTGGGCATTTTCGACCAAAGCAATCATCTTAGCTAAAACGCTTGTCTCACCAATGCCGGTTGCCTGAATGATCAATCGCCCAGAACCATTCAAAGAACCGCCAATCACAGTTGAACCTTTTTCTTTTTCAAGCAACTTCGATTCACCAGTCAACATCGATTCATCAATTTCGCTGAGACCCTCGATCACCAAGCCATCGACCGGAATGCGCTCACCAGGAAGAACCAAGACCCAATCACCAGGCAGTATTTGTGCGATTGGTAAATGCTCATAATCCAATTGATTTAAATCACGCTGGCGCAATAGCTTGGCCTGATCAGGCCACAAAGATTGCAGAGCCGTGATGGCTGCGGTGGTTTCTTTTTTAGCCCTGGCCTCTAACCACTTACCCAACATCACCAATGAAATCACCACCGCTGAACTTTCAAAATAAAGTTCATGTGGCTCATAACTTCGACCCCAGTCCGATAAGTACCAAGTGTAAATACTCAAACCATAAGCAGCTGTCGTTCCAAGTGCGACCAACAAGTCCATATTGCCCGAGCCCATGCGCAAGGCTTTAAAGCCAGCCACATAAAAACGAGAACCCAAAATAAACTGCACAGGACTTGCTAACAAGAACTGTACCCATGCAGGTAACATCCAATGCATTCCAAAGGGCATGAGCAGCATCGGGGCAACCAATGGCAGAGACAGTGCGATGGCCAACATAACAGCGCCCTTGCCATGCAAATTAATCACGTTGCTTAGCTTGGCACTTGTTGATGAATCTTCTGTTGATTTTGAATTTGTTGTTTGGCGACTAAAGACACTCGCCTCAAATCCTGCTTTTTCAACCGCAGCGATCAAAAGACTGGTGATGGCTTGAGGTTCTTGATTGATTCTGATCTGAGCTTTTTCAGTTGCTAAATTAACGCTGGCAGCATCAACCCCCGCAACTTTTGATAATGATTTTTCAAGCCTAGCCACACATGAGGCGCATGTCATGCCGCGTATGTTTAAGGTGACTAATTGACTCATAAGCTCCATAATGGAATAAGTTAAGATTCACATAGATTGTCCTCCTTATATTAGGAAACTACAAAAAATATGACATTCATTTTTACCGTTAAAGGCATGAACTGTGGTCATTGCACCCAGGCCATCACAAAAGCCATTACTGAACTCGACCCCCAAGCAACGGTTGATACAGACATTCCTAAACAAACAGTAGCAGTGACAAGCAGCCTCGAGCGTGAAACTTTGAGCGAGGCCATTGTTGATGCTGGTTACGACATTGTGGCGGTCGCATAATGGATATCGCAAACATCATTCAGACAGTCGCCATTTATGCGATCCCAGTTATTTTTGCGATTACCTTGCATGAAGCGGCACACGGTTATGCGGCCAAGAAATTTGGCGACAACACAGCCTACGCTTTAGGTAGGGTCACACTCAACCCCATCAAGCACATTGATCCAATGGGCACGATCGCTGTGCCGCTATTGCTGTACTTTGCTACGGCAGGAACTTTTTTATTTGGTTACGCCAAACCAGTCCCAGTTCGCTTTGGTAATTTAAGACATCCTAAGAAAGATATGATTTGGGTGGCTCTGGCAGGCCCAGGATCGAATTTGATTCAGGCCATTTTTTGGGCCATCATATATTTGCTCTTGGTCAAGGTATCACTCACCGAGCGTTTCTTCCTAGAAATGTGTCAAGCAGGTGTATTGGTCAACGTGGTGATGTTTGCCTTTAATTTATTCCCTCTTCCACCCTTAGATGGTGGACGTATCTTGGTAGGCGTGTTACCTTGGAAACAGGCTGCGATGGTCTCAAGAGTTGAACCTTGGGGCTTTTACATTGTTTTAGGTTTGGTGGTCACCGGTGTGATCAGCACCCTTTGGATGCGGCCAGTGATGTCTGCAACTTACTGGCTCTTAGATGCTTTACTTGTTCCACTTCGTTTCATTTTTTAATAACTCAGGAGATATCCATGAAACAACCGATCTTAGTAGCAGGTGTATTGCTTTCACTATTAGCGCCCGGCATGGCTCATGCTCAATTTGCCAAAACTGAAGATGCCATCAAATATCGCGCAGCAACCTTTGTGGTGATGGGTAACCATTTCTCCAGAATTGGTGCTGTTGTTAAAGGTGAAAAGCCATTTGATAAAAATGAAGTTGCTGCAAACGCTGCAGTGGTTGCCAGCTTGGCTCACCTTCCATGGCAAGCATTTGGTCCAGGGACAGAAGGCGGTAAATCATTGCCTGAAATCTGGAAAGAAATGGATAAGTTCAAAGCTGGTAGCGAGAAAATGCAAAAAGCTGTGGCTGAATTAAACACAGCAGCTAAGGCTGGCGATCTAGAAACGATTAAAAAGGCATTTGGTGAAGCAGGTAAATCTTGCAAAGCCTGTCACGATAACTATCGTAAGAAGTAATACATGATCAAAGCGATGGTAATCATTATGGCCATCGCTTTGAGTCTCACCTTTGAGTCGTCCTGAATCAAAGGCTCCTTAGCAGCATCTGCCAATTCCTTATCACCCGTGATCATCGCAGAAGTCAGATTGATTCTCTTGGCATATTTGTAATACAGAATTGCTCCAATGTGTGTTGCCACCAATGCAAGCAGCACCCATTCATTCCAACGATGAAATGAAGTCAAAAGCTCTACCCACGCAGAAGCCACATATTTAGCAAGTGGTCCATCAAAGGCAATGTCATCTGTTGCAAATAAGCCTGCCAAGGCTTGCGCCAAAAATAAACCAAGTAATACAAGAACAGAAATTGCACCCATTGGGCTGTGTCCAGGGGTTTCAGATGGATTCTTAAGATAGGCTAAGATGGCTTTAGGAGACTTGATAAATTGTGCAAAGCGCGCATAATGCGTGCCCACAAAACCCCAAACGAGTCTGAAAGCAATCAAGGCTAAAACAAGATACCCAAAACGACCGTGCCAAATCATGGCATTACCACCTAATTTGACAGACACAAAACTGCCGATCACTGCCATGACCAACAGCCAGTGAAATAATCTCAGAGGTAGATCCCAAATACGAATTTTCATATGTGTATCAATTTAGTTTACGATGTGATGATGCGTAAATACATTTATATTTTCTTTATTTCAATCACGAGCGTTTTCATTTTAAGCGCTTGCGCCAATCAGGCGGTTTACCGTCAATCAAGCAGCCCTTTAAAAAGCGTCAGCTCCGTTGACTTGAATCGCTACCTTGGCACCTGGTATGAAATCTACCGTCTACCCAATTGGTTCGAGGGCACAGACTGCGTGACCGTCTCAGCTCAATACGCCATCAGAGATGACGGCAATATCAGCGTTCTTAATACCTGCCTTAAAAAGGACGGTCCCAAGGTCGCTAACGGTATTGCTAAAGTGGTTCCAGGCTCCAATAACTCTCAACTCAAAGTGTCTTTCTTCAGACCTTTTTATGGGGATTACTGGGTGATCGATTTGGCAGAAGACTACTCTTGGGTGTTGATTGGTGAACCAGCAGGCAAGTATTTTTGGATTTTGGCCAGACAAAAACAACTGGATCCAAAGCAAGAAGAAGCGCTTTTGGTCAAAGCTGAAAAATTAGGCTATCAACGCAAAGATTTGATCAAGCCAAGTAATAGCCTTTAAAGACTTCTGAATGCGTTTTTAATGTTTTGATAGAACATCATTGCTGGTGCGCTCTTGGCCATCAGCAAATAACTTGTAGCAAAGACCAGCGCCTGTTTGATTGCGGACCTTCTTAGCAGCCTCTTGCATTTTGTACATGGTATTGAAGCAATCCATGCGCGAATCAAATTGATATGTTTTGATTTCGGTCGGCTTGTTGTTTTTGAGCAATGTGAATTCTAAGGTCCAATGAGTGTCACCCATTACCCTGGGCGCATCTTCCTTATGACCTAATTGGCAGGCCGTTAAGAAGATTGCACTCAGTAGTAATAGTTTTCTCATTCAGCGTCTCATTCAGTGATTCACTGCCCCATTTTTACTTGATCATAGTCATGTTTATTTGGCACCAAATAAGCACCAATCAACATACCAAACGCACTGGCTATCAAGCCCAATAAATGAGGCTCAACCAGTAATTCAGCGTTTGTGAACTCTAATAGTAACCATACACCCAAACCAAAGGTGATAGCAAGAGCAGCGCCCAGATTGCTCGCTCTCTTCCAGAACAAGCCGGCTGCCAAAGGCACAAAAGCGCCAGCCAAAGTGATGCGGTAAGCATGCTCAACCATGGTGTGAATCGATGCATCTGTGTAAATCGCATAAAACGTCACAATGCACGCAAAGCAAGCGACCGTGAATTTGGTGGCCCATAAAAATTGTTTATCACTCATGTGTGGCACAACTGACTTCAGAATATTTTCTGAAAAAGTCACCGATGGAGCCAATAAAGTTCCTGAGGCTGTGCTCATGATCACGGATAGCAATGCCCCAAAGAAAACCACTTGCATAAAGAATGGCATTTTTTCCAAAATGAACATCGGCAAAATCAACTGAGAATCTTTGCCAAGATATCTTGCGACCAAATCAGGATCAATCATCGTGGCTGAGTAAGCCAAAAACAATGGCACAGCAGCGAAGAAGAAGTAAGAGATACCACCCAGTGTGGTTCCCCATATAGCCACTCGCTCACTTTTGGATGAGTTAACTCGGGCAAACACATCTTGCTGGGGTATTGAGCCCAAAGCCATGGTCACCAATGCGGCAATCCAAGCAATCATGTCGACCCACTCCAACCTTGGCAAGAACTCAAACTTGCCTGCGGCTGCAGCACTGCTGATCACTTTATCAAAGCCACCCGCCATGTCTCCAGCCATCCAAGAAACCGCCAGTAAGCCAATCACGATCACAATCATTTGCACAAAGGTGGTGATGGCCACAGACCACATGCCGCCGAATAAGGTGTACAACAAAACCACGGCCGCACCAATCAACATACCTTGGGTTTGAGTCAATACATCGTATGAGAGGACATTGAATACAAGCCCCAAAGCAGTGACCTGTGCTGCGACCCAGCCCAAATAAGAAATAACAATGCACAGCGACAGAATCATTTCTGTTTGTTTGTTGTATCTGATTCTGAAAAAGTCACCCAGGGTGAGCAAGTTCATGCGGTAAAGGGGTCTGGCAAATATCAAACCAAAAATAACCAAGCAGATAGATGCGCCCAAAGGATCAGAGATTAATCCGCGAAAACCACTCTCTAAGAAGGTGGCAGAAATGCCTAGAACAGTTTCAGCACCAAACCAGGTGGCAAAGACCATGGCAAGCACCATGGGCAAAGGCAAGTTACGTCCAGCCGTGATGTAGTCCTTGGCACTGTGTACTTTTCTGGCACTTAAGAGACCAATCACAATTGATGCCAATAAATAAATTGCAACTAACCAAAGCAACATAGTTAACCTTTGTATCGAAACTGATTAATTCGCAAATTATAGAGGAGCATTCCTTGAATTTGATAAATAAAAAGCCATGCATCTGCATGGCTTTTTAAGATCTAGTGCACCGATAAATCAAGACTTTACTGACTTCCTTGCTGTCTTTGTAGCAGTCTTTGTGGCCGTCTTTCTAACGACCTTTTTAGCCGCCGTTTTAACTGCCTTCTTAGCAGCTGGTTTTTTACCCGCAGAAGGCGATAACTTTTTACCAGCGTCATGAGCCATTTTTTCTAAATTAGCGAAACCATGTTCTGCAGCTTCTGCAGCCTGCTTTGCCATCTTCCGACCTTCTTTTAAGACCTTGTGACCAGCATCCGACACATCACGCACAATATCTGTGAACTTGTCTGATCCTGCTGGCAAGTTCTTACTGGCAGTTTTTAACCAATCTTCCATGGCTGAGCGCGCTTTGTTGAGATGTTTTTCAACTTCATCGGCCGCCTCATCTTCCATGGATTTCAGAAGGCTTTTGATCTTCTTTTGATAGATAGTCATGCGAGCCATGGCATCTTCAGAAAACTGCTCCTGCAAAGCCTTTAGCTTGGCCACATCATTGGTAGCTGCTTGCTTGGCATAAGACTTGGCATGCTCTATGCTGGCCTTGATTTCAGTGACTTGATGTTCACCAAGCTCTTTGGCAGTCTCTAACAGTCGATGAGATAGAGAAAAAAGTTCTTTGGCACGCTCTTGTTGCCACTTCATGAATTCATGTTGTCCTGACATCGCGACCTCCTATGGATAGTTGATCTTTCATCCTATACCTAATTGAGGGTTTTGCCAACAATGTCACTTATTGAGAGATATCCTTGAACCATCGGCTCAGCCTCAGCTTTTCAATCAACTCTTCTGAGCGTTGACCCAATGTTCTTCTAAAGTAAGCCTGTGATTGTTTGCGATAAACAAAGACCACGGCCACGCCTGCAATACCAGCGGCTAGAAACAGCAAATAAACCAAATCTCCAAACTGTGGCTTGAGGACATAACCAATCAAGGCTGGGATCGCAAAAGCAACAGCCATCAAACCAACATCCAGAATGACGACCGTTAATTCAAAGAATGTGAAGATCAAAAGACAAAGCCCAGTCAGCAAAGTCTTTTTGTTCATCATCTATTAATATAATTAGAGGAATTAGAAACGATTTTCAACAATCATTTCTGATTGTGGAATGAATCCAGGCTTTGGCCAGGCTGGTTTTATGGCCTTACCAATTGGCAACATCGCAGCCAATGCAAAGTCTTTTGGCAAATGAATCAATTCAGCAACTTTCTTAAAATCAAAGCCAACCATTGGGCAAGAGTCATACCCCATCCCTTTAGCGGCCAACATCATGGTTTGCAGCAAAATGCCAGCAGATCTCATGGCTTCATCACGCTGTAACTGCTCATCAGCTGAGTAGAAAGGATTGATCCATGGCACCAAGATATCTTGTGCCTCTTTAGGGGCATTGACCCAATATCTGGCAGGATCTTTGCTCCATGCCTTGATATCCACAGCAATCACAAACAGTAATGAGGCATCTGTGACTTGAGCTTGATCATGAGCAGCAGCGCGTAACTGAGTTCTCAAAGCTTTGTCAGTGACATTCACCAAACGCCAGTGTTGAATATTGAATGAAGATGGGGCTTGCATCGCTAATTCGATTAATTGCTGGGTTTCTTCTTTGCTGAATTGATGAGCTGGGTCAAAGTGTTTGATCGCTCTTCTTTGGCGGATAGCATCTAGTGTGTTCATGTGTGTCTCTTATTAGTTATTGCTCATTTATTGGTTAAAAGTACTCAAAGATGAATTATGTCTTAAAAAGGTAATCATCGATCAAGTACTTAATTAAAGCTCTTTTAGCCGCTATCGAGATGGCCGTAATTAAACTCAAGAAGACTTATACAATGACAAAATGAGCAATATAGAAATTGTGACCCCTGCCCCAGCAGGAAGCCTCCACGGAAACCGCATCACAGCATTGCGCTGGCAGAGCTTTCTGAAAAAATTAAGTCACCAAGTTCGAGTATCTAATCAATGGACGGGTAAAGACACAGATTTATTGATTGCACTTCATGCATACAGAAGCCATGCATCAATTGTTCAGTTCCGAAAAAAATATCCAAACCAGCCAATCATCTTAATTTTGACTGGCACTGATTTATATCGCGACATGGCATCACATGCTGAAGTAATTAAATCAATGGAAATGTCTGACGCAATCGTTATCTTGCAATCCGCAGCATTGGCGATGATTCCAAAGCATTTGCAAACAAAAACTCACGTCATTTATCAATCCACTAAGCCAGTTAAACGTAAAGCTCTTTTGAAGAAGAGTTTTTTAATCAGCGTGATCGGACATCTGCGATCAGAAAAAGATCCTTTCTGTACTGCCAAGAGTCTCAAGTACCTGGGGCCAGAGAGCAAGATAAAAGTCATACATATGGGTAAAGCTATGAGCCCTGAGATGAAAAGTCTGGCAAAGGCATTCAACAAAGAACTCAAGAACTATCAGTGGCTTGACGAACTAAGTCACTCTGAAACATTACAGCAACTCTCCCGCAGCCATCTCATGGTGATATCAAGCCTCATGGAGGGTGGAGCACATGTGGTAACTGAGGCAATCGCCATTGGGGTGCCTATCATTGCATCTGATATACCTGGCAACCGAGGCCTACTCGGAGATGACTATCCTGGCTACTATCAAGTTGGGGATGAGAAGGCTTTGGCCAAGATCCTGCAAAAGACAGAATCGAATGCAGCCTTTTATCAATCTCTTGAAAAGCACATCAAAAAAAGAAAAGAATACGTGCGGCCAGAATTTGAATTGAATTCAATCAAAGCGCTACTGAATCGTTTAATTAAATAAACCGCTTGTTGAGATCAGGGGAAGATCAAGCCTTGGCATAGCAAACCATGAACAACTCTTGAGGATCCGTCCAAACCCGGACATCATCAAATCCAGCTTTGATCAATAAATCAGAGAATGAAGCTTTAGTGTATTTATAACTATTTTCTGTGTGAATCATCTCACCAGCTTTGAAATTAATGGATTGCGATTGCGAATGCGATGGCCACGTCACAACTAGGTCACGTTTAGCGCGAAGATGCATTTCAATGCGAGATTGCTCTTGATTGAAGACAGCGTAGTGCTCCCAATCCAAAACATCAAAATCACTGCCAATGATGCGGTTAACGTGCTTGAGAACATTTAAATTAAACGCTGCCGTTATTCCAAGAGAATCATCATAGGCCCTTTGAAGAACGTCACTGTCTTTGACCAAATCAACGCCAATCAAAAATCCGCCTGAACCATTACAAATGCTGGCAATGTTTTCAAAAAAAATACTGACTTGATCAGGGGTGAAGTTCCCGATAGAAGATCCAGGATAAAAGAAGGTTTTCTTCTTACCTGCCAAGTCTGGAAAGCTTAGCGGCTGAGCCAAATCACAAACCTGCGCAGACATCTGTATATGAGGAAATCTCTTTTTTAAATCAACAATTGCTAATTCTAAAAAGTCTTTTGAAATATCCAGCGCAAGATATTCTTTTGGATTAATTGAATTAAAAAGCTCACTGGCTTTAGCGCAATTTCCTGCACCCAAATCTAATAAGACATCACAAGTCCCAACAGCAGATGCTATTTGAGACTCATGCATCTTCATGATCGATTTTTCAACTCGCGTTGGATAGTATTCTTCTAAAAAGGTAATGGCCTCAAACAGGTGTGAGCCAATATCATCATAAAAGAACTTAGGAGATATGGATGGTGTGACTGACTTTAGCCCGGATGTTATTTCTTCAATCAGTGATTGATTCATTTTTTACGCCACGGATAAACCGGAGCCCTCAATAAATTGTCCGATTTTCTTCGCCTTCATAAAGTCACCTGCTTGCAAAATGGCCAGCACTTCAGCCTCTGCTTCTGGTGCACAAGAAATCAATAGACCACCGCTGGTTTGAGGATCAGTCAATAAATTTTGCTGCCATAAAGATATGTTCTGCGCCAACTTAACTTCGTGTCCGTAGCCAACCCAATTACGTGTTGAAGCACCGGTGTAAATATCTTTTTGTACCAACTGAACAGCTTCCTCAACAACCGGAATACTGTTCCAATCTAACTTGGCCTCTAGTTTTGCGCCACGCGCTAACTCAAGTAAATGTCCGGCCAAACCAAAGCCTGTGACATCGGTCAAAGCATGAACCCCGTCTAATTGCGCTAATTCAACGCCAGGCTTATTGAGCTTGGTTGTTAAAGCAATCATCTCGCGGTAACCAGCTTCAGACAATTGCTCTTTCTTAAGCGCTGCTGAAAGAACACCCACACCTAAAGGCTTACTTAAAATAATGCTGTCACCTGATTTGGCTCCATTGTTTCTCTTAAGTTTCTTAGGATCGACGATGCCAATCGCTACCAAGCCATAAATAGGCTCAACCGTGTCAATAGAATGACCACCCGCAATCATGATGCCAGCATCAGCACAAACCGATTCTCCGCCTGCTGTGATTTGCTGAATGACCTCCATTGGCAAAACATTGATGGGCATACCAAGCAAAGCCAAAGCAAATAATGGTTGTGCACCCATCGCATAAATATCAGATATCGCATTAGTCGCAGCAATTCTGCCAAACTCAAATGGATCGTCCACGATTGGCATGAAAAAATCTGTTGTTGCTACGATGGCCTGATGTTCATTGATTTGATAAACAGCTGCATCTTCATTGTTGTCTGAACCAGCAAGTAATGCAGACGGAATGTTTCTGATTGGTGATGCCTTCAGGATATCGCTCAAAATGCCCGGGGCAATTTTGCAACCACAACCACCACCATGAGAAAGAGAAGTAAGACGACCGTTATAAGACATAAATGCTCAGTAAAAGAATGAATGAAGAGACTGAAAAATCAGGAATACCGTAGCTTACTCAATTTAGCGCAAACACGTACGAAAGCCACAAAAATGATCAGATCGTTGAGGCGCATAAAAGTTACGGAATGCGACCCTTCTTAAACGCTCTGGGGTGTATGGGCTCCAGCCTTTCAAAACCTGATAATTACCATCAAACCATGGCTTAGAGTAATCAACATAAGGATCAGCCGAAAACCCTGGGAAAGGCATGAAGGGACTTGAAGTCCATTCCCATAAATTGGATGCCTGCCATTGACCGTCTGCTTGACTCATTAATAGTGATAATTCATGCTCGGTTGGCAATCTAACTTGGCGCCACTCACAATAATGCTGAGCATCTACATAAGACACATGTCGTACAGGCTCATCTAAAGCAAGTAATTGCCAATTATCAAAAAATCGTTGATACCAATCACCCCCCTCTTTTTTCCAATAATTAGGAATCGTGATTGGCTTACCATGCGAATAGTTTTTAGATGATTCAATAAACTCTAAATACTCACCATTAGTAATTGGTTGTCTCGCAATAGAAAATTTATTCAAATCAACAGTATGTGCCCATTTTTCATTATCAAATATGAAACCACTCTGTTTATGTGCGCCAGCTTGAATACTTGATTTTGGGAAGTGAATATATTTAGACTTTAAATCACCTTGGGCGCTCTTTTTTGAAAAAGGTTCAAAAGGCTGCGCATAAGACATGGTTTGCCACATATAGGCAAAAGCTTCGTTGTGCATATCCTGATGAAAGATAGACAGCTGAATAAAGTAGGCAGTCTCAGCATCAACAGTGCCCTGAAGTAAATCAATTGTTTTCTGAGCCACTTCAAAGTTATATTGCAGCAAACTCTCCAATGCCGGCACCTCAATCGTCCAACGATCTGCATGAGCTATTTCTGAAGAATTAAAAAATAGATCAGCGTTACTCAGCAAAGATGGATGAGAGATTTGACCTTTTCGATGCACCCAAAACTCATGGAACCATGTGAGATGCCCAAACTCCCAGTTAGGAGGATTTAATATTTCGAGCCTTGGAACCACTTCTTGTCTCGGCTTGAGATTCAGGAAAATACTGCGCGTGCGCTCAATTGTCTCAATCAACCAAGCTTTTAATAAAGATTGGTTAGCTTGAGTCTGATATTGAAGATGATCATGTAATTTTTGATTCACCCCCTGATTATAGGGTTCAAGATGAGCGCTTTTTAGTGGAATTAAACAAAAAGCCAACCCGTGAGTTGGCTTTTGAACTACTGGTGGGCCGTCGCCGACTTGAACCGCGGACCAAAGGATTATGAGAACAGACAACCAAATAAACCATTAGGATTTCAAGAGATTACACCTCCTAAATATTGGTGTGTAGCTTTTTGTTAGTTAAATACCCTCTTATTAAACCAATAATCTCAAAACTTTGAGTTTTAAAAATTACATTGGTTTGGAGCAGCCATCTAACATATCGTCGCTCCTAATACTTAAAGTATCTTAGCCGCATGCTTTAGATAAGAATTTGGGATCAATCCACTCATATTTACTGCTTTATTTATAGGATTGATAAATACTAGGCTGACCATTCATTCCAATCAATAAAACATCGTATGGATCTTTTTTTTCACCGTATTCAGGTCCATCCATTCCAGGCGAACCAATAGGCATAGCAGGAACCGCCAAACCCAATGCTATAGGTTTTTCAATTAATAACCTTTTGATTTCTCTTGAGGGCACATGACCCTCAATGACATATCCATTTATTAATGCAGTATGACAAGAACCATATTGAATGGGCATCCCTAACTTTTTACGTATTTGATCATTTCCCTGAGGAATAGCCTTTACATTAAAACCATTTTTCTGCAGATAAATTTCCCAATCTTTACAACACCCACAGCTTGGACTTTTCCACATCGTGATTAGAGGCTTTAGGGGAGATGAAAAACTGAGAGCGGGAAATAACATCGCCCCAAAAAAGATTGACCGTCTAATTTTATTTAAATTTTTCATAAGTTTTTACCAATCAAACATTGAAGATTAATTTTTATTGTGGCTTTCTAATTTGTTTAACAATTAGCTTTGTTCCTTTTTCTTCAGCCGTGAATTCAACCTTATCGCCTGGATTAATTCCTTTCAAAATATCAGCATTCTCAACGTAGAAAACCATGGACATTGGAGGCATATCAAGACTTTTGATTTCTTCATGTTTTATGGTCAGCTTCTTATTCTCAATATCAATACGGCGAACCTCTCCCTTAGCCCACTCAGTCGCAAAAACACTAGAGCTCAATAGAAATAATCCCATTGCAATAAGTTTTTTCATTATTTCACCTCAATTTTTCCAACCATACCGGCTTGATAGTGCCCAGCAATCAAGCAAGCAAATTCAAATTTTCCTGGCCGATTGAATTTCCAGATGATTTCTGCTGATTTCCCTGGAGAAACATGAGCCATATAGGGTTCATCGTGCTCCATGTTTGGATGCTTCACCATCATTTCTGCATGCTTATCAAGCACTGGCTTAGTTCCAATCACCATCTCATGCATTAACTTCCCGTTATTCTTGATGACAAACTTAATGGTTTCGCCTAATTTAATATCAATTTTTTCGGGCTTGAACTTCATATCATCAGACATTGACACCGCAATGGTGCGAGTGACCTCCTTGCTATTACCTGCAATACCCCAGTCTTCCTGCTGAATAGTCATTTGATGATGCATCGGCTTTTTATGCTGATCCCCATGAGCAAAGGTTAACTGAGACAAAGCTAAGCCAAAAAATATATAAGCGAACTTGAATTTCATTTTGAACTCCTAATTAGTGATTGTGACTTGTTGAACCTGAAGGCTTTTTGACCTTCACTTCGACTTCTGGTGTTGGATGCATTCGCTTCATTGCAGAAGACCCTGCATCCTTACTTCTTGATGGGCTTGGTGTAGCACCCTTCCATTCAAATGCCTGGGTCCCTTTGGGCTGTTTGAACCATCCAGCATTCTTATAGTCGTTGGGAGCTTGATCCTTTCGTACTTTCAAGACTGTGAACATGCCACCCATCTCAAGGGATCCATAAGGACCATCGCCTGTCATCATTGGAAGAGTGTTTTTGGGAAGCTCCATCTCCATCTCAGTCATATCAGACATGCCTCGCTCTCCCATGACCATGTAATCAGGTATAACTTTCTTGATTTTTCCAGCCAATCCTCGATGATCAACTCCAATTAAATTAGCAATATCGTGCCCCATAGCATTCATAGTGTGGTGACTCTTATGACAATGGAATGCCCAATCACCTTCTTCATCCGCCAAAAACTCAATTTGACGCATTTGACCCACCGCGACATCAGTTGTCACTTCATACCAACGGGTTGCCTTTGGCGTTGGTCCGCCATCAGTACCTGTGACATGAAACTCATGTCCATGTAGGTGAATAGGGTGATTGGTCATCGTCAAATTACCCACACGGATACGCACTTTGTCGTTCAAGCGGACATTCAGAGTGTCAATACCAGGAAAGACTCGGCTATTCCATGCCCAAATGTTGAAGTCCAACATCGTTGCTGGGTTAGGAGTAAAGCTACCAGGATCAATATCAAATGAGTTCAAAAGGAAACAAAAATCACGGTTGACCTCATCAATGTCAGGATGCTTTTCCTTTGGATGCGTCACCCAAAAGCCCATCATTCCCATGGCCATCTGTGTCATCTCATCAGCGTGAGGGTGATACATGAAAGTACCAGGACGACGCGCGGTAAATTCATACACAAATGTCTTGCCTGATGGTATTGCCGGCTGATTCAGACCAGCCACCCCATCCATACCATTGGGTAGACGTTGCCCATGCCAATGGATTGAGGTGTGCTCGGGTAGCTTGTTTGTGACAAAAATTCTTACTTTGTCACCCTCAACGACCTCAATAGTGGGCCCTGGTGATTGACCGTTGTAACCCCATAAGTGCGCTTTAAATCCTGGCGCCATCTCACGAACAACTGGTTCAGCAACTAAGTGAAATTCTTTGACTCCATTGTTCATTCGCCAAGGCAAAGTCCAGCCATTGAGAGTCACAACCGGGTTGTACTCTTTTCCACTATTTGGAAATAGCGGCTTTTGTGTATTAGGGCTCGTTTGAATAACTGGCTCAGGCAATCTTGCTAAAGCATGTCTACTCACTCCAGCAGCGGCCATCGTGACCGCAGCTCCTGTTAAAAATTTTCTGCGTGTGTTCATTGACTACCTCACATTGATATTTGAGAAATCCATCTGCGCATCGATTAGATCTTTCTCTAATTTGGCAGCTTGGATTAATAAAGCTAAGTTCGCATCGATATACTCAATGACCGTTTTACTTTGTTTTTCTGCATCTTCTAGCAGGTGAAATACATCAATCAGCATCCCGTTATATCTGAGTAAGTTTTCCTCAGAAATCTTCTTTTGGGTTGGCAAGATATCTTCCTTGTAGGATTTAGCTTTATTGAATTTCTCCGTGTAGTTCTCATAAGAAATCCGAGCCAAAGAACGTATATGAACAGATCCAGGATTACTGATTGCTCCGAGATTGATTGATCTTTTTTCTTTGTCAGTCAGCCTCCTTAAATCTTTTGGCGGCTCAGGTAAACGAGGCTCAACATCTACGTTTACATCTCGGTTAACAAAGTTCAGTCTTTGAATAAAACGCTCCTTTGCCTCTAAATGCTTAGTTTCAAGAGCTTTATATTCCAATCTTTTTTTGTATAAGTCTTTCTTCTGGTTTAGAAGCTTGAGCTCATTCACATTACCAACCTTGTACATACGGTCAGTTAGCTCTGAAGCAGCTTCTACAGCGTTAAGCACATCCTCCATATGTGCCAGCTTTTCTCTTTGCGCCACCAATTCATAATATGACTTTGATGTTTCATAAATGATGGCATATCGCTGTTGGAGCGCAGAGCGCTGAGCAGGACTTAATACATAGTAATCAGTCATTGACTCAGAGCCTGGCAAATAGTTAACCGAATCCAATTGATGACTCAGCATTCGCTCAACAGCTTGATTTAGTGAAAAGATATTTTGATTTGATGGCACCATAGCAGGAGGCTGCTCTTTGGCATAAACCTTCCAACCACCAATTTCTCCAACCAGTTTATTTTGTTCTACCCATACAGAATTAGCTTGGGCATGCAAGGCCATAAAACCAGCAAATGCAAATATTAGTTTCTTCATATAACTCTCCAATAACAATCAAACCCAAAATTTGGGCGGACTTATACTAGGGGAGTTACAGAATGGGTGGCTTGATTGGTGCGGCTAGGTCGTGGCTAATGAAACTCACATCTCTAGACTTAAAAGATACAAAGTATGAAGTCGGAGTTATTTCTGGCTTTGAATAAAAAAAGGCAAAAGCCATGCACAAAGCGCAAGAGTTACAACTTTTACCTTGGGGCGATGAGTGATTGTCATCAGCAGAAGAATCTGAGGTGTTTTGATGACAATTATGCTGTGATGCATCAGTTGCTTCAACACGGAGGGCCAAGGAAGAATGTTGAAAAGGCATCTGCGATGCAGCCCAGGATTGCAAGGGTGCACTAGCAAGTAAAAGAACAAGGATTAACTTTTTCAACATGTTCTGACTTTAACACCAATCAAATATATTTGCCAAAATACGCTTGCTGACTGAACGGGGTATTGTTTTAAATGATATTTTTACTATATGACAACTAGATATTATTGGGACTTTTATGACTTGGATCATTACAAAATACTTATTAACAGCCGGAATAGTTGTGTTGGTCAGTGAAGTAGCCAAACGAAGCGATAAGTTAGGAGGATTCATTGCAGCACTACCGTTGATAACGTTACTCACCTTAACTTGGCTTTTTATTGAGAATCAATCAGAAGAAAAAATAGCAAACCACGCTTATTACACTTTTTGGTATGTGATTCCTACTTTGCCGATGTTTTTATTATTTCCATACCTGCTCCCTAAATTAGGTTTTTGGTTAACTATGGGAGGAAGTATTGCAGTAACTGTTATCAGTTTTGGACTATTTTCCTTATTGATGAAAAACTTTGGAATTCAACTATTGTGATGATTTACTTCCGAATGAATCAATACTTATTTTATGAATGCGTCACAAAATATTATTAGTTCATTGCTCCAACGCAGACATCCATATCTATTGGGTTTGCAGTTGGTAATGTAGAGTTTTTCATTACACACCGACCACACAGAAAAGAAAAATGACCTAGCGTTTTCACACTAAGTCATTGATTTTATTGGTGGGCCCTCGCGGACTTGAACCGCGGACCAAAGGATTATGAGTCCTCTGCTCTAACCAACTGAGCTAAGGGCCCTTATGGATTAATCTTCCTCTAAGAAGCTCTTAAGCTTGTCGCTTCTGCTTGGATGACGCATTTTACGCAACGCTTTTGCTTCAATTTGACGAATACGCTCACGCGTTACGTCAAACTGCTTACCAACTTCTTCCAAAGTATGGTCAGTGCTCATCTCAATACCAAAACGCATTCTCAATACTTTTGCTTCACGCGGTGTCAATGAATCAAGGATGTCCTTGACCACATCACGCATTGAGTCATGCAAAGCAGCTTCTTGCGGAGCCAAAGTGTTCGTGTCTTCAATGAAGTCGCCCAAGTTTGAATCAGCATCATCACCAATTGGGGTTTCCATTGAGATAGGCTCTTTGGCAATCTTCATGATCTTGCGAATCTTGTCTTCTGGAATCTCCATCTTCAACGCCAATGTTGCAGCATCAGGCTCGACACCTGTTTCTTGCAAAATTTGACGGCTGATACGGTTCATCTTGTTGATGGTTTCAATCATGTGAACAGGGATACGGATTGTGCGGGCCTGGTCAGCGATTGAACGCGTGATCGCCTGACGAATCCACCATGTTGCGTATGTTGAGAACTTGTAACCACGACGGTATTCAAACTTATCGACGGCCTTCATCAAACCAATGTTGCCCTCTTGGATCAAGTCCAAGAACTGCAAACCACGGTTGGTGTATTTTTTAGCAATCGAGATCACCAAACGCAAGTTAGCAACAGTCATTTCACGTTTAGCAGCACGAGCACGTTTTTCGCCCTCGTTCATCTTCTTGTTCACTTCTTTTAATTCTGGAAGTGGCAAGACCACGTTATTTTGAATATCAATTAACTTTTGTTGAATTTCTTGAATTGCAGGAATGTTTCTTTCAAGGATCGCTGCGTAAGACTTGGCATCTTTCAACAAAATTGAAGACCACTTCAAGTTCAATGCTTGTTTTGGTAGAGCTGCTAGAACTTCACCACGTGGTACACCCACTTTATCAACAAGTACTCGAACCAAGCTGCGCTCTAATGCCCACACTTGATCAACTTGCTTGCGCATCGTGTCACATAGTTTTTCTACAGACTTGGCCGTTAAACGGAAGCCCATCAATTCATTACGAATCGCTTCTTGTGCTTTTTTGTAGCCAGGAGAGTTGTAGCCCTCTTTCTCATGCGCTTTGCGCATTTTCTCGAATTGATTGCGAATCACCACAAACTTAACGAGAGAAAGTTGCTTTAATTCTTCAAGCTGCTTAGCGGACGCAGTATTACCACCGCCGCCACCGCCGCCTTCTTCTTCACCCTCTTCACCTTCTTCATCTTCAAGAGGCTCTTCTTCTTCAACGGCAGTCATTGGGATGTCTTCTGCGTTTGGATCCACCAAACCATCGACAAACTCATCAATCTCCATCGTGCCTTCTTCGATCTTCTTGACGTTGTCCAAAATCTCAACAATCGTCACAGGGCATGCTGACAACGCCATCACCATTTCTTTAAGACCGGCTTCGATCTTCTTGGCAATGACAATCTCGCCTTCACGAGTCAAAAGATCAACGGTACCCATTTCACGCATGTACATACGGACTGGATCAGTTGTTCTACCAAACTCAGAGTCAACGGTTGATAAAGCTGCTTCAGCTTCTTCTTCAGCTTCTTCTTCGGTTGTGGCAGAAGGTGCGTTCTCATTCAATAACAATGTTTCTGCATCTGGCGCCTGTTCGTAAACAGTGATGCTGATGTCGCTCAACAAGCTGATCAATGTTTCTAATGAATCAGAATCAGAAATTTCATCTGACATCACGTCATTGATTTCGCCATGCGTTAAGTAGCCGCGTGACTTACCCATCTTGATCAAATGCTTCAAGCGAGCACGACGCAACTCTTGCTGCTCTTCACTACCTAATTTTTGAGCATTGAATTCTTGCAACAATGCTTTTTCTTTTGCTTTGCGATCACGTGCTTTTTGACGATCTGTGCGGTTATCCACATTTGGATCAACCGGCTCTACTGGCTTTGGTTTACGTCCACGTGTTTTTTTAATTGGCTCACCGTTCTCATCTAGAGCAACGGCTAATGCTGCCGCTTTTTCTTTGACTTTATCGGCAGCGATTTTTTGTTTTTCTGCTTTAGCTAATTCTTTAGCCAAAGCTTTGGCAAGCTTGGCTTCTTCTTTTAATTCTTTTGCTGTTTTAACTGCAGGCTTAGCTGACTTAACTGACTTAGCGAGTTTTACTGGCTTCGCAGCTTTAGCTGGAACTTTGGCAATCACTTTTTTAGCCACTGGCTTTGCTGCGGCTTTTTTAGGTGCTGGTTTAGCTACTGCTTTGACAGGTTTTTTAGCAACTGGCTTAGCAGCAGCTTTCTTGGCCACTGGTTTAGCTACAGGTTTTTTAGCAACTGGCTTGGCCGCTGCTTTGACAGGTTTCTTAGCAACAGGTTTCGCAGCAGGCTTTTTGGCCGCTGGTTTGGCTGCAGGTTTTTTAGCCACTGGCTTGGCCACTGCTTTTTTAGGAGCTGGCTTAGCAACTTTTGCAGCAGGCTTCTTAGCCACTGGTTTTGCGCTTACTTTTTTTGGGGCTGCCTTAGAAATGACTTTTTTGGCTTTAGATGCTGGCATAATGTTAGTACTCACTCACTTTAATAGACTAAGAAGTTACAGAACTGCTAACTTATTGAATTTCATTAGAAATTCGGAAACCTTGTATTATAGTCGGTGAGCTGGAGTTTTTCCAGATTATTTGAGTTTTGTCATTAATTGACGATAGCGCTCAACATCGCCTTCCTGGGTTTGACCAGCCGCTATTCTGGCAGCAATTTCGGTCATTTGATCCTTTAAATCAATCTGTTCCAGTTTCTTGAGGGTGCTATAAAAGTCTTCTTTGGCAATATCTTCGGTTAAATCACTTTGCATGATTCTTTCACGAAGGATGGCATAAGACTTGGCCAAAGGCGCCCGATCCAATTGTTCCTGAAATACTGCAAAACCAACATTGGATGGCATTTGCTCACACTGGAAAATCAAATCGGCCATCAATGCCATGGCCTTTTCTGATCTTTTTTGAGCAGCTGCCAAAATAAGGCGTTTTGCTTCAGGCTCAAGTGTTCTTGCAAAGAATGGGAATTGCAAAAGAATTCTTAAGATTTGTTCTGCTAAATCGGTTGGCGCTGTGGGTGGCGGCCCAGATGAAACTGGTGCTTTTTTAGTCCATGGTTTTTTACCATTCGAACCAGCCCCACTCATGTATTTATCTGAACCATTATTCGTGACAGGCGTCATTGGCTTTTGCTCAACAACTGGCTTGAATCCACAAAATGATTCAAGCTCTGCTGGAGTGATGCCAACTCTTTGCGCCAACTCACGAATCAATTGCGCTCTTAATGCGATCGCAGGCATCGATAACAACAGTGGCTTTGCTGCGTGTTGAGTTTGTGCTCTACCTTCAGGCGTATTCCAATCATGACCTTCATTGGCCACTTGAATCAAAAACGAAGACAAAGGCATCGCTTGGCGAATCGCTTCTTCAAACGCTGGAGCACCGCGCTCTCTGACAAAACTGTCAGGATCGTGTTCTGTTGGCAAAAATAAGAATTTGATTTCTTTGTCATCTGCCATCATCGGCAAACAAGCTTCAAGCGCTCGCTTCGCAGCTCGCTGACCAGCGGCATCACCGTCGAATGAAAAAATGATCCGATCAGTTTGACGCATCAACGCTCTGACGTGATTGGCTGTACACGCCGTACCCAAAGTGGCCACACCATTGGCAAAGCCTAATTGAGCAAGCGCCACCACATCCATATAACCTTCACAAACGATCACATATCCTTTATCTCTGATGGCTTGTCGCGCTTCAAACAAACCATACAAAGTATTGCCTTTAGAGAACAGTGGTGTTTCTGGTGAATTTAAATATTTAGGTTCGCCAGCATCTAAGATTCGGCCACCGAATGCAATCACCTGGCCTTTAGGATTGCGAATTGGGAACATGATGCGATCACGAAAGCGATCGTATCGTTTTGACTCTGACTGAATAATCAAGCCGGCTTCAACCAAAACATTGGCAATCGAGTCTTGAGTGTAAGAACCAAACACAGCTTCTAAGCCTTGCCAAGCTTCCGGTGCGTAACCCAAGTTAAATCGCTTAGCGATTTCACCACTCAAGCCACGACCTTTTAAATAATCAATCGCGCGCGTGTTTTGTTTTAGTTGTTGTTTGTACCAATCAGCCGCTGGTGACATGACTTCACTCAGAGCAATTGCTTGCTGTTGCTTCGCAAGGTCTTGCGGTCTGCGCTCTTCACGAGGCACAGTCAAGCCAGCAGATCTTGCCAACTCTTCAATGGCATCTACATACGTTAGACCAGAATGCTCCATGAGAAAACTGATCGCAGAGCCATGCGCTCCACAACCGAAGCAGTGATAAAACTGTTTGGTTGGTGACACACTGAATGATGGAGACTTCTCGTTATGAAAGGGACACAAACCTTGAAAGTTGGCGCCCGCTTTTTTCAATGTCACATGACGCCCAACAACCTCGACGATATCGATGCGATTTAATAAATCAGCAATGAAGGATTGAGGAATCATGTTGGCAGTCTATGACAATTCTTTATTTTGTTAAAGCAGCTTTCACTTGAGCAGAGACAACACCCATATCCGCTTTACCGGCCAATTGTGATTTAACAAGGCCCATGACCTTGCCCATATCTTGTGGTCCAGTCGCGCCAACTTCCGCCACTGCTTTTGCAACCACTGCAGCTACTTCAGCTTCAGACATTTGCTCTGGCATATAAGCCTGCAAAACAATCAGTTCAGCATTCTCAATCACTACTAAGTCATCACGCTTAGCAGCCTGAAACTGAGAAATAGAGTCTTTGCGTTGCTTGATCAGTTTTTCAATGATGGCAATCACTGCGCCGTCATCCAACTCAATGCGCTCATCCACTTCTTTTTGCTTCATGGCAGCCAACAATAAACGGATGGTTCCCAAGCGAGCAGTGTCTTTTGCGCGCATGGCATTTTTCATATCTTCTATGATTTGGTCTTTTAAGCTCATCTTTACTCCTCAAATGAAAAAACCCACTGCGGGATAACCGTCAGTGGGTTTGTCTTATCCCAAGGCTAGAAATCCAGCCTGAGAAAAAATTAATACATTTTCTTAGGCAACATCTGGCTGCGAATACGCTTGTAATGGCGTTTAGCAGCAGCAGCTTTCAAGCGCTTGCGCTCAGCTGTTGGCTTTTCGTAGAACTCACGAGCACGTAACTCAGTCAAAAGACCGTTCTTCTCGATGGTGCGCTTGAAACGGCGCAGTGCTACTTCAAAAGGTTCGTTTTCGCGTAAGCGGATTGTTGTCATGCTGTAGTTCTCTAAATAGGATCTGAAAAAAAAGTCAGAAAAAACTGTAAAACGAGATTGTAGCACGGCAAAATACAGTCATGCGAGTACTTGGTATAGAAACCTCTTGTGATGAAACAGGCGTGGCAATTGTCGATACAGCCCCCTGGGAGGCTGGGAAGCCTGCTGGGATGGGCTTATTAGGCCAAGCCCTGTACTCTCAAATAGCCATGCACATTGATTATGGCGGCGTGGTGCCAGAATTGGCCTCCAGGGACCACATCAAAAGAATATTACCCCTTATAAATCAGGTACTTAAAGAAACACCCGGGGGCTTAGAAGACATCGATGCGATCGCTTTTACCCAGGGTCCAGGCTTGGCCGGGGCTCTTTTGGTCGGCGCATCCGTGGCAAAAGGCATGGCCTTGGCCCTGAATAAGCCAGTTTTGGGCATTCATCATCTGGAAGGTCACCTTTTATCGCCTTTATTGGCTGATGACGCCAATATTCAGTTCCCATTTGTGGCCCTTTTGGTCTCAGGTGGGCACACACAACTCATGAAAGTGACTGGGGTTGGCGAATACACGATCCTTGGAGAGACTTTGGATGATGCTGCCGGTGAGGCGTTTGATAAAACTGCCAAGATGTTGGGCTTGAGCTATCCGGGAGGACCAGCTGTTTCCAATTTAGCTAAAACTGGTAATCCAAGCACCCATCAATTCCCTAGACCCATGAAACATTCGGGTGATTTGGATTTTTCATTTGCTGGTTTAAAAACATCGTTACTGACCCAAGTTAAAAAAGTCACTGCTGCTAACAATGGTCACTTGAGTGACTCCGCCAAAGCGGATGTCGCCAGAGGATTTGTTGATGCCATCGTTGAGGTGTTGGTCAGTAAATCCATTAATGCCTTAAAGCAAAGTGGTTTAACAACCTTGGTTGTGGCTGGTGGCGTTGGCGCCAACGAACAACTCAGAGAATCATTGGCTCAATCTTGCAGCAAAGAAGGTTTCTCAGTTCATTACCCACCGATGCATTTGTGTACCGACAATGGTGCGATGATTGCTTTTGCTGGGGCTATGCGTCTAAAGAAAAATCCCCAACTTGCTACCAAAGATTGGGGATTTGACGTGAGGCCTAGATGGCCTTTGGATGATTTGAATTAGTCTGACTGAATCAGTGCATACGCACTGTGATTGTGAATCGACTCAAAGTTTTCAGCTTCAACAACAAACGATTTAATTCTTGCATCAGCTTTTAATCGACCAGCCACATCACGCACCAAATCTTCAACAAACTTTGGATTGTCGTAAGCTCTTTCGGTCACATACTTTTCGTCTGGGCGCTTTAACAAGCCCCACAACTCACATGAAGCCTCTGCTTCAGCGATTCTGACCAAATCTTCAATACTCAAATCAATGTCTTTTTGCAAAGTCACATTCATCGTGACATGTGAGCGTTGATTGTGAGCACCGTACTCGGAAATTTCTTTTGAACATGGGCACAAGCTTGTGACAGGCACAACCGCCTGAAGCTTTAAATCCACTTCTACTTGACCATTCACATTTTTAGCGTTAGCCACCCAAGTCACATCGTAGTCAAGCAAGCTCTGCACACCAGAGATGGGCGCTGTCTTGTTGATGAAGTGTGTGTACTTAAGTGAAATCTGACCAGCCTGCGCTTCTAACAATGGCAACATTTTGCCAATCATCGAACGCATCTCATGAGCATTCAAAGGCGCATGACTGTCTTGTAACAAAGCGATAAAGCGGGACATGTGTGTGCCCTTTTTATCCGCTGGCAACAGAACATCTAAATCAATCATGGCAACGCTTGGTTGCACGCCTGATTCGGTTGTCACCTGAATAGGATGGCGCACGCCACGAATTCCAACGCGATTAATCACGATGTTGCGATGGTCAACGGACGACTGAACATCGGCCATGGCCGATGTTTTTAGGAAAGATGTGTTGATGTCATTCATGGTCATATTGTCCTGCAATTTTACGCAGCTTGCTGTTTTGCTGGAATTCCCAGCTTTTCTGCAATGGCTTTGCGGATACCTGCCGCATCCAGACCACATTCTTTCATCAGCAAAGCATGGTCCCCATGATCAACGAATCGATCAGGCAAACCAAGCACCAAAGTGGCTACTTCAATGCCCGCAACTGACAAAGCTTCAAGGCAAGCACTGCCTGCTCCACCACCCACAGCACCTTCTTCTAGGGTGACAATCAAGTCGTGCTCTTTGGCCATCTTGCACACAAGATCAACGTCCAATGGTTTGATGAATCGCATATTCACAACGGTGGCATCAAAGTCAGGCGCAACTTCTAGTGCTGGGTACAACAAGGTACCAAATGCAAGAATCGCCACTTTTTTACCTTGAAGACCTGAAGTGCTGCGTCTGATTTCAGCTTTACCAAGAGGTAATTCTTTGAGTTCTTTGCTCACGGCTGCACCAACTCCAGCACCGCGCGGATAACGCACAGCCGATGGATGATTTTGTTTAAAAGCAGTGGTGAGTAAATCACGGCACTCTGCTTCATCTGCAGGAGCCATCAACAACATATTTGGAATGCAACGCAAATAAGGGATGTCATAAGCACCAGCATGAGTGGCGCCGTCTGCACCCACCAATCCTGAACGGTCCATCGCAAAGACAACTGGCAGATCTTGCAAAGCCACATCATGAATCAACTGATCGTAACCACGTTGCAAGAATGTTGAGTAAATCGCAACGACTGGTTTCATGCCTTCACAAGCCAAGCCACCAGCAAAGGTCACGGCGTGTTGTTCAGCAATACCCACATCGAAATAACGATCAGGGAAGCGCGCCTCAAAATCAACCAAACCAGATCCTTCGCGCATTGCTGGTGTGACTGCTACCAAGCGCTTGTCTGCCTCAGCCATATCGCACACCCAGTCACCAAAAACTTGTGTGAATGTTTTCTTACTTGGGGTGCTTGGTTTTGCAGTTGCAATTCCTTGGGCAGGATCAAACTTGCCTGGTCCGTGATAAAGAATCGGATCAGCTTCTGCTAATTTATAACCTTGTCCTTTTTTGGTGACCACGTGCAAAAACTGTGGGCCTTCACCATCAAGAGCCAAACGTCTGACGTTTTGTAGGGTCGGTACTAACGAGTCAAGGTCGTGACCATCAATTGGTCCAATGTAATTAAAACCAAACTCTTCAAAAATAGTTCCAGGTACAACCATGCCTTTGGCGTGCTCTTCTAATCTTTTTGCAAATTCTCGCAAAGGTGGTGCCATCGATAAAACACTGTCCAAACCTTTTTTAGTGGCAGCGTAAAAACGACCACTCATCAAGCGCGCCAAATAACGATTCAAGGCGCCCACTGCTGGCGAGATAGACATGTCGTTGTCGTTAAGTATCACGACCAAAGGCAAGTCTTTGTGTATGCCGCCGTTGTTCAATGCTTCAAAGGCCATACCAGCACTCATCGCACCATCACCAATTACTGCCACAGCCACGCGTTTTTCGCCTTGGGCACGAGCACCCAGCGCCATACCAATCGCTGCAGAAATACTGGTTGAAGAATGCGCTGTACCAAAAGTATCGTATTCACTTTCAGAACGACGTGGGAAACCTGAGATACCACCATACTGTCTGAGCGTGCCCATGCGCTCACGACGACCGGTCAAAATTTTATGTGGGTAACTTTGATGACCCACATCCCAAATCAAGCGGTCATAAGGGGTCTGAAAAACGTAATGCAAGGCAACTGTTAATTCAACAGTGCCCAAATTAGACGATAGATGTCCGCCTGTCTTTGCAACAGAATCCACCAAGAACTCGCGCAACTCTGCAGCAAGCTTTGGTAATTGATCACGATTTAATTCTCGTAAATCCTTTGGATCATCAATTGTTTTAAGTAAATCAGTCATAAATTATTTTAATTACAGCTTCCACACCAGCTATCAGCTATCTCTGTTCACCACTTTACTAGCAATAGCTCTTAACAAATCAGCATTGTCGCCCCAAACGCTCAGACTATCGAGGGCTTCTTGATGCAATTGTCTTGCAAATTCTCTTGCGCCATCTAAACCCATCAAAGAAACAAATGTTGGTTTATTGGCAGCGGCATCTTTTCCGGCAGTTTTGCCCAAAGTTTGACTGTCTGAACTCGCATCCAAAACATCATCCACTACCTGAAACGCCAAACCCAAGGCACTGGCAAACACATCCAAGGATTTCTTTTCTTGCTCACTCAAATCAATCGCAATCGCACCGATTTGTACCGCTGTTCTTAACAGGGCTCCTGTTTTTAAACGGTGCATCTGCTCAAGTTCATTTTGCGTCAACTGTTTGCCAACACTCGCCAAATCAATGGCTTGACCACCGGCCATGCCAGCCATACCGCCGGCCATGCTCAGGCTTGTGATCACTTGCACTTTCTGTGCATCGTTGAGTGCGCTTTGCACAATTAACTGAAACGCCATGGTTTGCAGGGCATCACCCACCAACAAGGCACTGGCTTCATCAAACGCTTTGTGAACGGTTGGTCTGCCACGACGCAGGTCGTCGTTATCCATACAAGGCAAATCATCATGAACCAATGAATACGTGTGAAACAACTCCAAAGCCACTGCACAAGCATCAAGTCCAGCCACCTGATCCAACTCTTTGCCAGAAAGACTGGCTGTTGCGTAAGTCAATAAAGGACGAACCCTTTTGCCACCACCTGTGGCGGCGTAGTGCATGGCAGATTTCAAGCCTGATGCTGCCGAGACTTGCTCATCAAAATATTTCAGGATGGCCTGATCCACACGCTCTGTTGAACGTTGCAACCAGACAGAAGTTGTATCACTCAGCTTCAAGCTATCCCTTAACCTTGGACCATCTTCACTTGTTGCTCAACCTGCTCTAAAACATGCTGGCAATGCTTCAATAGTTCAGCGCCGCGCTTATAAGCAGTCAAAGTATCTTCAAGACTTAACTTGCCAGACTCCATGGTCGCGATCAAACCTTCAAGCTCAGAAACAGCATCCTCATAACGAAGATCAGGGCTCAAAGAAGTGGGGGAAGCAGAAGTAGCTTCAGCGCCAGTCTTTTTAGGCATAAAAATCCCTTTTATTTGATAAAAAACAATTCACTGACCGATTTTAAGGCTTTAGGGACGGTTATAATCTTTTTCCCTATCCAATATCGACCCGTCGATGGTTGGATTGGTTATTCCGCTTAGCTTCGGCTGACTTTTTTCGGGGGTGGGAAGAATGACTAATCTAGCTAGCGCGCAGCATCTTGCGCAGTCCAAGCTACAACTGCCAGTATCGGCTTACTTTGATGCAGAGCTGTATCAAAGAGAAATTGACCTGCTTTTTAAGCAGGGGCCTGGTTACGTCGGTCATGAGCTCATGGTCCCAGAGATTGGTGACTATCAAACTTTAAGTGCCGAGAATGAAGGTCGCGTTTTGGTCCGCAACGATCAAGGCATTGAACTACTCTCAAATGTGTGTCGCCACCGTCAAGCCATCATGCTCAACGGACGAGGACATGTAGACAACATTGTTTGCCCATTACACCGTTGGACCTATAAAACTGATGGAACCTTATTGGGTGCACCGCATTTTGATGATCAGCCTTGCTTGAACTTAGGTAAGAGTCCTTTGCAAAATTGGCAAGGTCTCTTATTTGAGGGCCCAAGAGATGTTCATGCAGACTTGATGAACATGGGAATCTCAAAAGATTTAGATTTTTCTGGATACATGTTGGATCACGTTGAAGTTCATGAATGTAATTACAACTGGAAAACATTCATTGAGGTTTACCTTGAGGACTATCACGTCGAGCCATTCCATCCAGGCTTAGGCAAGTTTGTTTCTTGCGAAGATTTATCTTGGCAATTCGGAGATTGGTACAGCGTACAAACAGTTGGTATTAAAAATCAATTGAAGCACGCAGGCTCACCAACCTATCAACGTTGGCACGATGCCGTTTTAAAAACTCATCCAGAAAAAATGCCAAAACATGGTGCCATTTGGTTAACCTACTACCCGAACATCATGGTGGAGTGGTACCCAGGTGTTTTGTGTGTGTCAACGCTGCAACCCATGGGTCCGAATAAAACCAGAAATATTGTTGAGTTTTATTACCCAGAAGAGCTTGCTCTGTTTGAACGAGAGTTCATTGAAGCAGAAAGAGCTGCTTACATGGAAACATGCATTGAAGATGATGAAATTGCAGAACGCATGGATCAAGGTAGAAAAGCACTTCTTGATCGCGGCGTGAACGAAGTAGGTCCATATCAAAGCCCGATGGAAGATGGCATGCAACACTTCCACGAGTGGTACAGAAAAGCGATGTCCTACAAGTAAAGAAGTAATAAAAAAGGATTGATGATGCTATTGATAGAAGCTGCCGAATTAAACAGTGACTTGGAATCAGGCAAAGCGTTTTTATTGTTTGATTGCCGATCCGATCTAGTCAACCCTAAAGCAGGTTATGAATCTTATTTAGATGGACACATTCCATCTGCTATCTTCGTTGATGTTGATCATGATTTGGCTTCTACGAAAAACGGTCGGAACGGTCGACATCCTTTACCAACGATTGAGCAGTGGCTCAAAACATGCGCCAGCCTTGGCATCACAAAAGATAGCAACATCGTCATTTATGATAATCAGTCTTGCATGTACGCCGTCAGAATGTGGTGGATGTTAAGAGCCACAGGTCACAAGAATGTTCGATTACTGAATGGTGGCTATGCCTCTTGGTTGGCTGCTGGTTTTGCAAGTGAAAAAACAGAAACCCAAAGACCTAATACCTCTGCTTCATCGAACACCAGTCAAGCAGCTGCTTACAAGGATGCGCTGTTAGCCTCAGACATTCTTAATAATTTATCCAGTAAAAAATTCGTGGTTCTGGATGCGCGTTCAGCCGATCGCTTTCGTGGCGAGAATGAAACGCTGGACCCTGTGGGTGGTCACATACCTGGCGCAATCAATCGTTTCTTCAAAAATAACTTGGATGCCAATGGCCAATTTAAATCGGCTGATGTCTTGGTAAAAGAGTTCAAAGATGTACTTGGTGACACCCCAAGTGAATCCATCATTCACCAATGCGGTTCAGGCATCACGGCTTGTCACAACATGTTTGCGATGGAATTAGCTGGCTTGAAATCATCAATGATTTACCCAGGCAGCTGGAGCGAGTGGTGTGCAGATCCTGCTCGCCCTATTGAGAAGTAAATCGATTAAGTGTTTAGCTCAGTAGTGACTCAATAGTCTTAATGACTGTGGCCTAAATGGCTGAGCTCTGAAATAAACAAAACCAAAATAACGCCAAGAACAATCAATAAGATTTGCTCAAGTGATTCTTTGAGCTTTGGTCGTCTGTGCATCTGTGGCATCAAATCGCTCACAGCGATGTAAATAAAACTACTAGACGCTAAGACGATCACATATGGGATCAGGGCTTGTGCACTGTCTAAAAAGAAATATCCAAGCACCCCACCAATCACAGCCATCATGCTAGAAATGAAGTTGTAGAGCAAAGCTTTTGCTTTGCTAAAACCTGCATTCAGCAAAATAATGAAATCGCCCACCTCTTGCGGTATTTCATGCAAAGCAATCGCAACAGCAGTCAAAACACCAATTTGTGGATCTACTAAAAACGCGGCAGCAATCAAAATACCATCGGCAAAATTGTGCAGGCCATCGCCCAACAAAATCACCCAACCACTCTTACCAGCAGACTCTGCATCATGGCCGTGATGATGACCATGACCATCGTGCTCGTGATGGTGACTGTGTCTTAAAAGCGCAGCTTTCTCCAGAATAAAGAAACCCAGCAATCCTGCGAGAAGCGCAATAAACAAAGAAGAAATATCAGCACCAGGCGTCGTAAAAGCTTCTGGCAAAGAATGTAATAAAGCGGTCGCCAGTAAAACGCCGACCGATAGACTCACCATCTTGTTGACCATTCTTGATAGAACAGTCAAAGACAAGCTGGCTGCAGCAGCAATACTCAAAACCCCAGCCACCGTGGTGGCCAGGATGATCCAAAACAATGTCATACAACCCCTTGTTGCTTAAACCAAGCCAAGGCCTTGTCCCAACCATCTTTTGCTGGGCCTTCACGATAAGTAGCTCGGTAATCAGCGTGGAAAGCATGCGGCGCATCTGGATAAATTTCAAAACGAGATGCTTGTGCAGCTTTATTGGTTTTGGCTGCCGCCAAAGCCTGCTTCATTTGATCAACGCTCTCTAAAGAAATGCCAGTGTCTGCACCACCATACAAGCCAAGAACAGGTGCTTTCATTTGAGCAGCAAGATCTACTGGGTGCAATGGATTGTTAGGAGTCTTATCTCCAATCACGCGTCCATACCAAGCCACACCCGCACGTATTTGCGGAATTTGAGCACAAGCTAACCATGTGATGCGGCCACCCCAACAAAAACCAGTGATGCCAATACGCTTCACATCACCACCATTTTTACCAGCCCAATTAATGCCAGCTTGCAAATCAGCCATCACTTGCTCATCTGAAGTTTTACCAACAATCTCTTTCAAGATTTCAGCCATGGTGCCCAGAGTATTAGGATCTCCTGCTCTCACAAACAACTCTGGAGCAATCGCTAAGTAACCCATCTTGGCAAATCTTCTTGCCACATCAGCAATGTATTCATGAACGCCAAAAATTTCACTGATCACAAAAACCACAGGCAAACCATTTTTAGGCGCCTTCTTTGGTCTTGCTACATATGCTGGAACATCGACTCCATTAGAAGTAAACGTCACTTCTTGTCCGTCAATGCCATCAAAGTTTGTTTTAATGGCCTGCGCTAAAACTGGTTCAGCAGCAGCAACATATCCCAAACCAACAGTTGCAACAGCGCCGGTCTTTAAAAAACTACGACGATCAGTGCCAGTGCTATTCAATAGTGATTCTGCTTCTTTGATTAAATTCTTATCCACAGCGTTCTCCTCTTACTTATTTTAGTAATGATTGTTTTCTTAATGGGCTTCTTCCCAATTAGAACCAATTCCAACTTCCACCAATAACGGCACTTTTAAAGATGCAACACCCGTCATCAGTTTTGGTAAATTTTCTTTCACTAATTCAAGCTCAGACTCAGGCACCTCAAGCACCAATTCGTCATGAACTTGCAAAAGCATACATGTTTGCATGTGATTTTGCTCTATCCAATCCTGAACAGCAATCATTGCCAATTTAATCAAATCCGCAGCCGTTCCTTGCATTGGAGCATTGATCGCGGCCCTTTCAGCACCCTGACGACGCATACCATTGGCACTTCTGATTTCAGGCAACCACAAACGACGCCCAAAAACAGTTTCCACATACCCCATTTCTTTGGCGCGCACCCTGGTGCTTGCCATGTAATCGGCCACACCTGGATACCTTGCAAAATAAGTATCAATGTATTGCTGAGCGGCAGAACGTTCGATGCCCAAATTGCCTGCTAAACCAAAAGCGCTCATGCCATAGATCAAACCAAAATTAATCACCTTTGCATAACGTCTTTGCTCTGAACTCACTTGATCAAGTGCCACATGGAACATTTCAGCGGCCGTGGCTTTATGAATATCTTCACCTGCTGCAAAAGCTTTTAGCAAACTCTCATCTTCAGCAATGTGAGCCATGATGCGTAACTCAATCTGAGAGTAGTCTGCCGAAACCATGACTGATCCAGGTTTAGCAATAAAGGCTTCCCGAATCTTTCTGCCTTCTTCTGTTCTTACTGGAATATTTTGCAAATTTGGCTCACTTGAAGCCAAGCGCCCAGTCACAGCCACTGCCTGAGAGTAGTTTGTATGAACCCTGCCTGTTTTAGGGTTGACCATTCTTGGCAATTTTTCAATATATGTTGATTGCAACTTGGCCAAGCTTCTGTAGTCCAAGATTCTGGCTGGCAAGGGATAGTTTTCTGCCAACTTTTGCAACACCTCTTCATCGGTGGACGGCGCACCAGAAGGTGTTTTCTTAACAACCGGTAATTCAAGCTTGCCAAACAATATTTCAGCAATCTGCTTGGGCGACTGAATGTTGAAAGGCTGACCAGCCAGCTCATGAATTTGTTTTTCTAATTCAAGTAAACGTTGTCCAACGATTTGCCCTTGAGCAGCCAACTTGGCACTATCAATCAAAATACCATTGCGCTCCATGACAGCAAGCGCTTGCATGGCGGGCATTTCAATCTCGCGATAAATATGCAATAACTTTTCATCGGCCTCAATGGCTGGATACATCGCGCGATGAAGTCTTAAAGTGATGTCAGCATCTTCAGCCGCATATTGCGTCGCAGTTTCAAGATTGACTTGATCAAAAGTGATTTGATGAACACCTTTGCCACAAACATCTTCATAAGCAATGGTTTTCTCACCCAAGTGGCGCATCGCCAAGCTGTCCATGTCATGACTTCTGTGCGACTCTAAAACATAGGACTGCAAGAGTGTGTCGTGCTGGATGCCACGAAGTCTTATGCCACAACCATCAAAAATATGAATGTCATATTTTAAATTTTGGCCAAGCTTGGCATGCTCATCACTCTCTAGCCACGGCTTGAGTTTTTCCAGCACTGATTGTTTGTCCAATTGATCTTCATTGGTCGTGTGAGCCAAAGGAATGTAACAAGCTTCCCCAGGTGAAACAGCCAATGAAATACCCACGAGATCAACTCTGAGAGCATCCAAACCGGTTGTTTCTGTATCAACACATGTCAATACAGCTGAATTAATTTTCTTTAACCAAACCTCGAGCTCAGCATCAGTAGTCACACATGAATAATGACGCTCGATTTTTTCAGTCGGCAGTTCAGCGACAAAGCCCAGTAGATCACCAGCTGAGATTTCTTTTACATCAGTTGTTTTTGCTTCTGTTTTTACCTCTGTTGCTGTTTGAGTTGCTGCTTGGGTAGTTGATGAACCTGAGTTAGATCCACGATCCAAGTCTCTGAGCAAAGATTTAAATCCAAACTGCGTGAACAATTCTCTGAGGGTTTCTTTGTCTTCTGACTTAGCATGCAAGTCATGTAAACCAATCAAATGTTCTTTGAGATCACAGTCAATTTTGACCGTGACTAATTCTCTGGCTTTGGGTAACCAATCGAGGCTGGCACGTAAATTTTCTCCAACCACGCCCTTCACCTCAGCAGATCGTTTCATCAACTCATCCAAGGTGCCAAACTCATTCAACCATTTGACAGCGGTTTTCGGGCCGGCCTTAGGCACACCAGGAACGTTATCCACGCTATCGCCCATGATGGAGAGGTAATCAACGATTCTTTCAGGTGGAACGCCAAATTTATTTAATACACCAGCGCTATCTAAACGCTCTTCTGTCATGGTGTTGATCAAGCTAATGCCAGGCTCCACCAATTGCGCCAAATCTTTATCGCCCGTTGAAATAAGAACATTCCAATCAGCTGCCTTGGCCTGCTTGGCCAAAGTTCCAATCACATCATCAGCCTCAATACCTGGTACGACTAATACGGGCCAACCCATGGCACGCACCACTTGATGGATTGCTTCAATTTGCATCGCCAAATCTTCTGGCATGGATGAACGATTGGCTTTGTATTCTGGGTACATCTCATCACGGAATGTTTTTCCTTTGGCATCGAATACACAAGCGATGTGATCGGCATCCAATTCTGTTCTTGCACGCCTCATCATATTGACCATGCCTTGAATGGCGCCCGTTGGAAAACCTTGCGCATTGCGCAAATCTGGCATGGCATGAAAAGCACGGTAAAGGTAGCTAGAACCGTCAACTAGCAAAAGGCGATGTGTAGACATCCCACAATCGTACAATTGATGCATGATGACACCGACTTTTTCTCAAATGAACTCCCTAAAAAACACGTCTTTTAAGCTTGTTTTAGGTGGCCTAATGACAACATTAATCCTTGTATCTCAAGGACTTATGGCTCAGAGCTCGCAAGGTTTGAGTGCCGAAGAACTGCAAAGAATCAATCAGCAGCCAATTGCCCCAAATATCAAAAATAATGCTGAAACTGGTAAATCGGCTGAAAAAAAGCCTACTTTTCAGCATCAAGAGGCAGATGGCACCAGCATCAAGGAATACAAAGAAGGTGGCAAAGCAACCGAAGTTATTGTTGAAAGCTCCTTTGGAACTCGCTACGAACTGAGCACACCTGATGATGCAGCATCACCCAAAATCAGAGATCAGAACGTGAATCGCGTGCCAACGATTCGAATGCCCTTTTAATAGTCATGGCGGTCTTCACATCAGTCACTCTCGATGAAGTCAATGCTTGGTTACAAAAGAACTACCAAGTAGGTGTTGCTTCAGAGCTAAAAGGTATTAGCAGTGGTATCGAGAATTCTAATTTCTTCCTGACCACGCAATCGAGTGGCGCTCAACATGAATTCGTTTTGACTTTGTTCGAACGTTTGTCAAAAGAGCAATTGCCCTACTATTTAGAGTTAATGGAGCATTTGTCGAAAAAAGGCATCAAGGTTCCAGCTCCCATTAGAAACAATGCTCATCAGATCGTTGGCGACTTAAATGGCAAACCTGCCACCATCGTCTCAAAGCTTTCTGGGAAATCATTTTTAAATCCTTCAGTGCGCCATTGCGAATTAGTGGGTGAGGCCTTGGCCAAAATGCATTTGGCGGGCAAAGACTTTCAGTTGTCACAAGCCAACCTGCGCAGCATTGATTGGTGGAAAAGCACTGTGCCATTGGTCATCCCTCACCTGAATCCTGCTCAAGATCAACTGATTCAGTCAGAGCTTGCCGCACAAATCAATTTCTTCCATAGTGCTGAATACCAATCACTGCCTTCTGGACCAAGTCATTGTGATTTGTTCAGAGACAATGTGTTGTTTGACAACACATCTGGTCAAGATGAACTCGGTGGATTTTTTGACTTTTATTTTGCTGGTAACGATAAATGGTTGTTTGATTTGGCGGTCACCATCAATGACTGGTGCATTGAATTGGCGACTGGTCAAATTGATCCAGCAAGATACGCCGGCATGATTGAAAAGTATCAGGCTGTTCGATCTTTTGAGCCAGCCGAAATCAATTCTTGGAACATGATGTTGCGAGCAGCCGCTCTGCGTTTTTGGGTGTCTCGCCTTTGGGACTATCACCTTCCTCGAGAGGCAAAAATGCTGACCCCACATGACCCTACTCATTTTGAGAGAATTCTGATCTCACGCCGTGAGGTAAGCTCTAACCTTCCAAAAAACTCTGTTAAATATGCAACTAAATAAAGCACCATCCGGCGACGGTTACGTTTGGGTAAGACAAGGCTTCTGGCTTTTTAAGAAAAATCCATTGGCATTTCTGATGCTGGTATTTCTATATGTCTTTATTGCTCAGTTCGCGATTCTGATTCCTGTGTTCGGAGTTTTTGCCGTATTGCTTTTAACCCCAGCCCTCACCGTTGGCTTCATGACAGCCTGTCAAATGGTGATTCGTGGTGAGAGAGTGATGCCCACCGTCTATCTCGCCGGCTTCAGAGGAACCGATTCGATCACCAAAAAGAATTTATTGGTGTTGGGCACAGTCTATGCCTTCGCCATTTTGATTTTGAGTTTGATTGCCAGTGCTTTCATTGATTTCAAGCAATTGGTCACTCTACTAACGCAACAGAAAGAACCGACCATCAGAGACGTTCAAGGTTTGTACACAGGTCTCACCATTGGTCTTTTACTTTATTTGCCAGTGGCCATGGTGATGTGGTTTGCGCCCATCTTGGTTGCTTGGGAAAAAATGTCAGTGGCTCAAGCACTCTTCTCAAGCTGGGTGGCTTGCTGGACCAATAAAGCTGCCTTTATTTTTTACTTGATGATTTGGGCAGCCTTGATTGTTGCTGTGCCATTTTTCTTGGAAGCATTCCTTGATGGGATTGGCCTTCGAGCTGCCATCCCATTCATCATCCCACCTTATTCAATGGCAGCTCTGACAGTCATGTACTGCTCATTCTTTGCCACCTGGAAGGCTTGCTTCAACAAAGAATGATCAATCAATGGCGGTTAATTTAGCAATCGCCAATTGCAACCATTTAGGTCCATGACGATTAAAGTTGACGTTGGCCTTGGCTTGATCAGCTTGACCTTCAATGGCCAAAATTCTTCCCTCACCAAATTTTGTGTGAAACACGCTTTGCCCAACTCTGAAGCCATGCCCATTGTCTTTTTGCGGCAAGCTGCTGACCGGTACAGTGATGGCACTGTTTCTAGAAGACCTCGGAATCGTTGCCGCTGGACCGCCCCAATCACTGCCCTCAGACCATGAAGGCATTCTGGTGGTGGTCGTACTACTGCCCCAGCGTGCATCTTTATTTTTAGGCGTCAAATGCTTCAAAGATTCAGCTGGTAATTCATCTAAAAATCTTGATGGCAAGTTATATCTCACCTGACCATGCAGCAGTCTTGATTGCGTGTGAGATAAAAATAATCTTTCTTTGGCTCTGGTGATGGCCACGTACATCAAACGTCGCTCTTCCTCAAGACCATCATCTTCATTGATGCTGTTTTCATGAGGGAATAAACCTTCTTCCAAACCAGTGATGAACACATTGGTGAACTCAAGACCTTTGGCAGCATGCACAGTCATCAACTGAACAGCATCCTGACCAGCTTGCGCTTGGTTGTCTCCCGCCTCCAGTGAAGCGTGTGCCAAGAAACCAGCCAAAGGCGACATCTCAGTGATCACTTCAGTCTGATCTGTTCCAGCCACTGTGTCTTGAGCAAAGCCTTCTTCAGCAATGAACGCTGTGGCAGCGTTGACCAATTCTTGTAAGTTCTCTACACGGTCTTGACCTTCACGCTCTGCCAAATAGTGCTGAATCAAACCGCTGTGCTGAATCACGTAATCAACTGTTTCAGGCAAGGTGTTGTGACGTGTGGCATCACGCATGTGATCAATCAAGCGCACAAATGCTGAAATAGATGTTCCTGCTTTACCTTCCAAGTAAGGAGCTGCAGCATAGAAAGAACAATTATTTAATTTGGCACTGTCTTGCAAAGTTTCAATACTTTTCGCTCCGATGCCTCGAGTTGGAAAGTTCACTACTCGCGCAAAGGAAGTATCGTCATTGGGGTTTTCTAATAAACGCAAATAAGCCAAGGCGTGCTTGATCTCAGCACGTTCAAAGAATCGCAAACCGCCATACACACGATAAGGAATGCCCGCAGAAAATAATCCATGCTCGATGATGCGTGACTGAGCATTGCTGCGATACAAAATAGCGATCTCGGTGCGCATGCTGCCGGTGTTGATCAAGCTCTTGATTTCATCAACCATCCACGCAGCTTCAGTGCCATCAGTGGCAGCCTCGTAGACTCTCACAGGTTCACCGTGACCTGCATCTGTTCTGAGGTTTTTACCAAGACGCTCAGTGTTATTGGCAATCAGATGATTGGCAGCATCCAGGATATGTCCGTATGAACGATAGTTCTGTTCAAGCTTCACCAAGTAAGGCTTGTAGTGGCGCTCGAACAATTTCATGTTCTCAACATCAGCACCCCTGAAGGCGTAAATACTTTGATCATCATCACCAACCGCAAACACAGAGCTCGGTGAAGATGTGCCGTGACCGGATAAAAGTTTTAGCCAGGCGTATTGCAAAGCATTGGTATCTTGAAACTCATCAACCAAAATATGACGGAATCTTTCTTGGTAATGCTCACGAATCGGTTGGTGATGTTTTAAAAGCTCATAGCTGCGAAGTAACAATTCTGCAAAATCAACCACGCCCTCACGCTGACATTGCTCTTCATAAGCCTGATACAGCTCAACCATGGTGTTTTGGAAAGAATCTCCACGATCCATGTCTTTGGCGCGCATGCCTTTTTCTTTGGCATGAGCAATAAAGTACTGCAGCTGCTTGGGCGGATACTTCTCATCATCAATCTTGAGTGACTTTAAAAGTCTCTTGATGGCTGACAACTGATCTTGGGTGTCCAAAATCTGGAATGTGGATGGCAAGCCAGCATCTTTGTGATGGGCTCTCAATAAACGATTACACAGGCCGTGGAAGGTGCCAACCCACATACCCCTGGTGTTGATGGGCATCATGGCAGAAAGACGCGTCAACATCTCTTTAGCAGCCTTATTCGTGAAGGTCACGGCTAAAACGCCTACTGGGGATGCCTGACCTGTCTGAATCAACCAAGCGATTCTGGTGGTCAATACCTTGGTCTTACCGCTGCCAGCACCAGCTAAAATCATGGCTGATTGACTATTACCTGCCTCATTAACAGGCGGCAAAGTCACAGCTTCTAGCTGTTCTGGATTTAAATTATTAAGAATATTCGTCACATGCGCCTTTACGTTCAACAAAAAATTATAATTCGGGCTTATGTCTAAAAATCTTTCTGACCTCGCTAAATCTTTCGAACCCTCCCAAATCGAGGCCCAATGGGGTCCTGAGTGGGAAAAAAGGGGTATTGCCACTGCCACTTTGGACGACAAAAAGGATAGTTTTTGTATCCAATTGCCGCCACCGAACGTCACAGGCACCCTTCACATGGGTCATGCCTTCAACCAAACCATCATGGATGGCTTGGCAAGACATGCTCGCATGCAAGGCAAAAACACCCTTTGGGTACCCGGTACTGACCACGCAGGCATTGCGACACAAATTGTGGTCGAAAGACAATTGGATGCCCAAAAGGTTTCAAGACATGATTTGGGCCGTGAAAAATTCTTAGAAAAAGTGTGGGCCTGGAAAGAACAATCTGGTTCCACCATCACCAATCAAATTAGACGCCTGGGTGCTTCGATTGATTGGAGCCGTGAATACTTCACGATGGACGACAAAATGTCCCAAGCAGTGGTTGAAGTATTTGTCAGCTTGTACGAGCAAGGTTTGATTTATCGCGGTAAACGTTTGGTGAACTGGGACCCTATTTTGGGCACAGCAGTTTCTGACCTAGAAGTTGAGAGCGAAGAAGAGCAAGGTTCGATGTGGCACATTCGTTACCCACTATCGAATGGCCAAGGACATCTCACGGTTGCCACCACTCGTCCAGAAACCATGTTGGGTGACGTAGCAGTGATGATTCATCCAGAGGATGAACGCTACAAGCATTTGATTGGTCAAACAGTTAACTTACCTCTATCAGACAGACAGATCCCAATCATTGCTGATGATTATGTCGATAAAGAATTTGGTACTGGGGTGGTTAAAGTAACCCCAGCACACGACTTCAATGACTACGCTGTTGGCTTGCGTCATGAATTAGAGATGATCAATATTTTGACCTTGGATGCCAAGATCAATGAACACGCACCAAAGAAATATCAAGGTCTTGATCGCTTTGAAGCGCGCAAGTTGATCGTTGCTGATCTTGAAGCTTTGGGTTTATTAGAAAAAGTTCAACCACACACCTTGATGGTGCCACGTGGCGATCGTACCAAGTCTGTGATTGAGCCAATGCTCACCGATCAGTGGTTTGTGGCGATGTCTAAACCGACTGAGCACAATCTGTATCGTCCAGGTAAATCAATCGCTGAGGCAGCCCTTGATGCAGTTAAGTGTGGTGATGTGAAGTTTGTTCCAGAAAACTGGACCACCACCTATAACCAGTGGTTAGAGGGTATTCAGGATTGGTGCATTTCACGTCAACTCTGGTGGGGTCATCAAATCCCAGCGTGGTATCAAGAAGACGGCAAGATTGTTGTGGCACGCACAGAAGCAGAGGCTATCGCAAAAGCAAAAGCCAATGGCTACACAGGCGCTTTGCGTCGCGACGAAGACGTTTTGGACACATGGTTCAGTTCTGCTTTGGTGCCATTCTCATCATTGGGTTGGCCAAATAAAACACCTGAGCTCGCTCATTTCTTACCATCATCAGCTTTGGTGACTGGCTTTGACATCATTTTCTTCTGGGTGGCTCGCATGGTCATGATGACTTGCCACTTCACTGGCAAGATTCCATTTGAAACTGTTTACGTTCACGGCTTGGTGCGCGATGCCGAAGGTCAAAAGATGAGCAAGTCCAAAGGCAATACTTTGGATCCAATTGATCTGATAGACGGCATTGATTTAGATACCTTGTTGGCCAAACGCACAACCGGTTTGATGAATCCTAAGCAAGCCGAAAGCATTACCAAGAAAACCAAAAAAGAATTTCCAGACGGCATTCCTGCCTTTGGTACAGATGCATTGAGATTCACATTCGCATCGATGGCAACACTTGGTAGAAATATCAATTTTGATCAAAAGCGTTGCGAGGGTTACAGAAACTTCTGCAACAAGCTATGGAATGCCACTCGCTTTGTATTGATGAACTGCCCAGGAACACCCGAAGACAATGGCATTGCCCAGTGCGTTGGCGAATGTGGTCCAGACGGTTATTTAGACTTCTCACCTGCAGATAAGTGGATCGTGTCCTTGTTGCAAAGAGTTGAAGAAGACATTGATAAAGGCTTCAAAGATTATCGTTTTGACAATATCTCAACGTCTATCTATCAGTTTGTTTGGGATGAATATTGCGATTGGTACTTAGAACTTGCCAAGGTTCAATTACAAAACGGTACGCCGGCACAACAACGTGCGACACGCAGAACTCTTTTGCGCGTACTAGAAACTATCTTGCGCTTGGCACACCCAGTGATCCCATTCATCACTGAAGAGTTGTGGCAAATTGTTGGTCCAATGTCTGGCAAGGATCTTGAGAAACAAGAAAAGCAAACGATTGCATTACAAGTTTACCCAGTTACTCAGCCAGAGAAGATCTGTACCAAGAGCGAAGCTTGGGTTGCTGAAGTCAAGGCTTTGGTAGATGCGTGCCGCAACCTCAGAGGTGAAATGCAAATCTCTCCAGCGCTGCGCGTGCCTTTGTACATCAAAGGTGATTCTGAGTTCTTGAAAATGGCAGCGCCTTACATTCAGGCATTGGCAAAACTATCAGAAGTAAAAATTTATGAAGATGATGCCAGCCTAGAAAAAGATGGCGCAGGCGCACCAGTATCGATCGTGGGCAATACCAAAATATTGCTCAAAGTTGAAATTGATGCGGCCGCTGAGAAAGCTCGCTTGAGTAAAGAAATCGAGCGCATCAGTGCTGAAATCAATAAAGCCAATTCAAAGTTAAACAATGAAAGCTTTGTGGCAAGAGCGCCTGAAGCCGTGGTGATTCAAGAGAAACAGCGTTTGGCTGATTTTGAGTCTTTATTAGAAAAACTGAACAGTCAATTAAGTCGTTTACCATCCTGATATGAATACAACCATCACCAAAGCAGTTTTCCCTGTTGCAGGCCTTGGTACCCGCTTCTTACCAGCGACCAAAGCCAGCCCTAAAGAGATGTTGAACGTAGTTGATAAACCATTGATTCAGTATGCCGTTGAAGAAGCCATGGCTGCTGGCATCACTGAAATGATTTTCGTCACAGGTCGTAGCAAACGAGCGATTGAAGATCACTTCGACAAAGCTTATGAACTTGAAGCTGAATTAGAAGCTAAAAATAAACAAGATTTACTGACTTTGGTTCGCAGCATCAAACCAAGCCATGTGGATTGCGTGTATGTCCGACAGCCAGAGGCTCTTGGTTTGGGTCATGCTGTTTTGTGCGCTGAAAAATTAATCCGCGACGAAGCATTTGCCGTGATCTTGGCGGACGATCTATTGGATGGCAAAGTGCCCGTGATGAAGCAGATGGTCGATAAATATCAGCACTATCGTAGCTCCATCTTGGGCGTTGAAAAAATCTCGCCTGAGCAAAGTAAATCTTATGGCGTGATTGACGGTAAATTATTTGATGAGCGCATTTACAAGCTGAGCGGCATTGTTGAGAAACCAGCCCCAGCGGATGCCCCATCAAACATGGGTGTTGTGGGTCGCTATATTTTGTCTTCAAGAATCTTTGACCACATCAAAACGATCAAACCAGGTGCTGGTGGCGAATTACAGTTAACCGATGCGATTCAATCACTGCTCAGTCAAGAGCAAGTATTGGCTTATGAATATGAAGGTGTGCGCTATGACTGTGGCAGCAAACTGGGCTATTTAAAAGCCACTGTGGACTTTGCTTTGCGTCACCCTGAAGTCAAGGACGGTTTTAGCGAGTTTCTTAAAACTCGCTGATTGATTTAATTTATTTGTTTGATTTGCCTGATCAGATCGATCAGGCAATCTTTAGCGGCGCTTGAGATAAAACACAAAAGCGTCTGCTAATTTCTCAGTGAGTAGCAACTCATTACCGGTGTGCTTGGCAAAAGTTGGGAAATCTTGCTCAGCACCTGCATCGGTTGCTGTCACCTTAAGAACTTCCCCACTTTGCATTTCTGCCAATGCTTTTTTGGCTCGCAAAATAGGCAGTGGGCAATTCAGCCCACTGGCATCCACTTCTTTATCTACCTGCTGACTCATAAACGCTCTGATACCCAAGCTTGAACGCTCTTGAGAGCCACTGTGAGGCCTTTTGGATCGGTGCCACCAGCCATCGCCATGTCAGGCTTACCGCCGCCTTTACCGCCTACCTGTTGCGCCACGTGGTTCACCAAATCACCAGCTTTGACCTTGGCAATCGTGTCAGCAGTCACACCAGCCGCTAATTGAACTTTTCCATCTTGAACAGAAGCCAAAACAATGGCGGCTGACTTCAATTTATTTTTAAGCTGATCCAAGGTTTCTCGCAAAACTTTGGCGTCCGCACCTTCAAGAAGAGCTGCCAAGATTTTGACGCCATTCACCTCAACAGCTTGTGACATCAATTCATCACCTTGGCTAGCGGCCAACTTAGAACCTAAGCGCTCCAATTCTTTTTCCAAAGAACGTGCGTGGTCTTGAAGCTGTGTGATTCTTTGAGCCAAATCACTCGGGGTTGCTTTCAAACTTGCAGCCAATTGATTGATCTGAGTGTCTAACTTTTGCAAATAAGTCAAAGCACGATCACCGGTGATAGCCTCAACTCGGCGAATACCAGCAGCAACGCCACTCTCTGACAATATTTTAAAAATACCAATATCACCGGTTCTCTGAACGTGTGTACCACCACACAACTCTTTGGATGAACCGATTTCTAATACACGAACAGACTCACCGTACTTCTCTCCGAACAACATCATGGCGCCCGTTTTCTGCGCATCATCCAAGCTCATCACTTTGGCTGAAGTAGCAGCGTTCGCAAGAATTTCAGCATTCACCAATTGCTCTACCTGAGCGATCTGCTCTGGAGTCATAGGGGCGGTGTGCGTGAAGTCAAAACGTGTTTTATCAGGATCGACCAATGAACCCTTTTGCTGCACATGAGCGCCCAATACTTCACGCAATGCTTTGTGCATCAAATGAGTCGCGCTGTGATGACGAATCGTTCTTGCACGTCTTTCAGCATCCACTTTGGCATTGAGCTGATCGCCCACTTTGATTTCACCTTCAAGCACTTGACCATGATGACCAAATACATCCGCCTGAATCTTCAGTGTGTCTTCAACTTCAAACAAACTGGATTGATTGCGCAACTCACCAGCATCACCGACTTGGCCACCAGATTCAGCATAGAAAGGTGTATTGTCTAAAACCAAAACAGCACTGTCGCCGGCTTTGATTGAGTTCACTTGTGAGCCATCAATATATAGTGCCAATACCTTGGCTGAATCTTTGTTCAAAGTGTCATAACCATGGAACACGGTTGGCGCCCCACTGTACTCAAGACCTTGAGCCATTTTGAATTTACCTGCGGCACGCGCTTGATCACGCTGACGGTTCATGGCAACTTCAAAGCCTGCTTCATCAACAGTCACGCCACGTTCGCGACAGACGTCTGCCGTTAAATCAAGCGGGAAACCAAATGTGTCATGCAACTTGAACGCTGTTTCACCATCTATTACTTTTGAAGTATTGGTTAAAGCAGTTTCAAGAATCTCCATACCGTTCGAGATGGTTTGGAAGAATCTTTCTTCTTCTTGCTTCAATACTTCAGTCACCCTGGCTTCATTGGCCTTGAGTTCTGGATAAGCCTCACCCATTTCTTTAACCAAAGCACTCACAAGTTTATGGAAGAATGGGGCACGAGCACCCAATTTGTAACCGTGACGAATCGCACGACGAGTGATACGACGCAAAACGTAGCCACGTCCCGCATTGCCCGGAATCACACCATCTGCAACTGTGAAAGAACATGCGCGAATGTGGTCTGCAATCACTTTGAGTGATGGACTGTTGGCATCACAGTTGCCAGCACCAGCACCATCAACCGCTGCTTTCGCAGCGTTGAGCAAATTAACAAATAAATCGATTTCGTAGTTTGAGTGAACATGTTGCAAAACTGCAGCAATGCGCTCAAGACCCATACCAGTATCAACACTTGGCTTAGGCAGTGGATGCATCACACCATCTTCATCGCGATTGAATTGCATGAAAACGTTGTTCCAGATTTCGATATAGCGATCGCCATCTTCATCAGGACTACCTGGAGGGCCGCCAGCAATGTGGTCGCCGTGGTCATAAAAGATTTCTGTACAAGGACCACAAGGACCAGTGTCACCCATCATCCAGAAGTTATCTGATGCGTAACGGCCACCTTTGTTGTCGCCAATGCGAATGATTCTTTCAGCTGGCACACCAATTTCTTTTTGCCAGATGTCATATGCCTCATCATCTTCGGCATAAACAGTCACCCACAACTTTTCTGCTGGCAACTTATAAACAGTGGTCAAGAGTTCCCATGCGTAGCTGATAGCATCTTTTTTGAAATAGTCGCCAAAAGAGAAGTTACCCAACATCTCAAAGAAAGTGTGGTGACGAGCGGTGTAACCCACATTGTCTAAGTCATTGTGCTTACCGCCAGCACGAATACATTTCTGCGCTGTAGTAGCTCTGTTGTAAGGGCGCTTATCAAAGCCCAAGAAAACATCTTTGAATTGATTCATGCCCGCGTTGGTGAACAACAAGGTTGGATCATCACCAGGCACGACCGGACTGGAGGAGACCACTTGGTGACCCTTGGATTCAAAGAACTTTAAGAAATTTTGGCGTATTTGAGTAACTTTCATGTGCGTAATTATGACTCAGACAACGCCCATTGGTACAAACCCCAAGCCAAAAAACGGGAATCTTAGCTTTAAGAAAGCTTACAATCGTGTCTTTATCACTTACTTGCAAAATAAAGAGGGCCTAACGATGCATATTCGCAGTCAAAAAGACTTCGCCTCAGGAATCATGTTTGTACTAATTGGACTTGGTTTTGCCTACGTTGCAACAACCTATCCTATGGGTACACCCGCCAAGATGGGTCCTGGATATTTCCCATTCTGGTTAGGCATTGTCCTAGCCATGATTGGCGCCATTGTGACCATGACTTCAATGTCTAAAAAAGGTGAATCAGACAAACTTGCTAAATGGGACTGGGTCTCAGTTTTGTGGGTCACTGGATCAGTGGTTTTATTCGGTCTTGTTTTAAAGCCAATGGGTTTGGTAGTTTCATTGGCTCTTCTGGTCTTCATCTCAGCCATGGCCAGCCATGAATTCCATTGGAAGGGCACTGTAGTAAATATAGTGATCATGAATTTAATTGCCTACGTTGCCTTTATCTGGGGACTGAAACTTCAGTTCCAAGTTTGGCCAAGCTTTTTAACTCCTTAAATCTCGGAGAAGATACATCATGGAATTATTAGACAATCTCTCGCTGGGCTTTGCCACTGCCTTCACCCTGCAAAACTTACTTTACTGTTTCATTGGTTGCTTACTTGGCACAATGATTGGTGTTCTTCCAGGCCTAGGACCAATCGCTACGATTGCGATGCTCCTGCCTGCAACTTATGCATTACCTCCAATTGCAGCACTCATCATGTTGGCTGGTATTTACTACGGCGCCCAATACGGTGGTTCTACAACTGCTATTTTGGTCAACATCCCAGGAGAATCATCCTCGGTGGTTACTGCGATTGACGGCTACCAAATGGCTCGTCGCGGTCGTGCTGGCGTGGCTCTATTCACAGCTGGCTTTGGATCTTTCTTCGCCGGTTGCGTGGCCACTTTAGTGCTTGCTGCATTTGCTGCACCATTGGCAGAAGTTGCCTTTAAGTTTGGTCCTGCAGAGTATTTCTCTTTGATGGTTCTTGGTTTGATTGGTGCTGTGGTTTTGGCCTCAGGCTCATTGGTCAAAGCGATTGGCATGATTGTGCTTGGCTTGTTGCTTGGTTTGATTGGCACAGACGTTAACTCTGGCGCAGCTCGTTATTCATTTGATATCCCTGAATTAACAGACGGTATTGGTTTTGTGGCGATTGCAATGGGTGTGTTTGGTTTTGCTGAAATCATGAATAACCTTGAGCAAAAAGAGAAGCGTGAAACTTTCTTGGATAAAGTCACATCACTTTGGCCTGGCAAGGAAGACTTCAAGCGCATGATTCCGTCGATCCTTCGCGGAACAAGCATTGGCTCTATCTTGGGTGTTCTACCTGGAGGAGGTGCAGCATTGGCTGCGTTTGCCGCCTACTCAGTTGAAAAGAAAACATCGAAGCACAGTGCAGAATTTGGTAAAGGCGCGATTGAAGGTGTGGCTGGTCCTGAAAGTGCTAATAATGCCGCATCACAAACATCATTCATTCCTTTGTTAACACTTGGTATTCCACCAAATGCTGTGATGGCTTTGATGGTGGGTGCGATGACAATTCATAACATTCAGCCAGGTCCACAGGTGATGACTTCTAACCCAGCTTTGTTCTGGGGTTTGATTGCATCGATGTGGATTGGTAACTTAATGTTGATCATCTTGAACCTGCCGTTGATTGGCGTGTGGGTCAAAATGTTGACGATTCCTTATCGCCACCTCTATCCAGCCATCTTGGTTTTCTGCTGTATCGGCGTATACACCGTTAACAACACCAACTTTGATATTTTCATGACAGCCATTTTCGGTATTGCTGGCTACTTGTTCTTCAAATTGGGTTGCGAAGCACCTCCATTGCTTCTTGGCTTTGTTCTAGGACCGATGATGGAAGAGAACTTCCGTCGCGCCCTGCTCCTTGCCAGAGGTGATTTCACGGTCTTCTTGACGCGTCCACTATCTCTTGGTTTATTGATTGCTGCAGCCGCATTGGTTGTTATTGTGACTCTTCCAGCAGTGAAAAAAACCAGAGAAGAGGCTTTCGTCGAAGAATAAATTTACAATGTGGGTATGTCTGAAAAGAAGAACCCAATTCCTTCTAAATTCGAGACCCTAGAGGTCTCGAATTTTTTGCGTCAAATCATTGATGCCGATCTTGCCCAAGGCAAGCACTCTAAGCGCTTAGATTCCTCTGGCAAGCCGCTCCCAAGCGTTATCACCAGATTCCCGCCTGAGCCGAATGGCTACCTGCACATCGGTCATGCCAAGAGCATTTGCCTGAACTTTGGTCTTGCCAGAGATTACGCACACGCTTTGAATGGCGCTCGCTGCAACATGCGTTTTGATGACACCAACCCAAGTAAAGAAGAGACCGAATACGTTGATAGCATCATTGATGCCGTCCGTTGGTTAGGCTTTGACTGGATCCATGAGGGTGTAGAGCATCAACACTATGCCAGCGACTATTTTGACCAATTGTATGAATTTGCTGAAAAGTTGATTGAGGGCAACAAAGCTTATGTTGATAGTCAATCAGCTGATGAGATTCATAAAAATCGCGGTAACTTTACTCAGCTAGGCACCAACAGTCCATTCAGAAACCGCAGCCCGGAAGAGAATTTGGCTTTATTCAGAGAGATGAAGTCTGGCAAGTATCCAGATGGCGCTCATGTATTGAGACTCAAAATCGACATGAGTCATCCGAACATTGTTTTACGTGACCCAGTGGTGTATCGCATTCGTCACGCCCACCATCATCGCACTGGTGATAAGTGGTGCATCTACCCACTTTATGACTTCACTCATTGCATTTCTGATGCTTTAGAAAACATCACTCACTCCATCTGTACCTTGGAGTTTGAGAACAATCGTCCACTCTATGACTGGGTTTTAGAAGCACTCAAAGAAGTGGGTGTCTTCAAAGATCCTTTACCAAAGCAATATGAGTTCGCGCGCTTGAATTTAACGTATGCCATCACCAGCAAGCGCAAGCTATTGCAGTTGGTTGAAGAAAAACGTGTGGATGGTTGGGATGACCCGCGCATGCCAACCTTGGTGGGTATCAGACGTCGTGGCTTCACCCCTGAAAGTATTCGTTTGTTCTGCGAGCGCATTGGCGTATCCAAAGCAGATAGCTGGATTGATATGTCTGTGCTTGAACAAGCTTTGCGTGATGATTTAGACGCTAGGGCAGAGCGTGCCTTTGTGGTGTTAAAGCCTTTGAAACTGATCATAGATAACTTTGATGCCAACCACAGCGAACCTTGCTCTGCGCCCAAACATCCTCACCACGAAGACTGGGGTCGCCGCGAATTCAATCTGAGCAAAGAGCTTTGGATTGAAGAAGATGATTTCATGATTGAACCTGTCAAAGGTTTCTTCAGACTCTACCCACCTGCGAATGGTGAAGCGGGCAGTCGTGTGCGTCTGCGCCACGGCTTTGTGATTGAGTGCACTGGCTACGATACTGATGCCAGCGGCAAAGTGATTGCAGTTCACGCTAATTACTTCCCTGATAGCAAGAGTGGCACACCTGAGTCGAACAATTACAAGGTGAAGGGCAATCTTCACTGGGTCAGCGTCAAAGAAGGCATCAAAGCTGAGATTCGTGTTTACGATCGCTTGTTCACTGACCCACATCCAGACAGTGGTGATAAGAACTTCTTGGATGCTATCAATCAAGATTCAAAACAAATTTTGAATGCTTATTTAGAACCAAGCCTAAAGGATGCGCCAGCTGAACAGCGCTTCCAGTTTGAACGTCATGGTTATTTTGTAGCGGATCGAATTGACCACACAGCATCCAAGCCAGTGTTTAACTTGTGTGTGGGCCTGAAAGATACTTGGAAATAAATCTCAAAGAGTTTTAAAGACTTAAAAAACTTTAAAGAGAATTTAAACAGTCTTCCACAGTCGGGTAACGAAGTTTAAATTTGAGTTCTTTCAAGCGCTTATTCTGAATGCGTCGCGACTCACTCATGAACGACAGCATCATAGGATCTAACTGAGCACTCAAGTCCTGCCTCGATGCTCTTGGAGGTTTTGGTAAATCCATCTTTTCAGCAATCAAGTCAAAGTAATCAGCCATCTTTAATTGACTGTCATCACAGGCATTGATGACGCGCTGAGATTTACCTCTCCACAAAACATAAGTGATCAATCTGGCTAAGTCATCAGCATTGACGTGATTCGTATAAACATCCTCATCAGCATTCAGCACAGGAGTTCCCCTTCCCAATCTTTCGACAGGAAGTCGATCACCGGCATAAATGCCTGGCACCCTCAAAATGTGAGTCTGAACCCCTGACATGCCCCATGCCCTGATTTGCTGCTCGGCAGACACCCTTCTTTGAGCTCTAGCCGTGCTTGGATTAAGGGTTTTGGTTTCGTCGATCAGGGCTCCCTGACAATCGCCATAGACGCCTGTGGTGCTGATATAAATCAGTTGCCTGATAAATCCTGCCCCGTGAGATAAAATTGACAGCAAGTTACTTGTACGACGATCTTGAAGGCCTTGAGTAGCTGGCGGGGCCAAATGGACCACTTGGGCAGCCAAGTGAGGTAAACGCCATAGAGTCTCTGGCTGGTCAAGGTTCCCATAGATAGGAATTGCCCCAGCTTGCCTCAATGCCGACATCCTACTGGTTGAAGAAGTCAGAGCAAAGACTCGGTATTTCTTCACCAATAGCGGCAGCAAGCGCATACCGACGTCGCCACAACCAACGATAAGAATTCTAGGTTTACCAATACGTTGCATAAACTCAATCGTAATGCTTTAAAAAAGGAATGTCAGTGTCTTACCAAATAACCATTAAAACCAGTGGAAAAACATTTAGTGCCAACGGCGATGAAACTGTTTTAGAAGCCGCGATGCGTCAAGGCATCAATTTACCTTATGGTTGCAAGAATGGTGCCTGTGGCTCATGCAAGGGCAAGATTGAATCTGGTCAGGTTTCACATGGCCAACACCAAGAAAAGGCTTTGACGGCTGAAGAGGCTTTCAATGGCTGCGCCCTATTTTGCTGCGCTAAGGCAGAATCAGATTTGGTGATTGATGTGAAAGAAGTGCCATTGAATGGCGATGTCACGATCAAGAAGATTCCTTGTCGTGTGGCCAGTCTAGAGCAAGCTGCCGAGGATGTGGTGGTTGTGAAACTCCAACTCCCTGCTACCGAGAAGTTTCAGTTTTTAGCAGGACAGTACATTGAGTTTTTATTGAAAGACAAACGTCGCGCTTACTCAATTGCAAGCGCTCCGCATGAAGAAGGTCCTTTAGAGCTACACATCAGACACATGCCTGGTGGCTCATTCACCGACTTTGTATTTGGCAAAACTGAGAACGGTACGACCCTCAAAGAAAAAGATATTTTGCGTTTTGAAGGCCCTATGGGCAGCTTCTTCTTGCGTGAAGATTCTGACAAACCAATCATCTTTATTGCCTCAGGCACGGGCTTTGCCCCAATCAGAGGCATCATTGAGCACATGCGTCATGCAGATATCACTCGTCCAGTGAAGCTTTACTGGGGTGGTCGTCGACCAAAAGATTTTTATCGTGATGCCTTGTGTCAATCATGGGCCAAAGAAATGCCTAATTTCTCATACATTCCGGTTGCTTCAGACGCTACCCCAGAAGATCAATGGACTGGTCGCACAGGCTTTGTTCATGTGGCAGCAATGGAAGATAATCCAGATATGTCGGACTACCAAGTGTATGCCTGTGGCGCACCGATTGTGGTTGAATCCGCTAAAAACGATTTCGTTGCAAAATGTCACTTACCGGCTGACGAGTTTTACGCAGACGCATTCACATCTGCAGCTGATTTAGCCAAGAAAAATGCCACTGCTTGAACTTTGATAAAGACTAAATTTTTGATCAACCCTGAAACAGATAAATAAAGACATGACTATTGATACCCATTCAGTGATGTACATCACCAAACGTCCAGACTTGGTTTTCACCGAAGGTCAGGGTTCTTGGTTGGTTGATCAGAACGGTAAAAAATATTTAGACTTTTTACAAGGTTGGGCTGTTAACTGTTTGGGTCATTCAAACCCAGGCATGATTGAGGCGATTGAAAAGCAAGCTAAAAAGGTCATCAACCCAAGCCCTGCTTTTTATAACGAGCCGATGATTGCGCTGTCTAATTTACTGACGGCCAATAGTTGCTTTGACAAAGTATTTTTTGCCAACAGCGGTGCTGAAGCCAACGAAGGTGCGATCAAGCTAGCTCGTAAATGGGGCAAGCTTCATAAAAACAATGCTTTTGAAATCATCACTTTCAATCATGGATTTCACGGTAGAACATTGGCCACGATGAGCGCTTCTGGTAAAGAAGGCTGGGACACCATGTTTGCTCCTCAAGTTCCTGGTTTTCCAAAAGCAGAACTGAACGATATTGAATCAGTTAAAAAACTGATCAACGATAAAACTGTGGCCATCATGCTTGAACCTGTTCAAGGTGAAGGTGGTGTTATTCCAGCGGATCATCAGTTCATGCGTGATCTTCGCGAAATCACCAAGCAAAATAAAATTTTATTGATTGTTGACGAAGTTCAAGCTGGTTGTGGCAGAACAGGCAAATTATTTGCTCATCAGCTTTACAACATCAATCCTGACATCATGACGCTGGGTAAAGGCATTGGTGGTGGCGTGCCATTGGCCGCACTTCTAGCCACTGATGAAGTTGCTTGCTTTGAACCAGGTGATCAAGGCGGCACATATAACGGCAATCCTTTGATGACTGCGGTTGGATTCAGCGTGATTTCTCAATTGCTAGCGCCAGGATTTTTGGATGAAGTGCTTGCCAAAGGTCAGTACTTAAGAGAATTACTACTAGATCTGAGCAAAGAACTAGGTCTTGATGGTGAGCGTGGCGAAGGCTTATTGAGAGCTCTCAAATTGAATCGTGACATCGGACCTGAAATCGTTGAACGCGCTCGTAATCTTGAGCCAATCGGCCTTTTATTGAATTCGCCACGTCCAAATTTAATTCGCTTCATGCCAGCGCTGAATATCAGCCGTGAAGAATTAAAACAAATGGTTGACCTTCTAAGAGGCGTGATCAAATCAATTAAGTAAGCAGATCAGGGCAGAACCAAAGGCAGTTTAAAGACCCTTGGGCAGTGGGAATGCTGTGTTCTCAACAATCCCTTCTAAAGGTCTCACACTCTTTGGCCCCAACTCTTTGATGCGATCAATGATTGATTGAGCCAAGCTCTCTGGTGCAGATGCACCTGCAGTCAGACCAATTCTCTTTTTACCTACAAACCATTCAGGATTTAACTGACTAGGATGGTCCACCATGTAGGAAACAACTCCAAGCTTTTCAGACAATTCTCTCAAGCGATTGGAGTTAGAGCTATTGGGACTACCAACCACAATCACCAGTTCAACTTGTGGAGCCATGAACTTCACAGCATCTTGACGATTTTGAGTTGCGTAGCAAATGTCTTGTTTTTTTGGTTGCTGAATATGTGGGTACTTTGCTTTTAATGCGTCCACAATTTCTTTGGTTTCATCTACCGACAAAGTTGTTTGCGTCACATAAGCAACAGGACTGTCTGACGGAATCGTCAAGGCTTGAACATCATGAATGTTTTCCACCAGTTGAATGCCTTCCGGTGCCTGGCCCATGGTGCCTTCAACTTCAGGATGACCACGATGACCAATCATGACAATCGTCATGCCTTCTTTGCGCATTTTTATAACTTCAACGTGCACCTTTGTGACCAAAGGACAAGTCGCATCAAATATCTTCAAGCCACGCTGCTCTGCTTCTTGCCTTACTGCTGGCGAAACACCGTGCGCGCTGAAGATCAAAGTATTACCAGCCGGAACCTCATGAAGCTCATCGACAAAGATGGCGCCACGAGCTCGCAAATCATTTACAACATAAGCGTTATGAACAATTTCATGGCGCACGTAAATAGGCGCCCCAAACTTTGTCAAAGCCTGCTCAACGATCGTGATGGCACGATCAACTCCCGCACAAAAGCCTCTGGGTTGAGCCAGCAAGATCTCGCCGTCATTCACCACTTCAGAAGTTGCTTGAGCAGGCGTTGTCATTTAAAGAATCGCGATGATTTCTGCTTCGAACAAAATTGTTTTGCCAGACAAAGGATGGTTAAAGTCAAAAGTTGCAGAGTCACCATCAATTGCCAAAAGAGTTCCAGAGTAAGTTGCGCCATTAGGTGCATTGAACTCGATCATGTCGCCAGGCAAATACTCTTCTTCAGGAGAGGAGTTTTCACGCAAGGTTGTCAAAGAAATTGTTCTAATCAAATCTGGGTTCTTCTCGCCAAAGGCAGCCTCGGGAGCCATGGTAAAAGTTTTGCGCTCATTCAAGAGCATGCCAACCAATGCTTGCTCGAGTGTGGGCGAGAATTGCCCAGTACCCATCATCAAAGTGGCAGGCTTGTCCTCGAAAGTGTTCATGACGTCTCCACCCTCGGGCAAAGAAATCCTGTAGTTCAAGGTCAAAAACGAATTGGCGGTAACTACGGCTCCGCTAGCCATATTAGATTCAGTCATAGCGACATTTTAACTAGCCCTGAGAAATCTGGCCAAACATCGATTAAAAATTGGCCAAAACAGTCTCAACCACGAGAAAAACTTCTTTTAAGTGGACCCAGCTCCATGAATGACGCTGAACTACTCTCCATCATCCTCAGAACAGGCCACCAAGGAGAAAACTCCCTGAATCTATCCCATCGACTGATTCAGGAATTTGGCTCGCTCTCATCCATCCTCACTGCAAACCTGAAAGACTTTGAAGCTTATAAAGGTATTGGCATTTCTAAATGGTCACAACTACAAGTCATTCATGAGCTGGTGCAACGCAGCTACAAAGAGAAGATCAAACAACAAAGTATTTTGACTTCGACTAATTTGGTCAAAAGTTATTTGATCGGCCTGATCGGTCAGAGGGAGTATGAGGTCTTTGTTTGTCTCTATCTGGACATCCATTTAAGGCTGATTGATACCCATGAAATCTTCAGAGGATCCATCTCTGAAACAACCGTGCATATCCGTGAAATTGCCAAAGAATGTCTCTTGAGAAATGCGAGTAATTTGATCATTGCTCACAATCATCCCAGTGGGAGCTTAAAACCCAGTCAAGAGGACATTGCTTTGACCATTGTTTTGCATGAGGCGCTGCAACTTCTTGAGGTCAATCTCTTGGATCACTGTATTGTCACAAAAAGAGGAGCCTCATCTTTTTTAGAGCTTAAAATAATGCCTTTTAAAGATAGTAAACACTAACTTAAAAGTCTATTTTGAGTGGAATTTTGGTCAAATCAGAGACTTTTTTTGATCCGATTCAGAATGCCTTTGTGTAAATAGTGGAATAGTTTCTCGCCACCTGCTACAATCTCTTTTTTTCGCAATTCAAGGAGTGTGTCATGGCAAAAGTATGCCAAGTCACCGGGAAAAAGCCGATGGTCGGCAACAATGTTTCCCATGCAAACAATAAGACAAAACGTCGCTTTTTGCCTAATCTGCAAAATCGTCGTTTTTGGGTTGAATCTGAAAACCGTTGGGTAAGCTTACGCATTACCAACGCCGGTCTTCGCATGATCGATAAAGTAGGCATCGACGCTGTATTGGTTGATTTGCGTACTCGCGGTGAAATCTAAGGAGCGGCAAAATGGCTAAAGGTGGACGCGAGAAAATCAAACTAGAATCGACTGCAGGTACTGGTCACTTCTACACAACGACTAAGAACAAACGTACCATGCCTGAGAAAATGGAGATCATGAAGTTTGATCCTAAAGCTCGCAAGCATGTGTCTTACAAAGAAACAAAGATTAAATAAATCTCGGCTTCATCAGCTGATCAGATTTACTTGATCAAATAAAAAACCCGCTCTAGAGCGGGTTTTTTATTGTCTACTTTATGTTATCTATTGCCGAATACTAACTAGCCATCTTTCAAACCATCAGGTAGCTATTTAAAGCCACCTGGGCAGCTTTAAACCGTGTATCTGCGCAAGCGCAATGAGAACTCTTGCAAGCCCGCCATGCCGCTTGTTTCGGCCTTATGGCACCATTGCTGCAACTGAGCGATCAACTGCTCTTTGGTCACGTGTGAACGCTGCCACAAGCTGGCCAATTCACGACGCATCTCAACCATCAACTTCACTGACTTATTCGTTGCCATGAGCTTCTCAAGGCTCGCAAGCTCAGCTTCAGTTAACTTGGCTTCATCTTTGTATAACCAAAGACGTTGATCACCAAACTGAGCAGCCAATTCTTTCATGTGCGCAACTTCAGCATCGAATGTTTGACGCAAAGTTTTTGAATAACGCGCCATCACTTCATATCGATTAGCAATCACTGCTTGCAAAGTCTTTTCTGAAGCTTGCTCAAGTTCAGCCAATACTGGCTTAGGAGGCAATTTTTTAACTTTGGCTAGACCAGCCATTTCTAATGCACGGATATAAACCCAACCAATATCAAACTCGTACCATTTGTTAGAAAGCTTGGCGCTGGTTGCATAGGTGTGATGATTGTTGTGCAACTCTTCACCACCAATCAAAATACCCCAAGGCATTAAGTTAGTAGAAGCGTCTTCGCAATCGTAATTGCGATAGCCCCAGTAGTGACCCATGCCATTGATGATGCCGGCTGCAGTGATTGGGATCCACAACATCTGAACAGCCCAAACAGTGGCGCCCAGCGCTCCAAAAAGAATCACATCAATGATCAACATCAATGCAACACCTTGCCATTGATATTTTGAGTAAAGATTTTTTTCCATCCAGTCATCAGGTGTACCGTGACCAAACTTCTCAATAGTTTCTTTGTTCTTCGCTTCAGCGCGATACAACTCAGCGCCTCTTGATAGAACAGTATTGATACCTAAAACTTGAGGGCTGTGAGGATCATCAACGGTTTCGCACTTAGCGTGGTGCTTACGATGAATCGCAGCCCACTCTTTGGTCACCATACCGGTGGTCAACCACAACCAAAAACGGAAGAAGTGAGATGGAATAGCGTGCAACTCTAGAGCGCGATGAGCCTGACAACGATGCAAGAAAATTGTCACGCTGGCAATGGTGATGTGAGTCAACAACAGTGTGATCAACAAAATCTGCCACCAAGACCAATTCAGGTAGCCATTTGCAATCCAATTCAACACAAAATCTCTAGTTTGTTCTAACCAAGCCATGCGGCCATCCTCTCAATATGCTTAAGAGAGATATTTTATCAAGCTTTCACCATGTTCACACAGCAAATCTCAAACAGATTTAATCTAAATCATGTTTTTTAGCTAATAAATCGAATTAGTTAGTGAAATTTAGCTACTTTTAGTTAAGTTGCGGCTTTTCGTTCCAAAATGGCCCCAAAAAACGCGTCTGTGCCATGAATATGAGGAAATAACTGCCAGTAAGAGCTGTTTTTGCTGGTTCCAATCGGCAATTCACCCATCATCGGAAAGCTATCTCTTAAGACTTCTTTAGGGTCTTTTAGCTCAAATTGCGGGTTGTTAGCCAAAAAGGCTTCGACAACACCTTGATTTTCTTGATAAATCAAGCTGCAGGTCGCATACACCAAGCGACCGCCTGGTTTTAACAATCTGGCCGCTGAAGTGAGGATAGATAGCTGCTTTTGCGTTAATTCAGCCACGCTTTGCGGGGACTGGCGCCATTTAAGATCCGGATTGCGACGCAAAGTACCCAGGCCGCTGCAAGGGGCATCGACCAATACTCTGTCAATCTTGCCAGCCAAACGTTTTACCTTGGCATCGTTCTCATTGTCGATCCACACAGGATGGACGTTGGACAGACCACTCTTGGCCAAACGAGGCTTCAAGTTGGCCAAGCGCTTCTCAGACACATCAAAAGCGTACAAACGGCCGCTGGACTTCATCATGGCGCCTAAGGACAAGGTCTTGCCGCCTGCTCCAGCACAAAAATCCACCACCATCTCGCCACGCTTAGGCTCTAAAAGCATGCCCAATAGCTGGCTGCCCTCATCTTGAACTTCAGCAAAGCCATTTTTAAAGAACTCTTGGGTTTGCAGAGCCGGCTTACCTTTCAATCTAACGCCATTTGGAGCGTAAGGGGTTGGTTCTGCCGCATAACGCCCACCAAGGTCATTTAAAACGCTCAGAAGGTCTTCTCTTTGGGTTTTGATGGTGTTGACGCGCAAATCTAAAGAAGCAGCTTTCAGCATCGCTTCAGCCAGTGGTAAGCACTCATCTTTAGGAACAGATGAGCCAAGGGCGTTCCAGATCCACTCAGGCATATTCACTCGAGTTAAAGGAGCCAGGGTATTTCTATCGATGGTGCCAAAGCGTTGCAGCCAATCGATTTCATTCGGATGCACCACAAATGCCAAGTCAGCTAGGGCGCTCTCAGCACGATTGCCTGAACCCAAGCCACTTTCAATCATCGTGACCAACAATGACAAGAGCGCTAAACGTCTGGCCAATGGGCCCGCGCCACTTTCAGCAAATTGGGAGATTTCAGTTTTTCTGCGCAAGAATGCAAAAGAGGCCTCAGCAATCAATGCCCGATCTCTATTGCCTAAGCGGGGGTTAGAGCGAAAGTATCTACTCACCACCATATCAGCTGGATGAGCAAACTTCATCAACTCAGTGATGACGATTCCGAGGTGCTCAACGTGTTGCGGGAGTGCTTTTGCCCTTGCTGCAATGGCTTTTTGATCAGTAGTCATTAATTATTTATCCGTAGAGGTGAGCATTTGAAGCTCTGGAGGGCTCACTAAAACTCGATTGTCGCTAATAGTTAAGCGATTATCAATGAACCAGCGCACAGCGCGAGGATAAATAACGTGCTCTTGCTTTAAAACTCGTTTAGCCAAAAGATCTGGGGTGTCGCTTGGAAATACTGGAACACTTGCCTGAATCACCATCGGGCCATGATCCAAGGCCTCAGTCACAAAATGAACCGTGGCTCCATGTTCCTTCACACCAGCCTCTAATGCCTGCTCATGGGTGTGCAAACCTGGGAACAAAGGCAACAAAGAGGGATGGATGTTTAACAAGCGACCTGCGTAATGCTTCACAAAGCCACCAGTCAAAATCCGCATAAATCCAGCCAAAACCACCAAATCTGGGGAATATGAGTCAATTAACTTGATCAATTCAGCATCAAAACTGGCTCGATCTTTAAATTGAGAGTGATCTAATACCGCCGCCTCAATATCCTGAGACCTAGCAAAATCAAGGCCTCCAGCGTTGGGACGGTTAGAAATAACCGCTGCAATTTTGGCCGGCCAAGCCTCTTTTTGAGCTGCATGAACAATGGCTTCCATATTGGAGCCGCGACCAGAAATAAGAATAACAATTGAAGTCATGCCCGCCAATATAATTCATACCTTAACGTGAAGGTAATTAGAGGCATCCCTCCCGCAACTGATTGGACCCCCTGCGCCCTGACCATCGGCAATTTTGATGGTGTGCATCGGGGGCATCAGGCATTGCTAAAAAAATTAGTGGCTAAGGCAAAAGCCCTTCAAGTGCAATCGTGTGTGATGACGTTTGAACCACACCCCATTGAATACTTTGCTCCTGAAAAAGCGCCCGCAAGAATTTTGGGCTTGAGAGACAAACTAGAAGCTTTGGCAGAAATCGGCATTGATCAAGTATTGGTGATTCACTTCAATCAAGTATTTGCCAACTTGAGCCCCGAAGCTTTCGTTAAAGACATCTTGGTTGATGGCTTAAAAGTGAAATCAATTTTGATTGGCGATGACTTCCATTACGGTGCAAAGCGCGCTGGTAATTTTTCTGATTTACAAATCGCTGGTCAACAATTCGGGTTCTCGGTTGAGCGCATGGAAACGTTGGTTGAAGATCAAGAAAGAATTTCCAGCTCAGCTATCAGGCTGGCGCTTCAAAATGGGCAGATGGATCGAGCTCAACAATTACTGGGTCGCCCCTACATGCTGAGTGGTCATGTATTGCATGGCCAAAAGCTTGGAAGAACACTGGGGTTTCCCACTTTGAACTTGGCCGTTGCCAACAGACTGCACAAAAGAAAGCCAGCAGCACAAGGCATTTTTATCGCACAAGTGCACGGCTTAAGCGACAATCCACTACCTGCGGTTGCAAGCCTTGGGCAAAGGCCCACGGTGGATGATTCAGGAAGGTATTTATTGGAAGTTCACATCTTTAATTTTCAACAAAATGTTTATGGAAAATTAGTGCGTGTAGAGCTTGTCAAAAAATTAAGAAATGAAGAAAAATACAACGATTTAGAAACACTTACAACCGCCATCAATAACGATGCAGTAGCAGCAAAAAATTACTTTGAAATAAATGACCATGTCTGATAAAAAAAATTCTTACCCCGTCAACTTACTCGACACGACATTTCCGATGCGTGGCGATTTGCCTAAACGCGAACCTATTTGGGTAAAAGAATGGCAAGAGAAAAAAATCTATCAAAAAATTCGTGAAGCAAAAGCTGGCAAGAAAACATTCATCTTGCATGATGGCCCTCCGTACGCAAACGGTGACATTCACATCGGACACGCGGTTAATAAAATTTTGAAGGACATGATTGTTAAAGCTAAGGGCTTTGCTGGCTACGATGCTAAATATGTTCCTGGTTGGGATTGCCATGGCATGCCCATTGAAATTCAAATTGAAAAGCAATTTGGTAAACATTTACCAACTGCAGAGGTTCAAGAAAAAGCCAGAGCTTATGCAAAAGTTCAAATCGCAAAACAAAAGCAAGACTTTGAGCGTTTAGGTGTTCTTGGTGATTGGCAAAACCCATACCTCACGATGGACTTCAAGAATGAAGCTGATGAAATTCGTGCTCTTGGAAAAATTCTTGAAGACGGTTATGTCTATCGCGGTTTAAAACCAGTGAACTGGTGCTTTGATTGTGGATCTGCTTTGGCTGAAGCTGAAGTTGAGTATCAAGACAAAGAAGACCTCGCAGTGGATGTTGGCTTTGCATTCCCGAAAGATCAATTACCAGCGATTGCCAAAGCGTTCTCATTGAACCAACTGCCAAAATCAGAAGGCATGGCAGTGATCTGGACCACCACACCTTGGACCATCCCATCCAACCAAGCGCTGAATGTGCATCCTGAGATTGACTATGCCTTGGTTGATACAGCAAGAGGTTTGTTGATTCTTGCCAAAGATCGTACCGAAGCTTGTTTAAAAGAATATGAGCTTGAAGGACAAGTGATTGCTACTTGTAAAGGTCAAGCGCTGGCAGGTTTAGAGTTTCATCACCCATTGAGCAAAGCACATGAAGGCTTTGATCGTCGCTCACCAATTTACTTGGCTGAATACGTGACGATTGACAGTGGTACCGGCATGGTTCACTGTGCGCCAGCTTATGGTGAGGAAGACTTTAAATCTTGCAAAACACATGGTTTGAAAGATCAAGATATTTTGAACCCAGTGATGGGTGATGGTGTTTATGCATCTTGGTTACCGTTGTTTGCAGGACTCACTATTTGGAAAGCGAACCCACAAATTGTTGAAGCACTTCAACAAGCAGGTTCACTTCTAAAGTCAGCAAAACTCAAACATTCCTACATGCACTGCTGGAGACACAAAACACCGGTTGTGTACCGAGCTACTGCGCAATGGTTCGCCAGCATGGATAAAAAAGTTGCCTCAGGCAAGAGTCTGAGAGAAACAGCTTTAGAGGGCATTGAAACCACTGAGTTTTACCCAGCATGGGGTAAACAACGCTTGCGCAACATGATTGCCAATCGCCCAGATTGGACACTCTCAAGACAGCGTCAATGGGGTGTGCCAATGGCCTTCCTCATTCATAAAGAAAGTGGTGAACTTCATCCGCGCACACCTGAGCTATTAGAAATCATTGCCAAGCGTGTTGAAAAAGAAGGTATTGAAGCTTGGCAATCGATTGATCTTAAAGAGCTCATCGGTGATGAAGCTGCGATGTATGAAAAGAACAAAGACACTTTGGATGTTTGGTTCGATTCAGGCACCACGCACTGGCACGTGATCCGCGGTTCACATGCAGCCACATTGGCAGATGCCTCTAGAGATAATCCAAATGAGCGCTGGGCTGATTTGTATCTTGAAGGATCAGATCAACACCGCGGCTGGTTCCATTCATCCCTACTCACTGGCGCCATGCTTGATGGCAAACCGCCCTACAAAGCTCTCTTGACTCATGGCTTCACGGTTGATGGTCAAGGTAGAAAAATGAGTAAGTCTGTGGGCAACGTGATTGCCCCTCAAGAAGTTGCTGACAAAATGGGTGCTGAGATCATTCGTTTGTGGGTAGCCTCTACAGACTACTCAGGTGAAATGACCATTTCGGATGAAATCTTGAAGCGTGTAGTTGAAAGCTATCGCCGCATTCGCAACACTTTGAGATTTTTATTGGCCAATCTTTCAGATTTCGATATTGACCAACACCGCATGGATCCAAAGGATTGGCTGGAGCTTGATCGCTATGCCTTAGCAGTGACTGAAGAAATGCAAAAGGAATTGACGGCCCACTACGATCAATATGAATTCCATCCAGCAGTATCCAGACTGATGACCTTCTGCTCAGAAGACATGGGCGGCTTCTACCTAGACATCATCAAAGATCGTTTGTACACATTGGCTGCTGATGCTCCAGCTCGTCGCTCTGCTCAAAACGCACTGTTCCACATCACACAATCATTCTTGCGTTTGAGCGCGCCATTCCTATCGTTCACAGCTGAAGAGGTTTGGGGTATTTTTGCTCACAAGACCAAGAGCAAAGACACGATCTTTACTGAAGAGTTTTACCAGTTGCCATCAATCAATGATGCCAGCGCTCTGATCGCTAAATGGGATCGTATTCGTGCGATGCGTTCAGACATCACCAAAGCGATTGAATTTGAGCGTGAGGCTGGCAACGTTGGCTCTTCATTACAAGCTGAGCTTCAGATTGAAGCATCTGCTACTGATGCAGCGCTCTTGAAATCACTTGGCGACGATTTAAAGTTCATCACCATCACTTCAAGCGTGAACGTGACTGAAAATTCTTCACTTGAAGAAATCAAAGTAACGGTTAAATCATCAAGCCATCAAAAATGTAGTCGATGCTGGCATTACAGAGAGGATGTTGGGCATGATGCCGAGCACCCTACTTTGTGTGGTCGCTGCACCAGCAACTTATTTGGTGATGGCGAAAAACGCCATATAGCCTAAAAGTATCCAAGGAGAATTATTTGGCACGCTCTAGCAAATCATCTGGCAACCAACAAAGCTTTTTGCTTTGGATGGGAACGGCTGCACTTATTTTGATCCTTGATCAATTGACCAAGATCATCGCTAAAGGCAATTTGATTGAAGGTATCTCTCAACCAGTCACCAGTTTTCTCAATTGGACTTTGGTTTACAACCCTGGTGCAGCATTTTCATTTTTAGCTCAAGCAGGAGGTTGGCAGCGTTGGTTTTTCACATGCATCGGTTTGGTCGCTGCAGCTGTGATGATTTGGTTGATCAGAAAAAATACCAGTCAAACCCTTTTTTGCTTGGCCATGAGCCTGGTCTTAAGTGGTGCAATCGGCAATGTGATTGATCGCATCTTGTATGGCGCCGTTGTTGATTTTGTTGATCTTCATTACGCTGGCTGGCACTGGCCTGCGTTCAATATTGCTGATAGCGCCATCACCATTGGTGTGATTCTGTTAATCTTAGATGAAATCAAGCGCGTCAATAAATAACCTAAGGTAAATAGCTCATGTATTCACTTCAAGGCAAACATATCCTTCTGACGATGTCAGGTGGTATTGCTGCATTCAAAGTGGCTGAGTTAGCACGCTCTTTAATTCAAGAGGGTGCCACAGTGCAAGTCATCATGAGTGAAGCTGCGACCAAATTCATGACGCCTGTGACCATGCAAGCACTCACTGGCAATCACGTCTACACAGACCAATGGGATGCCCGCATTTCTAACAACATGGCGCACATCGAGCTTTCTAGAAAAGCCGATGTCATTGTGGCTGTTCCAGCCAGCGCAGACTTATTGGCAAAAATTTCACATGGCTTAGCCAATGATCTTGTGAGTGCTACTTGTTTGGCCAAAGAGTGCCCATTAGTTGTGGTGCCTGCGATGAACAAGCAAATGTGGGAAAACGCTGCCACCCAAAGAAACATGCAACAACTACAAGCAGACGGCATCACTGTGCTGGGCCCTACCAGTGGCACACAAGCTTGCGGTGAAAATGGCATGGGTCGCATGCTTGAAGCTGCCGAGATCTTGGAAGGCATCATCGCCTTTTTTCAAAAAAAAGTATTAGCCGGTAAAAAGGTATTGATCACTGCTGGTCCAACATATGAGGCCATTGATCCTGTCAGAGGCATCACCAATCGAAGCTCTGGAAAGATGGGCTTTGCATTAGCCAAAGCTGCTGTAGAGGCTGGTGCTGAAGTTCAATTGATCGCAGGTCCTTGTCATCTGCCAACACCTCTTGAATACACTGGAAAAATCAAACGCACCGATGTGATCAGCGCAAAAGATATGCATGCTGCTGTCATGAATCATCTTGATTGCGATGTTTTCTTTTCGGTTGCTGCTGTAGCAGATTGGTCAGTGAAGAATGCATCTGCACAGAAAATTAAAAAATCTGACCAAACTAATCCAGTATTGGAATTTGAATTAAATCCTGACATCTTGGCTGAAGTTGCCAAGAAGGTATCGGGCAAGAAGCCTTACTGCATTGGGTTTGCAGCCGAAACCAATGATTTAGAGAAGCATGCGCAAGAAAAGCGCATCAAGAAAAACATTCCGATGCTTTTAGGTAATCTTGGTCCAGATACTTTTGGTCTTGATGACAATCAATTATTGATCGTTGAAGAAACAGGCATGACTAAAACCAATAAGCTCGACAAAACTGCTTTGTCTCGAGAAATCATTCAACTCATTTCCACAAAAATTTAAGTCAATAAGCTATGAAAAAATTACAAGTCAAAATTCTTGATGAACGCATGAGAAACAATTTGCCGCAATACGCTACCAGCGGCAGTGCCGGCCTTGATTTAAGAGCTTGCTTAGATGAAGCGATTGTCATCGAGCCTGGTCAGACAGTATTGGTACCAACCGGCTTATCTATTTTCTTGGATGATCCTGGCTACGCTGCTTTGATCTTGCCTAGATCTGGATTAGGTCACAAGCACGGCATCGTCTTGGGTAATCTTGTGGGTTTGATTGACTCAGACTACCAAGGACAGTTGATGGTCAGCACTTGGAATCGCGGTCAAACTGCTTTCAAATTGGAGCCAATGGAGCGCCTGGCACAGTTAGTGATTGTTCCAGTGGCACAGGTTGAATGGACTGAGGTTACAGAGTTCAGCGCCAGCGATAGAGGCGCAGGCGGGTTCGGAAGTACTGGCAGAGCTTAATCAAACAATTAATTAAGCCCTGCGTTTTCCTTAAATTTCTTGAACCTCATGGCCTGCTGCAGCTTTTTTAACGGCAGGTCTAACAGGCGCATCAAAATCAAGAATAATCTTCTCATCGGCGTCCATGTCAACCACCACATGACCGCCATGAACCAACTTACCAAATAGCAATTCATCAGCAAGCGCTTTGCGCACCAAGTCTTGAATGAGTCGTTGCATTGGTCTTGCGCCCATCAATGGGTCAAAGCCATGCTTGGCCAAATAAGCTCTGAGGTTTTCAGTGAAACTTGCGTCCACTTTCTTCTCATGCAATTGCTCTTCAAGCTGCATCAAGAACTTATCAACCACGCGCAAAATAATGCTTTCATCCAATGCCTTGAAGCCCACGATGGCATCTAAACGATTACGGAACTCTGGCGTGAAGGTGCGCTTGATGTCACCCATCTCATCACCTGCTTGACGCACGGTTGTGAATCCAATGGTGGACTTCTGCATCGCTTCTGCACCCGCATTGGTGGTCATGATGATGATGACATTTCTGAAGTCTGCTTTGCGACCATTGTTATCAGTCAATGTACCGTGGTCCATCACTTGCAACAAGATATTGAAAATATCGGGGTGAGCTTTTTCAATCTCATCAAGCAATAAGACGCAATGAGGCTTCTTATTCACCGCCTCAGTCAACAAACCACCCTGATCAAAGCCAACATATCCTGGAGGCGCGCCAATCATGCGACTCACCGCATGGCGCTCCATGTACTCAGACATGTCAAAACGAATCAGCTCAATGCCCATGATGAAGGCCAATTGCTTGGCTACTTCAGTCTTACCAACACCGGTTGGGCCAGAGAACAAGAAAGAGCCAATTGGTTTGTCATCTTTACCCAAGCCAGCTCTCGACATTTTGATGGCTGATGCCAATGCTTCAATCGCAGGCTCTTGACCAAACACAACACTCTTCAAATCACGATCAAGGGTTTGCAACTTACTGCGATCGTCCACGGACACTGACTGTGGCGGAATGCGTGCAATCTTTGCCACGATGTCTTCAACCTCTTGGCGACCAATCGTTTTCTTCTGTTTTGATTTTGGCAAGATGCGTTGCGCAGCACCTGCCTCATCGATCACATCAATCGCTTTGTCTGGAAGGTGTCTGTCATTGATGTAACGTGCTGACAACTCTGCAGCCGCTGTCAAAGCTGCTTGAGCATACTTAACACCGTGATGCTCTTCGAACTTTGATTTAAGACCGCGCAAAATTTGCACCGTTTGATCAACAGATGGTTCTAAAACATCGACCTTTTGGAAACGTCGTGAAAGCGCTGCATCTTTTTCGAAAATGCCGCGATACTCATTAAAGGTGGTGGCACCAATACATTTCATTTGGCCACTAGACAAAGCTGGCTTCAATAGATTGCTGGCATCCAATGTTCCGCCTGAAGCTGCACCAGCACCAATCAGCGTATGAATTTCATCGATGAACAAAATCGCATCTGGATTGTCTTTGAGGTTCTTTAAAACGCCCTTCAGACGTTGCTCAAAGTCACCACGGTACTTTGTACCTGCCAACAAAGCGCCCATATCCAATGAATACACCGTCGCCTTGGCCAAAACCTCTGGCACATCATTCTGCGTGATTCTCCAAGCCAAGCCCTCAGCAATCGCCGTTTTACCAACGCCAGCCTCACCCACCAATAGAGGGTTGTTTTTTCTGCGACGACATAAAACCTGAATCACTCGTTCAACTTCGCCTTCGCGACCGATCAATGGATCGATGCGCCCCTGCTTAGCCAACACGTTCAGATTTTGCGTGTATTGCTCTAGTGGGCTGTCTTTGCCAGCTCCACCAGCATCTTCACCCTCAGCACTAGGCTCGCTCGCTTTTGGAGCATCTACCTGATCTTTTCTGATGCCATGACTGATGTAGTTAACGATATCAAGACGTGTCACGCCTTGCTGCTGGAGATAGTAAACAGCGTGTGAATCTTTTTCACCAAAAATAGCCACCAAAACGTTGGCGCCAGTGACTTCCTTTTTTCCGTTAGAAGTTGATTGCACGTGCATGATGGCACGCTGAATCACTCTTTGGAAGCCCAAGGTTGGTTGAGTATCCACATCATCTGATCCAGGCACGATTGGCGTGTTGTCATTGATGAAGTTTTTTAGATTACTTTTTAGATCATCAATATTGACCGCGCAAGCTTTCAACACATCCGCAGCTGTGGCGTTATCCAGCAAGCCACACAGTAAATGTTCAACGGTTATGAATTCATGTCTTGACGCTCTAGCGTCCACAAATGCCATATGCAAGGTAACTTCTAACTCTTGAGCAATCATGCTTCCTCCATAGTGCACTGCAATGGGTGCCCAGACTCTCGGGCTCTATCTACAACTTGTTGAACTTTGGTTAAAGCGACATCTTTAGTATATACACCACAAACCCCTTTTCCTTCTAGGTGTACTTGTAGCATGATGCGCGTGGCGCGTTCTTGGTCATGGTGAAAATATTCCTGAATCACCATCACCACAAATTCCATCGGAGTGAAGTCATCATTCAACAAAACAACTCGGAACATCTTAGGTGGCTGAACACGCTCAGACTGGCGGTCCATCACCGTGGTGTGATCCTCCTGAAAAGCAGGGAAATCTATCGGGTTGGCTGTTTTAGGTTTTCGACTCATATACCCTATTCTAAACATAAGTTTCAAATTGGGGGGAAGCCCTATTTTTGCTATTTTTACAAATAAAAATTTGCATTAAATCCAGGCATTTATTGAAGATTTAATGAAAGTTTTATTTTGATGAATCTCATTAAAGTATGATGAAACCATTGAGAAAATTTTTCAGGATTTATCTAGCAATGCTTCACAAAATCATCACCGCTGTTTTTGCGTACTTTATTTTTAGTTCAACTGCGATGGCCCAGCAAGGCCCTACGATTGATTTGCACGCGGGCATGTACAAAATACAAGCGGAAGTGGCAAAAACAGAAAAGGCCCGTCAATTAGGCCTCATGCATCGCACCTATATGCCTGCTGATGACGGCATGCTGTTTATTTTTGAGCAAAGTGCCACACATTGCTTTTGGATGAGGAACACAAAAATTCCTTTGGCCATCGCTTTCATTGCAGATGACGGAAAGATTGTGAATATTCTAGAAATGAAAGCAATGACTGAAGATAATCATTGCCCAACTAAACCCGTTCGCTTTGCTTTAGAAATGAACCAAGGCTGGTTCAGCAAGAAAGGGGTTCTTCCTGGGCACACCATCACTGGTCTACCCAAGAATTAATCAGTTAATTAGCTATTAACCGAAGTGACAAACGTAATGAACCGGCTGTTCGGCGCGGATCACAAAGTAACCACCCGCCTCAACTGTCCATGATTGACCAGCAGCAAACGCCTGCTCTGCCGCACCGTTGATGCTCACATGAGCTGTGCCATCAACCACTTCCATCACTTCTTTAGTTGTTAAGTCAAAGCGCAATGTGCTTGGCAAAATCACGCCAACAGACTTGCGCTCGCCACTTGGCAATGTCACTGTGTGAGAAACACATTTACCGTCAAAAAAAACATTGGCTTTTTTGTTAACTGTTACTTGATCGAATTGCATGTCTTACCCTTTAATCTTGTTAGCTATTAAGAACCACGCTTGCGACGTGCATTCGCAGCAATGCGCATGCGCAAGGCATTTAATTTGATGAATCCACCAGCATCGGCCTGGTTGTAAGCACCACCATCATCGTCAAACGTAGCAATGTTTTGATCAAACAAAGTGTTGACAGAATCTCGTGCAACCACGGTGACAGAACCTTTGTACAACTTCACGCGCACAGAGCCACTCACGCTTTGCTGAGTATGGTCAATCAATGTCTGAATCGCCACACGCTCTGGCGCCCACCAATATCCGTTGTAAATCATGCTGGCATAACGCGGCATCAAATCATCTTTCAAATGAGCCACTTCGCGGTCCAAAGTAATGCTTTCGATACCTCTGTGAGCCTTCAAAAGAATCGTTCCGCCAGGAGTTTCGTAGCAACCACGGCTCTTCATACCAACATAGCGGTTCTCAACAAGGTCCAAACGTCCTACGCCGTGCTTGCCACCGATTTTATTTAGTTCAGCGAGCATTTCATGGGCTTTGTAACGCTTACCGTTGATGGCCACGGCATCACCACGTTCAAATTCAATATCGAGGTACTCAGGAGCATCAGGAGCTTGCTCTGGTGAGACTGTCCAACGCCACATAGATTCTTCAGCTTCAGCTTTAGGATCTTCAAGATGACGACCTTCATAACTGATGTGCAACAAATTGGCATCCATTGAATATGGAGCGCCACCTTGCTTGTGTTTCATTTCAACTGGAATGCCATGTTGCTCGGCATAGGCCAATAATTTTTCACGTGACAACAAATCCCATTCACGCCATGGAGCAATCACTTTGATCGACGGCTCTAATGAATAGTAGCCAAGCTCAAAACGAACCTGGTCATTGCCTTTGCCTGTAGCGCCATGCGATACAGAATCAGCACCGGTTTGACGTGCAATTTCAATTTGACGTTTGGCGATTAATGGGCGAGCAATGGATGTGCCCAATAAATATTCGCCTTCATAAATGGTGTTAGCGCGGAACATTGGGAAAACGAAATCCCTAACAAATTCTTCGCGCAAATCATCAATGAAAATATTTTCAGGCTTGATACCGAATTTAAGCGCCTTAGCTCTTGCTGGCTCAAGCTCTTCACCCTGACCCAAGTCCGCTGTGAAAGTCACGATTTCACATTGGTAGGTGTCTTGCAACCATTTCAAAATAACGCTGGTATCTAAGCCACCAGAATAAGCTAGAACAACTTTTTTAATATCTGACATATCTATCTAATTAATTAAAGTTTAAGTAAAAATTACAACTTGCCGCAAAGCAAAAATTCCATCAAAGCTTTTTGTACATGCAGACGATTTTCAGCCTCATCCCAAACAACGCTTTGAGGACCATCTATCACTGAGGCAGAAACTTCTTCACCTCTATGGGCAGGTAAACAATGCATGAACAATGCGTCTGAGTTAGCGGCGGCCATCAATGCATCATTGACCATCCAACCTTTGAAAGCTTTCAAGCGAACTTGATTTTCATCTTCGTACCCCATGCTGGTCCAAACATCGGTGGTCACCAAATCAGCTCCACGACATGCATCAACAGGGTTTTCAAAAATCGTTAAATGTTTTTTAGCATTTGGACTCAACATCTTTTGGTCCAACTGATAGGTCGAAGGAGCAGAGAAGTGCACCTTGAAGTCCAAAATCTCAGCCGCTTGTATCCAGGTGTAGGCCATGTTATTGGCATCACCCACCCATGCAACAGTTTTACCCTTGATGCTGTCACGGTGCTCCACATACGTGAAGATGTCAGCCAATACTTGGCAAGGGTGGTATTCATTGGTCAAGCCATTGATCACTGGCACACGTGAATGAGCAGCAAAACGCTCAATGATGTCTTGGCCAAATGTTCTGATCATGATGATGTCAGTCATGCGCGAGATCACTTGAGCTGCATCCTCAACTGGTTCACCACGACCTAACTGGGTGTCTTTGGTATTTAAAAACACAGCATGGCCACCCAACTGATGGATACCTGCTTCAAAAGATAATCTGGTGCGCGTGGAGTTTTTTTCAAAAATCATGGCCAAGGTTCGGTCATGAAGTGGGTGCCAGGTTTCGTATCTTTTAAATTTAGCTTTTAAAAAAGCTGATCTTTCTAAAAGATAAGCGTAGTCATCCGCACTGAAATCAGTGAACTGTAAATAATGTCTAACAGCAAGATTTGACGCCATAAATTTCAAATACCTGATTAACTCAATAATTGATTCACGATAGTTCTAGACTGCTAAAATAGTCGGGTTTCCCCCAACTAATTATTCATTTATACCGCATACACATCGTGACGACCAAACAATTCTTTATCCAAGGTCTCACTCATGATGGCAAGCCATTTAGACCCAGCGATTGGGCTGAAAGACTTTGCGGTGTCATGGCTCAATTTCGACCAGAAAATGATTCAAGCGACCCTCGTTTCACATATTCACCATTTGTTAAACCTGTGATCATTGCAGGCACAAAGTGTGTGGTTGTCGATGAACGCCTAAGGGATATCGAGCCAAAAGCCATGGATTTCGTGAAAAACTTTGCCAAAGATAACAATCTTCCGATTGTTGAGGCCTGCGAAATCCCAATAAAATCAAACAACTAGAAACAAAAAACCCGCTCCGGATAAGGGAACGGGCTTTTTTAAAACTGACCTAAATTAGGCAGTCATGCCCTTAACAGCTGCAGATAAGCGTGATTTTGTACGCGCAGCAGTGTTTTTATGCACTACTTTTTTGTCTGCAATCTTGTCGATAGTTGCCTGTGCAGCTTGGAAAACCTTGGCTGCAGCAGCTTTATCACCAGCATCTACGGCTTTACGTACAGACTTGATAGCTGTGCGAAGACGTGAACGCAAGCTGGTGTTGTGTTCATTTTGAGAAACTGCCTGGCGGGCACGTTTACGAGCTTGGGCGGTATTTGCCATGTTTATAACCTTTAGGGGTATTGCCAAAAGAAAAAGATTATAACTTATCCTGAGGAAGGCTACCACCCCTTCCAGAAATCTGTAAAACTATGCCTGTGAACTTATTATCTGCCGCCGCCAAAATCAGTAGCTTTACCATGCTCTCCCGCATCACGGGATTGCTCCGAGAAACCCTCATCGCTAGAACTTACGGGGCTTCGGAGTGGACGGACGCCTTCAATGTGGCCTTCAGAATCCCCAATTTATTGAGGCGTTTATTTGCCGAAGGGGCGTTTTCTCAGGCATTTGTGCCAGTTTTAAGCGAAACCAGCACCAAAGAGGGTCAGGAAGGCACCTCATTGATGGTCAGCGCGATTGCCACCCTCTTATTTTGGGCATTGGTGGCAACTGTCCTTTTAGGCGTGCTTGGCGCCCCATGGATCATCTTCTTGGTTGCCTCAGGCTTGCGTGAGACTGGAGCCCATGAGGCCAGTTTGACTCTCACTCGCATCATGTTCCCCTACATTGGTCTCATTTCGATGGTGTCCTTGTCTGCTGGCATCTTAAATACTTATAAAAAATTTGCCGTTCCAGCGTTCACACCCGTTTTATTGAATTTATCCATGATCTTTTCATCATGGTTACTTTCTCCCTATTTTGAAACCCCTATTTACGCCTTGGGTGTTGGCGTGATCCTTGGCGGCATCACTCAATTAGCGATTCAGATACCTGCTCTTAAAAAAATTGGCATGTTGCCCAGCATTGGATTAAGCCTTGGCAGAATCAAAAGTGCTTGGGAGCACCCTGGAGCTAAAAAAGTATTGCGCCTGATGTTGCCTGCATTGTTTGGCGTCTCAGTGGCTCAACTCTCACTCATCATCAATACCAACATTGCCTCACATCTTGCGGTAGGAAGTGTTTCTTGGCTTTCATACGCTGATCGCTTGATGGAGTTTCCAACTGCCTTGTTAGGTGTTGCGATTGGTACAGTCTTATTGCCAAGTCTTTCAAAAGCAAATGCCCTTGAAGATAAAACACAAATGACTCAGTTAGTTGACTGGGGTTTGAAGCTAACCTTCATCTTGGCAGCGCCAGCGGCTTTGGCATTGTTCATGTTCGGTCAGCCATTGGCTGCAGTCTTGTATCACTATGGTCAGTTCACGGCCGTAGATGTGACGATGACTCAACATGCGTTGGCTGCCTACGGCGTTGGTTTGATTGGTTTGATCTTGATAAAAATATTGGCTCCAGCCTATTACTCAAGACAAGACATCAAAACACCTGTAAAAATTGCCATCACTGTTTTGGTCTTAACTCAATTAGCCAATATTGTTTTAGTACCATGGCTCAATCATGCAGGCTTGGCTCTTTCCATTGGTTTGGGTGCTTGCCTTAATGCCCACTTATTGTGGCGCGGTCTTCATAAGCAAGGTTTGCTAGCAAAAAATGCCGGGTGGCTTAAGTTTTTATTCAAGCTATGCATTGGCTTGGTGGCGATTGGTATTATTTTTTACTACGGTGCCCATCAGCACGACTGGTTAGAATTAAAAAATACGCCATTCATCAGAATTGTTTGGCTAGGTTTATGGTTGGCACTGGCCGGTGGTGTTTATTTAGGCACTCTATGGTTAACAGGTTTCAGGGTTAAAGATTTTTTATACAAAGCAAAATAAAACAGATTTTTTGAACTATGCCAACACAACAACTTGATTACTTTGCTTCATTGGTTTCAGAGGATGATCATTTCCCTTTGACAGAAGCAGCGATTGCAATTGCACAACACGCATACCCAGATTTGGTGGTTCAGCATGTGTTTGATGAGTTAGATTTATTGGGCGACAAACTCAAGCAACGCGTCACTCATGAAATGGCTGGGATTCAAAAGTTACAAATCTTAAAAAACTTCTTTTACAAAGAACTGGGATTTGGGCCAAATCGCAACGACTACTACGACCCAAATAATTCTTATTTACACAGTGTTCTAGAAACAAGACGAGGCATTCCAATTTCTTTGGCTTTGGTCTTCATGGAGCTTGGGCAACAAATTGGTCTGAACATCAAAGGCGTTTCTTTCCCAAACCATTTCATGGTTCGCTTATCTCTACCTCAAGGCGAAGTGATCCTTGATCCTTTGACTGGAACCTCTTTATCAAAAGAAGAGTTGCAACAAATGTTGGATCCATACTTGGACGCCCAAGGATATCGTGGCGAATATCAACTGCCTTTGAGTGCCTTTTTAAGATCCTCAAGCTCCAGAGAAATCTTGTCTCGCTTTTTGCGCAATCTAAAAGCCATTTACACACAACAAGAACGCTGGGAAAGATTATTAGGTGTTCAGCAGCGCTTAGTTATTTTGCTTCCAGATGCACTAGAAGAAATCAGAGACCGCGGGATTGCATTGGCACAACTTGATTACATCAGGCCCGCCATCGAAGACATGCAAACGTATCTGGATGGCACAGCGGAAGCCAGTGACCTAGATGAAATTCGAGCACAGATCATTGAGCTCGAAGAACAACATCGTCACCATTAAACGAATCTGATTGCTTTATGAGAAAAGTCATAGCCGCGCTGCCGGACACGCTGATCAGTCAAATTGCAGCAGGCGAAGTGGTCGAAAGACCAGCCTCAGTGGTCAAAGAAGTTCTTGAGAACGCCATTGATGCTGGTGCTCAAGCCATCACAATTCGATTAGAGGAAGGTGGCTGCCAAAGAATCTCCATTCAAGATGATGGCTTAGGCATTGCTCACACAGAACTCCATCTTGCGATTCAACGTCACGCCACCAGCAAAATCACTTCCCTTGCAGATCTTGAATCAGTCGCATCATTGGGCTTCAGAGGTGAAGCGCTCGCATCGATTGCATCGGTATCAAGATTCAGTATCACCACACGAACCAGTGAAGATGAACATGCTTGGCAAATTCAGGTCAATGGCGGTCAAACCATGGGTGATGTATCACCTTCATCTGGCCCCATCGGCACAACCATTGATGTTCAAGATTTGTACTTCAACACGCCAGCAAGAAGAAAGTTTTTAAAAAGCAGTGCCACTGAATTAGGTCACTGTTTGGAACTGATTCGCAGAATCGCTCTATCTCGCCCAGATATTGGCTTTGCTATTTGGCACAACGGCAAGGTGATTGAGCGCTGGGCATCATGCAACATCGAACAACGCGTGGACGCAATCCTTGGCCAAGAATTTCAAAGTTCCAAGATTGCGCTTGAGCATATCTCAGGTCCTTTAACGGTCAGAGGCTTTATCAGCAAGCCAACCGCTAGCCGCGCAAGAGCAGATCAACAGTACAGCTTCGTGAATGGTCGTTTTGTCAGAGATAAAGTGATTCAGCATGCCATTCGCAGTGCCTATCAAGATGTTTTGCATGGTGATCGCCAACCAATGGTGGTTCTCTCATTAGAGATTGATCCTCAATTGGTCGACGTGAACGTTCATCCAGCCAAAACAGAAGTCAGATTCAGAGAAGGCGGCGCTGTTCATCAGTTCATCTACAAAGCGATCCAACATGCTCTTGGCACTGCTGCTGGTCAATCAATAGATTCATCAGGTCAGCACACCCCAAGTTATAGCTTTGCTCAAGTATCAGGCGCTGGCTCTACAAGTTATGTGAATTCTAGAAGCTCTACAAATGCCTTCAGCAATCAGAACTTGCCTCTCAGTCAAAGCAGTAAAAGTGAGATTGATAACTTTTTTATTCAACTGAATAATCGCCCCGCAGAACACCTAGCCCCAACAGAAAACAATGATTTGCCATTGGGTCATGCATTGGCTCAAATCCATGGCATTTACATCTTGGCTCAAAATAAATTTGGCTTGGTCTTGGTTGATATGCATGCGGCTCACGAGAGAGTCTTGTACGAGAAACTCAAAGAAGATTTGGCATCAGGCATCAAAGTTCAACAACTCTTGGTCCCCGTTGTGATGCACGCCTCAGAATTAGAAGTGGGTAAGGCAGAAGAGCATCGTGCCACCCTGAATCAATTGGGCTTTGATGTGGCAACTCTCTCGCCGACACAGTTGGCGATCAGAACCATTCCTACCCTGTTACAAAAAGCAGAGCCAATCAGCTTGGTCAGAAACCTTTTAAATGATTTGGATTCAACAGGGTCTCAAGCAGTGGTCGATGCCGCTCAACATGAACGCCTGGCAACGCAAGCTTGTCATGCCGCGGTCAGAGCACACCGCACTCTGACCCTGACCGAAATGGACGCACTGCTGCGCCAGATGGAGCAAACCGAAAGAGCTGATCAGTGCAATCATGGACGCCCCACTTGGATTCAGTTGAGCATTCAAGATTTGGATAAATTGTTTCTGCGTGGTCGCTGATCATGACACCTGATCAAGCAGTCATCGCCATCGTTGGCCCAACTGCCAGCGGCAAAAGTGCGATTGCCATGCAAATTGCTAGAACAGCAAAGTCGCTTGGTAAAACTGTTGAAATCATCAGCATGGATTCAGCGCTTGTTTACCGAGGCATGGACATTGGCACTGCCAAACCAAGCAAAGCTGAAATGCAAGAAGTACGCCATCATGGCATCGACATTGCTGAGCCAGAAGATCCATACTCAGCAGCAAAATTTGCGCATGATGCCAAGCAGTGGCTCAGAGAGATACGTGAAAGAAACAACATCCCATTGATTGTGGGTGGCACGATGCTCTACTGGCGCGCACTCGCCCATGGTTTATCCAATATGCCTCCAGCTTCCCCTGAAATCCGAGCAGACATTGAGTCACGCGCAGCCAAACTTGGTTGGCCAGCGATTCATGATGAGCTAAGACAGGTTGACCCAGAAACTGCTGCACGACTCGAGAAGAATGATACGCAGCGCGTGCAGCGAGCCCTTGAGATTTATTTACAAAGTGGCAAGCCGATGTCTGAGTGGCTTCAAGAACAACCGAAAGACAGTGGCAGAGGCGACGGTGGTGGCAGCGACGATCGCAACACCCCCATCAATCTTCGTTTAATTTCAATTGAACCAAGTGATCGTTCAGTACTGCATGACCGCATTGCAAAGCGTTTTGACATCATGATGGCTGAAGGTTTTTTAGATGAGATGAAAGCTCTTCATCAAAATCCCCGCTTACATCTCGACTTACCATCCATGAGAGCTGTGGGATATCGTCAAGCTTGGGATTATTTGGATGGGAATATCACTGTTCAAGAATTTCAAGATCAAGCGATTGCTGCCACAAGACAATTGGCCAAACGTCAATTGACATGGCTCAGAGGCATTCAAAAGAAGGAAGTGGTTGACTCTTTAGGCAGCAGCCAGATGAAGCAATGTGAGCAAGATGTTCTTGCTCACTATCAAATTATTTAATCTAAATCTTGAATTAAATAACGATGGTTTGATGTGCGCCTGCAGGTCTTTCAACGATCTCACCTAATTCATAGACCGTCTCACCCGTTGATTCAAGTTGCGCTTTAGCAGCTTTTGCATCTGAGGCATTCAAAATCACCACCATGCCAACACCGCAGTTGAATACGCGGTGCATCTCAGCATCTTCAACGCCGCCATTCTTTTGCAACCATTGGAATAGTTGCGGCAACTGCCATGCATCACGATGCAAAACAGCTTGAGTGTTTTCAGGTAATACACGGGGCACGTTTTCAACCAAACCGCCACCAGTGATATGAGCCATGCCCTTCACTTTGATTTTCGCAATCAAAGCCAACATTGATTTAACGTAAATACGGGTTGGCGCCATCACAACATCCGTCATGCTTTGACCATGGAAATCATCGCTGGCTTTAGCGCCTGCACGATCAATGATTTTTCTGATCAAAGAATATCCATTGGAGTGAGCACCGCTCGATGCCAAACCTAAAATGACATCGCCTGCATGAATACTTCTGCCATCAATCATGGCTGACTTCTCAACCGCGCCAACAGCAAAGCCAGCCAAGTCATATTCACCTTCAGGGTACATGCCAGGCATTTCCGCTGTCTCGCCACCGATCAATGCGCAACCAGCTAGTTCGCAACCTTGAGCAATACCACCCACCACTGTTGCAGCAGTATCAACAGATAACTTGCCGCAAGCAAAATAATCCAAGAAAAATAGTGGCTCGGCGCCCTGCACCAAAATGTCGTTGACACTCATGGCCACCAAGTCTTGACCAACCGTGTCGTGACGATTCCAGTCAAAAGCGAGCTTTAACTTTGTGCCAACGCCGTCGGTACCAGAAACCAAGACCGGCTCTTTGTAGCGCTTAGGCACCTCAAAAAGGGCTCCAAAGCCACCAATGCCTGCCAAAACGCCTTCGCGCATGGTTTTCTTTGCCATCGGCTTGATACGCTCAACCAGCGCATCACCAGCCTCCATATCAACACCGGCGTCGCGGTAAGAAAGACCTTGAGATTTAGAAGAATTTTGATCAGACATGGCTATAAATGTATTTGAATCAGTAGAATCTTAGAATTCTAGTGGATACGCTAAACCTATGGCTTCTTTATTAACAACTTTCTTGGCCGCATTTATCCTGGCTTATGTCTTAAGGCCTTTATACAAGAGCCTTGTAGGCTGGGGAGCGCATAAAACTGTCTCAGCATTTTTGACCGTTTTAATCGGGTTTTTGGGTGTTTTTGGCTTGATGGTACTTTTTTTGAGTGTTTTACAAAAAGAATTGCCTGCTTTGAGACAGCAATTACCCACTTGGCTTGAACAAATTCAAAGTCTCACCCAACCTTGGCTGGACAGTCTGGCACTTGGCATTGATTTAGAAAAAATCCAAGAGATGATTCAAACCAAAGTCAGTGCCCACCTATCAAACAATGCTGATACATTGATCAGCCATGGTTTATCAACAATTTTAAATTCTGGACAAACCATCATCGGCAGCATCGTTGGTCTTGTCTTGATTATTTTTGTGGTTTTTTATTTGATCATTCAGTGGGAAGATTTTTTCAAAAAAATGAGTCCCATGATTCCTCCAAGATGGCTTGGTCAAACCAAACAAATCTTGCTAGAGATTGATGAACTTTTATCTCAATACCTGAGAGGCCAACTCTTGGTGATTGCAGTGCTGTCCATCTACTACTCAATGGGCCTATATTTTTTAGGCGTGACCGGTGCGATTGCGCTAGGGCTGTTCACAGGGCTGGCGATTTTCATTCCTTACATTGGTTATGGTGTCGCTTTGATCTTGGCCCTTCTATCGGCTCTATTGCAAGCAGAGGCCGGGGTCAGCATTCTGGCCGTGTTGGCGCTTTACATTGTTGGTCAAACAATTGAGAGTTTCTTCCTAACGCCTAAATTGGTGGGAGAGAAAATTGGCCTACATCCAGTATTGGTGGTTTTTGCTTTGATTCTTTTTGGTAGCTGGTTCGGCTTCTTCGGAATACTCTTGGCCCTTCCAATGAGTGCGATTTTGTTGGTATTGGGACGACACTTGATGGTCTTCTATAAAAATTCTTCTTGGTACAAAGGTTAGTCTTAGTGTCTCAATCGCCATCACTGCCTCGCCAAATAGCACTGGACCTTGGTCACACACCCAAGCCAACGCTCGATAACTTCATCGCCACTGGCAATGAAAATTTAATCGCTGTTTTAAAAGATATTCAAAGTAACTGGCAGCAAGACTCATCAGAACAAAAAGCATTAAGTACTGATTCAAAGATGATTCATTTGTGGGGTGCCAGTGGATCTGGTCGCACTCACCTTCTGTCAGCACTCCAACTCCAGGCGTCTGAATTGGGTATCAATGCCTACCTGCTCAATCATGACAGCAGCATGGATGAATGGCGCGCCTGCGCGGATGCTTTGATTGAAAATAATCAAGCACCTGGTTTACTGTGTGTTGACGACATTGATCATCTGAGTGAGTTTGCTCAAGGCGCCTTATTCAGACTTCATAACTTGATTCGTGAAGCAAGTCATCAACACTTGATCACCACCAGTCTTGCACCATCGTCAAATTTACAAATACGCGAGGATTTAAAAACTCGCTTGGTCTGGGGTTTGGTGTTTCAGATGCACGCTTTGTCCGATTCCGAAAAATTACAAGCACTTCAGCAAGCTGCTACTGAACGAGGTTTACAAATCTCCAATGAAGTGGCCCCTTGGCTCTTGAAGCACTTTCATCGTGACATGCCAAGCTTGATGTCTTTGTTAGAGGCTTTGGACAATTACTCGCTTGAAACCAAAAGAGCGATCACTCTTCCATTATTAAAAGAAATGCTTGCTCAAAAAAATTGAGCATAATGTTACCTAGATGACACAAATTGCCTTATTTGACTTAGACCACACCTTATTACCCATTGACAGTGATCATGAATGGGGAAGATTTTTAGCCAAAATTGGGGTTGTTGACTCTGAGTATTACGCCTTACAAAACGAACGTTTTTACGCTGACTATAAAGCTGGTCGCTTAGACATCTATGCTTTCCTTGAGTTTGCCCTAAAACCTTTATCTGAACACTCAAGAGCCCAGTTAAATGAATGGCATCTTCAGTTCATGGAAGAAGTGATTCAACCTCAACTGAAACCAAGTGCTTTTGATTTGGTGAAGCGTCATCAAGATGCAGGCGACTTGTGTTGCGTTGTCACTGCCACCAATAGCTTTGTGACAAGGCCGATTGTTGCTGCATTTCAGATTGATCACTTGATTGCCACTGAACCGGAAGTGATGGGCGATCCATTGACCGGTAACTTCTCAGGCAAAGTATCAGGCCTTCCTAATTTCAAAGAAGGCAAAGTCACTCGCTTAGAAGCATGGCTCAAAGATCAACAACTGTATTTGAGCTCTGTGCAGAGCAGTTACTTTTATTCAGATTCGATCAATGATTTGCCTTTGCTTGAAAAAGTATCTCACCCAGTGGCAACCAATCCGGACGCTAGACTGCGTGAGCTTGCAATAAAAAATCAGTGGCCTATTTTGGAATTGTTTGCATGATTCGTCGATTCATCAATAAATTACTTAAAAAGCCAACGGGGCAAAAGAAGTTGATCCATGGTCATGCACTGACCGCTCAAAAGATCAGTAAGCAAACCCATCGAATCAATCCCGAGTTACTTTCAAAGAATGCTGTGAAAGTAACTCATGTTCTTCAAGACGCAGGTTATGACGCCTACATTGTGGGCGGTGCTGTGCGTGACTTGCTCCTTGGTATTGCACCCAAAGATTTTGATGTGGCAACCAATGCCACACCCGATCAAGTTCAAAAACTATTTCGTCGCTCAAGATTGATTGGTCGACGCTTTCAGATTGTGCACGTCACCTTCTACGGCAAAGAGCGCCCAGAGATCATCGAAGTTTCTACATTCAGAGCCCACGCTCAGGCAGATCAAGCGGATGTAGCGGCCAGCGGCAGAATTCTTCGTGACAACGTTTGGGGTGATCAGGCAGAAGATGCCACACGCAGAGATTTCTCCATTAATGCGATGTACTACGATCCACAAACTGAAGTTGTCTTGGATTATCACGATGGCATGAAAGATTTAAATGCCAAAATTATCAGAATGATTGGTGAACCAAGTCAGCGATACCGTGAAGATCCGGTTCGCATGCTAAGAGCCATTCGATTCGCCGCCAAAACTGGCTTTGTGATTGAAAAAGAAACCCTTGCCCCAATTGAAGAGCTGGGAGATTTGATTCAGGACGTGCCAAGCTCACGATTGTTTGATGAGATTCTGAAGCTACTCATGTCAGGCCATGCTTGGGCTTCGATTGAGGGTTTGGAAAAAGTTGGTTTGCATCACAAAATACTGCCACTGATTGATGTCATCTTGAGTGACGACGATAGAACTGCCTTTGTTAAGAAGTCTCTAGAAAATACTGACGAAAGAATCAAATCTGGCAAACCAGTTTCTGCCGGCTTCTTGTTTGCAACACTTCTTTGGCATGACGTACAAGAAGCCTGGGCAAATTTTGAAAGCTCTTCGATGCCAGCTGTTCCAGCATTGCATGCTGCGATTGACCAGGTCTTTGAACGTCAAAAAGAATTTTTAGGCATGCAAAGACGCCATGAAGCAGATATGCGCGAAATCTGGACCATGCAACCTCGTCTAGAAAAGCGCGTCAGTCGCTACCCTTACCGCTTGGTTGAAAGTCCAAAATTCAAAGCTGCATACGATTTCCTTCTATTGCGCTGCCAAACTCAAGAAATTGACGCTGAAATTGGCCAATGGTGGACTGATTTCTGGCAAGGGGATGAGATATCTCGAGCAGATTTGATGCTGCAGGTCAAAAATACCCCGGGGGCGGCTGGAAGCTCATCCACCCCCAAGAAAAGGCGTCGCAGAACGCGCTCGAAAGCTGTAAAACCAGCAGTCGAGCAAACTAATTAAAAAAACGATAAAGTACAGCTATATTGAAAAGGGAGTTCCAATGGCATTGGCCTTCATTGGTCTTGGTGGCAACATTGGTGATACGAAGCAACTCATCAAAGACGCCATAGTTTGTTTAGCTCAACATCCTGAGCTGAGGATACTCACGCGCAGTTGTATGTATGAGAGCGCTCCCGTTGGCGCCGAAGGTCCCGATTTCATCAACGCGGTCATTTCTCTTGAAACTCAATTACCGCCCGAAGATCTATTAACAATTTGCCAAAACATTGAAAACACTTTTGGTAGAGAGCGTCCTTACATCAATGCGCCTCGCACACTTGATTTAGATGTTTTGGCTTACGATGATTTATCGATCCAAAACGAAAGATTAACGATTCCTCACCCACGGATGATTGAACGATCATTCGTTCTTTTCCCACTTCTAGAAATCGCTCCGGATATTGACTTGCCAGGATTTGGTAAATTAACGAAATACATACCAAATGTTGAGCACCAAAGAATTAACAGGGTGCAGGGGTGCAATTGCCCTAGTCAGCATATTTAAAGGGCAAGATACACATGAGTTATTTACAAGAATCAGCCACCACGCGTGGGCTTGTGACCATTTCTAAACTTCAAGAGATGCGTCAATCAGGCGAAAAAATTGCGGTTTTGACTGCTTATGATGCAAGCTTTGCAGCCCTCATGGATCAAGCTGGTGTTGACGTGATTTTGATTGGTGACTCCTTGGGCAATATTGTTCAAGGTGAAACCAGCACACTGCCCGTAACGATTGAGCACATGGTTTATCACACCAGTTGTGTTGCTAAAGGACAAGCATCTGCTTTCCTAATTGCCGATATGCCGTTTGGATCTTATTCAACACCTGAGCAAGCCATGCAAAGTGCAGCTCAGTTGATGAGAGCTGGCGCTCACATGGTGAAGCTAGAAGGTGGAGCTTGGCTTGCACAAACTGTGAAGTTTTTAGTTGAAAGAAGCGTGCCTGTTTGCGCTCACTTAGGCTTACTGCCTCAGTCAGTTCATACCTTGGGCGGCTTTAAAGTTCAAGGCAAATCAACAGAGTCAGCGCAAACTTTGATCAATGATGCCAAAGCTTTGCAAGAAGCAGGTGCTCAACTGTTAGTTTTAGAAGCCATTCCATCAGAGCTTGGCAAAAAAGTGACTGACGCAATTCAAATACCAACAATTGGTATTGGTGCAGGGCCTGATTGTTCTGGTCAAGTATTGGTGATGCACGACATGTTAGGTGCATTCCCAGGCAGAAGTCCTAAATTTGTTAAAAACTTCTTGAATGGACAAAGCTCTATCGAGGCCGCATTTAAATGCTACGTCCAAGAAGTCAAAACCGGGAAATTTCCCGGTCCTGAGCACTGCTTTAAATCAGCCTAAACATTTTGTTCGGGCTTTAAGTCATTAAAGCACTTAATTAAAGAAGTCTTTCACGCGATCGACCCAACCCTTTTGTTGAGGGTTGTGTTTAGCACCGCCTGATTTCAGACTTTCATCTAATTGCTTCAAGATATCTTTTTGCTCTTGATTGAGTTTCACTGGTGTTTCTACTTGAACATGGATGTACAAGTCACCAGGCAAAGATGTTCTCAAGCTCTTAATACCTTTTGATCTCAATCTGAATGTCTTGCCACTCTGAGTTCCTTCTGGAACATCAAAGCTGGCTTTACCAGAAAGTGTTGGCACCTGAATTTCACCACCCAAAGCTGCATCAATGAATGAAATTGGCATTTGGCAATGCAAGTCATCACCATCACGCTCAAATACTGAATGCTCTTTGATATGAACTTCAACGTATAAATCGCCGCTTGGGCCACCATTCACGCCTGGCTCACCGTTACCAGCCGAACGAATTCTCATGCCGTCATCAATACCCGCAGGGATTTTGACTTCGAGTGTTTTTTGAGATTTTGTTTTGCCAGCACCATGACATTTTTTACATGGTTTAGGAATATGTTTACCTGATCCATTGCATCGTGGGCAAGTCTGCTGCATAGAAAAGAAGCCTTGAGAAACTCTGACTTGGCCAGCGCCATGACAAGTTCCACATGTTTCAACTTTTGTACCGGGTTCAGCACCCTCACCGCCGCAATGCTCGCAGTTAGACCAACTTGGGACTCTGATCTGTGTCTCGTGACCATGAGCAGCCTCTTCAAGCGTGATCTCCATGCTGTAGCGAAGATCGGCGCCACGATAGACCTGAGGTCCACCACGGCCACCGCGAGCGCCAGCAGCGCCACCACCGAAGATATCTCCGAAGATGTCGCCAAAGGCATCAGAGAAGCCGCCGAAACCTTGACCACCGCCCATGCCGCCCATATTTGGATCGACGCCAGCATGACCATATTGATCATAGGCAGCACGCTTCTGAGGATCAGATAGCATCTCATAAGCCTCTTTGGCTTCCTTGAATTTATCCTCAGCTTCTTTGCTATCAGGATTACGGTCTGGGTGGTACTTCATTGCCAACTTACGATAAGATTTTTTGATCTCATCATCCGTGGCATTCCGAGCTACCCCCAGAATGTCATAAAAATCGCGCTTGTTAGCCAAAACTATTCCTTACTTCTTGTCGTTTACTTCCTTGAATTCTGCATCAACGACATTGTCGTCCTTAGGTTTAGCATTATCACCGCCAGCTTGGGCTGCTTGGTTTTTTTCAGCCATCGCAGCATAAACTTTTTCACCTAACTTCTGACTAACCTTGCCCAACTCTTCAGTTTTGGCAGTAATGGCATCTTTATCAGTGCCCTTACCTGCTTCTTCCAAGTCTTTCATGGCTGCTTCAATTTTTTCTTTCTCACCAGCCTCTAAAGAAGCACCGTGCTCTTCAAGGGCTTTCTTGGTTGAATGAACCAAAGCTTCAGCTGTATTTTTGGCATCCACCATTTCACGCAACTTCTTGTCTTCTTCTGCGTTTTCTTCCGCATCTTTGACCATGCGCTGAATTTCATCTTCAGATAAACCAGAGTTGGCTTTGATGGTAATTTTGTTTTCTTTACCAGTTGCTTTGTCTTTGGCGCCCACGTGCAAAATACCGTTAGCGTCAATGTCAAAAGATACTTCAATCTGAGGTGTGCCACGTGATGCTGGAGCGATACCTTCAAGATTGAATTCACCCAATACTTTATTGGCTGAAGCCATCTCACGCTCACCCTGGAACACCTTGATGGTCACTGCAGGCTGATTATCTTCGGCTGTTGAAAACACTTGAGCATGCTTGGTTGGGATTGTGGTGTTTTTTGTGATCATCTTCGTCATCACGCCACCCAATGTTTCGATACCCAATGACAAAGGTGTCACGTCCAACAACAACACGTCAGTACGATCGCCTGATAAAACCGCTCCCTGAATCGCAGCACCTACAGCAACCGCTTCATCTGGGTTCACATCTTTACGTGGCTCTTGACCGAAAAATTCTTTTACCTTCTCTTGAACCTTAGGCATGCGAGTCATACCGCCCACCAAGATCACATCATGAATATCGCCCACAGAAACGCCAGCATCTTTGATGGCTGTGCGGCAAGGATCAATTGTGCGAGAAATCAAATCATCAACCAATGACTCTAATTTTGCGCGAGTCATTTTGATGTTCAAATGCTTAGGGCCTGATGCATCAGCAGTGATGTATGGCAAGTTAATGTCTGATTGAGCGCTTGATGACAATTCAATTTTTGCCTTCTCAGCAGCTTCTTTCAAACGCTGCAAAGCCAACACGTCTTTTGAAAGATCCACGCCTTGTTCTTTTTTGAACTCATCAATGATGTAATCAATGATGCGCTGGTCAAAGTCTTCACCACCCAAGAATGTGTCACCGTTGGTAGATAACACTTCAAATTGCTTTTCGCCATCAACATCAGCAATCTCAATGATTGATACGTCAAACGTACCACCACCCAAGTCATAAACCGCAATCTTGCGATCGCCTTTTTCTTGCTTGTCCAAACCAAAAGCAAGCGCTGCTGCAGTTGGTTCGTTGATGATGCGCTTAACATCTAAGCCAGCAATACGGCCAGCATCTTTGGTTGCTTGACGTTGGCTGTCGTTGAAATACGCAGGCACAGTGATCACGGCTTCAGTGACTTCTTCACCCAAGTAATCTTCAGCAGTCTTCTTCATTTTGCGAAGAACTTCAGCGGAGATTTGTGGAGGGGCCATTTTTTTACCGCGTACCTCAACCCATGCATCGCCGTTATCAGCTTTTGCAATCGTATAAGGCATCAAGCTGATGTCTTTTTGAACTTCTTTTTCTTCAAACTTGCGGCCAATCAGACGCTTCACCGCATAAAGGGTGTTGCGAGGATTGGTCACAGATTGACGTTTAGCAGGAGCACCCACCAAGATTTCGCCATCTTCCATATAAGCAATGATGGAAGGGGTTGTGCGCGCACCTTCTGCGTTCTCAATCACTTTAGGGCTATTGCCTTCCAAAATTGAAACGCACGAATTGGTTGTTCCTAAGTCAATACCGATGATCTTTGCCATGCTTAACTCCTAAAAATTGTTTATGTATGTAATTTGGGGATGAATGATGTGATTTCAAGGCCTGGTTTGTTTGGCCTTACTTGGGCTGACTAACAGTCACCAAAGCAGGTCTTAAAACGCGGTCTGCGATCAAATAGCCTTTTTGCAAGACAGTCACAACAGTATTGGCCTCTTGTTCATGAGGAACCATTGCAATGGCTTGGTGGCGATGAGGATCAAATTTTTCGCCCACGGGGTTGATTTCTAAAACTCTGCCTTTTTCTAAAGCTGATACCAATTGCTTTAACGTTAACTCAATGCCCTCCTTCATCTTGGCGGAGTCGGCACCACTGTCTGTTAAGGCAGCGTTCAAGCTATCTAAAACGGGTAATAAATTCTCAGCGAATCCTTCAATGGCAAATTTATGGGCTTTAGCCACATCTTCCATTGAGCGTCTGCGGGCATTTTCTACTTCAGCCTTGGCACGTAAGAACTGGTCCTGAAACTCTTTGATTTGAGCTTCCAAAGCCAAAATGGTTTCTTCGGGGGTCAAAGGGGCTTTAGCTGCATCAGCAGCACCAGATGCGTCTGATTCTTTGGCAGCCTGATTCAACTCATTGATTTCATGAGTATTTTCTTGTGAAGACGAAGGTATTTCTTGGTTTTTATCTTGGCTCATAGGTCATTTATTCGTGTAATAAATGACCATATAGGGCCTAAAAATCAAATTTCAAGGCCCTATCTTCATTTTCTCTTTACTTTATTTTTGCTTGATCTTGGCTTGAACTTGGCTTTAACTTTATTTTTTATCAGCCAATGCCGCCGCTCTTTGCATGCTCAAAGCCAAGGCTTGCTGTGACTCTGGCAGTTGTGGCCAACCACCTAAATGATCATCCGCTATTTCTGCCAATCCAGAAATCCAAACTGGGCTGTTATTCAAGCAAGCAATGTAGTGATACTCACCACCACCCGCGGTCAAAAATTCATCACGAACTTCCATGGCGATCTCTTCCAATGTTTCCAAACAATCAGCAGGGAATCCTGGGCAGAAAATATCCACGCGACGAGTTTTTTGATGGCCCAAGGATTCAACCGTTGGCGCTGTGTATGGTTTTAACCACTCAGCTTTACCGAAACGAGATTGGAATGTCACCATCGCCTGCTCGGCAGTTAAACCCAAAGCCTCGCGAAGTAAACGACCGGTCTTATGACATTCGCAGTGATAAGGATCACCCTTATCCAAAGTTCTCTTAGGGACACCATGGAAGGAAAACAATAATTTATCGCCAGCAGCAAAGTCAGGGCGACCATGAGCTTGCCAATACGATTCAACTTGCTCTTTGAGTGCGTTGATGTAGCTTGGATGATCGTGATAGTGTTTGATCAAACGAAGCTCTGGCTGATTGCGCCAGCCACTCACGATTCTAAAAACTTCATCAAAGGTAGAAGCGGTAGTCGTTGCTGAGTACTGTGGGTACAGAGGCAAGATCAATAATCGTTCCATGCCTTGCGCTTCAAGTTTCTTTAAAACAGATTCCATGCTTGGATTGCCATAACGCATGGCAATATCAACCAAGACATCTTTGCCTTGCGCGATGAACTTTTGCTCCAAAGCTTTGGCAGTATTTTTTGAGTGCACCAATAATGGCGCCCCACCATCGGGACCAGGCATCCAAACGCTGGCATATTTTTTTGCTGATGCACCTGAGCGAATTGGCAAAATAATCAGATTTAGAATGCACCACCAAATAATTTTAGGTATCTCAACCACACGTGGGTCAGATAAAAATTGTTTGAGATACGGCTTCACAGCTGCAGCAGTAGGAGCATCTGGCGTACCTAAGTTAATCAACAAAACTGCTGTGCGTTGCGCTTGGCGACTAATGGCCATAAAACTTCCTCACTTATTAAAAATGCCGCTACTCAAAGCGCTTGATAGTAATTTTGATGTGATATCAACAATTGGTATCACTCTCTCATATGCCATACGGGTCGGGCCGATCACTCCCAAGGTACCAACAATTCTGCCATCCACACTGTAGGGAGCAGTGATGACCGCCATATCTTCCATGGGCACCAACTCACTTTCACCACCAATGAATACTTGAACACCCTCTGCTCGAGAAGAAACATCCAATAGTTGAAGTAATTCAGTTTTCTCTTCAAACATACCAAACAATTGCTTTAACTTGACCATGTCAGAAGAAAGATCACCGACGTTCAACAAACGTCTTTCACCGGAGATGATCATGTTTGAATCAGGCTTGGCATTTTCTGCACCAACCTTCAAAGCAGCTTCCATCAAAGACGAGATGCCTGAGCGGATACCTTCTAACTCTTGGCGCAACTTTTCTTTGACTGCAAAAAAGCTCAACCCTGCAAACTGACTGTTCAAATAATTACTGGCTTCAATCAATTCAGATGGGCCGTAGTCTCGTTCAGTCAGAATAATTCTGTTTTGTACATCGCCCTCAGGTGTCACCAAAATCAAAAGCACGCGTTTCTCTGACAACCTCAAGAACTCTACTTGCTTAAAAACTTCTGAGCGCCTTGGGGTCATCACCACCCCAGCGAAATTTGATAAGTTTGATAAAACTTGGGCTGCTGCTGCCACCACTCTTTGTGGGGCATCTGCCTGAATAGCATCTTGTGCTTCATGAGCCATGATTTCTTCAACCGGCTTCACCGTGAGCATCGTGTCGACAAAGAGTCGATAACCCTTAGGCGTTGGAATGCGTCCAGCAGACGTGTGCGGACTGGCCACAAAACCCATATCCTCCAGATCAGCCATGACATTGCGGATCGTTGCGGCCGATAGATCCAAGCCCGAAAATTTAGACAAAGCGCGAGAGCCAACGGGCTGGCCATCGGCAATATAGTGCTCAATCAGGGTTTTTAGTAGGCTTTTTGAACGGTCATCCATCATTTAGCAATTGTAGGGCTATTGGGGCTATGGTTTAATCATCAACATGTCAAATCTTAAGACAAAAAGCGCTCAGAGACATTTTAAAAAAATCGCCTTGGTAGGCAAATACCAGGCGGATGGCTTTGCACACATGCTTTTGAACCTCTCAAACATCCTTAAAAACTTGGGGTGTGAGGTCTTTTTAGAGGCAGAAACAGCTCAAAACACAACGATTACTCAAATTCCAAGTGTTGCTGCCAAAGACTTTAAATCGAATATTGATTTGGTAATTGTTCTGGGTGGTGATGGCACCATGCTTGGCATCGCAAGACAAATTGCAGGTCAAGACGTTCCTTTGATTGGTATCAACATGGGAACTCTTGGTTACATGACTGACATCCCTCTTCAAGACGTTGAATTGGTTTTAACTGAAATGCTCAAAGGTCACTATGAGTCAGACAGTCGTTACCTGCTTGAAGCAGAGGTTTTCAGAAATGACCAGATCATTGGCACAGGATCAGCCTTGAATGATGTTGTTGTGAATCGTTCTGGCATCTCAGGCATGCTTGAGCTCACTGTTCGCGTGAATGGTCAGTTCATGTACAACCAACGATCTGATGGTTTGATTGTGGCAACTCCCACTGGCTCAACTGCCTATGCGATGTCTGCAGGCGGTCCAATCCTTCATCCCTCAGTGGCAGGGGTGGTGCTAGCGCCGATTGCACCGCATGCACTCTCCAATCGCCCGATTGTTTTACCGAGTGATTCATTGATTGAGATTGAATTAATTGGCGGCAAAGATGTCAGCGTTAACTTTGACATGCAATCACTGACCCAACTCCAAGTCGGTGATCAAATCAGAATCAAGCAATCCAAAAAAACAATCACACTGCTTCATCCAATTGATCACAGCGATTACAGAGCTCTTCGACAGAAGTTGCATTGGAACGAACACCCCTCTTCTTTCTAACCATGTTACGTAGCTTATATATTCGCGACTTTGTGATTGTCGATGAACTAGATATCGATTTGGAAAGTGGCTTCACCGTTCTAACTGGCGAGACTGGCGCAGGCAAATCTATTTTGTTGGACGCCCTTTCTCTAGCAATGGGGGAACGAGCAGATCCAAGCCAAATAAGAGAAGGGAAAAATCGTGCGGAGATATCTGCAATTTTTTCTTTGAATGACCCTCTTAAAAAAACCATTTCTGCATGGCTAGAGTCGCAAGAATTTTCTGCTGAAGACGATGGTGCAACCATCATTCTCAAAAGAGTGATTGACACCACAGGACGTAGCAAGGCCTTTATCAATGGGGGCACAGCCACATTGAGTCAACTCAAAGAGCTTTCAAGCTTTTTGGTTGATATCCATGGACAGCACGCACATCAATTACTTCTTAAATCTGGTGCCCAAAGAGATCTTTTGGATAACCAAGCCAACCTTGATGGATTGGTTGCAGAAGTTAAACAACTTTATCAAGCCTGGCAAACAGCCAAGAAACAATTAGAGCTTGCAAAGAATGCTGGTGAGAACTTACAAAAAGAGCAAGAGCGTTTGGCTTGGCAGCTTGAAGAATTAGATGCGTTGGCACCACAAGCTGGTGAATGGGCAGAGATTGAGCAAGACCATGCGCGCTTAGCGAATGCAGCCAAACTCATTGAGGGCTCACAAAACGCCATTCAAGCACTCCAAGATCAAGAGGGTAATGCGGAAGAACTTCTCTCGAAAGCATTCCATGAAATTGCTGATCTAGCGAAGCTTGATAGCAACTTAGAAGATGCAAAAATCGCCATTGAATCTGCGCAAATACAAATTGGCGAAGCAAGTCACAGTCTGAATCGCTATTTGCAAAAAATAGATGTAGATCCTGAGCGCTTAGCAACTGTTGAAGAACGCCTCAAGGCACTTCACAGCGCCGCTAAAAAATTCAAAGTGATGCCGAATGATCTTCCGGAAAAATGGGCAGAGATTCAGGAACAAGTCACTGCCATTAAAAACTCACAAGATTTGGGTGCTCTTGAACAAAATCTCAGCAAAACTTTGGCGGCTTATTTAAAGAGTGCCAAAAAGTTAAGTCAAGAAAGAATCGCGGCAGCAAAAACATTAGAAACTCTAGTAACAGCGGCGATGCAAGATTTAGCCATGGCTGGTGGTGTGTTTGCAATCCAAATTGAAGCTCTTGAAGAAGGCAATGCTCATGGTTTAGAGCAAGTTGAATTCTTGGTGGCTGGTCACCCAGGCGCAACACCTAAGCAGCTTGCAAAAGTTGCCTCTGGTGGTGAATTGGCTCGAATTAGTTTGGCCATCAGCGTGATCACTTCCGAAGCCAGTCAAATACCAACTTTGATTTTTGACGAAGTTGATTCTGGTATTGGTGGCGCAGTTGCTGAAACAGTTGGTAAGCGCCTAAAAGAATTGGGGCAAGCACATCAAGTCTTGTGTGTGACCCACTTACCTCAAGTAGCAGCTGAAGGCCATCAACATTGGAAAGTTGCCAAACTAAGCCAAGACAATGTGACCATCTCAAGCATGCAAATATTGAGCAGACAAGAACGCGTTGAAGAAATTGCAAGAATGCTTGGTGGCGCTGAAATCACAGACACCACCAGACGTCACGCCCGAGAATTACTGGGTAAGTAAAACTTTTTCCCAGAGTTTCTTAACGCAATCACGCGACTCAATCAAAGCGGCATCCATCTGATCCTGAGACACCCTGGTTTTATCAGCGCCATCTAATCTGATGCGATGCTGGTATTCACGATAAAGACGATAAGCATTCGCAGCCTTCAGCGCTTGATCACTTGGAATCAAACCTTCCTCACTGGCCAGAGATAACAAAGCGATATTTCCCAAGTTACCTAAAAGTATTGGATGGCCTTGACTGAAACGCAAGACCAAATACTGAACAATGAATTCAATATCAACCATACCACCGCTGTCATGTTTGATATCAAATAAGCCCGAGTCATTGGGATGACCCTCACTGACTTTTTGACGCATGTCTAGAATTTCTTGCTTGAGCAAAGCTTCATTTCTTTCTTGGGCCAATACTTCTGACCTGATTTTTTCAAACTTCTCACCAATGGCCACATCACCAGCGCAAAAACGTGCGCGAGTTAAAGCCTGATGTTCCCAAAGCCATGCAGAGTTATCACCCTCTCGCAATTGATAACGTCTGAATGAATCAATGCTAGTCACCAACAATCCTGCTGCGCCATTGGGTCTTAAACGAGTATCGATTTCAAAAAGAATGCCCGCTGAAGTTGATGCGGTGAGCCATGCAATCAAGCGTCTTGCATAGAATGCGTAGATCTCTCCTGCAGTCTGATCAGACTCTGGGGCATCGTACAAAAAGACAATGTCCAAATCGGATGCATACCCCAGCTCTTTGCCCCCCAGCTTGCCGTAGGCGATCACTGCGAAGGAAGGCGGGATTACTTCATTTAATTGGAACTTCTTGGCCACCATCGGCCAAACTCTCTCTAGAGTCAAACCAAGAATCAAATCAGCCAAAGCGGAGAGTCGATCACTCACCTTTTCAATCGGCAATGGTTGATCTCGTCCAATCCCTAACTCTGCTAACAAAGTCAGGAATGTTTCAGTGTGATGAACTTGCCTCAATATATCCATGGCTTGCTCAGCTTGGTCGCCATTATCCATAGCGTCGTCTAGCAAAATATTGATATCTGCCTTGAGCTTTGTCCAATAAACCGCAGGATGATCTTCTGGCGTGTATTGACCTTGACCAGTTAAAAGATCATCCAATAAATGTGGGTGCTGAGTCAAATAATCTGTGCCCCACTTAGAGGCTGAAATCAATGAGATCAGCCTACTTAAAATATGAGGGTACTCACTCAACAACGCAAGATACGATGCACGCCTAGAAATTGAATCTAGCAAATTCATCATTCTCACCATGACCTCATCAGATCTTGATAAGCCCCAGCCCTGCTGCTCTACGTGACCAGTTGCTGCAGACATCAATTGCGTGAACTTTCTTCTCGATGAGTCAGATAAAGAGCGCCAGCGCGCACTGCCCCACCACTCACTCCATTTCTCAGTCAAAGCAGAGTAGTCAGCAGGTGGCGACCATACAGCAAGATCAGCCCCCTCTGAATCAGTCTCTGCTTGATGCTTTTTCAATACGAACGCATCTGCAAATAATTTGGCGACATTGTCTCGATGTTGTGCCAATTGCTTTTTGAACTCATCCAAGGTGGCATGGCCCATCGCAATACCTAATCTTTGCTGAGAAGCATCATCACCAGGCAGGTGATGTGTTTGAGCATCTTCCCAGTATTGCAAGCGATGCTCTAATTTTCTAAGGTAAACATAGGCATTGGTGAGTTGATCAAGCTCCACCTGACCAATTAACTGGCGCTCAAAAACAGCTTTTAAAACTTCCAATGTCGGGCGAATCCTCAGGCCAGGATCTTGACCGCCTCGCACCAATTGAAACATTTGCGCCATGAATTCAATTTCACGAATTCCTCCGCGCCCCAACTTCACATCCGCCGCTCTTTCTGGATGCATCAGACTGCGCTTTTCAGCTTCTTGCTGAATTTGTCCATGCAGCTCTCTGATCGCCGCAATCACGCCAAAATCAAGGTAGCGTCTGTAAACAAATGGCCTGACCAAATCTTGCAAACCTTTTTGGCATCTTTCATAAGCAGGCATATCAGGCGAGGGATAAATCATGCGTCCCTTAATCCATGCATACCTTTCCCATTCACGACCCTGAACGCAGAAGTATTCCTCGAGCATCCCAAGGCTACAAACCAGAGGTCCAGAATCGCCATTGGGTCTTAGGCGCATATCCACTCTGAATATAAAACCCTCAGACCTTAATTCGCTCAACAAGGCAATCAGACGTTTGCCAACGCGCGTGTACCACTCTTGATGTGAAATACTTTTTGAGCCCCCTTGAGTTTCACCATCCTCTTCGTATAAAAAGACCAAATCAATATCCGATGAAACATTCAGCTCACGTCCGCCTAATTTACCCATACCAACAATCATCATGGGCGAGTAATCACCACGCTGATTCAGGGGCTCACCAACCATCGGCTTGATATCTTGTCGGATTGCCTCAATCGCTAAGGCAGTGACCTTTTCGGCAAAGCAACTCATGGCTTGAGTGACTTCTTGCACATCGGCTGCGCCATTAAAATCTCGAGCAGCTATCAGCAACATGAATTTTTGGCGTGCAAGGCGTAAATTAGCTGCCAAATCATCAATACTTTGGGCTTGATCCGCCTCAGCTGGAAGTGCAGATTTAAGTAAATCATCAATCACCGACTCGCTCACAGGGCTGGAGGCCATTTCACCAATTTCTGAAGACCATTCTGGGCGGGCAGTTAGCCAACGGACGGCATAGGCTGAATGGTCTAAAAGAGCGGAAAGTTTAGGGTGAATTGTTGTCATAGGTATCATGTTATCGCTATCAATACCTGCTCGGCTACAGCATAATTATAAAAATGTCATGGTTATCCAATTTCAACCCTCTGGAAAGCATCCGTAAACTTCAAGTTCACGAGAATAGTCTTGCCATTTGGAAAAAAAGAGCTCAATGGCTACTTTTGTTGATTGCCCTGCTTTTTGTGGTCGTGCATCTGCTGACACGCTTTTACATATGGCCACAAGTTGAAAAAAATAAAGCCTCTTTTGAGCAGGTGATCAGTCAAACGCTGGGTGTTAATTTAAAAATTGAAAGTATTCAAACTGGTTGGGATTTTCTTTGGCCAGCATTCAAAATTGACAACATCAAGCTTTATGAACTTGGCGATTCCAGCACCCCCAAATTAAGCATCCCTCAAGTAAGCGGAAAGTTGTCCTGGGAAACTCTGTGGAAACTAGAGCCTCACTTTCACGACCTAAGTTTTGATGATGCGCTGATTCAGATACAAAGAGATTCAAAAGGCAACTGGAATATTGCCGGCATCAAACTAGATCAATCAAGTGCTGGTTATAAATTTGGTAATTGGTTATTTGAGCAAGATAGTCTTGAAGTTAAAAACGCCAAAATCAATTGGCTGGATCAACGCTTTCAAAGCAGTCAATATTCAATAGACATTGAATCTCTTGGCTTAAAGAATACTTGGTTCAAACATGCCATTGACCTAAATATCAAAACGCCATGGCATTCAAATACCGCCTCCATCAAAGCTGATTTCAGACACAGTGTTTTTGGCAATGCGGGTAACTGGAAAGACTGGATCGGCAGACTTGAGTGGCAAATCAACGAACTCAACATCGCTAAGGTCAATCAATTATTTGATAGTCCAATCAATGTTATTTCTGGCCAACTCAACTCCCAAGGACGCACCTATATCGATGGTGGAGCATTAGATGGTGGAACAACAAAACTTGCGGCACAAAATCTTCACATCGAATGGCCTCGTTTAGGTGCGCCGCTCAGGATTGCCAAAGTGGATGCAGAGCTAGAGCAAAAAACTGCTGGCAAAAAAATGTCTGTCAGCGCTCCATTGCTCAAATGGCAAGTGAACGATAAGTCCACCCCAAAGGAACTTAACGGCATCAGCATTTACTGGGACATGGCCGCCAATATTGATGCCATCACTCACGCTGGAGTTAAAGCCGATGAAATTGATATCAATCTTGTTGAGCAACTAGCAAAACAATTTCCACTACCCAAAGACATCACTGAATTCATCAAGCAATACCAACCTTCAGGGACCTTAAAAAATTTAGATGCTAACTGGCATGCAGAGGCAAGCAAGTTGCCGTTCAATATAAAAATTCCAGGGTTCAATGAATCTCATTACAAACTCTCATTTGATTTTGAAAAAGCCTATCTAAAACCCGAAAAAAAAGGTCAGCTTTCAATAGCCAACTTAACTGGCAGGCTCTATGCAACAGAACTTGGCGGCGAACTCACGCTCGATAGTGAGGATGCATTCATTGTTCTTCCTCAAATGTTAGAGAACGACAGCCTTGCACTAGATCTCATCAAGGGAAAAATTAAATGGCTTAAAAAAGATGCCGGCCTTGAATATCAAATCAGCAAGCTGAAACTGAAGAACGATTCGGCCAACTTGATTTTTGATGCCAACTACAAAGCCAAAACTACTAAAAATCCTGCTGATCTTTATATCAAAGCAGATATTTTGGAAGCCAATGTCAAAAACTTGACCGGCTACTTCCCTCTGGGCATGTCTAAAACCGCCAGGGCTTACTTGAATGCAGCTTTAAAAGAGGGTGTCATCCGCAATGGTCAAATCCATATTCATGGTGACCCTCTGCATATTCCATTTGATACCAAGTTTCCAGGAATTTTTGAGCTCAACTTACCAATTGAACAAGTTCAATACTCACCAGCCCCGACTGCCGATAAAAAACAAGGGCAATGGTCAGACTTTTCAGATGTGCATGGCGTCGTTTCATTCAAAGGTCCAAAACTACAACTTGATTTAAAAAGAGCTTCATTCGAAAGTGTTCAGCTAACAGATATAGAAGGAGTTATAGACAATATTGTTAGCCCAACTGCAACATTAAAAATCAATGGTGTTGCCAAAGGCTCCAGCCAAGAACTACTCAAGTACTACGTTGATAGCCCATCAGGAAAAAGCATTGAAGCCATCAGTAAAAAAATTGAGCTTTCAGGCAATGCTCAATTAAAGATCAATATTGAAATGCCCCTCAATGCCACCAAAGAAACCAAATTACAAGGTGAATTGAAGCTCGATAGAAATCAGGCAAAAATTAATCAAAAACTCGACGTACAGCAAATTTCTGGCGATATTTTATTTTCCGAAGAAAGCGTGATCGGTCGAAACCTAAGGGCTCAATTGCTTGGTGGCGAACTATTGATCGATAACGCGAACAAATTACCTTGGCAATCATCTTCAGACATGAAGGTTTCAGGCAAGGTCGATATCAATCAATTGATCAATGCCTTAAATGCCTCAGACTCATCTGAAATCAAAAAAATACAAGCGCAGTTAAACGGCTTGGTTTCTTATGATGGAAAACTTGCGATTCGCTCAAAAGGTTACCAACTAGATTTGGGCTTAAAGCTCGATCAACTCAACTCTCAATTCCCAGCCCCATTCAATAAAAAATCTGGTCAGGCGCTCACTGGTCAATTTAATTTAAGCAATTTAAGTGAAACTGCAGATAAAGCGACGTCAGGTCAATTAAAGCTGGGCAAAATCATTGATGCTAAGTTTCTCTCTAGCGCCAATCAAAAAATTCGCCTTGGCCTTGGTATCAACGCTCCTGGATATATCCCACAACAAGGTTTCTCAAGCACCATTGCTTTAGACCAGTTGGACGTTTCAGCTTGGCAGAACTGGCTCGATAAAAACTTCCCTGAATCATCAAAACCAGCAAATGCCAATGCTTCGACCAGTTCAGATTTTGATATTGACACTGTTTCAGCAAAAATTAAAAACCTTAAATTGGCTGATAGATCATTCAAAGATGTGGCCATACAAGCCACCCACGATAAAGAGCAATGGCATGCCAGCATTCAATCGCCAGTTGCCAAAGGTTTGGTTCAATGGAAATCAGCCCGAGCAGGCTTCCCTCAAGGAAAACTAACAGCACGCCTCCAGCAGTTAGTGATTGAAAATACTGAATCTGGTGAAACTCTTACCAAAGGTGTCAATAAACGCATTCAAAAGATTCCAGCCTTAGATATTCAGTCTGATGAACTTATTTTTAACAATAAGTCTTATGGAAAGATGGAGTTACTTGCCAGCAATGATAAAAATGACTGGAAGATTGAAAAGTTATTTTTGAAAACGGCTGATGCCCAAATCAATGCAACTGGTAGATGGATTCTTCCAAAAGAATCCAAACAATTAAACGCCGGCAAAACAGAACTGAATTTTGATTTAGACATTAATAATGCTGGCAAGCTTCTATCAAAACTTGGCTTTCCAAAAGCAATTGATGATGGATCTGGAAAGCTGGTGGGGCAAATCAATTGGGCGAATGCTCCGTATAGTTTTGATATCAAATCTTTGAATGCAGACCTATCTTTAGATTTGATCAAGGGCACGATTTTGCAAGTTGATCCAGGCGTTGCAAGATTGCTCGGTGTTCTCAGCTTTCAAGGCCTAACTAGAATTGCGACCTTGGATATTGGCGGCGTACTCAAACCAATTGTGACGCAAGGAACTCCTTTTGACAGAATCACTTCCACAGGCTCTATTAATAATGGCATAGCCAACATCAAAGATTTGAGTATGCGCGGGCCTCAAGGGAATATTCGCTTAACTGGTAGAGCCGATTTGATTCAAGAAAACCAAGACATCCGAGTGACGGTTGTTCCCAACTTCAACGCAGGCTCGGCGTCTTTGGCTTATACATTCATTAATCCAATCATTGGTCTTAGCACCATGGTTGGTCAATACTTGATCGCAGATGAAGTCAGCAAGTTGTTCCAATTAGATTATCTCGTTCAAGGCACTTGGGCAAACCCACAAATCATTGCACTAGATAACAAGGGCAAGCCGCTAGATGAGAAGCAACTAAAAGAGATTCGAGATAAATCTTTATTGAAGCAACAAACTCCCACCAAAAAGTAGATCAGAGTTAATATCAAGTTAATGAATCCCAATCAATTAACTGTTGCCGCAATTCAAATGACTTCAACTGATTCAGTTGAAGAAAATTTACAAACGGCTCAAAAATTAATCCAAGCAGCAAAACAAGCTGGCGCTGACGTCATGGTGTTGCCTGAGTATTTTTGTTTGATGGGGCACACAGATCAAGACAAGGTGACCATCAGAGAAGATTTTGGTCAAGGCCACTTGCAAGATGCTTTAAGTTTGATCGCTAAACAGAATCAAATTCATCTGATTGCTGGAACCATTCCCTTGAGTGCTCAAAATAAGCACCAAGTTAAAAACACCAGCTTGGTTTTTGATCCAAATGGTCAAGTCATCAGCCGGTACGACAAGATTCACTTGTTTGGCTTCAAACAAGGTGATGAAGAATATCAAGAGTCAAAAACGATTGAACCTGGCTCACTGCCCTGCAGCTTCAACATTCAAAAGAATGGTGTTGATTGGAAATTCGGCGTGACTATTTGTTACGACATACGCTTTCCTGAGTTGTACAGACAAATTGGTCCGGTTGATTGCCACATTGTTTCAGCTGCTTTCACTCATACCACAGGTAAAGCTCATTGGGAAATCCTCCTCAGAGCAAGGGCCATTGAAAACCAATCCTACCTGTTAGCGAGCGCTCAAAGCGGTCAGCACAGTAATGGTCGAAAGACTTGGGGGCAAAGCATGCTGATCGATCCTTGGGGTGAGATTCAGTCGGAACTTAAAGAAGGTGAAGGATTTACCCTGGGTATTTTGGATAAGAGCAGAATTAATGAAATTCGAGCAAAATTACCCTCACTACAACATCGCACCATCTAAAGAAAATAATGAATTCAACTCTTGCACTAGAAAACCCCCTTCATCTCAGTCGAGCTGATGCTTTAAATATTGCAAAAGAAATTCTTTTGGCGCCAGCAGGCATTTCTGAACAAGATCTTCAGAAGACTCTTGCGCACATGCACACCCATCAATTAGATGATGCTGACTTGTATTTTCAAAGAACTCACAATGAATCTTGGAGTCTTGAGGAAGGTATTGTTAAATCAGGTAGCTTTAGCATTGATCAAGGCGTTGGCGTTCGCGCAGTCAGTCATGACAAAACAGCATTCGCTTACTCCGACGAGATCAGTGCTTTGGCATTAAGAAATGCTGCTGAAGCAACACGCGTGATCGGCGCTCAACAAAAGAGCACCTACATCAGCCCCAAGTGGAAAACACCGGCTACCCATGCCCTGTATCAGTCATTCAACCCATTGGACAGTCTTGATGCAAAAGCAAAAATTGCTATTCTTGAAGACATTGAACGCAAAGCCAAAGCCAAAGATCCTCGCATTGTTCAAGTGATGGCAGGCCTTGCTGGTGAATTTGATGTGGTGTTGGTGGCTCGCGCAAACGGTGTTCTTGCAGCTGATATTCGCCCACTGGTGCGCATTTCAATCACAGTGATTGCAGAACAAAATGGTCGTCGCGAAGTTGGTTCATCAGGCGGCGGCGGTCGTTTTGACTATCACTTTTTTGTCAAAGATAAGATTGATCATTGGATCGACGAAGCGGTTCGCTCAGCTTTGGTCAACCTTGAATCACGACCTGCCCCTGCAGGCCCGATGACCGTTGTTTTAGGTCCCGGCTGGCCAGGCGTGTTGCTGCATGAAGCGATTGGCCACGGCCTTGAAGGTGACTTCAACCGCAAAGGTTCTTCAGCGTTCTCAGGCAAGATTGGTCAACGAGTCGCTGCCAAGGGTGTCACGGTCGTCGATGATGGAACCATTCCAGGTCGACGTGGCTCTTTATCTGTTGATGATGAAGGCACTCCCACACAATGCACCACCTTGATTGAAGACGGTGTTTTAAAGGGCTACATCCAAGACAGTCTCAATGCACGTCTCATGAAAATGCCAACGACCGGCAATGCCAGACGTGAAAGCTATGCATCTCTCCCAATGCCACGCATGACCAACACTTATATGCTGGGTGGCAAAGAAGATCCACAAGAAATCATCGCCAGTATCAAAAAAGGTCTGTATGCCGCCAATTTTGGTGGCGGACAAGTAGATATCACCAGTGGTAAGTTTGTGTTTTCTGCGTCTGAAGCCTATTGGGTTGAAAACGGAAAAATCTTATATCCGGTCAAAGGAGCCACCATCATTGGTAACGGTCCTGAGTCGCTTAAAGACATCAGCATGATTGGCAATGACATGGACTTGGATAGCGGCATTGGCGTTTGTGGCAAAGAGGGCCAAAGCGTGCCAGTTGGTGTTGGCCAGCCCACTCTGAGGATTGACAATATGACAGTCGGCGGAACGGCTTAATCACTAAAGTCAATAAAACTGTGCTACATTAACCCCATGTCTGCAAATAAATTTTATTTCTTTTACTTTTGGTTCTCAGCCCACGGCGGTCGAGAGGCAGAAATTCAAGCATAAATTTCCAGCACTCAAAATAACCGCCGACACTAACGGCGGTTTTTTTTTACAGATTTAAGAATGACGGTAATAGAAAAAGGAGTTAATGAAATGGTTGATAAATCTCTCAGTACAAGAGACAGCTGGTATGCCAGTATTGATAAGACGTCAGAGACTGATGATGCCCGCATTCAAAATATCACGGTGCTACCACCGCCAGAGCATCTCATTCGCTTCTTTCCTATTCAGGGAACATCTGTTGAGAAATTGATCAGCAAAACCAGAAAGAAGATTCGCGACATCATGCATGGCAAAGATGACCGTCTTTTGGTGATCATTGGCCCATGTTCTATTCATGATCCAAGCGCTGCGATTGCTTATGCTCATAAATTATTAGAACAACGTAAAAAATATGAAGGCGAATTAGAAATCGTGATGCGCGTTTATTTTGAAAAGCCTCGCACAACAGTCGGTTGGAAAGGCTTGATCAATGATCCGTATCTTGATGAAAGCTACCGTATTGATGAGGGCTTGAGAATTGCTCGTCATCTATTGATTGAAATCAATCGCATGGGCATGCCTGCTGGCAGTGAATTCTTGGATGTGATTTCTCCACAATACATCGGCGACCTTATTTCTTGGGGCGCGATTGGAGCAAGAACCACAGAAAGCCAAATTCACCGTGAACTTGCTTCTGGTATCTCAGCACCGATTGGCTTTAAGAATGGTACTGATGGCAACATCAAAATTGCTACCGATGCGATTCAATCAGCGAGTCGTCCACACCACTTCTTATCAGTTCACAAAAACGGTCAGGTGGCGATTGTTGAAACAAAAGGCAATGGCGATTGCCACGTCATTCTTCGTGGCGGCAAAACCACGAACTACGATGAAGAAAGCGTTGCCAAAGCTTGTAGCGAACTTGAAGCAGCGAAGTTACCAGCTTCATTGATGGTTGACTGCTCTCATGCCAACTCAAGCAAACAGCACGAGCGTCAGATTGAAGTGGCCAAAGACATTGCTGGTCAATTGGCCAAGGGCTCAAAACAAGTATTCGGCGTGATGGTGGAAAGTCATCTGTTTGCTGGAGCTCAAAAATTCACTCCAGGCAAAGACAATCCTCAAGAGCTCAAATACGCCACCAGCATTACTGATGCTTGTATTGGTTGGGATGACTCTTTGGATGTACTAGAGATCCTTGCAGAAGGCGTTAAAAAGCGTCGCAAGAAGTGATCTGGCAGCTGACTGACTGAGCATTCAACTCAGTCAACAACTAACTAAGCAATCAAGACCCTTCGGGGTCTTTTTTGTGGTTCCACAAAACATCAGTGCCGCCTGCAGCGCGATTGAGCACACGAGCTAAAACAAACAATAAATCTGAAAGTCTGTTGACGTATTGACGTGGCGAATCATGAATGGGCTCATGACGACCCAATTTCACGATTGAACGCTCAGCTCTTCTACAAACAGTTCTACACACATGAGCTTGGGCTGCTGCACGCGTGCCACCAGGAAGAATGAATTCTTCTAAGCGAGGCAAGCTGGCATTGTATTTTTCAAGCCAAACATCTAATTGAGCAACTTGCTCTTCTTTGAGCAAGGTGTAGTTAGGAATGCATAACTCTCCACCCAAATCGAATAAATCGTGTTGCACGGTGGAAAACAATTCTTTTAATTCAGAGGCAATTGACGGAGGAATATCTTCAGTGATCAAGACCCCAATTTCTGAATTTAGCTCATCAACGTCGCCCATGGCGCAGATTCTGAGATGGTCTTTATCAACGCGTTGACCATCACCTAAACCGGTGGTGCCAGCATCGCCTGTGCGTGTTGCAATTTGTGTCAATCTTTTACCCATATGACTGATTATAGGGAAATGGCTAGAATAGAGCTAAACCACCAAAAATCGAGACATATGAATACTGTTAACGAGAACTCTGAGGCTTTCATTAAAGCCCGCCAAGCCCACCTGGTTAAGGCTTTAAAGCCTCATTTACCCGAGCACGCCCTACTTTGGGAGCCCGAGGACACAATCCCTTATGAATGCGATGGTTTAGCGGCTTATCGCCAAATGCCTTTGGCGGTTGCCCTTCCAGAAACCGAGGCCCAAGCCGTTGAAGTCATCAAGGTTTGTAAAGAACTGCAGGTGCCAATCGTCCCAAGAGGAGCAGGAACAGGTCTTTCAGGTGGTGCCATGCCGATTTCTCAAGGTTTGGTGTTGTCATTAGCAAAACTCAAGAAAATCATTCACGTTGATCCTATTGCCAGAACCGCAGTGGTTCAACCGGGTGTTAGAAATTTAGCGATTTCTGAAGCAGTTGCAAAACATGGTTTGTATTACGCTCCGGACCCATCCTCTCAAATTGCCTGTTCGATTGGTGGCAATGTCAGTGAAAACTCAGGTGGCGTGCATTGCTTAAAGTACGGTCTAACTCTTCACAACATTCTTAAAGTGCGTGGCATTTTGATGAGTGGCGAAGTGGTTGAGTTCGGCAGTCTTGCGCCAGATGCACCGGGATTGGATTTAATCTCAATCTTGGTCGGCAGCGAAGGCATGCTAGCCGTGATCACAGAAGTGACAGTGAAATTAGTTCCTAAACCTCAGTTGGCACAAGTCATCATGGCCAGCTTTGATGATGTAGAAAAAGGCGGCAATGCCGTTGCAGCAATTGTTGCAGCAGGCATCATTCCAGCGGGTCTAGAAATGATGGATCAGGCGGCAACGCGTGCTGTGGAAGAGTTTGTTCATGCTGGTTACGATGTGAACGCAGCGGCGATTTTGTTGTGCGAATCTGATGGCACACCTGAAGAAGTGGCTGAAGAAATTGAACGCATGACAGCTGTTCTAAAAAACAGTGGCGCCATCCGCATCCAAGTTTCACAGAATGAAGCCGAGCGTCTGAAGTTTTGGAGCGGCAGAAAAAATGCTTTCCCAGCTGCCGGCAGAATTTCTGCTGACTACTACTGCATGGATGGAACCATTCCACGTCAACACATTGCGACATTGCTAAAACGCATTCAAGAAATGGAAAAGAAATATCAATTGGGCTGCATGAACGTGTTCCACGCAGGCGATGGCAACATGCATCCACTCATCATGTTCAACGGCGCAGATGAAGCTGAATGGCACCGTGCCGAAGCATTCGGCAGTGATATTTTAAGAACTTGTGTCGAGCTTGGCGGCACCATCACTGGTGAACACGGCGTAGGTATTGAGAAGATCAATGAAATGTGTGTTCAGTTCAGTGACTCAGAGCGCGAACTTTTCTGGAGAGTGAAAGCAGCGTTTGATCCAGATAAATTATTGAATCCTGATAAAGCAATCCCAACACTCAACCGCTGCGCCGAATATGGCCGCATGCGCGTCACTGGAGGCGTTTTACCTCACCCAGAATTGGAGCGCTTCTAAATGAGTGATCAATTATTAAAAGGATTTGCAGAGCAAATCCAAGGTGCAGTACAAGCCAAACAATTGTTGCGCATCACAGGTTCTGGTTCTAAGGATTGGTTAGGTGGTGAGCTCAAAGGCACACCTCTATCAACCAAAGACTATCAAGGTGTGGTGAGTTATCAGCCAGATGAACTGGTGATCACAGTCAAGGCTGGCACCCCCATCAAAGAAGTTGAATCAATCCTTGCAGAAAAGAATCAACAGTTCTCATTTGAATCCCCACACTTTGGCGCTAACGCGACCATTGGCGGCATGGTTTGTGCAGGTTTAGCAGGTCCTGGTCGCGTGAGCGCTGGCAACCTCAGAGATTTTGTTTTGGGCGCAAAAATCATGGATGGGCAAGCTCAAATCATGAACTTCGGCGGTACCGTCATGAAAAACGTGGCTGGTTATGATGTCTCAAGATTAATGCCAGGTTCATTCGGCACTTTGGGACTGCTACTAGATGTATCCATCAAAGTTTTACCAAAACCAGCAGCGAGTGCCACAGTTGCAACGCAAATTACTCAAGCTGAAGCTATTCAGTTAATGAACCTCTTGGCAAGCCAACCATGGCCTTTGAGTGCTTCTTGCTGGCAAGGCGATGGCTCAGGAACCCTTCACCTTCGATTGAGTGGTGCCAAAGCAGCTGTGCAATCAGCCATCCAAACTTTTGGTCAAAAATACGGCATGAAAGTCATTGATGATGAGCAAGCCGCTATTTTTTGGAATGACTTAAAAGAACAAAAAAATACTTGGTTCAATGAGGCTAGCGATTCACCACTGTGGCGCTTTGCAGTAGCTCCAACATCAGAGCCATTAGATTTACCAGGCACAAGCTTGATTGAATGGCATGGTGGACAGCGTTGGTGGAAAGGTCAGCTTGATGCAGAAAGCGCCAAGAAGATTGCTTTCAGAGCCAATGGTCATGCAAGTATTTTTAGAGCAAGCAATAAAAACCAAGCGATGCTCAGCTCACTAAAAGATAACCCTCTAACAAGCCCTTTGGCAATCGTTCAAGATCGACTCGTAAAAGCATTCGATCCGCATGGCGTTTTTGCAACTGGAAGATTGGCCTAATATGCAAACACAACTAGCTCCTCAATTTATAGGCACTCCTGATGGCACGATGGCTCAAAGTATTTTGAGTAAATGTGTCCATTGTGGTTTTTGTACAGCAACCTGCCCCACCTATCAGCTACTGGGTGATGAATTAGATGGTCCGCGCGGACGTATTTATTTGATCAAACAAATTGCTGAGGGCAAAGAAGCCACTGAAAAAACCAGAGAACATTTAGATCGCTGCTTGACCTGCCGCAACTGCGAAAGCACCTGTCCTAGCGGCGTTGACTATGGTCACCTGATTGATATTGGTCGTAAGTGGGCTGAAGAACAAACCAAGCCAAGACCATTCATGGAAAGAATGCTTCGCAAAGCCTTGGCCAATGGCTTAACAAACAAAACATTATTTGATAATGCGATGCGCATTGGAAGAATTGTGCGCCCTCTCATGCCAGCAGCCATCAAGCAAAAAATTCCTCAAGGAAAAAATCCTGGCACAAGACCTGCGGCTAACTTAAATAAAGCCAAGATGCTGATCTTGGAAGGTTGCGTTCAACCGGGCATGCTACCCAACATCAATAATGCAAGTTTCAGAGTGATGTCTCACTTGGGCGTTGATGTTTTGGCCGCTCCTAAAGCTGGTTGTTGTGGCGCCTTGAAATACCATTTAAACGAACAAGAAGGTGGTTTGAATGATATGCGTCGCAATATTGATGCATGGTGGCCATACATTGAAGGAACTGCTCCTGAATGCCAAGGTGAAAAGGTTCAAGCCATCTTGATGAACGCTTCAGGTTGCGGCGTCACCATCAAAGAATATGGTCACATCCTAAAAGACGACCCTATTTATGCCAAGAAAGCCCAAGTTGTTTCAGATCTATGCAAAGACTTGGTCGAAGTCTTGCCTCAGTATCTTGAAAAGCTTCAAGGCTTGGTTGGTGATCGCGCAAAACAAGAAGGCGTGATTTTCCATCCACCTTGCACTTTGCAGCATGGTCAGAAAATCAAGGGCCAGCTAGAAGCCATGCTTGGAAAGCTAGGCATTAGCATCAATACTTGCCAAGACAGTCACCTATGTTGTGGCTCAGCTGGTACTTATTCAATTTTGCAAGCTGATCTATCCAAACAGCTAAAAGAGCAAAAATTGCATAATCTTCAGCAGGCGGTTACTGATCATCAAGCGCAAAGAATCGTTTCTGCGAACGTTGGCTGTATCACTCATTTGCAAAATGAAACAACTCCTGTTGAACATTGGATTGAACTGATTGACTCTCTCATCGAGAAGAACATGGGACATGTCAGCACTTCAAAATAATTTACATGCCATCAAAGAGCGCATCCATCAAGCTGCCATAGCTTGTGGTCGCTCTGCGCAAGATATTAAGTTATTGGCTGTCTCCAAAACATTTCCAGCGGAAGATGTCAGAGATGCTTTTGCTCTTGGCCAAAGATGCTTTGGTGAAAACTATGTTCAAGAAGGTGTTGCCAAAGTATTAGAACTAAAAGATTTGCGTTCAAGCCTTGAGTGGCACTTTATCGGCCCAATTCAAAGCAATAAATCGAAAGATGTGGCAGAAAACTTTGATTGGGTTCACAGCATCGATCGCATCAAAATTGCCCAACGCTTAAATGATCAGAGACCCTCTCATTTGCCGCCATTAGAAGTTTGCGTTCAAGTGAACATCAGCGGCGAGGCATCCAAGAGCGGCATTCAGCCCGATGAGCTTTTAGATATCTGCCAAAAAATATCAGACATGCCAAATCTACACCTAAGAGGCCTCATGAGCATTCCAGAGCCCACCGATGATGTGCAGGTTCAAAGAAAGGCTCACCAACAATTACGTGAGCTTTTAAGCAAATTACAGCAATCCACTGCCCTGGATCATCAGAAGGTCCAGTTAGATACTTTATCCATGGGCATGTCTTCAGATATTGAAGCTGCGATTGCAGAAGGTAGTACGATGGTGCGTGTTGGCACAGCAATTTTTGGCAAAAGAACTTATTTATGACTTCATTAGCAAATTTAAAAATCGGCTTCATTGGTGGCGGAAACATGGCCAGCGCTTTGATTGGTGGTTTGATTAATCAGGGAGCTTTGGCAAAGAATATGTTTGTCGCTGATCCATTTGATCAAACACGTCAACGCCTTGAAAGCGATCTTTCAATCATTTGCGCTGCATCTGTGGATAAATTAGCGCCACACATTGAAAGTTGCGATGTTCTTGTCATGGCTGTTAAGCCACAACAATTTAAAGAAGCTGCTGCTGAGTTAGCACTTGTATTGAAGTCACTCTCGAACAAACCTCTATGCTTGAGCGTGGCGGCTGGTATTAAAACAGCCGACATGGCCAAGTGGCTTGGGCACCAGAGAATCATCCGTGCCATGCCCAATACGCCTGCCTTGATTGGTGAAGGCATGACTGGCCTATTTGCAGATAGCAATATCAGCGCTACAGACAAAGCACTTGCAAGCTCGATTTGTGAAGCCGTAGGCAAGATTGTTTGGGTTGACTCTGAAAAACAAATGGATGACATCACGGCCGTATCTGGCAGTGGTCCAGCGTATGTATTTGCCTTCTTGGAATCTCTTGAGAAGGCTGCCATTGCTCAAGGGCTCTCACAAGAGCAGGCACGTCTATTGGCGATACAAACTTTGCAGGGGGCTGCCAAGCTTGCAGCTCAATCCACAGAGTCACCAGCCACTCTTAGAGAGCGTGTGACTTCAAAAGGTGGCACAACTTATGCTGCACTAACAGTTCTTGAGCAAGAGTCTTGGGCCAACATCATGATGAAAGCGGTTGCAGCAGCCAGCGATCGCAGCGAAGCCATGGGCGAAGAATTTAGTAAGCAATAAGAACCTACATCAATCATTTCTCTGATTGATGTGCCGCTAGAATTTTAGTAAGCGAAGGCGATGGCTAAAAACAAGCTCATGCCAAACCAATTGTTTCTTCTGAATGCCAAAAAGCACTTTTCTTTCTGACGATCTTTGATCAATTGGAAATAATAAATAGACAGCAAAAAGGCTAATCCCAAAAAGATCCAAAAGATTGTAGGGAATGCCAACAACCATCCAAGCACAACAAAGCAAAGAAGGCTGATGCCATAGCAAATGCAAATGGCTAAAACATCAAACTGCCCAAACGTGATGGCAGACGTCTTGATACCTAAACTCAAATCATCGTCCCTATCAACCATGGCATAAGCGGTATCGTAAGCAATCGCCCAAGCGATGTTTGCAAGTACCAATAACCATGCATAAGCAGGTATCTCGTTCATAACGGCCGCAAAGGCCATTGGAATACCAAATGAAAAAGCAATGCCCAAAATGGCTTGAGGAATCGAAAAAAACCTTTTAGTGAAGGGATAAATAATTGCAATGGCCACTGCAGGAACAGACAAAATCTTTGTGTATGTATTGAGTGGCAAAATCAAGATGAAGGCCAAAATCGCAAGTATTGCCGCAATGATCAGCGCTTCTACAGGCTTGATTCTTCCAGCAGTGAGAGGACGATCTTGGGTTCTTGAGACATGCTTATCAAAATCTCGATCAGCGTAGTCATTGATGGCGCAACCGGCGCTTCTCATCAGAAAGCAACCCAAAACAAAAATAATCAGATGAGATGCTTTTGGCTCGCCAATCGATGCAATCCACAAACCCCACAAAGTTGGCCACAAGACCAATAAGGTGCCAATTGGTTTATCAAATCGAATCAGCGCTAAATAATCAGACAACCTTGAAGCCATTACAAGAAATCCACCCCTGTCATGCCAGATGATTTAATCGCATCGGCCAAAGCATGCATGGCTTTTGTTCTAGCGTAACTCTTACGCCAAGCCAAGACCACGCGACGCTTAGGAATCGGATTGGCAAATGGAATGTAGCGAATCAAACCATTGCTATTAGCATCCTCAGGGATCGATGTGATTGGCATGATGCTGATACCTATGCCGCCCGCCACCATCTGTCGAATAGTCTCTAATGAGGATCCTTCAAAAGTACTGATCTCTCCATCTTTTTGATTTTTTTGCATGTCAGGACAAATATCTAAAACCTGATCTCTGAAGCAGTGCCCCTCACCCAACAACAATGTTTTTTGTGACTGCAATTCATTATGCTGAATGATGGACAGGGTTTGCCAAGGATGTCCTTGAGGAACCGCGACCATGAAGCCTTCTTCATACAAAGGTAAAACCTCAAGACCACTTTGTGGAAATGTATCAGCCATGATGGCAGCATCAATATCACCTTGCTTTAAAAGCTCCAAAAGCTTTGTCGTGAAATTTTCTTGAAGGTACAAAGGCATCTGCGGCAATGCTTCACGACATTTGGCGATTAATTTTGGCAACAAATAAGGTGCGATCGTGTAGATGGTTCCAAGACGCACAGGGCCTGAAAGAGGGTCCTGACCATGTTGAGCCAAGTGTTTGATGAGCTGGGCTTCATCTAAGACCTTTTGGGCCTGATGAATGATCGTATGCCCCAAAGCAGTGATTGCCAGCTCAGAACCAGAACGCTCAAAAATCTGAACATTGAGCTCATCTTCTAATTTTTTGATTGCGACCGATAAGGTTGGCTGAGAAACAAAGCAAGCCTCAGCTGCTCGGCCAAAGTGGCGCTCCCTTGCAACAGCAACGATATATCGAAGTTCTGTGAGTGTCATACAGAGAGGATATCAAGCTTTTAGATATTCAGCACGATTACCCAACCAACGCAATAAATGTTCCTGAGCAATATCGGGGTGACTGATGAGGAGTTGCTTGGCTAACTCTTGAGTTTTTTCAATCAACCAAGATTCTTTTTGTAAATCAATAAAGCGCAACATTGCATCACCTGATTGCTTCGAACCTAGCAATTCACCCGGTCCGCGCAAAGCCAAATCTCGCTCGGCAATCACAAAACCATCCTGTGTCTCTTTGAGTGTTTGTAAACGCTCTTTCGCTGCCATTGATAGTTCAGGGCCGTATAACAAAATACATACTGACTCAGCCGAGCCCCGTCCGACTCGACCTCTTAATTGATGAAGTTGTGAGTAGCCAAATCTTTCCGCATGCTCAATGATCATCAATGAGGCATTTGGCACATCCACCCCGACCTCAATCACAGTCGTGGCCACCAAAACCTGGATATCGCCTGCAGCAAATGCTTGCATCACAGCATTTTTCTCAGCGCCCTTTAAGCGACCATGAACCAAACCAATCGCAACCCCAGGCAAAGCCTCTTGAAGCGCCGCATGAGTCTCTACCGCTGTCTTTAATTGCAAGACCTCAGATTCTTCAATCAAAGGGCACACCCAATAAACTTGGCGCCCTTTATCTAACTCAGACACGAGCCCCAAGACCAACTCTTGGCGACGTTCGTTTTTAACTAGTTTGGTGACAATCGGAGTTCTACCAGGTGGCAATTCATTGATAACGGACACCTCTAAGTCAGCATAAAAGGTCATCGCCAACGTTCTTGGTATCGGTGTTGCAGACATCATCAACTGATGACAATCAACTTCAACGTCATCAATTTTTTGTTGCAAACGTAAACGCTGCTTAACTCCAAAGCGATGCTGCTCATCAATCACCGCAAATCCCAATCTTGCAAACTCAACACCCTCTTGAATCAAGGCATGAGTTCCAATCACTAACTGCGCTTCGCCATTACAGATGAGCTCTTGAGCCTCTCGCTTTTCTTTGGCCTTCAGAGAGCCGGTTAACCAGGTTATCTTCACACCCAAAGGCTCAAGCCAACTTTTTAATTTGCGGTAGTGTTGCTCAGCGAGTATTTCTGTTGGTGCCATGATTGCCGCTTGATAGCCATGATCAATGCAATGCAATGCCGCCAAAGTGGCCACCACAGTTTTGCCACTGCCAACATCCCCTTGCAAAAGCCTGTTCATCGGGTATGACTCACCCAAGTCTTTCAAGATATCCACCCAAGATTGCTGTTGAGCATTGGTCAACTGAAAAGGCAATTGCTTTAAAAATTTCTCCAGCACGCCACCTTTGACGGCCTTCTCATTCATGCGCACAGCTTGACGAGCCAAGCGTTTTTCACGAGCCTGCAAAAGAGATAATTGCTGAGCCAGCAACTCTTCTATCTGAACCCGTCTCCAGGCAGGATGATGGCGATCTTGAATCGCTGCCAAATCATCAGACTTACCCGGCTGGTGCAAAGTGTTTAAAGCACTCCACAAACTTGGAATGTCTAAACCCACAAAAGTACTTGCCATGACTTCTTTGGGCAAAAGATCTTTTAAATGTGACTGCAATTCATCATCTTTAAACGCCTTGTTGATGGCTTGGCGAATCACATGCTGACCAACACCTGCCACGGTTGAATAAACCGGCGTCAAAGTACTTGGCAAAGGAGTATCAGGGCTCACTGCTTTAACTCCCGGGTGAACCATCTCGGGGCCATAAAATCCATCTCTGATTTCACCGCGCACCCTCAAATTAACCCCAACAGCCATTTGCTTTTGCTGGCTGGGGTAAAAGTTCAACCATCGGAGGAATAACTCATCCCCATGCTCGTCTCTGATGACCACCAATAATTGCCTTCTGGGACGAAACAAAACCTCTTGCTTGATCACAACCCCTTGCACCTGAAAGGTCAATCCGCCAAAAGTACCAACAGCCTGCCCAATGGTTGATAATTTGGTTTCGTCCTCATAACGAATAGGTAGATGTAAAACGCAGTCCAAGCTGGAGTGCAATCCTAGCTTTTCTAATGAAGGTGAACTGGCTTTTTTGGTCATTGATAAAATCTTTATATTCCCATGGTACAGCGATGCGTCTTTCAGACTTTAATTACAACCTGCCGCCCGAGTTAATTGCTCAAAACCCACTTCCCAATAGAACGGCTAGCAGGTTACTCGTTCTGGAAAATAATGCTGCAGACATCGTCATCAAAAATCAACAATTCACTGATTTGATTGATTTGTTAAATCCCAATGACTTATTGGTATTCAATGATACAAAAGTTATCCCTGCCCGTTTATTTGGCAAAAAAGAATCTGGTGGTGCCGTTGAAGTCTTCTTAGAAAGAATCACAGGTGAAACCACAGCGCTTGCTCAAATCAGAGCTTCAAAATCCCCAAAACCTGGCAACAAAATCATCTTGGGCAGCGATGATGAGCCATTTGAAATAGAAGTCATGGGTCGCCCTGATGACTCGGATAATCGCTTCTATGAAATTAAATTCTCTTCGCCATGTTTATCTTTACTAGAAAAACACGGACAACTACCGCTGCCACCCTATATCACCCATGAAGCGAATGCCGATGATTTAGAACGCTACCAAACTGTCGTGGCCAAAAATCCTGGTGCAGTTGCTGCCCCAACCGCAGGTCTTCACTTTGATCAAGCAACTTTAGACAAAGTCATGGCCAAGGGAATCAAATACACCACCCTCACTTTGCATGTTGGCGCTGGCACTTTCACTCCTGTTAGAACCGAAGATTTATCTGAACACAAAATGCACAGCGAGTGGTTCTCCATTCCAACAGAAACACAGGAGCTCATAAAACAAACCAAATTGGCAGGTGGAAAAGTGATTGCCGTGGGCACCACCAGTTTGAGAGCTCTTGAGTCATCAGCTGCATTTGGTATCCAAGAGGGTGAAACAAAATTATTCATCACCCCAGGCTACGAATTCAAGGTGGTCGATCAATTGATCACCAACTTTCACTTACCCTGCTCAACCTTGCTCATGTTGGTCAGCGCCTTTGCTGGGGTAGAGCCCATCAGAAAAGCTTATGATCATGCCATCCAACAACAATATCGCTTCTTCAGCTATGGCGATGCAATGCTACTCACACGTCAATGAATTCATTTAACTTCAAACTTCTCAAAAAAGATTCCCGAACACATGCCCGCAGAGGAGAACTAAGTCTCACGCATGGCAAAGTTCAAACCCCTATTTTTATGCCGGTTGGAACCTACGGCACCGTCAAAGGAATGACGCCTCGAGACCTCGAGGAAGCCGCTGCGCAAATCGTGCTTGGTAACACCTTTCATCTATGGCTAAGACCAGGTCTTGATGTGATTGGTAAGCATCAAGGCTTACATGACTTCATGGGCTGGAAAAAGCCTATCTTGACGGATTCTGGTGGTTTTCAGGTGTTCAGTTTGGGTGCCTTAAGAAAAATCACTGAAGAGGGTGTTGCCTTTGCATCACCGGTGAATGGCGACAAGTTATTCATGTCTCCTGAGATCTCAATGGATATCCAGGCGGTCTTGAACAGTGACATCGCGATGCAATTTGATGAGTGCACCCCTTACGAAACCAATGGCATCACCACAGACGAAAAAACTGCCAAGAACTCATTAGAGCTTTCACTCAGATGGGGTGAGCGCTCTATACGTAGATTCAGAGAACTCAATACAGGCAATGCTTTATTTGGCATCGTGCAAGGCGGGATGTTTGAGCATCTCAGAGATGTTTCTTTGGATGGAGTCGCCAATCAAGACTTTGACGGTATCGCCATTGGCGGCCTATCAGTAGGAGAGCCCAAACCAGAATTTGAAAGAATTCTGAGCCACATTGGTCCAAAGTTACCTGAAAACAAACCTCATTATTTGATGGGCGTTGGCACACCTGAAGATTTGGTTCTAGGTGTGAGCCAAGGTATTGATATGTTTGATTGCGTGATGCCGACCAGAAACGCAAGAAATGGCTGGTTATTCACTCGATTTGGCGACTTAAAACTCAGAAATGCTGCCTTCAAAGACGATACCCGTCCTTTGGATGCAAGCTGTGGTTGCTATACCTGCCGCAACTTTTCAAGAGCCTATTTGCACCATTTGCAAAAAACCAATGAGATCCTTGGGGCGCAGCTCAACACGATTCACAATATTCACTATTACATCAATCTGATGAGTGAAATTAGACAGTCCTTAGATGAGGATCTATTCCCTGAATTTATTAAGGAATTTCATAAAAACAGAGCTTTAGGTGTCCTTGAAACTACAGGGTAAAATCAGACTTTCTACTTGGAGGAAATAAGATGTTGATCAGTAACGCATATGCACAGACAGCCGGAGCAGAATCTGGTGGATTAATGGGTTTTTTACCTTTGGTATTGATGTTTGTTGTTTTGTACTTTGTGATGATTCGTCCACAAATGAAGCGTCAAAAAGAAGTTAGAAACATGCTTGAGGCTTTGGCAGTTGGTGATGAGGTTGTGACTGTTGGCGGCCTAATGGGCAAAGTAACTACTCTAAAAGATCCGTATGTCACAGTTGAGTTGCTACCTGGAACAGAAGTAAAAATGCAAAAGAATGCAATTACTGCTGTTTTACCAAAAGGCACGATCAAAGAAATCTAAGAAAGTTTTAGCATGAACCGTTACCCGCTGTGGAAATACCTCGTCATCGTTATAGCGCTTCTCATTGGAGCTCTATACACTCTTCCAAATTTTTTTGGGGAGGCCCCGGCAGTACAAATCTCAGCGGGTAAAGTCACGGTAAAAATTGATGGCAATATGCAAGACCGTATTGCCGACATCTTAAAGAGCGCACAGATTGAGCCAAAAGGTATCCAATTTGAACGCATTGGGGCGAACGGCACGATCAAGGTTCGCCTTAATAACACTGACACCCAGTTGAAGGCCAAGGATGTTTTACAAAAATCCTTGAACCCAGATAGCAATGATCAAAGTTATGTCATTGCGCTTAATCTAATTTCTAACACTCCCGCTTGGTTAAGCTCCATGGGCGCAATGCCAATGTATTTGGGCCTTGATCTAAGAGGCGGCGTTCACTTCCTTTTACAAGTGGACATGAGAGGCGCACTACAAAAGAAATTAGAAAGCTTGAGCACCGATACCCGCTCACAGCTTCGTGAAAAAGGTTTACGTCACTCTGGCATTGAGCGTCAGGGCGACACAATTGTTGTTAGATTCCCTAATCAAGAAGATGCAGCTAGCGCCAAAACCTTGCTGAACAGTAATTTACAAGGTCTTGAATTCACCGTTGAGAAGTCTGCCGACGGCTTCAAGTTAGTCGGCAAATTCAAAGATTCAGCAGTCAAAGAAGTTCAAGAAAATGCTGTTAAACAAAACATCACCACCCTTCACAATCGTGTGAATGAATTAGGTGTGGCAGAACCAGTGATTCAACAGCAAGGTCAAGACAGAATCATTGTGCAATTGCCGGGCGTACAAGATACAGCTAGAGCAAAAGACATCATCGGACGTACGGCGACCCTTGAGTCTCGCCTAGCAGACCCAATCAAGACCTATTTACTCTCTGGCGAACTCCCTCCTCCAGGCTCTGATGTTTTCAAAATGGGTGATGGTCGTCAGGTTGTCTTTAAAAAGTCAGTGATTTTTAGTGGTGATCGAATCACGAGCGCCTCAGCAGGCTTTGATTCAAATCAACGTCCAGCTGTGAACATCACTTTGGACTCTGCTGGTGGACGCGTGATGCAAGAGATCACTCGCGAGAACATTGGCAAACCAATGGGCATGATTCTTTTTGAAAAGGGTCGTGGCGAAGTATTAACAGTTGCGACTATTCAAAGCGAGTTTGGCTCTAAGTTTCAAATCACTGGTCAGCCAAGCACTGACAGTGCGAATGATTTAGCCCTATTGCTTCGCGCAGGCTCATTGGCTGCCCCAATGGAAATCATTGAAGAAAGAACTATTGGACCTAGCTTGGGTGCCGAAAATATCTCGATGGGCTTTAACTCTGTGATTTATGGATTTACCGCCATTGCGATTTTCATGATTGCCTATTACCTATTATTTGGTGTGTTCTCTGTCATCGCTTTGTCGGTCAACTTATTCCTATTGGTAGCAGTTCTTTCAATGCTCCAGGCCACATTGACCCTCCCAGGTATTGCAGCGATGGCTCTTGCTCTTGGTATGGCGATTGACTCAAACGTGCTCATCAACGAGCGTATTCGTGAAGAGTTACGTGCAGGAGCCACGCCACAAGCAGCGATTGCAACAGGCTTTGAAAAAGCCTGGGGCACCATCCTTGACTCAAACATCACCACTCTAATTGCCGGTGTTGCTTTATTGGCATTCGGCTCTGGTCCGGTCAGAGGCTTTGCTGTTGTGCATAGCTTGGGCATCTTAACGTCGATGTTCTCTGCGGTATTTTTCGCAAGAGGCCTTGCCAACCTTTGGTACGGTCGCAAAAAGAAACTCGATAAATTATCTATTGGCGAAGTTTGGCGCCCTACAGAATAAAAGGAAAACAACATGGAATTTTTTCGTATCCGCCGTGACATTCCCTTTATGCGCCATGCGTTGGTGCTAAATGCAATTTCCGCGATCACTTTTTTAGCCGCTGTCTTTTTCTTGGTCACCAAGGGCTTGCATCTATCTGTTGAGTTCACAGGCGGCACAGTCATGGAAATCAGCTATCAGCAAACAGCCCCTTTAAATACCATCAGAGCTGATCTAACCAAGCTTGGCTACCAAGATGTTCAAGTTCAAAACTTTGGTAGCTCAAAAGATGTTCTGATTCGCTTGCCACTTCAAAAAGATGCGCAAGGTAAAGCTATCTCATCTTCACAGCAAAGTAATCAAGTACTCGAGACACTCAAAGCTTCCAGCTCTGACGTTACCCTCAAACGTGTTGAGTTCGTAGGGCCTCAAGTGGGTAAAGAATTAGCGACCGATGGCTTACTGGCACTCATATTCGTTATTCTAGGAATTGTTGTTTACCTTGCTATTCGCTTTGAGTGGAAATTTGCGTTGGCAGGTATTTTGGCCAACCTTCACGACGTCGTGATCATTTTGGGATTCTTTGCTTTGTTCCAATGGGAATTCTCCCTATCAGTATTGGCTGCTGTTCTGGCCGTTCTTGGATACTCAGTGAACGAATCTGTGGTTATTTTTGACCGTATCAGAGAGAACTTCCGCAAGTACAGAAAAATGGAAGTATCTGCAGTGATTGATAATGCTATCACCAGCACAACCAGCAGAACGATCATCACCCATGGCAGTACGCAGATGATGGTGTTAGCCATGTTGCTATTCGGTGGCCCAACGCTTTACTACTTCTCTTTGGCTCTGACCATCGGCATCTTATTTGGTATTTATTCTTCAGTATTCGTTGCTGCAGCATTAGCCATGTGGTTTGGCATCAAGCGCGAAGATCTTGTGTCTGCAGAAACAAAAGCAAGCGCAACCGCTACCAAATCTGATGACCCTAACTTTGGTGCTCAAGTTTAAATATTGATATTTCTATTGATATTTTTTGAATAGTTTTTAAATATCTCTTACAAATAAAAAAGCGGGCAATGCCCGCTTTTTTATTGTCTTCCTCGGTAACTGTTAATTAGTAACCAATTTAATAATTGTTATTTAAATAGCTACTGCAGCTTTTTTACTTGCCTTCTTAGATAGCTTGAATTGAATTGCAGTCAATGCAATAGCAAACATCCATGGAGATAGTTTGAGTATCCAAGGATCCACACCTGCAAGGTAGTCAACGAACAAGATCTCTTTCAAAACCATTTGAACAGACACTGCAAACAGAACAAAGCCACCGATAAAAACAGCGTTAGGCCAACGATCCAAAATCTTGGTCACCATGCTTGAACCGAAAATAACCACTGGGATACTGATCAATAAACCCATGATGATGAAGCCCCAATTACCGTTTGCTGCAGCGGCAATACCCAAGGCGTTATCAACACCCATGACAGCATCTGCAATCACGATGGTTGTAATGGCTGACCAAAACGTATCGGCTGCTTTAACTTCTTCATGATCGTCCTGGAAAGCTAACTTCCAACCAATCCACACCAAAGCAATACCGCCCACAAGTCTTAAACCAGGAAGCATCATGAGGTAAGTGATGATGGCGACAGAAATAAAACGAATCGCGATGGCGCCAAATGTGCCCCAAAAAATTGCTTTTTTACGCAAATGTGGTGGCAAACGATTCGCTGCCATACCAATCACTAAGGCGTTGTCTCCTGCGAGCACTAGGTCGATGAGAATAATCGCCAAAACAGCCCAAATAGCATCAATGGACATGAAATCCATAGAGTTTCCTTTTTATAGTATTTGGTCTTGCCAAGGACCCATTCCCCTCATGTACCGGGCGCTTAAACGCCGTGTTGACGATACAAAAGACTCATGACTATGAGCTGGCTACTCCCCAGTGTTTTGAGGGATTCTATAGAAGTAATGGGATTAACCATTAAACCTTATAAAGATTAGGGATTTGATCTAGCTATGAAAGGGTTTCCCGAACAACTGCGACGATCTTTTTTGTAGCGCCCGTGTGTTGATTCGCGAAATCTAGAGCATTGGTACTCATGTCTTCTTTGACTTGATGATTGGTCAACAACAAATCCACAGCCTTCACCAATTCATCAACATCAGAAATCCGAATGGCCGCTCTAGAGTCAATCACATCTGTGCTGGCCTGTTGAAAATTAAATGTGTGCTCACCCAGAATAATGGGCCTACCCAATGCGCATGCCTCAATGAAATTTTGACCACCCAATGGCAACAAACTTCCGCCCATGATCACGACGTCAGATAAGGCGTAATAAAAACTCATCTCGCCCATCGAGTCGCCAAGTATCACTCCACCATGATTAATGACGTCAGTAAATTGTTGATCACCGAGGTTTGATCGACGCGACACTTTTGTAAAGCTTGACTGTAATTGGGCAAAAACATCATCAAATCGCTGCGGATGTCTTGGCACAATCAATAAGCAAAAATCATTTGGATTTTCTTTGGTCTTTAGAAATGCTTGCCACGCCTCAATGATCAACGCCTCTTCACCGTCTCTGGTGCTTGCGGCACAAACAATTTGAACCTGATCAGTTAATTTCTTCTTAAGGGCTAAAGCATGCTCAATTTGTTCAAGATTGGGTGTGACATCAAACTTCAAATTACCAGTGACCATCACATTGCTTAAACCCAAAGAGTTATAGCGCTTAGCATCTAAATTGGTTTGAGCCAAAATTTTTGTGAAAGACTGATAAATCAATTGAGCAAAATTTGAAAACCGACTAACCCGACGAGTACTGCGTTCTGACAATCTTGCGTTGATGAGAATGACGGGTAAAGATTTTTGATGAGCAGACAAAATCAAACTTGGCCAAACCTCGGTCTCCATGATCAAACCAACTTTGATTGAAAAGTATTGGTAGAACGAGTTCACAGCCCAATGGATGTCATAAGGAAGATAGCTTTGCACCAATTGACCTGAAGCGATGTGATCTGCAAATAACTGGCGCCCAGTATCTCTTCCAGTAGGTGTCATGTGGGTCAACAAAATCTTTTCACCACTTTGAATCAAGGCATCAATCAATGGCGCAGCGGCCCTTGTTTCGCCAACAGATACGGCGTGCACCCAAATACGTGGGGTTGTTCCGCCGATAGGCCAAGACATGCCTAAACGCTCGTTGATGTGCTCTCGGTAACCTTTTTGCAGTCTACCTTTCCAAAGGAGACGGCCAAGTGCCAATGGCAAGGCCAGATACCAAAATAATTGGTAAAGCCCCATCATCAATCGATGACTCATCTTCATTGGGGCATTACCAATCAAGGTCATTATTTTTTCAGACGCTTGGCTAATTCTGTTGCTTTACCGATATAGGAGGCAGGAGTCATTTCTAAAAGAAGTTTCTTGGCATCATCAGGAATAGCCAAACCTTGGATGAAGCTTCTCAAACCTTCTGGAGTAATACCTTTACCTCTGGTCAACTCTTTTAGCTGCTCATAAGGATTAGGCACACCGAAACGACGCATCACTGTTTGTACAGGCTCTGCCAATACTTCCCAGCAATTATTCAGATCTTCAGCCAAGCGCTCAGGGTTTGTTTCTAACTTACCCAAACCTTTTAATGCGCTGTCATAAGCTAAAAGACTATGACCAAGTGCTGTACCCAAATTACGCAACACTGTTGAGTCTGTTAAATCTCTTTGCCAACGTGACACAGGTAATTTTTCTGACAAATGTTTTAGAAGTGCATTAGCAATACCTAAGTTACCTTCTGAATTTTCAAAATCAATTGGATTGACTTTGTGCGGCATGGTGGATGAACCGATTTCACCTGCTTTGGTTTTTTGTTTGAAATAACCAACTGAGATATAACCCCAAATATCACGGTTCATGTCTAGCAAAATCGTATTGGCTCTGGCAACGGCATCAAACAATTCAGCCATATAGTCATGAGGCTCGATCTGAATGGTGTATGGGTTGAACTCCAAACCTAAGCGCTTCTCAACGACTTCCTTAGAGAACTTTTCCCAATCCACATCTGGGTATGCAGACAAGTGAGCGTTGTAGTTACCCACAGCGCCATTCATTTTGCCAAGCAAAGGCACTTTTTCAATATTTGCGATGGCTCTTTGTAAACGCATGGCCACGTTCGCCATTTCTTTACCCAAAGTTGTTGGTGATGCAGGTTGTCCATGTGTGCGAGACAACATCGGCACATCTGCATTGACCACTGCCAAATTAGTCAGCGCTGATAATAGTTCACGTAATTTAGGCAAAATAACTTCTTGACGAGCCCCCTTCAACATCAAACCATGGGATGTGTTGTTAATGTCCTCAGAAGTACAGGCAAAGTGAATGAACTCGCTGGCTTTTTCTAATTCAGGTTGGCCAACGACTTTTTCTTTCATCCAATATTCAACCGCTTTCACATCGTGATTGGTCACAGCCTCAATGGCTTTGATTCTTTCCGCGTCGGCATCAGAGAAATCCGCAACCAACTTCAATAAAACAGCCTCCGCATTGGTGCTAAAGCTTGGGAAATCCGGTAATTTGGCCTGAGATAGGGCAATTAACCAGTGAACCTCAACCTGAACGCGTTGCTTCATGAAGGCTGCCTCTGATAGCCAAGGGCGCAAACCGTCTGTTTTTGAGGCGTAACGGCCATCCAAAGGGGATAAAGCACTTAATGTAGATAGTTGAGTAGTCACAGCTAATTCCTAAAAAAGCATCGAAAACATGATTTTAGTCTTTCTGAAGAAATAAGCCTAAATAGCTATACTAATGCCATGAAATTAATTGGATCACTCACCAGCCCCTACGTGCGCAAAGCAAGGATTGTTTTTGCGGAAAAGAAAATTGAAGTTCCACTCATTCAAGAGAATGTTTGGAGCCAAGACACCAAAATCATGCAAGCCAATCCACTTGGAAAAGTTCCGTGTTTGGTCATGGATGATGGCGGAGCCATGTTTGACTCACGCGTCATCGTTGAATACGCTGACACTTTGAGCCCTGTGAACAAACTTATCCCAGCCTCTGGTAAAGAGAAAGCAGCCGTTAAAACTTGGGAAGCTTTGGCAGACGGCATTTTGGATGCCTCAGTTCTTGCAAGACTAGAAGCAACCTGGAGACCGGATGAGCAAAAAAGCCAAGCCTGGATAGACCGTCAGCTGCATAAAGTGGATGTATCACTCAAAGCGATGTCTAATGGTTTAGGTGAGTCTGAGTGGTGCTTTGGCAATCAGATCAGCTTGGCCGATATTTCAGTGGGCTGCGCCTTAGATTATTTGATTTTTAGATTTCCAAATAATCAATGGCAAAAGTCTTATCCGAATTTAAATCGACTTTATAAAAAGTTGATGTCACGCCCTTCATTTGCAAACACGGCGCCACCACAATAAGTGATTTAGTTTCACCAGTTAAATTGTTTTAACTGGTGATAATCCCACCGCCCAAGCAGCGTTCACCGTCATACAAAACAGCTGACTGACCCGGCGTGACAGCCCATTGGGCTTGATCAAACTCCAGCGTGAAACTGTCTGCAGAAACCTGCGTTAATTGGCAAGGTGCATCTGATTGTCTGTACCTTGTTTTGGCGGTGTAGTTCTTTGCTGCAGGCAAACCATCAAACGTCCAACTGATTTGTGATGTGTGCAACACCTTGTTCAACAACCATGGGTGCTCATGACCCTGAACAATGTAAAGAGAATTGCTGGCCATGTCTTTCTTCGCTACAAACCAAGGATCACCACTGCCATCCTTGCTCCCCCCCATGCCAATGCCTTTTCTTTGCCCAAGGGTATAAAAAGCCAAACCAATGTGCTCGCCAATCACCTTACCGTCTTCCGTTTTGATGGGGCCTGGCTTATTAGGTAAATAGCGATTCAAGAAATCTCTAAAAGGTCGCTCACCAATGAAACAAATACCTGTCGAATCTTTTTTCTTGGCATTGGGCAAACCAATCATTTCTGCAATTTCTCTGACCATCGATTTTCTAATGCCGCCCAATGGAAAAATGACATGACTCAATTGTTGTTGAGTTAAACGATATAAAAAATAACTTTGATCTTTGGTGTCATCAATGGCTTTCAATAAATGAACGCCATCATCACATCTTGCAGTTTTTGCGTAATGGCCAGTTGCAATGGCCTGCGCACCTAAACTGATGGCGTGATCTAAAAAAGCTTTGAATTTAATTTCTGCATTGCATAGAACATCTGGATTAGGCGTTCTGCCTGCTGAGTATTCTTTTAAAAATTCAGCAAACACACGATCTTTGTACTCAGCAGCAAAATTGACTGCTTCAACATCTATTCCAATCAAATCAGCCACAGAGACAACATCCAACCAATCTTGGCGTGAAGAACAGAATTCACTGTTGTCATCGTCTTCCCAATTCTTCATGAAAAGACCAACCACGTGATATCCCTGTTGCTTCAAAATCCAAGCAGCCACTGATGAGTCAACCCCTCCAGACATCCCAATCACAACCGTGGCAGGCGGTAATACGGGTGCAGCTTCCAAAAAGCCTGTGTCAAAGGGAGGAAAGGTCATAGGTATTGTCAAAGTCAGTTACTCAATAAAGTTAGGATAAAACACTAAATGACCAAAAAAACATAAAATGATGGGTCAATTTGATCAGAAAACCCCGAAAATTAGGGTAATCTTAAACTTTTTACAATAACAGGGAGAAACCCATGCGCATTGGCGTGCCCTTAGAGACGCGGGCGAATGAAACGCGCGTTGCTGCCACACCTGAAACAGTGAAGAAATTCATCAGTCAAGGTCACACAGTTATAGTTCAAAACAATGCTGGCGTCGCAAGTAGCCAGCCTGATTCCGCTTATGAAGCAGTTGGTGCAAGTATCGGTTCCGCCGCTGATGCATTGGGCGCAGATATTGTGCTCAAGGTCAGAGCACCAGACGCCAATGAATTAGCTCAAATGAAATCAAACGCTGTCCTGTTAGGCATGCTTGATCCATTTGATAACGCTAACAATGCTGCCATGGCTGCTAAAGGCATCACTGCCTTTGCGCTTGAAGCTGCCCCAAGAACGACCAGAGCTCAAAGCCTGGACATCTTGTCATCACAAGCCAACATCGCTGGTTACAAAGCTGTGATGGTTGCCGCGAATGAATACCAACGCTTTATGCCCATGTTGATGACAGCTGCTGGAACAGTGAAAGCTGCTCGCGTATTGATTCTGGGTGCAGGTGTTGCTGGTTTGCAAGCGATTGCGACTGCTAAACGTTTGGGTGCTGTGATTGAAGCTTCAGACGTGCGCCCTGCCGCGAAGGAACAAATCGAGTCATTGGGCGGTAAGTTTGTTGACGTGCCTTTTGAAACTGAAGAAGAGCGCGAAATCGCTCAAGGTGTTGGTGGTTATGCTCGTCCAATGCCAGCTTCTTGGATGCAACGTCAAGCAGCCTTGGTTGCAGAACGTGCCAAGCAAGCAGATATCGTGATCGCAACAGCTTTGATTCCAGGCCGTAAAGCTCCAACCCTATTGCACTCAGAAACTGTTGCGCAAATGAAACCAGGTTCAGTGGTAATCGATTTGGCTGCAGGCAAAGGTGACAATGGCGGTGGTAACTGCCCACTCACAGAAGCAGACAAAGTGGTTGTGAAGCATGGCGTTAAATTAGTTGGTTACACCAACTTAGCCAGCATGGTTGCAGCAGATGCTTCAGCGCTGTACGCACGCAATCTTCTAGACTTCATGAAGCTCATCATTGACAAGGAAGCTGCTTTGGCCATCCCAACGGATGATGACATCGTGACAGCCTGCTTGATGTGTCAAAACGGTCAAGTTCTTCGTCAGAACGCATAAGAAGAATTACAAGGAAAAAATCATGGACATGATCAGCCCAACTATTTATAACCTCATCATCTTCGTGCTAGCCATTTATGTTGGCTATCACGTTGTTTGGAACGTCACTCCAGCACTTCACACGCCTTTGATGGCTGTGACGAATGCTATTTCAGCCATCATCATCGTTGGTGCCATGCTTGCCGCTGCTTTAACAGAAGGCACGCTTGGTAAATCAATGGGCACGATTGCTGTTGCTCTAGCTGCAGTCAACGTGTTCGGTGGCTTCTTGGTAACACGACGCATGCTAGAAATGTTTAAGAAAAAAGATAAAAAAGCTAAAGGAGAAACAGCATGAGCTTAAATCTCGTTACGCTTTTGTATTTGGTCGCCTCGATTTGTTTTATTCAGGCACTTAAAGGTTTATCCCATCCAACCACGTCTATCAAAGGTAACGTATTTGGTATGACAGGTATGGCGATTGCCATCATCACAACCGTTGGCTTGGTCATGATGCTTGCTAAAGAATCAGCGGCTGGCGGTATGGCTTATGTTCTAGCAGGTCTTGTGATTGGTGGCGGTGCTGGTGCCATCATGGCCAAGCGTGTTGAAATGACAAAAATGCCTGAGCTAGTAGCATTCATGCACAGCATGATTGGTCTTGCAGCGGTTTGTATCGCTGTGGCTGCAGTTGCAGAGCCTCACGCTTTCGGTATCGTGGCTGTGGGTGAACCAATCCCATTGGGCAACCGTCTTGAATTGTTCATCGGTACATTTGTTGGCGCAATTACCTTCTCTGGATCAGTGATTGCCTTCGGTAAATTATCTGGCAAATACAAGTTCCGTTTATTCCAAGGTGCGCCTGTTACTTTCCCAGGTCAGCACATGCTCAATCTGATCCTTGCGATTGTGATGGTGGGTTGCGGTGTGATGTTCTCTATCGCTCCTGGTGCAGAACCTGCTTGGAACTACTTTGTTGTGATGGTTGTGATTGCCTTCATCTTGGGTGTTTTGATCATCATCCCAATTGGTGGTGCTGACATGCCTGTGGTTGTTTCAATGTTGAACTCATACTCTGGCTGGGCTGCAGCTGGTATTGGTTTCTCATTGAATAACTCAATGTTGATCGTGGCTGGTTCATTGGTGGGCTCTTCTGGCGCCATCTTGTCTTACATCATGTGTAAAGCGATGAACCGTTCATTCTTCAACGTGATTCTTGGTGGTTTCGGTGGCGATACTGGTAGTGCAGCAGCTGGCGGATCACAAGAGCAACGCAACGTTAAATCAGGTTCTGCAGACGATGCAGCATTCTTGATGACCAACGCTGAGACAGTCATCATTGTTCCAGGTTATGGTCTTGCAGTTGCTCGTGCCCAGCACGCTCTAAAAGAACTAACAGAGAAGCTAACTCACGCTGGTGTCACAGTGAAGTATGCGATTCACCCAGTGGCTGGTCGTATGCCTGGTCATATGAACGTTCTTTTGGCTGAAGCTGAAGTTCCATACGATCAAGTGTTCGAAATGGAAGACATCAACAGTGAATTCGGTCAAGCCGATGTGGTATTGATTCTAGGTGCTAACGACGTTGTTAACCCAGCGGCAAGAACCCCAGGCAGCCCGATTTTCGGTATGCCAATTCTTGAGGCTTACAAAGCCAAGACTGTGATCGTGAACAAGCGTTCTATGGCTTCAGGTTATGCTGGTCTAGACAACGAGTTGTTCTACATGGACAAAACAATGATGGTCTTCGGTGATGCGAAGAAGGTCATTGAAGACATGGTGAAAGCTGTTGAGTAATCCTCAATCGCTTCGCAAAGAACCGCCTACGGGCGGTTTTTTGTTGCCTACACAGTATGTGTTTGGCCTAATTACGTCTTAATGATGCTCTAGTTAATTGAGTATGATTGCATCATGAATATCAAAAAACGTTTGTCTCTTGCTCAAATTAAACGCCAAGCATTATTGATGGCAGGTGTTCCACCAAAGTCATATGGCCAGAAGAAAGCCACTCAAGTAGTCAAAAGTCGGAAGAAAGCTCTGGCCACAAGAGGCCATAAACACCGTCAAAGTGAGTCTCTTAATTAATTCTCAATGTTTGATAGTTGTATGAAGAGGAAATAAAAAAGGCGCCGAAGCGCCTTTTTTATTTGAGTATGGACTCAATTACATCATGCCGCCCATACCACCCATGCCACCCATACCGCCGCCCATATCAGGCATTGCTGGAGCGTCATCCTTTGGTGAATCAACTACTGCGCAGTCTGTTGTCAACAACAAACCAGCAACAGATGCTGCGTTCACTAAGGCTGTCTTAGTTACTTTAGCTGGATCGATTACACCCATCTCAACCATGTCACCATATTCACCAGATGCTGCGTTGTAACCATAGTTGCCTTTACCAGCAGCTACGTTATTCACAACAACACTTGCCTCGTCACCAGCGTTTGAAACGATGATGCGAAGTGGCTCTTCCATGGCGCGCAACACAATGCTGATACCAGCATTTTGATCTGCGTTATCGCCCTTCAAAGTCATGATGGCTTGTTTAGCACGTACCAAGGCAACGCCGCCGCCAGGAACAATACCTTCTTCAACAGCAGCACGTGTGGCATGCAATGCGTCGTCAACACGAGCCTTCTTCTCTTTCATTTCTACTTCTGTGGCTGCGCCAACACGTAGAACTGCAACACCGCCTGCCAATTTAGCAACGCGCTCTTGTAGCTTTTCACGATCGTAGTCGCTTGTAGCCTCTTCGATTTGTGCACGAATTTGCTTAACGCGAGTTTCAATGTTCTTAGCTTCGCCTGCGCCATCAATGATGGTTGTGTTTTCTTTACCGATTTCAACGCGCTTAGCTTGACCCAAGTCTTGTAATGTTACTTTTTCTAGTGTCAAACCAACTTCTTCAGCAATCACTTGACCACCAGTCAAAATAGCGATGTCTTCAAGCATGGCTTTACGACGGTCACCGAAACCTGGAGCTTTAACAGCACAAGTCTTCAAGATGCCACGAATGTTGTTAACTACCAATGTTGCCAACGCTTCGCCTTCGATATCTTCAGCGATGATCAACAATGGACGACCAGCTTTAGCTACCTGCTCCAATACTGGCAACAAGTCACGAATGTTGCTGATTTTCTTGTCAAACAACAAGATGAATGGGTTCTCAAGAATAGCTACTTGCTTTTCTGGGTTGCTAATGAAATATGGTGAAAGGTAACCGCGGTCAAACTGCATACCTTCAACAACGTCTAGTTCATCTGCCAATGATTTGCCATCTTCAACAGTGATAACACCTTCTTTACCAACTTTTTCCATGGCTTCAGCAATACGCTCACCAATGCTGTAGTCGCTGTTTGCTGAAATAGAACCAACTTGAGCGATTTCTTTTGTGGTTGTGCATGGCTTGCTGATTTTTGTGATTTCTGCGATTGCTGCAGTCACTGCTTTATCAATACCGCGCTTCAAATCCATTGGGTTGTGACCAGCAACTACATACTTCATGCCTTCACGAACAATTGACTGAGCCAATACTGTTGCAGTTGTTGTACCGTCACCAGCGTTGTCAGCTGTCTTCGATGCAACTTCCTTCACCATCTGTGCACCCATGTTTTGTAGCTTGTCTTTAAGCTCAATCTCTTTAGCAACTGACACACCGTCTTTAGTTACTAATGGGCCACCGAATGAACGCTCTAGAACCACGTTACGACCTTTAGGTCCTAAAGTTACTTTAACTGCGTTAGCCAAAATGTTAACGCCTTCGACCATGCGCGTACGCGCGCTGTCACTGAAAAATACATCTTTTGCTGCCATTTGAATTCCTTTCGATGTCTCTTATTAAATTACTTCTGAACGACTGCCATGATGTCTTCTTCGCGCATCACGAGAAGCTCATCGCCATCAACTTTTACTGTCTGACCAGCATACTTGCCAAACAAAACACGGTCGCCCACCTTCACATCTAGTGGAATAACCTTGCCTGACTCATCTTTTTTACCTGTGCCAACAGCAAGGATCTCGCCTTGATCTGGCTTTTCAGCTGCAGTCTCAGGAATCACTAAACCTGAAGCTGTTTTTGTTTCGTTGTCTAAACGCTTGATGATCACGCGATCATGTAAAGGGCGTAAATTCATTTTGACTCCTTTAAAAAAGTTAGTAAGTATTTACTTAACAGTTAGTAAAAATAATTAATTATAATTTCCAGAAGTAGTGCTACTAAGCTGAAACAAGTTGTTAGCACTCTAACTGGTTGAGTGCTAATTATAGGGATGGAACCCTAGCTTTTCAAGGGTCATGACCACATTTTCCGTTTAAAGAATGGATTCCCTGAGCATTCACAAACAAGCTTTTCTCTAGAGCAATTTAAACATTGGTGATTAAAAATCATCAAGTTATTGATTTTATTGGATTTAATTATGAAACCTAAGTCTCGGCTCTATTCGTTGGTTAAAAATTGGACTAAAAAGCCAAGCTTGGCAGTTAAAGAGCTCCACCAGGGACAACTGTATGAAGTGATGATGCAACCAGAGAGTCGCCAGCTTGAGGCTTGGGCAAGCTCTCAACATTTATCTTTTGAGCTGGTATTGAGCTCTAAAGACCTCGTCACTGAATTTGTCACCCTCACGCCCTTAGAGCATGCTTCAAAAGACACGGTGATTGATTTAGTCAAAGACGGTATTCGTGCGGCCAATTATTGGCACAGCTTCACAAAACCGCACGCCATCATGCTGACCATGAAAGCTGAATGGCTAACTGATCCAAACTTGATGAATGACTTTCAAGAGGTACTTCTGAAGTGCTATTTACCCGTTGGTCTGATTTATGTCGGCATCAGCGACTTGGGGCAATCAAAAGATGCCAATCCGCTACAAGAGGCTTTGGTTCAATTACAACGCCTGGGCATTTTGTTTCATCTTCTTAATTTCACAGGACAGGATGAAGAATGTCAGCTGATGCTCAATCATCGATTCACTCACATTCATCTGGCTGGTGATCTCATCAGACAAGCAATCCCAGGAAGTCAATGTGAAAAGAAATTGATCGCCCTTAAAGCACTCATTCATGCCAATGATGCTAGATCCGTGGCAGGCCCTATCAAACTCATGCACGAGAAAACTGTGGCCGAAAAGAACGCGATTGATTGTTACTACGGTAAACACATCATGCCGCAAATGACTCTTCACCAAGTGCTCAAGTTGGGTAAAACAGCTAAACAACAATTAGCCATGAAACAACTACTGAAGAAACAGTCACAAAAGGAGTGAGTTAGATGAGGAAAAAAGTCCTATTGGTTGACGACCATCCAGCCATGCTCTGGGCACTTAAAAACATGCTGGCACAACAAGTTCATTTTGAAATTATTGGAGAGGCAGTCGATGGCGATGGCTGCCTTGAGTTCGCTAGAGAAAATGAAACAGACTTGATCATTTTGGATATAGATATGCCAAAAGTAGATGGCTTTGATGTGATTCGCCGTTTGAAAATCATTGCCCCAGAGAGCAGAATATTGGTCGTGTCTTCTTTAGAAGCCAAGGTCTATGCCAGTCGCGTCAGAAGTATTGGTGGTCATGGCTTCATCAACAAAACAGCCAGCTCAGACATCATCCTAGCTGCTTGCTTAGCGGTATCTCAAGGATATACATTTTTTCATATCAACAATTCATCAAAAATATTCAGCAGTGATGAACAGATCATTTCATCATTTTCACCAAGAGAATTTCAAGTCATTAAATACTTGGCCGATGGGCACCCCAACAGTGCCATCTCAGAATTTCTTCACATCAGCACTAAAACAGTGTCGACCTACAAGACACGTGTTTATAAAAAAATTGGTGTGACCAATATTGCAGAGTTAATTACATTTTGTAGAACCAATCGAATCACTGATGCTTAACGAACATCAGCTCACCCTCTTTGCTTTCATTTGCACTTGCTTACTCAGTCTGTACTTACTGATTAGAAATAAGCATTGGTCGAATCTCGCCCATAAAAACCAACAAAATCTAAGTGCATTTCAAGAAACAAAGAACCAGGCGATCTCAACTATCAGCCATGAAATAAGAACACCTATCAGCGCCATACTCAGCATCCAAGAAAAGCTTTTACGCAATAGTCAACTCGACCATTCCGAAAAGACTATTTTAGAGAGTGCTCATGCTTCAGCAGAGTCAATGTTGGAGGTCTTAAATCAATTACTGGATTTATCTAAAATTGATGCTGGAAAAATGACACTCAAAACAGAGGCCTGTAACTTAGGGAATCTGATTAAAAACATCAACCGAACATTCAGCACACTTGCTCAAAAAAATAACACTTCAGTCCAGTGTCACATCTGCCCAGAAATAGCAGAAAGCTTGATTGCTGATGGGACGAGATTGGGCCAGGTATTACATAACTTGATCAGCAATGCCATCAAGTTCAGCCCAGATAAAAAAGTTCAAATCACAACTCGAACCCTTGCAAATGATCATTTCGCTCAAATCATCTATTTTGAGGTTTCTGATAATGGCAAAGGGATACCGCCAGCTCATATAGCAAGAATATTCCAACCCTACGAACAATATGAACACATTGATACAGAATATTCACAGTCAAGTACAGGGCTTGGTTTGACCATTGCAAAGCAGCTCATTGCGATGATGGGCGGCAAAATAGAGATTGATTCTGAAGAGGGGCTTGGCACATCAGTGAGCTTCACGCTTTCTTTTAAAAGATCCATAGAGCAACCTAAATACACAAGAATCAACACTGCTCATGAGAAAGTTCCACCAATCATCACTCATCATGAAAGCGTGATGATTGTGGACGATCATGCTCCAAGCAGATTCATCACAGAGGCTCAATTCAAAGAGATGGGATATTGCGTTCACTCAAGCGCGTGCAGTCAGGAGGCCATACAAAAAATTAGTGAGTCTTCTTTTGATATTTTGGTCACAGACTTGACCATGCCCATCATCGATGGGGATCAGTTAGCGATTTCTGCTCATCAGCACTATGGTTCAAAAATCAAAATATTTGGCATCACCGCGCACACTGATGGCGCTCATAGATTACTAAATCCTAACAATGTGTTTGATTCTGTTTTGATCAAGCCAGCATCTCTGAAAGACTGGCAACAAGAATTGACTCTTGAAAATACATATTTAATAACATTCAAAGACCCTGCGGATGCGTCACATTCCATGCTTAAGGTCATTGCCAGCGAGATCCTGATATACCAAGAAAAATCCTTGGATCTTTTACTCCAATGTCTTGGTAAGCAAAAATGGGTAATAAGCGAAATTGAATTAAAAAGCATGGCTCACAAATTGCTGGGCGGTGCCAAGCTAAGCAATGACCCAAGACTGGTCAAACTGTGTGAGCAGTTCCAAGTCAAAATACCTCAGCCTCATCGCCCTCTTTTTTATGACTTATGCATTGCCCTGACTCGCTCAAACACGATCTTAAAAAAGATAGTTACATAGTATTAGCCATATATACATAAGTGCGCATTAGGCTATATGATTTAGGGATGCCATTTAAGAGACATTTATTGATATTGACAGGCTTTTTTTTAGCCACGCAAAGCTTTGGCTTATTTGCGAAAGATTCTTTACCTGCCCCTGTTGAATCGGCAATCAAAAAAAGCTCCATACCAAAAGAAGCAATTGCAATATCTGTCTCAAAAATCACCAGCCAACAAGGCCATGCGACCTTTAATTCCCATGATGTGATTCATTGGCAGGAAAATGTTGGCATGAATCCAGCATCCACGATGAAGCTTGTCACAAGCTTGGCTGCCATGGAAATGCTAGGACCTGAGTACAGATGGAAAACAGATCTATTCACTAACGGCCAAATCTCAAAAGGCACTCTGCGCGGGGACTTACTCATCAGAGGTAGTGGTGATCCTAAGCTCATACCAGAGGAAGTGAATAAGCTTTTAGCCAACCTCAAAGCCAGCGGCGTTAAAAATATCCATGGAGATTTAATCTTTGACCGAAGCGCTTACGATAAATCTGTCAAAGAATCATCTTTTTTTGATGGCGAACCTACTCGCGCTTATAGCGTGGCGCCTGATGCTCTTTTATTTGCCTTTAATAGTTTCAGTTTTCAGTTCTTTCCAAATCTTGAAAATCGATTGGTTGTGATCAAGCAAACACCTCGAATGGCAAATTTATCAATTGATAATAATTTGACAGTGGTGGATGGCCCTTGTACTAATTGGCGAGACGGCATCACGATGACTCTGAAAACAGAGAAAAACTCGGCATGGATTGCCAGTTTTAGCGGTGACTACCCCAGCGCTTGTTCTACTGCCAATTGGAATATTGTTGCGTCCGATACCGATCAATTTTTGTCGCAGAGCTTGATTGCAGCATGGGAAGATCTTGGCGGCACATGGGGCAAGAAGCCGGTGATTAAAAATGGTCAGCTAACCGATTCTTTCAGGCCAGTCGTCACGCACTTTGGCATACCCTTGTATGAATCAGTCAAAGATATCAATAAGCTTTCAAATAACGTGATGGCCAGACAAGTTTTACTCACATTGGCATTAGAAAAAAATGGTGCTCCCGGAAATACCAACAACGGCAATATGGTGGTTAAGTCGTGGCTCAAGAAATATCAATTAGACATGCCTGAGCTGGTCATTGAGAATGGTTCTGGCCTATCTCGCATCGAGAGAATCAGCTCCAAACACCTCAATCAAGTATTACTGCTTGGCCTGAATTCTTCAACAAGAGAGTACTTCACTGAATCACTTCCAATTGCAGGCGTGGATGGAACTATGAAACATCGCTTGATGGATAAACTTCGTCAATACATCCCCAGAAAAGGCGATGTGCAAGCTTTTGAAAACAACATATCTCAGTTCCCCAAGCCCATCAAAAAATATGGTGCTTATATTAAAACCGGGTCCTTGGCTGATGTGAGAAGCATTTCAGGCTATGTCGTGAGTAAAAGCGGCCAGGTATATGCGATTTCTTCTTTCATCAATCATCGCAATGCTGGCTCTGGTCGAGGCATTCATGATGCATTAATGACTTGGCTTCTTGATGATGGTCCGCAACAATTACATACCAGAGCCAACTGAGGCACGCCCCAATCTATCTCTGATAGCGTCCCACTCAACACCATCAGGTAGCTGTTCAAAGAAGATGCAATTCACGTTCAGGGCATCCAAGTGTCTTAGCAAAGCATAGAGCTCTCGACCCACTGCATTTGATTCAAGAGGCAAGAGCACTTCCTTTGCCACATTCTTTAAACCAAGATCTTTAGCAGACAAATCTTTTGCGAAATGCACCCAGGCAACATTCTCTAAATCAGAGTTATTCACTTGAGCCAATACTGACTCAGCATCTTTGGCATCATATAAAACTAATTTTGTCTTCGGCGCATAGTGCGCACTCAAACTACCAGATACCCTAGGTGCCGATGCACTCGTATTTTGTTTTGTAAATTCAGTCTTTCCAACAACACCATCAATCATTGCCTGCGTGATGGCCCCTGGCCTCAAAATAACAGCACCATGAGTATCAAGGCGAGTCAGATCAACAATGGTAGATTCAATACCCACATCACAGGGACCGCCATCAAGCACCAATACCTCATCACCTGGAAACTCTTCACGCACATGCTCTGCAGTTGTTGGAGAAATTCTGCCAAAACGATTGGCAGAAGGTGCCGCTAAACCACCGCCGAACTCTTTTAATAAATTCTGCGCTACAGGATGCTTGGGACAACGAATTCCAACGGTTTCTTGTCCGCCTGTCACTTCCAATAAAACATTTTTCGCTTTTGGAAGAATCATGGTCAAAGGGCCCGGCCAAAATGCTTGAGCCAAAATCAAAGCCTCTGGCGAAACATCTCTTGACCATTGGCTGAGGATTTCTCGCCACGCATTCGACATAGCCTGTTGATCATTACTCAAGCCAATGTCAGGCTGTGCAATATGCACAATCAAAGGGTGACCAGAGGGGCGACCTTTACTAGAAAATATTTTATTGATAGCTGATACATTGCTTGCGTCAGCTGCTAGACCATAAACCGTTTCGGTGGGCATACCCACCAAACCACCAGCCTTAAGAACGTCTATCGCCCTTTGAATTGAATCAGGCATGATCAGCGCGCTATTTTTAGGACTCGTATAGCCTCTTGGCAAACCAACTCAACAGCAGATGAGGTTTTGCCTACAAAATTAATGTGTCCCATTTTGCGACCCACGCGAGGCTCAGCCTTGCCGTAAAGATGTAGCTTTGCAGAAGGAGCTTTCAGAATTTTTTCCCATGAAGGCTCTTCTTGTTTTCCAGAGACCAACCACTCATCACCCAGAATATTGAGCATGATGCTTGGGCCAATCAACTCTGCGCTACCCAAAGGTAAACGGGCCATCGCTCTAACCTGCTGCTCAAATTGACTGCTTAAACAGGCATTCTGTGTGTAATGCCCAGAATTATGTGGGCGTGGAGCAATCTCATTGGCAACCACATCTCCATTTTTGAGAACAAAGAACTCAACACACAAGACACCCACGTAATCTAAACGACGGATGATTTCTTTGGCGGCATCGACGATTTTTGTTTCTTGAGCTGAATTGATCGATGGTGCCGGCACGGTTGTTGTGTGCAAAATGCCATTCTTGTGAATATTTTGTGCAATTGGATATGCAACAACTTCATCATCATGACCACGCACCACCAATGCTGATACTTCAAAGGCCAAATCCATGCGTTTTTCTAAAACACACACAACTTGGTTAAACCCATTCCAGGCCTTCACAAGTTCATCACGATCATGAACTGTCACCTGACCTTTACCGTCATAGCCCATTCGAGCAGTTTTTAGAATACCTGGAAATAAATCAGCAGAAACTGCTTCAGCGTCGCTTTGCTTTTCAATGACTTGATAAGGTGCCGGGCCGATACCAGCTTCTTTTTGCCACGTTGCTAAAAACTTCTTTTCAGCAACACGGTCTTGTGCAATAGATACACCAGCACTTCTTGGGGCAACAAATACACCCAAAGACTCTAGCTCATCAAGTGCCGTAGCAGGAACATTTTCAAATTCAGTGCTGGCTGCCTGACAGATAGCTGCCATCTCTTTTAAAGCAGCGCTGTCGGTATAACTTGCTTGAATATGTTTATCTGCAACGATTCCGGCAGGACTCTGTGCATCATGGTCCAATACGCATACTTTGTATCCCATGGCTTGAGCAGCATGAGTGAACATGCGCCCCAATTGACCACCCCCAAGAATCCCTAGGTAAGATCCCGGCAAAATTGGGTTTTGACGATCTGCCATAAATCAAGAATGTCCTGGTAAGTTCATGGCTCTTGCTTTTTCAGTTTGAGCACCTCGGAACACCTCTAACTTTTTAGCCAGAGCAGGGTCGTTTACTGCAAGATTAGCAATCACATGCAAAGCAGCATTAGCTGCACCGGCATCACCAATAGCAAAAGTTGCCACAGGAATACCTTTAGGCATTTGCACAATGGATAAAAGTGAATCTTCACCACTCAAATGCTTTGAGGCAACCGGCACGCCGAAAACAGGAACAATTGTTTTTGCTGCCAACATACCTGGCAAATGTGCAGCACCACCAGCGCCAGCAATGATTGCCTTGATACCGCGCTCTGCTGCAGTTTCAGCATAAGCAAACATATCATCAGGCATGCGGTGCGCAGAAACCACCTTGGCTTCGTATGCAACTCCGAAATCAGTGAGAGTTTGAGCTGCGTTCTGCATGGTGTCCCAATCAGAATTTGAACCCATCAAGATTCCAACAATTGGTTTTTGACTCATCTTTTTTCCTTTGTGCTTTTAGCGAGCAATTAAGCAGTCAGTGTTGCTAAAGCTTCACGGTATTTAGCCGCTGTTTTTTCAATCACATCATCAGGTAACTTTGGTGCAGGTGCAGACTTATTCCATGGTTGACCATTGATTCTTGCAGACTCCAACCAATCACGCACAAACTGTTTATCAAATGATGGAGGATTAGATCCCACTTGATATGAAGCTGCTGGCCAAAAACGAGACGAGTCAGCAGTTAACACTTCATCCATCAATACCAATGTATTATTTTCATCTAAACCAAATTCAAATTTCGTATCAGCAATGATGATGCCTTTACTTGCAGCATAAATAGAAGCTTCTTTGTATAAACGAATACTCACTTCTTTGATTTTTGCAGCTAATTCTTGACCAATGCGTTTTTCAACTTCTGCATAAGAAATATTTTCATCATGCTCACCAACATCCGCTTTTGCGGCTGGTGTGAAAATCGGCTCAGGCAACTGTTGTGCATTTTTAAGGCCTACTGGCAATTTGATGCCGCAGATAGCGCCAGTGTCTTGATAATCCTTCCAACCACTACCAGATAAATAGCCGCGCACCACCGCTTCAACCATGATTGGTTTTAAACGCTTCGTCACGATGGCTCGACCTTTGACTTGATTTACCTCATCAGCCGCCACCACTGAGCATGGGTCAATACCCGTCAAATGATTAGGAATCACATGGCTTAACTTACCAAACCAAAAATTAGCCATCTCATTAAGAACAATGCCTTTGCCAGGAATAGGTTCACCCATGACAACATCAAATGCTGATAAACGATCAGTAGTCACCATCAACAGTTGATCATCACCAATGGCGTAAATATCTCTTACCTTGCCTTTTGAGATTAATGGCAATGACTTGATTGAAGATTCGTAAAGAGCTTGCATGAATACCTTATTTAACTAATTGAGCTAATTGACCGCTTTTGTAACGCTCAGCCATTTGTTCCAAAGGAATTGATTTGATCTTGCCAGCTTGGCCTTCGCAACCAAACGCTAAATAACGCGCTTTACAAATCTCTTTGGCAGCTTCACGTGCTGGCTTCAAATAATCGCGTGGATCAAACTTGCCTGGGTTCTCAAATAAATATTTACGAATAGCAGCAGTCATTGCCAAACGAATATCTGTGTCGATATTGATTTTTCTAACGCCGTGCTTGATACCTTGCTGAATCTCTTCAACAGGCACACCGTAAGTTTCTTTCATGTCGCCACCAAACTCACGGATGATTGCGAGCAACTCTTGAGGTACGCTGGAAGAACCATGCATCACAAGGTGTGTGTTTGGAATACGTTGATTGATTTCTTTGATGCGATCAATCGCCAAAATATCACCCGTTGGTTTTTTGGTGAACTTATAAGCGCCATGGCTCGTACCAATCGCAATCGCCAAGGCATCACATTGAGTTTGCTTCACAAAATCAGCCGCTTGCTCAACATCGGTCAATAACTGTTCACGAGTCATAGCACCTTCTGCGCCGTGACCGTCTTCTTTATCACCCATCATGGTTTCTAAAGAACCTAAAACACCCAACTCAGCTTCAACAGTTACACCAATCGAATGCGCAAACTTCACCACCTCTTGAGACACAGCGACGTTGTACTCGTATGAGGCAACTGACTTACCATCAGCCATCAAAGAACCATCCATCATCACAGATGTGAAACCTGAACGAATCGCTGCCATACAAACGGCTGGGCTTTGACCGTGGTCTTGATGCATCACCACTGGAATATGCGGATAAGCCTCAACAGCCGCATCAATCAAATGACGTAAAAATGCTTCTCCAGCATATTTACGTGCGCCAGCAGAAGCTTGCATGATGACTGGTGCATTGACTTCATCGGCAGCAGCCATGATGGCTTGTACCTGTTCAAGATTATTCACATTGAATGCTGGCAGTCCATAAGCATTCTCAGCAGCGTGGTCCAATAATTGGCGCAAAGATACAAGAGCCATTGCTATTTCCTTAAATTAAAATTTATTTAACATTCACAATCTTGAGCGTGTTGGTTCCGCCAACTTGGCCCATTGGCTCACCCACCGTCAATACGATGGTGTCACCAGAAGCCACAACGCCTAATTTTTTAATTCTTGCCTCTGCCTGCCCTAAAGCAGTGTCCCTGTCATTGCTGGTATCCAAATGCAAAGGGTGCACGTTTCTGTAAAGTGCCATTGATCTCTGACTAGCGATTTTTGTTGTGAGTGCAAAGATAGGAACCTGGATCTTATGGCGGCTCATCCATAAAGCAGTTGAGCCAGAATCAGTCAATGCAGCAATTGCTTTGACACCCAAGTGATAGGCGGTGAATAAAGCACCGAAAGCAATTGATTGATCAATGCGCGTGAACTTTTGATCAAAGAAATCAGCATCCAAATGATGCACTTCGGTTTTTTCAGCCTCAAGGCAAATAGCTGCCATTTGTAAAACAGTTTCAATTGGATACTGACCCGATGCAGTCTCGGCCGATAACATCACAGCGTCTGTGCCATCAAGAACTGCATTGGCCACATCGCTGACCTCAGCTCTGGTTGGCACCGGATTAACAATCATTGACTCCATCATTTGAGTCGCAGTGATCACCACTTTGTTCGCTTCACGAGCCAAACGAATCATTCGTTTTTGCAGCGCCGGAACAGTCGCATTCCCAACCTCCACAGCCAAGTCGCCACGAGCCACCATGATGCCGTCACTGACCTCAAGAATTTCTTCCAATACACCAGGCATCACTGCTTCTGCACGCTCAATCTTTGCAATGAGTTTTGTTTTATGACCAAACTCTTTGCTGGCAGCATCAGCCAAGCCACGAGCAATTTTCATGTCTTCAGCATTTTTGGGGAAACTGATCGCAATGTAATCGGCGCCCAATGCCACTGCTGTTTTTAAATCTTCTTTGTCTTTATCCGTCAATGCAGGTGCAGTCAAACCACCACCTGCACGATTGATGCCTTTGTTATTTGAAAGCTCACCGCCCAATTCAACAATCGTGTGAATGCAAGAACCCTCAACACCCTCAACTCGAATCACCAATAAGCCGTCGTTCAGCAATAACTTATCGCCAACCTTCACATCATTGGGCAAGTTTTTATAATCAAGACCTACTTTTGTTTGATCACCTAAAGTGCAGTTGGCATCCAAAGTGAACTTTTCGCCAGCTTTCAAAATAATTTTGTTATTTTCAAATTTGCCGACGCGGATTTTTGGACCTTGTAAATCTGCCATGATGGCAACTTCACGACCGGCCGCTTTAGAAACTTCTCTAACAAGCTGAGCTCTGGCTTGGTGATCTGCTGCTGTACCGTGTGAAAAATTCAAGCGGACAACATCAACACCCGCTTCCATTAATTTTTTTAAAACTTCAGCACTGCTTGATGCTGGACCTAGGGTCGCAACAATTTTTGTTGCACGCATTATTTATCCGCTCTTTCTGACAAGATAGCAAAGGCTGGCAAGGTTTTACCTTCTAGGAATTCCAAGAAAGCGCCTCCACCAGTAGAAATGTAATCAACTTGTTTCTCAATACCGTACTTGGCAATCGCTGCCAAAGTATCACCACCACCAGCGATTGAGAATGCTGGAGAGTGAGCAATTGCAGCGGCCAACATCTTCGTGCCACCGCCAAATTGATCAATTTCAAAAACACCGATCGGGCCGTTCCAAACAACTGTTCCTGCGTGTGCAATGATGCTTGTCAGTTCAGCTGATGTTTTTGGCCCTACATCCAAAATCATGTCATCAGGCTGAACATCGGTTGATGCCACTCTATTCGCACGCGCCAATGGTGACAATTCATTCGCAACCACCACATCCACAGGAATCGGCACACTCGCACCACGCTTGGCCATCAAATCAATGATTGCTTTTGCTTCGCTCACCAAATCTGGTTCAGCCAAAGACCTACCGATCGGCAAGCCTGCTGCCAACATGAAAGTGTTTGCGATACCGCCGCCCACAATCAATTGATCAACTTTTTCTGCCAATGATTTAAGAATCGTTAATTTTGTTGAAACTTTTGATCCTGCAACAATCGCCACCAATGGACGCTTTGGATCAGTCAATGCTTTACCCAATGCATCTAATTCAGCGGCCATCAAAGGACCCGCACAAGCAACTGGTGCAAATTTAGCCATGCCATGAGTTGTTGCCTCAGCACGATGCGCTGTACCAAATGCGTCATTCACATAAACGTCACACAAGCTAGCCATTTTTTGAGCTAACTCATCATTGTTTTTCTTTTCGCCCTTGTTAAGACGGCAATTCTCTAAAAGCACCAAGTCGCCAGGCTGTATTTCAAAGCCACCCTCAACCCAGTGACTGATCAATGGAACTTTGCGCTCCATGAGTTCTGCAATTCTGTCGGCAACTGGTGCCAAAGTATCCTCAGGTCTGAACTCACCCTCAGTTGGGCGACCCAAGTGAGATGTCACCATCACAGCTGCACCTGCATCCAATGCCAACTTGATGGCTGGAATGGATGCTCTGATGCGAGTGTCTTCAGTGATGTTGCCTGCCTCATCTTGTGGAACGTTCAAATCAGCTCTGATGAAGACTCGCTTACCTTTTAGCTGGCCATTGGCGGCCAAGGTTGAAAGGCGATTAAATTGAAGTTTTGATGTGCCTGGCATAGCGAATTTTCGACAAAAGACAAGAAAGTCAGATTTTACCTTTTTACAGCTCAATTGGACGGTTTTTTAGGACCCAATCAAGCCCACCAAGGTAAAAGCCAACATTCCCAAAATAATCGTGAAAAACATACTTCTTGTGACTAAAAATGCCACAAAAGAGGCAACACCTCCCCAAAATTGAGGCGTGGTCACTTCAGATGGGGTGAATGTCTGAGTGATAAATATTTCAGGGGCAATGATGGCCACCAAAGCGGCGGCTGGAGCGTATCTGAGGGCATTCTGAACTGTTTCTGATAGCTCCATTCGTTCGCCAATGATCAAAAAGAAGCTCCGAGTGATCAAAGTCACCACCATCAGGCCGATGATCACGATCCAACTATCGACTGGGCTCATGACACTCCTTTCCTTTGCCTAAAAAGACGATCAGACGCAATACCGACCACTATGGCTGCCAAAACCGCCAAAACAATGCTCAACTTATAAGGCAGGTCATTGGCCGCTAATGCCACTACCAAGGCTGTAATGGCTGCCAAGCGCATGGATAAACCATCCAACATCGGTAACAAAATGGCGATCAATGCCAATGTTCCAGCAAAGCCTAGACCCCAAGCATCTGGGACTGCTCCGGCAAGAAATATCCCAATCAAAGACCCTGTTTGCCAAATCGTCCAGTTGGTCAAAGACATGCCTAAGAAAAATGGTAAGTGGGATGGATCCGCTCGATATTGTGAATAACGAGACATCAAAAGAGCAAAGGTCAGATCCCCGTTCATGTAACCCAAAATAGATCGCTTCCAAAGCGTTCTGTCTTTAAAAAACGGTTGTAGGCCAGCGCTGAAAATAACAAATCTCAAGTTGACCACGGCAGCCGTTAAAAAAATGGTCCAAAAAGGGAAATCACCAGCCATCAAGGGCAAGGCAGCCAATTGTGCAGAACCGGCGTAAACCAACAGTGACATTCCAATGGCTTGCCAGGTGGTCAAACTTGATTCAGCCATGGCCATACCAGTCACCAGCGCCCAAGTGAAGATCGCAAAACCAGCTTTTGACATGGTTTTACTGCCTTCAAGTAGGTGTTTTTTATTGTTTGAGAGCCAGGTCACTGTGAATTCAGTCGTCTAAGAGGATCTTTGATTATAGGGAGCACAGATGTCTTCGTCATAGCCATCTCCCTGTGGCTGTTTTACAATGGCGCTTCAACCCATTTTTCTCAGAATTTAGGAAACAAACCATGTCAATGGCAAATCGTGATGGCTTTATTTGGATGGACGGCAAGATGGTCCCTTGGAGAGACGCAAACATCCACGTGTTAACTCACACACTTCATTACGGCATGGGTGTTTTTGAAGGCATCAGAGCCTACAAAACTGATGCTGGTCCAGCGATCTTCCGTTTGAAAGAGCACACACGTCGCTTATTCAATTCAGCAAAAATCTTCCAGATGAAGATGAACTACACCGAAGAGCAAATGGCCAAAGCAATTATTGATGTTGTTAAAGAAAATAAATTGGCATCTTGCTACATTCGTCCAATTGTTTGGATTGGCTCTGAAAAACTAGGTATTTCTGCAAGAAGTAATTCAATTCACGCGGCAGTTGCTGCTTGGGAATGGGGTGCTTATTTAGGTGAAGATGGTTTGAACAAAGGTATTCGCGTCAAGGTATCTTCATTCACAAGACATCACGTCAACGTTTCTTTGGTGAGAGCCAAAGCTTCTGGTTACTACATCAACTCAATCCTTGCCAATCAAGAAGTGACTGCTCAAGGTTACGACGAAGCGCTTCTTTTAGACACTGATGGCTATGTGTCAGAAGGTTCTGGCGAGAACGTTTTCATCGTTAGAGATGGTGTTATCTACACACCTGATTTGGCTTCATGTTTGGATGGCATTACTCGTGATGCTATTTTTACAATTGCTAAAGATCTTGGCATTGAAATTAAAGAAAAGCGCATCACGCGCGATGAGATGTATTGCTGTGACGAAGCCTTCTTCACAGGCACAGCCGCGGAAGTAACACCAATTCGTGAACTTGATGATCGCATCATTGGTGATGGCACACGCGGTCCGATCACAACAAAAATTCAGAAAATATTCTTTGATGCAGTAGCTGGTAAGAGCGATAAATATCGTCACTGGCTAACTGTGGTTTAAGAAAACCGAGGCCATCATGAGTCAGCAAAGTGTTATCAAGGTCGATGGCAATAAAGATTTACCTCTTCATTGCCCCAACAATAACTCCCCTGCCTGGAGCATGCACCCTCGCGTCTTTCTAGATGTGCTGACCACTGGCCATGCTAAGTGCCCATACTGCGGCACCGAATATGAGCTTCTGCCTGGCACAAAGCCGCACGGTCACTAAGATGGTGAAGATACTCATCATTGCACCCAACTGGATTGGTGATGCAGTGATGACTGAACCTCTGATATCTCAGCTTAAAAAAAATAATCCCAACAGTCAGATTGATGTTTTAGCGACCCCATGGGTGGCCAGCATCATGAAAGCAATACCAGCAGTTGATCAAATCATCACCGCTGATTTTCAGCATGGGGTATTACAGTGGAACGAGCGAAAAGCTCTGGCCAAACAATTGGCCAATGGCGCTTACACCCATGCCTATGTTTTACCCAATAGTTTTAAATCAGCACTGATTCCTTGGCTTGCCAAGATTCCGCGCAGAATTGGCTACCAAGGTGAGATGCGTTGGGGCTTGATCAATGAGGCGCTCAACAATCCATCTCGCTCACATCGCCCACCCATGTCGAGCCATTACTATGCACTTTCAGGGCAGACGTCCTCCGAAGTGCCGCAACCTCACCTATCATTGCCAAAAGCAATGATTGACCAGAGCCAGCAAACGCTTCAAAACATTCAAGCGCATCAAGAGCTCTATGTGCTCTGCCCTGGTGCTGAATATGGCCCAGCAAAACAATGGCCCATAGAACATTTTGGTAACTTGGCCAAACAACTCATTCAAACAAAGCAAAACTCTTTGGTATTAATTCTTGGTAGCAAGAAAGAGTTTTCAATTGGCAGTGATATTGCAAACATCAGCAATCATCCAGATAGGGTCATCAATTGGTGTGGTCAAACCAGTCTTGAAGATGCCATGGCTGCCATCAGCAATGCCACAGCCGTCATCAGCAATGACTCTGGCTTGATGCATATTGCTGCTGCATTTAGACGCCCTCAAGTGGCCATATTTGGCTCTAGCGATCCAAGGCACACACCGCCACTCTCGAAGCTTGCCTCAATTCATTGGCTACATCTCGAGTGCAGCCCATGCTTTAAGAGAACTTGCCCACTCGGCCACTTGAAATGTTTAGTGGACATAGAAGTAAAAGACGTCCTAAACTCTGTCAATCAACTTAATCAATAAAAATACCATGCCAAGTCAAGCCAGATTGTTTCAAATGCCAGAAGAAGTCATCGAAGCATGGCGCGAATCATTGCATCGCAATGACTTGGATGGATCCATTGATCTATGGATGGATGAGGACTCAATCACATGCATCTTGCCAGGTGGCAAACGCTTGAATGGGCACGCTGAGCTTCGCGAAGGATTGAAGAAAATACTTGAAGATCACTTTTTGTGGCTCGACCCAATTCAAGTGATTGGTCACACAGGCATCGGTATATCTTTCTTTGACTCAACCGAAGCTGTCCGCTTAGAGGCTGAGCAAATTGAACCTGAGTTTTTCTTGAACTTCACTTATATCTTGGTTCAAGGCCCTATGGGCTGGAGAATTGCTCATATTCACACAAGCCCTGCTCAAGAAGAACATATTCAATTGCCGAGCACCATCCACGGCTTTCACTGATCAAACCATTAAAACTATTTTTGTTTTTGTTGAATAAGTTCTTGACGATACAAGTCTTGAATTTGTCTAGCGCGAGCATCAATTTCTGAAGACTGATAAAAATCAGCGTCAACGGCTAACTTAGCTAAACGCATCTGCTCAATAGCAGCAACCCACGCCCCATCAGCAACATACTTCTCTGCTAAGGCGCCATGCTGAAGCGCTTTTTTACCTGATTGCGCATAGGCTCTTGCCAGGAGGTCCCACCATATTGAATTTTCTGGCTGTGATTTTGTTTGATTTTTTAACCAATTAATGGCTTGATCATATTGCTTGGTTTTTAACTGACCTTCAACCGTCAAAATATTCAGAGATCTTGAATGAGGGTGCGTTGCTTTGATTTGAGCAATTTGTTTAAGCCCTTCTGCATGTTGACCTTTGGCAAACAAAATATCAATCGCAGTTGTTTCTAGAGAGAGGCTTGAGCGCTGCACGGGAGAGCCCTGTGCAGAAACTGTTTGCATCAACACCCTACTTTTTTGCAAATATGACTCTGCTTCACTTATCTTTTGTTGCTTAAGATTCAACAATGTCAGGCCGTAATTACCCTCCAACTGCTTAATAGAATCGGGTTTTCTGGCAAGGCTTTCGTAAAATTGTTTTAGTTCAGGGTAATTACTTGAGCTTGTGGTTTGTATTAACCTCGCTCTGGCTTTCAACAAGTAAAACTCTATTGATGAATTGACCTTCGGCTTGCTCAAGCCACGCACTCGATCTTGCATATCTGCAATACGATCTGTTGTCAGTGGATGGGTGCGCACATAACCAGGAACACCACTTTCCATGATGCTATTGGCTCTTTGCATTCTTTGGAAAAAGTCTGGCATGCCCTGTACATCAAAACCACCTGCCTGAAGAATTTGAAAACCCACGCGATCAGCTTCACGTTCAGCATCTCTTGAATAGGCCAATTGATTCTGTATCGCTAATGCTTGACCACCCACAGCAAGTCCTTGAGCTGCGTTCGGATTACGGCTGGCAGCAACTGCCGCCAAAATGATCGATGCCAAGGCAATCATTGAATTAGTGCCTTGCTGACTAAACATGCGAGCAATGTGTTTTTGAGTCACATGGCCAATCTCATGACCAAGCACTGAGGCTAATTCAGACTCTGTTTCTGCAGAAACAATCAAACCGGTGTGCACACCAATAAAACCCCCTGGCAATGCAAAGGCGTTGATGCTCTTATCTCGCACACCGAATAATTCAAAATTAATGGCAAAGCTACCTCGACCATCTAAACCAGCCACGCCTTGCTTTTTAGCTGTATCAATTAAATGCTGACCAACTGTGTTGAGGTAATCATGAAAAACCGCATCCTTTGAATAATCTGGGTCTCTGCGAATATCGCGCATGATGCGCTCACCCAATAATCTTTCATCAATCGGGGATAAAGCTGCACTCGATGAATCCCCCAAATCAGGCAAGACCAATTGAGGTTGTTGAACTCTTTTACTAGGAGGCGCAAATTCAGAGCCAGCTCTGGGAGACTGCATGGTGCGATCAATATTCTCCTGCGCCACTCGATTGTTATCGATCTGAGCCAATAAGCAGCTTGGATAGAAAATGAAAGCGAGCGAGCTCGCAATTATTTTCTGAGCGACATTATTCTTTTTTCGATTCATATCCCTAATTATGGTACAAATACCGCATGAACAAACTGACTCATTTTGATGAAACTGGCCAAGCCCACATGGTAGATGTGGGCCAAAAGGCTCACACACACCGCATTGCAACTGCTACTGGCAGTATACAAATGCAAAAAAGTACTTTTGACATGGTAATGTCGGGAAGCCACAAAAAAGGTGATGTGATTGGCATCGCCAGAATTGCGGCTATCCAAGCCACCAAAAAGAGTCCTGATTTGATTCCTTTATGCCATCCTATCGCATTGACCAGGGTTGCTGTTGAATTCACCCCTGACGAGTCTCAATCCACTATTCACTGCACAGTCACGACTGAAAACATTGGTCAAACTGGTGTTGAGATTGAAGCCTTAACGGGCGTGCAAATTGGCTTGCTCACCATTTATGACATGTGCAAAGCCGTAGACCGCGGCATGGTCATTAAAGAAGTAAAGCTACTTGAGAAGAGTGGCGGCAAGTCTGGTACTTGGAAGGCTTAAACCACATGGCATAGATTCTTCATAGAATCTTAAAAGCAAAAAAGGCGAAGATTCTTCGCCTTTTTTTGTTGCTCTACTTTATTTATTCTTTATTTTTTAAAACTTTATTTCCTTACTTGCAATCACTTGGTTGTAGTTTTGCAGGCAAGGTTGTTGCTGGAGATTTGCATGACCAAATACCTGCCCATGGTTGCTCACCTTTAACACTAAGATCCAAAGCTGTGACAGCATCGCTACTGGCGTTGTTGACCGGCACAATGCTCAAGGTATTAGCGCCTTCAGGAGCTACGCTGGATTGATAGGTGATCAAAATAGCGCCAGATTTTTCAATCTTGATTTCTTTCACGCTGTTTGTTGTGGTGCTCTTGAATGTTGACTCTGTTGCAACTGCCATATCTGCAGCGCCTTTACCGGAATAAACCTCAGTCACCGCTAACTTAGCGCCTGCCGCCAAACTTAAACCTTCAGTCACACGAGTTTTAGCAATGTAGTCTTGATACTTAGGCACTGCGATTGCAGCCAAGATACCAATGATGGCAATCACCACCATCAGTTCAATCAAGGTAAAACCATTTTGCTTGTTTACAGAAGTCTCTTGCTTAGGCGTCATAAGGTCTTTATTTTTCATTCATTCAATCCTTTGTTAATGGGAAACCATCTTCTCAGATGATACCCATCAACAAGGACTACATCGTTGTCAGAAAGCTCTGATTTTGAGTTGAGTCAAAGAACAAGCAATTAAGCTTGTTTTGTCTTCTTCTTTTGCCTCTTCATTACTTCACCGTAAAGCATAACGCCAACAGCTGCGACGATGCCTGCAATCGTTGCATAGTTCTCTATGCCGGCACCAAGGTGTTTAATGAGACCAGGATCAGAGAAAATCATTCCGCCAGCAATCCATCCCAACAGGCCTGCGCCCAAAGTCACGATCCATGGGAAACGATCAATCAAATAAAGAACGATTTGGCTACCACCCACGATCAATGGGATTGAAACCAACAAACCAAACACAATGTATCCAAACTGGTGATGAGCGGCATCCACTTGACCAGCAGCTCCTGCAATCGCGATCACGTTATCCACGCTCATCGCAATGTCAGCCACGATGATGGTTTTAACAGCGGCCCATAATTTATCGGAAGCTTCAAGTTCGTGGCCATCATCATCTTCTGATTGCACCATCAACTTGTAACCAATCCACAACAGCAAAATTCCGCCAGTGAACTTCAAGAATGGAATTTGTAACAAAGTCACCGCAAATGCCACCAAGGCAATACGCAAGATGATCGCACCCGCAGTGCCCCACATGATGCCTCTGCGTCGCTGGTTAGGATGCAAGTTGCGACAAGCCAATGCGATCACAACCGCATTATCACCACCCAATAAAATATCAATCATGATTATTTGAGCAATCACGGCCCAATCAATCGTTGCTAGAAATTCCATGTCAACCTCATATTTTTATTATTTAAACAAAAAACGGGAGCTAGGCTCCCGTTAATTTTGACCCGTAAAAGGGATATTACAACAATGCCTTAAGCAATTTGCCCATTTCTGATGGATTGCGTGTCACTGTGAAACCACACTCTTCCATGATGGCCAACTTAGCATCCGCTGTGTCAGCACCGCCAGAAATCAACGCACCAGCATGGCCCATGCGCTTACCTGCAGGAGCTGTAACACCAGCAATGAAACCTACCACTGGTTTTTTCATATTAGCTTTGCACCAACGAGCTGCTTCAGCTTCATCAGGACCGCCGATTTCACCAATCATGATCACTGCATCAGTATCTGGATCGTCATTGAATGCTTTCATCACATCAATGTGCTTAAGACCGTTGATTGGGTCACCACCAATACCAACTGCTGAAGATTGGCCAAGACCAATTTCTGTTAACTGAGCAACAGCTTCATAAGTCAAGGTACCTGAACGGCTCACAACACCAATACGACCTTTGCGGTGGATGTGACCTGGCATGATGCCGATCTTGATCTCTTCAGGAGTGATCAAGCCTGGGCAGTTTGGTCCCAACAACAAAGTCTTTTTGCCGCCTTTAGCTTCTTTAGCAGCCATTCTGTTACGAACTTCTAACATATCGCGAACAGGAATACCTTCTGTAATACAGATAGCCAAATCAAGATCAGCTTCAACAGCTTCCCAGATCGCAGCCGCAGCACCCGCTGGTGGCACATAAATCACTGAAACAGTTGCACCTGTCTCTGCAGCAGCTTCTTTCACTGACGCATAAATAGGAATGTTGAAAATTTTCTCGCCAGCTTTTTTAGGGTTCACGCCAGCAACAAAACATTCTTTGCCGTTTGCGTACTCTTGACACTTTTCAGTGTGGAACTGACCTGTTTTACCAGTGATACCTTGAGTAATGACTCGTGTGTTTTTATTAATAAGAATAGACATTTAAATTCCTTTCGTGGCCGGTGGCTTATTTAACCGCTGCAACAGCTTTAGTAGCTGCTTCAGCCATCGTGTCTGCACTGATGATTGGTAGACCTGACTCAGCTAACATCTTCTTGCCAAGGTCCTCGTTCGTGCCCTTCATACGAACCACCAAAGGCACGTTCAAGTTCACCGCTTTACAGGCTGTGATCACGCCATCGGCAATCACGTCACACTTCATGATGCCGCCGAAAATGTTCACCAAGATAGCTTTCACATCTTTGTTCTTCAACATGATCTTGAATGCTTCTGTTACTTTTTCAGCAGTTGCACCACCACCAACGTCCAAGAAGTTTGCTGGCTCACCACCAAACAACTTGATTGTGTCCATGGTTGCCATCGCCAAACCGGCACCGTTCACCAAGCAACCAATGTTGCCGTCTAATGAAATGTAGGCCAAATCAAATTTAGAAGCTTCTACTTCAGCTGGATCTTCTTCATCCAAATCGCGGTAAGCAACGATTTCTGGATGACGGAACAAAGCATTTGAATCAAAGTTGAACTTAGCGTCCAAAGCCTTGATCTTGCCGTTGCCTTCAAGAATCAATGGGTTGATTTCAACCAATGATGCGTCTGTGTCCATATAAACTTTGTACAAGTTTTGCAAAGCTTCCTTTGCCATCGCTTGTGATGCCTCTGGCACGCCAATACCTTGCGCCAATTTAGTTGCATCAGCGTCTGTTAAACCAACCAATGGGTTCACAAATGCTTTGATGATTTTTTCTGGGGTTTTTTCTGCCACTTCTTCGATATCCATGCCGCCTTCGCTAGACGCCATCACCACCACTGATTGTGTGCCACGATCAGTCAAGATACCTACGTAATATTCTTTTTTGATATCCGCACCGTCCTCAACCAACAAACGGCGAACTTTTTGACCTTCTGGACCTGTTTGGTGAGTCTTTAATTGCATACCCAAAATTTGAGTTGCATAAGTCTTCACTTCATCAAGACTCTTGGCAACCTTAACGCCACCACCTTTACCGCGTCCGCCTGCATGGATTTGGGCCTTCACAACCCAAACTGGGCCACCCAGTTTTTTAGCTGCTTCAACAGCCTCATCAACGCTTAAAGCTGAAATGCCATTTGGCACTGGAACATTGAACTGACGCAAGATTTCCTTGCCTTGGTACTCGTGGATCTTCATTAAGGCTCCCTTTTGAATAGACCGAAATATTAATGTTTTTAGCTTACTTAACTCTGTCTATTTACTATTTTTGCTAAGTAATCTCATTATTATCGCTTTTTCAGGGATTAAGACTCTTTTTTTGAAATTTCCACGGGTGTTAATGGGGCTCCAAACCAAGCCCGGTGATACCTTTTGACTGTTTCACCATCGGTTCTTAAAGCGTGGCATCGGTTGAGTTGAAACGGCATGGTTCCAGACCCTTCGTCTGCAACCTTGAAGATTTCTCCGGCAAATGCCTGAATGGCCACTGTTGGCAAAACCGAACAGAGTTCAGTCATGTGGGAACACCCTGAAATCCCGCTCAATCGCTCTTTTACGGCGCCCCTGAAGCCATTTGCCAGATTAAGCCCTATGAGTTTTCGGTAGTCAGGCTCAATGGTTTTGCAATGATCATCGTAGGGGGCCGCATGTGTTTTAGCCTGGGCATCAACAATATTGAACTTGGTATCAATGGTGACTGTTAAAACCATTTGATGAATGGCTTCACCTCTGGGCTTAACGCCTGAAGCCAAATGAAAGTCTTTATCTTTGACATCTAGCAAGGTGGCTTCAATATCCCACAAACCATCATCGCGACGAAAGGCTTGAGTCTTGATGTCTCTGGTATGTATCAGGGTACGATTGGATGTAGAAGGTGAGCTCATGAACAAAGTCTACACCAGCTAAATTTATCGCGAATCTTCCTCGGATGGCGAGAATCGCCCATCAACAATTCTGGTGACCACGCTCAAAGGAAAACCTTTGGATACCAAGTAACGCATTTGCTTGGATTTCTCTTTTGGATCTTTGGTGACCATTGAATCAAATTTTCGTTGCCACAGTTCCCAAGCTCTGGTGGCATCAGAAATTTTTAGTCGCTCTTTGATTTCCAGCAAAGAGTCGCCTTCAATACCTTGCTGCTTTAATTCATCAACAATTTTCAAGCTGCCATATCGTTCAGATTTACGACGTACCAGGCTCTCAGCGAAACGCTCATCTGATAACCAAGACTGCGCCTCAAGCTTTGTCATAAGCTCATCCAACTCAGTATCAGATTCCGCATAAGGCAAGAGCTTCTTGCGAAGCTCTTGGCGACTATGCTCTCTTCTTGATAAATACCGAAGAGCTCGCCCCATCAAACTTGGGGCTTGCTGTTTAGGCATCCGCTTCTTCTTTAGGGCTGATCACACTACCGGTGTTAACGCCTAATTTTTCGCGAACCCTTGCTTCAATTTCTTTGGCAATTTCAGGATTCTCTTTCAAGAACTCACGTGCATTGTCTTTACCTTGACCAACACGCTCGCCGTTATAGCTGTACCAAGCGCCTGACTTTTCAACGATGTCACACTCAACACCTAAGTCAATGATTTCGCCTTGTCTAGAAATACCTTCTCCGTACATGATGTCAAAGATGGCCTCTCGGAATGGCGGAGATACTTTGTTTTTAACAACCTTCACACGAGTTTCGTTACCAACAATGTCATCGCCTTTTTTGATGCTACCGATGCGACGAATGTCTAAACGCATTGAGGCATAAAACTTCAAAGCATTACCACCAGTGGTTGTTTCAGGTGAACCAAACATCACACCAATCTTCATACGAATTTGGTTAATAAAGATCACCATTGAATTTGTGCGCTTGATTGTTCCTGTTAATTTACGCAAAGCTTGACTCATCAAACGAGCTTGTAAACCAGGTAAAGAATCACCCATGTCGCCTTCAATTTCAGCGCGCGGCACCAAGGCTGCCACAGAGTCAATCACGATCAAATCAATGGAGCCTGAACGAACCAAAGCATCAGCGATTTCCAATGCTTGCTCACCAGTGTCCGGCTGAGAAATTAATAAGTTATTTACATCAACGCCCAATTTAGCTGCGTACTGCACATCCAAAGCATGCTCAGCATCAATGAACGCACATGTACCACCTAACTTTTGCATTTCTGCAACAGCGTGCAAGGTTAAAGTTGTTTTACCTGAAGATTCTGGGCCGTATATCTCAATCACACGGCCTCTGGCCAAACCACCAACGCCCAAGGCAATGTCCAAGCCTAAAGAGCCTGTTGATACCACTTGAATATCCTGGCCAATATCACTGTCACCAAGACGCATGATGGAGCCCTTACCAAATTGTTTTTCAATCTGAGCAAGTGCTGCATTGAGGGCTTTTTGCTTATCAGAGCTCATTCCCTCAATATCAGCGGGGCCTGATCCAGATTTCTTTTTTTGGTCTTCCATGGTCGTCCTTATTTAAAATTAGGTGTATTTTGTCTACACATGAGCAATTTACAGTAATTACTGTATATAAAAACAGTACTCTATGCAAGGATTTTTTTAATACCTAGCTAGAATATGCACTAGAAACTAGTTTATTGCTGCCTAATGTCAGACAATACCTATAAACAAGCAAGATTTTGCTGATTGGGCTGTATGAGAATACTGATTGCAGAAGACGATAGCGTATTAGCTGATGGGTTAACCAGGTCCTTGAGACAGTCTGGTTATGCAGTTGACCATGTCAAAGATGGCCAATCTGCTGATCTCGCCCTATCCGCCCAGGCCTTTGACCTATTGATCCTAGATTTGGGCCTGCCCAAAATGACTGGTCTTGAAGTGCTCAAGCGCCTGCGCTCCAGAAATTCAATGCTCCCTGTTTTGATTTTGACAGCCGCTGACTCTACTGAAGAACGCGTCAAAGGTTTGGACGCGGGTGCCGATGATTACATGGCCAAGCCATTTGCTTTATCTGAACTAGAAGCCAGGGTTCGAGCATTAACGCGACGTGGCACTGGTGGCGGACCAACTGTTGTCAAACACGGTCCATTGCAATTCGACCAAGTAGGTCGCGTGGCTTATATCGATGAAAAGATGCTCGAATTATCTGCACGAGAGCTAGGACTTTTAGAGGTTTTATTGAAAAGAGTGGGCCGCCTTGTTTCCAAAGATCAATTGGTTGATCACTTGTGCGAGTGGGGCGAAGAAGTCAGTAACAACGCGATTGAAGTCTACGTGCATCGTCTGCGCAAAAAAATTGAAGTGGGTGGGATTCGGATTGCCACAATCCGTGGCCTAGGTTATTGCCTAGAAAAATTTCAAGCACCTCCTGAAGCTCCAAAAGTATCTGAAGCTTAATATTTAAGATGGCTGATGTCCGCCCCGCCATTGATGCGGAACTTCAACGACTCTTACCACCGGAGTCATACGGTTTAAAGCATGCCAACAAAGGTCCAAGGTCACTGTTTGGAGAAATCTTAGATTGGATGTTGGCACCGCTTTTATTGTTATGGCCCATGAGTATTGCTGTGACCTATTTGGTTGCGCAATCAATTGCAACCGCTCCATTTGATCGAAGTCTTGAAAACAGTGTTCAAGCCATCTCTCAACAAATTAAAGCAGTTGGCGATGAAATATCACTGACATTGCCAATGTCAGCCAGACAAATTCTGCGCGCTGATGAAAACGATACGATTTACTTTCAGGTCATTGGCCCGCGCGGAGAATTAATTGCGGGCGATAAAGATTTATCTTTGCCAGCAGATGGCGATCCATTGCAAGTGGGCACCATCACTTACCGTGATAGTCGAATTGCCGGCAATGAAGTTCGCATTGCTGCCACTTTGGTCATACTCTCAACGTCGACTGGCCCAAGCCCCGTGATGGTTCAAGTTGCTGAGACCTTAGAAAAAAGATCGCAGCTGGCCAATGAAATCATCAAAGGTGTGATCTTGCCGCAGTTCATCATTTTGCCGATTGTGGTGGTCTTGGTTTGGTTTGGTTTGAGCAGAGGTCTTGCACCATTGAACGCTCTACAAAATAGAATTCGTAATCGTTTGGTTGATGACACCAGCCCAATTGAAGAGCGCGCCGCACCTCAAGAAATCATGCCTTTGATTTCTAGTTTTAATGACGTCTTGTATCAGCTTGAAGATTCTGTGCAATCACAGAAACGATTCATTGCAGATGCCGCTCATCAATTAAAAACACCTTTGGCTGGTCTACGCATGCAGGCGGAATTAGCTCAAAGAGAAAATAGCCCTGAAGAACTGCAAAGATCTTTAGAACAAATTGCCGATAGTTCCACCCGAGCTACTCGCCTTGTACAGCAATTACTGTCATTGGCCAGAATGGAAAACACCAACAAGCTCAGCGAAAAGATTTTGATTGATTTATCGCAATCAGCCGCTGATGCAACTAAAAATTGGTTATCAGCTGCCTGGGAAAAGAACATTGATTTGGGTTATGAGACCAATCAACAGTCACACAAAATGTATGGCAACCCAGTGATGCTTAAAGAGCTATTCAACAACTTACTCGATAACGCCATCAAATACACTCCACCCAATGGCACCGTGACCGTTGATGTGAGACAAGCCAACCAAGCAGGATTGCTGATTGTTGAAGTAAAAGATACTGGACCAGGCATTCCGCCAGAAGAAAGACAGCGAGTTTTAGAGCGCTTCTACCGAGTGCTTGGAAGTGATATTGAGGGCAGTGGTTTGGGTTTAGCCATCGTGAAAGAAATTGCTACACAGCATGGCGGCAAGCTTGAGATTCTAGAAAACATCTATCAAGAATCGCCACTTAAATACGGCACCTGTATGCGCGTTTATCTTCCTGTGGGTACTCCATGAAAACATGGTCTAAAAATAAGCGCCTGATCGCCATCCTATTAAGTATTTGGTTTGTGACAACATTGGTGGTTGGCCTTGCTCCAGAGCCCTTGAGATTTAATTTCTTTGGCTGGAACTTCACTTATTGGTGGGGTGCTCAAGGTGCACTCCTGATTTATTTGGCTCTCATCTGGATTTACGCACACAAGATGCATCAATACGAAAAGAGAAGAAAGCCATAAAAACAAGCCGAAAATAATCTGGCATTAACCCTAAAAATGAAGCGGTCTATGGATTAATTTCATAGATTCATTTCAGTTTCATTGCACAATACTAAAAAACATTCTAACGAGACATCATGCGCAAATTTTGGCCTAACAGCAATTACCAGTTTTTATCTGTCAATCAAGATCGACAGCTGATCATCACAGATGACTTTTTGAAATCTTATTTAAGAAGGCCCGAGCTTGCTCTTATTCCTGAGTCTTGCGCACAGGAACAAAAGATCCATCAATTGCTCACAGATAATCCAAGAGCAACAATCGATCCTGCTGAAATTAAAAAAATGCAAGACCCTGATATTCAGGTGAACTACGAGATCTGGTTGCGCTTCAGGGACAAGTTGGTTCAAGCGCCCACATTAGAGAATTTTTACTTGGGTTTATTTCAAGGCGATGGCGTTGATGTTCCGCCGCTCTTTGTTGATCAATTGACCCAAATACTTTGCCAACATCTCTTAGGTGAAAATCCAAGTGCTATTGAGGCAAGAGCTGCCGAACTTTTATTCAGAATGCAAAAGATCACCATCCTAGAAGATGGTCACATCATGTCAGCCGATCAAATAACTGTTGAGAAATATGCAGAAACTGGTGGCTTTGGCAGCATTGGTGAATTACTCAAACAAAACTCAGCACCTCTAAGAAGCATTGATTTAGATGTCATGATCAAAGACAACGCTGATGACTACTGGGAACGTGATGAGTTGCATGACTTTGTTCTGCAACTGAACTATGACCAAGATGGTGCTGCAGCTCTTAGCAAACTTCTTGAAAAGTGGATCTTTCACTTCCACGGCACCAAAGTCACGATCACCCCTCAAGGTCAAATCTCAGACTCTAAGTGGTCATGGCACATTGGTCTTGATGTGAATGCCACTGAAATTTTGAACGCACTCTATAACGGCGAAACGGTCGACAACTCAAAATTGGCACAAGTCTTGTGTTTATTCAAATTAGAGTTTGTTGACAAAGGTCGCATGCTGCCGGAAATTGCTGGCAAACCTATTTATCTTGCAATGGCCCATGACATTGATAAGTGTCTTAAGTTCAAGCCGCAGAACTTGCTCATCAATTTACCTCTGGCTGAAACCTCTTAAAATCATTAAGAAAGTGATCAAGGTTTAAAACGTTCTTAAACCTTGCAATCACCATGGTTTATTTCCTGATAGCATCCATTTATTAACAATAAATGGTGACTTATGGCCCCTACTTGTCAGTTATGTAATTCTACAAATTTGCATACTCATTCTCAAAATGATGCAAAAAGTAAATCGCCACTTGCCATTTCATTCTGCTCAAATTGCAGCCTTGTTCAGCAGACAGAAATTCCTTCGGATGAAGAATTAAAAATCTACTATTCTCACAATTACCGCCAAGACTATAAAAGTACTTACTCACCAAAGCCAAAGTATGTTCGTCGCGCGGGCATGACCGCATTAGATAGAATTAAATTTCTTGAATCACACGTTCAGTTGTCCAATCAAGTTCTTCTAGATATAGGTGCAGGCGGTGGTGAATTTGTCTACATGGCGCAAAAAAGAGGCCTGCAGTCCAAAGGAATAGAACCCAATCTTGGTTACTCAACATTTTCAAAAGAACAGTATGGCGTTGAAGTTAAAACAGCCATGCTGTCAGATGTTCAGGATTCTTCCGCAGACATCGTGACCTTGTTTCATGTGTTCGAACACATGGCAAAGCCTTTAGAAGTGATGAAAAAGTTGCACTCAAGTATCAAAGAAGGTGGCTATCTGTTCATCGAGGTTCCAAATATTTTGCAAGCGGATGCATCACCACACAATATCTACTTCAAAGCTCACCTCTTCTATTATTCAAAATTCACACTTGCATGTGCTGCCAGTCAGTACTTTGATGTGGTCAAAGTAGAAGAGCAGGGAAACTTAAAAATCCTATTTAAGAAAAAAGTTCAACCCTCTGACAATATTTCTTCAGTTCAGTCGGATCAAATTGAGTACTCTCAAAACAGAATCAAACAAAAAGGTTGGTTTGAATACCTCATTAATGGCAAAGGGATCGTTAAACCTCTCCTCAGAATTGATCGAGTAGTCACAGAATTGTTCATTAAAAAATCCAGCCCCAAAGAAATACTGGATTCACTCTATTCATCTAGAGAAGATTTTTCACGACCACTGTCAAAATACAAGCTCAAAAGAACTGCCGCTTGGTCAAGCGCCGGTGGCTTGGGATTTATCGCAATCGAAGCATTTTGTTGATTAGCCAAGAGTGCAAAAGATTCGCAACCTTAGTATTTACCGTCTATAAGTTGCTTAAAGACCGCTTGGCTAGGTGAAATTAGCAAAATAAGCTATACTTTCGGTCTTTGGCGAATTAGCTCAGCCGGTTAGAGCGACGGAATCATAATCCGCAGGTCCGGGGTTCGAATCCCTGATTCGCCACCAATTTCCCCTCTCGCAGCATCAATCGATGAATGCGGGTTTGATTGAAAAGCCTCAAGGCTTCAATTTCAACTACTAAATCCCAGAAATACCCAGATACCTTCAACATCTTCATTCCGGTAGTCACTGGTATTTACCTAGTTCTTATGTGGAATTTCGGTGTTTTCAGTGGCTTACAATAGAGCCCATAACGATTTGAATACCCAAGGCCATCAATGAACCCAACAACCTTACAAATTATCGCCACAACACTTTTTGCTATTGCGGTGTTGCACACATTTTCATCATCATTTTTTGAGCATTTAGCTCATAAGCAGCCCAACCACTCTGGCCTATGGCACTTGCTTGGTGAAGTTGAGGCTGTTTTTGGTTTTTGGGCGATGATCTTAATTGTGTTCATGGCATTTGCTGCTGGCGGTTATCAGCCTTCCGTTGAGTATTTAGAAAGCAGAAACTACACAGAGCCTTTATTTGTATTTGCCATCATGGTTGTGGCAGCAAGTCGTCCTGTGTTGCATTTTGCGTCAGAGTTAGTCCGATTGGTGTCTGGTTTACTTAGTCAGTTATTCCGCATCAACAATGTCACCACCAGTTATTTTGTGACACTTGCGATGGTTCCATTGCTTGGCTCATTCATCACTGAACCAGCAGCGATGACTTTGGCGGCACTGCTTTTAAAGAAGAAAGTATTCAGTCAAACATCGAACGCGAAATTAATGTACTTAACGATTGGCGTGTTGTTCGTTAATATTTCTATTGGTGGCGCATTAACCAGCTTTGCTGCTCCTCCAATCTTGATGGTGGCAAGCGCCTGGGGTTGGGACACTGCTTACGTTTTCCAAACATTTGGTGTTAAAGCAGCTTTAGCAGTTGTCATTAACGCTACGCTGGTGACATTACTGGTTCGCAAAGATTTACCTAAGGCCAATGCAAACCATCAGAACGATGTGATGCCACTCTTTGTTGTGGCAGTTCACTTGCTATTCTTAGCTGGCATTGTTGTGTTTGCTCACCACCCAGTGGTGTTCATGGGCCTTCTTCTTTTCTTCATGGGCTACACACACGCTTACGCTAAGTTTCAAAGTCCTTTGCTACTAAAAGAAGCGTTGATGGTTGCCTTCTTCTTAGCTGGATTGGTTGTGCTTGGCGGTATGCAGCAATGGTGGTTACAACCTATTTTGGAAAACATGAGCAGCACGCTGGTTTACTACGGTGCAACAGCATTGACTGCCATCACTGATAACGCAGCTCTTACCTATCTAGGATCATTGGTAGAAGGTACCAGCGAAGAGTTCAAATATGCATTGGTTGCTGGCGCCATCACTGGCGGCGGTTTGACCGTGATTGCGAATGCACCAAATCCTGCTGGCATGTCCATTCTTCGCGAACATTTCCCTGATGGCAGCGTTTCTGCTCTGTGGTTATTTTTGGCAGCTTTGCCGCCAACCATCATTGCAATCATTGCGTTTCAGTTCATCTAAGCAATGAAAAAAGTTTATATCAAAACCTTCGGTTGTCAGATGAATGAATATGATTCTGACAAGATGGCGGACGTGCTCCACTATCACGATGGCATGGTAAAAACTGATACACCAGAAGATGCAGACTTAATTCTTTTAAATACTTGCTCCGTTCGCGAAAAGGCTCAAGAAAAAGTTTTCTCTGATTTGGGTCGACTACGCGAATTAAAGTTAAAAAGACCTGAACTGATAATTGGTGTTGGCGGTTGTGTTGCCAGCCAAGAAGGTAAACACATCGTTAACCGCGCACCTTATGTTGACATTGTGTTTGGTCCACAAACTCTGCACAGACTTCCTGAACTGATTCAGGCACGACAATCAAGCGGCCTATCTCAGGTTGACATCAGCTTTCCAGAAATTGAAAAATTTGATAACTTGCCACCTGCCAAAGTTGAAGGCGGTGCAGCGTATGTGTCCATCATGGAAGGCTGCTCTAAATATTGCAGCTATTGCGTGGTTCCCTACACAAGGGGCGAAGAAGTTTCTAGGCCATTTGAAGATGTTTTAACTGAAGTGGCTGGCTTGGCTCAACAAGGTGTTCAGGAGATTCAATTATTGGGTCAGAACGTGAATGCCTACAGAGGCAGCATCGCAGGATCAAGTGAAATTGCTGACTTTGCGATGCTATTGGAATATGTGGCAGAAATACCAGGCGTTGAAAGAATTCGTTTCACGACCAGCCACCCTAAAGAATTCACACAACGCTTGATTGATGCCTACACAAAGATTCCTAAGCTTGTGAATCACCTGCACCTACCAGTTCAGCATGGCTCAGACAGGGTTTTAGCCAACATGAAACGCGGCTATACCATCTTAGAATACAAAAGCATCATCAAAAAGATGAAGGCTGTACGTCCTGGCATCTCTATTTCAAGTGACTTCATCGTTGGCTTCCCTGGCGAAACAGAGGAAGATTTTGAACAACTGATGAAGTTGGTCAAAGAAGTTAAATTTGATAACAGCTATTGCTTCACTTACAGCGAGAGACCAGGAACTCCTGCCGCCAATCTTGTGGATGACGTTCCATTGGCAGTTAAGAATGACCGTCTCAAACGATTGGTGTCTCAGATTGATCAGCACGTATTAGAAATCAATCAAAGCATGGTCGGTAAAACTGAGCTTGCCATGGTTGAAAGCATGGCACGCGATGGCATTCATTTGCAATGCCGCACAGAAAATGGTCGCGTCGCTCTAATCAATGCTGGCTCAGATCAAGCCAAACGTCTGATCGGTAAATTAATGCCTGTGACATTCACTGAAGCCATGCCGCATTCTTTGCGTGGCGAATTGATGATTCAGGAATAAATTAAAAATGAGCAAAGCATTTAAGCTAACACTCGATGTTCAATTTGCAAGCGAATCCCTTGAGCAAACTTGGTCACCACTGATCAGCAAGAGAAAAATTGGTAACTGGATTAAAAAAGCTTTGCAACAAGACGCCAGAATGACTGTGAGATTTGTTGGCAATGCGGAGAGTAAAAAACTAAACGCGACATATCGACACAAAGACTACGCGACCAATATCCTCACATTTCCCTACGACATTGATCCTGCTAGCAATGCTCTGAACGCTGATTTGGTCATTTGCTTGCCGGCGCTTAAAAAAGAAGCTTTAGCTCAAAAAAAATCCATTGAGCAACATTTGATACATTTGATTGTTCACGGCACGCTTCATGCCCAAGGTTTTGATCATGAAGATGAAATTGAGGCTGAAGCAATGGAAGAGCTTGAAATCAATATTCTAAAAAGTCTTAAACAGGCAAACCCTTACTGCTGAATTTAAATAAATCAGTTATTCTTACTCATTATGACAACTGAACCTGAGTCGAAAAGCCTCTTAGAACGCATCAGTGCCCTGCTGACGCCAAGCCCTTCTTCACCATTAGAGCAGCGCCGCGAGCTACTAGAAACCCTCAAAGAAGCACAAGCCGATGGCCTCATCGATGCAGATGCCTTATCAATGATTGAGGGCGTTTTTCAGGTCAGCGAACTTTCAGCCAGAGATATTTTGATCCCTAGAGCTCAAATTGACTGGATCGATATCAATGAATCAGTTGAAGACACGATTGCAGAAGTCATCCGAGCTGCTCACTCACGATTCCCCGTATACGAAAACAACCGCGATAACGTGATTGGAATTTTGCTTGCGAAAGACCTTCTACGTCATTCTCAAGAAGAAGACTTTCAATTGCGCGACTGGTTAAGACCCGCGGTCTTCATTCCTGAATCAAAACGCTTGAGTGTGCTTTTGAAAGACTTCAGAGAGCATCGCAATCACATCGCCATCGTTGTTGATGAGTATGGTGGTGTTGCAGGTTTGGTGACGATTGAAGACGTGCTTGAACAAATTGTGGGTGACATTGAGGATGAACATGACACCGATGACATTGAAGACAACATCATCAATGTCAGTGAAACAAAATTTAGAATTCGTGGCATCACTGAACTAGAGCAAGTCAATGAAGCTCTAGGAACTAACTTTGCGGATGAAGACAATGACACCCTTGCTGGTTTTATCTTAAAGAAATTAGGCAGGGTTCCACACAAAGGTGAATCCATCACCATTGAAAATATCCTGTTTGAGATTCAACGTGCAGATGCTAGACAAGTGCACGTTTTATTAGCCACCAAATTAGAAATTGATTAAAGCCTTACTTTTTTTCCTACTAGGAAGTATCTGCGCTTGGTTGATTGAGTTGCCATTTGGCGGCTGGTTCTTAATTCTGGGCTTAGCCCTATACATTCATTTTATTTTTAAAGAACAAGGGGCATTCCTTTTTGCCTGGCTGTTTGGTTTGGGATATTTCTGCAATGCACTGTGGTGGATTTATGTCAGCTTACATGACGTAGGGAAAATCGCTGCACCCATTTCTGCTCTAGCTGTAATTGCACTATCAGCATACTTAGCATTATTTCCAGCAGCTGCCCTCAAGCTGACTCATCAATTTCACTCTTCTGCTGCCAGAGTTTTAGGACTTGCCAGCGCCTGGGTAATCATGGAGTGGGCCAGAGGTCAATTATTCACAGGCTTCCCTTGGGCGGGTCTTGCTGAATCTCAAGTGGATGGCCCATTCTTTGCCTGGGCAACCATTTTTGGCGGCCTGGCTTGTGCGTGGTTTTGCATTGCCTTAGCTGCGTATCTCAGCCAAGGCAAACACAATCTATTCACCAAGTGTGTTGCATCTATCGCCATCATTTCAGCCAGTCACGCTTTGGGGTTAATTTCATTCACAGAACCCATTGGCAGACCAATTGATGTGACTTTGATTCAAGGTAATTTTGAACAGTCCCTCAAATTTGACCCCGAATACATTCACCAACAAGTTGGTTTTTATTCAAACGCAATCAAAAATAGCGATAGTCATTTAGTGGTTGCACCTGAAACTGCCTTTCCTCTCCCTCTTAAGGCAATTCCACAAGAACTAATATCGGACATAAAACCAACTATTGCCAAAAAGAATGTGATTCTTGGCGTGGTGAGTACAGGTCCTTCTGGCTTACCAACTAATTCGGCAATTGCCTTGAATCAAGGTAACTTGATTTATCAATACGATAAAAGTCACTTGGTTCCATTTGGCGAATTCATACCATGGGGATTTCAATGGTTCGTCGATTTATTCAAAGTACCCCTCGGTAATTTTGAGCGTGGCTCAATGGCACAAATGCCTTATATCCTTGATCAAGGCACAGACCAAATTGCTATTGGTCTGATGATTTGCTACGAGGACGTTTTTGGCGATGAACTCGCCAAAAGACAAAGAAACTCCTCGCTCGAACATCATTTGTGGATTAACTTAACAAATCTGGCTTGGTTTGGAGAGAGTCAAGCCCCAGAGCAGCAACTCAGATTGGCCCGCCTAAGATCTATTGAAACTGGCATTCCTACTTTAAGGGCAACAAATACTGGGGTTACGGCAGTGATCGATTCTCAAGGTCAGGTTGTTTATGAGTTGCCTAAATTTCAGCAGGCCACCCTCAAAACAAGTGTTCAAGCTTATTCAGGTAAAACGCCCTATGTTTGGTTGGGAGATTTACCCATTTTGATCATCAGCGCCCTTTTCCTAGTATTTGCCTGGTATCAGAACAAAAAATAAGGTCATACGGTCGCAAGAAAGGTAAAATCACTGGGTTCAGGAAACCTAATATATGCTTACCTTTCAGCAAGTTATTCTTACTCTTCAAAATTACTGGGACCAACAAGGTTGTGCCCTTCTTCAGCCCGTCGACCTAGAGGTTGGCGCCGGCACATCCCATACAGCAACATTTTTAAGGGCCATTGGTCCGGAGCCATGGAAGGCTGCTTATGTGCAACCTTCACGCCGCCCTAAAGATGGTCGATATGGCGAAAACCCAAATCGCTTACAACACTACTACCAATACCAAGTAGTGTTAAAGCCAGCCCCCGAAAATATTTTAGATTTGTACCTTGGGAGCTTAGAAGCTTTAGGTTTGGATCTGAAACAAAATGACATTCGTTTTGTTGAAGATGACTGGGAAAATCCAACACTTGGTGCTTGGGGTCTTGGTTGGGAAGTTTGGCTCAATGGTATGGAAGTAACGCAGTTCACTTATTTTCAACAAGTGGGTGGCATCGACTGCAAACCAATTTTGGGTGAAATCACTTATGGCTTAGAACGCTTGGCCATGTATTTGCAAAAAGTTGAAAACGTTTACGACTTGGTCTGGACCGAAGGCGTCAGTTACGGCGACGTCTACCATCAGAACGAAGTTGAGCAATCAACCTACAACTTTGAATACTCAAATGCAGATTTGTTATTCCAGCAATTCACGAATTATGAGAGTGAAGCCAAACGGTTGATGGAAATTCCTTTGGCACTACCTGCTTATGAAATGGTTTTAAAGGCAGCTCATACATTTAACTTATTAGATGCTCGTGGTGCAATTTCAGTCACAGAGCGAGCAGCATATATCGGTCGCATCCGCAACTTATCTCGCAGCGTTGCACAAGCTTATTTCGAGTCTAGAGAAAAGTTAGGCTTCCCGATGTGTCAACCGATGAGTCAAACATTAGGGGGTGCAAAATGAGCCACGCCCCATTGATCATTGAATTATTCACAGAAGAACTTCCGCCAAAGGCTTTAAAGAAGTTTGGTCAGAGTTTTTCTGAAAACATTGAACAATCACTGAATGCCCAAGGTTTATTAGGTTCATCAAGTGTGACCACCAGCTACGCCACACCGCGCAGACTGGCCGTTCACTTATCAGACGTCTTAGCAAAAGCGCCTAATCGACAAGTCAAAGAAAAGTTACTGCCAGTAGCGATTGCACTCGATGCGAATGGACAAGCAACCGCGCCTTTATTAAAAAAGCTAGCTGCTTTAGGTCATCCTGATATCAGCTTAGATAAATTAGAAAAACAAGGCAGTGATAAAGCAGAAACTTTTTACTTGAATGTTGAAGTCACTGGTCAAACCTTGGCTGCAGGATTACAAGCGGCTTTAGAGCAAGCCATCAGCAAGTTACCAATCCCTAAATTGATGCGCTATCAAATCGCACCAGGAACGGCTCAAGTCAAAGATGTTGAATTTGTACGACCTGCTCACGGCTTGGTAGCCATGCATGGTGCGGAGATCATCAACATTGAAGCTTTGGGCTTGAAAGCTCACAACACGACCCTGGGTCATCGCTTTTTATCAAATGGCACTTTGACCATCAAGCATGCTGACGAGTACGCTAAAACTCTAGAAACATCTGGCAAAGTGATTGCCAGCTACAACAACCGTCTTGAAAAAATTCGTGAGTCATTGCTCAAAGCTTCGAATGGTCACTCAGTGCTAATGCCAGAGTCTCTTTTAGAAGAAGTTTGCTCATTGGTTGAGTGGCCAGTTGTTTACACCTGTGAGTTCGAAAAAGAATTCTTGGAAGTTCCTCAAGAGTGTCTGATTCTGACCATGCAGACGAATCAAAAATATTTTGCGATGACCGACAAAAACGGCAAGCTGGTCAATCAATTTTTGATTGTTTCAAATATTGAAACATCAACTCCTGAAGCCATCATCTCCGGTAACGAACGAGTGGTGAGACCTCGCTTAGCGGATGCAAAATTCTTTTACGAGCAAGACCGCAAAAAAACTTTGTTTGAGCGTACCGCCCTTTTATCGAAGGTGGTTTATCACAACAAATTGGGTACTCAATTAGAAAGAACTGAAAGAGTTGCCAAAATTGCTGAAGTGATTGGTAACGAACTCAAGAAACATCAAAGCTCGATTGACGTTAGTCTGGCAGTGCGCGCAGCGCAACTGGCCAAGGCTGACTTACTGACTGATATGGTTGGCGAGTTCCCAGAGCTTCAAGGCATCATGGGTCGCTATTACGCTCTGAACGATAAAGAGCATCCTGATGTCGCCGCAGCTTGCATGGAGCACTATGCACCAAGGTTTGCAGGAGATGCCCTACCGGTGACTGATACGGGCACCATTTTGGCTCTTGCTGATAAGCTAGAAACCCTTGTGGGTATTTGGGGCATTGGTTTGGCACCAACTGGTGAAAAAGATCCATTTGCTTTGCGTCGCCACGCATTGGGCATCTGTAGGATTCTTTTAGAGAAGAAACTGCCTCTGAATATCCGTGATGTACTGCAATCGACAATCAAGCAATTCTCACAAGCTGAAGTTCATCAAAATTCTTCAATTGATGTGATTCATGGTTTTATTTTGGATCGCTTAAGAGCCTATCTAAAAGATCAGCAGTGGGATGGCAAAAACTATTCAACCAATGAAGTTGAATCTGTTGTCAGCCAAATGCCTGTTGTTTTTGGTGATGTTCTTGAAAGACTGAAAGCCGTTAGATTGTTCAGTGCTTTAGATGAGTCAACAGCTCTAGCAGCTGCTAACAAGAGAATTGGAAACATTCTGAAGAAGGTTGATTTCAAGATACCTGACAGCGTTGATAACAATCTACTCACTTTGGATGCTGAGAAATCTTTGGCTAAAGCTTTGGATCAAATTCTGCCGCAGGTGAATCAGTCTTTTAAAAATGGTCAGTTCACAGAAGCTTTACAAGCTTTTGCTACTTTAAGACTCGATGTTGATAACTTCTTCAACGATGTCATGGTGATGGATCCTGACACCAAGCTAAGAGATAACCGCCTTGCTTTACTTGAAAAAATGCATGGCCTCATGAATCAAGTTGCTGATATTGGTAAATTAGCCAGCTAATATGCTACAAAAGTTAAACCATTCGAAACTGGTAATCTTGGATAGAGATGGCGTCATCAACCATGACAGTGATCACTACATCAAATCACCGGACGAATGGGAACCAATACCTGGCAGTCTAGAAGCCATCGCCAAGCTTAATCAAGCCGGGTACCACATAGCAGTTGCAACCAATCAATCCGGGATTGGTCGTGGGCTCTATGACATGGATACCCTGAACGCTATTCATATGAAATTTCATCGTCTCTTGGCAAAAGTAGGTGGGCATGTTGATGCAATCTTCTTTTGCCCACACACAGATGCCGATGGCTGTAGCTGCAGAAAACCTCTCCCGGGCATGATTGAACAAATTTCACAGCGTTACGGCGTGCCAATCAAAGGCGTGCCCATCGTTGGTGATAGCGTCAGAGATTTGGTTGCAGGAGTGAGTGTTGGAGCTGAGCCACATCTGGTTTTGACCGGTAAAGGTGAAAAAGCGCGCGCCAGCGGAGAACTTCCGCCCTACACCGCGATTCATCAAGACTTAATGGCTTTTGTTAATCACTTCATCGGACGCACATGATTTTTGCTAGGTCGCTGACCTTCTTCCTCGCCATGCTACTTGTTACACCAGTGTATGCCGTGGCTTGTTTGATCATCTTCCCAGTCGTTAATGCCTCAACCCGCTATGAGTTTGTGAAAGGTTGGAATATCACCATCACTTACTTGGCAAAAGTCATCTGCAAGATTGAATATGAAATCAAAGGCATAGAAAATATGAATGCCTTGTTAGATCAACCGGCAATCATCCTATCGAAACATCAATCAGCCTGGGAAACCATTTCTTTTATGGCCTTGTTCCCAAAACAATTGTGCTTTGTCTTTAAACGTGAACTTCTTTGGATACCATTTTTTGGTTGGGCCTTAGCTTTACTACGCATGATTCACATCAATCGCTCCAAAACCTCTGCAGCCTCTCAATCGATTGCAAGTCAGGGCAAGAAATATTTGGCTCAAGGAATCTGGATCATTATTTTTCCTGAAGGCACCAGAACAAAACCAGGTGCAAACACCAACTATCGCAAAGGTGGGGCTCGATTAGCAAGCGCTACCAAGGCTTGGGTGATTCCTGTGGCACACAATGCAGGGCAGGTGTGGCCAAGAAATAGCTTTTTAAAGTACCCAGGAAAAATCACTGTCTCAATTGGGCCAGCCATCACTTCTGAAAACAAATCAGCTGAAGAATTACATCAACAAACTGAACGTTGGATTGAAGCTGAAATGCGCGTGATTGATGCGCCAGCTTATAAAACCAAATAATTAATGAGCCAGCTGGCGAGCCCAGCCAATGTAGTCATCAACCGATATATCTTGGGCACGAAGCCCTAAAACATCATCACTGAGCTTCAAAATATCTTTGATGCTCGCAAGATTATTTCTCAAGACTTTTCTTCTCTGAGCAAAAGCCATAGAAACAACTCGCTCTAATGACTCATACTCTTTGGGAGTCAAATTGATATCTTTCCTTGGAATCATTTTGACAATGGCAGAATTTACTTTAGGGGGTGGATCAAAGCATTCAGGAGGAACATCTAAAACATTCTCCATGTGATATTTTGACTGCAACATCACTGATAGCCGTCCATATTCTGAATCACCATGCTGCGCAGCCATCCGCTCCACCACCTCGGCTTGCAACATGAACACTTGTTCATCAACATCGGCTACAGCCGACATCAAATGAAATAGTAAGGGTGAAGAAATATTGTAGGGAAGATTGCCCACAATTTTGACGCGAGCTTCAGGTGCATTTTTTTGAAGCAGCGTCCTTTGCTCTTTGGCCCACGCTTGGAAGTCAAACTTCAAAGCATCAGATTCATGAACATGTAACTTCTGAATGGCTTGGTTTTTCCAAAATTTAACCAAATCTCTATCAAGCTCAACCACCGCCATTGCATCCAAGCAATTGAGCAATGGCTTTGTCATGGCACCCAATCCAGGTCCAATTTCAATCAGTGCATCTTGCGGTTGCGGGTCAATGGCTTTGATGATGAGATGAATCATCCCGCTATCAACTAAAAAGTGCTGCCCAAAGCGTTTACGAGCTTGATGTGCCACTAAGAACCTTTAGCCTTTACCATTTGATAAGCCATATTCAAAGCAGCCAACATACTGTTTGAGTCAGCCTGACCTTTTCCTGCAATACCTAAAGCAGTGCCATGATCAACAGATGTACGAATGATTGGCAAACCCAAAGTGACATTCACACCTTCGCCAAATGTGGCAAATTTAAATGGGGCCAAACCTTGGTCGTGATACATGGCCAAAATCACATCGGCATTTTTTAAGTTCTCGGGACTGAAAATCGTATCGCCAGGAAATGGTCCTGACACACGGTAATTTTTCTTTTTCATGCGCTCAATCGCTGGAGCAATCACATCTCTCTCCTCAAGACCCATGTGACCAGACTCACCCGCATGTGGATTTAAGCCCGTGACATAAATCGATGGATCTTTGATGCCAAATTTACTCTTGAGATCTTGCCAAACTATTTCAATGGTATTTTCAATCAATTCGGCCGTGATAGAGGCTGATACTTTTTGCAATGGAATGTGCGTGGTAGTCAATGCCACTCTTAATTGATCAGGCAGGAGTTTTGATTCAAAAATAGGTTTGCCACAAAGCATCATCACAACCAACTCAGCGTTGCACTTCTCGGCCAAGTATTCAGTGTGGCCACTGAACTTAACACCAGAATCAGAAATAACACTTTTTTGAACTGGCGCAGTGACCATGGCCTGGTACTCACCACTCAAACAACCATTGATTGCGATATCCAAAGTGTTTAACACATAAGGAGCATTCAAAACATTCAACTGACCAGGCACAACTTTTGTACCAAGATCGCAATGCTGTACCAATAACCTGTCGTGACTTTGAGGAGTCAACAAAGATTGATCAGCCACCAGGTGAATGAACACATCAGGATGCTGCTCTAAAAACTCTTGAGCAGCCTTTTGACTGATTTCTGGGCCAATACCAGCCGGCTCGCCAGTTGTCAGAGCAATATGAATCATCGTTAATTAGATTGGCGGATTTCTACAGTGGCCGCATCTCTGATTTGACGGAGCCAATCTTGATAGGCTTGATCCATTTTCTTTTCTCTGATGGCAGCTCTGGCGTAATCACGCTGCTTATCAGCCGATAGTTGAGCTTGACGTCTTTCAACCACCTGGATTAAATGCCAACCAAATTCAGTTCTAACAGGATCGCTGACCTCATTGATATTCAATTGGTTCATCGCCTGCTCAAATTCCGGCACCAACTCACCAGGTGACATCCAGCCTAAATTGCCGCCGTTTGGCGCAGAGCCATCCTCAGAGTGTTTTTTTGCTAACAAAGCAAAGTCAGATGCTTTCACTTTGATTTGATCTCTAAAACCATTCAAACGACGTTGCGCCTCAAGATCGGTAACACCTGGACGATGTCTCAAAAGAATGTGGCGAGCCTGGGTTTGTGTCACAACAATATTTTGAACATTGGCGGCCAACGTGCCTTTTCTATCAATCACTTTGATGATATGAAAGCCAGCACCACTTTGTAAAACTCGAGGAATCATTTGATTGGAACCAACACCTTGAGCACCATCCACAAATAACTGTGGCAAACGATCCAAGGTTCTATAACCAAGATCCTCTACTCGCACACCGGATCCTGGCAAAGCAATCTTTTTGCCATAAGCTAGAAAATCTTTTTCAACGCTTGCTTGTTTTAAAACATCTTCAGCTTTATTTTTTGCTGCAAGCACGTCAGATTCACTGGCATTGACTGGTAAAGCAACTACTAACTGAGCAAGGTAAATCTCATCATTGCCAGCTTGCAATACTTTGCCTCTATTCTTTTCAGAAATATAGCTATCAATTTCGCTTTCACTCACCTGCACGCGCGCATCAACCTCACGCTCACGCAATCTTGCCGCCTGAACTTCTTTTCGAATTTCTTCTTTGTATTTATTAAAGTTAGCGCCCTCTTTTTCAACTTTGAGCTTTAACTCAGCAACTGATAACTTACTCTGTGCAGCAATATTTCCAAGAATTCTGTCTAAATCTTTATCGCTCACTTTGATTCCAGCTTCCTTGGCTAAGTTTTGCTGAATCCGCTCAGAAATCAATCGCTCTAATACCTGCGCCTTTAAATCATCTGCCGGAGGCAAAGCTCTATTGGCAGCTTTGAATTGTTTTTCAATCAGAGCAACCCTGTTTTCAAGCTCCAACTTGGTAACCAAGCTTGTATCAACAACCGCAATCACCTCATCGATGGATCTGTTTTTATTTTGCGCTAAAGGCATCTCACTCAAGAGCATTAAAGCAACTGCACTGAAAACAATATTAGCTAGCTTCATTCGTAACTTTCAAATGGTGATATTGGTGCTGGATTAGGGCTGATTGGCTCATATCCAGGTATATTAAAACGAATTAAGTTAATAGGGTTACTGCCCAAACCAGTGAAGCCCTTAAAGTCAATCTGCATATAAATTTCAGAAGTTGCCAGCACTGATGTATTTTGATAATGGCGGTGAACCACTCTGACCACCCAGCAGTCAGCATCGTATTCAAGGCCGGCAACTCGATTCAAGACTTGATTAGAAATTAAGTCGAAGTTGTAGCGTGCAATACCGTACCACTGACGTGTGATTGGCCATTGCCCAGAAAGCTCGTACTGATCTGAAGTTGCTTTGGTGTCAGCTGGATTGACCACTCTTTTATAGCTGGCATTGAGTAATTTTCTAAGTTCAGGTCGATAACTTGCAGTGACACTTTGCTGCACCAATTTAGATACCTGCTCGTTGTACTGAATCACACCATCAAGATTGAAGTTACCAACCAAACGAGTTGATAAACCCGCCAATAAATCTGATCTTTTAATAGGGGTCTGTTCAGCGGTCAATCCAACGCGCTGACCTTCCATGTCGATACGTTGAGCAATGGTGGCACGCAAGCGTTCAATACCTGTATCAGCATCTAGAACTCTTGAAGTGATACCAAAGGTTACTTTGTTGTTATCGGCGATACGGTCGTTACCAGCAAAAGAATTTTCACTAAAAATCTGAGAGATACCAAAACCAGCATCAGCGGTATCAAACAAAGGCAAATCGTTTTGATAGCGGTATGGCGTGTAAACATAAAAAGCTCTTGGTTCAAGAGTCATCAATATGTTTCTACTGAACAATGTATTTAACTCAAGTGCATCACGCTCAAGAACCAAACCAGAATCCAAACTGAATGTTGGCAAGGTGATATTTTTATTTAAATCTGCTTGACCTGGAAAAGGATCTACTGAGTACTGCGTTGTTCTAAAGGATACCTTTGGAGTCAGGTAATAACCAGGTGTCATGAATGGTCGCGCAACCGATGTGGTCGCATAAGCACGATTGCCTTCTTTAAAGGTTCTACTAGAATTAACTAAACCTTTGTATGTGAACTTGGTGGCGTCTGTCTCAACAGTGACATTCAAACCATTCCAATTATTTCTGACGTATTTAGCATTGACCTGTGGCTCTCGCTCATAAGGAAGAAGTACTTGATAAGCAGGGTTTGGATCAGGTTGTAAAGTTTGGAACTTCTGCACTCTGGTCAAAATATTCCAACCAGCATAGCCATACCTTGCGCCAACTTCTTGATTGAACTGACGATTGACCACACCATTCAAGCTCTTACCCAGATCATCAACATACAAATCATCGGATACTTTGCTGTAATCAGCATAACCCTGAAGACCATTCGCAATATTTTGAGTGTGCTTTAAACCAAAGGCCCAACGATTTTTGCCATAAGCAGCATCATCTAAAGCTTCAGCTGTTACAACACCCGTGTAATTTCTATCTAAGTAACGATATTCAACACCCAACTGCTCACCACGTCCTTCAAGGTAACGCGGAAACAAAGTCATGTCTCGATTAGGCGCTAAATTGACATAGTAAGGAAGAGTGACATCCCAACCTTTGACCCCACCACGACTTGCACGACCGTATGTTGGAGATAAAAATCCTGAGCGACGCCCTGAACCTGTTGGCAATGAAAACACCGGGGTGTACAAAATAGGTACTTCAAAGAAATGAAGAACGGCATTTGTTCCGACCGCTGTTTGCGTATCTTGCTCCACATCCATTCGACTAGCGGTCAAATACCAATCTAAATTTTCAGGACGGCAAGTGCTGTAAGTTAACTTTTCAAATTCAATTTCGTTATCTTCTTTGAACTCAACTCGGCGAGCCTTACCGCCACCACCAATATCTCTGAGTTCATAGTCAGGCTGATCCATCCAACCCTCTTGAGCATCAACCTTGATTTTTGCTTTTGGGCCTTTGAAAGAAGTGGAGTCTTTTAGTAAGGTTGCATTGCCATCAACATCTGCAATATCGGTATCAGGGTCATAAGTGATGACATCGCCTTTGATCACAGTGCGATTTCTTCTGATGACTGCATCGCCCTCTAAGCGCATTTGACGATCCATGACTCCATCCAATTTCTTAGATGAAGTAAAAGTCGGTGCCACATCATCAGGAACAACTGGTCTTACCAATAACTGGTCGGCCAACTTCAGCTTCAGCTGATCTTCCTTAGGTAAAACATCTTGTGCAAAACCCATGGACGCCAGAGAAAAAGAAGCACAAAAACCTCCCACTTTAAGAAGTGATGGGAGTCGTTTGATATCGAGAATAAAGCTCGGAACGATAAAAGTTTTAGGCATATGACTTAAGTGCTTTTATTATACGAACCCATGAACCCTGATATCCGCTTATCTCAATTAAATTCTTGGTTAGCCAATTTGGCAAGCAAGTGGTCACTAACTCTCGAAAGCTTGGCTCCTGCCTCAAGCGATGCCAGTTTTAGGCGCTATTTCAGGGTTACAGGCTCTAAAAATGGGGCTCATCAGAGCTTCATAGTGATGGATGCCCCACCAGCAACCGAGGATACAAAGCCATTTATCGCTATTTCTGAGCTTTTTGCCCAAGCAAAACTCAATGTGCCACTGGTTCTGGAGCAAGATGTTGAACAAGGGTTTTTACTTTTAAGTGATTTAGGCAATGAAACCTATCTCTCGGCACTCAATCCAGCATCAGCATCAAAGCTCTACAGCGATGCCAATGAAGCCTTGATCCAACTTCAATTAGCCAGCAAACCAGGCATTCTTCCTGAATACAACAAAGAGCTACTCAGTCGTGAACTGAATCTTTTTACCGAGTGGTATTTGGGTAAACACCTCAATTTAGAGCTGAATTCAAAACAAAGTGCTGATTTAGCCCATATTTTTGACATGATCCTGGAAAACAACCTCTCTCAAGCGCAAGTCTATGTTCACCGAGATTTTCACAGTAGAAATTTGATGGTGACAAACGATAACAATCCAGGGATTTTGGATTTTCAGGACGCGGTCTACGGACCCATCACTTATGACTTGGCTTCTCTCTACCGTGATGCCTACATTGAATGGGAAGAACCTGAGCAAATGGACTGGCTGATCCGCTATTGGGACAAGGCCCGTAAAGCTGGACTATCAGTACCTTCTGAGTTTGGTGACTTTTATCGTGATTTTGAATGGATGGGTTTACAAAGACACTTAAAGGTTTTGGGCATTTTTGCGCGCCTCTATCACCGTGACGGCAAAGATGGTTATTTGAAAGATATCCCTTTGGTTTTCAAATACACTAGAAAAGTGGCTGAAAGATACATTGCTCTCAAACCCCTTCTTCAGCTTTTAGATACCATCGAGGGCATTGACCGCCCAGACGGATTAACTTTTTAATGACCAATCTCTCCCCTATTCCTTGCATGGTGTTGGCCGCAGGCCGAGGAGAAAGAATGCGTCCACTGACCGATCACACCCCTAAGCCGCTATTAGAAGTTCAAGGTAAAAAACTGATTGACTGGCACATCGACGGTCTCTTGAAAAATGGCTTTACTCAAGTGGTTATTAATCACGCTTGGTTAGGCGAACAAGTGGTCGCCCATGTATCTCAAGTCAAGAACAACGCATTGAATGTGCAATTTTCTAAAGAGCTCACAGCCCTAGAAACTGCGGGCGGCTTGCGCCAAGGCATGAGCCTAATGAAACTAGATGATTACTTTTTTGCCATCAATGGCGATGTTTTTTGTCCAAGCTTTCCCTTCGAAAGAATTCAAGACATTGTTCAAGGATTGCGGGGTGATCACCCAACAATCTTGGCTTATCTTTTTTTGGTTCAGAATCCGGACCACAACCCTCAAGGGGACTTTCAACTAGAGGGGTCTTTCGTCAAAGACAAGGATGTACAAGGCTCGAGCCTCACCTTTTCAGGCGCAGGCATCTACCATCAAGATTTGTTTAAAAGTATTAAGATAGGGGAAATTGCCAAGCTTGCTCCAATCCTAAGACAGGCCATGGGTGAGAATCGAGTTTTAGGCGAAGCATTAAGCGTCCCATGGGTGGATGTTGGAACTCCAGAAAGATTGGCTGAGCTAAATAAATAACCATGACAACAATGACTAACTTCCCCAAAGATATCTATGCCAATCGAAGAGCGCGATTGGCAGAAATCATGCTGGGGAAAAGTGATGGTGGCGTTTTAGTTTTAGAAACAGCTCCTGAGCATTTTAGAAATCGAGACAGTGACTTCCCATATCGTCACGATTCTGATTTTTACTACCTGACTGGATTCACAGAACCAGGGGCCACGCTGGTGATGATGGTTGATAAGAAATCAATTAAGTCGATTCTTTTTTGTCGCCCCAAAGATTTGGAACGTGAGATCTGGGATGGCTGGCGTTTAGGCCCTGAGGCCGCTCCAACTCAACTGGGAATTGATCAAGCATTTGCGCAAAATGAATTAGATAACTTGATGCCTGATTTTTTAGCTGATCAACCAGCTATTTACGCAAGACTCGGTAGCGAAGGTCCGCTCCAAAATCAACTCAAGAGTTGGTTACAAAAAGTCAGAGGTATGTCACGTTCAGGTGCAAGCACACCCAACAGGATCGAAGATGTTGAGGCGATGATTCATGAAATGCGTCTATTCAAAGATGCTCATGAAATAAATATCATGCGCGCATCTGGCAAGATTGCCGCAGATGGCCACATCAGCGCAATGAAAGCATCCAAACCAGGTCTTCGCGAATACCACTTAGAAGCATCACTTCTATATTCATTCAGAAATGCAGGCGCACAAAGCGTTGCCTACAATAGCATTGTTGCAGGCGGTGCCAATGCCTGCGTGCTTCACCATCGCGCTGGCAATGCTGAACTAAAAGATGGTGATTTATGTTTGATTGATGCTGGCTGCGAACTGGATGGTTATGCCTCAGACATCACACGCACATTTCCTGTGAACGGCAAATATTCCGGGCCACAAAGAGCCATTTATGACATCGTATTGGCTGCTCAAGAAGCATCAATTGCGGTCACCAAAGTCGGCTTTGATTTTCAAGCACCTCACGACGCAGCATTAAAAGTTCTCACTCAAGGTTTACTTGATTTAAACCTGCTTGATAAAAAAATAATTGGTGGGCTTGATAACGCTATAGAAACAAAAGCGTACCAACGCTTTTACATGCACAGAACCAGCCACTGGTTAGGCATGGATGTTCATGATGTTGGTAACTACAGAGAGCCGGGCAGTTCAACAGAACCAAAAGCTTGGCGTTCACTCAAACCCAACATGGTTTTAACTATTGAGCCCGGTCTTTACATTCGCAAAGCGGATGATGTCGATCCACGCTATTGGGACATTGGTATTCGGATTGAAGATGATGCCTTGGTAACCAACGGTGAATGTGAACTGATGAGTCGGGGCGTACCAGTCAAAGCAGATGAGATTGAGTACTTGATGAAGCAATCATCCTGAAGCAGGCATCCCAAGCAAACTCATGAAAAAAATTGTCATCATCGGCGCTGGCCCTGTGGGTTTGGCATGTGCGAATTGGGTGTTGAGCAAACAACCCGATGCGCACTTGCATCTATTTGACCGCCTGCCAGAAGCTGATGACGCAATCAAGCAAGGTGATAGTCGCGGTATTGCTGTTTCGCAAGGCAGTCATTTACTGCTTAAAACAATCAATGCCTGGCCAACACCGTCTCCTGCTATTCACACCATTCATATTTCTCACAGAGGCCACTTTGGCAAAGCCATTGTGAGAAGAGAAGAACTCCAACAAGACGCCTTGGGTCACATTGTTCGTTATGCAGACATCCATCTTGCTCTCAGGCAAGCTCTGAAAAAAATAGCCAATCAATCACCCAACTTTCACTGGCACTTCAATCAAGACAATGATCAATTAAATCTTGATCAACTCGGCGATGTGATTGTTCATGCTGAAGGCGGTCTTTTTAAACAACAAGAGTGGCAAGAAATTTATCGCGACTACCAACAAAGCGCGATTGTTGGTTGGGTTAAAACAAATCAACTTAACCAACACATGGCCTGGGAAAGATTCACGGATGAAGGGCCGCTTGCTCTACTACCAAATCATCAAGGCCCTGAATACCTTAATTTGGTATGGTGCGGCAGCCCCGCATCCACCGAGCGACGCCTGCAACTTGATAAAGTCACTTTCATCAAAGAACTACAAGAGGCATTCGGATCTCGCGCCGGCTCATTCATCGATGTTGCTGAACTAAGAAGTTATCAACTTGGTTTAAACGCCAGAAAAAAGATTGTTGATAAAAATGAAGTGTGGATTGGTAATGCAGCGCAAACGATGCATCCTGTGGCTGGTCAAGGACTTAATTTAGGTTTGCGCGATGCTCACACCTTGGCCGATGTGCTGTGTGATGAAAATGATGTTGATCTAGCGCTTAAAAAATATCAAGAACTTCGCAAAAAAGATCGAAAAGCCACGATTGGCGCCACCGACTTTTTAGCCAGAGTTTTCACCTCAAAATTAAAGCCAGTCATCTGGGGAAGAGGCATTGCGTTGTCCAGCCTTCAATTACTCAGCCCTCTCAAACAAAGCATCACCAGGCAAATGATGTTTGGTCAGCGTTAAAGCACCAATCTGCCTAAAATTTAGGCAAAAGTCAGTCTGACATGTTAGAGTGGCGTCCTGATGAAATTAGGCCCCTACACGCTCCCCAATCATTTATTTGTTGCTCCCATGGCCGGAGTAACAGATCGTCCTTTTAGGCAGCTCTGTAAGCGTTTGGGTGCGGGATATGCGGTTTCTGAAATGATTGCTTCCAACGCCATGCTTTGGAATAGCCCTAAAACTCTTCGCAGAGCAAACCATGATGGTGAGGTTGAGCCAATTTCAGTCCAAATTGCTGGAGCAGATCCCGAAATGATGGCAGAAGCGGCCATATTAAATGTAGATCGTGGCGCACAAATCATCGATATCAATATGGGTTGTCCCGCAAAGAAGGTTTGCAACGTGGCCTCTGGATCAGCCCTTTTAAAAGACGAAGTACTGGTTGGCAGAATCTTAGAAAAGATTGTCTCCTCGGTTAAAAGAGACCACCCCTTGGTGCCAGTGACTTTGAAGATCAGAACTGGTTGGGATAGAGATAATAAAAATGCCCTCAATATCGCCAGAATAGCTGTCAACAGCGGTATTGAAATGCTCACCATCCATGGCAGAACAAAAGCTGATTTATATCGTGGTGAAGCTGAATACGACACCATCGCGGCCGTTAAAGCTTCTATCAATATTCCTGTGGTTGCCAATGGCGACATCAACACCCCAGAAAAAGCAGCGTTTGTTCTGCAACAAACTGGGGCCGATGCTTTGATGATTGGCAGAGCTGCACAAGGTCGCCCTTGGATTTTTCGTGAAATTTTGCACTTCCTTGAAACAGGTGAGCATTTACCTGCTCCGAAAATTTCAGAAATTCAAGACATCATGAACCATCACTTGTTGGATCACTACAGCTTTTATGGCGAACATGCGGGTGTTAGAACTGCCCGCAAACACATTGCCTGGTATTGCAAAGGACTCAAAGGTTCTCATGTCTTCAAGCAGCACATGAATACAATAGACGATTGCCAAGAACAATTAAAAACGGTGAATCATTTTTTTGATTCACTGAAACAAGAATCTGAACACTTAATTTATTTAGAAGCTGCTTGATATGCAACCCCCAGTTCAACACCCAGTTAGCCAGACCATCGAAAAACATCTGAAGCGTTATTTAGATGACTTGGGTGACACCGCTCCAAGCAATGTTTATCAAATGGTTTTGACTGTCATGGAAAAGCCTGTACTAGAACTGATCATGCAGCATGCCGGACAAAATCAATCCTTGGCCGCCAATTATTTAGGCATCAATAGAAACACCCTAAGAAAAAAACTACAAGAGCACGGTCTTTTATAAGCACTACTTCACTTAAATCCAATTTCATTTACTCACATTAACTTTAAAGATAACTATGATTCGTACAGCCCTTCTTTCTGTCTCCGATAAATCTGGCATTGTTCCATTTGCAAAATCACTTCACGAGTGTGGCGTTAAATTAATCTCTACTGGTGGCACTGCCAAACTACTGGCTGAAAATGGCCTACCTGTTATTGAAGTTTCAGAAATCACTGGCTTTCCAGAAATGCTTGATGGTCGCGTAAAAACATTGCACCCAATGGTGCATGGTGGTTTGCTTGCTCGCCGAGATACTCCTGAGCACATGGCAGCCATCAAAAAGCACGGCATTGAAGCGATTGATATGTTGGTTATCAATCTTTATCCATTTCAAAAAACAGTGGCGCAACAAACTTGTTCATTTGAAGATGCGATTGAGAACATCGATATCGGCGGTCCAGCCATGTTGCGTGCAGCAGCAAAAAATCATCAAGATGTGACTGTGCTTATTTCTCCATCTGACTACGATGCGGTTTTATCTGAAATGCGCGCCAACAAAAATGAAGTTTCATTCAAAACAAATTTTGCTTTAGCAAAAAAAGTGTATGCGCACACCGCCCAATATGATGGTGCGATTGCAAACTATTTATCAAGCCTTGGCGATGATTTAGATCATGGCAACAGAAGTGCTTATCCACAAACCTTCCACTTGGCCTTCGATAAAGTTCAAGAAATGCGCTATGGTGAAAACCCACATCAAAGCGCTGCTTTCTACAAAGACACTCAATCAGTGATTGGCGCATTGGCCAATTATCGCCAGCTACAAGGCAAAGAATTGTCATACAACAACATTGCCGATGCTGATGCAGCTTGGGAATGCGTTAAGAGCTTTGGTAGCACTGTGACAACAGGACAACCTGCTTGCGTGATCATCAAACACGCCAATCCTTGCGGAGTAGCGGTTGCGTCTTCAGCGCTTGAGGCTTACCAAAAAGCATTTAAAACTGATTCAACTTCGGCTTTTGGCGGCATCATTGCTTTCAATCGCCCATGTGATGGCGCAACAGCAGAAGCTGTTTCTAAACAATTCGTTGAAGTATTAATTGCTCCAGCATTCACGCCAGAAGCATTGGCCATCTTTGCAAGCAAACAAAACGTTCGTTTATTAGAAATCGAATTGGCCGAAACCATCAATCCACAAGACATCAAACGTGTGGGTGGTGGTCTATTGGTTCAAAGCCCTGATTCGAAGAACGTACTTCTTTCTGAATTGCGCATCGTGACCAAGCGTCAACCGACTGCCAAAGAAATGGAAGATCTGATGTTTGCTTGGCGCGTTGCTAAATACGTTAAATCAAATGCAATTGTTTTCTGCGGCGACGGCATGACCCTTGGTGTAGGCGCTGGCCAAATGAGCCGCATTGACTCAGCCAGAATTGCGAGCATCAAAGCTCAAAACGCTGGTTTAACTTTACAGAATTCTGCAGTAGCCAGCGACGCCTTCTTCCCATTCAGAGATGGTTTAGATGTGGTTGTTGATGCAGGCGCTACTTGTGTGATTCAACCAGGCGGCAGCATGCGTGATGATGAAGTGGTTGCTGCTGCGGATGAACGCGGTGTTGCCATGGTTTACACCGGCACACGTCACTTCCGTCATTGATCAATGAGAATCTTAGGTATTGACCCAGCACTTCGCGTCACAGGTTTTGGCGTGATAGAAGTACAGGGTCAACGCCTTCATTACATTGCGTCAGGCACGATTGAAACAGGTGGCACAGAAATACCAGTGCCACAGAGATTGGCGACACTTTATGCAGGTATTCGTGAAGTGGTCGAGCTGTATCAACCAAATGCAGCATCGATGGAGCAGGTATTTCTGAACGTCAATCCAAGATCCACGCTTTTGTTGGGGCAAGCTCGGGGAGCGGCGATTGCCTCTTTGGTATCCGATGGTTTGCCGATGGTTGAGTTCAGCGCCCTGGAAGTCAAGAAAGCCATTGTAGGCACGGGAAGAGCCAGTAAAAGCCAAGTTCAAGAAATGGTCAAACGTTTACTCAAGCTCAACAAGGTTGCTGGCACTGATGCCTCAGACGCTCTTGCAGTCGCTATTTGCGCAGCTCATCATCGAGAGCTAAACGAACGTCTTCACCAATTTCGCTAATCAGCTTAAGATGTCGACATGATCGGAAGAATTCAAGGCACCTTGATTGCCAACACCCCACCTAGATTAATCATTGATTGCCATGGCGTTGGCTATGAAGTTGATGTTCCTATGAGTACTCTTTACCAAATGCCATCTTTGGGACAACAAGTCACTCTATTGACTCATTTTGTTGTTAGAGAAGATGCGCAACAATTATTTGGTTTCGCCACAGACTCTGAAAGAGAAGCGTTCAGAGCTTTAATCAAGATCAGCGGTGTGGGAGCAAGAACTGCTCTTTCATTGCTCTCGGGCATGAGCGTTGAAGAACTTTCTCAAGCCATCACATTGCAAGAGTCTGGTCGCTTGACCAAAGTGCCAGGCATTGGCAAAAAAACAGCTGAGCGCCTACTTTTGGAACTTAAAGGTAAATTTGGTGCTGATATTGGCTTAACTGGCCAAGCACCACAAATTGATAGTCAGCTTGAAATTTTGCAAGCTTTGACCTCACTGGGCTATTCCGATAAAGAAGCTCAGCTGGCCATGAAACAAGTCAGTCCTGGTAGTTCTGTATCAGATGGCATCAGATTGGCACTCAAAGCCTTATCTAAGGCATAAGTCAAAGTAGAAATAGTTATAAACTCTGTTCATGGCCATTAAAACTGACGACATCACCCCATCATTTGATCCTCAAGAAGAGAGATTGGTGACGGCCGCTGCTAGCGCTGATGACAATGCACTGGAGCGTGCCTTACGCCCAAAACAGCTTGAAGAATATGTCGGCCAGAAAAAAGCCCGAGAACAATTAGAAATTTTTATCTCGGCAGCAAAACAACGTCAAGAAGCGCTTGATCACGTCCTTCTATTTGGGCCACCAGGTCTTGGCAAGACAACTCTTGCGCACATCATTGCTCGCGAGATGGGCGTTAACTTACGCCAAACCAGCGGTCCTGTTTTAGATCGTCCAGGTGATCTAGCCGCACTACTAACGAATTTAGAAACCAATGATGTTTTATTCATTGACGAGATTCATCGACTATCCCCAGTCGTAGAAGAAATCTTGTACCCAGCTTTGGAAGATTACGCGATTGACATCATGATTGGTGATGGTCCAGCTGCAAGAAGCGTCAAACTTGATCTAAAACCCTTCACGCTCATTGGTGCAACCACACGCGCAGGCATGCTCACCAATCCATTGAGAGATCGCTTTGGTATTGTGGCGCGCTTAGAGTTCTACTCAATTGAAGAATTAGCAACGATTGTTAAACGCTCAGCCAATCTTTTGAATGCTGGCTTGGATGATGGTGGCGCCCTGGAGATTGCCAAACGCTCAAGAGGCACTCCTAGAATTGCTAATCGTCTATTGCGCCGCGTGAGAGACTACGCAGAAGTTAAAGCGGATGGAAAAATTTCACAAAGCATTGCTGATGCAGCTTTATCAATGTTGGACGTTGATGCCGTTGGCTTTGATGTGATGGACAGAAAACTGCTTGAAGCCATTGTGCATAAATTTGATGGTGGACCCGTTGGCGTTGATAACTTAGCATCAGCCATCAGCGAAGAAAGAGAAACCATTGAAGATGTGATCGAGCCTTACTTGATACAGCAAGGGTTTTTACAAAGAACTCCACGAGGCAGAGTGGCCACACCGCTGGCCTATGCTCATCTTGGGCTACCGTCGACCTCATCCAAAGATTTACTCGGCTGACCCTGTTCATTCAGGTGATTCACATCACCCCAATGCACTAAATCAAACTGCTCATCCCGATAAGTCAGGGTATTCAAGCTCGCATTCAATATTTCAAAGTCTCTGGCCACATCTAAAGACACTTTTCTAGCAGCGCGGTTCAAACAATCAAGCACCCCACCGTGCGCCACAATTGCAATCTCTTTTCCTGCATATTTTTTAGCCCATGAAGCAATGGCTGTCACCACGCGGTCATTAAACTGAGCCAAGCTCTCACCATTCTCTGGTTGAAAATGGATGTCTCTTTTTTTCCAGGCTTGATGATTTTCAGGATGATGCTCAGCAATTTCTTGATGGCTTAAACCTTGCATCACGCCATAGTGTCTTTCTCTTAGAGCTGGATCTAAATGAAGCTCCAATTGATGATGAAGTGCAATCGGTTTAGCTGTATCAATGGCGCGACTCAAATCACTAGAAATGATGGCTGAGATCTTTTTATCCACGAGGCTTTTTGCAAGACGATCCGCCTGCTGGTGACCGATGTCATTCAAGCCAATATCGATGTGACCCTGTAAGCGCTTCTCGCGATTCCACATCGTTTCGCCATGGCGAATTAAATAAATAACAGTCATCGATTACGACAAGGATATCTTGGCAAATTTACGCTTACCAACTTGCACCACAAAAGTTCCAGCTTCTACTTTGAGTGCTTTATCAGAGACAGTGGCGCCATCAATTTTTACCCCGCCTTGCTCGACGTTGCGCATCGCTTCAGAGGTGCTAGGCACCAAATTGGCTTGCTTTAGCAACTGGCCAATGCCGATAGGCGCGCCCGTCAAACTTATTTCAGGGATATCGTTTGGCACCCCGCCTTTGGCGCGATGATTGAAATCTTCTAATGCCTTATCAGCAGCGCTGGCATCATGAAAACGAGTCACGATTTCTTGAGCTAATGCCACTTTGAAGTCACGTGGATTTCTGCCAGAAAGAACTTCCTCCTTCATTTTGGCAATTTCAGCAAGTGGCTTGAAAGAAAGCAGTGTGAAATAACTCCACATCAACTCATCAGAAATACTCATCAACTTACCAAACATCTCACTTGGTGCTTCGCTGATACCGATGTAGTTGTTTTTAGACTTACTCATCTTGTCAACGCCATCTGTACCAACCAGCAAAGGCATTGTCAAAATACATTGAGCTTCTTGTCCGTATTCTTTTTGTAGCTCACGACCAACCAGCAAATTAAATTTCTGATCCGTGCCACCTAATTCCAAATCACTTTTCAGTGCGACAGAATCGTAACCTTGCATCAAAGGATATAAAAATTCATGCACAGAAATCGGTATGCCACCTTTGTAACGCTTGGTGAAATCGTCACGCTCTAACATGCGGGCAACCGTGTACTTGGCAGCCAATTGAATCATTCCTCTGGCACCCAATGGGTCGCACCACTCGCTGTTGTATCTGACCTCAGTTTTACTTGGATCTAAAACCAAGCTTGCTTGCTGATAATAAGTTTGAGCATTGATGGCAATCTCTTCTTTAGTCAAAGGAGGACGCGTGGCATTTCTACCAGATGGGTCACCAATCATGCTGGTGAAGTCGCCAATCAAGAAAATGACCGTATGGCCCAAATCTTGTAATTGACGCATTTTGTTCAAAACAACGGTGTGGCCCAAATGAATATCAGGCGCCGTTGGGTCCAAACCTAATTTGATCCTTAAAGGGGTCTTGGTGGCTTCGCTGCGGGCTAACTTGGCCAACCACTCAGCCTCAACTAATAATTCGTCACAGCCCCGTTTTGAGACCTCCATGGCCTCCAAAACACGGTCCGTGATTGGATATTTAACTTGTTCTGTTTTATTCTCGTTAGCTAAAGACATAATCTATCGGTTACATTAATTTCCTAGAGCATCATTGTCGCATCACTTAAGAGTCAACCCTATGAAGAATTACTATATTGGCATTATGTCCGGAACCAGCATGGATGGCATTGATGCTGTTTTAGCAGAAATTTCCGATGACGGGCAGACCACTGTTTTATGTCACAAAGATGTTCCTTTTGAGAAAAACCTCAAAAATACCTATTTTGATCTTCAGGCGGCCAGTGATAACGAAATTCACAAAGAAGCCCTGGCAGCCAACCATTTGGCCCAACATTATCATTTGGCCTGCGCAGCCATCCTTCAGGAAGCAAAACTTCAGCCATCCGATATCAGTGCTATTGGCGCCCACGGACAAACCATTCGCCATCAACCTCAAGCACATGATGGGATCGGTTACACCAAACAATCTCTTAACCCTGCTTTGCTAGCAGAACTAACTGGCATTGATGTGATCGCTGATTTTCGTAGTCGCGATATCGCAGCTGGCGGTCAAGGCGCCCCCTTGGTACCTGCTTTTCATGCCGCACAGTTTGGCTGTCATGAAGATTTAGCCATCTTGAACATTGGTGGCATTGCCAATCTAAGTCTGATACCGGCTAATCGTGAAGAAAAAATGATTGGCTTTGATTGTGGCCCAGGCAATGTGTTGATGGACCACTGGGTCAAACAATCGATTGGCCAATCTTTTGATGAAGATGGTCAATGGGCCGCCAAAGGGCAAGTGATTCAAAAACTTTTAAGCAGCATGCTTGATGATGATTACTTTAAAAAAACTCCGCCGAAAAGCACGGGTAGAGATTTATTTAATCCAGAGTGGCTCCAACATCATTTGAAAATCAATGATTGCTTGAATCAAAAACCGGAAGATATTCAGGCCACCTTATTAGCACTCACTGCTCAATCAATTGCTCAAGACCTCAAGCAACATGGTCCTAAAACCAAGAGATTGTTGATTTGTGGTGGTGGCATTAATAATAAGCAGCTGATTGCGCATTTAAAAAATGCTTGCGCTTGGATACCTCAAGACAATATTCAGAGCACTGCTGTCAAAGGTGTTGACCCTCAAACTGTTGAGGCTGCAGCCTTTGCTTGGCTTGCTTGGGCCCACCAAAGAAAACAGCCAGCAAATTTGCCGGCTGTGACTGGTGCTAAAGGTTTGCGCGTACTAGGTGCGCACTACCCTGCTTAATGAATTAAGCTGAGAAAGAAGAACCGCAACCACAAGTTGTTGTGGCGTTTGGATTCTTGATCACAAACTGTGAACCATTAATGTCTTCTTTGTAATCAATCTCTGCGCCTACCAAATATTGGAAGCTCATTGAGTCAATCAACAAAGTTACATTGTCTTTGGTTACCAATGTGTCGTCTTCATTCACTGCTTCGTCAAATGTGAAGCCATACTGAAAACCTGAGCAACCACCACCTTGCACGAATACGCGCAATTTCAAATCTGGGTTACCTTCTTCAGCGATCAAATCGGCTACTTTTGCCACAGCGCTATCAGTAAAAACCAACGGCATTGGCGGCTCTAAATTTTCAGTACTTTGTGTTGTTTGTGTCGCGCTCATGATGAACTCCTTTTAATACATAGACTCTATTGTAGGCTTCAATGCCAACAATTGCTGTAGGGGTTTATGGTAACAGGGCAATATGGCTTAACCCAGTTTTTTCCGGCAAACCGAACATCAGGTTCAAACATTGAACCCCTTGACCTGAAGCACCCTTTACCAAGTTATCTTCAACCACCAAAATAACCAAGGTATCGCCGCCCTGAGGACGATGAACCGCAATTCTTAGGGCATTACTGCCTCTTACGGATCTTGTCTCTGGAGTGCTGCCAGCAGGCATCACATCAACAAAGGGCTCACCGGCATAAAACTTCTCAAAAAGACTTTGATAATCAACATCTTTCCCCTCAGGAAGGATGCGGGCGTACAAAGTTGAATGAATACCCCTGATCATTGGGGTCAAATGAGGCACAAATGTCAGCCCCACAGATTGACCACCAGCAATCGCTGATAAGCCCTGACAAATCTCAGGATGGTGTCTGTGACCCTTCACGCCATACGCTTTAAAGTTATCACTGGCTTCAGCCATCAAAGTGCCAACTTCAGCTTTACGTCCTGCTCCTGAAACGCCAGACTTTGAATCTGAAATCAAGCTGTTTAAATCAATAAGTTTTTTACCACCCGTTGATTTTGGTGAAATCAAGGGCGCAAAGCCCAATTGAACCGAAGTTGGATAGCAACCGGCCAAACCAATCACCCTGGCTTTTTTAATTGCTTCACGATTGATCTCAGCCAAGCCATAAACTGCCTCAGCAAGAATCTCTGGACACGCATGAGGCATGCCGTACCATTTTTCAAATTCAGCAGTATCTTTAAGACGAAAGTCTGCGGCCAAATCCAATACCTTGACCCCAGCAGCCAAAAGCTCTTTAGCTTGAGCCATGGCAACCCCATGAGGAGTTGCAAAGAAAACAGCATCGCATTCTGTGAGCTTGGCATCTTCTGGCGTAGAAAAGCAAAGATCAACCCTGCCCCTTAGGGAAGGGAACATTTCGGCAACAGGCATACCCGCCTCTTTACGGGACGTGATAGCCGTTAATTGAACTTCTGGGTGCTGAGATAACAAACGCAGTAATTCAACGCCTGTATAGCCTGTTCCACCTACTATGCCAACTTTGATCATTTAAATCCTCCAATATCTCTATTGTAGAAAAGAAAAAGCCGCGCAGTGCGCGGCTTTTCGTAGAACAGCAAAAAAATTAACGCTTGCTGAACTGTTTGCGACGACGCGCGCCATGCAAACCAACTTTTTTACGCTCAACTTCACGAGCATCACGAGTAACAAAACCAGCTTTTGAAAGCGTAGGCTTCAAAGCTGCATCGTAGTCGATCAATGCACGTGTCACACCGTGACGAACTGCACCAGCTTGGCCAGTTTCACCACCACCTGATACGTTGACTTTGATGTCAAACGTTGTACCGTGGTTAGTTAACTCTAGCGGCTGACGAACAATCATACGTGATGTTTCGCGAGCAAAGTATTCAGCAATAGGCTTGCCGTTTACAAGAATTTCACCTTTACCAGCCTTGATGAATACGCGGGCTACTGAGCTCTTACGACGGCCAGTACCATAGTTCCAGTTTCCAATCATATCGGCTCCTTAGATCTCAAGAACGCTTGGCTGTTGAGCCGCGTGTGGGTGGTCAGCTTCTGCATAAACTTTCAATTTCTTGATCATTGCATAGCCAAGTGGGCCTTTAGGCAACATGCCCTTAACAGCCTTCTCGAGAGCACGACCAGGGAAACGAGCTTGCATCTTGTCGAAGTTAGTTTCGTAGATGCCGCCAGGATAGCCACTGTGCGTGTAGTATTTTTTATTCAAGCCCTTAGTGCCAGTTACGCGCAACTTAGAAGCATTGATGATGACGATAAAGTCGCCTGTATCAACGTGGGGGGTGAATTCTGGCTTGTGCTTGCCGCGTAGACGGTGTGCCACTTCACTGGCGACACGACCGAGGACTTTGTCCGTAGCGTCAATCACGAACCACTCACGCTTCACCTCATGCGGTTTTGCTGAGAAAGTTTTCATGATTACCTTAAATTGTTAAGCCCTAAAAAAACAACCATCTCATCATCCCTTTGGCTCCGCTTATGCTTGCAGGCTCGCAGTTCAAAATTAACAGCTGGTACAGCATTTCCCTAATGGGCAAACTAGGAAAGCTTTAAATTGTAGCAAAAAAAAGCCCAGGAGGATATCCTGGGCTGAAATCCACCTATTAGAGGGTGGAGGAGACAAACAAAGAATTAGCTAAAATCATTAATAGATAATCAGTTGTTGCTAGAAATTATAGTTAATATCGTCAATTATTCAAGGAACTTGTTGTTTTAATTGAATATTTTCTAATTTGTCTAAGGCAAACATTGATACTTAAATTAATCTTCTAAGTGAGTTTTTGAAAGAAATTATGGAAACAACGGTCAAATGGTTGGGCAATGATGGCATGGCATTTTCTGCAGAAACTGGCAGCGGTCACCTTGTAAACATGGATGGTGCGCCTGATGCAGGGGGCAGAAACTTGGCCCCTCGCCCAATGGAAATGATGCTAGTTGGGGCTGGCGGATGCACTTGTTTTGACGTTGTGATGATTTTGAAGCGAGCTAGACAAAATATTCATGATTGTCAGGTTACTTTGAAGGCTGAACGAGCCAATGAGGACCCAAAGATCTTCACGAAGATCCATATGACCTTCAAGGTGAGCGGTAAAAATTTAGATAAAAGCCGCGTTGAAAAGGCCGTTGAACTCTCGCATGACAAATATTGCTCAGCAACCATCATGCTTGGCAAAACTGCAGAAATCACACACAGTATTGAATTGATCGAACTGTAATCAAATCAAGTAAAAAGTGCAGAGCCGGCTATTAAGCCGGATTCTGTCGCCCGCATTTTCATGCAGGGGCAACCATTCATCTAGTTTCACCGTTACCAGTGAAATCAAGCTCCCTACCCGCAAGCTCAGCGGACCGCCTCAACGCTTGCCTATTTGGGATTGCTCCGAGTGGAGGTTACCGCGTTTCACCGTAACTAAATACGCTCGTCTCTGTGGCCCTATTCCTCACGTCACCGTGGATGGCTGTTAGCCATCACCCTGTCCTATGGAGTCCGGACTTTCCTCCCCCTTGTTACCAAGGCAGCGGTTGCCTTACCGACTCTGCCCCGCTAGTCTAACCGACTATTGTCCAAGCAAGACTTTCACCGGCTCGAAGAGGAACAACGGTGCTACCACCAATCGGGAACTCATTTGGTATTTGTTGCGCCTGTCGTTTTAAGATCAACTTACCTGTGTTTCTAGGCAAGTTGTAAAAGTCTGGACCAAAGTGACTGGCAAATCCCTCTAAACGATCAAGAGCGTTGGCTTGATCAAATACTTCTGCATACAAAGGCATGGCATGCCAGGCTGTGTAGCAACCAGCACAACCACAGGCGTTTTCTTTTGTACCTTTTACATGAGGTGCACTGTCGGTGCCCAAGAAAAATCTTGGATTACCAGAAGTAGCCACTCGAACCAATTCTTGACGATGCTCTTCTCTTTTTAAAATTGGCAAGCAGTAATAATGAGGACGTATCCCACCAGTAAAAATCGCATTGCGGTTGTAAAGCAAATGTTGGGGTGTGACAGTCGCAGCAATTGCACCAAAGCGCTGGTTATCTGCAGACTCTACATACTGGGCCGCTTGACGCGTCGTGATGTGCTCAAAAATAATTTTCAAGCCTGGATGACAACTTCTTAAAGGCTCTAACACCTGATCAATGAAAACTGCCTCACGATCAAACACATCCACATCTGAGTGCGTTACTTCGCCATGGATCAACAAAGGCATGCCGCACGATTCCATCGCCTCCAAAGCCTTCGCACACTTTTTAATGTCCGTGACACCAGCATCACTGTTAGTGGTCGCGCCAGCAGGATACAGCTTGAAACCAACCACACCATCTTGATGAGCTTTTTTCACTTCATCTGCAGTAGTGTTATCAGTCAAATACAAAACCATCAATGGAGTGAATGAGCTACCAGCTGGTAAAGCTGCCAAGATACGTTTTTTATAAGCAACTGCCATTTCTGCAGTGGTCACCGGTGGCTTTAAATTTGGCATGATGATGGCACGCTCAAATTGACTGGCCGTGTGCTTCAGTAAATCAGCTAGAACTTCTCCGTCCCTGATATGCAAATGCCAATCATCAGGACGAGTAATTTCAATTGTGTTGATTGAACTCATGTATCAAGACTCACTATCTATTAGCAAAATTCTGAAATCATTCACGTTCGTCAAAGTAGGACCCGTGTGAACCAAAGTATCTAAGTCTTTAAAAAATCCATAACTGTCATGTTTAGCCAAACCGTCTTTGGCCAATTGATGATTATTATTCATGAGTTTTCTGGATTCTGATGCAAACCATGCGCCAGCATTATTTTCACTGCCGTCAATCCCATCTGTATCAGCCGCTAAGGCAGACAGCGTGCCAAGGTCAGGAGTGGCCACATACAAAGATAATAAAAACTCGCTGCAGCGACCGCCACGACCTTTGACATCGCGAGGAATTGTCACAGTACACTCTCCGCCAGAAAGAAGAGCAACTGGTTTTTTAAACGGTTGGTCATGAAGATAAATTTCACGGGCAAGGGCTGCTTGCATCAAAGCCACATCTTTGGCTTCTCCCATCACGGTGTCTCCTAAAATTACTGCTTTGACACCCTGAGATTCACAATAGTTGGCCGCCGCCTCTAAACAAGAATGAGCAGTTGCCAAGAGATGATTATTGATTTGTTTAAAAATAGGATCGCCTGATTTTGGTGTCTCAGGATTTTTACCTGACAATCCATTCTGCAAATAATCAGTCACCACTTTTGGAATTTGGCCTTGCAGCAAATCATAATCTTTAAGAATTTGAATTGCGTCTGCAAATGTAGATTCATCAGGTGCGCACGGTCCACTAGCAATACTAGAAGGATGATCTCCGGTCACATCTGAAATCAAAAGGGCATCGACTTTAGCGCCACGGCCAGCAGCTTCTCTGGCCATGTGACCGCCCAAGATACCCGATAAGTGTTTACGCACAACATTCATTTGACCAATGGGTGCACCTGACATCAACAAGGCCTGAGTGGTGATTTGCAAATCCTGAATACTCAAGTCTGCAGCAGGTAAAGTCAAAAGACTGGATCCACCACCTGAGATGAGTGCAATCAGTTGGTCACCAGGCTGCAAGGTTCTGATCAAACGCAGAGTTTCCTTGGCGCCGTTAAGTCCTGCCTCATCAGGCACTGGATGACCAGCTTCAATCACCTTGATGGTCTTGGTTGGTAAACCATGACCGTAACGAGTGATGACCATGCCTTCAAGCTTGGCCTCAGGCCAATTGTCTTGGGCGTATTGCTCAAGAGCCACCGCCATAGAAGCTGCTGCTTTTCCTGCACCCAAAACCAAGCATCGACCCTTTAAAGGTGTGCTGAAAACATTGCGCAAACCGTCAGGTAGCATCACTTGAGGATCGGCAGTTTTTAAAGCCGCATCAAATGCAGCCTGCAAAAATTGGGGGGTATTTTTAATTGCCATACTAGGATATTAGCTTGGTTTGAGATTGTTGGGCTTGCCACATGTCACTATAACGACCTCCCAAAGACAAGAGCTCATCATGTGTACCTCTTTCAATGATTGAGCCATCATCCATCACCAAAATTTGATCGGCATAAATAATGGTCGACAAGCGATGTGCAATGATCAATGTTGAACGGTTTTTAGCCAAAGCCATCAGCTCTTTTTGGATGGCACGCTCTGTCTCAGAATCTAGTGCAGAAGTTGCCTCATCAAAAATCAAAAAGGATGGATTTTTCAAAAGTGTTCTGGCTATGGCCACTCGTTGCTTCTCGCCCCCAGACAATTTCAAACCACGCTCACCCACCGCTGAGTTATAGCCATCTGGCAGTGATGTGATGAAGTCATGAATTTGTGCCGCTTTGGCGGCAGTCTCTATTTCCTCTTGCGAAGCTCCAGGACGACCATAAGCAATGTTGTAGGCAATCGTGTCATTAAATAGAACTGTGTCTTGAGGAACAATACCAATACAAGCTCTCACACTTTTTTGCGTCACCGCTTGAATATTTTGCTGATCAAATTCAATTGAGCCTTTAGTCACATCATAAAAACGGAACAACAATCGGGCTAAAGTACTTTTGCCAGCGCCACTGTGCCCAACAACTGCTGTGGTCTTGCCAGGTAGAACCTCAAAATCAATGCTTTTTAAAATTTGGCGATTGCGCTCATATGAAAATGACACATCGCGAAATTGAATATGCGGCCCCAATGATTGGTTCTTGATCACCAAATCCTGAGCACCTTCTTGATCAGCAATTTCTCGATCAGTGCCAAGCAACTTGAACATCCGATCCATATCAATCAGAGCTTGTTTGATTTCTCGATAAATTACACCCAGGAAATTAAGCGGTATATACAACTGAATCATCAGCACATTCACCAACACCAAATCACCCAAAGTCATAGAGCCATTAGAAACACCAATGGTGGCCTGCCATAAAATTAAAATCAGGCCCGTGGCAATGATGGTTTGCTGACCAACATTCAGAATCGCCAAAGAACGTTGCGACTGAATCGCAGCCTCTCTGAAACATTTTAGATTTTCATCGTAACGTTTCGTTTCATATTCTTCATTACCAAAATACTTAACAGTTTCAAAATTAATCAGAGCATCGACTGCTCTTTGATGAGCCTTTGAATCAAGCTCGTTCATTCGCTTGCGATATTTTGTGCGCCACTCAGTCACAACAATCGTAAAAATTACATACAAAACCAATGCGATCAAAGTGATCAGCGCAAATAAGTAGTTATAGGCCCAGATAAAATATCCAAGCACTAAACCCAGCTCCACCATTGTGGGCAAAATGCTGTACAAGGAATAAGAGATCAACGACTGAATGCCTCTTGTGCCTCTCTCAATATCTCTGGTCATCCCACCAGTCTGTCGTGATAAATGAAAACGTAAAGACAAGGCGTGCAAGTGCTCAAACACTTGGAGTGCAACGGTTCTGACTGCGCTCTCAGTCACTCTTGAAAAAATGAGCTCCCTCAACTCCGTAAACAGTGAGGCTGATAATCTCAATAAGCCATAGGCAATGATGAGCGCCACAGGAACAACAATCAAGGTTTGCATTCCTGGCGGCACACTCATTGAGTCAACCAAGAACTTGAGCAAAATTGGCACGCCAAGATTAGCGACCTTAGCGGCAATCAAGCAAGACAAAGCCAAAATCACTCGGCCTTTAAAAGTCCATAGATAAGGCAATAAATTTGCAATCACCTTCCAATCATTACTTTTTTCATGAGTGGATTTAGCCTGAACTTCTTGGGATTGCATATGTCTCATGGTTTATTTTTCATTGTCATCATTAATCGCCTAAATTAGGCACAGCCTGATCTCGAGTTCCCACCGACAAAAAAATCAATAAAAGTCTCACAAAAACATAAGAAACCCAATTAAACAATTTTGCCAGCAATGGTCTTTGTGCGTACAGGTCAGAATCAATCTTGACTCCTTGACCCAGAGCCTGATCTTCAATTTTCCATCTGATCTCTTTGACCACCGAATGATTTCTCACGATAAGGTTGGCTTCATGATTCAAAAAGAATGACAGGTGGTCACAATTTGATGATCCCAGGGTTGCCCAACGTCGATCAACGACCATGGCTTTAGCATGCAATAAACCAGAGGGATATTCATAAATAGCGATATTGGCAGCTAACAACTGTCCATAAAGACTCGGCACAGACCAATTCAAAACTTTGAACTCATCACGCCCTAGCAATAAGTTAACCGACACTCCGCGCTGCGCAGCTCTGATCAAAGCTTTTCTAAATCGCCTACCCGGCATGAAATAAGGGGTCGCTAACCAAATCTCTTCTCTTGACTGACCAATGGCTTTTAAATAAGCCCTCTCGATATCGCGGCGGTGATGGAGATTATCTCTGGCAATGAAAGCGAGACTGGGCTTTTGACCATGTCTTATTCCTAAAAAATGATTTGCACTCCAAGGCAACTCCTGATCCAAAATTCTTTTTAAGATATTTCGAGGGTGCAGTGCCTTAGGTTGCATTCTTTGCCATTGACGTAAAAAAGTAGCATGTACTTTTTCAACAATAGCTCCTGTTGCATGCAAGGCCAAATCCCATCTGATACCTTTTAAGATTTCTCCATCCGGGGAGAGATTGTCAGCGCAAATATTGATACCGCCAACAAAGGCTTGGGTTTCATCGATCACAACTAATTTTCTGTGCGTTCTTGAAAAACCAAAACGACCAAACCATGAAGGGTTGTAATGAACGAGTTGAACGCCCGACTTTAAAAAATCATTTTTGAAAGAAAAATTGCTTGAGCCCAGCCAATCAAGAATGACTTTGACGTCCAAACCTTTGCTGGCTGCTTGGCACAATAGATCAGCAATTCTTTTTGCCTGATCATCACTTGAGAAAATATAAGCCTCAAGATAAATTGATTTTTTAGCGCCCAAAAGTGAGGCTTCAAGTACTTTGAAATAATTATTACCCCCCTCAAGTAAATCAAGGTTTTCAATACTTTGCCAACGATCTTTTCTTAGAAGAGACATGACTTAATTCTAATCAGAATTAAGCTTGAGGATTGCTTGCTGATTGCTAGGAGAAAAACAAAGTGAGGCCGCCTCTTCAATTGGCTGCCATTGGTAGGCTAAATGCTCTCTGGAAGACAGAGTCACAGGTACACGATTGGGTAAAAGAACCTTGAACCAATGCTCAGTGTTCTCAGTAACACCCTCCCCATAACGATGACGCCACTGGGGATATATTTCATACTGAATCTGTTGATTCATGGATTGCAAAGAGTTGGGAGCAAGAGATGATACTTTGATGCCCGTTTCTTCAAACAACTCCCTGGCTGCGGCATCGATCAATGGCTCATCAAGAGCATCCAAACTACCTGTAACAGACTGCCAATAACCTGGATGGTCTTTTCTTTCTAGCAACAAAACCTCGTTGCTAGTCGTGTAAATAACGACTAGTACCGAGATTGGGATTTTCATGCAGGCATTTCTGTGTTGCGCAGGCGAATATGAAGTTCGCGCAATTGCTTTTCATCAACAGGGCTTGGTGCTTGAGTTAACAAACATTGAGCTCTTTGTGTTTTAGGGAAAGCGATCACATCACGAATCGACTCTGCACCAGTCATCATTGTGACAATTCGATCTAGGCCAAAAGCGATACCGCCATGAGGAGGTGCGCCGTACTGAAGGGCATCCAACAAGAAACCAAACTTTGCTTGAGCTTCTTCAGGGCCAATGTTCAATGCACGGAACACTTGGCTTTGAACAGATTCTTTGTGAATACGAACTGAACCACCACCGATTTCCCAACCGTTCAGAACCATGTCATAGGCTTTAGCCAAACACTTGCCAGGATCTGTTTCTAGATAGTTGAGATGTTCGTCTTTTGGACTTGTGAATGGATGGTGACAAGCAACCCAGCGAGCAGCATCATCATCATAGTCAAACATTGGGAAATCAACAACCCACATTGGTTGCCAAGTTTGTTCCATTAAACCGTTTTCTTTGGCCCAAGCAGAATGGCCAATCTTCAGGCGCAACGCACCGATTGCATCATTGACCACTTTGGCTTTATCAGCACCGAAGAAAATGATGTCGCCATCTTTTGCTTCAGTTCTCTTAAGGATTTCAGCAATCGCTGCATCGTGAAGATTTTTAACAATCGGAGATTGCAATCCATCACGGCCTTTAGCGATCTCGTTAACTTTGATCCAAGCCAAGCCTTTAGCGCCATAGATTGATACAAACTGAGTGTAATCATCAATATCACTGCGGCTAATGACTGAGCCACCAGGAACTCTCAAACCAACCACGCGACCATTCTCTTGATTAGCAGGACCGGAGAAAACCTTGAAATCAACATCCTTCATCACATCTGTCAATTCTGTGAACTCAAGCTTCACTCGCAAATCAGGCTTGTCTGATCCGAAGCGCGCCATGGTCTCTGAGTAAGGCATGACTGGGAATGGATTAGCCAATTCAACGTTCATCACTGTTTTGAAGATATGACGAATCATGTTTTCAAAAAGATCACGTATTTCATACTCATCTAAGAATGCTGTCTCACAGTCGATCTGAGTAAATTCAGGTTGACGATCAGCTCTCAAGTCTTCATCTCTGAAACACTTGGTGATTTGATAGTAGCGGTCAAAGCCTGCCACCATCAATAACTGCTTAAACAATTGTGGTGATTGCGGCAAGGCAAAGAACTGGCCATCATGAACCCTTGAAGGCACCAAGTAGTCTCTAGCTCCCTCAGGAGTGCTCTTGGTCAACATCGGTGTTTCAATATCAATGAAGCCCGCTTGATCTAAATACTTTCTTGTTTCAATCGCAACGTTGTAACGAAGGCGTAAATTCTTTTGCATTTGCGGACGACGCAAATCCAAGACACGATGAGTCAAACGTGTGGTTTCAGATAAGTTGTCATCTTCCAATTGGAACGGTGGAGTGACAGAGGCATTCAAGATATTTAGTTCATGGCACAGCAATTCAACTTTACCGCTGACCAAATCATTATTTTCAGTACCAGCTGGACGTGCACGTACCAAGCCTTTAATTTGCACGCAATACTCATTACGCACTTGCTCAGCAATTGAGAACATCTCTTGGCGATCAGGATCACAAACAACTTGAACGAAGCCATCTCTATCTCTTAAGTCGATAAAAATAACGCCGCCATGATCGCGTCGACGATTCACCCAACCCGCTAAGGTGACTTCTTGTCCGATTAATGATTCTGTGACTTGGCCACATTGATGACTGCGCATTGACATAAAACTTCCTACTTTACTGATGTGACTGAATGATTGAGAGGGGCTACTGAGCCCATTGAAACAATATGCTTCAAGGCTTCTTCAACGCCCATATCCAACTCGATGATGTCCGCACGAGGAACAATCATAAAAAACCCAGAGGTTGGGTTAGGGGTTGTTGGCAAAAACACATTAACGTGCTCGCCACTTAACTTACCGGCAACTTCTTCTGCAGGATTACCTGTGACAAATGCAATTGTCCATGATCCATTCCGTGGATAAGGAATCAACACTGCTTTTCTAAAGGCATTACCCTTGCTTGAAAAAAGTGTGCCTGAAACTTGTTTTACGCTTGAATAGATTGACTTAACAATTGGAATGCGGGCGATGATTTGATCCCATAAACGAATCCACCATTGACCTGCAAAATTTGCCGCAACAATGCCGGTTGCCAGAATCACGGCAATCACAATCAAAATACCTACACCCGGTAAGTTCCTGAATGATTGCAATGCTGGTGTTAAGTCGACTGGCAAAACTGCCATCAATGCCGAAATAACCGAACCGAAGACCCCGTCCAAAACGGATAAGCCCCAAGTCATCACCCAAATGGTGACGGCCAATGGAGTCCAAACTAAGATGCCGGCAATAAAATATTTTTTCATGGAGCCTTAAATTATAGGGCTTAGCTTAGCCAACTGAGCGTAAATAAGGTTCCACCCAAAAGACCGCCCATGAAAAGAATACTTCCCCAAATCAGCTTTTTTGTCTTTTGCTGTTCCAGGACTAACTTCAACATCAGCTCGTGATCAGAAGTATTTCCTTGTTTTTGATTAGCCTCTAACCATTGGGCAAGCAATCTTGGGATAGTGGGCACTAACTTAGCCCATAGTGGAGCTTCTGATTTGATCCGATCAATGAAACCCCTGATGCCGATTTGTTGATCAACCCATCGCTCCAACACTGGTTTTGCGGTTTTCCATAAATCCATATCAGGATCCAATTGACGGCCCAAGCCTTCCACATTCAGTAGTGTTTTTTGCAACAAGGTCAATTGCGGTTGAATTTCAACATTAAAGCGTCGCGAGGCTTGGAACAGTCTCATCAGCACGATGCCCAATGAAATTTCTTTTAAAGGACGATTGAAGTAAGGCTCACAAACAGCTCGCACTGCACCTTCTAACTCTTCTACTCGGGTATCCGCAGGAACCCAACCAGACTCGATGTGTAATTCAGCAACACGTCTGTAGTTGCGATTAAAGAATGCTAAAAAATTGTGCGCTAAGTAATTTTTATCTGTTTCTGACAAAGCGCCAACAATGCCAAAGTCTAGGGCAATATAACGTCCAAAAGTTTCAGGTGCAACGCTCACAAAAATATTGCCAGGATGCATGTCTGCGTGGAAAAAACCATCATGAAACACTTGGGTAAAAAATATCTCGACACCATCAGAGGCTAATTTTTTAAAATCAATTCCAGCAGCACGAAGATCATCTAGGCGAGAAATTGGAATGCCATGCATTCTCTCCATCACCATGACGTTGATGCCACACAGATCCCAGTACATTTCAGGGATGATCAGCTTTTTAGATCCTTCAAAATTTCTGCGCAGTTGACTAGCGTTTGATGCTTCGCGCGTTAGATCTAACTCATCGTGCAAATAAGTATCAAATTCATCAACGTTCTCTCGTGGCTTTAAACGCTTACCGTCTCGCCATAATTTCTCGACCAAAGAAGCCAAGACCCGCAAAAGTGCCAAGTCACTTTCAATGATTGGCAAAATGCCGGGGCGCAAGACTTTGATGGCCACCTCTTTACCCTGCCACTCAGGATACTTTTCTGTTCCCTTCAGCACGGCAAAGTGAACTTGGGCAACAGAAGCACTCGCGACAGGTTTTTCATCAAAGGACAGAAAGACTTCTGATAATTTTTTACCTAAAGATAGTTCAATCAGCTCAATTGATTTAGATTGGGAGAATGGCGGAACTTGATCTTGCAACTTGGCCAACTCATCAGCCACATCTAAAGGCAAGAGGTCTCTGCGAGTTGATAAGACTTGGCCAAACTTAACAAAGATAGGGCCCAAAGCTTCTAAAGCTAAACGAAGACTTTCTCCACGCGTATAGCCCGTTGGCGTTGTCCAAGAAATACCCGTCAAGATCACCTTGACCAAGCCAGGTCTCAGACTGTCTCTGACTATTCTTAAAAGACCAAAACGCCAAATCGTGTAAAGGATCTTGAACAATCTAAAAAATTGTTTCACAAGGTCCTCTCGAGCAAACGTTCAACACGCTTTTCAATGCGTTCAACATCGTCGCGCAAACGTCTTATTTCATCTTTATGGCGCACTAATTCTTCTCTTTTAACAAGCGTTGGTTTTTCATGAATAAAGTATTCTAAAACGCTAGTGCCAACATCATGAAGTACATTTTGACCATATTGCTTACTTTGCTGGGCTGCTTGCATGATTCTATGGGCCATAGGATCGCCAACCAGCTTTGATAAGTCTTCCTCAGCCTCCCAGCGCAGCTGCCCTGCCAAGGTTGATACAGCTTGAGCCAAGTCCACATCACCGGATACCTTGACATGCTTTACAGCAGCATCTTTACCACCGGCAATATAAGCATTAAAAACATCTGGGCCAATCGTTAATGTGACATTTGGCTCACTAAGTGATTTATCCGCCAAAGCGAAAAGTCCCTGATCAGTTACGACCAAGGACATCTCAACCACCGGTAAAACTAATTTGATTGTTTTATCTTTTTGCTTTTGCAAAAGATCACTGGCCCAAGTTTCTTGGGCCAGTAAATAATTTAGAGCATGTACGATCGTTTTCAGATTAGACCAACTGTTGAATACCAGCTAACACCCAACCACCTTGACCATTAACAGGCTTGGTCAAATTCCAAACCTCAACGAAGGACTCAGCTGGACCATCCGCTTGCTCACGAATCATTCCTGAGAAACGAACGCTCGCCAAATAAACATCCTGCAATGATTCAACACCCAATAAATCTGCTTCAATCGTTAACACTTCGGTACGATTCTGCTCAGTTGCGCGAGCTTGAAGATCTTGATTAAGTTCTGCAAACATTTCTGGAGTTGCAAATTCTCTCAACTTCTCTAAGTCGCCACGATCCCAAGCTTCTTGCAAGTGAACAAAATGTTTTTTTGCATTTAACAAGAAAGACTCTTGATCAAAGTCCTTGATCGCAACATCTGCAGCAGCAGCTTCAACAACAGGTGCAGCTGATGATGAGCCAACATTGACTGGCTCTTGGCGATCAAAGCGCTGTTGGTTCTCCCATGGCGCTCCACCAGCAGGGCTTGCCTTATATGTGGCTTGACCGTTATTGGCAAAACGTCTGAACAACCAAAGACCGATCATTGCAACAGCAGCTACCATTAAAAAGCCCATCAAAAATGATGCTGCTGCTTCACCCAAACCAAAATGTGACAACAACCAACCAAGACCCAAACCAGCAGCTAGACCACCTAGAATGCCGCCCATACCAAAACCTTTTTTCGGTTGAGCTGCAGCTGGTGCAGCAGCTGGCTTAGCCGCAGTGGCAGGAGCTGCTGCAGGGGCTTGAGCCGGCTGAGCAGGTGCTGCCTGTTGCTTTTGAGTAACACTTTGAGACTGTTTACCCATGCTTTTGGAACCGCCCATGCGCTTGGCTTCGGCATCAAATGATGCGCCCATCAACACAAAGGAAGAAAGAACTAAATAAACAAAACTTTTCTTCAACATCTTTAACCTCTCAAAAATTCGGTAAGTATCAGTATTTGTAACCAATATGCAACGCAACAATACCACCAGTGAGCGAGTGGTATTCAACCTTGTCAAATCCCACACTTTCCATCATGGTTTTTAAAGTTTCTTGATCTGGGTGCATGCGAATTGATTCTGCAAGATAACGGTAACTCTCTGAATCGCCAGCAACCTTCTCGCCAAGCCATGGAAGTATCTTGAATGAATAAGCATCATAAATTGGCTTAAGGGCATCAACTGGTTTAGAAAATTCCAAAACCATTGCTTTGCCACCTGGCTTGATCACTCTTAACATTTCTTTTAGAGCAACTTCTTTGTGAGTCATATTTCGCAAACCAAACGCAACAGTGGTCAAATCAAAATAATTATTTGGAAATGGTATTTGCTCTGCATCCACTTGAACACACGGCAAATAGTAGCCTTTATCAATTAAACGATTACGACCAAAACCCAGCATTGAGGCATTGATATCAGTCAACCAAACTTGACCACCAGTTTCACGCTCAAGACCAACAGATTTTGCAAAACTCAAAGATAAGTCACCTGTGCCGCCAGCAATATCCAAAACCTTTTGACCGGGCTTCACAGCAGCCTTACTAATTGTGAAATGCTTCCATAAGCGATGCAAACCACCAGACATCAAATCGTTCATGATGTCGTACTTATTTGCTACAGAATGAAAAACCTCAGCAACCTTGCTTGCCTTTTCAGTTTCATCAACTGTTTTATAACCAAAATGTGTTTGTGCCATGATTAATTAATGCCCGCAAGAGCGCGGCTCATCCTTCACCATTGGAATATCTCTGCTGGCACCCGCTTGTTCCATTCGGTCTAAATAGTCTTGCCACATTTCTTCCTGATTGGTGCACATCTCATAAAGATAGTCCCAACTGAAAATACCTGAATCATGTCCATCAGAAAACACTGGCTTGATGGCGTAATGACCAACTTGCTCAATGTTATTGATCAAAACATCACGCTTACCGGTTTGCAAAGTTTCTTGGCCAACGCCATGACCTCTGACTTCAGCAGACGGTGACCACACTCTTAAAAATTCAAACGGCAACTGATACGTTTTATTCTCATAAGCCAGCTCCAAAACTTTGGACTGCTGATGAACGATGATGTTCTGAGGCAATGGTGCTTTTTCAGTTGAGCTCATGATTAAACCAATACTCTTTCAATACCGCCTGTATTGGCGCTCTTCACATAATCAGCCATCCAATTAGCACCTAGCAAATGATTGGCCATCTCAACCACAATGTAATCTGCTTTAGTGCCAGAGTCTTCGTCATAGCGTGACAAACCCTGTAAACATGAAGGGCAGCTCGTCAAGATTTTGACTTGACCATCAAAATCACTTCTTAACTCATCCGCGCCTTTTTTCATTTCGATTTCTTTACGGAAACGAACCTGAGAAGAGATGTCCGGACGAGTGACAGCCAATGTGCCAGATTCGCCACAGCAACGCTCATTCTTTGCAATACTTGTACCATCTTCAGTTGTGACCAAGCTATTCACCGTCTTCAATGGGTCCTGAAGTTTCATTGGGCTGTGACATGGGTCGTGATACATGTATCTCACGCCCTTAGCGCCTTCAAGCTTGATACCCTTCTCTAACAAGAACTCATGGATATCAATGATTCTGCAACCAGGGAAAATCTTTTCAAACTCATAGCCCGCTAATTGGTCGTAACAGGTGCCGCAAGAAACCACCACTGTCTTGATGTCCAAGTAATTTAGCGTATTAGCCATGCGATGGAAAAGCACGCGGTTGTCCGTGATGATCTTATCTGCTTTATCAAAATCACCAGAACCTCTTTGCGGATAACCACAGCACAAATAACCCGGAGGCAAGACAGTTTGAACACCGGCGTGCCACAACATGGCTTGCGTTGCCAAACCTACTTGGGAGAACAATCTTTCTGAGCCACAACCAGGGAAATAGAACACTGCTTCTGTATCAACAGAAGTTGTTTGTGGATTTCTGATGATAGGCACCACATCAGAATCTTCAATATCCAATAAAGCCCTGGCAGTCTTCTTCGGCAAATTGCCTGGCATCTTTTTATTGATGAAGTGAATCACCTGCTCTTGGATTGGCGGCTTCGTTACAGTTGAACGAGGCTTAGCAGTTTGCGCCTTGGCAAACTTCTTCAATAAATCATGCGCCAAACGCTGAGCTTTATAACCCCAATCGATCATTAACTTTCTGGTCAATTGAATCGTTTCAGGATTGGTGGCATTCAAGAAGAACATGGCAGCCGTTGCACCTGGATTGAATTTCTTCTGCCCCATCTTGCGCAACAAGTTACGCATATTCATGGTGACATCACCAAAGTCAATCTTCACAGGACATGGAGTCAAACACTTATGACAAACCGTGCAGTGCGCAGCGACATCATCAAAGGCTTCCCAATGTTTTACGGAAACACCACGTCTTGTTTGCTCTTCATACAAGAAGGCTTCAACCAATAATGATGTAGCCAAAATTTTGTTACGTGGGCTGTATAACAAGTTGGCGCGTGGCACGTGCGTCGCGCAAACAGGCTTACATTTTCCACAGCGCAAGCAATCCTTGATGCTTGTTGCAATCGCACCAATATCACTTTGCTGCATGATGAGAGATTCATGGCCCATCAATCCAAAACTTGGCGTGTAGGCATTTCTCAAATCGGCGCCCTGCATTAACTTGCCTTTATTGAAACGGCCCTCTGGGTCAATTCTCAACTTATAAGATCTGAAGTCTTTGATCTCAGCTTCTGTTAGATATTCAAGCTTGGTAATACCAATACCGTGCTCACCTGAAATCACACCATTCAAGGATCTAGCCAACTTCATGATGCGATCAACGGATTGATGAGCATCTTGAAGCATGTCGTAATTATCAGAATTCACAGGAATGTTCGTGTGCACGTTACCGTCACCAGCATGCATGTGCAAAGCCACGAATACACGACTGCGAAGAACCTTCTTATGGATTGCTTCGCACTCTTTCAAGATAGGCTCGAACGGAACACCACTGAATATATTTCTTAACTCAGCTCTGACTTGAAGCTTCCATGAGGCGCGCAAACTTCTATCTTGCAAGGCTGAAAAGTGCTGATCCATATTCTGAGACCAACCCAACCACTCTTTTCTAACTGAAGCAATTAATTGCAAAGCTTGTGAAACGCGACCCTCAAGCAAATCGGCCTCAGGCACATCACCATCTTCTGACTTACCTAATGGCAAATTACCTTGCTGAAGGAAACACTCAAGCTCGCTCAAAAGCTGAAGTTTATTTTTCAAAGACAGTTCAATGTTGATGCGCTCAATACCATCGGTGTACTCACCCATGCGATCAAGTGGGATCACAACGTCTTCATTCACTTTGAATGCGTTTGTGTGTCTTGCAATAGCAGCAGTTCTTGAGCGGTCTAACCAAAATTTCTTGCGAGCCTCTGCACTCACAGCAACGAAACCTTCACCAACCCTGGTGTTGGCCATGCGAATCACTTCACTGGCGGCCATTGCCACAGCATTCTCATCATCACCAACGATGTCGCCAATCAAAACCATTTTTGGCAAAACATTGCGCTTTGATTTGGTAGCGTAGCCAACAGCCTTCAAGTAGCGCTCATCTAAATGCTCAAGGCCGGCCAAGATGGCACCGCCTTGTTTAGTTTGTTGATCCAAGTAGGCTTTGATTTCAACGATGCTTGGAATAGCATCACGTGCTTGACCAAAGAACTCCAAACAAACTGTACGAATTTGCTTCGGCATGCGATGCAAGACCCATCTTGCACTGGTGATTAAGCCATCACAACCTTCTTTTTGAATACCTGGCAAACCTGATAAAAATTTATCAGTCACATCTTTACCTAGGCCTTCTTTACGGAAGGTCTTACCTACAATCTTCAACTCTTCAGTCTTGATGATTTTTTGACCAGGAGCATATGAGCCATCTGACCAAACCAATTTGAAAGTGGCAAAGTCGACATCATGAATCTTGCTCATGTTGTGACCAATGCGCTCAATGTCTAACCAGTTGCCGTCAGGATCAACCATTCTCCATGACGCCAAGTTATCAAGGGCAGTGCCCCACAAAACAGCTTTTTTACCACCAGCATTCATGGCGATATTTCCACCAATACAGCTGGCTTCAGCAGACGTAGGATCTACAGCAAAAACATTGCCAGATTTATCTGCTGCATCAGAAACACGCTTGGTAACCACTCCGGCGCCAGAATAAATGGTGGCAACCTCTTCACTCAAGCCAGGCAAACGCATCATCTCTACAGGGCCCAGAGTTTCTAGCTTTTCTGTATTGATTACAGCTGACATTGGAGATAAAGGAATTGCTCCGCCTGTATATCCAGTACCACCTCCACGAGGAATGATGGTCAAACCAAGTTCTATACAACCTTTGACCAGGTTAGGAATTTCTTCTTCAGTGTCAGGTGTTAAAACAACGAATGGGTATTCAACACGCCAGTCAGTTGCATCAGTCACGTGAGAAACGCGAGCCAAACCATCGTAAGCAATATTGTCAGCTGCAGTGAACTTACCTAAAACTTTACGAACACGTTTGCGCAAAACTGAAACACGATCAAACTCAGCGTTGAATTGTTCAACAGCAAGTTTGGCGCTATCAACTAATTTACCAACCTTGTCGGCCAAATCAGTGGTCATTCTCTTTTGAACTTCTCTCAAGCGATGATGCAATGCCTCGATCAATTGCTTGCGACGGCCAGGATTGTCTAAAAGATCGTCTTGCAGGTAAGGATTGCGCTGAACAACCCAGATATCGCCCAATACTTCGTAAAGCATTCTGGCTGAACGCCCAGTTTTTCTTCCAGACCTTAGTTCGTCCAGAATTTGCCAAGCTTCTTCACCCAATAAACGGATAACGATCTCTCTATCTGAGAAAGATGTGTAGTTATAGGGTATCTCACGCAAACGAGGAGCATTTTGAGGATGCTCTGTCATGCTGTGGAGTGGCAAAGGTGCGTTCATATCATCACTTTTAACTAAAAAGCCATTTTAAAGGACTATCGAGATCTTCGCCTTATTCTTACTTAAGGCCATTTGTGACCTTAAATAGAGCAAGGTCATCAAAGGAAACCAAGCCAACGGCCAATGGTCGTCCAAAACTCCCCGGGGATCAGCAATAGAACGTAAGTCATGGTGACATAACGCAAAAACTTGCCAATCGCCATGTAAATCATGCATGAAAGCCATGGCAGCCTGAGCCAACCGGCGACCGCACACAGAGGGTCCCCAACGATGGGTAACCAAGACAGTAGGAGGGCCGGGGGACCTAGTTTCTCGAACCAGCCCAATAATTTATGGTCTCTAGGCCCTAAAAGCTTCTCATGAGCCTTATTGGCACCAAAACCCATCAACCAATTCAGCATGCCCCCGAGGGTATTACCAATCGTTGCCACAAAAACTGCAGGCCAGAACATATCAGGATTTAATTTGATGTACCCAAATAAGACCGGCTCTGAGCCCAGCGGCAAAAGGGTTGCCGATACAAATGAAATTGAAAAAACAGCCGGCAAACCCACCGTGGGCAGAGAAAGCCAAACCAAAAAATTATGTAAATTGGTATCCATGTTTGATCATTTTAGGCTTTTGCCGTGATACGCTCACAGGATGCCTAAAGATTATTTACGAAAAATATTGACCGCCAAGGTCTATGACGTTGCCCGAGAAACCGAGCTTGAACTAGCTTCACACCTTTCTGAGCGCATTAAAAACAAGGTTTTACTTAAAAGAGAAGATAACCAACCGGTTTTTTCATTTAAGTTAAGAGGTGCCTATAACAAAATGGCTCACTTGAGCCCTGCCGACCTAAAACGTGGGGTCATTGCAGCATCAGCAGGCAACCATGCCCAGGGTGTGGCTTTAGCTGCAGCAAAATTGAACTGCAAAGCCATCATCGTGATGCCCACCACCACGCCACAAGTAAAAATTGATGCAGTGAGTGCTCGCGGCGGCAGCTCAGTCAAAATTGTTTTGCATGGCGATTCATACAGCGATGCCTATCAACACGCCCTGTCTCTTGAAAAGAAACATCAACTAACTTTTGTTCACCCCTTTGATGACCCAGATGTCATTGCAGGCCAGGGAACAATCGCCATGGAGATTCTGCAACAACACCAAGAGCCTATCGATGCAATTTTCTTAGCCATCGGCGGCGGTGGATTAATTGCAGGAGTTGGCGCCTATATCAAAGCCATTCGTCCAGAAATCAAGGTCATCGGTGTTCAAACCGTTGACTCTGATGCCATGAAAAAATCTTTAGAGGCTGGTCGCAGAGTTGAGCTAAAAGAAGTTGGTCTTTTTTCTGACGGTACCGCTGTCAAATTGGTTGGCAAAGAAACTTTTAGACTTTGCCAACAAGTGGTTGATGAGATCATCACTGTTGATACAGACGCAATATGTGCGGCCATCAATGATGTCTTCACAGATACACGCAGCATTCTAGAACCTGCTGGAGCGCTTGCTCTGGCTGGTCTGAAGGCATACGTGGAGCGCGAGAAATGCAAGAACCAAACTTTGGTTGCAGTTGCCTGCGGTGCGAACATCAACTTCAATCGACTCCGCTTCGTTGCTGAACGAGCCGAGGTTGGTGAATCCAAAGAAGCTGTTTTTGCTGTCACCATTCCAGAGCAGCGCGGTTCATTCAAGCGCTTCTGCGAACTTTTGGGTGAGCGCAATGTCACAGAATTTAACTATCGTATTGCCGATGCTGATCAAGCTCATATTTTCGTTGGCATCGCCACACAAAAAGCTTCCGATAGCACGGTCATCGCCAAATCCTTCACTAAGTCAGGTTTCAACACCATTGATTTGACTCAAGACGAATTGGCCAAGTCACACTTGCGCCACATGGTTGGTGGACGTTCACAGCTAGCAAAAAACGAATTGCTTTATCGCTTTGAGTTCCCAGAGAAGCCTGGTGCTTTGATGAAATTCTTAACCAGTATGGCGCCCAACTGGAACATCAGCTTGTTCCACTACCGAAATCATGGCGCAGATTACGGGCGCATTTTGATTGGTATGCAAGTGCCCGCAAGTGATAAAAAAGAATTGAAGAAATTTTTAGCAGGACTTGGCTACCCACACTGGGATGAAAGCGATAACCCTGCTTATAAACTTTTCTTGGCATAAGCATGGCGTTCTCACTTGAAGGCAAATTAGTTGTCGCCATTTCCTCACGAGCTTTATTTGATTTTGAAGAAGAAAATCAAATTTTTGAAGCGAGTGATGACAGCGCCTATATGCAACTTCAATTGAACAGAATTGATCAGCCAGCGAAGCCAGGTGTTGCCTACCCATTGGTCAAGAAGTTACTGACTTTTAATGAGGGCGGCCAACAAAATGTGGAAGTCGTGATTCTTTCTAGAAATGATCCAGTGAGCGGTTTGAGAGTTTTTCGCTCTGCGAAAAATGCCGGTCTAGCCATTGAGCGCGGTGTCTTCACGCGAGGTCGCGCACCGTATCACTACTTAAAATCTTTGCAGGCCAATCTTTTCTTATCAGCCAACGCTGATGATGTGCGCGCCACATTGGATGCTGGGTTTCCTGCAGCCATGGTGTTTCCTCAAAGTAAGCAACTGGCAGAATCCAATCCTGATGAAATACGCATCGCTTTTGACGGAGATGCTGTTTTATTTTCAGATGAAGCTGAAAGAGTTTTTCAAGCCAAGGGGCTTGATGCATTTGTTGCACATGAAAGTCACAAAGTTGAAACACCCTTACCACCGGGTCCATTTAAACCTTTATTAGAAGCCCTGCATCGTCTTCAAGTCTCTGCCAAAAAGTCTGGTCAATCAATGAAGATCAGAACTGCCTTGGTCACCGCTCGCTCAGCCCCCGCACACGAGAGAGCCATCAGAACTTTGATGGCTTGGGGCGTCACCGTTGATGAAGCCATGTTTCTTGGTGGTTTAGCCAAAAAAGATTTTTTAAAAGAATTTCAACCTGACTTTTTCTTTGACGATCAACTGGGGCACTGCGAACTAGCCTCTGACGTTGCGCCAACAGGTCAGGTTCTTTCTGGCATTGCCAATCAAATCAAATAAACACATGAGCACCTTAGATCAAGCGCCGCTGGGCAAAAACTCTGATAACCCAAATCAATACAGTCCTGAGCTTCTGTTTCCAATCTCACGCACCGAAAACAGACTAAAGATTGGAATTAAAAATACTGAACCACCATTCTTTGGTATTGATATTTGGAACGCCTACGAGCTCAGCTGGTTGAACGCCAAAGGAAAGCCTCAGCTTGCGATTGCGACCTTCTTGGTTCCAGCCAATTCACCAAACATCATTGAATCAAAATCGTGGAAGCTATATCTCAACAGCTTGAATAATCATTGCTTTCAATCCACAGAAGAGTTAATTCAAACGCTCAAAAATGATTTATCCAAAGCTGCTGGCGCAAGTGTTTCGGTGCAATTAAATGCGCCAGAACAGCAATGCGCCAAGGGCATGAAAGAGATGACTGGAAAATTGTTAGATCGACTCGATTTAGAAATTGATCCCAAGCAGTTACCAGATGCTGCATTACTCACATCAGACACAAGCCTGGGCATCGTTGAAGAATCATTGGTCAGCCATCTATTGCGCTCTAACTGCCCCGTGACTGCTCAACCTGATTGGGCAAGCATTCAAATCAACTATGTTGGCCCAACCATTGATGAAGAAGGTTTACTGCGCTACTTGATTTCTTTTAGAGAGCATCATGAGTTTCATGAGCACTGCGTTGAAAAAATCTTCATGGATATCAAAGAAAAATGCCGCCCTAGCAAGCTATCGGTTTACGCCCGATATACACGCAGAGGCGGCATTGATATCAATCCATTCAGAGCTGATTACAACGCTGAGTGGCCAGACAATGTCCGCCACTCACGTCAATAATTAAAACGGAATATCGTCGTCGATATCGCTGATACTTGGGCTGCTCATCGGAGCAGATGATCTTGGCGCTGATGAAGCAGATGAACCTTGGCTTGGCATACCGCCATCAGAAGATCCAGGCGCTTTGCCACCCAACATTTGCATGGTTTCAGCAACGATTTCTGTAGAGTATTTTTCCTGACCGCTTTGGTCAGTCCATTTGCGCGTTCTTAAACGGCCTTCTACATAAACCTGTGAACCTTTTTTGAGGTATTTTTCTGCTACCTCAGCCACCTTGCCAAAAAACGCAACGCGATGCCATTCAGTGTTCTCACGCATCTCGCCAGATTGCTTGTCGCGGTAACGATCAGTGGTAGCAATTGAAATATTTGTCACTGCGTCACCACTTGGTAGGCGACGAGTTTCTGGATCACGGCCAACATTACCCACAATGATTACTTTATTAACTGATGCCATTTTTGTCTCCCGAAGAAAAGTTTGTTGTACCGAAATTGATCGAATTAAGTTGGTGAGTTAACTTTTGAAGGCAACTCTCTCATCGATAAAGCGATTATAAGCCAGGCAAAAATCAGTGCTGCACAAGCATAAAAAACACTTGATTCACCACCCCATTGCAATAACCAGCCACCGCCCAATCCGCCAATGAATAAGCCAATTGATTGAGTGGTGTTGTAGATGCCCAAAGCAGTTCCTTTGGCTTGACTAGCCCAACGAGAAACCAAAGACGGTTGCATCGCTTCCAAAATATTGAAACCGATGAAATAAATCAGCACTGCGGTTGCAATTGCTGGCAGGGTGTCAAAGCTAGCAATGATTAGCTGAGCAACCATCATAGAAAGAATGCCGAAGATAAAGGCTGGCTTGATGCGTTTTCTTCTCTCGCTCATCATGATGATGGGTGCCATACAAGCGAAAGAAATCAATACAGCAGGCAAATAGAGATGCCAATGCGAAACCAAAGGCAAATCGGCTTTGACTAACAATCTAGGCAAGGTCAAAAACAATGCGATTTGGGCTGCATGCAAAGCAAACACCCCAAAGTTCAATCTTAATAAATCAGCATTAAAGAAAACATCAGAAAACTTCGCTGTGAATGGCGTGTTCGACTTTTCTTGCTGTGGCACCACGAACAAGGCCAACAAAATAGCCCCAATCCCCAAAATAGCCATCAGATAGAACATGCCATCCAAACCGATCGATTCATGAAGAGGAGAAGCCAACACCAAAGATATGGCAAATGTCAGGGCGATGCTTCCGCCAACCATGGCCATGGCTCTTGTGCGAGTTTCTTCCTTAGTTAAATCTGCTAACCATGCGGTCACTGCTGCTGAAACAGCTCCAGCACCTTGAATCGCTCGTCCCACGATGATCCACATCAAATCATCATGACTACCCGCTATTACCGCCCCCAAAACAAACAGTAAAAGTCCAGCAACAACGACTGGTCTTCGACCGTATTTATCAGAGAGCATTCCTAGTGGTATGTGCAGGCAGGCCTGAACAAGACCGTAGACCCCTAAAGCTAAACCCACTAATAGGGCTTGATCACCGCCTGGCAAGCCTTTGGCGTGCATGCTAAAGACTGGCAGGATTAAAAACAGCCCCAACATGCGTAGGGCAAAAATGCCGGCCAAAGCCAAAGATGCGCGAAGTTCTGTTTTTTCCATAAAGAAGAGCTATATTAACTGGTTACGCAGAGAAAAATCATGGATACGATAAAAATCAGAGGTGCTCGCACCCATAACCTTAAAAATATCAATCTTGATATTCCAAGAAACCAATTGGTTGTCTTAACTGGCTTATCTGGATCGGGTAAAAGTTCTTTGGCCTTTGATACGCTTTATGCCGAAGGACAACGACGCTACGTAGAGTCTTTATCTGCCTATGCCCGTCAATTTTTGCAATTGATGGAAAAGCCAGACGTTGACTCTATCGAAGGTTTATCTCCTGCTATATCAATAGAGCAAAAAGCCACCAGTCACAATCCCCGCTCCACCGTTGGTACCGTGACTGAAATACATGATTATTTGCGTTTACTTTTTGCGCGCGCCGGAACCCCTCACTGCCCAGAACATCAGCTACCACTAGAAGCTCAAAGTGTTTCACAAATGGTGGATGCAGTCATGTCAATGCCTGAAGACACCAAGCTAATGATCTTGGCGCCCGTTGTGAGCGAAAGAAAGGGCGAGCACGTCGATCTATTTGAAGACTTGCAAGCACAAGGTTTTGTGCGTTTTCGAATTCGCTCAGGTGGCGGCACTGCTTTACACAACAAAGCAAAAATTTACGAAGTAGATGAGTTACCTAAGTTAGTTAAAAACGAAAAGCACACGATTGATGTGGTGGTAGACCGTATCAAAATAAAAGCAGACATTCAGCAGCGCTTAGCTGAGTCTTTTGAAACAGCATTGCGCTTGGCTGATGGCCGTGCAATCGCACTTGAAATGGACACAGAAAAAGAGCAACTTTTTTCAAGTAAGTTTGCCTGTCCTATTTGCTCTTACTCTTTACAAGAATTAGAGCCAAGATTATTTTCATTCAACAACCCCATGGGCGCTTGCCCCAGTTGCGATGGTTTGGGCCACATCAGCTTTTTTGATCCAAAGCGCGTGGTAGCGCACCCTGAACTATCTCTTGCCTCAGGGGCTATTAAGGGATGGGATCGTCGTAATCAGTTTTACTTCAGGTTGCTACAGAACCTTGCCAAGCATGCCAAGTTTGACTTGGAAGCTCCATTTGAGGAGTTACCAAAAAAAGCCCAAGAACTCTTGCTGTTTGGATCAAACAATCAAGATATTCCTTTTGAGTATTTAAATGAAAAAGGCAAGGTCGTTATTCGAGAGCACGCCTTCGAAGGCATTGTGGCTAACTTTGAGCGACGCTACAGAGAAACTGACTCGCCAACCGTGAGAGAAGAACTTGCAAAATATCAAAACAACAAGCCATGCCCAAGTTGTGAAGGGACGCGCCTAAGAACTGAAGCCAGAAACGTCAAAGTGGGTGATGGCAAACAAGCTCGCGCGATTTATGAAGTCAGCAACTTACCTTTGGGTCAAGCACGCGACTACTTCCTCTCTTTGGAATTAAAAGGTGCCAAAAAAGAAATTGCAGGAAAAATTATTTCCGAAATCGGTGCACGTCTCAGCTTTCTCAATGATGTTGGTTTGAATTATTTATCTCTAGATAGAAGCGCCGACACCCTGTCAGGAGGAGAAGCTCAACGCATACGCTTGGCCTCACAAATTGGCTCGGGTTTAACTGGCGTCATGTACGTTTTGGATGAACCATCCATCGGTCTTCATCAACGCGACAACGACCGACTCATTGGCACGCTCAAGCACCTGCGAGATTTAGGTAATTCAGTTTTGGTGGTTGAGCACGATGAAGACATGATCAGAGCTTCTGACCATGTGATTGATATTGGCCCTGGTGCTGGAGAACATGGCGGCAAAATCATTGCAGAAGGCACGCCAAAAGAAATTGAATCGAATCCAGATTCATTAACAGGCGCTTACCTTTCAGGTAAAGAAGCCATTCAGGTTCCTAAAAACAGAACTCCTGTGGGAGAGCATTCTCTAAAAATATTAGGTGCGACAGGAAACAACCTTAAAAATGTGGATGTTGAAATCCCCTTGGGATTATTGACCTGCGTCACAGGTGTATCTGGATCAGGCAAATCAACTTTGATCAACGACACCCTTCACCACGCCGTTGCACAGCATCTCTATGGCTCTAATGCAGAGCCAGCACAACACAAAGAAATCATCGGTCTAGAGCATTTTGACAAAGTGATCAACGTTGATCAATCTCCGATTGGCAGAACACCGAGATCAAACCCTGCAACCTACACTGGTTTATTCACACCAATCAGAGAATTATTCGCTGGAGTTCCAGCCGCTCGTGAGCGTGGTTATGAAGCCGGGAGATTTTCATTCAACGTCAAAGGTGGTCGCTGCGAAACATGTGAAGGCGATGGCGTCTTAAAAGTTGAAATGCACTTCTTACCTGATGTTTATGTTCCTTGTGATGTGTGTCACGGAAAACGCTACAACCGCGAAACTTTGGATATTCGTTACAAAGGTAAAAATATTCACGAAGTTTTATCGATGACCATTGAGCAAGCTCATGAATTCTTTGAAGCAGTGCCAACAGTCAAACGAAAACTAAAAACATTGCTCGATGTTGGTTTGGGTTACGTCAAACTGGGACAAAGTGCCACCACCCTATCAGGGGGTGAAGCGCAGCGTGTGAAGCTCTCCTTAGAACTTTCAAAACGAGATACTGGTAGAACTTTGTATATTTTGGATGAGCCCACCACCGGTCTTCATTTCCACGATATTCAACTCTTGCTCAAGGTGATTCACACCCTGAAAAAGCATGGCAACACCATTGTTATCATTGAACATAATTTAGATGTCATCAAGACAGCCGACTGGATCATTGATTTGGGCCCAGAAGGTGGCGGCGGTGGCGGTGAAATTATTGCGGTCGGTACCCCTGAAAAAGTTGCTAAAGTAGCAAAAAGCTACACTGGCAAATACCTGGCCCCCTTATTGAAATAGGTCTAAAGACATATACTCTAGCCATGACTCATCAAACTTCTGCACAAAACCAGCGAGCCATTGATTTGGCTAGAGAAACTTTGGCCATTGAAGCTGAAGCAATTTTGACGCTCCAAAAAAATCTCACGCAAAAAAATGCTGAGAAATTTGCCTACGCGATTGAATTGCTTTTGGCTTGTAAAGGTCGCATCGTGGTTTCTGGAATTGGTAAATCTGGTCATATCGGTAGAAAAATTGCAGCGACTTTTGCGTCCACTGGTTCGCCTGCCTTTTTTGTTCACCCAGCGGAAGCAAGTCATGGTGATTTAGGCATGGTCACCCAACATGATGTCTTTGTGGCTTTTTCAAACTCTGGTGAAACCAGTGAACTGACTGCCATTGTTCCCATCATCAAAAGAACGGGTGCAAAACTCATTGCACTGACAGGCAATCCAGAATCATCATTGGCCTCATTGGCAGATTCGCACATCAATGTGTCAGTCGAAAAAGAAGCGTGCCCTCTCAATTTAGCGCCAACTGCCAGCACGACTGCCGCATTGGCCATGGGAGATGCTTTAGCTGTTGCTTTGCTTGATGCCAGAGGATTTAAACCTGAAGATTTTGCACGCTCACATCCTGGCGGTAACTTGGGAAGAAAATTACTCACCCATGTTCGTGATGTGATGAGAGGTGGGGCAGAGGCTCCTCGCACAAATATCAAAGCAAGCATCACCGATGCTTTACTAGAAATCACTTCCAAGCGCATGGGCATGACCGTGGTGGTGGATGACTCTCAAAAAGTTGTTGGCATTTTCACCGATGGTGACTTGCGTCGATTGATTGAAAAAAATATTCAGTTTCAAGGCACATCCTTAAAAGATGCCATGACCCCAAATCCAAGAACCATCTCCCCTGATCTTTTGGCAGCTGAAGCAGTTGAAATGATGGAGCGTCATCGCATCAATCAGCTCGTGGTTGTAGATGCAAATGGAGCTCTCATGGGAGCACTCAACCTTCATGATCTTTTTGCAGCACAGGTTATTTAATATGTCTAACGCATTCAGCCCGATGGTCACCAACCCATACACAGAACACCCGCAGGCACTTGATCGTGCTGCGAACGTCAAACTACTTGTTTTAGATGTGGACGGTGTTTTAACTGATGGCAGCTTATTGGTTGGTCAAGATGGCAAAGAAGCCCTCAAGATTTTTGATAGCCTGGATGGTCACGGTATCAAATTACTTCAGTCAACCGGCGTGATTGTTGCCATCATCACAGGGCGTACTTCGCCGATGGTCGAAGGTCGGGCCAAAGAATTAGGCATCAAGCATGTGCAAATGGGCGTCTCTGAAAAATTCAAAGCTCTGCAAATATTGTTGGAGCAAACCAAGCTAACACTCTCAGATTGCGCAGCAATGGGTGACGATTGGCCAGATTTGTCAGTACTGCCAAAAGTTCATTTTGCTGCATGTCCTGCTCAAGCACATGAAGAAGTGAAAAAACGTGTGCACTTTATTACCAAGCGCTCAGGTGGGGCCGGAGCAGTTCGTGAAGTTTGTGACTTGATCTTAGTGGCTCAAGACAACTATCAGCGCTTACTTCAAGAGTCTTTATAAGCATGGGAATCATGGCCCAAGTTTTAAAGTTCTTGCCAATGCTGTTGATGGCATTCTTGACTCTGGGCACTTATTGGATGGTTCAAATGAATGAGCCAAATCTAGATACCGAAAAACAAAAACGTCACGTTCCTGACTACATCATGGATGGCATTGTTGTTACCACCTTGGGCCCTGAAGGCAATACAAAATTTCGTGTGGTTGGTCAAAAGTTGACTCATTATGAAGATGACGCCAGCTCAGAAATAGATTGGCCTATCGCCAGAAGGTTCCATGAAACAAAGCCTGCTATCACTGTTAAATCAGACAAGGGCTTCCTTGATGGCGACATGACAATCTTAGACTTGGTCGGCAATGCAAGTCTTACTCGCCCGGCTCAAGCAGCCACGGCAACGCAAGCTGGTAGCGCAAGATTATTCATGAGCTCAAGCAAATTCACAGTTCTCATGAATGATGACATTGTTAAAACAAATCGCCCCGTTAATTTAGAGCAAGGTCAATCAATCATGACTTCGCAAGAAGGTGCTGTTTTTGACAATGTTCACCAAAAACTCACCATGATTGGCCAGGTCAAAGGACGCATTGAATCAGAATCCAAAGGTAATGCGCCGTGAGGTTTCGCTTAAGCACTTACTCCTTCTGCTTGTGCATCTATATGGCACTTGGGCTACTCGCCACCCCCGCACTCGCAGAAAAAGCTGACAAAGACAAACCAATTGCCTTAAGCTCGAATAAAGCTCAATTTGATGACGTCAAACAGATTTACTATCTTGAACGCAATGTTCTTTTAATCAAAGGCTCGCTGATCATCAAAGGTGAAAAAGCTGAAGTCAAAATTGACCCTGAGGGATATCAATTTGTCACCATTTTTGCCAAACCAGGCGAACTGGCCAGTCTTCGTCAAAAAAGAGACACGGGATTTAACGATTTCATTGAGGGCTTTGCCGAATTAATTGAATATGATGGAAAAACAGATATTGCCATTCTTCAGAAACAGGCCAGAATGAACCAAATATCTGGCACAAGGGTCACCGACCAATTGAATGGTGACAAAATTCATTATGATGGAAACACAGAAAAATATAATGTTGTTTCTAAAGCATCTGTGAAATCAACCTTGTCACCGAGAAGAAAAGAATTAACAGGACCTTCAAAATAATGAGTACTCACCAATCCACCCTCACCGCTGTTGGTCTTCAAAAAAAATATGGTTCAAGAACTGTTGTTACTGAAGTGGGCGTTGAAGTAAAAAGTGGTGAAGTGGTGGGCTTATTGGGTCCCAATGGTGCTGGTAAAACAACTTCCTTTTACATGATTGTTGGTTTAGTTCCACTAGATGGCGGTGAAATCAGTCTCAATGGGCAAGACATTACTCACTTACCAATCCATGAGCGAGCCAAGCTTGGTCTATCTTATTTACCTCAAGAAGCCTCTGTATTTAGAAAGCTGACTGTTGAAGAAAATATTCAGGCTGTTCTAGAGCTTCAAGAAGAAAATGGCAAACCACTGTCCAAAAAAGAAATACAAAGCAGATTAGATTCACTGTTGCAAGAATTACAGATTTCACATTTGCGCAGCAATCCAGCGATGTCATTGTCCGGTGGCGAACGTCGAAGAGTTGAAATTGCAAGAGCACTGGCATCACAGCCAAAATTTATTCTGCTTGATGAACCGTTTGCTGGCGTCGATCCGATTGCGGTTGGTGAAATTCAAAGAATTGTGAGATTTTTAAAAGATCGTCAAATTGGCGTATTGATCACCGACCACAATGTTCGAGAGACTTTGGGTATTTGTGATCATGCTTACATCATCAGTGAAGGCAAAGTCTTGGCCTCAGGCAAACCATCTGCCATCATCGATAACGAAGCCGTTCGAAAAGTGTATCTTGGTGAAAACTTCCGGATGTAATTTTTAAAGCAAAAAACGTACCAATACAGCAATGACGGTCTAAAATGACCGTAACATGAAAGCATCTCTTCAGCTCAGATTCTCACAAAATCTGGCCTTAACGCCTCAACTGCAACAATCAATCAAGCTATTGCAGCTTTCAGCCATGGAGCTTGAGCAAGAGCTGATTCAGGCGGCTGAACAGAATCCACTGATTAACTACGAATCTGAAACCAGCTTTTCAGATAAAGAGCCCTTAGAACATTTTTCACATCGCAGCCTTGGAGCATCAAGGGGTAATCAATTCAGCGATGAAGACGATGATCGCCTATCAAGAGTTAGCTTGCCAGAATCCCTGCTTGATTCATTGATAGCTCAAATCAAGCTTCTACGCATCAGCCCCGAAGAAAAATCCCTCATGGGTTTTATTGCCGGAAACCTTGATGAACACGGCTACTTGGATATTGAACTGGAAGATTTAGCAGAAGAGCTCGCAACACATATGGACCCAGAAGATGGCAGCGCTCTTGAGCAAGCCAAAAGAGCCTTGATCAGATTGCAACAATTGGAGCCAGCAGGTGTTGGCGCCAGAGATTTGGCTGAGTGCCTGCGCCTGCAATTAGAAAACTTTACCGCTGACAATAAATTAACTGTGGCATGGAAAATTGCTCACAAGATATGCAGTGACTATCTTGATATTTTGGCCAACAAAGACTTGGCCAGAATTAAGAAACTTTTAAAAGTAGACGATGAAGATCTTCAGGACAGTATTCAATTAATCAAAACTTTAAAACATAACCCTGCATCAGAATTTGATATCCACGTTGATTCAACGCTGATTCCTGATGTCATCGTTAAAAACCATAAAGGACAGTGGACAGTCGCCCTGAACCCTGCCGCAGCCCCAAAAATAAGCCTGCACGAAGAATATGCAAAGGTCATCAAAGATAATCGTGGCAAAGAAGGCATGGATGGTTTACAGCAAAAACTACAAGAAGCTAGATGGCTGGTTAAAAATGTGCTACAAAGAAGTGACACCATCTTAAAAGTTGCAAAAGCAATCGTGGATAGACAGCAAAACTTCTTCAATCATGGGCCGATCGCTATGCGACCATTGGTTTTGAGGGAAATTGCAGACACGATTGGCATGCATGAATCCACAGTCTCTCGCGTAACCACTCAAAAATACATGGCCACTCCTGCTGGCTGTTTTGAGTTCAAGTACTTTTTTGGCAGCCAAATATCCACCGATACAGGCGGCTCCGTATCTTCAACAGCCATCAGAACTTTGATCAAACAAGCTGTTGCCGAGGAAAATAAAGAAAAACCCCTCTCAGACACTCAAATCGTTGATCTGCTGGCTTCAAAAGGATTTGTGGTGGCTAGACGAACAATTGCTAAATACAGGGAATCTCTGCGCATCCCTGCCGTTCATTTGCGTAGAAAACAATAGGGAGCAATAGATGAATATAAAAATCTTGGGTCATCACGTCGAAATTACCCCTGCGATGCGCTCGCACTTAGAAGATAAATTAAAAAAAATCAGCGGCCATTTCGACCAAGTACAGAACATCACGGTCACTTTGTCTATTAATAATGAAAAAGAGAAGGATTTAAGAAATCACGCAGAAATCACGCTGCACTTGAAAGGTAAAGACCTCTTTGCCGAGGCCCACAATGGCGATATGTATCACGCCATGGACTTAGTCGTAGACAAACTCGACAGACAAGTACTCAAGCACAAGGAAAAAGTTCAAGATCATCACCATCAAACCTTGAAAAACACTTGATTAAATAGGCCAAGGCAATCTTATAATGCACTGCACACATGAACGCCTTGGCCCAACTCATCACCCCCAACAATATCTCCTTAGATATTGAGGTTTCTTCTCGTGAAGAGTTATTTATTTTCGTTGCACAACTCTTTGAAAAAAACCACGGCATTCCAGCAGATTCAGTCATAGCTTGTTTAGAAGAACGTGAAGCCCTTGGTTCAACCGCCTTAGGTAATGGCATTGCAATTCCTCATGGCAGAGTGAAGTTGCTTGAACAAGCTCATATTGGTTTTGTACGATTAAAAGAAAGCATCCACTTTCATGCAAGCGATAAGCAACCAGTGAAAGCCCTGGTCATCATGCTTGTTCCTGAGGCTGCAACTCAAGCTCACCTAGATATTCTTGCAAAAGTAGCTCAAACAATCTCAGACAACAATAATAAAAACATTCTCCTCACAGAGCCCAGTGCTGATAATATTTATCAATTACTGACCGCCTGGAATTAATCAAATGACCCAGCCACTCAATTTAGCCAGCGTCACCGCACAAACGCTCTTTGATGACAATATTTCTGAGTTGAAGTTAAGCTGGATTGCAGGCCTTGAAGGCGCAGACAACAGCTTCAGCTCTGAGGCAGTCAAACTTGCTTCTTCATCATCAGATCTTGTTGGTCACTTGAATCTTATTCACCCAGACCGAATGCAAGTTTTTGGTGTTCCAGAAATTAACTATTACGAAAAATTAGATCCTGAAAATCGCAAACGTGAACTTGCCGGGTTGATATCTTTAAAACCACCGTGCTTAATCGTTGCCGATGGATGCGAGCCACATGATGACTTGGTACTTTATTGCCAAAGATCATCAACGCCTTTATTTAAATCTACCACCTCAGCCGCAGAAGTTATTGACCGCTTGCGTTTATACCTGACCAAAGTTGGCGCACCGCGCGTCACAATGCATGGCGTTTTCATGGACATCTTGGGTATGGGTGTTTTAATCACAGGTGACTCAGGCTTAGGTAAAAGTGAATTAGGTTTAGAACTTATTTCAAGAGGTCACGGCTTGGTTGCTGATGATGCCGTTGACTTTGCCCGACTAGGTCCGGATTACATCGAGGGCCGATGCCCGCCAATCTTAAGAGACCTTCTAGAAGTGCGCGGTCTTGGTCTTTTAGACATTCGCACTATTTTCGGTGAAACAGCTGTTCGACGCAGAATGAAGTTAAGACTCATTGTTCAATTGGTTCGAAGAAATGATGGTGAATTTGAAAGATTACCAATTGATGGTCAGTCAATCGATGTTCTTGGCTTTCCGATTCGCAGTGTAAAAATTCAAGTGGCAGCCGGTCGAAACTTAGCGGTGCTAGTCGAAGCTGCTGTGCGCAACACCATCTTGCAATTGCGTGGCATTGACACATTAAAAGAATTCATGGAACGCCAGCGTCAGTTAATGGCATCTGAAGACTCAAATAAAAATCAAAGTCGTCTCATTTAATATGCGTGTCTTCATCATCACCGGAATCTCTGGCTCAGGCAAATCAGTTGCCTTGAATGCCCTAGAAGATGCCGGATATGATTGTGTAGACAACTTACCCGTCGATTTCATCCATGATTTAGTTCAGTCACTCAGCAAACAAGGCAGAGAAAAGATCGCCGTTGCTGTGGATGCACGTCGCGGACAGTCCATCAAAGAACTTCCAGCCATCATTGAACAACTCCAGCAAAACCATGATGTGCGAGTTTTGTTTTTAAATTCAAACACAGAAACCCTGGTACAACGCTTCTCAGAAACACGCAGAAGACATCCCCTATCAAAACCTGATGACAACAGAACCCCTCAGGTTGCATTGATTGATGCCATCGAAAAAGAGCGTTTACTTTTGGCCGATCTTGCAGAGACTGCACACAACATTGATACCAGCCATATCAAAGCCCACACCCTCAGATCTTGGATACAAGATCTCTTAAAAGATGAACGTCCAGGTTTAACCATTTTATTTGAGTCATTTGGATTCAAACATGGTGTTCCAAGAGATGCAGATTTGGTATTTGATGTTCGCTGCCTACCAAACCCACACTACGATCCACAATTAAGACCATTGACCGGCAATGATCCTGAAGTGGCTAACTTCTTGAGAGAGCATCCTGAAGTTCAAGCGATGGGTGACGATATACGTCGCTTTATTGAAACCTGGCTACCAAAGTATCAAGCCGATAGAAGAAGTTATTTAACCATTGCTATCGGCTGCACAGGCGGACAACATCGCTCGGTTTATTTGGTGAATTGCTTATTTGATTATTTCAAAAAGAAATCTCAAGCGCTTGCTGAAGATGATCTTCACTTACTCATTCGCCATCGCGAACTAGATCTAAATTCTTTAAAAAAAGAGACATCGGCTTAGGTAAACCCAAGCCAGCAACATCATTCAGTGCGAACCACTGTTGATTCTCCTGTAAACGAATACGCTTCTTTAGATGTACTTTGATGGGCTTGATGGTCATCTGTCGGTGTGTGAGCACGTGCTTAAAAGCAGGCATTACTTGAGATGGTTCTTTTGCTAGCTCTTGGCTCTCTGGAAAACACCACAAGCCTGCCCAAATTCCTTTTTCAGGCCTTTTTTCCAATAAGACTTTATTTTGATGAATCATCACCCACCAAGTCATATCAATTTTTTCAACTTTGACTTTTTTAACTTTCAAAGGAATTTGATTGATTCGTTCATTTAAATACGCAACACATGACTTCTTGAATGGACATAAGCCATTTTGCGGGTCGATACATGCTGGCTGATATTGGGTGCAGTGCGTAGCACCGAAATCCATCAGCCCTTGCGTATAAGCAATCAGATCAGACTTTTTGTGAGGCAATAAACTTTCCGCGTGAGCCCACAATTGATTCGCGTGCAGAGCCTTGCTTAAGTCTTGGTCATACCCCCAAATTCTGGCCAACACCCTTTTGACATTTCCATCCAATATGGCAGCTCTTTTGCCATACGCAAAGACCGCAATGGCAGCAGCTGTTGATCTGCCAATGCCTGGCAAAGACTCTAATATTTTCGGATCACTTGGAAAGACCCCATCATGATCAGTCATCACGGATTGCGCACACCGATGTAAATTTCTGGCACGCGTGTAATACCCCATACCACTCCATTGCGCCAAAACTTCATCGACTGTTGCAGCACCCAAACGCTCAACGCTTGGGAATATTTTTAAAAACTCATCATAACGATTCAACACCGTTGAAACTTGAGTTTGTTGCAACATGATTTCTGACAACCAAACACGGTAAGCAGTTCTATTTTTTTGCCAAGGCAAATCATGACGACCTGATTTTTTTTGCCAATCAATCAAATCTTGCGTGAAGTTTTTTACTTCTGAAAATTTCATTACTTTTTCTGACATTTCGAACAGAAGTAAGTCGACCGCTGTCCTTGAACTATTTGTTTGATGGGTGTTTTGCACTTAAGGCACGGCAACCCAAATCGATCATAAACTTTGGTTTGCAACATGAAGTGCCCAGGATTACCGTCGCTGTTCACAAAATCTTTCAAGGTGCTTCCACCTGCCTTGATCGCCCGACTCAATGTATCTTTAATCGCTGATGCCAACATCGATGCTCTCGGCTTAGATAGCTTTCCCGCTGGCATTTCAGGATGAATGCCTGCTAAAAATAGACTCTCTGAACAATAAATATTGCCGACGCCAACCACTGCCTGGCCAGCCAGCAACCATTGCTTGATAGAAATTTGTCGGCCTTTTGCATGTGCGAATAAATGCGGGCCTGCCTTCTCATCAGAAAAATCATCTGAGAATGGCTCAACACCTAATTTAGCAATCAGTGGGTGGCGTTCGATTTCACCATCCTCATCAGCCGCCCACAAGACAGCGCCAAATTTTCTGGGGTCATGTAAGCGCAGTAATTTTTTGCCAAAGCCAATTTCAACGCGATCGTGTTTTTTTAATTCATCTTTTGGATTTGCCACCCTGAGAACACCGGTCATGCCCAGATGAATCAACAAATACCCATCTTCCATTCTGAATAACAAGTATTTGCCACGTCGTTTAATTTGCGTAAGTTTTTTACCTAACAGCAATTTGTTTAAATTCTCAGGCACAGGCCAACGCAAGCGACCATCGTAAATGGCAACACTTGTCACAGTTTTACCGACAACATGGGGCTCTACCCCCTGTTTGGTAACTTCAACTTCTGGCAATTCAGGCATATGCCAATTGTAGGCGGTGAGATTAGAATGTGCTTATGACAATAAAACTTAAATTTTTGCTCAGCATTATCTTTGCCACAACCAGCCTCCAGGCATGGTCCGCTCCGGCCAAAGGCCTTTCGGCAGAGCAAATGTTTCAAATCTTGGCATCAGAAATCAGCTTGCAACGCGGTGAAGCATCCACTGCCTACCAAACCTATATGAGCATGGCCCGCTCTCTTCGAGACGGCCCGCTGGCTCAAAGAGCGATGGAAATAGCGATTGCCGGTAATTCTCCAGAATTGGCTTTAGACGCCGCAAAGCTTTGGGATGAAATCAACCCTAAAGATGCCAAAGAAATCTTAACAACTCTTTTTATGTTGAATCAACGATGGGCTGAAAGTGTCAAACCAGCTCAATTGCAATTGAGCCAATTAAAAATCATCGCTGCCAAAGAAAAGTTAATTAACTCTTGGCGCCCGCTTTTAGCCAGGGCTCAAGATGAAGAAGCCAGTCTCATAGCATTCTTCAACATACTTCAAGCACCCATTGCTCAAATCAACGACATAGATATTCTTTATACATACTCACTGGGTGCTGAGAAGGCAAAAAATTATGATGCGATGGAAAAAACATTGCGCAGAATTATTCAAAAAAAGCCTGATGAAAAAAATGCACTCAATGCCTTGGGTTACTCCTTCGCCGATCGGGGCATTAAGCTTGGTGAAGCTGTCACCCTTTTGAAAAAAGCCCATCAGTTGGCACCCAATGATATGTATATCTTGGATAGCCTTGCATGGGCTAACTTTCGCTTGGGCAACAAGAATCTTGCGATTGAGCAGTTAAACAAAGCCTTTGAAACCAAGCCTGAAGCAGAAATCGGCGCTCACTTGGGCGAAGTTCTTTGGTCCAATCAAGACCGTCAAGGTGCAGATACCGTCTGGAGAAAAGCCGAAACATTGGATGCCAACAATAAAACCTTAAAAGACACCATGGCCAGACTTTGGCCAGACAGAGTCCCAAGCTCGTCAAAAAAATCTCCTCAATTATGGGATGGTCGCTTTGCGGTTAAAGTCAGCGGCAAAGATTCTAAAAATGGTGGCAGTGGCGCATTCACCCTGAGTCATGAAGCTCAAACGGATATCTTAGATATCAGAAACCCGATGGGTGGCGCCATGGCAAAAATCACCATCAATGCTTCAGGTGCAAAGTTAGAGGATGGTGACAAGATTTTTGAAGCGCATGATGCTGATGCATTGTTACAAAGCTATACAGGACTGCCTTTGCCAGCAAGAGGTTTATCAAAATGGTTAAACGGTGAGGCAAGAGTTGGTGCGCCGGCCAGCATTGAAAGAGACGAACGACTAAGGGCTCAAAAAATCATTCAAGATGGCTGGACCATGACATTTCTGTGGACTGAAAAAAATCAAATAAAAAAACTAGACCTTGCGAGAAAATCAACGGCCGGTCTGATTGAGATAAAAATAATTTTTGAAGAGCTTGATGACTAACGCATTTCATATCAAGGCTCCAGCAAAAATAAACCGCTTTCTTCACATTGTTGGACAAAGAAAAGACGGATATCACTTATTGCAATCTGTTTTTCAGTTGATTGATCTTCATGATGATATTTATCTGACTGCTTCGGCTGATGGACTCGTGCATCGTCCAACAGGCGCCCCAAACGTACCTCCCGAAGAAGATCTGGTTGTTCGAGCCGCCAAACTACTTCAGGAATATACCCATACAAACCAAGGCTGCACCATTCAAGTTGAAAAGCGGATTCCGATGGGTGCAGGTCTTGGTGGCGGATCATCTGATGCGGCAGCAACACTCTGGGGTCTGAATGAATTATGGAATCTGAAATTAAGCCGCCAGGAATTGATGCAATTAGGGGTCAAACTGGGAGCTGATGTGCCCTTTTTCTTATTTGGTGAAAATGCTTTTGTTGAAGGTATAGGCGAGCTTCTTCAAGCCGTAAGCCTTCCAAAGTCCTGTTTTTTATTGATTTATCCGAAGGTTCACATACCAACTGTAGATGTCTTCAAAGACCCAAATTTGACGAGAAATCACCCAACCGTTACAATCTCAGACTTTATTGATTCACCCAATCTTGAACAATTTGGCAATAACGATTGTGAAGAGGTTGTGATTCAAAAGTATCAGGAAGTTGCAGCAGTATTAAACTGGCTTCGCCAACAGGCTCCTCAATCGAGCCCAAGGATGTCAGGATCAGGTAGCAGCGTGTTTGTTGCTCTTGAAACTGATTTAGCCAATCATTTACTGAGTCAGCTACCTAATCAATGGATCGGTTTTGTGGTTCGGGGTCTAACAAGGCATCCGTCATACAATCCAAGTTCATAGGAGTAGATGCGAGAGGGGAGTCGCCAAGTTGGTTAAGGCACCGGATTTTGATTCCGGCATGCGAAGGTTCGAATCCTTCTTCCCCTGCCAAAACTTGTCGCATAATCTAACTACTCATTCATAAAACACCAAATATGACAAAAGAACCTATGCAACATGAAACCATGATGGTTTTCACTGGCAACGCCAATCCTGCTTTGGCCAAGGCCGTGACTGATCACTTAAAGATTCCTCTTGGAAAAGCTGAAGTTGGTCGCTTTTCAGACGGTGAAATTCAAGTAGAAATTCAAGAAAACGTTCGTGGCAAACATGTGGTGGTTCTTCAATCAACCTGCGCCCCTGCCAATGACAACCTGATGGAGTTGATGATCATGGTTGATGCATTGAAGCGTGCATCTGCAGGCAGAATTACCGCAGTGATTCCTTACTTCGGCTATGCACGTCAAGATAGAAGACCTAGATCTGCCCGCGTAGCGATCTCTGCTCGCTTAGTAGCAAACATGCTCCAACAAGTTGCCGGTGTTGACCGTGTTTTGACCATGGATTTGCATGCTGACCAAATTCAGGGATTTTTTGATATCCCGGTTGATAACATTTACGCCTCACCAATCCTTTTGACCGATCTTCAAACGAAAAAGAGCCCAGATTTATTGGTGGTGTCTCCAGACGTTGGCGGCGTTGTTCGAGCAAGAGCCCTGGCCAAACAATTGGGTTGCGACTTAGCCATCATCGATAAACGCCGTCCAAAAGCCAACGTTTCTGAAGTGATGCACGTGATCGGTGAAGTTGAAGGCCGTCACTGCGTCATCATGGATGACATGATCGATACAGGCGGTACGCTTTGCAAGGCAGCCCAAGTTCTCAAAGAGCGTGGCGCTAAGAGCGTGGTGGCCTACTGTACCCACCCAGTTCTATCAGGTGGTGCTGTTGGTCGTATCGCTGAATCCGCTTTGGATGAGGTGGTTGTCACTGATACCATTCCACTCAATGATGAAGCTAAAAAACTCAATAAAATCAGAGTTTTATCTACAGCGCCATTGCTGGCTGAGACACTCTCTCGCATCAGCACCGGTGATTCTGTGATGTCACTATTTGCTGATTCTTAATATATTCCCCTAAGAATCAAGCTTTTTACGATAGAATAGAGGGCTTTCCTGTTTGGTCGCGAACAGAAAAGCCTTTATTTTTTAATTATTTGGAGTTCATATGAAAGTTGTCGCTTACGAACGTAGCGTACAGGGAACGGGTGCGAGCCGCCGCCTGCGCAATGCTGGAAAAACACCCGGCATTATTTATGGTGGTACTGAAGCCCCTCAAGCTGTAGAGCTAGATCACAATGCACTTTTTCACGCTTTGCGTAAAGAAGCATTTCACTCATCAATTTTAGACATTGAAGTTGCAGGAAAGACTCAAAAAGCTCTTTTGCGTAACTATCAAATGCACCCTTTCAAACCATTGGTTTTGCACATTGACTTCCAACGTGTAGACATCAACAAGAAGATTCACGTGAAAGTGCCTTTGCACTTCGTGAATGCTGAAATTGCCCCTGCTGTTAAATTAGGCGGCGCGTTGATCAGCCACATTGCAACTGAAATCGAAGTAGTTTGCTTACCTGCAGACTTACCAGAATTCATTCAAGTTGATTTGAGCAAGATTGAAGTTGGTCACTCAGTTCACGTTAAAGACATTGCATTACCAAAAGGTCTTTCACTAGTGTCTCACTTAGAAGTTGAAAACCCAGTGGTTGCGAATGCTCGCATTCCAACCGTTAAGGCAGAAACTACAGAAGCTCCAGTTGCTCCAGCAGCACCTGTTGCAACAACTGCTAAAGAACCAAAGGAAGAAAAGAAGTAATCTTTTCAACCTGATGAAAAACCCGCGCTGCGCGGGTTTTTTTTCGCCCCAAAAATAGACTAAAGTAGCGTTATGTTCAAATTAATTGTTGGCCTTGGCAATCCTGGCACCAAACACGAAAAAGATCGGCACAATGCTGGCTTTTGGTTGCTGGATGAAATCGCACGCCTGCACCAAGGAAACTGGCAAGATGACCCTAAATTTTTTGGGCAAATCGCTAAAATTAAATTAGGCGCTGAAGACGCTTACCTATTAAAGCCTTCAACCTTTATGAATCGCAGCGGTCAAGCTGTGGCTGCCTTGTGTCGCTTTCACAAAATCAATCCAGACTCCATGTTGATCGTTCACGATGAGCTTGACTTAAAGCCTGGCGTTGCGCGCCTAAAGTGGGCTGGGGGCTTGGGTGGACACAATGGTTTAAAAGACATCAGCGCACACCTCAATACCAATGACTACTGGCGCCTAAGACTTGGCATTGGTCATCCACGTGACTCTGAAGAAGGTAAAAGAAATTTAGATGTGGCCGATTACGTTCTTAAAAAACCACGGCTTGAAGAGCAAATTGATATTGATCGAGCGATGTCTTGTTTTCTAAAAGTCATGCCGCTGATTGCAAAGAAGGACATGAGTACAGCCACCATGGAGCTGCACAGCAATACTTAACTAGCTGGTTTTGCCAGTGAGATTTTTGTATTTTTGCATCAACTGATCTTTGCTCTCCACATGCTCAGGATGAAGCGGGATGCAGTCCACTGGACACACTTGGCGACACTGAGGCACATCGTAGTGACCAACGCACTCAGTGCACTTATTGTGATCAATCTCATAGATTTCCAAACCCATGGTGATTGCATCATTCGGGCACTCAGGCTCACACACATCACAATTGATGCATTCGTCCGTAATCATCAGTGCCATTGATATACCCTAAATAATGTCATTAAATCTTTTTGGCCAACCATTTTTCTACTGAAGGAAATACAAACTTGCTCACGTCACCACCCAGAAGAGCAATTTCTCGAACAAATGTTCCAGAAATAAATTGGTACTGATCTGAAGGCGTCAAGAACAAGGTCTCAACATCAGGCAATAAATAACGATTCATACCAGCCATTTGAAATTCATATTCAAAATCCGAAACAGCTCTCAAACCACGAACAATCACACGAGCATTGTTCTTTCTGACAAAATCTTTTAACAAACCACTGAAGCCCTCAACACGCACATTGGTGTAGTGGCCTAAAACTTCACGAGAAATCTCAATTCTTTCTTCAAGAGAAAAAATTGGTTTTTTATTCTTGCTATCAGCAACACCCACAACCACTTCATCAAAAATAGACGATGCGCGACGAACCAAATCTTCGTGCCCCCTGGTAAAGGGATCAAATGTTCCTGGATATACAGCGACTGTCATGGTGCTCTCCCAACCTTAAGCAACTTATATTGTTTTAGGGGCCATCAAAGTACCAATTGCCACCCCGGAACGTATGGTACGACGAATTTCCCAAAAATCACCATATTCTGCAATTTCTTTCAATAATTTTTCAGGATTGATTTCTTTGGGGTGTTCAATATAAATGGCAGAACCACTATTTTTCTTGGTAATCCTGACCGCTTGCTTAAGGGCATCAATAAACAAGCCTGCCTCTGAAAATGGAGGGTCAATGAAGCAAATATCAATTGAATTATCTGGCTGCTTAGAAGCGCTTGTGATGGCGCTACCCTTGATGAAATCTGCAATACCCAAAGACCCATCCTTGGCTAAATTTTGATAGTTTTCTTTTAATGCATCGTATGCTTGTTTAGAGGCATCAATCATGGTGACTTTTTGAGCGCCACGAGACAAAGCTTCAAAACCTAATGCACCAGTTCCTGCAAACATATCAAAACATATCAAATCATCAACGCGCTGACCCAAACAATTGAACAAAGTTTCTCTGGTCCTATCTGCTGTTGGCCTCAAGCCTGGTGAATCAATCACCTTGATTGATCTTCCACGCCATGCGCCCCCAATGATTCTGACCTTGCCAGGTGTCATGGAGCCCCAACCACCACAGTCACCATCTGATTCACATCCAAATTCTTTTTAAATGCTGCAATGACCTGCTCCTTGGTAACTTTGCGCAGTTCATTGGTCCATTGATCCAGAGTATCCAAAGGCAAATCGTTCCAAGCAATACTTGAGACGTTATCCAATAATTTGCGATTGCTATCAATCCTCAAAGGAAATCCATTCACAAGATTATTTTTCGCAGCTTGAAGTTCTTCATCAGTTGGTCCGTTTGCAATGAAATCACCAATGGTTTTTTTCATCACATCAACTGCTAAATCAGCTTGGGCTTTTTGAGTTTGCATGCCAGCCACGTATGGGCCAATCTGTCTTCCTGGCGCGACATAGCTATAGACACTATAAGCCAAGCCTCTTTTTTCGCGAACCTCTTTCACAAGACGAGAAACAAAACCGCCGCCACCCAAAATGTAATTACCTACCAACATAGGGAAGTAGTCTGGATCTTTTCTTGCGATTGCAGGCATTCCCATTGAGATATGAGCTTGCTGAGCCTCATGAGGAATTTTGATCACTAAATTTGCTTGCTTATTTTTATCAAATTTCAAAACATCAGGAACTTGCTGCTGCTCTTTCATCTCTCTAGGTATCGATGACATCAGTCGATCAAGCAGTTGATCTAATTCAGCCCGTCCAATATCACCAACAACGGTGATTTTGCTTCCTTTTGCAGCATACCTCGAGGCATAAAAACGCTTGAGGTCCTCAGATTTGATGGCTTGAATTGTTTTGATGGTTGGCGAATCAGCAAAAGGATGTTGACCATACATTTGACGATCAAATTCTTTTGATAACTTTGTTTCAGGTTTCAAGTCAGCTTCTTTGATTGCTGAGACAGTCCGCTCCTGCTCTCTTTTAAGAATTCTAGAATCGAACACTGGTGCCTTCAGCACAGAACTTGCCAAATCAATAGCGGCTGCTTTTTTCTTTTCATCGCTCAAGGTGCGTAAACGCATACTGGCGCGCTCAGCACTAGCGCTGAAACTTAAACCTGCACCAAGATCAGCCAAACGATCAGATACAGATGTCTCAGACATCAGGCGCCCATTAACCATGGAACCCTTATCAATCAGGCTTGCTGTCATAGCAGCCAACCCCAACTTCTCTTTAGGATCATTGACTGAACCAGCATACCAATCAATTTGTAAATCAATCATCGGTATGGTTCTGGCTTCAACCAAATAAACCAAGGCGCCACTGCTATGCACCCAATGATTGATGACTGCATTTGCTTGAGTCAGCGTTGTGGCAAAACTTAAAACAATGGTTGCTAGTATTTTTTTCATCTTAGTGCCTCATTCCTGAAGGCATGGCTTGCGCATCAGCGGGTTTCTTTTGAATTGCTTGAGGATCTAAAGTTGCGACCGTTAATGAATCATCAATGAGGTATTTTTCAACTACTCTCTGAATATCTTCTGATTTAACTTTCTGGACATTGAGCAACATATCGTCCAAATATTTCCATGAAATACCGTTCATTTCTGCAATCGCAATTTCCATGGCCTGCGCAAAAATTGAATCACGTTTATAGATCTGAGATGAAACTAGCTGTGATTTAACCCGATCTAACTCAGCATTGCTCACACCATTGGCCTTGATGTCTGCCAATATCTTTCTGATTTTTTCTTCAATGAGAACAAGGCTTTTACCTTTAGCAGGGCTTGCTGAAATTGAAAATAGCTGCGGGCCTCTACCTGACATTCCGTAAGAAGCATCGACACTATCAGCCAAACGTTGATCTATCACCATTTGTCGATTTAATCTTGAGTTTGCATGCCCATCCAAAATGGCAGATAAAACACTTAGAGCATAAGGATCAATCACGTTCAAATCACTCGGCTCAATTTTTGGAGCTTTCCAAGCAAAAGTAATTGCTGGATTTTCTGCAGGTGCCTTCACCACAATTCTTCTCGTGCCAATTTGAGGAACTTCGATCTGAGGCTTTCTCTCCTTGATTTTTTTTGCAGGAACAGCTCCGTAGTATTTTTCTGCCAAAGCTTTGACATCACCTGGAAGCACATCACCACTTACCACCAATACAGCATTATTAGGGGCATACCAGTCTTGATACCACTCAAGCGCATCGAGGTAAGTCATATTTTTTAAATCATCCATCCAACCAATGATCGGGTGACGGTATGGGCTGTTGGTAAATGCAGTAGCCATCAATTGCTCATAAACAATGGCTTGCGATTGATCGTCCGTTCTCAAGCGGCGCTCTTCCATCACCACTTGAATTTCTTTTGCAAATTCTTCTTTATCGATTTGCAGGTTTTGCATGCGATCAGCTTCTAAGGCCATCATCGCAGGTAAATGACTTTTTTCAATTTGCTGAAAATAAGCCGTATAGTCTTTGCTGGTAAATGCATTGTCTCGACCACCAACAGCGGCTACTTTTTTAGAAAACTCACCTGGCTTTAAATTTTTGGTGCCCTTGAACATCATGTGCTCTAGCACATGAGCCACACCTGTTTTGCCATTGACCTCATCCATGGATCCCGCACGATACCAAATCATGTGTGCCACGGTTGGGGCACGATGATCCTCGCGCACAATCACTTTCATCCCATTTGATAGCTGAAACTCGTGAGTGTTCAGAGTTTTCTGGGGGGCATTTTGTGCATACGCGCTAAATGAAATAATTGCGGCACCACAAAAAGTTAGCGCACGACCTGCCAGGGTTGTTAATATGCTCATAATTAATCAATTGTATCGGTCATGTTCGGATTACGTAAAACCTTATCAAACCTATTTAATCTTCAAAAAGTTGATGAACAATGGTACGAATCCCTAGAAGAAGCACTTCTATTGGGAGATGTTGGCATGAGCGCCACTCAAACCCTGATCAGTCAACTTCGCCGTGAAGCAAAAAATCAAAAAGCTGAATCTGCTGATGATCTCAAGATGATTCTAGCCACATTGGTAGAAAAACTCTTAAGCAAACTTGAAAGACCCCAAAATCCACTGGAATTTTTACCTGTTAATCCAGGGCAGCCCACTGTATGGCTCATCGTGGGAGTTAATGGGGCTGGCAAAACAACCAGCATTGGCAAAATTTGTCATCATTTTCAGCAAACTGGGCGCAAGGTTTTATTAGGAGCAGGAGACACCTTTAGAGCCGCCGCTAGAGAGCAGCTGATCGCCTGGGGAGAACGCAACCAAGTGGCTGTCATCGCTCAAGAGAGTGGTGATTCAGCTGCGGTTGCCCATGATGCAGTCAAAGCCGGTCAATCACGTCAACAAGATATTGTCATCATTGATACCGCTGGCAGACTATCGACCCAAGCCCACCTCATGGATGAGCTAAAAAAAGTCAAACGAGTCATCGGTAAGGCACAAGAATCGGCTCCACACGAGACCATTTTGGTGATTGATGGCAACACTGGTCAAAATGGAATGGCTCAGGTCAAAGCCTTCCATGAGGCTCTTAATCTAACTGGCATCATCGTCACTAAGCTTGATGGAACAGCCAAAGGCGGTATCTTGTGTGCGATTGCCTCAGAACTATCGGATAACCCCCCCAGCGTTCTTGCGATTGGCCTAGGCGAACAACTGTCTGATTTGAAGCCATTCAATGCCTCAGAATTCGCTAAATCCTTGATTCCAAAATAATTTATTTCTATATAAATCATATGGTTATACATAAATTAGCACTCTAATGTCAGGAGTGCTAATATAGAGGTATGACTAATATGAATGCCATGATTCCAATGCAATTAAATGTGGGCAGTGTTGATGCTTACATTTCTAGCGTTAATCGTCTGCCCATGCTCAGCGCATCAGACGAGATTCGCCTTGCCCGCGAATTCAGGGATCATGAAAATTTAGACGCTGCCAAAACATTGGTGATGTCACACCTTCGTTTGGTGGTGTCAATTGCTCGCCAATACCTTGGCTATGGCATCCCTCATGCGGACTTGATCCAAGAGGGCAATATTGGCCTCATGAAAGCAGTAAAACGATATGACCCTGAACAAGGCACTCGTTTAGTGACTTATTCAATTCATTGGATCAAAGCAGAAATTCACGAATACATTCTTCGCAATTGGAGAATGGTGAAAATTGCCACAACCAAAGCTCATCGCAAATTATTCTTTAACTTGCGCAGCAACAAACCAACTTTGAATGCTCTTTCTCCATCTGAAATTGATCATCTTGCCAAAGCGCTGGATGTTCGTCAGGAAGATGTGCGAGAAATGGAGAAACGATTGAGTGGTGGTGATGTGGCCATTGAAGCAGACTCATCAGATGATGAATCTTATGCTCCAATCAACTGGTTATCAGACAATCGCTATGAGCCTTCTGAAGTATTGGCACGCGAAGAAGCACGTCAATTACAAGGGCCAGGCATTGAAAAGGCCTTGGCAAGCTTAGACGATCGCAGTCGCAAGATTGTGGCTTCGCGCTGGCTAGATGTAACGGATGACGGAACCGGCGGAAGCACTTTGCATGATCTTGCTGCAGAATTCAACATTTCCGCCGAGCGCGTGCGTCAAATAGAAGCTGCTGCGTTGAAAAAAATGAAGTTAGCATTAACTGCCTAAATCATTTTTTAACTCAACTGCTTCACTCAACAGAACTTCAAAGTAACTTTTTTAAATCTTCTGCAATAGGCTTAGGGCCCTGCTGATGCTTTAAAAATAATCTTAGCTGACCCTTTGTATCAAAAACGTAACTGCCTGCTGTGTGATCAATGGTGTAGCTTGTAGGGCTCTTGCCCGGCACTTTGCTATAAAAAACTTTGAAGTCTTTGGTGATTTTTTCTAACTCTTCAGCTGATTGCGGTCTTAAGCCCAAAAAGCGTTTATCAAAAGCCGGAACATACTGAGACAACAACTCTTGGGTATCGCGCTCAGGATCAACCGTGACAAACATCACCTGCACACGACTAGCATCCTTACCTAGTAACTCCATCACACCTTGCATTTCAGTCATGGTGGTTGGGCAAACATCTGGACACTGTGTGTAACCATAGAACATCACCACCAACTGTCCTTTGAACTCTGATAACTGTCTTCTTTTACCGTTATGGTCAATCAAAGAAAAATCTTTACCAAATGCCTTGCTACCTGTGATGTCCACATTGTTAAATTTGATATTTTGATTAGAGCAGGCCATGACACCAAAGACAGTCAAGACAGCCAGTAAAGCGCGCGCAAAAAAGCGCTGGTTAAGTATTTGAAATGTCATAGGTAGTGATCGATTAAAAGGGCTGCAAATAATAATGAAAGATAAATGATCGAAAATCTAAACGTTCGTTTAGCAAGATCGTCCGAATAATTTCTAAATAGTGCAATGGCGTAAGCCAAGAACATCCCGCCCAATACCAAAGCTGATACCAAATAAAAATAACCGCTCATCTTGTAAATAAATGGCAGGATTGTGGCTGCAATCAAAACCAAGGTGTAGAGCAAAATGTGCAAGAGCGTGAATCTTTCACCATGCGTGACAGGCAACATTGGCAAGCCAGATTGTTTGTAATCTTCACGACGATATAAAGCCAATGCCCAGAAATGCGGTGGCGTCCAAGTAAAGATGATTAAGACCAATAACCAAGCCTCAGCAGGTAAATCATTGGCCACAGCCGCCCATCCCAAAGCTGGCGGCATAGCTCCAGACAAGCCACCAATCACAATATTCTGTGGCGTTGCTGGCTTGAGTAACAAAGTGTAAATAATTGCATAGCCAACAAAAGTGATGAGCGTTGCCCACATGGTCAATGGATTGGCAAAATTCCATAGCAGTACCATGCCAGCCAAACCTATCACCAATGCAAATACTATGATTTGTTTTTGACCAAGCTCGCCAGTGGCTGAAGGTCGCCAAGCAGTTCTTCTCATCTTGGCATCAAGCTTTTGCTCGACCAAACAATTCACGGCAAAGGCCGCGCCAGCCAATAACCAAATACCAATAGAACCGCCAATCAATACAGACCAAGGAACCATTCCAGGTGTTGCCAAAAACATACCGATGATCGCGCAAAAAACAGCGAGCTGTGTCACCCTGGGCTTGGTCAAAGCCCAGTACTGTTGCCATTTTTTCATTGGCGCTAAATTAGCTTGAGTCATGAAGAAAGCCTTTCATGATCAATGTTAACAACTCTGATCATCACAAATACCATCGCAGCAGCACCGCCGGTGTGCAAGACAGCTGCTAGCAATGGCCAATCCAAAATAATATTGCTCATGCCAGTAATCACTTGCAAAAGACCTAGGCCAAATAATGCTGTTGCCCAAAACTTGATTGTAGATGTTGAATTAGTTTTTGAAACAAGCCATAACTTAGAGGCCAAGTAAAAAACCGCCAGCACTGCAAAAATTGCACCCACCCGATGAGTCCAATGAATCGCTTTCAAGGCTTCAATACTTAAGTGATCTCCGTCGGCGGCCTTACCAAGCTCACGCCACAAAGAGAACCCTTCGGAGAAATTCATCTCTGGATACCATGCGCCATGACACAAGGGAAAATCATCGCAAGCTAAAACGGCGTAATTGGTACTGACCCAACCACCCAAGAAAATCTGCAGAATCAAAATGGCTAAAACAATCCAGGCAATTTTCTTAAATGGCACATCAGTTCTAACTGGCCTCAAATCTGCATTTGCGTGCAAACGAGAACTCAAACTTGATAAGTAGGTCAATGCGGCCAACAAAGTTAAGCCCAGCATCAAATGAATCGTCACAATCACTGGTTGCAACTTGAGCGTCACAGTCCATGCACCAAATGCACCTTGAACACATACCAAGATCAAAATGCCGATGGATGTTCTGCTGATCTTTGCTCCAATGGCCTGCTTCTTCATCCAAGACCAAACAACCAAGATGATGATTAAAAAGCCAACACCCATAGCAAAGTAACGATGCAACATTTCTATCCATGCTTTACTTAGTGTTACTGGACCAGTTGGCATCAAACTTTCAGCTTCTCGTATCTGGGCTAAGGCTGCAATTGGATTTGATACACCATAACATCCAGGCCAATCTGGACAGCCCAAGCCTGAGTCTGTTAAACGAGTAAAGGCGCCAAACAAAATTAAATCAAAGGTGAAAAATACCGTTAATAAAACCAAGCGATGAAAGCTAAATTGCTTGAATTTCCACCACATGATCAGTAACAAGACTGCGCCAATAGCGGCACCAATCAATAACAACTGTATCCAGGCAATCAAGCTCATTATTGTGTAGCCTTACCCGTGGCATTCCACTTCAATAATTTTTCTAAATCCTTGGATGTCTTTTTAAAGTCAGGAACTTCTTTATCAGTTGCAAACCGCATCATTCTGTCAGCACGTGGATCCAATAAATGAATCGCTGATTTTTTTCCATCCAATTCAAGCCATTTTTCAACTTCATTCTTTTTAGCTGGATCTTTTGGCATCCTCACAAAAGTAAATCCTGCTACCTCTTGGTCATAGGCCTTAGCAATCTCAGGATCAATATCACCTTGATCGGTCACCAACCAAACCAATTGCACCCTCTGACTCTCTCGACCCATGGCAATGCGTACCTGTCGCATTAAATACAGTAAGTTAACGCACTGATCATTGCCAACCTTGCACTCCGCGCTTGGGCGCGCAATCAACATGGTCCACTTTCCTTGCAGTGGTGCATCAATTGAATCTACTGGCGCACTTTGGACTGGATAAACTAGCTCTCCAATTTTTGTATTACCGCCCGCTGGCTTGATCACATAAAAAGTGAAATAAGAAACAATGACTGGAGCAGCGCATACCAAAAACAACAAGATCATCTGAATACGTCCACGCTTGGTGGCCGCATCAATGCTCTGGCCCTCCGAAGCTGGAATCAGTGGATTTAAATCACTGTCTTTATTCATCAATTTTCTTCCTTAAGATACCTGTAATTAACCAAAATAAAAGTGCAAAAACGGTCAGTGCAAACCACTGAAATGCGTATCCCTGATGTTTTTCAACACCAGTTGTCATCGACGGCCAATCTCTTTGTAAACCATCATCATTGGCTGCTGCAACTTCCCTCAAAACAAAAGGTAAATAATCGAAACCCAAATACTTTGATTGTTTTTGAATATCAAGATTTTGCTGAATTTTTTGACTTTCTGCTGACGAACCTTGAGTACCCATGCTCATGACGCGTGAAGGATACTCAAACGCCAAACCTTCTACTTGAACTGGTCCTGATGGCGTACTGATCTTTGGTAATGCCTCTCGATTCATGCCGTCACGTGGAGCCCAGCCGCGGTTAATCCACAACACTCTCTGACTACCATCTAGTTTCAAAGGAGTCATCACTAAAAAGCCTGTGGAAATACCTGTCTTAGGATCTCTTCCTTGAGGGTGCGGTCTATTCTCTAGCCACACAGATTGATCTTCCAAATAAACGCCTCTAGCTATCATTCTGTGGTGCTTAACTTCACTCAATTGCCAATCTTTATCATTCGCCAACAAAGGGCGAGACTCTTCTTTTTTAGCTATATCTGCTGCAAGCATTAATTTTTGCTGCATCCGATCCAATTGCCAAAAACCCAAAGACAATCCCACTGAACAAACAATCATGGTTGCAGCTGTTGCAATCGGACGCGATAAAACTAATCTTCTCAACATAAAGCAATGATACGATGTACCCCTATGAATTGGATTATCCCTATAGCTTTCTTGTTAATTTTGGGCAGCCTAGGCTCCGCCTTGTTTTTTATGATGCGCGATAAAGGCAAAAGCTCAAAAACTGTTTACTCCCTGATGCTTCGCATTGGTCTATCGATTGTTCTCTTTGCTGGCATTTGGGTTGCTCACACCTTGGGCTACATCCAAAGTACTGGCATCCGTGTTTCAGCCTAATTAATCAACCGCACTGAACTAAAACGACTGAACCAACAGACTGACCCAACATTCACCACTGTATTAAAAAACGCCGCATTTGCGGCGTTTTTTAATGATTCAATCGGTACTAGCCGATTGATCAGTGTTTACATCCAATAAATCACAACGTAAAGACCTAGCCACACTACGTCCACAAAGTGCCAATACCATGCAGCACCTTCAAAGGCAAAGTGGTTTTCTGGTGTGAAGTGACCCTTCGTGACACGGATCAAAACAACTGCCAACATGATGGCGCCCATTGTTACGTGGAAGCCGTGGAAACCAGTCAACATGAAGAATGTTGAGCCATAGATGCCTGAGCTCAACTTCAAGTTCAAGTCGCTGTATGCATGGATGTACTCATAAATCTGGAAGCACATGAAAATCGCGCCAAGGGCAACAGTCGCCGCCAAACCTTGGATTACTTGCTTGCGGTGACCTTCACGCATTGCGTGGTGAGCCCACGTAACAGTTACACCAGAGGCCAATAACAAAATAGTATTGATCGTTGGGATTGGCCATGGACCCATGGTCTTAAAGCTCTCAACCAAACCGGCTGGACCAGCATTTGGCCAAGTGGCTGCAAAATCTGGCCACAATAGTTTGTTATCAATATCACCTAACCATGGCATTGCAATGCTTCTTGCGTAGAAAAGAGCTGAGAAGAAAGCGCCGAAGAACATGATTTCTGAGAAGATGAACCATGCCATAGACCATCTATAAGATACGTCTACGTTCACACTGTTCATGCCACTTTCAGCTTCGCCGATCGCTTCACCGAACCATACATACAAAGATGCAATGGTCCAAACGATACCTGCCAAACAAAGGAACATACCAAGTGTGCTGCCATTAACCCACATCGATGCACCTGAACCAAAGCCAAGCAAACCAATGCTTGTAACAATTGGATGGCGTGTTGGAGCCGGCACATAGTAATACGGGGCTTTAGTAACACTGGAAGACATACTCTCTCTCCTAAAAAATCAATTCGATACAACTGCTTTGACAATGAACAACAATATTGTCATAAAAATAATTGCGCCTAAAACACCAGCAAGCACAATGTGAACAAAAGTCACAGACGCCATATCAGCATCCTGACCAGACCTCTTTCTTACTCCTAAAAACCCCCATAAAACTGCTCTCATGGAGATTAAAAACATCATGATGGAACTTCTTTTTTGATTTTCCATCTTAAATCTTTGAAGGCTTACTGTTGTGCTCACCAGTAATCACTTTTTGACCAGCACCAACCTCAAAGAATGTGTACGACAAAGTAATATTTTTAATACCTTTTGGCAAAGCCGGATCAATGATAAACACCACGGGCATTTCTCTTGACTCATTAGGCTTCAACGTTTGTTCGTCAAAACAAAAGCATTCCAACTTAGTGAAGTGCTCAGTTGCCTGCATTGGTGCATAACTCGGAATCGCTTGAGCTGAAATATTTCTATTTTGAGTATTCACAACCTCGTAAACAACCTGAATCATTTCTCCAGGATGTACTTGCATAGAGTTTTTTACTGAGCGGAATCTGAACGGCCCTTGAGTGTTTGAATCAAACTCAACCGTGATCAATCGTGACTCATCCACTTGGGTATTTTTGCTGGTTGCATGAACCGCGCGCGTACCGTAGTTATTTTTGCTGGTGACAACGTTGATACCAGTCACCTCACACAGAACTCTGTACATTGGAATCAATGCATAACCAAAACCAAACATGGCCGCACTGATCACAGCGAGCTTGATCAGCATTTGACGATTGTATTGGGCTAAGTTAAAAGCCATGATCAGCCGAATATCATTTTCTTAGCAACAATTCCCACAAAGAAGGCGATTGCAACCGTTAACAACACAAGACCCAAGCGACGATTATTCGCGCTTGGATTTTGTGTTTTTTGTTCTGATATTGTCATTTAAATTCCGTTAACACTAATTACTTAACTGTTGGCGGAGTTTCAAATGTGTGAAACGGTGCTGGAGAAGGAACTGTCCACTCCAAACCATTTGCACCATCCCATGGCTTGTCAGCTGCTTTTTGACCACCACGGTATGTTGGCAAAACCACAAACAACAAGAAATAAATCTGCATCAAGCCAAAGCCTAGTGAGCCAATTGAAGCAATCGCATTGAAGTCAGCAAACTGAACTGGGTAGTCTGCGTAACGACGTGGCATACCAGCAAGGCCCAAGAAGTGCATTGGGAAGAATGTGATGTTGAAGAAAATCATTGAGCCCCAGAAGTGAACTTTTCCGCGGAACTCATTCACCATGTGACCAGTCCACTTTGGCGCCCAGTAGTAGAAGCCTGCAAATAGAGCAAACAAAGAACCTGCTACTAGAACATAGTGGAAGTGAGCCACAACATAATATGTGTCTTGAACCATGATATCAATCGGTGCTACAGCCAAAATCAAGCCTGTAAAACCACCCATTGTGAACACGAAGATGAAACCAATTGACCACAACATTGGAGTTTCAAAGGTCATTGAGCCTTTCCACATTGTTGCGATCCAGTTAAAGATCTTCACGCCAGTTGGAACAGCGATCAACATCGTTGCGTACATGAAGAACAACTGACCTGTTACAGGCATACCAGTTGCAAACATGTGGTGCGCCCAAACGATGAAAGACAAAATCGCGATAGAAGCTGTTGCATAAACCATTGAGCTGTAACCGAACAATGTTTTACGAGCAAATGTTGGGATTACTTCACTGATGATGCCGAACGCTGGCAAGATCATGATGTAAACCTCTGGGTGTCCGAAGAACCAGAAAATATGTTGATACATCACAGGGTCACCACCACCTGCTGCTGAGAAGAAGCTAGTACCAAAGTGACGGTCTGTTAGAACCATGGTGATCGCACCAGCCAAAACAGGCATAACAGCGATCAATAGGTAAGCAGTGATCAACCATGTCCAGCAGAACATTGGCATCTTCATCAATGTCATGCCAGGAGCGCGCATGTTCAAAATGGTTACGATGATGTTAATTGAACCCATGATGGATGAAGCACCCATCAAGTGAATTGCAAAAATCGCCATGTCCATACCAGGGCCCATTTGCACTGATAGGGGTGCATACAAGGTCCAACCGGCAGCAGTTGCGCCACCAGGAACTAAGAATGAAGTTAAAAGCAATAAAGCTGCAACAGGCATGATCCAGAAGCTGAAGTTATTCATACGAGCAAATGCCATATCTGAGGCACCTACTTGTAAAGGAATCATGTAGTTTGCGAAGCCTACGAAGGCTGGCATGATCGCGCCGAAAACCATCACTAGACCGTGCATCGTTGTGAGCTGGTTGAATAGCTCAGGACGAATGAATTGCAAGCCGGGCTGGAATAGCTCTAAGCGAATGCCCAAAGCCATGATGCCGCCAGCGATCAAGCTGAAGAAAGAAAATAATAGGTACAGCGTACCGATGTCTTTATGGTTGGTGGCGTATAACCAACGTCTCCAGCCATGCGGATGATCGTGTGCGTGATCGTCGTGGTGATCGTGTGCGTGACTTACTGTGCTCATAGTAGCTCCAATTACCTATCTAATTTAATTATTTCGCTGCACGTGCTGTTGAGAAGTCTTTAGGCTGGATCAATTCACCAGTCTTATTACCCCAAGCATTACGTGTGTATGTCATAACTGCGGCCAACTCAACGTCATTCAATTGAGTCCACTTTGGCATTGCGCCTTTACCTTGCAACAAGATCTTGTACTGAGCATCCTTTGGACCTAAAACAACTTTAGATCCATCTAAACCTGGGAATGCGCCAGCGCCTTTACCGTTGGGCATGTGACATGCGGCACAGTTAGATGCATAAACTTTTTCACCACGTTGCTTTAACTCATCCATTGTGAAAGTTTTTGTTGGATCATCCGCCAAAGCAGCTAATTGCTTTTTCTTATCAGCAACCCATGTTGTGTACTCTGCATCTGTCACAACTTTCACTGCGATTGGCATGAATGCGTGCTCTTTACCGCAAAGTTCTGAACACTGACCGTAGAACGTTCCTACCTTTTCTGCTCTGAACCAAGTATCACGAACGAAACCTGGAATCGCATCTTGCTTAACGCCAAATGCTGGGATGGTCCATGAGTGAATGACGTCATTCGCTGTTGTGACCATACGAATTTTTTTGCCAACAGGCACAACCATCTCGTTATCAACATCAACCAAGTATGTGTTTGATTTCTCAGCTTGGTTATTGATTTGCTCACGAGGAGTTGTCAAAGTTTGCAAGAATGAAATGCCTTCGCCTTCACCCTTGATGTAATCGTAGCCCCACTTCCACTGATAACCCGTCACTTTGATAGTGATGTCAGCGTTAGTTGTGTCTTTCATCGCAACCACTGTTTTAGTTGCTGGCAATGCCATCGCAATAACAATGATCAAAGGCACCACTGTCCAAATGATTTCAACCGTTGTGCTCTCATGGAAGCTTGCAGCTTTGTGACCCAAAGATTTGCGGTGCTTGAAAATTGAATAAAACATCACGCCAAAAACAGCCACAAAAATAACCGCACAGATGATCAACATCATCCAGTGAAGCACAGCCACTTCTTCAGCAACTTTGGTCGCCGCAGGTTGCAGATTTAACTGAAATCTTGAAGGGCCGCCAGGCATGTCATTGATAGCCAAAGCAAAATTAGCGTATAGCGAGCTCACCAAACCAAATAGCAAACCGACCAGTGATGTGCGATGTTTCATCTTCGTTCCTATTTAATAAATTCTTGAATCTGTTGCACCGCATGAACGGCAATGCATTTGATATACATCAATTATATTTGTAATTTGATCTAGTGCAATAAATTACTAAGCAATTTAGATGTTTACACTATAACAATTAGGTATTAAGGTATGTGTGCGCTTGCTTACTTATTTTTTAGGCCTAACAATTTGATCGGGGCTGATGGTTGCTATTCCTGTCTTATTTTGAGAACGCGATGCAACGGGAGACCAAGCATGCCCGTAGACAACTTCGAGGGTGATTGTCCAATTGGATTGATCTCCAATCAGATGCTGCGCTGAATCAGGCGAAGTTAATAATCCCAAATTAAAGGCTTCTTTGCACAATAAATGAGGATCTTCGTAGGACAAGGTCAGGTACTCCATGTCCATCACCGGCTCAGAAAAACCAGCCTGCATCAATCCATCCCCCACATCGTGCATGTCCAAGCTACCTGCATTCCTCAGCAAACAATCATTGGGAAAGAGCTTCGTGAGTTCTTTACCAGTATCCGGGCCAAGATAACTGAACATCAATAGACCTTCAGGCTTGAGTTTATTTTTCCACTGTTTCATTAATGAATTGGGGTCACCTTGAAGATGAAGCTCCAAGTTGGACCAAATCAAATCAAAATCTGCGCCCCCATTATTTAAAGGCGCTTCGTATTTGTAAAACTGTTGGCGGGTGATTCTTTTAAACAGCTGCGAAAGCGCGTTTGCAGCAAATCTTTTATCAAAACAGTGGTGCTCAGCCTCAGGGTAAAAGGCTGATAATACAGATAGATTTAACTCACCAATATGACCTACTTTTTGAGGTTGCAAACGAACAATCTCTAATTTTTCAGCCATGCGCTGCGCAATTTCTAAAGATAGAAATTCAGGAACGAATCTTGCACCTGGGCTTGAACCTGAGGTTGACGCTGCACTTGGCACTGATGATGGTGTGGGCATAGGTGCTCAGTATACTGAGCGTTACATGAATTTACTCCTGCCTACTTCCTGTATTGGGTGCAAGGAGTTTCAAACGGCAACGATATGTCAAAAATGTCTTAAACGACTAAAAGACTCTCAGATTCAAAGATGCGCTCAATGCGCTCTGCCAATAGCACTTCATGAAATAAATCATCTGTGCATTGATTGCCTGAAAAAACAACCACCTTTTGATGTAACACTTTGCCTTGATAGTTATGGCGGATTTCTAACAGAAGCGATTCACTCCTATAAATACCAACATCAAATCGCGATTGCTCATGGCCTTCTCGATGCTTGGCTAGGCATTCACCCAAGGGGATTGCAGGGAAGTCAGTCAGGTGATGTGATATTGCCTATTCCCATGAGCCAGACAAAACTTCATCAAAGAGGCTTTAATCAATCATGGGAACTGTGCAAACTATTTTCAAGAAAACTGAAGATAAAAACAAATTGGAAAGTGCTGAATAGAATTCACATTGAAGGCGATCAAGTATCAGCCAACAAACAAGAGCGGGCTCAACGCTTGATCAATATTTTCTCCATCAGTCCCGACAGTATTGAACTGATTCAAAATAAAAATATTGTTTTAATTGATGACGTCATGACCACCGGCGCCACTTTGAGCGTGATTGCACAATTACTTAAAGATTTTGGGGCGCAAAGTGTTCATAATTGGGTCATTCTTAGAACACCCAATAAATCACCATGCTAAACATTGTTCTTGTTGAACCAGAAATTCCACCCAATACGGGCAACATCATTCGCTTGTGCGCCAATACTGGTGCGCAACTTCACTTAATCAAACCATTGGGCTTTCCGCTCGAGGATAAAAGCTTGAAGCGAGCGGGCCTGGATTATCACGAATACGCGAACATGAAAGTTCATGAAAGTTGGCAAGATTTTCTTCAGCAGGAAAAGCCGCCTCAAGATAGGATGTTCGCCATCACAACCAAAGGCACTGCAACTTTGGCGCAAGCTAAATTTCTAGAAAATGATTTTTTAATTTTTGGTTCTGAAACAAAAGGTCTGGCTCAAGATGTGAGAGACCATTTTTTGCCTGAAAGATGTTTGAGATTACCTATGAGGGCAAATAGTCGGAGTCTGAATTTGTCAAACTCTGTGGCAGTGATGATTTATGAAGCTTGGCGCCAAATGGATTTCAAGGGTGGCGAATAATTTATTAAGCTTCAGACTTGGCGTCTCTACCCATCAATAACTTAACAGCTGCTGCCGCATCTAATTCTTTGAACAATACTTCACACACCATGTGTGTGATTGGCATTTCAATGCCTTTGGATTTTGCAAGATCACTCACAGCCTGAGCACACAACACCCCCTCTGCAACGTGTCCTAGATCCTTCAGTATTTCTGGTAATTTTTTTCCTGTGGCTAGCTGAAGACCAACACGACGATTTCTTGATAGGTCGCCAGTAGCGGTCAAAATCAAATCACCTACGCCAGTCAAACCCATGGCTGTTTCGGATTTGCCACCCATGGCCGTCATCAAACGCATCATCTCGGCCAACCCGCGAGTCAATAAGGCAGCTCTGGCATTCAAACCCAAGCCCAAGCCATCGCCAATGCCTGTCGCAATGGCTAAAACGTTTTTGATAGCACCACCCAATTCAACACCAACAATGTCGTTGCTGCCGTAAATGCGCATATTGCCATGGTGCAAAGCTTCTTGAACCAAGTTAATTAATTCATTTGAATCACTTGCAACTGTCAGTGCGCAGGGCATTCCCTTTGCAACCTCTGAAGCAAAACTAGGACCTGATAAAACGGCTGTTTTAATTCCACGATCATTTGCAGACGCAAGACTTAACTCACGTGCAATCACTTGATGTGGCATCAATGAAGTCTTTGGCTCTAAACCCTTGCACAACCAAACCCAATTTTTTGGAATCTGCTGAAGCTTCAAGAGATGACCAACCGTTTCTTTTAAACCAGAAACGGGAGTTGCGATGAACAATAAATCTTCTTCAGTACAGGCTTCAAATAATTGACTCCAATCACTGCTGATCAAAAGTTCAGCGGGCAATTGAATGTCTTGAAGGTACTGTTGATTAAAGCCTGTTGCTCGAATACTTTTGGCAAGCTCTGCAGAGCGACTCCACAAAGTAACCGGGAGTCCTTTTTTATTTTTTGAGGCATGCATGGCCATAGCGGTTCCCCATGCACCTGCCCCAAGAAAATAAATGTGCTTCATCAGTTAGGCAGAATAATTCCGCTGTCGTTTGAAGCTTGAGCTTGGCCGCCCTGTGCCATGCGTTGCTCGTACAACGCATGGAAATTAATCTCAGCCAAATGAACTGGCTGGAATCCTGCGCGACTGATCATGTCCGCAATATTTGCACGCAAATATGGGAACAAAATAGTTGGGCAAGCAATTGCTAATAAAGGACTGATTTGCTCTTCAGGCATGTTGCGAATTTCAAAAATACCTGCTTGCTGAGCCTCTACCAAAAAGAGCACCTTGTCTTCGATCTTGGTTGTAACGCTGCCAATCAAAGTAACGTGAAAATTAACATCGTCCAATTGATTGGCTTGAATATCCACTTGAACTTCTAATTTTGGTTCGCCTTGATTTAACAAAATCTCTGGAGCATTCGGCTGCTCTAGAGAAATATCTTTTAGATAAACGCGCTGAATTTGAAAACTTGGGTCTTGGCCCATTTCGCCACTGACTGCTTCTGTCATATTTTTTCCTATTTACTTGCCCAATAATGGGTCTAATTTACCTGCTTTATCCAATGCTGATAGGTCATCAAAACCACCAACATGTGTTTCACCAATAAAAATTTGCGGTACCGTGCGGCGCCCAGTTCTGGTCATCATTTCTTCACGACGCACCGGATCCACATCAACCAAGATTTTTTCTGTGATTTCCACACCTTTAGAAATCAACAACCTCTCAGCCATGATGCAATATGGGCACACTCTGGTGCTGTACATGGTAATTTTTGTCATGATTTACTTTTGCTTAATGAGCGGCATACCTGCTTGATTCCAAGCAGAAATTCCACCTTCCATGCAAACAACGTCCTTACAGCCAGCTTTTTTAAGCTTTGCAAGGGCTGTATTTGCTCTATTTCCACTCAAACAAACTAAAATGATGGGCTTATTGCTATCAATTTTTGCTTGTTTCAAGCCTGAATCAAGCTCAGAAAGTGGCAAATGCTTAGAATTTGCAATGTGTCCTGCTTTGTATTCTTCAGCGGTGCGGATATCCAAAATCTGCGCTTGGCGCTGATTAATGAGCTGCACAGACTCATGCACGCTGAGCAACTGTTTGTTAAGGCGACCCATGATCTGGGGCAATGCCAAGGCCAATCCTGATGTAATCAGGGTGGCAAGAAGTAATAAATTATTTGTATTTGTTAAGAAGTCCATTAGTAAATTATAGAATGTGAATATGAAACAACTCGTACTTATCCGCCATGGCGAATCCCAGTGGAACCTAGAAAACCGTTTTACCGGCTGGGTAGATGTTGATTTAACCCCTACCGGCGTCCAGCAAGCTATCAAAGCTGGAGAGAGTTTAAAGGCTGCCGGGTATGATTTTGACATTGCTTACACATCTGTGCTGAAAAGGGCCATCAGAACGCTTTGGCATGCCCAAGAAGCCATGGATAGGCTTTGGTTGCCAGTGGTGCACAGCTGGCGCTTAAATGAGCGTCATTACGGCGCCCTTGCAGGCCTAAATAAGGCTGAGACAGCCGCCAAGTATGGCGATGAGCAGGTTCATATTTGGAGAAGGTCTTACGACGTCAGACCTCCTTTGCTCGATCCAAATGATCCAAGAACATCATTTAACGACCCTCGTTACTCAAAACTCAAAAAAGAAGAGATTCCTTTGGGCGAATGCTTGAAAGACAACGTTGCTCGCGTTTTACCCCTTTGGGAAGAGTCGATTGCCCCAGCATTGCGCTCCGGCAAGAGAGTTTTGATCGCTGCTCATGGCAATAGTATTCGTTCCCTAGTAAAGTACCTAGACGACGTATCTGACTCAGACATCATGGAAATCAATATTCCTAACGGAGTACCTCTTGTTTATGAGTTAGACGACAACTTAAAACCAATTAAACATTTTTACTTAGAAAAATAATCTATGCGCCGCTCGATCAAGAGTATTGCCCTCGTTTGCTCAGGTTTAATTGCTGGAGTTGCATTAACTTTGCAACTTTCAGCAACTGCTCAACAAGGAAGCTCCTCATTACCGCTAGATGAACTTCGCAATCTATCAAATGTATTTGGTCAAATCAAACGTGATTATGTTGAATCAGTTGATGACAAACGTTTATTGACTGATGCCATCAAAGGCATGGTCAGCGGCCTTGATCCACACTCATCTTATTTAGATAAAAAAGATTTTGCAGAAATGCAAGAACATACCCAAGGTAAGTTTGCTGGCTTAGGTATTGAAATCACTTCTGAAGATGGCGTTGTCAAAATTCTTAATCCGATTGAAGATACGCCAGCTGCAAAGGCTGGTCTTTTATCTGGTGACTTGATCACTCGTTTAGATGACAAACCTGTGCGCGGCATGACACTTGATCAAGCAGTGCGTCGCATGCGCGGTGAACCAGGCACAAAAATCACTTTAACTATTTTCAGAAAAAGTGAAGATAGAACTTTTCCAATCACCATCACCCGCGCTGAAATCAAAGTTCAGTCTGTTAAAGCTAAATTCGTTGAGCCAGGCATTGCCTATGTGCGCATCACCAGCTTCCAAGAAAGAACCATTCCGGACCTAGCTAAAAAATTAAATGAATTAGCTGGAGAAAATCCACAGTTAAAAGGCTTGGTGCTTGATCTTAGAAACAATGGCGGCGGTCTATTACAAGGCGCTGTTGGAGTTTCTGCTGCTTTCTTGCCAACAGATACTCTGATTGTTTCGACCAAAGGTCAAACAGAAGAAGCCAAACAAGTATTTAAATCAACTTTTGATAACTATCGTTTATCAGAAAACAATGATGCCTTGGCTCAGCTATCCCCAGCCTTCAAGAAAGTACCTTTGGTTGTTCTTGTGAATGCCTTCTCTGCATCAGCCTCAGAAATTGTTGCTGGCGCATTACAAGATCACAAACGCGCAACCATCATTGGTAAAACAACTTTTGGTAAAGGTTCAGTGCAAACTGTTCGCCCATTGAGTGCAGATTCAGCTCTAAAGCTAACCACCGCTTACTACTACACGCCAACCGGCAAATCAATCCAAGCATTTGGTATCAAACCTGATATTGCTGTTGATCAAAATGCGGAAGGTGATCCTGATGATGTGTTGATCACTCGTGAAATTGACAGTGAAAAACATCTCAAGAATAAGCAGTCCTCTGAAGAGAAGTTAATCAAAGATCGCGAACAGCGTCGTCTTGAAGAGTTGCAACGCATTGAAGAGTTGAATGCCAAGAAAACACCTGAGCAAAAAGAGAAAGACCGCAAAAAGCGTCCGGCTGAGTTTGGTTCAGCGGAAGACTTCATGCTCACTCAGGCTGCTGCTTACTTAAAAGGTCAACCAATTAAAAAATCCAAGTCTCGCTTGGAATAAAAGAATCTGGCGATGAACGATCAGGAACTTCTACGATACTCACGCCACATTCTTCTGGATGATATTGGCATTGAGGGCCAAGAAAAGATCCTGTCATCCCATGTTGTTGTGATTGGCGCAGGCGGTCTTGGTTCAGCAGCCGCCCCCTACTTAGCAGCAGCTGGCGTAGGCAAAATCACATTGATTGATCATGATGTGGTGGATTTGACCAATCTTCAACGTCAAATCATGCACAAACAAAATTCTATTGGCATGCCCAAGGTAAGTTCTGCAAAAAACATGTTGCAAGAGCTCAACCCCAATCTCAACGTGGTCGCTTTAGAACAAAAAGTCACCGCTGAGTTATTGGATGAGCTTTTACCGAGCACTACCGTTGTTTTAGATTGCACTGATAACTTTACAAGTCGTCATTTGATCAATGCTGCCTGCGTGAAACACAAGGTACCTTTGGTGAGTGGCGCAGCTATTCGCTTTGATGGTCAGTTAACGGTGATCGATCCAAGACAAAAAGGCACCCCCTGTTACGCGTGCTTATTTCCAAAAGATCAAAAGTTCGATGAGGTGCAATGTTCAACCATGGGAGTTTTTTCACCCCTTGTTGGCATCATTGGAGCAATGCAATCAGCTCAAGCGCTACAAGTGATCACTGGTGTTGGCAAATCTCTTTGTGGAAAATTACTGTTGTGGGATGCAAGGTCAACTCAGATTGACACGATCGAGTTGCATCAACGTGACAACTGCGAAGTTTGCTCAGGCAGTTAACCATTTAAACAATGATTGATTGAATCAATATTGATCAAGCATTGATTTTTTGAAATGCCGCCTGAATATCGTCAGGCTCAATCGCCGCCAATAAACCATCAACCGCTGACTTTAATTGCTTGGTGTCAGATCTCAAAATTTCTTGTTTAACTGATAACAGCTGCTTGAAATGAAGTGAAAAATCAGTCAAGCCCATACCTAACAAGACTCTGGTCATTGAAGCATCGCCAGCCATCTCACCACAAACTGATACCGGCATCTGAGCATTTTTTGCATCTCTGATGATGCCCGCAATCAATCTTAGAACTGCTGGATGCAGTGGATCATACAAATGAGCAACCGCATTGTCTGCTCGATCGATCGCTAAGGTGTATTGAATCAAGTCATTGGTACCAATGGATAGAAAATCTAAACGGCGAATGAATAAAGGTAATGCCAATGCAGCCGCTGGGATTTCAATCATCGCACCTACTTGAATCCCCGGATCAAAACTAATACTTTCTGCTTCCAACTGATTTTTAGCTGTTTGAATCAAATCCAAAGTTTGATCAATTTCTTGAGCATGGGCCAACATCGGAATCAAGATCTTGATCTTGCCAAATACAGAGGCTCTTAAGATGGCTCGTATCTGAATCAAAAACATTTCAGGCTCAGACAACGACCATCTGATGGCGCGTAAACCTAAAGGTGATAAATAGTTAGGTCCGCCATTGTCTTTCACATCCAAGGGCTTATCCGCACCGATATCGATGGTTCTGATACTGACTGGTAAACCCTTCATGGCCTCAGCTGTTTTACGGTAAGCCCAGAATTGCTCTTCCTCGTCAGGCATTTGACCTTGGCGATTCATGAATAAGAATTCTGATCTGAACAAACCAATACCAACAGCTCCTGAATCCAATGCCATCGGTGCATCATCAGGCATTTCAACGTTGGCCATCAAATCAATGTGCTGACCATCCACAGTCACCGTTGGTGTGTGCTTGAGTCTTAAAAGTTTTTTCTTTTCAAGCTTTCTTGCTGACTGTAAATGACGGTATTCCTCGAGAATGAAAGGACTTGGGTCAACAATCACAATGCCACGATCGCCATCGATGATCAGCCAATCATCTTGTCGGATCAACTCGCTAGCACTTCTGACACCGACTGCGGCAGGGATATCCAAGCTTCTCGCAACAATCGCGGTATGAGAAGTTTTACCGCCCAAATCAGTGACAAATCCACCAAAAGCTAATTCCTTGAAGCGCAACATGTCTGGTGGAGAAATATCATGAGCGACAACAATCACTTCGCTCAGCTCTCTATTTTCAGAAACTGTTTTATAGAAGGCCCCAATGGTTTGATGATCTTCACCTAAATGAAGCACCTTCATCACTCGCTCAACGACCTGACGAATATCTGCCGCTCTTTCGCGCAAATAAGCATCTTCAATTTCTGCAAATTGTTCTAGTACATTTTCTAACTGAGTAGCCAAAGCCCATTCAGCGTTGTATCTCTTTTGTTGAATGAGCTCTAAAGGTCTTTCTGTCAGTGTTGGATCGGCCAAAATCATGCCGTGCACATCCAAAAATGCCGCCATCTCTTCAGGCGCTGCCTCAGGCAGACCCGCTCTTAATGTTTTTAATTCTTGTCTAACAACTTGAAATGCATCGAGAAGTCTTTTTTGTTCTGCTTGTTCACTGCCTTCAGCAATCAAGTAATGCTTCACATCCATGGCGGATGGGGCAATCCTCAGGGCACGACCTATCGCAATACCATTCGTAACCGGAATACCATGAAGCGTAAAAGACAAATTACTGACCTTCCCCAAATCGATCATTGATGAGCGCCTGAATAGCATCAAAAGCCTCTTGCGCTTTATCGCCTTCAGTCTCAAGTGTTACAACACTGCCCATCCCAGCAGCAAGCATCATGACACCCATAATACTTTTAGCGTTTACCCTTCTACCGCCCTTCGACAAAAATATTTCGCAAGGGTACTGACCTGCTAGTTGAGTCAATTTAGCTGAGGCGCGCGCATGCAATCCAAGTTTATTGATGATGTTAATTTCTGCGCTTGGCATTCTTAATCCTTCACTTCCATCTGTTTATTGTCATCAATATGACCCATGTGGCCAATTGGAATAATCCCTTGTTGACCGCCATGCATGGCTTTTTGAGTTGCAGAATCTAAGGGCTCTGATCTGTAGGCAATTGCTCTCATCAACATCGGTAAATTGACGCCCGCAATAACTCTGACATGCCCATCAAACTCTGCCATATGAGCTAAACGACTGGCCACGTTGGCCGGTGTAGCACCCATGATGTCTGTGAGGACCAGAAGGCCCTTATCTGAATTGATTGACTGAGCTGCCTCTACTGCACGCTCCAAAGTCACCTTTGCATCTTCGTGAGCCATGACATCCAAGGCTTTTAAACGATCTGGTACCTCACCATACACATGGCGAGTGAATTCTTGTAATGCAGATGCCAAAGGCGCATGGGCGATGATTAAAATTCCGGCCATTACTGAATATGTTTCTCTAAATTAGTTAACCATTGCAATGCCACATCATGACCTGTTTGCTCGGTAATTTCAACAAAGCAGGTTGGACTTGTGACATTTATTTCCGTTAAATATCCGCCAATAAAATCCAAGCCCACCAAATGAAGTCCTCTTGCAGCTAATAGAGGGGCGAGCTCTTGGGAAATCTTTAGTTCTTGTTGAGTTAATGGTTGAGCAACACCCTTACCGCCAGAGGCAAGATTACCTCTCACCTCACCAGCTTGAGGAATGCGCGCCAAGCTAAAAGGGACCACTTCGCCACCAATCAATAACACCCGTTTATCACCCGCAGATATCTCAGGCAAAAACTTTTGCACCATCAGCGCTCGCTGACCATTACCACCCAAGGTTTCAACAATACTAGCCAAATTCAGCGCATTGGCTTGAACCCTAAAAATACCTTGACCACCCATACCGTCCAAAGGCTTGATGATCACATCCTGATGATGCTGATGAAAAGCTTTGATATCAGCTAAGTCGTGACTAACAACGGTCGGTGGCGCAAACTTCATGAACTCTAAAAGTGCTAATTTTTCAGAGTGGTTTCTTAAAGCATCGGGGGCGTTGAATACTTTTGCACCTTCAAGAGATGCTTGTGACAAAAACCAAGTGGCTGTCACATAGCTCAAATCAAAAGGGGGATCCTTCCTCATGATGATGGCGTCAAATTCGCAAAGTTTTTGTACTTGGGTTTTTACTTCTTTAAACCAAGAACCATCATGAGAAGTTATCTCGATCTGTTTGCAATCTGCCTGCACCAACGAGTCGATACTTTTCAGATGATCGATATGACAGTGCCAAACTTCATGACCTCGCTTTTGCGAGGCTTTCATCATGGCCAAGGTGCTGTCTTTTTTGACGACGAAACTGCTCAGAGGGTCTGCAATAAAGAGAAGCTTCTTCATCTGATTATTCTGCCTCTGGATCAGTGCGCTCTAACTCTAAAGATGCTGCCAATAAAGCAAGTCTTGCAACCACGCCATACAGATAAAAACGATTCGGTACTGCAATGCCTGGTTTTGCCGCCACATCAGGAATCGCATTGTGCTCAAATGCCAATGGCACAAAATGCATGCCCGGCGCATTAAGATTCTCATCGACACCGCGGCCAGTATGAACTCTGTAGAAGCCACCAACCACATAGCGATCCATCATGTACACAACAGGCTCAGCAACCGCCTCATTGATTTTCTCAAAAGTGTAAACACCTTCTTGAACCAACACATCTGCAACTTCTAAGCCTTCTTTAACAACGCTCATCTTGTTGCGTTCTTTGCGGTTCAAATCTTTGACTTCGCTGGCATCCTTGACTGTCATGATGCCCATGCCATAGGTACCAGCATCTGCTTTAACAATCACATATGGTTTTTCTTTGATACCGTACTCTTTGTACTTTCGTGCGATCTTTTTCAAGATAGCATCGACGCTTTCTTGCAAGCACTCTTCACCTATGCGTTCATGGAAGTTAATTCCAGAACACTTGGTGAAAAATGGATTAATCATCCACGGATCAATATCAATCACTTTAGAAAACTTTTTCGCCACATCATCATAAGCATCAAAGTGATTTGATTTGCGACGCACAGCCCAACCTGCATGTAGTGGTGGGAGCAAATATTGTTCATAAAGATTTTCTAAAATCTTTGGGATGCCACCTGATAAATCATTATTCAAAAGAATCGTGCAAGGATCAAAATCCTTGAGACCCAATCGACGACCTTTATTGCCAATTCTGGCCAATGGCTCCAAAACCAATCTTTGGCCATCTGGCAAATCGATCGGTGTTGGTTTTGTTATTTCTTCTGACAAACTGCCTAGTCGAACATTCAAACCAGTTTGTCTCAAGATCGAAGCTAAGCGTGCCACGTTTTGCAAATAAAACACATTGCGTGTGTGCCGCTCAGGAATCAACAATAGATTTTTTGCATCTGGGCAAATTTTCTCAATAGATGCCATCGAGGCCTGCACGGCCAAAGGCATCATTTCTGGAGATAAGTTATTGAAGCCTCCAGGGAATAAATTTGTATCCACAGGAGCAAGCTTGAACCCAGCATTGCGCAGATCAACTGAACAATAAAACGGAGGCGTGTGCTCTTGCCACTCCAGCCGGAACCATCGCTCGATGGCAGGTGTGGCTTCTAAAACTTTGCTCTCTAATTCAAGCAAAGGACCATTCAGGGCAGTAATAAGATGAGGAACCATAGTGTCATTCTAAGACAGATAAAAAAAGAGCGGGTTCTAATTAAAGAAACCGCTCTTTAAAAGTCCCCCAGCAGGAAATCTACCAGGGGATATTTACTTCACATTTCACACAGATTTACTACTAAATCATTAACCTTCGTAGGCTGTTTCGCCGTGAGAAGTGATGTCCAAACCTTCACGCTCAGCATCTTCAGGTACGCGCAAACCAATCACCATATCAACTAGTTTGTAGGCAATGAATGAAACCACGCCTGACCAAACAATCGTTGTTAATACAGCTTTGGCTTGGATCCATACTTGACCTGCGATTGAGTAGTCAGCTGCAACAGCATTGGCTACGTAATCATAGATACCAGTACCGCCCAATGCTGGGGCTGCAAATACGCCTGTTAAAAGTGCACCCACAATACCGCCCACACCGTGAACACCGAACACGTCCAAGCTGTCATCTGCACCAAGCATGCGCTTCAAACCAGTCACACCCCATAGGCATAGGAAGCCTGAGATCAAACCGATGATGATAGCGCCCATTGGGCCAACAAAACCTGCTGCTGGAGTTACCGCAACTAAGCCGGCAACCGCACCAGATGCTGCACCTAACATTGATGGCTTGCCTTTACCAATCCACTCACCCAAAGACCAAGTCAATACAGCGGCTGAAGTTGCTAAGAATGTATTAGCAAATGCCATTGCTGAACCACCTGAAGCTTCTAGTGCTGAACCAGCATTAAAGCCGAACCAACCAAACCATAAAAGTGATGCGCCAACCATGGTCAAAGTTAAGCTATGTGGCTTCATGGCTTCTTTACCGAAACCAAGTCTCTTACCAATCACATAAGCACCAACCAAACCAGCCACAGCAGCATTGATATGCACCACTGTACCGCCAGCGAAGTCTAATGCGCCCATTTGGAATAACCAACCTGAAGCTGCTGTAGCTGCTTCAGCCGCGGCTGCATCAGTGTAAGCATCAGGACCTGGCCAGAACCAAACCATGTGAGCGATTGGTAGATAGCTGAATGTGAACCAAAGAACAATGAACAACAACACTGCAGAGAACTTTGCACGCTCAGCGAACGCACCGATGATCAAACAGCAAGTGATTGTTGCAAATGCACCTTGGAATGAGAAGAATGCAAACTCTGGAATCACAACACCTTTACTGAATGTGGCGCCCATTGATTCTGGTGTCAAACCAGCCAAGAAGAGTCGATCAAATCCACCAAAAAATGCGTTACCTGGAGTGAAGGCAATACTGTAGCCATACACCGCCCAAAGAACAGAGATCAATGAGAAGATGACCATACATTGCATCAACACAGACAACATGTTTTTGCTACGCACTAAGCCACCGTAGAAAAGACCTAAACCTGGCAACGTCATCAATATCACTAACGCTGTACAAATCATGATCCAAGCTGTGTCACCTTTGTTTGCAACAGGTGCTGGAGCTGCAGGAGCAGCTGGGGCAGCACTTGCAGCAGCAGTAGCAGGAGCGGTTACAGCTGGCTTAGCATCATCTTTAGCAAAAGCTGGAGAAGAAACTGCCATCGTGACCGAGCCTAGTGCTAAAGCTGTTGCGCCAGCTGCGAGTAGACGTTTAATCCAATGTGTCATTTTGATACCTCGCTTTAAAGAGCAGACTGACCGGTTTCACCGGTACGAATGCGGATAACTTGTTCAATAGATGACACGAAAATCTTGCCATCACCGATCTTGCCGGTTTTTGCTGATTTTTCGATCGCTTCGATGGCGCGCTCAACAATGCCATCATCCACTGCTGCCTCGATTTTTACTTTAGGTAAAAAATCAACAACGTACTCAGCACCGCGATACAACTCAGTGTGACCCTTTTGTCGTCCAAAGCCTTTAACTTCAGTAACGGTAATGCCTGAAACGCCAACTTCTGATAGCGCCTCACGCACTTCGTCAAGCTTGAAGGGCTTGATAATTGCTGTGATTAATTTCATAGGTTTCTCCGTGAGATCGCTAAATTAGAATGCTTTGGTTAGAGAGACTGCGAAGCCGTCTTTGTAAAGTTTTTTACTGCTAGTGTATGAAGCCATGCCACTGTCTGTATCGTTCCAATAATATTTGGCGCCCAAAATAAATCCATTTAAGTCATAAGCAAGACCAACGTTATAGTCAGAATAAGAAAGCTTGTTTGTTCTATATGCTGCAGTTTTGTTATCTTTATATGCTGTATAACCAGCATGAACAGATGCAGTTAATTTTGGAGCAACCTCTTGGCTAAGGGTCAGATCGTAATAAATTGTGCCGCTAACGTCCTCGCCTGAAGCGGTACTTGCAAAATAATTTTTACTTAAGACGTATGATGTTTTAAATACTGCGGGACCATAAGAAAATCCTACATAAGCCTCTTCAGTATCGCTTGTATATGCACCGTTGCCAGGATATTTATAAGCTATCAAACCAACGTCTAAACCAAGATCACCTACTGTAGTTTTATAGCCACCATACAAATCAACCTCTAAACCTTGTGAATTTGTACCGGATGCCCAGTCGTCAACATTTGATGCCCATGTACCCAAATAAAGCCCAGATTTATGAGCAACATCAAAACCGCCTTGTATGGCACCACTTCCATCATTTTGTGACAGACCACGGAAACGGTAATCGCTGGTGATACCAAAGTTACCTGTAACGGCAAACTCTGGTGTGGCTGGTGCAGCGGCTTGTGCCAACACTGTGCCAGAAGTTAAAGTAGCAGCTGCTGCCAAAGCGATCGCTGAGAGAGTTAAGTAAGTTTTCATATGTTGCACTCCTAATAAACAATCCAAGGGAAATTCCTTGCAAAGATATTAAGCAAAAGCTGTGCCAGTTATATTTATATCAATATAAACAATGGCTTAGTTGCTTGATTAACTTATGAACTAGCTCTTAATGCTTCAATGCACCATTTAAGAATGAATGCCATGCACCAAAATGAAGCACCGTATTGGTGCATGAGATTCTCATATCTTTGGTAAAAAGATACTATTGAAGAAATACCTTTGGAGATCGAATGAATCCGCAAGACATCATGGAAAAAATGCAAAGCATTGCTAACGACATGCAAACCAAAGTGGGCGATGCGATTCGCCAATCACCAGCTAAGGACTTAGAAAAAAATGTTCGCGGTTTGATGACCCAAGGGTTTCAGAAACTAGATTTGGTCACTCGCGAAGAATTTGATTTGCAGACACAGGTGCTAGCTAAAACCCGTGCCAAATTAGAAGAGCTTGAAGCGAAGGTCAGCGCTTTAGAAAAGAAGTAATTGTTTATTTAGCTGCCAAGTGATGCTTCAGTGGCTTTGGGTAATATAAAAACCAAATAAACGAGATCACTTGTAGCACTAAAAATACCAAAAAGACTTGTCGAAAAGCATCTGGCTTTGCAAGTCCTTGAGCAGTCATCAAGTCGATTCCCCAACCAATGCTCCATTGGAAAATAAAAGCTCCAACGAATATCAGTAAGTTGTAACTGGTACTTGCTAGGCCAGCATTGCGCGATGGGAATGCTGTGATCACAGTACTTTGACCCAAAATATGACCAGTGGCTGTGATTGCCAACACAATCCATAAAATCCAACTCAATTGAATTTGCCAAGTGATGGCAATCAATTGCGCCACCAAACCAAAACCCAATAAATATTTGATGTAATTCAGGGTTTGATATCCCTGACGATTAGCGCGTGGAATGAACCAAGCGTTGAAGGCATAACCCAACAACATCACACCATTGAATAAAAATAAAATTTGCGCACTTTCAACCGAGCTATAACCCAACACGTCCATCATCCATGGGCCAATCCAAAGTGTTTGTAAAGCTAAAAAGCCACCATGGTTAACAATACCAACAGGCAACATTCTTAAGAAGAATGGATTTAAAAAAATATCTTTTAAACCAATTGACTGATGATCACTACTCAAAGGCTCATTATTTACATGCGGATGATCATCAAATGTTGGTAGCCCAAAGCGGATGGCAATAAAACCAATGAAAACCAATAGCGCCATGACTATAAAAATGCCGCGCCAACCAATGTAGGGTAAAGATAACTGAACAGGCACCGTGGTCATCAAAGCACCCACCGTGCCAAAGACCAACATCCCCGATGCAAGCTGGCCTTGCTGCTCTAGCGCAAACCACCTGCGATAGGCTGTGAAGGCCGCCATCAAACAAGCTGAAACACCAACACCAATCAATAAGCGGCCAATTGTTAAACCAAGCAATGAATCTGAAAAAGCAAAAACAAGTGTGCCAGCCAAAGCCATCAACAACAAAATACTTTCTACTCTTCTCACGCCAAATTTATCAAGCGCAATCCCCAAAGGTATCTGCATCGCTGAGAAACCAATGAAGTAAGCAGCTGATAAAAGGCCTAACTGAGCATTGCTGATTTTTAAATCAGCCATCAACTCCGGAGCAATCACTGCATTCACAGAACGGAATGCGTAAGACAGTACATAAGCATAAGCAAAAAAGATAAATACCTTTAGTGCTAACGCACCCTTCATCGGCAATGCTGGAGCGGGATGATTCATGGCCACTTAGTAAGGCTTGAACCCAGAAAAGAACATCTCGTGAGCATCTGTCTGAATCATCTTTTCAAGAGATGCTTCACCGCTGATTGTTTGCAAAAGACTTTGTTGATAAATTTGGATTTGCCCATCAGGGAACTGACGCTGCACGAGTCTAAATCTCAACAATCTTTTTTTTGCATCCGGACCATCGCCTTGGACCAAGAATTCTTTAGCGCTTAAATCAATGCTGGACTGTCCAGCAGTTTTAATCGTCACAGTCTTTTCAACAGGTGTTGAGGAATTTTTCAAATTACTCAACATGCCCGTTTGCAAATACTTAACCAAAGTATTGGTATCAAATTTTTGACTGATGTCCTTCGGGATATTAATAACCCCAACTGCATAAAGTGAATTCTCAACCTTTGAAGCTTCAATCGTCATGGTCAATTTTTGACCATCAAACATGATTGATTTTTCAGCACGGCTTGGCTTACCTGGATATAAAGCCTCATAGAGCAAATCATCTGCACGCACGGTTCTCCAATCCAAAGTTGGAGAACAAGCAGACACACCCAGCAACAAGCCAAGAATGATGAATAAATTTCGCAACATGATTTGTTTAATTTGCATAAAATAAGATTATGCCCATTCAACATCACTTCAGCAGATTTATGACAATCAAACATTTTTTAGCGGCTAGTTTCATCTCTGTGTTCAGCCTTCTATCAGGCTGTGCATCAGATACACAGCAATCAGTGCCAAATTTCAAAATTTCTGAAATATCAGGCAAAACTTTGACCCAAGCAGACATTGCTGGAAAAGTGACAGTGATTAATTTTTGGGCTACCAGTTGCGTGACATGCGTCAAAGAAATGCCTGACTTGGTTAATACCTATGAAAAGTACAAATCACAAGGCTTAGAGTTCATCGCATTGGCAATGTCTTATGACCCACCGATGTATGTGGTGAACTTTGCTGAAACTCGCAAACTACCATTCATTGTTGCAATGGATTCAGATGGAAGTGCAGCAAAAGCATTTGGGAAAATTCAGCTAACCCCAACAACGCTTGTTATTAACAAGCAGGGGAAAATCATCAAGCGCTATGTTGGTGAACCTGATTGGAAGGACTTCCACAAGTTATTAGAAAAATCATTGGCAGATAAAACCTAGCTATAAGCTAGTTCAGATTTATTTCTGAGTTAGCTAGTAACTTACCTGCCAATTGATTTTATTAAACAACACCTGCTTTGTGGGCTTGTTCGTCAGCGTGATAACTTGATCTGACCATTGCACCAACGGCCGCATGAGTGAAGCCCATCGCATAAGCTTCTTTTTCAAACATGGCGAATGTGTCTGGGTGCACATAACGACGCACCGGTAAATGATGGCCTGATGGCGCCAAGTACTGGCCAATGGTCAACATGTCGATGTCATGCTCACGCATATCCTTCATTACTTCTAAAATCTCTTCGTCTGTTTCACCAAGACCAACCATCAAACCACTTTTGGTTGAAACATGAGGATAGCGAGCCTTAAAGTCTTTTAATAACTTCAAAGAGTGCATGTAGTCTGAACCAGGGCGCGCTTCTTTGTATAAGCGAGGCACGGTCTCCAAGTTGTGATTCATCACATCTGGCAAGCCATCAGCGAAGATATCCAAAGCCTTCTCAAGTCTGCCCCTAAAGTCCGGAACCAAAACTTCAATTTTTGTTTGAGGAGACAATTCTTTTGTCTTGGTGATGCAGTTAACAAAATGCTGCGCACCGCCATCACGAAGATCATCACGATCCACGCTGGTGATCACAACATAAGATAATTTGAGTGCCGCAATTGTTTTAGCTAGATTGTTAGGCTCTTCCAAATCAAGAGGATCTGGTCTTCCGTGACCAACATCGCAAAATGGGCAACGGCGGGTGCATTTATCACCCATGATCATGAATGTTGCAGTGCCTTTACCAAAACACTCACCAATATTTGGGCAACTGGCTTCTTCACAAACAGTCACCAATTGATTCTCGCGAAGAATCTTTTTGATTTCATTAAAGCGAGAATTACCAGAAGCAGCCTTCACCCTGATCCAATCAGGTTTTTTTAATACTTCTTCAATCGGCACAATCTTGATTGGAATGCGCGATGTCTTATCAGCAGATTTTTGTTTTTGATTTGGATCGTAGGTCTTGGTCATGACCGCACCTCTAATTGTTGAGATAAATGGCTCACTATATTTTTTGCCACAATGTCGATATTGTCGCTCACCCCAAGACTCTTCATATCAATTGTCTTTAAACCCTCATAACCACAGGGGTTGATTGCCAAAAACGGCTTCAAATCCATATCCACATTGAGTGCCAGCCCATGATAACAACATTGCTTGGTCACTTTCAGACCCAAGGCAGCAATTTTTGCTCCCTGGAGCTCCACAGGGATTGTTTGCTCATTGGCCAGGTAGATCCCTGGAGCCCCTGATTTTCTTTGACTCACAATGTCAAAATCTGCCAAAGTATCAATGATTGATTGCTCTATGCGATGCACCAAGTCTCGAACAAACAAACGTCTACGGCGCAAATCCAATAATAGATAAATGACCAATTGCCCAGGACCGTGATAAGTGATCTGGCCACCTCGATCAATCGGGATCAACGGTATTTGTGCATTAGGCTGAAGTAAATGTGCTGCATCCCCAGCTTGGCCCAATGTATAAGTCGGCGGATGCTGTAAAACCCAAAGCTCATCCGGAGTTTCAGTTGAACGTTGCGCCGTGAAGTTTTTCATCGCCTCAAATGTTGGCAAATACTCCTGCAAACCTAATTGGCGAATGATGATCGTCATTGTTTATAAAACAACACTCACCATCGGGTGAGTAGAGAGAGTTCTATAGAGCTCATCTAATTGCTCGCGACTTGTGACATGAACTGTCACTGTCAAACCCAAATAATTACCGTTTTTTGATGGTCTACATTCAGTGGTATTGATATCAAAATTTTTATCAAACTGCAAAACAACATTTTGAACTGCTTCTCGGTACCCAGGAACAGATTTACCCATGACCTTGATAGGGAAGTCACAAGGGTATTTGATCAATGATTCTTCTGCTGGAATATCCATGCTCAATCAACGCCTCGTGGATCAGGTTGACCATGGAAAGCACTCACGATCAAATCTCGGATGCAATGTAATTTACGATGGAAAAAATGATCGGCGCCCGGTATCACTTGTACTGTTAACTCTTGTGGTCTGGCCCAATCTAAAACACTGGTCAAAGGAATCACATCGTCCACTTCACCATGTATCACAATCGTGTTCTTAGGCACTGGCGCAACATCCCATTTACCTGTTGCAGAACCAACCATGATGAGTCGCTCAGGTGGCATATTTATTTCTTCTAAATGCTTCACAACATAACTGCTGACGTAACTGCCAAAAGAAAAGCCCGCGATCACCAAAGGTAACTCGCCAACCAACAATGGCCAGCCTTGCCCTTCAAGTCCTGGAATCTCTTGCCATCCAAAAGAATCTTTCATCCAAGCAATGACGGCCAATAAATCTTGGGTTTCACCTTTGCCGTCATCGTGCACGCCTTCAGATGCGCCAACACCTCTGAAGTTTGGTCTGACAGTCACATAATTTAATTGCGCAAAAGTGCGAGCCAAAGTTTGCGCTACTTTGTTATCCATCGTGCCACCCAAAAGTGGATGAGGATGGGCCACCAAGGCAATACCTCTTGGGCGAAAATTTGCTGGGTCATGCTTCAAACCCTCAGGCAAATCTAAAGATGCCTCAATGATTCCAGCGGGGCCCTTTAAATGAATTTTGATGGTTCGATTCACTTAATCAATCCTCAAACGATCAACCACTTGGCCTTTAACAAAATGTGTATCAATGATTTCATCAATATCACTTTGATCGATGGCGGTGTACCAGATACCCTCTGGATAAACGACCATCACGGGACCATGTTCACAGCGATCCAAACATCCGGCTTTATTCACCCTGACTTTGCCTTCACCTGATAGCCCCAACTCCTTACAACGGAGTTTGGCATGTTCAAAAAGGCCTTGAGCGTTGTGCTGGGCGCAACAGTCCTTACCGTTTTCACGCTGGTTCAAACAAAAAAATAAGTGGTATTTAAAGTGGCTCATATTGAAAATTATATAGAGGACTTGAGTTTCAAGCCTTTTATTAAAGATAGGCATGCTGCCACCGGCCAAATCCAAGCCAGCCATGACATCAAATGATTAAAGTGGAGCAAACGACCTTGGCGCCACTCTTGAATGGTCACCAAATAATATGGGTTTTGTGGAAGGAAATTCACCAAGAACAACATTCCAAGCAAAGCGCAAATACCAATCAAATACAAATACGCTCTGTTCAGTTGCAAAGCTCCAAATAACAAGATTGTTGAAAAAATCATTCCCCACAATGCAGGTGGTGTTAACCAAGCAAAACTCTTATCAGCCCCAAACTGCATGCCTGAAAATAAAGCCTTCAAAATAATTGTGGTGATCAGCAAAAGAAATAACAATGCTAATCTTGGCGCACCTTTGCGCATGGTCAACGCAATGGTGATGCCAGCAAAAATCCAAGCCAACATGGTTGTGGCGATTTCAATCGTGGCAAAGTTAAAAGTACTAGTCCAAAGAATCGAATTCGGCCACGTGGTCGCAAGACCGCCCATGGCAAGCCATGCTGTTTGTGGATAAATTTGCGCCCATGGAAATGCCATTAACAACAAAATACCGCTGGATCGAACCCCAAACCATTCAATCCTCTTTCTTTGAAAAACACTTCCAGAGAGCCAAGTGGGGTCAAATGTGATGGCAATGAGTGCGCCTATTGCCACACCAGCAATATTTGCCCACCAATCAACATTGCTAGGTATTCGAGTAACTAGCCAAGTCTGTAAAGATTCCAAACTTGCAGAAAGGAGCGCGCCAATGATGATTGATAACAACAGGGCGCGATAAGATTTCAGGCGAGGATAAACAGCAAAAACAATTAAAAACCCCAAGGGCAAGTAACCCAAAATATTGGTGAAAACATCAAAAGATGTGATGTACTGAGGGATTGGCGCAAGAATCCAATCTAAGTAGGTGGCGCCCACGCTGACATTGAAATTAAACGGATAAATGCTGGCATAAATGATCAACAAAATATATGAAAAGCATGCCATCCTTGCGGTTGGCATTGGCAAATCTGGCCAATTAAGGCGTTGAGGTCTTTGAAAATTCCCTGACATAACCACATAGTACCTACAATATTGATATGGCGATAAATTGGATCCTAGAAAGTGTTGATCAAAGTGCTTCAACCAATGAAGACTTGATGGCTCGGTGGCGAGCTGGTCAGCTATGGGAACCCATCGCCCGCAAAGCAATCACTCAAACATCTGGTAAAGGTCGTCTTGGAAGAGCCTGGGTCAGTCATGCCAAGCAAGCTCTGACATTTTCAGTTGCCCACCCATTCAAAAAAAATATTTCTGAACTATCTGGATTAAGCCTCGCCTGCGGACTTGCCGTGATCAAAGGCATTAGTCAAGCCAGTGGAATCTCTCAAGCAGACCTAAGAAAACAAGGTTTAGGTCTTAAATGGCCCAACGATATTTTCCTCAATGATAAAAAATTAGCTGGCCTGCTGCTCGAGGGCGGTCAATTAGATGCAAATCAATCAACTTGGATTGTGATTGGGATTGGGATTAATTTGACGACAGATGAAGCTTTAGCAAATAGCATTCAACGCCCCATTGCCAGCTTAGATCAGATCAGCCAAATTGAATCGATGGATGCTGATGTTTTGTGGCTTGCTATCCTCAAAGAACTGGCTGAAATCATCGAGCTCTTTGAGCAACATTCATTCGCCAAGCTTCAAGAAGAATGGAACTCATGGGATATTTATAAAAATCAATCCTGTGCCATCATTCAAAATGAGAAAATACAGCTTGAGGGTTTGGAGCGAGGTGTAGATGATCAAGGTCATTTACTCATTGAATCTGAAAACAAGATACAAAAAGTCATCAGCGGTGATGTTTCTTTAAAGGCAAAACCATGAGCATCCTATTGATTGATATTGGCAACACCAGACTCAAATGGGCAACAGCCTCCACCAATGGTGATCTGCATTCTGATTTCATTGATCAAGGTGCGAGCATGAATGATTCACCCAATCAACTTGCTCAATTTGATCAAATATCAAAAAATCAAACCATTAAAAAAATTATTTGCTCAAGTGTCATCACTGAAGATAAAACGTTGGGCCTTAAGAAACATTGTCAAACAATCATGCCCCAAGCATCATGGTTTCAAATCAATGGAGCATCAGCAATAGAACATTTGAGCAGCCAATATGATCAAGCACAACAACTGGGATCTGATAGAAGAGCGATGGTAATGGGCGCTCACCAGATGTTTCCCGGCAAACATATTCTGGTGATTGGCGCTGGAACTGCGACCACCATTGATTTCATCACGCCCACTCACCACATGGGTGGATGGATTATTCCTGGCATGACATTGATGACCAATGCTCTGAATTTAAATACCGCTCAATTACCCAATGTATCAACCGACGATCAAGGCTCATCATTGAAGATAGGCATGAACACCAATGATGGTATTTATCAAGGGGTTTTGGCGAGCCATGTTGGCGCCGTCATGATGGCTCAAGAGTATGTGAAGAATCAAAAAATGACTCTGGGCCTCATGATTGTCACAGGCGGTAATGCTAAAAACTTAATTGGCTATTTGAAAGGCTCTTTCTCACCATTGACGATTCATCATGAGGAACAATTGGTGCTTAAAGGACTTTTGGCTTGGAATACGATGGGATTAGCTTGATGAGCAAAAAACTAAAAACTCTTTTGATTATTGCAATAAGCATTGTCATTTTGTTGGCATTACAAATCTCTGCCAACTCTTTCAGAGCTCAAAGCACTATTAATTCTTGGGTTGAAACTACGTTTCAAGGATCAACACAACAATCAACAACAGCGATTCAAGAAAACGATCAAATCAAAATTCTCAGCCCAGCTAAATCAGGCCAATCTAGCTCATCAAGCTCTGATCTTGTTGACAAGGGCCGTCGTTGATCGATCGTGAATGAATGGAATCGCATACGCTTTTCCACCCCAAGTTTTGACCAAGGCTGTTTCAGCTAAATCATCAATCTGATAATCGCCACCCTTGACGTAAATATCCGGTTTTACCTTAGCAATCAATTCAACTGGTGTTTTTTCATCAAACATCACAACCAAGTCAACAGACTCTAAAGCGGCCAGTAAAGCCATCCGGTCATCTTGAGCATTGAGTGGTCTTGCGTCCCCCTTACCCAACATGCGCACAGAACTGTCTGCATTAACCCCGAGAACCAAACTAGCGCCAAGACTTTTAGCTTGAGCCAGATAGCTCACATGACCTCTGTGCAAAATATCAAACACACCATTTGTGAATACGATTGGTTTTGGCAAACGAGCCAAAGCCTCCTGCAGATTCTCTACAGAACAAATCTTCTTCTCAAATGCTGGCAGTGGTAATTTATTCAGGTTTGGCGTTGTCATAATCGACATCTTACAACCGACTAGATATTTTCTAAATTATTTAGCAATGTTTGTGCATGCTGGCTGATCAGAAGTTGCTCTTCTGCATCAATTTTCTGCAGATTGGCTGTCATCAAACGAGTTCTTGGATTTTTCTCAAATTCAGCTCGATGATTGATTAAAAAATTCCAATACAAAGTAGTCATTGGGCAAGCATCTGGTCCATATCGTTTGCTCGACTGATATGAACAAGACTCACAATAGTTACTCATTCTTTTGATGTATGCCCCACTGGCAACATAGGGCTTGCTCGTGAATCTTCCACCATTGGCAAACAAAGCCATGCCAGCGGTATTCGGTAACTCCACCCACTCAATCGCATCCACATAAATGGCGAGATACCACTCGCAAACTTGCTGGGGCAGCAATTCAGCCAATAAAGCAAAATTGCCTGTCACCATCAATCTTTGAATGTGGTGAGCGTAGCCATATTTCAAAGTTTGCCCAATAGCATCTTTCATGCAGGCCATTTTGGTATCTGCCGTCCAGTACCACTTAGGTAGCTGTCGTTGATGCTGATAAAAATTATCTTCTGCCATTTTTGGCATATCCAAGTAATACATGCCTCGAATAAATTCACGCCAACCTAAAATTTGACGTACAAAGCCTTCGACGGCACTCAAAGATACTTGCTTCTTTTCATAAGCCTGGATGGCAGCATCAACCACTTCTTTGGGATCAATGAGTTTTAAATTGAGTGACGTAGACAATATCGAATGCCAACCAAATGGTGTGTTCGTCCACATGGCATCTTGATGATTTCCAAATAAGGGCAAGCGATATTCAATGAAGTGACTCAAGGCCAACAATGCCTGCTCTCTGGTCACGGCCCAGGCAAAACTCTCTAACTCTCCGGGATGCTTGGGGTATGTTGACTCAACATAAGCCATCACTTCTTTGCTGATGGCATCAGGAGTAAACCATTTAGGCTCGGTTATTTGTCCAGGGCCCTTTTTGGGATAAGGCTTTCTATTTTGCTCATCAAAGTTCCACTGATCACCCTCAGGCTCACCATTCGCTTGAATCAGGACCTTGTGTTTTTTGCGCAGGTAGCGATAAAAGTATTCAAGTCTGATTTCTTTTTTATCGCCGACCCATTCTTTGAATTCATCAAAGTCACAATAAAAATGATCGTCAGGTGCAAGGGTCAAATAGATCTCAAGCTCGCTGGCTAAATCTTGCAACTCTTTTCTTAAGCGCCACTCACCAGGCTCAACACAAACCAAATGAGTGAAATGATGTTTCTGAATATGCTCTTTAAGCACAGAGACTATTGATAGCTTGCTTTGCTTCACATACGTCAGCGTGTATTTTTTCTTTTTTAATACTTCTGCAAAGTGGCGCATCGCCGATAAGAAAAGAGCAATCTTGGCCTTATGTGTCCAAACATAATTGGCCTCGTACTCAGACTCAATCATGATTACTTCATCTTTTGCGGGATCGAAATGATTAAAGGCCGAACTATCGGCCTTTAATTGATCACCTAGAACTAAGACAAGTTTTTTCAAATCAACTGTCTGAGCGTTTTGTACGCCAACCTTTGACGTTTGCAGAAATATCTTGAAGCGCAGCCATGACTTTTACACCTTCAGGGGTTCGCTTGCGCAGGGCTTGATTCTCACCACCCACCCACAACTCAATGCCTGGCGCCAATTTTGACTTGAGCTCATTCAAACCATCTACCACTTGGTTTTGATTCATTTGCGAAGAAAACGATAAGGCAATCACATCTGCTTTTTGAGCTCTCGCTGCTTGAGCAATTTCAAGAATTGGGGTTTGCGTTCCCAAAGAAACGCAAGAACATCCTTCCAAAGCCATCAGCGCTTCAGCCATCAAAAGACCTAAGCTGTGATGCTCCTGTGGGAATGTTGTTAATAAAATTCTTGGTCTGGCCAATTCTTCATTTTGACCAATGTGGCCACGTGGCACTGAATTGATCGCCGTTCTCAATAGATGCTTGATTTGTTCTGTGAACAAATGCTCTTCATGAATCTCCAACTTTCCATTGGCCCAGTACTCGCCGATATTTCTGATCAGCGGCGCAACCACTTCAATCACAAAACGGTCTAAACCAATCTTCATCAAAGTTGTGGAAAGCGCCAATCTCAAGGCCTCGGTTTGATGAGATCTCAATAAATCCAAATACCGATCCATTTCTTCTTGAGAAATCATCGATAAAGAATGAGTGCTGACCTCTGCCGCTTGATTGCTTCTTGCGCTTAACTCTTTGAGTGCCTCAATTGGCAAGGGCACAATCCGCCCAGGACGGTGTCCTGAATCTAATAATCTTTTTAAAATTCGTAGTTTTTCGATCTGATCGGCTGGATAAACGCGATCATCATTCTTATCCCGAAGGGGAATTGGGAAGTTATAACGTCTTTCCCACACTCGGAGTGTGTCCTTAGCAATACCAGTGTCTCGCTCAACTGCAGCGATGCTCAGCATGTCTGGCAAATTGGTAAATCTAACATTCATAAGGAAAAACTCAAGTTTGTCGCCAAGTGAATACGAGGTATCGACGAGTAAATTCTACACTGTCTTAGACATAATTTGCATTTATTTTGATTTGTGCTTAATATTGCACCAGATTGTTGGTTTGACCTAGACAAAATGAAATATTGTCCATGGTCAACAACAAATACTCATAAAAATGGGTCGAGGAGACAAACCCAATGATGGTCGGAGCTGAGAACAGATCCAGAGCCCCACAACAGGTAGCTAAAAGCCTGGGGGCTCATTTTTACAGAATGGCCTTTACAGCCCTTCTGCTGGTAGTTCTTATGTGGAGTTTTTGGCCAAAGGAAGCTGTTGCGATGAATTGCTCTAAAACACTGTCCCACACCTTTCTAAGGCTTCAAGACGAAGCCCCTCAGAATCTTTGCCAGTACCAAGGCAAAGTGGTTCTCATCGTCAATACAGCGAGTTACTGTGGTTTTACAAGCCAATATGATGGTTTAGAGAAGCTATATAGCCAGTACAAAGATAAAGGTTTAGTAATTCTTGGCTTTCCTTCCAATGATTTTGGCAAACAAGAGCCTGGATCAAATAAAGAGATCGCTGATTTTTGCCACAACACCTATGGCGTGAAATTTCCCATGTTTGCAAAATCATCAGTTAGTGGGCCAAATGCAAACCCACTTTTCAAACATTTGATTGAACAAACAGGTACCAAACCTCGCTGGAACTTCTACAAATATTTAGTCGATCGTCAAGGCAATGTGATTGACGCATACAGCAGCATGACATCACCTACCAGCTCAAAGCTGGTTGCTCAACTTGAAAAGTTACTTCAGGAGAAACCGTAATGAATGCACCAGAAAAGATTTTTCTTCCTGATGTTCAAGCAAGTCATGATGAACGCAATATTGTGATTCAAAAAGTTGGTATTAAATCTGTGCGTCATCCTGTTCAGATTAAAACCAAAGCAGGCTCACAGGCGAGCGTTGCGATGATTGATATGACTGTGAAGCTTCCATCAGATGTCAAAGGCACTCACATGTCTAGATTTTTAGAAGTTTTACAAAATCAACATGCGCCACTTGAGTTTGATTCTGTCAAAACATTGATGAGCACCATGCTTGAGCGCCTTGAAGCAACAGAAGGTCACATTGATATGAAGATGCCACTTTTCTTAAATAAAGTGGCGCCAGTGTCTGGTGTTGAGAGCTTGCTTGATTACGACTTGCACATCAAAGCAGCTTTTGAAAAAGATGCTTTACGTTACACACTTCAAGTACAAGTTCCAGTGACGAGCTTGTGCCCTTGCTCAAAGAAAATTTCTGAGTACGGTGCTCACAATCAGCGCTCACACATCGTGATTGCTGCAGAGATCACTGAAAACATGGACGCAGAAGATTTGATCAAAATTGCTGAGCAAGCGGCTTCTTGTGAACTATGGGGTCTATTAAAGCGCCCGGATGAAAAATACGTCACTGAAAAAGCTTATGACAATCCTAAGTTCGTAGAAGATTTGGTCCGCGACATTGCTGTGGCACTTGATCACTCAGACAAAGTTATTGCTTACGAAGTGTCATCAGAAAATTTTGAATCTATTCACAATCACTCTGCTTATGCATGGTTAGCCAAAGATAAACGTCACACCCATTAACCCTTTTAACCACAAGACATGAAGCCCGCTGAGCGCAGTTTCTCTCCCTCCCTTATTTATGCTCAGGGGTGTCTTGTGGTTTTCTTATTCAAAGCCAATGAAAGAGTCTCATGAAAATAGCCATCGTTGGCGCTGGCATATCAGGCCTTGGCTGTGCATATGCTCTTAGTAAATTAGATAACTGCGAAGTCACCATCTATGAAGGTGGCAATCACATTGGCGGACACAGTAATACAGTTGATCTGACCCTTGACACACCATCAGGCAAAGTTAGTCACGGTGTCGATACCGGATTTTTGGTATTCAATCAAAGAACTTATCCAAGATTGATTCGCTTGTTCCATGAAATAGACGTGGAGATTGCCAAATCTGACATGTCTTTCTCTGTGTCCATCCCCAAACAAAATGGTGATGTACTTGAGTGGTCCGGCACCAGCATTGATTCATTGTTTGCGCAAAGAAAAAATATCTTGAGCCCTTCGTTTTTACGCATGGTCAAAGACATCATTCGATTCAATCGAATCTGTACAAAATTGGCTGCAGATAAACAGTTGGATGATATTGATTTAACTGTTGGCGAATTTATTAAAAAACATCGCTTCAGTCAGCAATTTCAAGATTGGTATTTTTTACCGATGGTTGGTGCGATTTGGTCTTGCCCAGTTTCTCAAATGCTGGCATTCCCAATTGCAACCATGATCAGATTTTGCTTTAACCATGGTTTAATTCAAATCGCTGATAGACCTCAATGGTTAACAGTCAAAGGCGGCTCAAGAGAGTACGTCAAAAAATTATGTTCTCATATTGAAAAGAACGGTGGTTCATTCATTCGTGAACATGTCACGTCTGTTTCAAGAAATGCAAATCAAGTCAACATCAGCACGGCTCATGGCAACGTCAGTTATGACCACGTGGTCATGGCCTGTCACAGTGATCAAGCGCTTGAGGCTTTAACAGATCCTAGCACTCAAGAAAACAATATTCTTGGCTCTGTTAAATATCAAGAGAATCGTGCGGTTTTACACACGGATAGTTCTTTATTGCCGAAAGAAAAGAAATGTTGGGCTGCTTGGAATTATGCAAGCACCAGAACTGAAAATCTTCAAGATCAAGCAGTGTGCGTTAACTACTTGATCAATCAACTGCAACCATTACCTGAAAGCTGGGGCAATCAGCCAGTGATCGTCAGCTTGAACCCTGTAGCTGAACCTAAAGCAGAAACAGTTCATGCAGACATTCAGTATGCGCACCCTGTTTTTGATCAGGCGGCCATTCTTGCTCAGCAAAACCTATCTTTAATACAAGGTTCGAACAATACATGGTACTGTGGGGCTTGGACTGGTTATGGCTTCCATGAAGATGGCCTGCGTTCGGGCGAACTTGTTGCTGAAGCAATCCAGGAAATTTTAAGATCTCCGAGAAAAACACCACTATCAGCATGAGCATTGCAAAAATTTGTTTTGGCCAAGTTCGACATGCTCGACTAAAACCTGCTATTAATAAGTTTGCTTATTCTGTCTTTACCTTGCGCATACCCATGCGTCAAAGAAAAGCCAATCCCAAAGGAATTTCTCAAATTGGCTTGGGCGACAACAAGTTTTCTTGGCTAACTTTCTATGACAAGGATCACGGCAGGAGTGAGAATGATTCTCTTAAGTGGGCGCTTGATCTAGTCAAAAGCGAAGGCATCAAGGACATTGACGGGGAAGTATGGCTGCAAACATTCCCCAGAGTTTTGGGCTATGTATTTAATCCTGTCAGCTTCTGGTTTTTTGAAAATCGCTCAGGAGAGTTAAAGGCAATCTTGGCTGAGGTCAATAACACCTTTGGCGAGAGACATTGCTACCTTTTGAGCAACCCAGACGGTCAAGCCATTCAATGGGGCCAAAGCTTTTTATCCAACAAGGTCTTCCATGTATCACCTTTTTGCGAAGTAAAAGGTGAATACCATTTCAGATTCTTCTCAAAATCTAGCTCTGGGCAACACGTTGCGCGGATTGAATACCATGACCAGGGCCCCCTTCTGATCACCAGTATCAATGGGGTCGAACAAGAAATTAATTTAAAAAGTATCATTTGGTCTGCGATTAGATATCCGGCCATGAGCATTGGAGTGATTGTCAGAATTCATTGGCAAGCTTTACGTTTGTGGTTAAAAGGTGTCCAATTTCATAGCAAACCAACACCGCCTTCTACGGAAGTGAGTAAATGAGTTCAAACACCAATACCATCGATGGTTTCTTGCCAAGCTTGCCTTGGCACGCCAAGGCCGTTCTTTCACTTTTAAAGAATATCCAGGTTGGTCAATTACAAGTTATCAGCCCTGAAGGTGAGCATCTAACCTTCAAAGGTCCACACGCCGGTATCGAAGCAACTATTCAGATTCATGACTGGGAAGTTTGCAGAGCTTGTTTGAAATCTGGTGACATTGGCTTCGCAGAAAGTTATATCAAGGGCCTTTGTGACTCACCCGATCTTTTAGCTCTACTTAGATTGCTTTTGGCTAACAGACAAGAAATTGAGACCATCATCTACGGCAATTGGTGGGGTCGTCTCGGCTACAGAATCAAACATTGGTTCAATAAAAATACCAAAGCTGGCAGCAAAAAAAATATCCATGCGCACTATGACATTGGCAATGCTTTTTACTCTCTTTGGCTAGACCCGAGCATGACCTATTCAAGTGCTTGCTTTGATAGCAATGACACACCTTTGGTAGAAGCACAGATTGCCAAATACCAAAAAATCATTCAATCACTCGCCATTGCTCCTGGAGAAAAAATTCTTGAGGTGGGTTGTGGGTGGGGCGGCCTCATGGAGCAAGCCTGCTTGAGTGGCATCAATATTGACTGCTTGACCATCTCTGAAGAGCAAGCCAAATATGCACGTGAGCGAGGCGGAAGAATTCAGGCAAAAGATTTGGCTCAGCATCAAATTTTGTTACAAGACTACCGAGATCATCAAGAACAGTACGATGGTATTGCTTCAATCGAAATGTTTGAGGCCGTTGGCGAAAGTTATTGGCCAAGTTATTTTGAGATGATCAAGCGCTGCTTAAAGCCTGGCAAAAAAGCCTGCATCCAAACCATTGTGATTGCTGATGACTTATTTGAGAAATATCGCAACAGCTCTGACTTTATTCAACAGTATGTGTTTCCTGGTGGCATGCTGCCTTCAGAAGAAAAGTTCAAGGAAGCTGCTGCTAAGCAGGGTCTTGTGACTGAAAGCGTTTATCGATTTGGTCAGGACTATCAAAAAACTTTGGTCTTGTGGCATGAAAAGTTCAATCAGCAACTAGACGCCATCAAAGCGCAAGGGTTTGACCAAAAGTTCATCCGCCTATGGAATCTTTACTTGATGTACTGTGCCGCAGGTTTTGCTGAGAAGAGTACGGATGTTATTCAATTCACACTGAGAAAGCCTGACGAAAATGGCGCTTAATCAGCGAGTCATCAGTTTTTATAACAAGCGGGTCTGGATCATTGGCGCATCCAGTGGCATCGGCGAAGCTTGTGCTCAGGCTTTTCTGAGTCATGGCGCCAAAGTTGCTCTCAGTGCGCGCCGCATGGACAAGCTCAAAGCCATTCAAGATAAATGGCCTGCCGATCAAACACTTTGCTTGCCTGCCAACGCACAAAGTAATGATGAGCTGACTTCTGCCTACCAATCAATCAAACAAGCATGGGGTGGCATTGATTTGCTCCTTTATGTTTCGGGCATCTATGAACCCATGCGTGCTGACAATTTTGATTTGGCCAAAGCCACTGACATCATCAACACCAACATCATTGGCGCGATGAGCGCCTGCTCAATCACTTTGCCTGATTTCATCCAACAACAATCTGGTGGCATTGCGATTGTGAGCAGTGTTGCTGGTTACAGTGGCTTGCCACAATCACTTGCCTATGGCCCAAGTAAGGCAGCGATGATCAATTTTTGCGAAACCCTTTATTACGATCTAAAGCCAAAGAACGTGGCTGTTTATATGATCAATCCAGGCTTTGTAGCAACAGAAGCAACTGCTAAAAATGATTTTGAGATGCCAGCTTTGATCACCTCTAAAGAAGCTGCTGAAGAAATTTTAGATGGCATACAAGACGGCGAGTTTGACATTCATTTTCCTAAGAGATTTTCATATTTCTTGAAATTTTTACGATTACTGCCTTACCCAGCCTACTTCTTTCTTATCAAAAAATTTATCAAGATTTAAATGACAAGTCAGCATATTCAACGGGTGATTGATCAGTTTGAAAATTTATCGCCCAATTCTATTGATGCATTGGTGGCTCTTTATTCAGAAGATGCTTTCTTCAAAGACCCTTTCAATGAAGTGAAAGGCCATGCTGAGATCAAACATATTTTCAGCCACATGTTCACGCAAGTGAACAATCCTCGCTTTGCGATCAAAAATACCCTAGAGAATGGCTCTCACGCTTGCTTGATCTGGGAATTTATTTTTCAACTCAAACAATCCCCTGAAATTAATCAAGTCATCAGGGGCTGCACCTGGATGACCTTCGATGAAGAATCCCTCATCACAGAGCATCGCGACTACTGGGATGCAGCTGAAGAGCTTTATGAAAAAATTCCCGTCTTAGGTGCACTGATGCGCTGGCTAAAAAAAAGGGCCCGTCAATAGGCCCTAGATTCATGCGTAATTTTAAAAAAGTTTTAAGTTTTACTTCTTTTCTTTCCTGGCCTTATTCACTAAAAAATCCATCGCTTGGATAGCTCTGGCTTTTGAGCCACCGGCAATTGATGGTGAAGTCAAATATTTACCTTGAACCGCAACGCTTGGCACACCGTCAATTCTGTAAGCCTGAGCAATCTGATTAGCAGCTCTTGCTTTTGAAATCACGGTGAATGATTTAAAAGCCTTCAAAAAGGTTTGACGATCAATACCTTGGCTCACAACCCAATCAGCTATCTCAGCCTCGGCTAAAAGCTTTTTCTTATTCACATGCATTGCCACCATGACTTTGGCATGCAAATCGTTACGGCCTAAGCTATCCAAGGCATAAAACAATTGACTGTGTGGCAACAACTCATCTCTGAAGGCAACCGGTACTTTCTTGACGACAACATCTTTACCCTGCTTAGCAATCCAAGCACTTAGCTCTGGCTCAAAATCATGGCAATGAGGGCAGCCGTACCAAAAAAATTCTAGGACTTCAATCTTGTCCTTTGATTCAGTTGCCTGCGCAACTGGCATCACACGATAGTCAAAGCCTTCCTCAATAGGTCTTGCTTGAGAAAGTGCCAAATTAGAAAATCCGAGGCAAAGAATGCCAAAGAAAATATTTCTAATGAATGTGAATAGATTGATGTTTTTCATATCAGCATTAATTTGATTTGTTGATACGAATGATTGTAGAAGGAATGCCAGCGCTTTGCAGTCTGGCCCTTGTTTGAGTCACTTCACTTTGACCAACAAATGGCCCAACACGCACACGCCAAAGAGGGGCACCCTCTAATTCCCTTTCGGAAATGAGGGCTTCTAAGCCTTGCATCGCTAGCATGGCTTTTTGGCGTTGTGCCTCATCTTGATTTCTGTATGCCCCAGTTTGCAGCCAATACTCTGGTCCTTGAGTTGCAGCAGCGATTGAGGCAATTGGATCTTTAGGGGCCATCTCACTTGGTAGTGGCACTTTGCTTTGCAATGGTTTATTCAAATTAGGCTTGTCTTCAACTTGAACTTCGCCTTCTTCAATTGATTCCATAGGCTTTGCTTTGCTAACTGCGTCTGGCGCTCTGAGGTTTAACTTTGGCTCTGGCGCTCCCTTGGTTAACATGATGGCAACGCCAACTGCAATTGCCAAACCCAGCAATAAGCCGAGCACAAAACCCATCAATGTGCCACCTGATGCGCCCGCCTCTAAAGATACCTGCTGCTGATTTTTTTTCATCAAATTAACTCCTTACATTTTTTCAGGTGCTGATACACCTAAAATACCCAATCCATTAGCGATCACTTGCTTGGTTGCCAACAATAAAGCCAATCGCGCTAAGCGAATGTTTTCCTCATCGACCAATACTCTGTCTGCATTGTAAAAAGTGTGGAAGTCGCTGGCCAAATCTCTTAAATAAAATGCCAAGGAATGAGGCGTCATGTCTTTTGCCGCTTCAGCCAGCACATCAGAATACTCAGATAAACGGGTCAAAAGCATATTAGATGCATGACTATCTAATGGAAGAAGGGCTGCTGACTTCAGACTATTCTCATCTCCTGCCCATTGCCTCAAAATTGAACAAATTCTGGCATGTGCATATTGCACATAAAAAACAGGATTTTCATCATTCTGTTTTAAAGCCAAATCAACATCAAAAACAAATTCGGTATCTGCTTTACGAGAAATTAAAAAGAATCGAACAGCATCTCTGCCGCGGCGAATCGCATCTTGTCGCTCAACATCTTTCATTTCAGCTGTCACACCACCCGACCACTCGATCAGGTCTCTGACAGTCACGTAAGAACCAGCTCGCTTAGATATCTTGACCTCTTCGCCACCCTTCATCACGGTGACCATTTTGTGCAGCACGTACTGAGGATAATCTTTCGGGATATTCCAAGAGCGCTTCTGTGCAACACCTTGAATGCCTGAGCGCACGCGCGCTATGGTGCCGTGGTGATCGCTGCCCTGAATGTTGATCACATGAGTAAAGCCTCGAGACCATTTGCTTGCATGATAGGCAACGTCTGGAACAAAGTATGTATAGCTGCCATCTGACTTTTTCATAACGCGATCTTTGTCATCGCCATCTTCAGTGGTTCTCAACCAGAGAGCGCCCTCAGCTTCATAGCTCTTACCAACTGATGCTAAATCGGCAACCACCGATGCCACACTGCCATCGCTGTACAAAGATGACTCTAGGTAATAGCAATCAAATTGAACCCCGAAGGAATTCAAATCAATGTCTTGCTCTTTACGCAAATACGCTACAGCAAATTGACGAATTGATTCGATATTATTGATATCACCATCGGCATGTACGGGCTGACCGTCTGAAGCAGCCACAGTGGCTTTGGCTAAATAGTCTTTTGCAATATCTACAATGTACTCACCGTTATATGCAGACTCTGGCCAATTCTGATCACCGGGATTAAGACCCTTCGCCCTTGCTTGAACAGAAATAGCTAAATTTTGTATCTGCACACCAGCATCGTTGTAATAAAACTCTTTATGAACTGACCAACCTTGAGTTTTCAAAATATTCGATAGAGCATCACCCAGCGCCGCTTGGCGACCATGGCCCACGTGCAGGGGACCTGTTGGGTTTGCAGAAACAAACTCGACCAATACTTTCTTACCAAGCTCCGCTTGCTGACCATAACAATTGCCATCAGCAAAGATCTTTGGAATCACCTGCAAGCGAGCTTTTTGCGTTAAGCGCAAATTAATGAATCCTGGACCCGCAATTTCAGCACTCGCGATTAATTCTTTAGCGCCTGCTTGTGCCATTAACTTTTCAACAAATACTTGAGCCAACTCTCTTGGATTGGCTTTCCACGCCTTAGACAACTGCATGGCAATATTGGTGGCCAAATCTCCGTGCTCGACCACTTTTGGTCGCTCTATATGGGGCTCTGGTAATGGATCCACAATACTTCGCTCTTTAGCAATCTCAGCTAAAGCGGCTTGCATCAAGGAAATAATTTGTTTTTTAATGGCTGGTAGCATAGAAGCTTAGTTTATCAGTTAACTTTTGGTGTTAATCTTTGCTAATGTTATATAAATTTCAATGTAAAAAATCTGCAGATGTTCTGATGTTAGAAGACCTAACCTCAAAAATCTTTGCCATCATCGGTAGACCTTTGGAGCCAAGAGGCATCTTTCTGCTTGAACAGTTGCCAATCGCTATTGCCAAGTTAGAAGCTGCCATTGCGGAAGACATTGAACGCAAAAAGAATCCCCCTGAAAACACCCCCTCAGAATCTTCTGAAGAATCCGGCCACAGCATCAACCATGATCGCTTAGGGCAAAGAGCATATCCATTCATCAGCTTACTCAAAGAGGCTTTGCTTAACGAAGAGATGGTGTCTTGGGGCGCTTAACAAAATCCTCGAGCTGATCTTCACCAATGCGACCCACATCAAAGTACTGAGCCTGTGGGTTTGCCAAATAGAAACCACTGACGCTTGACGATGGCGTCATGGCCATGGATTCAGTCAAAGCCATATCAATTTCATCAGCCTTTAAGCATTCAAACATATCTTTTTTAACCAAGTGATCTGGGCATGCTGGATAACCAGGAGCTGGACGAATACCTTGGTATTTTTCTTGAATCAAGTCTTCATTACTTAAAACCTCATCAGAAACGTAACCCCAAAGTTCAGTTCTGACTCTTTGGTGCATCTTTTCAGCAAAGGCTTCAGCAAAACGATCAGCCAAAGCTTTCAGCATGATAGAGCTGTAGTCATCATGCTTGTCTTCAAACTCTTTGAGTTTCTTTTCAATCGCATGACCTGCCGTTACAGCAAACATACCAACATAATCGGAAACGCCAGATTCCTTAGAAGCCACAAAATCAGCCAGACAACGATTTGGTTTCTTAACTCCGTCTACAACAGGACGATCACTTTGCTGACGATAGTTCTTCCAAGTCAACAAGACATCTTGGCGTGATTCATCAGCGTAGATTTCAATATCATCGCCAACACTGTTGGCTGGATATAGGCCAATCACTGCATGGGCCTGCAACCAACGGCCCTGAATGATTTTCTGCAACATCGCTTGAGCATCAGCAAACACCTTCTGCGCTGAATCTCCAACCACTTCATCTTTTAATATCTGCGGGTATTTTCCAGCCAAATCCCAGGTCTGGAAGAACGGCGTCCAATCAATGCATTGAGCAATATCTGCTAAATCGTAATTCTTAAAAACACGGCGCCCGATAAATTTAGGCTTGGTAATTTTTTGCTTGCCCCAATCAATAATTTCTTTATTGGCTCTTGCATCTTCAATGCTGATGATGGGGGTTTGCTTTTTATTGGCATGCTGCACCCTAATTCTTTCGTAATCCGCCTGCAACTCATCAATGTATTTATCAGCACCTTCTTCTGACAACAAGCTAGATGCCACTGAAACTGCTCTAGAAGCATCGGGCACATAAACAACTGGGCCTTCATAGTGAGGGGCAATTTTGACTGCGGTGTGAACCCGTGATGTGGTGGCGCCACCAATCATCAATGGCATTTTTTTAGATCTGAAGTAATCATCACGTTGCATCTCTTCGGCAACGTAAGCCATTTCTTCCAATGACGGTGTGATCAAACCTGACAATCCGATCAAGTCAGCTTTTTCTTCTTTGGCCTTTTTGAGAATTTCATTACAAGGCACCATCACACCCATATTCACAACATCAAAGTTGTTGCACTGGAGTACCACCGTCACAATATTTTTACCAATATCGTGAACGTCACCTTTGACGGTTGCCATGATGATTTTTCCGCGAGAACGTACATCTCCACCGCTCTCAAGAATCTGTCGTTTTTCTTCTTCAATGTATGGGATCAAATGAGCAACAGCTTGCTTCATCACTCGGGCGCTTTTCACCACCTGAGGTAAGAACATCTTGCCTGCGCCAAACAAATCACCCACCACATTCATGCCATCCATCAAAGGTCCTTCGATGACCTCAATCGGACGACCACCTGCGTTTGATATCTCAAGACGCATCTCTTCAGTGTCTTCAACAATGTGTGATGTCACGCCATGCACCAATGCATGGGTCAAGCGCTCTCTGACAGAGCCTTCACGCCAAGCCAAAGTCTCTTCTGCGCGTGCACCACCGCCCTTGTATTCGTCGGCGATTTCTAGCAAACGCTCTGTAGGAGTTTTGCCATCTTTTTCAGTAAAGCGGTTTAAAACAACATCTTCAACACGCTCTTTTAACTTCTCATCCAAATCAGCATAAACACCCAACTGACCGGCATTCACAATGCCCATGTCTAAGCCAGCGCGAATCGCGTGATATAAAAATACTGTATGAATTGCTTCACGAACAACATCGTTGCCCCTGAATGAGAAGCTCACGTTAGAAACGCCACCACTCACTTTTGCACCAGGCAAGTTGGCTTTTATCCAAGCCGTTGCCTGAATAAAATCATTGGCGTAGTTGTCGTGCTCATCAATACCAGTGGCAATCGCAAAAATATTTGGATCGAAAATAATATCTTCTGGAGGAAAGTCCAGTTCATCGACCAATATCTTGTAGCTTCTTTCACAAATCTCAATTTTTCTCTGGTAGGTATCCGCCTGACCTTTTTCATCAAAGGCCATGACCACAGTTGCTGCACCATAGCGTCGAATCAATTTGGCTTGCTGCCTGAATAAGTCTTCACCCTCTTTCATAGAAATAGAGTTAACGATGGCCTTACCTTGAACACACTGCAAACCTGCCTCAATGACTGACCATTTTGATGAGTCAATCATGATAGGTACTCTAGAAATGTCTGGCTCTGAAGCAATCAAATTCAAAAAGCGCACCATCGCTGCTTTTGAATCGAGCATTGCCTCGTCCATGTTGATGTCGATGATCTGTGCACCGTTTTCAACCTGCTGCCTTGCGACCGATAAAGCTTCATCGTATTGCTCATTCAAAATCATTCGTGCAAATGCTTTTGAACCTGTGACGTTGGTTCTCTCACCAACGTTCACAAAGCCCACGTGTGGGCTGATGTTGCATGGCTCTAAACCAGACAACTTCATTGGAGGGATCTGTTTTGTTGCTGACATCACACAGACTCCTTATAAGCATTCCAGCGACGACTTGGTCTCTTTGCAACAGCATCTGCGATTGCCTTGATGTGCGCCGGCGTTGTTCCGCAGCAGCCACCCACCAAATTCACCAAACCATCTTTTGAGAATTCATCCAACAATCTAGATGTCATTTCTGGTGTTTCATCAAAGCCAGTATCACTCATTGGATTAGGCAGACCTGCATTTGGATAACAAGAAACAGCGACATCACATACCTTTGCCAACTCAGCAATGTATGGGCGCATCAGTGTTGCACCCAAAGCGCAATTAAGGCCAAACGTCAAAGGCTTGGCATGACGCAAACTATTCCAAAACGCCTCAACTGTTTGACCAGACAAAATGCGTCCTGATGCATCTGTCACCGTTCCAGAAATCATGATTGGCAATCGAACTTGCTGCTCCTCAAAAAACTCATCAATCGCAAATAAAGCAGCTTTTGCATTGAGCGTATCAAAAATTGTTTCAACTAAAAACACATCCGCGCCACCCTCATACAAAGCTTCAACCTGCTCTTTGTATGCTTGACGTAATTGTTCAAATGTCACGTTTCTAACAGCCGGGTCATTCACGTCCGGAGAAATGCTGGCCGTCTTTGGTGTTGGTCCTACTGCACCAGCAACAAATCTTGGTTTGTCTGGTGTTGAAAATTCATTGCAAGCCTGTTTGGCTAATTTTGCTGCAGCCAAATTCATTTCTCTGGCCAACTCTGGCATTTTGTAATCGTCTTGCGCAATCGTTGTTGCGCCAAACGTATTTGTTTCAATCAAATCTGCACCGGCCGCCAAATATTGACGGTGGATATCCAAAATGATTTCAGGATGGGTGATATTGAGTAACTCGTTATTGCCCTTTAAATCAATCGCATGATTTTCAAAACGAGTTAACTCTGGCAAACCACGGTATTGCTGCTCATTTAATTTACGTTGCTGAATCATGGTGCCCATTGCACCATCCAAGACCAAAATACGGTCTTTTAATAATTGAGGCAAGTCTGCGCCGCGGGTATAAAGCATAAGTAAAACTCTTATTTGGTCGCAAATGATTGCGACAAATTGATTAAACCTATATTTTATCGGTATTACGTATATTTATCTGATTACATTAACTTTTTTATTTGGGGGTCACAATGTTTGCAGCGATGCCAGATTTCAATCAAAGTCTAGAAATGTTCAAAACCATGTGGGGCAATTCGCCCACCCCCGGCGATATGTCAGGCTTTGGCGCTGGGATTGGGGGCGGCGCCGGTATGCCTACCTTGGATATTGAGGAACTTGATAAGCGGATTCAAGACCTCAAAAGCGTTGAAAACTGGCTCCAACTCAATATGAACGTCTTGCGCAGCACTATTCAGGGCCTGGAAGTACAAAGAGCCACCTTGGCGGCCTTAAAGAGCTTTAGTGCTGCAATGACCCCAGAAGCATTGGCTGAAGCCACCAAAGCAGCCCAAAAGGCTGCCAGCCAAGCCACTCAGGCAGCTTCTGATATGGCCACCGAAATGGCTTCAGGCAGCTTTACCGGCAAGAAAACCTCAAAACCCCGTCAGAGCAAACCTCGCGCAACAAGTACCCGCCGCGCCAAAGGTGATTAAGGTGGGCGATGGCCTCGCCCATCGCAAAGGTTAATTGGTGCAGATCTAACTCCCGCTTGAATAAAACCGGGACTAAATCCCTGGCACTTTGAGGGCTACTCTTGCAGGCCTCCAGAGTGTCAGCCAATCGATCTCGATGATGGTCATGAAGCTGTTCAATGCGCACATGCAGCCCCTTAAAAGGCTTTCCGTGAGAGGGCAAAACCAAAGCATCCTCTGGTAATTGCTTTAAAGAAGTCAGTGAATCCAAATAAAGACCCAATGGATCTGCATCAGGCTCTGTATCAAAAACGCTGACGTTAGTTGAAATGCGCGGCAAAACCATGTCCCCAGAAATCAAAGTTTGCGTTTCATCGCACCATAAACATGCATGCTCTGGCGCATGTCCATAACCAACCAATACTTGCCAATTCTGCCCCCCAATTTGAATCAACTCTTGATCCATGATTCTTCTGAATCTTGGTGGCACTGAAGGAACCATGTTGCTGAAATAATTTGCTCTGGCCCGAATCTTTATCAAATCTTCTTCATTAGCCAGTCCATGACGCGCAAAATGATCAGCGGCCCCACCGCCACCGGCAACCGATCCAACTTCTGAACCCCTTGGATCAGACAACCATTTTGCCAAAACATAATCCGTCATCGTCATCCATAAGGGAGCAGGCCACTTTTCAGATAACCAAGAAGCCAAACCAATGTGGTCAGGGTGCATGTGAGTCACAATGATTCTCACGATGGGTAAATTTTCTAGCTCGGCCTCAAAAATATTTAGCCAAGCTTCTTTGGTGGCCTGATTAGATACACCGCAATCTACCAAAGTCCAACCATCTCTCCCCTCGAAGCAATCTCTGATCAACCATAAATTAATATGATCCAAAGCAAAAGGCAGGGGCATGCGCACCCACTTCAAACCAGCATGAATATCCTGGGTTGCCCCGGTCTTAGGCATCTGATCATCAAATGGATAAATAATTTTTTTCATACCAATTTATAAGTTTTTTAAAACACTCTTATCAACTACCTGTAATATTCATCTATCAACATCCGCGACACATCATGATGTTCAATTAACACCGAAAATTAAGCCCATGATTACATCCAACAATCCTTATATTCTTAGCAAGCTTCTTGAGAACAATAAAGAGTGGGTTGACTCAGTTACCAAAAGCGATCCTGATTACTTTAGCAGACTTGTGCATCAACAAGCGCCTGAATATTTATGGATTGGCTGTTCCGACTCTCGCGTTCCTGCCAACCAAATCACAGGCCTTGCTCCGGGTGAAGTGTTCGTTCATCGCAACATTGCCAACGTGGTGGTTCATACGGATCTCAACGCACTTTCAGTCATTCAATTTGCTGTTGATCAAATCAAGGTGAAACACATCATTGTGGTTGGACACTATGGTTGCTCAGGTGTGAAAGCTGCACAGACAAAAACCAGGATTGGCTTAGCTGATAATTGGATCAGACACGTTCAGGATGTTCAAGATAAGCACGGAAAATATTTGGGGCAAGTTTTAAGAGAATCAGATCAATTTGACAAGTTATGTGAATTGAATGTGATTGAGCAAGTAATGAACGTTTGCCAAACCACGAGTGTTCAAGATGCCTGGGCCAGAAATCAGGAAGTCACTGTGCACGGCTGGATCTATGATTTAAAAGATGGACAGGTACGAGATCTTGGCATCAGCATCAAAAATGCCAATGAGTTGAACGCCCGCTACCAAACCATCTTAGAAAAAAATTATCCCAAAAGTGAATAAGTCGGAATCCATTAAGCGCCCTGAGTCGCCTTGTATCAACTTGTGCACCATGGATGATGAGGATCGCTATTGCTTAGGATGCCATCGAACCCTTGATGAAATTGCTCTGTGGTCAAGTCTTGATCAAGAAGAAAAAGAATCCGTTTGGCAACTTCTTGAAGAGCGCTCAAGCTTAAAGACTAAATAAATATCAATCTATAAATAATGATGCAGAAACAATTTGGCCCCACCTACCAAAAGGTAGATGGGGCCAATCTTTTACTGCAGTTATTTAATTAAATAACTAATTAATCTGCGTAAACCCCAGCCTTCTTGATGATTGGTGTCCACAAATCAATTTGAGATTTCAAATGAGCTTTGTGACCTGCAGGGCTTGCATTCTTTTCATTAGGAATGTTTGCACCTAAATCAGCCATCTTAGCTTTGTAACCAGCATCGTTGATGCCAGCCTTTAGAGCTGCAGAAATCTTGTCAGTTGCATCCTTAGGAGTTCCCTTTGGCGCATAAACACCGTGCCAAACGTTCACTTCAAAGTTCTTCAAGCCTTGCTCATGCAATGTTGGAATATCTTTGAATGCAGCAATACGTTGCATTGTTGTTGCGCCGTAAGACTTCACTGAACCAGCTTTCAATTGGCCTGCCAAGTTTGTTGTTTGATCACACATCAACTGAACTTGACCACCCATCAAATCTGTCAAAGCAGGGGCTGTTCCTTTGTATGGCACTGTAGTCATGTCTTGCTGAATAGCGCTCATGAATAACAATCCACATAAGTGTGAAGCAGAACCAATGCCAGCATTTGCATAGTTAACTTTAGTTCCGTTTGCTTTGATGTAAGCAAGCAACTCAGTTAAGTTTTTAGCTGGCAAATCTTTGTTTGCAACCATGATCATTGGCACGTCAGCCACTTGACCTAGATGCTCGAAATCTGTCATTGGATCGTAGCCCAAGTTTTTGTACAAACCTGGAGCTGTTGACATACCGATGTGATGAATCAATACGGTATAACCATCTTTAGGGGCATTCATTACTTTCTTGGCAGCAATTGTGCCGCCAGCGCCTGGTGAGTTATCAACAATCACCTGCTGCTTTAATGTCTTGCTCATTGCTAGAGCGATTTCACGAGCAACTTTATCAGTTGGACCACCAGCAGCGAAAGGAACCACCATAGTTACTGGCTTATCAGCTGGGAATGCTGCGTGTGCGCCAGCAGAAAGGCTGCCAGCAATAATACCTACTGCCAACATGGCATGACGAATACTTTTCTTCATAAATATCTCCTATATGGTTGTTGCCGTAAAAGAAGCAAATCAACACTACGATTGTAAGGAATTATTAAGAAAAATCACCAAAAGTAATACTTAAACAGACTGGTGTTTACCCTAGGGTCAAGAGATTGCTTGATAAATCAGCCGTTCAAGCCGATTCAAATCCCTGGCTTATCCATTCTTTAGTTAAGGGATTTATTCAGAGAGGCTCATGCAAATTAGATGATCAGATGTAATCGTGACTTTTTCTTTAATGGCACGTTTAGCAATCTTTAAGACTTGCTTGTCTTTGCTGATCAAAGCGGATGGTCTAAGACTGTAGGCTAAATTAATGAATACTTGATCGTCTCGATCTTTACATTTCCATGGTGCCGGGCAAAGCTCATCATCAGAAACAATTCTTGCCCAATTTTTCCATTGCTCACTGATGAGCTTTTGCTGATCTTTATTCAAAGAAAATTGATCACGTCCGATAACATCCAGGAACTCTGCAAAAGTTTTTTCAGTGGCAACGGCGTCTAATTGTTTGGCATCAAGAGCTGCTCTTAAAGGATGGGCTCGCTCATCATCAAATACCAAAACATCCAAAAGAATATTGGTATCTAAAACAACGGTTGGCTTCACTCCACCGTCACCGATTTTGCAAGATTACGAGGCTTGTCAACATCAGTGCCTCTGGCGCATGCCGTGTGGTACGCCAGCAATTGAAGTGGGATGACATGCAAGATAGGTGATAAATCACCATAATGCTCAGGCATACGAATCACATGTATGCCATCTTCAGCACGGATTTGTGTATCGCTATCGGCAAAAACAAATAACTTTCCGCCACGCGCTTTCACCTCTTGCATATTCGACTTGAGCTTTTCTAACAATGCATCATTGGGTGCGACTGTGACCACAGGCATCTGCTCTGTGACCAAGGCCAATGGCCCATGCTTTAACTCTCCAGCAGGATAAGCTTCTGCATGGATATAAGAAATTTCTTTTAACTTGAGCGCACCCTCAAGTGCGATTGGATAGTGAAGACCACGCCCTAAAAATAAAGCGTTTTCACATTGAGCAAAAATTTCACTCCAAGCAATGATTTGCGGCTCAAGGGCCAGCACCGCATGAATCGCTGAAGGCAAATGACGCAAGTGATTGAAGGCATTGCGCTCTTGCTCAACACTTAAACAGTTTTTGTTTTTCGCTAACGTTAAAGCCAACAAATACAAACCAACTAATTGGGTTGTGAAAGCTTTGGTTGAAGCCACACCGATCTCTGTTCCAGCATGCGTTAAGAACTGATACTTTGTTTCTCTAACCATGGCGCTGGTTGCCACATTGCAAACCGCTAGAGTCTCTTGATGACCCAAGGATTGAGCATGTCTTAATGCTGCCAACGTGTCAGCCGTTTCTCCTGATTGAGACACCACCACAACCAATGAACGAGGGTTTGGCACTGTTTTGCGATACCTGTATTCACTGGCAATTTCAACTTGAGTTGAAATGCCTGCGACATCTTCAATCCAATATTTAGCAGTGCTCGCTGCGTAATAACTGGTGCCACACGCCAAAATCAAAACACTGTCGATATTTTTCCAATCAACCTGTTTAGCGGCGAACAAACTCAAATCGGCAGACTCTGCGTGACCTAAAGTGTCTGCAACAGCTCTTGGCTGCTCAAAAATTTCTTTTTGCATGTAGTGTTGATAAGGTCCCAAATCAACCTCAGCACTTTGGGTTGGCACAGGCTTTTTAATTCGCTCCTGAACTTTGCCAGATACATCAGTGATGATGACTTGATCTGTCGTTAAAACAGCAATGTCACCTTCTTCTAAATACGCCATCATGCTCGCATGATCAGATACGGCCAATGCGTCTGAAGCTAAGAAATTTTCTTGATCACCATAAGCCACCACCAATGGTGAGCCTACTCTTGCACCCACCAATAAGCCAGGTGCGTCTTTAGCAATCACAGCGATGGCATAAGCCCCGTGTAACTTTGGCACAACTGCACGCACAGCTTTTGCTAAATCTCGCGCAGGCATTTTGATGTATGTTTGATGAATCAAATGCGCAATTACTTCGGTGTCTGTTTGAGAAACAAACACATAACCCGCGGCCTTTAATTCTTCGCGCAAGCTTTCATAATTTTCAATGATGCCGTTGTGCACCAAGCCAATTAAATCGCCGGAAAAATGTGGGTGAGCATTAACAGTGTCTGGTTTACCGTGCGTTGCCCATCGTGTGTGTGCAATACCAACATTGCCCGACATCGACTGACCTTGATCAGCCAAATCAGCAACCCTTGCAGTGGTGCGAGCGCGCACCAACTCTTGACCGCTTAATAAAGCAAAGCCACAGGAATCGTAGCCACGATACTCAAGTCGACGCAGGCCTTCAACCAAAATATTGACGACATTTTTTTTAGAAACTGCACCAACAATCCCGCACATGATTTTTCCTGTTCCCTTACTTGCCAATACTTTAAAAAGTATTTACTTTGATTTTTTTGTTGGCCTTTGCCAATTCAATGAAACTTGCTTCACCCTTGTGACTGTCAATTGATTGGCAGGCGCATCTTTAGTCAATGTTGTTCCAGCACCTAAGGTGGCACCTTTACCAACGGTAACCGGGGCCACAAGCTGAGTATCTGAGCCAATGAATGCTTCGTCTTCAATAATCGTGCGGTGCTTGTTCACACCATCGTAGTTACAAGTGATGGTGCCAGCGCCAATGTTTACTTTTTTACCAATAGTGGCATCGCCCACATAGGCCAAATGATTGGCTTTACTCCCTGCACCTACCTCGCTGTTTTTGATTTCAACAAAGTTGCCCACATGAACTTCTTCGGCAAGTGCCGTGCCCGGGCGCAATCTGGCATAAGGTCCGATCACACTGCCAGCGCCAACTGTTGCTTGGTCAATATGAGTGAACGCTTGAATCTTAACGTTGGCATCAATCACTGCATCTTTGATCACGCAATGCGGACCAACAGAAACACCTGAACCAAGGACGACCTTTCCTTCAAAGACGCAACCGATATCAATTTGGACATCAGTACCGCATTGAAGTTCTCCACGAATATCTATTCGAGAGGGATCTAACAGTGTGACACCTGACTCTAATAAACGATTGGCTAATTCTCTCTGCCAAACGCGCTCCAAGTCAGCAAGCTGAGCACGACTATTAACGCCTACGGTTTCCCATTCATTGCTGGCTTGAGTTGTATAAACCGGAACACCTTCAGCAACCGCTAAAGCAATCACGTCCGTCAAGTAATACTCGCCCTGCGCATTGTTTGGCTTGAGTTGCTTTAGCCAACCTTTTAATTTTTCTGTTGGCAACGCCATGAAGCCAGTATTAATTTCAGTGATTTGGCGAATCTCCGCGCTGGCATCTTTTTCTTCAACAATGCCAGATACATCGCCGTCTTGATTGCGCAAAATGCGGCCATAGCCGGTTGGGTTTGGCATGTTTTGAGTCAACAAACCAAGACCACCAGACTCAGCCAACTGAGCTAACTGTTGAAGGGTCTGAGTTTGTATCAAGGGTACATCGCCATAGAGTATCAAGGTTACTGGATCATCAGATAATTGATCGCAGGCCTGCAAAACAGCATGGCCTGTGCCTTTTTGCTCCGACTGAAGCGCTGTTTTGGCTTGAAAAGCTGTTTTTGAGAGGAATTCATGAACAAATTCGCCGCCATGACCAAGAACCAAGACAGTCATATGATCACCCGCCAAGGCTTTGGCGCTGGTGAGCACGTGCTCAAGCATGGGCCGACCGGCGATTGGATGGAGGACCTTGGGCAGCGTTGACCGCATGCGCTTTCCCTGTCCTGCAGCTAATATGACGATATTCATTAATAATAATTATATGAGCTTATCCAAACCTCTCCAAACAATCAAAATAACGGCCATTTGCTGCCTTTTTTTGCTGATCACCGCATGCAGTGCCGTGAGGTTTGTTTACAACCAGGGCGACACCCTGATCCGTTGGTGGATTGATGATTACATTGGCTTAACAGCCGACCAAGAATTTCTGACTCGCGAACTCTTAGAGCAACAGTTTTGGTGGCATCGCACAGAACAGCTCACGGATGTTTCTAAAACCCTAGAGCAACTGCGCCGTCAACTCAATCGCCCACTCTCCACAGATGAAGTCAGCCAATTTTCTGATGACCTTAAGAAGTTCATTTACAAAATTGCCAAGAAAACCACTCCGGATGCTGCAAAACTTTTTGTGACGCTTCAAAGCAATCAAATCGAAACAATGCAAAAAAGAATGCAGAAGAGTAATGAGAAATTCGCCAAGGAATGGTTGCCACCCAGCTTAGAAAAACAAAATAAAGTTCGCGCAGACAAAGTCATCGATCGAGTCGAATGGCTTTTTGGAAGCCTCAACAAGGAACAGGAAGAAAAAATTAGGCAACACATCAAAAGCAATCCTCTTGATATGAACATGGTGTATCAAGAGCGCCTGCGTCGTCAAAATGATTTAATTAAGATTGTTAAATCAATCAATCAAAATAAATTGAATCAGCAACAAGCTGAAGAGTTACTTGCGACTTACATTAAAAACTTTGAATACGGCACAAGCAAAGAACAGCAAGAATTTGGCAAAAGAAGAAATGTCCTGGGAATTCAGTTGAGTGCGTTCATCACGCAGATCATGAATGATGAACAAAGAAAATATGCCAGCGGACGAGTTGAAACTTGGGCTCTAGATGTTCAAGAGCTGATCAAAGAGTCATCTGTATTGGCTGCCAAGCGTTCGGCTCTTCCGAATCGCTAGAACTTGCATCCTGACTTAAATCTTTAAAATCAAACTGGGTAGCATCCATTAAATGTGAAGGCACCACATTTTGAATAGAACTGAATAAGCTTTCTACACGACCTGGGTATTTCTTTTCCCATTCCTTGATCAACGCCTTCATCGCATTTCTTTGAAGATTTTCTTGGCTGCCGCACAAGTTACAAGGAATGATTGGAAAGTCCATCTGCGCAGCATATCTTTCAAGATAACTCTCTGGCACATATGCCAAAGGTCTGATCACAATGTGCTTGCCATCATCAGACTTTAATTTTGGTGGCATGCCTTTTAACTTGCCGCCATGAAACATATTCATCAGCAAAGTTTCAATAATGTCATCGCGGTGATGCCCCAGCGCAATCTTGGTTGCGCCAAGCTCACCAGCCACTCTGTACAAAATACCTCGTCTCAAACGAGAGCAAAGACCACAAGTTGTTTTCCCCTCAGGAATCACGCGCTTCACAATGCCATAGGTATCTTGGTCTTCAATATGAAACTCCACGCCCAATTTTTTAAAATAATTCGGCAGCGTTTCTTTTGGAAAGCCTGGTTGGTTTTGATCAAGGTTAACTGCCACCAAATCAAAATGAATCGGAGCGCGCTCTTTTAATTTCATCAAAATATCGAGCATGGCATAGCTGTCTTTACCACCCGACATGCAAACCATGACCTTGTCACCATCTTCAATCATGTTGTAATCAACGATGGCTTGCCCAGCTAGACGACAAAGCTTCTTGTCTAGCTTATTTTCTTCGTAGGCTACTTTGCGTGGATCTTTCATTCTTTGATCAGGAAAATTTCAACACCAACCGCTTCGCAATCAGGGTAAACATCTGGCTTTGCAGTTGAAACTTTAACGGCTCTCACATTTGGATGAGCCAACATGATTTTTGCAACATCATCACACAAGGTTTCTTGAAGATGGATGTGCCCTTTAGAAACTCTTTCCAAAATACTTTGGCGCATGAAGTCATAATCAACCACTTCATCAAGACTATCTTTTGATGGTGTGTTTTCTACCAAAGGTACAAATAAATCAACATTGATTAAAACGCGCTGCTCTCCGCGCTTTTCAAAATCATGAACTCCAATATTGATATAAACCTCGTAATTGCTCAGAAACAATCTTCGGCAATCCATCAGGCGAGGGTGAGATAACAATGCTTGCATAATTTACTCCGTCAAAAACATCACGTCACGATTAGTCGAAAGTAAATGCTGCCCACCATCAACATACAAAGTTGTACCAGTTATGGCTTTTGCTTTGGCCAAATAAATCACTGCATCAGCAATATCATCAGGCGTTGACGATTGCTCCAAAGGAGTCATGCTGTGGGCTTTAGCAAAGCCATCTTCAGATTGATCACCTGACACCATCGTGATTCCAGGAGCCAACCCCACAACCCGCAAATTAGGTGCAAAGGATTGCGCCAACAAATTGGTTGCTGAATTAAGCGCTGCCTTTGACAAGGTGTAAGACAAAAAGTCTGGATTCAAATTTTCTAACTTCTGATCAAGCAAATTGATCACCACTCCGCTTGGACCACGAGCATCAGCAGCTCGAATCTTTGCATGCTGACGGTACAGATCCCGTGACAATATCAATGGTGCAGCCACATTGGTGAGCATGTGGCGATCTAGAGAGGCATAGCTAAAGCTTGATGCCACATCGTATTGGAATAAAGAGGCATTGTTCACCAAACAGGATGGCAAACCCAAAGCATCGCAGCATCTGCTGATCAACTGACTAGCCTGAGCTTCATCTGATAAATCTGCCTGCAAAGCCACTCCGCGTTGCCCAGTTGCCAAGATATCTTTGACCGTCTGCTCAGCAGCATCTTTGGAGTTGCCATAATGAATGGCAACATCCCAGCCGTCCTTGGCTAGGCCAATTGCAATAGCGCGTCCAACGCGCTTGGCGGCTCCAGTTACTAAGGCAATTTTTGGGTTTTTCATATTTTTTGCTGCATCACTTATAAGAGTTGTAGACTCGCGAGGTATGGATATTAACCCTAGTATCGAAGAAGCGTCTCATAGTCAAACGCTGGCTCGTTTAATTCAGAAAGAAATTCAGGCTCAAAACGGGCAAATTTCTTTTGCCAAGTATATGGAAATGGCTCTGTATGCGCCAGGATTGGGCTATTACGCCGCAGGTAAACGCAAGCTTGGCAGCCAGGGGGACTTCACCACAGCCCCTGAAATCAGCCCTTTATTTGGGGCAACGATTGTGCAAACCTTGCTGCCCATCATTGAACATCTTCAAAACTTGATTCTACCGGTCCAAATCTTAGAATTTGGAGCCGGAACAGGCGCCCTGGCTGAATCGATTTTGACAGAATTACAGCGCCAAGGTATTGCAGTTGATAGTTACAGCATTCTTGATTTATCGGCCGACTTAATTGAGCGTCAACAATCAAAACTGTCCCCTCAATTTGATCAAGTCACCTGGATCAATCAATTACCAAAAAACTTCACAGGAATCATCCTTGCCAACGAAGTCTTGGATGCCATGCCTATTGAATTGATCACCTATCAAAATCAACAGTGGGTGTTTAAAGATGTTGCTTTGGCCGAAGAATCATCTGAAGAAGCATCAAAAGATACCATCGGCTTCAGACATTGTTTGGGTAAAGAGGTTCCTCAAGCAATGCTTCCAGAATGCTTGCAACAACAATCATTCGAAAATGGTTACACCACTGAAATCAATATAAATGCCAAAGCTTGGATAAACAGCATCTCCGAGATCTTAGACATGGGAATCATATTAACGATTGATTATGGATTTCCTGAGCATGAGTACTATCACTCTCAGCGCAACCAAGGAACTGTCATGGGTCACTATGCACATCATGCGGTTCAAGACCCATTCTTTTACCCAGGACTTTGCGATTTAACGGCGCACGTTGATTGGACGAGCATGGCAAAGACCGGTATCAGCTCAGGTCTATCACTCCTCGGATATACAAGCCAAGCCGCCTACTTATTAGATGCAGGCATCGCTTCATTGCTGATGGAAAAAGTGGATCCATCGAATGTCACGGAATTCATGCCACACTCAAATGCCATTCAAAAATTATTATCAGAAGCAGAGATGGGTGAGCTATTCAAAGTGATGTGTTTTGGTAAAAGCGTGCCTTTTGAAGAGGGCGATTTGCCTGGGTTTAGATTAAGGCCCCGACCTTTGTAATTCTTTATAACTCTCTACAACCCTATTTAATTGCCTTTGATTGCCAAGAGCCTTCGCTCTTCAATCAATTGCTTGATCTTCACTCCAGTCGACGAGCCTTGCTCACCAACCTCTTGAACAATCTGTGCAATATCTACTTTTTTTGCGCAGTCGTATGAATTGATCAACTGCTTTGTAGGAAGTCCTAATAAATCAGCCGCTGCAACAAGCTCATCAAATCGTTCCGGCTTTCTCCAAACATCTACACGATTTAATAAATCTAATAGCCTGCGAGGCTCAAGAGTTGCTGACTGCAAACCCATCTGTAATTCACGAACAAGCACAGCGTGATCGCGACACTCCACTGGAATGCCCCACAATGCTGCCCAAGCATTGATGTCTTCAATACTTAAACTTGATAACAAAACCGCGCAACGCTGGGATAAATTCAATTGGTGTTTCGCTGCCAAATCAATATCGTTCAATAAAGATGAATTTGTTGGATTTAGTTTTGGGAAAAATAATTCAAAAACACCCATCTCAAGCAATACTTGCAACATCCTAGATGGCTTCTCAGACATCAATCCTCTAGAAATTTCTTGCCAAACTCTTTCTTTGACCAATGCGTTTAACTCGCCACTCAAATGAATCTCTTTGAGTAATTTGAGCGTAGATGACTCTATTGAAAAATCAGAAAAACGAGCAGCAAATCTTGCGATGCGCAATAAACGTACCGGGTCTTCACTAAAAGCTGGGCCGATATGTCTAAATAATTTATCTTTGATATCTTTTTGGCCTCCATAGGGATCAATCAGATTGCCAACCGGTTGGCCATTCTCATCAGCCTCTTTGGCCATTGCATTGATGGTTAAATCACGTCTTGCCAAATCTTGCTCTAAGGTCACCTCTGGGTCTGCATGAAACACAAAGCCCTTGTAGCCTGACGAAACTTTTCTCTCGGTTCTGGCCAAGGCATATTCTGCATGTGTGATGGGATGTAAAAATACTGGGAAGTCTTGCCCAACAGGTGTGTACCCCAGTGCGAGCATTTGCTCTGGCGTTGCGCCGACAACAACGTAATCAAGATCCTTTACCGGCAATCCCAGCAACTGATCTCTGATGGCGCCCCCAACAACATAAATCTTCACTTGATCAACACATCCAATGCTTGAGGGTTGATGCTAAACACTTTTTCCAAAGCATTTTCAGCCCCCGCTGGCAACACATTGTCTTCGCTCATAGAAGCCAAATTATCTCGAGACATCAAGGTTGGTCCTGGCATCATTTCTAATAAACCAGCCTGCAAATAGGCCAATGGTTTTGGCAAAGGAATGACAATACTTTTTCTACCGCCCACCATGCCAGCAAAATTAACCAACTCAGCCAAGGTATACACACGAGGTCCGGCCAAATCAAATACTCGGCCAATCGTTTCTGACATTGAAATTGATTTCACAAACGCTTGCGCAACATCAGACACATACACTGGCTGAAATTTAACGCCTGCACCGCCCAAAGGTAAAACTGGGGCGAACTTTTGCAAAGAGGCAAAAAGGTTGATGAATTTATCTTTTTCACCAAACACCACAGACGGCCTAAAAATTGTCCAATCCAAATCACTGGCTTTCACCAAGTTTTCTGCATCACCTTTGCTGCGCTGATACATCGATGAGCCTGAGCTACTTGCGCCCAAAGCACTCATGTGAATGTAACGCTTTAAATTTGCCGCTGTCATTGCAGCAATAATTTTTTTAGTTAACTCAACGTGATTTTTTAGAAATCCTGGGCCGTAAGGTATTCCGGTTTTGTCATGCAACACGCCGACCAAATTAATCACCACTCCATCGGGCCCTAAACGTTGGCACAAATCAGCCAACACAACTGGGTCATGAATGTTTGCTTCAAGCACTTGAAGCTTGGGCAAAACCCACAACTCTTTGGCATATGCAGCTTTGCGGGTTGGCAATAAAACTGTGTGGCCAAGCGCACTCAATCCACTGGCTATTTTCTGGCCAATGAAACCACTGCCACCTATTAATAATATTTTTGCTTCGTTCATCATGGCAATTCCGACAATACAGATGCTTTAGGGGAAACCATCCCAAGATTTTGTTTAAGCGATGGCGTTTTATTGCCAGACATGGCTGTGTAATAGCTGGCGTTGGCTAAAACATTTTTGACATATCCCCTGGTTTCATTGAAAGGAATTGTTTCTGCAAAAATGGCGCCCTCAACCGCTCTAGGTAATTTTTCACGCCACATTTTTGGTCTTCCAGGGCCAGCGTTATAGGCGGCAGATGCCAAGGCCCATGAACCATCCAAATCCTGCAAAACCATATTCAAATAATTACTGCCCAAGGTCAAGTTAACTTTCATGTCATCTAATTGAGATGGCTTAAAGCTATTCATGCCAATTTTTTTTGCCACGTACTTAGCAGTGGCTGGCATCACTTGCATCAAGCCAGAGGCTCCGACATGTGAGCGTGCGTTCATGATGAAACGTGACTCCTGACGAATCAAACCATAAGCCCAGTTGGTATCCAATCCAATTGATCCAGCTATTGGAGCAAGAGACTCTTTGAATGGGGTTGGGTAGCGCAAACTAAAATCATGCTCCAACTTTGTTCGATCGGCCGTGTTAACTGCCCGATCATATAAACCAATGCGCTTAGCGTGCTCAGCCACTGCAATCAATTGTTTATCGCTGAGACCACGCAATTCCCAATTCCACTCTCTATTACCCTCAAAGCGAAGACCCATGTCATAAAAGCGCACGGCTCTTGCAAAAGCTTTATTCGATGACATCTGTTTGACCAAACCTTCTTCAGCTGCCACACGCTTTGGAACATAAATTTTCATGCCCAAGTCTTCTCTGGCCAACTGTCCATAAAAATGGTATTGATCAGCCAAGGCTTGCAAACTTTCTTTTGCCAAAGATTCATCACCCAATTCTTTTTGTGCTCTGGCATGCCAATAGGTCCAAGCTGGATCGCGCTTCCTGACGGATGGCGTCATATGATCAATCGTTTCTTTGACCATTCGCCAATCACCTTCACGCAATGCAGCCCTGACCTTCCACTCTTGGGTTTCCGGTGTCATCAAATGATGATGCCCAAGTTCATGCTGTAGCTTGAATGCTTTCATTGCATTGGGATCTAACTTTTTGGCCAAATACTGTCCAATACTGGCCCAGGCAGCCACAGTGTTTTCTTTGCTTGTGCGCCACGCCTTTTTATCAAACTCTCGGAAAGCTGTTTCAGGCGATTTTCTAGCATTTCTGACAATATCTGCCATCGGATCAGCTACATCGAATCGATTGGCCAAAGTTTCAAGATTGTTCTCTATAGCCATTCTTGAAAATGTGGCCACTTCGTATTTTGAAAATCCATTGGCCTTGTATATCGAGTTCACGAGGTCTGGACAAGCATCACCAAAATACCGAGAGTCCAACAAGATATTTTTAACTTCGGCGGCAAGCACATTCACTGGCTCACCCTTGGCAAATCTTGACTGAAGCGCGTAACACTTCACCTGAGTGTCATCGTCCAAAACAAACTGCGCATATTCACGATCAAAATTAGACCAGTCTTTGCGTTTACCTAATACCAAGAGCCAATCATTTCTCAACCTGTCAGAAAGTGCAGTGCCTGCGTATTTTTTTAAGAACTGGTCGACTGCATCATCAGCATTTGTTTCAGCTCTGGGAGCGCCGCCTTTATCAAATAGACGGGGTTTAATTTGAAAATATGAAACGTAATCAGTGACCTCATAATTTGACAACTTTTGACCCAAATCTCTGGCCTTGGTCGCTTCATTATTTTTAGAGGCTTCTCTTAATTCAAGAAAAATTTTGTCATCAGAAGTTAAACTGATGTCAGACGATTTCTTCTTGGTCGATGCTTGATTTTTTTGAGCATAGCCAAGCTCTGCAGAAGTTGATGCAAAAGCGATGAGCACCAAACTCAGTAGCACGTGTTTATTTATCAATTTTGTGGTTTTTCGTTGTAGCATAGCCCTAATCATGCCTTATTTTTTCTACTTTTGAATAGCTTGTGAAAACTTTAAATCATTTAAGACAAGAATTACTCGCCAAGAGACTCGATCTTCATCAAGATTCGAGTCTGCGCGACGAACTTGAAAGCAAAATAACTCAGTTCTTAAATGAAACCGATGCCAACTGTGTGGGTATTTATTGGCCGATCAAGAGCGAATTTGACCTGCGTCCTCTGGCACTCGATTGGTGCTCCAAAAATCCCAAGAAAAAATTAGCGCTTCCGATTGTGAAACTCAACGAGCCATTGATCTTTGGTGAGTGGAATCAAGACACCACTCTGGTCAAAGGCCCTCAAAACATCAATGAACCTTTACTTGATTCATTCAGCTCCAAGATCGAACCAGACCTGCTCATCATTCCTTGCCTTGGATGGTCAGCACAAAATGATCAGTTTTGGCGAATTGGTTATGGCGGTGGGTATTACGATCGAACCATTGCTGAATTCAAAAGAAATAAACATCCTGTTAAAACGGTTGGTGTGGGATATAAAGCTTTGGAAGTAAAAGAGGGCGCATGGCGCCCTCAAAGTCATGATCAAGCACTCGACTTGATGATTGTTGTTTAAAGTTCGATCAAGCCTTCAACAAATCCAAATTCTTGGCGATTGCCAAAGTCGTTTCGGCCTGATTCAGGCTGTAGAAATGCAAGCCTGGAACACCCGCAACACGCAATTGATCACACAAGTCCGTCACCACATCCAAACCAAATGACTTGATGGATGCAGAGTCGTCACCAAATGACTGTAGACGCAAACGAATCCAGCGGGGGATCTCTGCGCCACAAGCATCAGAGAAACGCAATAGCTGAGTGCTGTTGGTGATTGGCATGATGCCTGGAACTATCGGTTGATCAACGCCCAACTTGTAGGCCTCGTCCACAAATCTGAAATAAGCATCACTGTTGAAAAAGTATTGGGTGATGGCTGAGTCTGCACCCGCCTTCATCTTATTAGCAAACATCAAGATGTCATCACTCATTGATTTGGCCTGAGGATGCATCTCTGGATAAGCTGCTACTTCGATATGGAAATGGCTATCAGTCTCTGAGCGAATAAATCTGACCAGCTCTTCAGCATGGTGAAACTCTCCGTATTGACCCATGCCAGAAGGCAAATCTCCACGCAAAGCAACGATGCGACGAATACCGATGTCTTTGTATTGTTTTAGAAGTTCACGAATCTTTTCTTTTGAACTTCCGACACAAGAAAGATGAGGCGCGGCCTCTTGGCCTGCCTCATGGATTTCTTTGACGGTCGACAAAGTGCCGTCTTGTGTTGAACCACCTGCACCAAACGTTACAGAAATAAATGTTGGTTTAAGCGCTGCGGATAACTGCTCTCTAACAGAGCGAAGCTTGGCAGCTCCCTCTTCTGTTTTTGGTGGGAAAAACTCAAGGCTTAATTCCATGTCATTCATTCCTGATCACGTTTTTAATAACGGTATGTTTCAGGCTTGTAAGGGCCTTCTTTTTTCACGTTGATGTAGTTAGCTTGTTGTTCTGACAATTCAGTTAACTGAGCGTTCAGTTTCTTCAATTGCAAACGAGCCACTTTCTCATCAAGGTGCTTAGGCAATGTGTACACGCCCACTGGATACTTAGTGGTGCCAGCAGATTGCCATAACTCGATTTGAGCAATCGTTTGGTTGGCAAACGATGAGCTCATTACATAAGACGGGTGACCTGTACCGCAGCCCAAGTTAACCAAGCGACCTTTTGCCAAAATGATGATGCGCTTTTCTGGTTGGCCATTGCTTGCCGGGAAAATCACGTGGTCCACTTGTGGCTTGATCTCTTCCCACTTGTACTTCTCAACACCAGCGATATCAATTTCATTGTCAAAGTGACCAATGTTACAAACGATGGCTTGGTCTTTCATTTTTGCCATATGGTCATGAGTGATGACATGGTAGTTACCTGTTGCAGTAACAAAGATGTCTGCCTTATCTGCAGCGTAGTCCATGGTCACAACACGGTAGCCTTCCATGGCTGCCTGAAGTGCGCAAATTGGATCAACTTCTGTCACCCAAACCTGAGCTGACAAGGCACGCAAAGCTTGTGCTGAACCCTTACCCACGTCGCCATAACCAGCAACCACAGCCACCTTACCCGCAATCATCACGTCTGTGGCGCGCTTGATACCGTCTACCAATGACTCGCGGCAACCATACAAGTTATCAAACTTGCTCTTAGTCACTGAGTCATTCACGTTGATCGCTGGGAACTTTAATTCACCCTTGGCGTGCATTTGATACAAACGATGCACACCTGTTGTGGTTTCCTCTGTCACGCCCTTTACTTTCTCAAGACGAACTGAATACCAAGTTGGGTCAATTTTTAATTTGGCTTTGATTGAAGCAAACAACACTGTTTCTTCTTCGCTCGTTGGGTTGTTCAATACTGACAAATCTTTTTCAGCTTTTGTACCCAAATGCAACAACATGGTGGCATCGCCGCCGTCATCCAAAATCATGTTTGAATAGCCGCCATCTTGCCATTCAAAAATACGGTGTGTGAATTCCCAATATTGCTCAAGCGTTTCGCCTTTGATCGCAAACACTGGTGTGCCGTTTGCAGCAATCGCAGCGGCTGCGTGATCTTGTGTTGAAAAAATATTGCAAGACGCCCAGCGCACTTCAGCACCAAGAGCTTCCAATGTTTCAATCAAAACAGCTGTTTGGATTGTCATGTGTAAAGAGCCAGTGATGCGAGCACCGCGCAAAGGCTGGCTAGCAGAAAACTCTTCACGAATCGCCATCAAGCCAGGCATTTCAGTTTCGGCAATGATGATTTCTTTGCGACCCCAATCAGCCAATGAAATATCGGCGATGGCGCAATCTTTAAGCACGTTTAAATCAGTAGGTTTGTTCATATCCACTCCAAGCTAGTAAGGAAGATCATGGAGGGCAAATAAAAAAAGCCCGCCAACCAATCACTTCACAGGTTAGCGAGCGTCGTTGCTAAAGGCCTGGGGCCTTCCTCTAAGCCTAGGGTGTTTAAGACTTTAGAGACTTAAGCACCTCGCAACGCTCCTTAGAGATTTTGCAAAATTATAAACCAGCAGCGGCCCTTAAGGCTGCAGCCTTGTCTGTGGCTTCCCAAGTGAACTCAGGCTCTTCACGGCCAAAGTGACCGTAAGCAGCTGTTTTGCGGTAGATTGGGCGCAATAAATTCAACATCTTTACGATGCCCTTTGGTCTTAAATCAAAGTGAGTACGCACTAACTCAGCAATCTTCTCATCTGAAATCTTGCCTGTGCCATAGGTGCTGACCATCACAGACGTTGGCTGAGCCACACCAATCGCATATGAGATCTGCACCAAACACTTGCTGGCCAAACCAGCGGCCACGATGTTTTTAGCCACATAACGACCCGCATAGGCAGCTGAACGATCCACTTTCGATGGGTCTTTGCCTGAGAAAGCGCCGCCGCCGTGAGGGGCTGCACCACCGTATGTATCAACAATGATTTTGCGTCCTGTCAAACCGCAATCGCCTTGCGGGCCACCGATCACAAAACGACCTGTTGGGTTCACCAAGTACTTGATTTCACCCTTGATCAATTCTTTTGGAAGCACCGGCTTGATGATTTCTTCAATCACGGCTTCTCGAAGCTTCTCTAAAGAAATGTCTGGAGAGTGCTGAGTAGACAAAACAATCGTGTCAATTGAATCTGGCTTGCCATCAACATAACGCAAAGTCACTTGTGACTTTGCATCTGGGCGCAACCAATTCAAACGACCATCACGACGCAAATCAGCTTGACGCTCCACTAAGCGGTGTGACAAATGAATTGGTAAAGGCATTAATTCTGGGGTTTCATCAACCGCATAACCAAACATCAAACCTTGGTCACCAGCACCTTGATCAAGACCGTCATCATGAGCTTTATCAACGCCCTGAGCGATGTCTGGGCTTTGCTTGTCATAAGCTACCAACACTGCGCAGCCTTTGTAATCAATACCGTACTCAGTATTGTCGTAACCAATTTGACGAATGGTGTCTCGTGCGACGTGGATGTAATCAACGTTGGCGGTTGTGGTGATTTCACCTGCAAGAACAACCAAGCCGGTATTGCAAAGAGTCTCTGCAGCTACACGTGCAGTTGGGTCTTGGGCCAAAATGGCATCAAGAATTGCATCAGAAATTTGGTCAGATACTTTATCTGGGTGGCCTTCAGAAACTGACTCTGAGGTAAAGAAATAATTGTTCGCCATGAATGCTCCTTAGTTAAATAAGCGACAACACGTGCCGAGTATTACTAAGTGCGGCGACGCTTTAGCGGATATTTTGAATTCGCCCCGCAAGTTGTCTTAACTCGGCGAATAGCCTTAATTCTATAACATTCTCACTTTTGATGGCAAACCTGTATATTTACCCCTATGACGAGCACAAGATTACGCTTCACCAAAATGCATGGCGCAGGCAATGATTTCATTGTCTTAAATGGCATATCTCAGGACCTTTCTGGCATCACCAAAGAGCAGTGGGCAAGACTTGCCCATCGTCAATTTGGCATTGGTGCCGATCAAATCCTTTTGGTAGAAAAGCCCACCGTGGCTGAAGCAGAATTTCGCTACAGAATATTTAACTCTGATGGCGGTGAAGTCGAGCAATGCGGTAATGGGTCTCGTTGCTTTGTCCGCTTTGTGAGAGAAAAAGGTTTGACCAAGAACAAAACAGTCAAAGTGCAAGTGGCTCACACCATCCTGTCTCTGACTGAAAATGACGACGGTCAAGTAACGGTCAATATGGGCGCCCCCATATTGATGAATGAAGCGATTCCTTTTAACTCTTCAAACCTTCAAGAAAAAGTTGAAGGCAAGACGAACTTATACCAACTTGAACTTTCTGATCATGCAGTGTGGATCAATGCCATCTCGATGGGCAATCCACACGCTGTGCAAATTGTGCAAGATCTTGATACTGCACCCGTTGCAAAAGATGGCCCGCAGATAGAAACACATTTGGCATTTCCGAAAAAGGTGAATGCTGGCTTCATGCAAATTCAAAATCGCCACGAAATCAAACTACGAGTGTTCGAGAGAGGTTCAGGAGAAACCTTGGCCTGCGGAACTGGTGCTTGCGCAGCGGTTGTGTCTGGCATTTTGAGAGGTCACCTAGACTCTCCAGTGACTGTTCATACACGCGGCGGAGATCTGAGCATTGCGTGGGACAGCGCTTTATCGATGCAACATCCGGTCATGATGACCGGGCCCGCTCAAACTGTTTTTGAAGGCGAGATCACTCTCGACTGAGCGTCAGACTAAAGGTCATCCTTGACTTTAAACGCCGTAGCGATCTCGGTAGGCCTTCACGGCTGGCAAATACTGTTGCAACTCTTTGCTTTGGCTTGACTCTAAAAAACTCATCAAGCTTGCTAGATTTGCAATAGATACCACTGGCATACCAAATTCTTTTTCTACGTTTTGAACGGCTGAGCTATCAGCGATCTCAGTAGCCGTGCCAGCTCTTTCCATGCGATCTAAAGCAATCAGAACAGCTGCAGGGTTTGCACCTGCGTGGCGAATGATATCGACTGATTCACGCACCGAAGTGCCTGCAGAAATCACGTCATCAATGATCACCACTCGACCTTTTAAAGGTGCACCCACCAAAGTGCCACCTTCGCCATGATCTTTGGCTTCTTTGCGATTAAAACAAAACGGTACTGGGCGTCCCATGCCAGCCAAGGCAACAGCAGTGGTGGCCGCCAAAGTAATACCTTTATAGGCAGGGCCAAACAACATATCAAACTGAACGCCTGAGTCAATCAATGCTTTGGCATAAAACTCACCCAAAGCTTTGAGGAGTGCGCCATCATTGAAACCACCGGCATTAAAAAAGTAAGGAGATAATCGACCCGCTTTTGTTTTAAATTCGCCAAAAGCTAACACTTTGGCATCTAAGGCAAAATGGATAAATTCGTTTTTAAAGTTTTCTTGATTGGAAGTCATAACCGAGATGTTACGCATCATTACCGCCAACCTCAATGGTATTCGTTCAGCAGCTAAAAAAGGTTTCTTTGAGTGGGTCAATACTCAAAGCCCTGACATCCTTTGTATTCAAGAGCTTAAGGCTCAGGAAGCCGATTTAGACAGCGCTTTGATGAGCCCCAATGGCTATCATGGCTTTTTTCAATATGCCAACAAAAAAGGCTATAGCGGCGTTGGGCTTTATTCAAAAAAAGCGCCTGACAGTATCAAAATTGGGTTTGATGACGGAGAGTTTGATGCCGAAGGTCGCTATGTTGAAGCAAGATTTGGCAATCTAATTGTTATTTCCGCTTATTTTCCTTCGGGTTCGAGCGCCCCCGAGCGCCAAGAAGCCAAATTCAGATTTCTTGATTTGTTCATGCCTCACATTAAAAAACTGAAATCAGAAGGTCTAGAAATTGTTCTTTGTGGTGACATCAATATCGCTCACAAAGAAATTGATTTAAAGAATTGGAAAGGTAATCTAAAAAACTCTGGCTTCACTCCAGAAGAGCGCGAATGGATGACCCATCTTTTCGGTGAGGCAGGCTTCATGGATGTGTACCGATTCCTACACCCCAACACCGAAGACGAATGCTACACATGGTGGAGTCAAAGAGGTCAAGCTTACGCAAAAAATGTGGGATGGAGAATTGATTACCAAATCGCAACGCCTGGGATTGCCAAGAAAGCGCAGCGCGTCGAAATTTATAAAGCCGAAAGATTCTCTGACCACGCCCCACTGATCATTGACTATGAAGGTGTATAGGTTTTAAGGCTTGTAATTGGGCAATTTATCAATGGTCGTATTTTTGGCCCGCGCATACAAAAATAAAGCCTCGTTGATATTTTTTTGTATTTCATAAATTCGACTGTCACCCGATGGATGAGTCGAGAGCCACTCTGGTTGTTTGTCTTTTGAAAGCTGCCCCATCTTTTGCCACAAAGAAATTCCTGCGCGCGGATCGTAGCCAGCCCTAGCAGCAATGTCCATACCAACCAAGTCAGCATCTCTTTCATCAGCTCTTGAAAAACTCAAGCCCAAGATTTGTAGACCCTGCCCCAAGGCTTGACCACCAAGATTGCCCAAGCCCAATGCTGAAGACAAAACACTCGCACCCAAATTACTCAACTGCGCTTTAGCGATTCTGTCTCTGGCATGCTCACGCAAAGCATGGGCAATTTCATGGCCCATCACAGTAGCCACTTCGTCATCATTTAACTTCAACTTTTCTATGATGCCGGTATAAAAAGCAATCTTTCCGCCGGGCATACAAAATGCATTCACCTCATCAGAAATGAACAAATTAACTTCCCACTTCCAAGCCTGAGATTCTGGATTCCATGCATAGGCATGCGGCAATATCTTTTTTGAAATCGCACGCAAACGAATGACCTGTGGATGATTGTCAGGTGCCAAGGCATTTTTTTGAGAGGCCTTTTGCTTCATGGAGTTGTATTGTCTAGTCGCTGAAGCTTCTAATTGACTGGCAGGAACCATTTCTTTGAGACTCGAGCTATCGCCTACTCTCACGCCATCCGTCGGGCCGACCCTTGAGGAACTACTGCATGCCCCCAATAAAGTAATCAGAGAAAATAAAAGGTATCTTTTGAAATTAGAAGAAAGCAACACAGTCATCTGATCACGCACTTTTTTCAAATGGAGATTTTTTTTCTTCGCCCCATGGTGCAATCTTAGGCAACAACATCAAACCAGGCAATGCCAACACAACGCAAATGATAAAGAAATTAGTCCATCCAGTAAATTCAACAATGTAACCAGTCAATGCATTGATAAAAGTTCGCGGCACCGCTGATAAGCTCGTGAACAAAGCAAACTGAGTGGCCGTGAAACGTGGATTGGTTTCTAAGGCAAGATAGGCGGTGAATGCCGCTGTTCCAAGGCCTGCCGTGATTGCCTCAAAACCAATCACCCATGACAAGACCCACAAATCAGGACCTGATTGAGCAAGCACAACAAAACCAAAAGTAGCCACCGCTTGCAACACACCAAAAATCCACAAGCCTTTATTGACGCCTGTTTTTAACATCCAATAAGCGCCAAGGATTCCTCCTAGGATGCTGGCCCAAAGACCTGCATTCTTGGCAACGATGCCAATCTCGGTTCGGGTAAAACCAAGTTCAATATAAAACGGCGTAGCCAAGGCGCTTGCCATGGAGTCACCAAGCTTATAAAGAAAAATAAATAACAAAATTAAAGCTGCGTGCTTCCAGCCAGAGCGATGAATGAATTCCTTAAAAGGCTCAATCACTGCCTCTCTCATGGTTAGTGGCGGAGGGCCGTACTCTCTTGGCTCTGACACCAACAGCGTTGTCAAAATACCTGGGAGCATGAATAAGCCGGTGATAAAAAACACCCAGTCCCAAGTGATGATGTCTGACAAAATCAATGACAGTGATCCAGGCACCAGTGTTGACAACTTATAAGCATTCACAAAGAGCGCTGTACCAGAACCCATTTGACCTTCGGTCAACCACTCGCGTCGATGAGCATCGACCACGATGTCTTGGCTTGCGGAGAAAAAAGCAACAATAGATGCTAAAAAAACCACGATCCAAATTTCGGTACTTGGATTGAATTGACCCATCAAGATCACAGCCAACATCACAGCAATTTGTGTCACGACCATCCAGCCGCGGCGACGTCCCAAAAATGGTAACTTGAATCTATCCATCGCAGGAGCCCACAAGAACTTCCACGTGTAGGGCATGCCGACCAAGGCAAACAAACCAATTGCTTTTAAATCGACGCCCTCACTTTTTAACCATGCTGAAAGCAAGTTATAAAGAATGAATAAAGGCAGTCCACTAGAGAACCCTAGAAAAATACAAACAAGTAATGCTTTGGTTCTACTTGGCCCGACGTGCACGATAGACTGCAAGACTTCCCCTTAGGTTAGGCAAAAATTCCACCGACTGTCCGTCATGGAAAACCACGCGATCAAGTAATTCAAGACCAACCGCTGGTGCTAAAGCTTCAAAATCAGCAATCGTTAAAACTCTGACGTTGGGCGTGTCGTACCATTGGTATGGCAGCGACTTAGAAACGGGCATCCTACCCAATAAAACTGCTGAGCGGTGCGACCAATGGCCAAAGTTAGGGAATGAAACAACGCATTCTTTTCCGACCCTGGCAATTTCACTCAAGATCCTGGCAGTTTGATGAATCGTTTGCAATGTTTGCGAGAGGATCACTTTGTCAAAACTTTGATCTTCAAACAAAGCCAAACCACCCTCAAGATCCTGCTGGATAACATTCAAACCTTTTTGCGCACAAGCCAAAACCTTGTCATCAGCCAACTCAACACCATACACATGGGCTTGCTTGGCTTCTTTTAAGTGGTGCAATAAGCTGCCATCACCACAGCCAACGTCTAACACCTGAGAGCCGGGCTCTACCCACTTCGCGATCGCGGCAAAATCTGAACGCATCATGATTGAAGCTCCTGGGCAATTTGCTCAAAGTAGGCTCTAACCAAGTTGTGATATCGAGGGTCTTCTAACAAAAAGGCGTCATGGCCATGAGGCGCATCAATCTCGCCATAAGTGACATCCAACTTGTTGTCCAACAATGCTTTAACAATTTCACGACTGCGCTCTGGCGCAAAGCGCCAATCGGTTGTGAAACTCACCACCAAAAACTTAGCGGCAATATTTTTCATGGCTGCGCTGAGATTGTTAGCAAATGATTTTGCAGGATCAAAATAATCCAAAGCGCGAGTGATCAACAGATAAGTATTTGCGTCAAAATAATCTGCAAACTTCTCGCCTTGATATCTCAAATAACTTTCAACCTCAAACTCAACATCAAAATTAAAGTTGTATTCATCAGAATCACCATCGGCACGTCTTAATTCACGACCAAATTTTTCAGCCATGTCATCGTCCGACAAATAAGTGATATGGCCAATCATGCGCGCCACTCTCAAGCCACGGCGTGGCTTGACATCATGGGCGTAGTAATCGCCTCCATGAAAATCTGGGTCGCTCAGAATCGCACTGCGAGCCACTTCATTGAAAGCAATATTTTGTGCTGATAATTTAGGGGTTGATGCAATCACAATGCAGTGACCAATACGCTTTGGATACATCATGCTCCAAGCCATGGCCTGCATGCCGCCAAGGCTGCCGCCCATCACTGCAGCAAATTTCTCAATTTGAAAATGATCGGCCACGCGTGCCTGAGCATTCACCCAATCCTCAACCGTCACAACCGGGAACGATGCGCCGTATGGCTTACCTGTTTCTGGATTCAAACTCATCGGCCCAGTAGAACCAAAACATGAGCCCAGATTATTTACGCCAATCACAAAAAATCGATTTGTATCTACAGGCTTGCCAGGGCCAACCATGTTGTCCCACCAACCCACATCATTGGGGTCGCTTGCACTGACGCCAGCCACATGGTGAGAAGCATTTAATGCATGACAAATCAGAATGGCATTACTTTTTTGAGCATTTAACTGCCCGTATGTTTCAACCACCAAGTTGTAATCAGCAATACTTGCCCCACTTTGCAACTTCAATGGTGTTGCAAAATTAAGTACTTGAGGCGTTACAAGCCCTAAACTCATGCTGAGAATAAAACTCTCATTGGTAACTCGTTAAATTCAGTCGGTGACTTCTTAAAGCCACTTCTTGCGTAACGATGCCAGCGACCAACCACATAGCTCATCATCATGGCTGCTCTGGCGCTCACCTCTTGACCATCTGAAGACTGTGTCAAACGACCCTGAGTTTGAGCAATGCGCAAAGATTGTTTCAATGAAGATTCAATGCGTTCAAAAATCTGCAAAATTCTTTCTTGCAAACGCTCATCTTCAAGCCATAAAGCATCACCCAATAAAACCCGAATCATTCCTGGATTCTTTTCACCAAAACCCAATAACAACATCAAAATTTCTTGAGCTTGGCGATCGCCCGCTTCTTCACGCTCTGTGATTTGATTGATCAAACCAAAAATGGTTTGCTCAATAAAGGCAATCAGCCCCTCAAACATCTGGGCTTTGCTAGCAAAATGTCGGTACAAAGCTGCTTCAGAGACCTCTAATTTTGCAGCCAAGGCAGCAGTGGTCACGCGATCACCCTTTGGGCTTTCTAACATTTCTGCCAATACTTGCAAAATTTGTATTTTTCGCTCGCCTGGACGAGGGCGTTTACGAACTGGTGCTGAGGCTGCGCTCTCGGCTTCGTCAGAGATGGGCATTTGATTAAATGGTGAGTTCATTTGAGTTTTTGCCAACTTTTAAATAAGTGATGCATTGATTGTACTTCCAGAGACACGCTTCCTCGATTTTGAGTGTAAGCCCTAACATGTCTTTTAAACCATACGGTCTTTATGCCCAATTTTGAGTACTCTAGCAAATGACCCAATGTGTCATCCACCAAAATAGCTCTTTGAGGAGCGCATCGGTACTTATTTAAGAGTCTTTTGAGCATCAAGTGATCGGGTTTGGGTCGCCATTGTTGATGAAGCTCCATATCTTCGATGGCCTCTACCGCTTTGAAACAACCCATGAGGCCCAGCTCCTTCAAAACCTTCAATGCGTAAGATTTTGGGGCATTGGTGAGTATGATTTTTTCACCAGGCAAACGATTCAATATCTGCCGAAGACCTTTTTCACCACGAACCATTCCTGAAAGATCTTGCAAATGCTTGCCGCTGACTTCGTTAAAGAGGTGGGTTTCACGCAAAAAATGGTGTGGATCAACCGCATGATGTTTGACCAAGCCCAACAATGTTGCGCCATACATGCGCCAGTAATGGTCTCTTAATTGACTGGCAGCTTGGGTATCTAAATTTAAATGACGAGCCACATAGCTCGTCATTGCATGATTGATAGAAGGAAAAATTGCACTTGATGCATCGTGCAAGGTGTTATCTAAATCAAATAACCATAAAGGTTGGCGCATGCCAATCTCAATTAGCTCAATGAGATCGGATCATCGTACCAAAAGCTTGCTCGGTCAGAATTTCCAAAAGCAAGGAGTGTTCGATTCGACCATCAATGATGTGCACTGAATTAACACCACTCTTAGCAGCATCTAAAGCAGAAGAAATCTTTGGCAACATACCGCCAGAAATTGTGCCGTCCGCAAACAAGGCGTCAATTTCTCTGGCAGTTAAATCAGTCAACAAATTACCGCTCTTATCCATCACACCAGGAATATTGGTCATCATGACCAATTTCTCGGCTTTCAGAATCTCAGCCATCTTGCCTGCCACCAAGTCAGCATTGATGTTGTACGCCTGACCATCTTCACCAAAACCAATTGGTGAGATCACTGGAATGAAGGCGTCATCTTGCAAGGCTTTTACAACGGCCGGGTTGATCGAATCAATTTCACCAACAAAGCCAATGTCTAGCATCTCGCCTGGCTTTTCTTTGTTTGGGATCATCATTTTGCGCGCATGAATCAAGCCACCATCTTTACCAGTCAAGCCAACTGCCTGCCCGCCAAAATGATTGATCAACATCACGATGTCTTGTTGCACTTCGCCGCCAAGAACCCACTCCACGACTTCCATGGTTTCTTCATCGGTCACACGCATGCCCTGAATAAAAGTTCCAGCTTTGCCAACTTTTTTCAAAGCATCATCAATTTGCGGGCCACCGCCGTGCACCACTACAGGATTCATGCCCACCAATTTCAACAAAATCACGTCGCGAGCAAAACCTTCTTTTAGACGATCCTCAGTCATAGCGTTTCCGCCGTATTTGATAACAATGGTTTTACCGTGGTACTTCTTAATGTACGGCAAAGCCTGTGCCAAAACCTCGGCTTTGACTGCAGGGGAAACGTCTTTAAGTTCAGCTAGTGGTGTGCTCATGCGCGGATTGTAAGATCAGTTGCCATGCTTGGCTAGAATTTTTATTCAATTATGTAAAAAGGCGGCCTAAAGCCGCCTTTTTACGCAATCTACTGGCCTTAAACACCAGTAGCTGGGTTAATTACCAAATAACTTTTGGCGCAGTTCGCGGCGCTCTTGTGCCTCTAAAGATAGATTGGCTGTTGGACGTGCCAATAAACGCGGGATGCCAATTGGCTCACCAGTTTCTTCACACCAACCATAGTCACCTGATTCAATGCTCAACAAAGATTGCTCTACTTTTTTGAGAAGCTTGCGCTCGCGATCACGTGTGCGCAATTCCAAAGCATGCTCTTCTTCAATCGTGGCACGATCTGCTGGATCAGGAACCAAAACGTTTTCACGTAGATGCTCAGTGGTTTCGTTAGCGTGCAGCAAAAGGTCTGCCTTCAAAGCCAATAACTTTGCTTTGAAAAATTCTAATTGAGCAGCATTCATATAATCCTTTTCAGGCATTTTTACGATATCTGCTTCTGTTAATGCTTTCTTGCTCATCTCTTGTCCTTTCGGGACTTTGTTCTTACTTCGCTTAATTTAAAACTCTTGTTGTCTCTTTACAAGCTCTTTACGAGTCATTTATTACGCCACAATGCCATTCAAATTTATAAGAGCTCAGGGCGCGGATTCTACTCTAATCTATAAAGATTACACCAAACATGTTTCAAGACCACCCAATAAAACGTCTTTAGGTAGGTCAATTCCAATGAAAACCATCCTGGTTTCTTTTTTATCTTTACCCCAAGGAGCACCCATATCGGAGCCCATCATTTCATGAACACCCTGAATGATGACTTTACGTGCACCGCCCTTGATGTACAAAACACCTTTATATCTCAACATCTTAGCGCCGAACACGGACAAAATTCCGCCCAAAAAGTCCTCAAGCTTCTGCGAATCAAAGGGGCGATCGCTTCTAAAAACAAAGGATTGGATTTTGTCTGTGTGGGTCTTTTTCATGAATTGCACAGGTTGAGCGTGCTGGTGACCATGCTGATGGTCATGCCCGTGGTTGCAGTCCGGGCCATGCTCGTGATGCTCGTGACCACAATTTGCATGATCATGGTCGTCTTGCTCCAAGAAATGCGGGTCAATATCCAACTTGTCATTCAAATTAAAGCCGCGCAAATCCAAGACCTGATCCAAAGACACAGTTCCCTGAGTAATCCCTGTGATTGGCGCACGAGGATTCATGTGCATCAATCGATGTTTTAACTGATCAACCGCTTTTGCATCGACCAAATCTGTTTTGGTGATAAAAATTCTGTCAGCAAAACCAACTTGCTGTTGCGCTTCTTCATGTTGGTCCAATTGTTGGTTGCCGTGCTTGGCATCAACCAAGGTCACAACGGCATCCAAAATGTAGTGGCTGGCAATCTCATCATCCATGAAAAATGTTTGAGCAACAGGGCCAGGATTAGCGACACCCGTGGTTTCAATCACCACGCGATCAAAAGAAATCTTCTTGTCTTTACGAGACTCGAATAAATCATTCAGCGCTTTGACCAAGTCACCGCGGATGGTGCAGCAAACACAACCATTGCTCATCTGAACAATTTGCTCATCACTGTCCTGAATCAAAATGTCATTATCAATATTCTCTTCACCGAACTCGTTTTCAATCACGGCAATTTTTTTGCCATGATTTTCATGAAGAATATGTTTGAGCAAAGTTGTCTTGCCACTACCCAAAAAACCGGAAAGAATTGTTACTGGTATCAAAGCCATGATTGCATCCTTGTGTGATCTATTAATTATGAGCCTATCGAGCGCAGATGGCTATAGCCTCTGAAGCAACAAGCCCTTTAAGTAATCCCCTTCGGGAAAACTTGTTAAAAGTGGGTGATCGGCGCCAGAAGATAAACGCTGCATTAATCTAAAATCCATCGAGGTGCTGCCTGAATGCGCCATCGCCTCGGCACTCGCCATCGCAATGGTTCTTTCGAACAATGCTGAATCAACCGCGCCAGAGCAAGAAAATGTGAACAGTAAGCCGCCTGGTTTTAATAACTGCATACCAGCACGATTAATCTCTTTGTAAGCACGCAAAGCCTTATCCAAATGATGTGAAGATGGAGCAAATTTAGGCGGATCTAAAACAACGATGTCGAATTGCTTTTCTTCTTTTCTTAACTGCGTCAAAACTGCGAACGCATCTGAATCAATCCATGTGGCTCGTGACTCATCAAATCCATTCAACAGCATCTGTCTTTGCGCCATCGCCAAAGCTTCACCTGAAGAATCAACGGAAGTGACATGCTTTGCACCACCTTTTAAGGCTGCCAAAGAAAAGCCGCCGGTGTAGCAAAACATATTTAAGACTTCTTTATCCTTTGATAGCTCACTTAAAAGATGTCGGCTATCTCTTTGGTCAATATAAAAACCTGTTTTGTGACCATGCACCACATCGACGCTGTAAAGAACACCGCATTCGTTCACATTGACAGGAGCCTCTGGCATCTCACCAAAGAGAGCGCCAATGTGTGGCTCAAGACCTTCACGGGCGCGAACTGCGGCATCCGATCTCTCAACAATGGTTTTGCACCCTGTTTGCTGAACCAATGCCTGCACAATCGCTTCTTTCCAATGCTCCATGCCAACGAATAAAAATTGACACACCAAGGTATCTGCATACTGATCAACCACCAAACCCGGCAGGCCATCGCTCTCGCCAAAAATCAAACGAATCGCGTTGGTGTTTTTTACCCACTGCGCTCTGTGCGCAAGAGCTTTAGAAATACGCTCTTTGAAAAAGGCATGGTCAATTGTTTTGCCTTCATCCCAAGTCAGCACTCGAACTCTGATTTGCGATGTTGGGCTGTAAAGACCTTTGGCAATGAACTTGCCTTCATCAGATAAAACTTGAACTGTTGCGCCAGGATAAATCTTGCCATCGACGCGTTCGATCGCATTCGAGTACACCCAAGGATGTCGTCTTAGGAGTGGGCGCTCTTTACCGGCTTTTAATGTGATGCTCGCTTGCATTATTGACTCTTCTTATTTTTAGCTCTTGGATGGGCCAAGTCATAGGCTTGAGCCAAATGCTGAAAATCCAAGGCGGTATAAATCTGCGTACTGGTGATGCTGGCATGCCCCAACATTTCTTGGACTGCACGCAAATCACCCGATGATTGTAGAACGTGGCTGGCAAAACTATGTCTCAACATATGTGGGTGAACATGTGTGGGCAATCCTGCCTTGACTGCCAGTGCTGCCAAATGTTGCTGAACTGTTCTAGCTGAAGCTCGTTTACCTTGTTTATTGATAAAAAGAGCCTGAACCACACCTTTATCAGTCGAGACGTAATTAGCCCGGACAACTAGCCAATCTTTCAAAGCATGTAAAGCTGCCTCACCAACGGGCACCGTTCTTCTTTTTTTACCTTTACCCAAGACCATCACTTCACCAGCATCAAAATCAATCCAGCCAGCAGAGGCATATTCTTTGGTTTCGATTGGGGTCAGATCAACACCGAGTAACTCTGATAAGCGCAAACCAGAGGAATACAGTAATTCAACAATCGCCCGGTCTCTTGCTCTTAAAAAATCATCTGCTTGAACGCTTTCTTTATTAGCGCTTTCCACCAAATTAATCGCCTGCTCAACAGACAGAGCTTTGGGTAAAGGCTTGTTGCGTTTGGGAGCCTTGATATCACTCAAAGGACTTTTATTGACCAAGCCTTTTTGATTGGCTAACCACAAATAAAAACCTCTCCAAGCCGACAACATCCTTGCAATGCTTCTTGATGCTTGACCCTGAGAGTGGAGCTTTACAACCCAGGACCGCACCTGATCTGATGTGACATCTGCCAGCTCCAGTCTTTGTTCCTCAAGTCTGGCCAACAAATAATCAAGGTCTTTTGTATAGGCAGCAATTGTGTGCTGAGATACCTGCCTGACCACATGAAGTTCACGCAGGTATTCTTGCGCGAGCAAAGACTTCATGATTAGATCAATCCTATTCTTTTGAGCGGGTTAATGCTGCTAAAGCAAGTTCGCCGATTTGATCTAAGTAAACGCGGCCCATGTCAGATGTGAACTTTTCGACATTGCGACTAGCAAGCAATATTTGAACTTTTAACGGTGATAGATTAACCACTGCAAGACTCTTCATCTCTTCGTTTAGATGAGCTTTGACAGCATCGCTGACCTGATCAGCTGAGCCACAAAAATTATCATGCTCGCCATCGAGAAGCTCAACTTGCTCAATATCAAAAATCTTGGCCAGTCCAGAGCTGATGGCAGCTCTGACGTCGGCTTCAGATTTGGCGGACAATAAATTTGATAACCACTGAATCATCAAACCCTGAGTTTTATCGTTTTGACTACCAAAGCGCAGCATGTCTGACAGGCGCTGATTCAAAGCTTGGTTTTGTTGACGCAAAACACCCAACTGACGCTCTTGCAAAGAAATGGCGCGATCACCATGCGGATTTTTTAATTGAATGTCTGCCAATAAATCAGCATGTCTTTCAAAAAAACCTGGGGTTGCCAAAAGCCACTCTGCCACTAAAGCTTCGCGCTCTTGTTGCTCAGCCGTTTGATTGTTTTCTTGTGTCATGATTGATTTAACTTATCCGTGAGTAATTTGTTGACTTGCTGTGGATTGGCCTTGCCTTGTGTTGCTTTCATGATCTGACCAATCAAAGCATTAAAAGCTTTTTCTTTGCCAGCGCGGAATTCCTCTACTGACTTTTGATTAGCAGCCAACACTTGATCAATGATCGTCTCTAAGGCACCGCTATCGCTGATTTGCTTAAGCCCTTTTGCTTCAATGATGCGATCAACCGCATCAAGGTCAGATGCTTTTTCATCCCACATCGCCGTGAAAATTTCTTTCGCGATTTTGTTAGAAATCGTGCCATCGGCAATTCGCTGAATTAATTGCGCCAACTGAGAAGGGTTCAGTGGTGATTGCGCTGCACTGATGCCTTCTTTATTCAGAGCTGAAGCAAATTCACCAGTCATCAAATTGGCGGCTGCCTTGGCTTGATCTTTGCCGACCTTTTTAAGCAGGTCTTCATAAAAATCAGCCGTGGCTCGCTCTTGCGTGAGAACCTGGCAATCGTACGCAGACAAACCGAACTCTGACTGCCAGCGTTCTGATTTTTGTGCTGGCAATTCTGTCATTTCAGAACGCTCTTTAGCAATCCACTCTTCAGAAATCATCAGTGGCAATAAATCAGGATCTGGGAAATAGCGATAGTCATTCGCGTCTTCCTTGCTGCGCATGCTGCGTGTTTCTTTTTTATCTGGATCGTATAGTCGCGTTTCTTGAACAACTCGGCCGCCATCTTCGATCAATTCAATTTGACGACGAACTTCGTATTGAATCGCCTCTTCTAAAAAGCGGAAAGAGTTCAAGTTTTTAATTTCGCAACGGGTGCCGTATTCTTTTTGCCCGACGGGTCTAACTGAAATGTTGGCATCGCATCGGAAAGAACCCTCTTGCATATTGCCATCGCAAACGCCCAACCAAACCACCAAACTATGCAGCGCCTTGGCATAAGCCACAGCTTCAGCTGCACTTCGCATATCTGGCTCTGTAACAATCTCCAGCAATGGCGTGCCAGCACGATTCAAATCGATACCGCTGGATGATTCGCCATGAGGACCACGAAAATCTTCATGCAATGATTTGCCCGCGTCTTCTTCCAAGTGAGCCCTGGTCAGCTGAACAGTTTTAGCTTCACCGTCTAAAACAATGTGAACCTTGCCACCTTGCACCACTGGAATTTCAAATTGACTAATTTGATAACCCTTAGGTAAATCAGGATAGAAATAGTTTTTACGGGCAAAAATACTCAATGGTGCAATGTGTGCGCCAACGGCCAAACCAAAACGAATCGCGTGGGCCACTGCGCCTTTATTTAAAACAGGTAAAACGCCTGGCAAAGCCAAATCAACCGCACACGCTTGTCTGTTTGGCTCTGCACCAAACTCAATCGAGGCGCCGCTGAATATCTTTGAATTGGTTCTTAGTTGCGCATGGGTTTCCATGCCAATCACGACTTCCCATTTCATCACGCACCACCTTTCACTGCAAAAGGTGATTGGGCTTGATGCCAATTGGTTTCTTGTTGATAAGCATGCGCCACCTGAAGCAAAGCAGCTTCAGAGAAGTAATTACCAATTAACTGCAAACCAACAGGCATGCCATGATCGCCAAAACCACAAGGCACACTCATCGCTGGCAATCCTGCCAAATTTGGTGAAAGCGTGTAAATATCTTCTAAATACATTTGTGTTGGATCTGAAACTTTTTCACCAAGCTTGCCTGCAACATTCGGTGCAACTGGTCCTGCGATGATGTCGCACGCATCAAATGCATTTTGAAAATCTTGCGCGATGATGCGACGAATTCTCTGTGCTTTTAAATAATAAGCATCGTAATAACCGTGCGACAAAACGTAAGCACCAATCATGATGCGGCGTTTAACTTCTGCGCCAAAACCTTCAGATCTTGAGCGCTTGTACATGTCTGATAAATCGCTGTACTCTGCTGCACGATGTCCATAACGAACGCCATCAAAACGACTCAAATTACTGGAGGCTTCAGCGGGAGCCAACACGTAGTAAACCGGAATCGATAATTCTGTTTTAGGTAAAGACACGGGCACACACTCGGCGCCCATTTTTTTCAATTGCTCAATGGCAGCATCAACCGCTGTTCTAACATCTGCATTCAAGCCATCGCCAAAATACTCTTTGGGCAATCCAACCCTTAAACCTTTGAGAGGCAAGCCTGGCTCACCTGACCAAGTTTTCCCAAGTGCTTTTGTGTAATCTTCTTTGGCACGATCCAAGCTTGTGGAATCTTTTGCATCATGTCCTGCCATGGCGTTGAGCATGATGGCGCAATCTTCTGCCGTCTTGGCCATTGGCCCGGCTTGATCAAGAGAAGATGCATAAGCAATCATGCCGTAACGTGACACTCGGCCATAGGTTGGCTTAATGCCCGTGATGCCGCAAAAAGCTGCGGGCTGACGAATCGATCCGCCAGTATCTGTTCCTGTTGAAGCAGGTGCTAAACCCGCAGCAATGGCTGCAGCAGAACCACCTGAAGAACCTCCGGGTACTCGCGCGAGATCCCAAGGATTTTTAGTGGGGCCTGCGTAAGCACTTTCATTTGAAGATCCCATGGCGAACTCATCCATGTTGACCTTGCCCAAACAAACCATGCCGGCACGACCAACTCCGAGCTCAGCAACCACATGCGCATCAAATGGACTGATGTAGTTATTCAATATTTTTGAACCAGCAGTTGTCTTCCAATGCTTGGTGACAAATATATCTTTGTGCGCCAATGGCACACCTGTCAAAGTAGTTGCAGAGCCATCGGCCAGCTGAGCATCAGCCGCCTTCGCTTGCAACAAAGTTTGCTCAACGTTCACATCAACAAATGCGTTTAGCTCATTAGATTGCGCAATGCGAGTCAAAAAGTAATTTGCAAGCTCTTGGCTGCTCACTTCTTTTGAATGAAGTGATTTTGATAGCTCTGCAATGGTTTTGGTGTGCCAACTCATTCGATCACCTTTGGCACAAGAAATAAACCATCATGCTCTGCGGGTGCATTTTTTAAATAAGCATCCCTTTGATCATGCTCCGTGACGACGTCTTCACGCAATGGCTGGGCAATGGCCATGATTTGCTCAATTGGATGAGCCAAAGGCTCAATACCATCGGTATTAACTGCCTGCATTTGCTCTACTAAATTGAAGACTTTCTGCAATTGGCCCAAAGTGGCCTTTGCCTCGTCTTCCGAGAGCGATAAATGGGATAAATGCGCTATGCGCTTAACATCTTCGAGATTCATTTGTCCTGCTACGGTATCATTAAAGGGTTCATTAACGTATTAATTAATCTATTTTCCTACTTATATTATGTTTGGTCTCTTTCGCAATTACTTTTCTAATGATTTAGCCATTGACTTGGGTACCGCAAATACCCTTATTTACATGCGTGATAAGGGCATTGTCCTTGATGAGCCATCGGTTGTGGCGATTCGTCAAGAAGGCGGTCCGAACGGCAAAAAGACTATTTTAGCCGTAGGTAAGGAAGCCAAGCAGATGCTTGGTCGAGTTCCAGGCAATATTGAAGCAATTCGCCCTATGAAAGATGGTGTTATTGCCGATTTCACGATCACTGAGCAAATGCTCAAGCAGTTCATCAAAATGGTTCATGAGACCAAATTGCTCAAACCAAGCCCAAGAATCATCATTTGCGTGCCTTGCGGCTCAACACAGGTTGAAAGACGCGCCATTCGTGAATCTGCCCTAGGTGCTGGCGCCTCACAGGTCTACTTGATTGAAGAGCCAATGGCCGCAGCCATCGGTGCCGGTTTACCAGTATCAGAAGCTTCTGGCTCAATGGTGGTGGACATCGGTGGCGGTACAACAGAAGTGGGCGTGATGTCCCTAGGCGGCATGGTTTACAAGGGTTCTATCCGTGTTGGCGGTGACAAATTTGACGAAGCCATCATCAATTACATTCGCCGTAACTACGGTATGTTGATTGGTGAGCAAACCTCTGAAGCCATCAAGAAAACGATTGGCTCAGCCTTCCCAGGCTCAGAAGTGAAAGATATGGAAATCCGTGGTCGCAACCTTTCTGAAGGTATCCCACGCAGCTTCACAGTAACAAGTAATGAAATTCTAGAAGCCTTGACCGATCCATTGAATCAAATTGTGACGGCCGTGAAGGTAGCCCTAGAGCAAACACCTCCAGAATTGGCTTCTGACATTGCTGATCGCGGCATGATGTTGACTGGTGGCGGCGCTTTGCTTCGCGACCTAGATCGCTTATTGCTTGAGGAAACTGGCCTTCCTGTTCATATTGCCGAAGATCCATTGACCTGCGTGGTCAGAGGCTCTGGCATTGCGCTTGAGCGCATGGACAAGCTAGGCGGCGTATTCTCACAAGAATAACTTCGCTAAGCAGCTAGAGAGATTTCATTGCAGCTTAGCCCACCTCCTCTCTTCAAACAAGGTACGCCAGCTCTTATCAAGCTGGCTATCTGCCTTTTCATCAGCATTTTGTTGATGGTCATGGACCATCAATTCAAGGCGCTGAATGAGGTTCGTTCGGTGGCAAGCTACTTGCTCACACCATTTCAATATGCCATGCAAATGCCCAGAAATGCTTTGGTGGGCAGTTACGACTATCTGACAAGCAAAGGCTCTCTAGAGGTTGAAAACGAGGCTCTCACCAAGCGAGTGGCCGAATTAACACTCTTAGCGAATCAGTCAGAGCTGTTCATGTCTGAAAATACACAATTGCGAAACCTGATTGGCATCAAAGAACAGGCTCGCTTCAAGATTTTGATTGCCCAAATTCTTTACAGTCCATCTAATCCAATGTCTCAACGCGTCGTGATTGATCGCGGGGCATCAGACAACATTTCACTTGGACAAGCAGTTTCTGATCACCAAGGCATTGTCGGTCAAGTGGTTCGGGTCATGGAAAACAAATCTGAAGTGACTTTGTTAGACGATAGAGACATGGTGATTCCAATTCAAGTTGCTAGAAATGGGCTCAGGGGCGCCCTACACGGCAACGGCAGAGGTCGACCACTGGAATTAAGACACATGGCCGCTGTGAGCGATTTGCAAGTGGGTGACGTTTTAATGACATCTGGCATTGATGGTATTTATCCACCAGGATTTGCAGTGGCCACCATCGATAAAATTGAACGCAACGTGGATAAGAACTTTGCCTACGTTTACTGCTCTCCTGTGGGCGGTGTGAATCGCTTTCGTCACGTGATGATTCTTTTCTACGATTCTGGATTTGGTCCTAAGCCAGAAGCAAGTAAAAATTTCAAAGAAACTGACTCAAAGTCCAATCGTTTATATAGAGGTAAGCCATGATAGATAGCGGCTACATCCTTCGTCCTGCGAATCCTCTTTTTATTGCCTTTAGCTTGCTAGCGGCCACCTTGCTGAATTTCTTGCCTCTTGGCAATGCTCCATGGGTGCCTGATTGGTTGTTGCTTTGCTTGGTGTTTTGGACCATTCATCAACCAAGAAAAGTCGGTGTGATTTGGGCCTTTTGTTTAGGCTTGGTCATGGATGTTCACAATGGCAACTTGCTTGGTCAATACGCATTCATGTACCCGCTCGTTGCTTACTTCGGTATTTTTTGGCAAAGACGAGTGATGGGCTTTACGCGCATCCAGCAAGCCTTGCATCTATTACCTCTTTTCATCTCCGCCTCTATTTGGCCACTGATCATTCGTTGGGTTGCAACTGGTGAAATTCCATTCTGGGCATGGTCTAGTCTTTTCTCTGGTTTTATTGAAGCCCTTTTGTGGCCAGTAGCAGTGTTCTTATTATTAGCACCGCAACGCAGGCCGACCGATGTTGACCTCAACCGTCCGATTTAATTGACGGCACATGAATCGATTTAAACAATCTCAACCAACAGTTAAGTCATTTCAAGATCGACTTTCTGTTGCAATGATTTTTGTATTGATTTGTTTTTCAATACTTTTATTGAGATTTGTTTGGTTGCAAGTGGTCACGCATCAACGCCACTCTTTGGCGGCCGAAAATAATCGCATTGCCTTGATTCCAGTTCCAGCCAATCGCGGCCTCATTTATGATCGCAACGGCATTGTGATTGCGCGCAATTACTCTGCTTACACCCTAGAAATAAATCCTTCGCAAGTTGAGACTAACTTAAATGATTTGCTTGATCAACTATCAGCAGTCGTTGATATTCAAGCAAAAGATCGTCGTAACTTTTTGAAGTTAGCAGCAGAGTCAAAAACCTTTGATTCATTCCCGGTCAGAACTTTACTCAGCGATGTTGAAGTTGCCAGATTCACAGCTCAACGCTTCAGATTTCCTGGCGTTGAAATTCGTGCGCGCTTATTTAGACAGTACCCGTATGGTGAGCTTGGCTCACATCTGATTGGATACATCGGCAGAGTTTCACAAAAAGATCGTGAAAAATTAATTGCCGAATTAGACTCCAGCAAAAGTATGGATGAAGATTGGGCTCAGAGAAAAAATATCAACTTATTAGGCATGCCATACATAGGCAAAGTTGGCATTGAACAAAGTTACGAACAAGCGCTCAGAGGCTCTCCAGGATTTGAACAAGTTGAAATCACCGCTGGCGGAAGAGCAGTCAGAACACTTTCAACATCTTCCTCTACGCCAGGAAAAAATCTAGTACTAGCCGTTGATATCAAACTTCAACATATGGTTGAACAGCTATACGGAAAAAGGCGCGGCGCATTTGTGGCGATTGAACCAAAAACTGGCGACATCCTTGCGTTTGTTTCAAAGCCTAATTTCAACCCAAATGATTTTGTGGAAGGTATTGATGCAAGCACCTGGAAAGACTTGAATGATTCTCCAGAAAAGCCTCTCTACAATCGCCCATTAAAAGGCACCTACGCCCCTGGATCAACTTATAAGCCATTCATGGCACTGGCAGCTCTTGAAACCGGTAAACGTACTCCTAGTCAATCGATCGCGGATCCTGGCTACTTCATTCTCGGCAACAATACCTTCCGAGACGATAAGGTCGGCGGTCACGGTTCAGTCGACATGGCCAAATCGATTGTTGAATCTTGCAACACCTATTACTACCATTTAGCACGTGATATGGGCGTCAACCCGATGCACGACTTCATGAAGCCGCTTGGGCTTGGTCAAATCACTGGCATTGATCTTGTGGGCGAAGCACGAGGCATCTTGCCTTCGACCTCCTGGAAAGAAAAAGCATTTAAAAAACCAGAACAACAAAAATGGTTTGAAGGTGAAACCATCTCTTTAGGTATTGGGCAAGGCTACAACAGCTTTTCTATTTTGCAATTGGCTCATGCCACAGCAAATATTGCCAATCAAGGTGTTGTGATGAAACCTCACCTGGTGAAATCAATTGAAAACCCAATCACCAAAGAGCGTTTTTTAACAACGCCGCAAGAGAGTTACAAAATCGATCTCAAGAAAGAAAATATTGATGTGATCACTAACGCCATGGTGGATGTGAATAGATTCGGCACATCAGCAGGCGCATTTAAAGGAGCTGGTTACAACGCTGCCGGTAAAACTGGTACGGCCCAGGTTTACAGTTTGAATGCCAAAAACTATAACCACGGCGCTACCCCAGAATTTTTAAGAGACCATGCTTTATACGTCGTCTTTGCTCCAGCAGAAAATCCAAAAATTGCCATTGCCATGATTGTTGAAAATGCTGGCTTCGGCGCTGCTCACGCAGCCCCTATCGCACGACGTGCGCTTGATTACTATCTTGAGGGTCGCTGGCCTAAGGAGGTTCCTGAATGGAAAAACGCTCCTTAATTCATAAAATTGATTTTCTTTGGAACGGCCTAGACAAAACTTTAGGTCTGATTGTTCTGGCTCTTGTAGCCATCAGTATCGTCACATTTATTTCAGCGACGAGCGGAACGCATGTGCAATTTGTTGATCAAGCACGCAATCTGATTGTATCGATTGGTTTGATGTTGATTGTTTCCAGAATTCCACCCAAGTGGCTAGAAAAATCTGCGATTTGGATTTACACCATTGGTATTGCATTACTTCTTGCAGTAGCGGCTTTTGGCTTGATTAAAAAAGGTGCGCGACGCTGGGTCAATATTGGCATCGTAATACAACCCTCAGAGATCATGAAGATTGCTATGCCGATGATGTTGGCTTGGTACTTTCAACGTCGTGAAGGTGTCTTAAAGACTTGGGATTACGGTGTTGCAGCTTTGTTGTTAATTTTGCCGGTTGCCTTGATTGGTAGACAGCCTGACCTTGGCACAGCGTTACTTGTTTTAGCATCTGGTCTTTACGTCATCATTCTTGCAGGCTTTCCATGGAAGTACATCATTCCAGTGGTTGGTGCAGGAACACTCGGCATTTTATTGATCATCATTTTCGGTGGTTATATTTGCGAACCAGAAGTTAAGTGGCCCTTTCTTCATGAGTATCAAAAAAATCGTGTCTGTACGCTTTTAAACCCTAGTTCAGATCCTCTTGGTAAAGGCTTTCACACGATTCAATCAATCATTGCGATTGGCTCTGGCGGACTTTTTGGCAAGGGCTGGCTCAACGGTACTCAAGCACACCTTGAGTTCATTCCAGAAAAACATACTGACTTTATTTTTGCTGTTTTTGCAGAAGAATTTGGATTGCTTGGCAACATCATTTTGTTGGGCTTATTTACTGCCTTGATTCAAAGAGGTCTTGCTATTTCGTCTAATGCCCCAACGCTCTTCACAAGACTTTTGGGCGGTGCTGTGACAATGATTTTCTTCACTTATGCCTTCGTTAATATGGGCATGGTCAGCGGTCTGCTACCAGTGGTCGGTGTACCACTTCCATTCATCAGCTATGGTGGCACAGCCCTTGTGACCTTGGGCATCGGTGTTGGTATTTTGATGAGTATTCATCGCTACCGAAGACTCGTACAAAGCTAGAGACTAATAAAGTTATCTATCGAGATAGATTAAAAAGAGTCATAAAAAAAGCCCAGCTAAACAGCTGGGCTTTTTAATATTGCAAATCAGCGAATTACTTCTTACGCTTATTCACGGCATCTTTAAATGCTTTACCTGCAGTAAATTTAACTGTCTTAGCTGCAGCAATCTTGATTGCTTCGCCAGTCTTTGGGTTACGGCCCATACGAGCAGCACGCTTACCAGAACCGAAAGTACCGAAACCAATTAACTGAACGCTATCACCTTTAGTAACAGCCTTCTTGATGTTATCCATAACTGAATTCAATGCAAATTCAGCCTTGGCTTTTGACAATTCTGATTCTTCTGCAATTGCGGAAATAAGTTCTGCTTTATTCAAGTGATGCTCCTTATCAATCATTGTTGGATAGTTGCACGTAGAACCCTACGTGCTTCAAATTGTAACCATAATTTTTGGAAAGAATATTAAATTTGAGTTAAATGTTTAAAGTAACAAAATAGCGAACAATTTGTTATATTGAAGGCAATGTACTCCGCCGTTTTTCTAAGTCCCGCCCTGATCAGTATTGCCGCCATTCTTTACGCGGCAAGCTTTTCAATCAACTCTTATGTCATGGGCTCGTTTTCATTTTCGCTTGGGGTATCTTGGGTTTTTTTGCCGGCAGGATTAAGGCTTTTGCTGACTTTGCTATTAGACAAAAATGGGGCTCTAGGCATTGCCATTGCTTCAATTGCCATCAGCTTGGGCTTCTATTTTGAGGATCCAATCCTTGGCATTGGCGCAGGAATCATCAGTGGTCTTGCGCCCTATATTGCGAAATTACTCGTGTTTAGAGACTCTGACTTAAAGCAAGACCTCTCACAACTCGATGCGAAGCAATTGCTTAACTGTGTTTTTGTTTTTTCAATTGTCAGTCCTCTCATGCACCAAGCATGGTACTCACTGCATAACAAAGATGGTTTCTTCTTTGAACACTTGGGGGTGATGATCATTGGAGATCTGATTGGTACCTTCATTGTTATTTACTTTGCCAAGGCTGTTATTTTTCTTTACAAGAAAAGAAGCTTTAATCAAAAAGCTTGAGTCACGCCACTAAACCACTGAGGGCTTAATCCCTATTTTGAGTGTTGATTTGATGCTTTAGAATCACATCTTCTTTCAAAAGAAGAGTGTCTTATGACCAAAGAAAATAATCACTTCTCCACAAGAGAAGCAGAAAAAACAGATATTAAATTGATTGATAGCAAAGAATTGATGGGTAAGTCCAATTACTTGGACATTGCACATGAGGGTGAAGTCTATCGACTGAGAATCACCAAATACAGAAAACTAATTCTGACCAAGTAATTAATCAACAATTAGTATGTCTTTAACAAAATGACCTGTGTCACCAAAACAGGTCGTTGGAATGCCCACGTGCTCTTCATATACCAATGAAACGCGCTTACCCATGCTTTCATTGATTTTTTTGACCACCGCTTCATCATGAACAGTGAAATTGAATTTTTCAGTCAAAGTTCCGGGCATGTTAATCATGGCCAACTCACCTTCCCAGGTTTTACATACCCAACCTTTTTTAGAAAACTTTTGCACATACCCAGCGCGTTCACCAGCTGAATAGCTCCAAGTCAAAGCCAACCAGGTGTAAAGGCAGAAAAGTAAAACCAATAACAACAAGAATCCTAAAAATTTTTTCATGCTCACTCCGGGGTTGAATCGTGCCAAGTTGGGTATTTATGCATCACACTCAAAAACAAAGGTGACTCGGTATGTTCATTTAACCACTGTTTTAAGAATTTCAGGCCTGATTGATCAATCCAGTCAGGATTCACCATTGCAAACTGGCGCACAAAAGGAAATATCGCTATATCAGCCAAACTGATCTTTGGCCCTAACAAATAAGCGCCTTTCTTTAGCTCCTCATTAATTGGACCTAGAAATAATGATGTTGCTTGACTCAAAGTCTCTTCAAGAGAAATATCTGGGTATCTATCGGGGTACTTGTATTGATCCAATAACTTTTTAAAAGGGCCATCATTCTTCTCAATCCATTCATCGGTGACATTTTCCGTCTCTGCAGAAAGCCACTGGTCTGGATCAAACTGTTTTAAGGCCCACTTCATGATGTCGTAACTTTGTTCAATCACTAGATCATCACTTTGCAATACTGGAACAGTTCCTTTGGGTGATATGGCCAATAAAGAGGCTGGCTTTTCTCTTAAAGAAATTTCTCGGATTTCAACTGGAATGCCTGAATAAGCCAAAGCCATTCTGGCTCTCATGGCATAAGGACATCTTCTGTATGAGTAAAGAATGTTTGAGGCCATCAATTATTTTAGATAAGCCATCTCTAGCATTTTCACCAAGGCATAAACGCTTTGATTAGCCGGTGTTGGAATCTGGTGAACCAAGCCACGCCTAACAATGTAGCCATTTAAAAAATCAATTTCAGTTTTTTTAAACTTCATCAAATCTTGCGCAGTAGAAGACTTTTGTTTTGTCATGGTCTTAGCAATTTGCTCATTTGCCAAGATTGCTTGCTCAAGGGTGATGTTAAGACCTTCTTTTCCTGCAACAGCTAAAAACTCTTTGGTGATCTGCTCAATAAGGGTATTGATGTGCGTTGATTGAACCATTTGCCCATACTCAATTTGGCCAATTCCAGAGATTGCGTTGTAACTGCAATTCACTAAAAATTTTAACCACATATCATGTTTAATATTTTTAGAAATGCCGCAAGGAATATTTCCCTTTTTTAGGTACTCTTGAAGCATGTTCAGCTGATCAAGGCAAGCTTCGTTACCTTCTAGATCACCAATCACCAACTCGCCTCGACCAAAATGCTTCACGTGACCGGGGCCAGCCATTCCTGTTGCAACATAGACAACGGCTGGGTAAACAGGATTTAAAAGCACTGCTCTTATGCGCCCAGCGTTATCAACCCCATTTTGTAGGCTCAATATGATTGAGTCTTCGGACAAATAGGGTTTGATCTCTTTAGCAACAGATTCTGTATCAGGTGACTTAACACAGAACAAAATAAGGTCTGCGTTCTTGATGGCTTGATATTCGGTGCTGGCTTTGACTGAAACGCGCTCTTGAAAAGATTGGCACTCCATATACAAACCATTTTCTTGAATGGCTTTCACATGGTCTTGGCGCGCAATCAAGGTGACGTCATACCCGGCTCTTGCCAACAATCCGCCAAAGTAACTGCCAACAGCTCCAGCGCCAATAACCGCTACCGCTGATATTTTATTTTTCATTTCTTAATTTTACGCCTTTGAATCCAGCACAGCATCAGCAAATTTATCAAAAATCCTTTAGAGTGGGTAAGGTATACATACTCTAGAGGCAAGCCCATGAAAGCATTCTTAATCAACCCCAAGCTCAAAGAAGTCACAGAAGTTGAAATTGAACCAACCATTGAAGCAGTTCAAGATTTGATTGGTTTCAAAACGGTCGACTCTGATGAAATCGATGCTAATTTTGACCAGCTATTCTTTGATGAAGAATGTTTTATTCGCCAACAAGATCAGGTTGGCCGCTTCAAGGTTGATAACTTGGCACCCATCGCAGGCAAGGGGGTGGTTGCCAACAGTGCAGACAATGGCAAAACAATCGCCAGCCCTCAAGTCACCCTAGAAGCTCTGACCAAACGTGTCACATTTTTGTGATCTAAATGACCATTGATAAAAACAGCTATCAGATAGATATCTCTGATGGCATTGTGCTGATCAAGAATCAAAACACGACGATTGCTTATTGTAGATTTTTAGATTCTGGTGACATTGAGTACATCTATGTCAACTTGGCCTATCGACGCCAAGGCTATGGCAGGATCTTGATCGATGAAGTAAAAAAGATCACGGGCAAGATTGGCGAGGTTCATGAACCAATCTCACCCTTGGGCTCTCAGTTCTTCAAGGGCATTGGAATTCTTTAAATACTGCCCAAAGTATTTAAATACTACCAAAAGCCCCTCGATTGAAATCATTAATCGCTTGTTCGATCTCTTCTCGGGTGTTCATCACAAAGGGTCCATGACCAACGATGGGCTCATTAATTGGTTCACCACTTAATAACAATGCCACTGTATCTTCAAGGGCTCTGACTTTGATATCTTCTCCATCTTGACTGAACATCAGCATCTTTGCGTCTTTTGCAACAACGCCATGATCTCCAGCATTGCCAGAGCTCTCTAATGCTCCGCGCAAAACGACCACAGAAGTATTCCAACCATTGGATGCCGGCAAAACAAGTTCTTCACCTTTTTTCAAACGAATATCAAACACATTCATGGGTGTGAAGGTTTTTGCAGGGCCCATTCGTCCTTCATAATCGCCCGCAATCACTCTGATTGATCCGCTTGAGTTTGATAATTCAATCTCTGGAATAGTTTGACTCAAGATAGGCTGATAGCCAGGCGCAGTCATTTTATGTTTTGCTGGCAAGTTCACCCACAGCTGAACCATTTGCAAAACTCCGCCTTGCTTTGCAAAAGCATCTGAATGAAATTCTTGATGAAGAATCCCTGCACCAGCAGTCATCCACTGAACATCTCCTGGGCCAATCGTTCCACCTTGACCCGTTGAGTCTTTATGTGAGACCTCGCCGTCATAAACAATCGTCACAGTCTCAAAACCACGGTGAGGATGAGTGCCCACGCCCTTGCGCTCTGTTGTTGGCGGGAACTCCGCAGGACCGGCCAAATCAAGCATTAAAAATGGGCTCATCTCTTTACCCAGTTGCTGATAGAAGAATAGAGTGCGCACGGGGAAACCATCGCCCACCCAATGGCCTTGATCATTTCCCTGAATACCCAGAAGACGCTTCATATTATTTACCTTAGCTCGCTCATTTGTTTAATCTTATCTTTCAATATTAATCACTATCTGAATAATTTTCAGGCGCATTGCATAATAAGGACATCTTCTGTCTTCTTATAAACATTAAATAAGTCATCAATTCATGTTCAGCACACCAACCCTCAGCTTTTTCCAAGAAATCATTGAGTTGATTGGTATCTTCTCGTTTGCTGCTTCAGGACTGATTGCAGGTCTAAAGAAAAAATTAGATCTGGTGGGTGTCAGCATCGTGGCTGGTTTGACGGCTTTTGGTGGTGGCACATTAAGAGACATTCTTTTGGATCGCAGGCCCTTCTTTTGGGTTGAACACTCTTACTGGCTTTGGGTCATCATTGCACTGACCAGCATCAGCATTTGGTTCATCAAAAATAAACACTTGATCTATACAGAAAAAATGATTCAGCTACCTGATGCCATGGGTCTTGCCTTGGCAACCATACTGGGCACTCAAATTGCACTTCAATTTGACATGCCTTTGGTGGTGGCTATTTTGCTGGGTGTTATTTCTGCAACTTTTGGCGGTGCCCTGCGAGACATCGTTTGCGGAGAAATTCCTCAACTGTTCTCTGACAACCGACCCTATGCAGTGATTGCCTTTGCTGGAAGTGGTTTGTACATTCTACTAAGCACTTACTTGCTAGATGAATCAATGGCTGCAGTTATTTCATTCATGTTTATTTTCATTATTCGTGCCATTGCTTTGTATAAGAATTGGCACCTACCCACATTCAGGGCTTAACCATGAACATCAATGCAGACTTCAGCCAAAAAGCTGTGGTCAACACTCACGAATCAGCTTGGTTGCCATCACCCATGGCAGGCGTTAATAGAAAACCTTTGGATCGCATCGGTGATGAAGTTGCCATTGCAACAACCATCGTGAGCTATGCACCGAATTCTTCTTTTCCAAAACACGCTCATCCTGCTGGGGAAGAAATCTTGGTGCTTGAAGGCACCTTCTCAGACGAAAGTGGTGATTACTCAGCGGGCATGTACCTGCGCAATCCACCCAACAGCTCGCACACGCCTTACTCAAAAGAAGGCTGTACGATTTTTGTCAAATTAAGACAATTTCATCCAGACGATTCAGCCACCATCCGAATCGATACCAACAACACTGCTTGGTATCCAGGTCTTGTTCCTGGACTATCAGTGATGCACTTGCATGAATTCGATGGCGTGAGTACAGCGCTTGTAAGGTGGGCACCGAATACCATCTTCAATCCTCATGTTCATCCAGGTGGCGAAGAGATCCTCGTTTTAGAAGGTGTCTTTCATGATGAGCACGGTTCGTACCCGAGTGGCACGTGGATCAGAAGTCCTAGATACAGCAAGCACGCACCCTTCACAAAAGAAGAAGGTGCGCTCATCTATGTCAAAACAGGGCATCTGAATCACAAGCTAGAGCAGTAAATTAATCATCGACGCAATAAAAAACCACCCGAAGGTGGTTTATTGATTCTTTGTAAAGTGAAAAAATCAACAAAGTCTCAGACCCAATAAATTTATCTGGACTAATGGACTTGTTGTCATCCAAAACCCAATTACACAAATAACAATTCCAAACCCATACATTAGGGCTTTTTGAATTTTTAAATTGTCCTTAAGCCGTTGCATGTGCGGTCCTATCAATCGGAACTTCTTTGATTGGTAAGTTAATTAATGCGGCCATTATTCCTAAGCCTATTGAAATAATCCATACGGAATCATATGACCCTACAAGATCGTACATTTTGCCGCCAAGCCATCCGCCTAAAAATGCGCCAACTTGATGAGCTAAAAAAACAAAGCCGCCCAACATTGAAAGGTTCTTCACTCCAAAAATAGTAGCAATTGCGCCATTGGTTAGAGGAACTGTACTCAACCACAAGAACCCCATGATGAAACCAAAAACATAAGCAGTTATTTGGCTCATAGGAAGCATAATAAATAACAAAAACAATAGCGCTCTTCCAAAATAAAGTGCGCTCAGTAATTTAGCTTTTGGATACTTTCCACCCCACAAGCCTGCGTAATATGATCCTAAAATATTTCCAAGCCCTATCAAACCCAAAACAATTGATCCATCTAAGGCTGTTAAACCACTGTCAACCAAATAAATTGGTAAATGAACAGCAATAAACACAATATGAAAACCGCACACAAAAAAGCCGCCGCACAACATCCAAAATGCTTTTGAATAAAATGCCTCACTTAGTATTTCTTTGAGTTTCATTTCTGGCTCAGGAGCTTTAGTTTCAGTTGCATTCTTTTTTTCCATCAAAGGAACCGCCAATGGAAAGATCAATAAGGATAAGAAGGCCATCGCTATCAAGGCGCCAGACCAGCCCAATCCATCAATTAACCCAACCGATCCCGGTAGCAAAACAAATTGCCCCAATGAGCCTAAAGACATACATACACCCATGGCCATACTTCTTTTTTCTGGAGATACAGACCTGCTAACCACACCAAAAACAATTGGAAATGTAGTTCCTGATAAGCCCAGGCCAATGAGCAGGCCTGCGGAAATCGTGAACTCTGTTGTGCTGGTGGTCAGTGCCATTAAAAGCAACCCTATCGCATAAAGCGCTCCGCCTGCGAGAATCACTTTACCGGCGCCATACTTATCAGCAATGCGACCTGTAATTGGTTGTGCAAGACCCCACATTAAATTTTGTAGCGCTATACCAAAACCAAATACTTCTCTACCCCAATGAAAATCAGAAATCATGGGCATCATGAACATGCCAAATGAATGCCTAATACCCAACGATAATGTCAGAATGACACCGCCACAAAAAATAATATATTTATAGTTCTTGATGGTTTGTGTGTTCATGCTGTTTCCTTAACCAATTGATTGAGATAACTCACTTAGTTTTTTATTGAGCTCAATATAAAACTCAAGGTCTTTACCCAACACTTTTTTTGCTTTCTTTTGAACATCTTCCCAAGAGGTCTGAGCTTTTTTTAAAGCCCTCTCACCACCCTTAGTAAGTCTCACAACGCTTCTACGCAGATCCTCGGGATCGCTAATGAGTTCAATAAGTTCGCCGCTTTCCAAGATTGCTAGATTTCTTGTCAACGTTGTACGATTTAATTTAGTTAGCTTAGAAAGCTCATTAATAGTGATTTCGGAAGCGCCATATATCTTTTTTAATAAAGAATACTGGGTCACTTTAATCCCAGATTTTGCCAATGCCTCATCATATAAATTGGTTAGGGCATTAGCGGCTTTTCTAGTTGAAATACAGACGCATGGATCTGTAAGAGTTTGATTATTTAAGTGCATATACACATATTAGCACAAGGATGAATAACTAATTTGTCCCTTTAAAAGACATTTCTTGCGGAAGATATCTGAGGATAAGGGCTGCCAATTCCCAAAAACGAAAAAACCACCCGAGGGTGGTTTATTGAATCTTGGTGGCCCGGGGCGGAATCGAACCACCGACACAAGGATTTTCAATCCTCTGCTCTACCGACTGAGCTACCAGGCCAAGAATCGAGAATTGTACTATAAAAGGCTTTTTACCCCAAACTGCCCACCCCAACTAAAGGCTTGAGTACCCATGGAGCCTAAAAACATCCTTGGCTTTGGGGCTTTGCAGATAGGCATAAAAATCCACAACCGACCTGGGCGGGTTCTTCAATAACACCATTCTCTGCTTGATTGGCTCATGAAAGTTATTAGGAATTAAAAGATGATCTGCTAATTGCAGCACCTCTTTAGATTTGGCCAAAGAATAGGCTGTTAATCCGATGCCTGCCGAACCAGAAGTCACAAACATGGTTGCCGATGAAATGTTTTCGCCAAAAACAATCTTATTCTTTGCTGACTCATATAAACCTAGAGCATTCAAAAAATCAGTCGCTGCCTTTCCATAGGGGGCTGTATCAGGCTTTGCAATCGCAATCTTATTTGTATCCTCAATGATTTTCTTCAACTCAACTGGATTGAGGCTCAACTTGATTTTTCTTGATTTATGAGCAATCAAAGCCAATCGGCCAATCGCATAAACCTTTCCCTCATCCACTGTTAAACCCTGGTGATGCAAAGCTATTGGAAAGCTCTCGTCAGCAGACACAAATAAATTAAACGGTGCGCCCTGTTGTATCTGACGAGCAAAATTACCGGATGAGCCATAAATGATTCTGAGATCTTGGCCACCCGCCATTTTGTATTGCCGGTAAATCTCTTCCATGGCTGGCTTCATATTTGCAGCAACCACCACCGTTGCCTGTTGAGCATTTACCAATGTGGCAAAGAAAACTGTTACTACTGATAACAGAGTCTTTGATAGAAAAAATCTTTTAAGCTTCATGGTCACGCGTAACTTAGCAAAAGACCAGCTAGTCACCTTTGTAATTACCAACATCAATGCCAAGGGCCTTAAGTTTTCGGTAAAGGTGCGTTCTCTCCAGACCCGTCTTTTCAGCAACGCGTGTCATGCTGCCTGAGGCTTGATTGAGATGGTATTCAAAATAAGCTTTTTCAAATAAATCCCTGGCTTCTCTTAATGGCAGATCGATGTAACTTAAATTGAATTCAGCTTGATTGCTTTCAGCTTCTTCAACAATGAATTCCTCAATCTTGCTGCTTATTTGTATAGATCCATCGGCCTTGATGTCCGTTTTAGTTTCAACAGAAAATAGCTCTTTGGGTGGCGCTTTTTCTAAAGCTTGCTCAACTGTTTTTAATAACTTCTGTAAAGCAATTGGTTTCTCTAAAAAGTTCACTGCACCAATTCTGGTGGCTTCCACGGCCGTATCAATGGTGGCGTGTCCTGACATCATCACCACCGGCATCGTCAGCTGACCATTGTTAGACCATTCTTTTAAAAGAGTCACGCCATCAACATCAGGCATCCAAATGTCTAAGAGAACCAAATCAGGCTCAAGATTTTCTCGGGCCTTTCTGGCCTCATCTGCATTCTGCGCAGACACCACTGAGTGCCCCTCATCCGTAAGGATCTCATTGAGGAGCTCTCTGATGCCCATCTCGTCGTCAACAACTAAGATACTTGCCATAACTAACTTTGCTTTACCAGTTGATTGAAATAAATAGACACCTCAGCACCAATGAGCTGATTGTCTGCCATGCGATTGCGTAATTCAATTCTTGCGCCATGCTCATCCACAATTTTCTTCACGGTAGCAAGGCCTAAGCCGGTTCCCTTTGCTTTAGTTGTTACATAAGGCTCAAAGGCACGACTTAAAATTCTTGGGGCAAAACCTGTGCCCGCATCCAAAATACTCAACTTAACAATGCCCTTGCCAACTTTATCAACATCATTTGAATCTGGGTAAGGCAAGAACTCTGTTTTCACCAAAATTGAAAATTCGCCTTTGTTGGCCTCAACGCTGGCATCTAAACCATTTTGAATCAGGTTATGAATCACCTGACGAATTTGCGTCGCATCAGCCAAGATCAGTGGACACGCTTGATCAAGATCGGCGCGAACCGGAGTGCCGCCATATAAGCCCAAGACATCAAGCACCAATTCATTGATTGATAACTCTTGTAACTGCGCATCTGGAGTTTTGGCAAAATCTCTAAAGTCGTTCACCATTTGTTTCATGGCCTCAACTTGAGTGATGATCGTGGTTGTGCTGCGCTCAAGGAATTCTTGCTGCTGAGGATCTAAATGCTCTTTTAACTTCAGTTGAATTCTCTCAGCAGACAATTGAATTGGCGTTAAAGGATTTTTGATTTCATGAGCCAAGCGTCGCGCCACATCACCCCAAGCAATCGATCGCTGGGCGGTAATCACTTCTGAAATATCATCAAACACCACAATGAACAGACCGCTTGGTAAATGTGTGCCACGCACCAATAAGGTAATGCCATGATCATGCTGTGAATCTATATGACTTGATGCATCCAAAATAATTTGTTTTTGCCAGTGATCACTTTGGCCATTGCTGGAGACTTCATGAGCACTGAACGCATCTTTGATGGCGGCCTCAAACTCTTGCAAGCGCGGGATGCCCCCCAAACTCTTCCCGATAAACTCATCTAATGGAGTTCCAAAAATTCGGGAAGCGCCCGCATTAGAAACCACCAACTTAAATTCTTTATCTAGAACACAAACACCCGCAGTTAAGTTAGATAAAACACTTTCAGAAAATGTTTTTGAATCTTCTAATAAGTTTCTAGCTTCTAAGAGCTGTCTGGTCATTACATTGAATTGCTTGGTTAACAAACCAAGTTCATCGCCGGTGTTCAATTCTGGTCTGGGCGAGAGGTCGCCCTCTGCAACTGCCTTGGTTCCCTTGAGCAGCATGATCAAAGGGGTGGCCAACTGACGACCCAGTAACAAGGCTAAGGCCATTGCGATGAATAGGGCTAAAAATAAAGTGATGGTCAGGGTACCGATATACATCTTTCGCAAACCGGAACGACCAAGCGCTTTCTCTTGATACTCAATATAAGCACTTTGAACAGCCAAAGCGTTATTGCTGAGACTCTCTGGCATATTTTTAACCAGTAGCAAATACCTGTCTTCTGACTGAGAGCGCAAATTAAATCCACCCAAACCACCCCCAGAAAGACCATCAATTGGAATTAATAATTTGATCGTATAAGTCTTTTTAGACAGATCTGGATTCGGCTCATCTATCTGCGTGAAATATCCCACTGATTTTGCTTGTTGCAATTTATCCGCTTGAGACATCTCCGAGACAGCGGAACTTAATCCAAGGCTTGCGCTGGCAACAACCTTCGAGCCCAAGCCAAACAAAGTGATTTCTTCAAGGCTGTTTTGATCCCGCTGCCTTGATAACAACAAGGTTAAAGCACCTTCACCTGAGGCGCGTGAAGTCGCTTGAATCTGGCTAGCAATCTCGCGGCCCTTGCTCAACAACTCTGTGCGAGAAATCTCAATCGATGTTCTACCAAGCTGTAAGCCCGCCTCAAGAGCGCGCTCAACCTTGACGTCAAACCATGATTCAATACTGCGCGACACAAACTGCAAAGAAACGCCGTAAAGAATAGCTCCTGGCAAAACACCCACCAAAGCAAAGAACATCGCTAACTTTGCAATCAATCTTGAGCCAAAATACTTTTGGCGCAAGCGCATGGCCAAGTTAAAAACTAAGGCAATGATCACCAGTAAAAACAGGGTGCCAATCAATACATTGGCCACGAACAGTAAAGCAAAATATTCATCAAAAAATGATGTGTTGGCCGAAGCAAAGGCCAATAACAACAATAAAATAAGCGCTAAAAATACTACAAGCCCAATCAAAAATGGCTTAGCCAACAATCTCATCATGGCTGTGCTCCTGGGGCTTGCGAAGCTGGCTGTGCGATTGGCGCGAAGTCAAAACGATGCCAATCACTTTGTAAATTCCAAGATTTTGAATTGATCGCATTGACCTGAAATGGCTTTGCTAATTGATTGGTGTCCAAGCGTATCCGAAGAGCCGCTTGATAGGTCTGTTTTGATTCAATGGCAGTTGCATCAAGAACCATCCAATCTTCAATCGTTTTAACGGCCGCTAATGCTTGCTTTAATGTCGCAGCAGTCAAGCTGAAGGTACCTAGGGTCACCCGGTATTGATTCGTTAATGCTTGATAAGATATTTTTGATACTCGTTGGACATCCACAATTTTGTTGTCCAACCAATACCATCTTTTTTTACTTAACTGAAACTCAGTGACAAAGTGAAGCGTCACTCCTTTGTTAACGAGTTGCTCAAGAGCGGGGCTGAGTTCTAATTGAACATCAGCGTTCAAAGCCCATGATTTTTCAAGGGGGGTCAGCCTAACATTGCTTAAGGTAATGTCATTGGCGTGCGCAAAGCTGACCGTTGCGATCAGCAAGAAAATCTTAGCAATCCAATTGAATAGTTGGCGCATGCTTATTGTTAATCTGAAGCTTTCATTTTTCAAAAAGCGCATAAAAAAATCCATCGTGCTGCTTTGATGGCAAAAGCTGTCCAGGGGCCTTCAATCTGACTGCATCTGGCATGGCATTCAGCCACCACTTAGCTTGCAGCTCTCCTTCATCTGGAAATACTGAGCAAGTGACATATAGTAACTTACCGCCTGGCTTTAACAAGCCCCAAAGGGCTGTGAGTATTTTTCGTTGTGCCACCTGCAGATTCTTGATGTCGCCCTCTTGGCGCAAATAAGTGATGTCGGGATGCCGCCTCACAATGCCCGAAGCAGAACATGGCACGTCTGCAATGATCGCATCGTACAACTCGCCGCCGAACCATTCTTTTGGATTTGAGGCATCACCAATGATGATGTGTCCACCTGTCAGTTTTAATCGTTTGAAATTTTCTTCAATTCTTTTGGCTCTTGATGCATCTATCTCTAGGGCATCTAGGTGAACATCGTATTTTTCTAAAAAGTGTGCGGCCTTACCACCAGGTGCAGCACATGCATCAAGTACCCTTTGTCCCGGTTCGAGTTTTAGCAATTCTGCCGCCACCTGTGCACCCGCATCCTGAACCGAACAAGAGCCATCAAAGAAGCCCGGAATCTGTGCAACTGGCATTGGGTTTTTTAGTTCGATCGCGCCTGATAACTTTTGCCCAGCAACTGTATTGATCAATTGATACTCAATATCAGCCTTGCTTAAATCATCTAAATATTTTTGAACGCCTGCTTCATCTTTCAGATATCTATGATTTAAACGCAGGGTTAATGGTGGCTTTTCTTTAGATGCGGCCAACATATTCAAATGCTGCTCTGGGTAAGAGTACTTTAATTTTCTTGTCCACCATTCTGGATAAGAAGGGTGCTGTTCTTCCGGAATTTCTTGATAAAGCTTTTCATTTCTAAGAGCTCTGCGCAATACAGCATTGATCAAGCCTCTGGCAAAGCCAAGATTGCTATCCAAGCTACTTGCATTTACCGCCTCATTCACCAAAGTATGTGTGGCATACATGGGCTCGCCATTTTTTTCTGGCAACAAAGCAATCGCAGCCCAAAGCAAATAAAGGGTTAGGCCCGGTGGAGTTTTTTGAACATATTGATTCAAAACCTCCTGAGCCCAAAAACCTCTTCTCAGGGCCTGAAAAGCAATGCTCTGTACAGCAGGCCTTAAATCTTGGGGTGTGCTCTGCAGAGCAAGGGTCAGCGAGGTCCCGTTTTGAACATCCTGCAATACCTTGGCAGATGCAAAAAGTGCTTTTGAAAGACTGATGCCTTGTTGTTTGATATCAGCCAGGATATGTTCCAGTTCTTGCCATTTGCATCAAACGAGCAACGCGCTCTTCGGTTGGCGGATGAGTTGAAAACAAACCCGCTAGACCACCACCAGATAGAGGGCTCATGATCATCATTTGTGCAGTTTCTGGGTGTCTTTCAACCGCATCAAAATGTCTGCCACTGGCAACTTGGTGAATCTTGTCCAATGCCATGGCCAGCGCCTCTGGGTCATTACAAATTTCTGCGCCACCTCGATCAGCTTCATATTCACGAGCACGAGAGATCGCCATTTGAATCAAGCTCGCCGCTAACGGCGCCAAGATTGCTACCAAAATACTCGCCATCGGATTGCTTGGACGACCATCAGAGTTTCTGCCGCCAAAGAACATGGCAAAGTTTGCAAGCGCAGACAAGGCGCCTGCCATTGTGGCTGAAATGGTTGAAATCAAAATATCACGATGTTTGACGTGTGCCAACTCATGGGCCATGACTCCACGAATTTCTCTTTCAGATAAAACTCTCAAGATACCCGTGGTCGCAGCAACTGCAGAATTTTGCGGATTGCGACCTGTGGCGAAAGCATTTGGAGAGTCTTCTTCAATTAAATAAACCTTTGGCATTGGTAACTCAGCTTTTTGCGCAAGCTCACGCACCATTCGATAAAAATGAGGTGCAGTCACTTCATCCACCTCTTTGGCATTCATCATCTTCAAGACCATTTTGTCTGAAAACCAATAGCTAAAGAAGTTCATGCCAAAGGCCAAAAGCAAGGCCATCAACATCCCCTGCTCGCCGCCAATCATTCCGCCCACCACGATAAACAAACCCGTGATGCCGGCCATTAATACGGCTGTCTTGAACCAATTAAACATCTTTAAAATCCTTCTTGAAAACAGATTTAGAAATTCTAAAATTAATACTCATCTCTAGCATACCCCGTCTTAATTGTTGATTATCGCTTGGGGTTGTTAATTCAGCACTTGGCCGGGCTTCCAGCCCAAGGTTTGAGCAAGCTGTGACGCTGACATTTTCTTGCCGCCAGCTCTTTGTAATTCAGTCAATAAAACGCTGCCCTTTCCACAGGCCAACTCCACACCCTCTTGAGTGATGTTCATGATCTTTCCTGGCTCACCCTGCAATTGATCATTGATCAAGGAGCTATTCCAAATTTTGATGATCGATGTTCCATCAAGCAACGTCGCTCCCGGAAAAGGATTGAATGCTCTTATTTTTAAATCTATTGCCTTGGCATCTTTCTGCCAATCAATCTTTGCCTCATCCTTCATGATCTTGTGAGCATATGTGATGCCTTCAAGTACCTGAGGTTCAGACTTCAAAATTCGCTCTTGTGCAAATCGGTTCAAGGTTTCCACAATCATCAAAGCGCCCATCTTTGCCAATGCGTCATGAAGTGTTGCTGTTGTTTCGTTGGCCGCAATCGGCATTTTGTTCATCGCAATCACGGCACCAGTATCCAAACCTAAATCCATTTGCATGATCGCAATTCCGGTCTCAAGATCTCCGGCTTCAATGGCTCTGTGAATCGGGGCGGCTCCTCGCCAGCGCGGCAATAAAGAAGCATGAATATTCAAGCATCCAGCTCGGCCAGCCTGCTCTGCAATATCAAAAACCTCTTGGGGCAGAATCAAACCATAAGCAGCCACGATCATCACATCAAAATCTAAGCTTTGTAAAACACTCAAAGCCTCTCGAGCTTCATCGCCATAAGGACCTGTTACTTTAAGTGACGTGGGCTGCATGACTGGAATATTTTTTTCTAACGCAAATTGCTTGACTGGGCTGGCGTGCAATTGCATCCCTCGGCCTGCAGGCCTGTCAGGCTGAGTCATGACCATCACCACTTCATGACCTGCATGAACGATTGCCTCTAGGGCAACTCTGGCAAATTCAGGGGTTCCTGCAAATACAACCTTCAACATCAGAGGGCGCCTGCTTTTGTTTTCTTTTTCAGTTTGCCGGCTATTCTCATGCGCTTTAATGATGACAAGTACTCAACAAACACTTTGCCTTTGAGGTGATCCATTTCGTGTTGGATACAAACTGCCAATAATCCATCAGCATGTATCTCAAATGACTTTCCCTCTAAATTTAATGCACGAACTTTTACTTCAGAGGGACGCAAAACCTCATCAAAAAAATCTGGCACCGACAAACATCCTTCTTGCCAAACTTTCTTTTCTTCACTGCTCCAAATAATTTCTGGATTGATGAAGACTTGTAGCTGATCTCTTTCATCAGATAGATCAATCACGATCACTTGTTGATGAACATTTACTTGGGTAGCAGCCAATCCAATACCAGGGGCTTCGTACATGGTTTGCGCCATGTCGGCCACCAATTGACGAACAGCATCGTTCACAGCCACAACTGGTTTTGCAACCGTGTGTAAGCGAGGGTCTGGGTAACAAAGAATAGGTAATGCAGCCATTTCAGAAATTTCTTACAAATAAGTTCAGGGTTCTCTGACAGTTCAATCAATCTTAATTCATAGACTGCTTGTCTATGAGCTCAATTATCACCGTTAAACAATCACACCCCTATTATCCAAGCAGATTGCTGGATTTGCCTGATGCCCCTCAAGAAATTTACTGCCTAGGTAATCTTGAAGCGCTGAAAATCCCAGGTCTTGGCATTGTTGGGTCTCGTCAAGCATCCAATGAAGGCTTGAAAACTGCCTCTTATTTTGCGAACGCTGTGGTTGACCATGGCTTATTGGTCGTTTCTGGGCTGGCCGAGGGTATCGACTCAGCGGCCCACTTAGGGGCTCTACAGGCTAGGCCGCTTCTATCGACCATAGCCGTTTGTGGGACAAGCTTAGATCGCTGCTACCCCAGCAAAAATCAATCCCTATTCCAAACTATTGCTCGTCAAGGCTTACTGATTTCAGAATATCCATCTGGCTCGGTCACCAAACCATACTTCTTTAGACAAAGAAACCGGCTGATTGCCGCACTCTCTTTAGGGATATTGGTGGTTGAGGCAGCTATTCGCTCAGGCTCTTTGACAACTGCAAAATACGCCAATGATTTGGGGCGCGAGGTGTTTGCCATCCCCAACTCCATTCACCAACCCCAATCATTGGGGTGTCACCAGCTCATTAAGGAAGGTGCAAAGCTAGTGGTGCGGCCTGGGGATATATTTGAAGAATTAAGGTTTTTTGAAAAATAATCCATATTAATCAAGGACTAATGGCTGGTTAGGGATATGGGTTTTCTTAATTATTTCCTTCTTTTCCATTTATCGGTTAATAATGAAAAAAGGAAATTCATTTAATTAGACCCATTGGGGAAGCTGTCACGTGGCAAAAACAACTGCTCAAACTGGACCTTTTAAGGCCTTAATCATTGCTGAAAAACCATCGGTTGCAGCGGATATCGCGCGCGCACTGGGCGGATTCACAAAACATGAGGATTACTTTGAAAGTGATCAGTTTGTTGTTTCATCTGCCGTTGGACACCTGCTTGAAATAGCCGCTCCTGATGCGTATGAAGTTAAACGAGGCAAATGGTCATTTGCTAACTTACCAGTGATTCCACCACACTTTGATCTTCGTCCGATTGCTAAAACAGAAGCCCGGTTAAAAGTTTTACAAAAACTGATCAAACGCAAAGATATCAACCGTTTGATCAATGCTTGTGACGCGGGTCGAGAGGGTGAACTTATTTTCCGCTTGATCGCACAGCACACCAAAGCCACTCAAAAAGTTGAGCGCTTATGGCTACAGTCCATGACGCCTCAAGCCATTAAGGATGGTTTTAGTAAATTGCGCAGCGATGAAGAACTGCTCAACCTTGCCAATGCAGCACGCTGTCGCTCAGAGTCTGATTGGTTGATTGGTATCAATGGCACGCGTGCCATGACCGCCTTTAATAGTAAAAGCGGTGGCTTTTTCTTAACCACCGTAGGGCGTGTGCAAACGCCAACGCTCTCGATCGTGGTTGAAAGAGAAGAGCTGATCAGAAAATTTATCTCTCGAGATTACTGGGAAGTCACTGCTGAATTCATTTGTGCAGCAGGTATTTATCAGGGCAGATGGTTTGACCCTAAGTTTAAAAAAGACTCTAAAGACGCGAACGCAGATCCAGAGAAAAAAGACAGTCGCTTGTGGAGCGAGGCAGCAGCTGCAAGTATTGTTGCCGCTTGTCACGATAAAACTGGCAAGGTCCGCGAAGAATCAAAGCCAAGTTCTCAGGCAGCTCCGCAGCTTTTTGACTTAACCAGTTTGCAACGTGAGGCGAACGCTAGGTTTGGTTTCTCAGCAAAAAATACCTTGGGCTTAGCTCAAGCTTTGTATGAAAGACACAAAGTTCTTACTTACCCAAGAACTGATTCGCGCGCCCTACCAGAAGACTATCTACCTACTGTCACCAGCACTTTAGAAATGCTGGCCGAGAGTTCTGATAACTACTATCCGCATGCCTCACAAATCTTGAATAACTCTTGGGTCAAGCCTAATAAGAAGATTTTTGATAACAGCAAAATTTCTGATCACTTTGCGATCATCCCAACTCTTCAGGCTCCAAAAAATCTTTCTGAGCCAGAGCAAAAACTTTATGACTTGGTGGTTCGTCGTTTCATGGCAATCTTTTTCCCATCTGCCGAATTCAAAGTCACCACTCGCATTACTGAAGTAAGTGGTCATCTATTTAAAACAGATGGCAAGATTTTGATCAATCCAGGTTGGCTAGCAGTTTATGGAAAGTCGTCACAAGACGACAAAGAGCTTGTTGTGGTCGGCGAGAATGAAAAGGTTCAAACTGAGTCCGTCACGCCAAATCCATTAAAAACAAAACCTCCAGCACGGTACACCGAGGCAACGCTTTTATCTGCCATGGAAGGTGCGGGCAAACTCATTGATGACGAAGACTTCCGTGAAGCCATGTCTGAAAAAGGCTTGGGTACCCCCGCCACTAGGGCAGCGATCATTGAAGGTTTGTTATTTGAAAAATACATGGTTCGTGAAGCAAGAGAAATTATTCCAACCGCCAAAGCTTTTCAGTTAATGACTTTGTTGCGAGGTCTGGGCGTTGAAGAATTAACCCATCCAGAATTGACGGGCAACTGGGAACACAAACTTGCGTTGATGGAAAAAGGTCAAATTGATCGCAATACCTTCATGCAAGAAATTGCACAAATCACTCAGCGAATTGTTAAGCGTGCCAAAGAATATGACAGCGATACGATTCCTGGTGATTACGCAGATCTAAAAACACCTTGTCCTCATTGTGGCGGCTTAGTCAAAGAAAACTACCGTCGCTTTGCTTGTGAAAAATGTGGCTTCTCTATCAGCAAAATTCCTGGTGGCCGCGCATTTGAATATCACGAAGCCGAAGAGTTCATTAAGAATAAAGAGATCGGCCCACTCCAAGGTTTTAGAAGCAAGATGGGGCGCCCATTTGCTGCGATCATTAAATTAGTCTCTATTCCTGAAGACGACAAAGACTATCCAAATGCTGGCTACAAACTTGAGTTTGATTTTGGTAACAGCGATGAAGACAACAATGAAGAAGTTGACTTCACTGGTCAATCGTCATTAGGCGCCTGCCCTAAGTGCTCAGGCGCAGTTTATGAGCATGGCATGAAATATCTCTGCGAACGCAGTGTGGGTCCGAACAAATCCTGTGATTTCTCTACCGGCAAAGTTGTCTTGCAACAAGAGATTTCTCAAGAGCAAGTATCAAAACTTTTGAATGAGGGTAAAACAGATTTACTCACCAATTTCAAATCGTCCAGAACTGGCCGAGGCTTTAAAGCCTATTTGGCACGTCAGGCGGATGGCAAAATCGGTTTTGAATTTGAAGCGCCCGCTAAAAAACGCGCAGGCAGCAAAGCAGAAACCAAGTCTTCTGATAAGCCTAAGCCAGCTAAACGAGCACCTGCAAAAAAACGCGCGTCCAAAAAAGCTGATTGACGAATCTCTTCTGCCAGATGTTCTGTGAACATCTGGTGGGCGAGCGCTGACCACATCACACCTCTTGATCCCAAAGAAGTCAAGATGTACAAACCGGGATATCCTTTGACAGGGCCCATGATTGGTAGACGATCGCTGGCCACGCAACGTATCCCAACAAACGCATCCAATGGTTCAATTTCTGCAAGGTCACATTCCTTGCCCAGCATTTCCTGAATGAGACTTAAGTTTTCTTGATGGCTTTTCTGCCATACATTCAAATCTTCTTCGTGCTCATCGTAGCTTGATCCAACCATCCATTGGTAAGAGCCATCATTCATTTCAATCGGGGGTAAACAATACGCCTTGCCAGAAATGGCCACGCTTGGTCGGCATCTAGCCCATGAGCTTTCTTTTTTGTAGCCAAAGGTTGATAGTTGTCCGCGAACAGGCTTCAAAGGCAAATCAATCTGTGTTGATGCTGCCAATGATTTAACTCCTAAACCGCTCGCCAAAAACAATCGAGGCGTCACCCCAATGATTTTTTGCTCTTCGTCATAAACAACCCAAAGTTTGTCACGATATGCAATTTTTGTAACTGTGCATGACATCCTGACCTGCTGGTCTGTTAATTCAGAAAACAGATCCTCGCAAATTTGCTTGAGGTTCACCCAGCCGCCTTCTGGGAAAAATGTGCCCGCCAATGACACCCCACAAAGTACCTTAGCTTCATCAGGAGAAACTACTTGAGCATTTTGATGATTGAATCCTTGGGATAGTAGGCGCTCACTCATTAGTTTTTTATCATGGTTTTCTGCATTTCTAGCCAGATGTAAAACACCCTTACCAGACCAATAATTAGCCCAAGTTTGCTTGGCTTCGTTGAAGGCAAGCATGCTCAAACGTTGAAGTCTTGAGGCTCCTCGCCCAACATAAGGATGACATAGCGCGCCATCATGCCCACTGGTGCCCTGAGCAGGTGAGCTTCCTGAGTCAATCACTAAAAAATTATTTAAGTCATTGTTTTTTAATGATTTTATGATCGATGAGCCCGCAATACCTCCGCCAATCACAATTGCTTCATGGGCTTGAGGGGGAGTTGGCATATTCATGGGAGCCTTTATAATGCATGTCTGATCAAAATGAGCAAGATTTATGCAGTTAATGTGGGTTTCTGGTCCAACAGGCCGGGTACGAAAAATATCGATTACCTTAAGAACCGTTTCAATCGCGGTTGGTATTCTCGCAGCACTTTTAGTGGCGGCGGGCGGTATTCTGCATTTTGTCGGCTTAAGAATTGCGATTGAAGCCAGGCCTGATTTGGCCAGAGCGATGGGCGGTGTTTTAACCCAGGCAGAACAAGATCAAATAGAACAAGCTTACAAAGAGCGTCTTCAAGCAATTCAAGAAAAGCTTCAAACAACCTCTGATGAAATTATTCAAATTCAAAAGCTAAAAGATAAATTCATGGACATGGCCACGCCAAGCGCGGTCAAGTCTCAGATTCCTGGCGGTAACGGCAAGGGCGGTCCTCACAAACTTCCCGAAATGAAAGTCAAAAAAGATGTTCGCCTGATTGACGCCCTTGATAGCTCGCTTCAAGACATGACGGAGTTCAAAAAGAGCGTTTCTGAAATCAATGCCTTATGGGAAAAGCAGCTCACTTGGTTGAATGGCTTGCCAACAGGCATTCCTGTTAAAGATAACTACAGCTTAAGCAGTGGCTTTGGCTTAAGGCTAGACCCTTTCTTGCACACCATGGCAAAGCATGAGGGCTTGGACTTCTCTGCACCTGTCGGCACGCCGATTCTTGCCTCTGCAGGTGGCGTTGTTAGCCGATCAGGCTGGGACTCTCAATACGGCAATGTGGTTGAAATCAATCATGCTGAAGGTTTTAAAACACGCTACGCCCACGCAAGCCAATTATTGGTCAGAGTAGGTCAAACAGTTAAACGTGGTGACATGATTGCCAAGGTTGGCAACACCGGAAGATCAACAGGCCCACATCTTCATTATGAAGTCATGAGAGCTGGCAATCACATCAATCCAGCAAACATGTTCCCAAAGCGCGCCAACTAATTAAGCCCCAATAAAAAAGCCCCTTGCTTGAAAACTCAAACAAGGGGCTTTTTGTTTCTATTGATTGTTTAGCTGGCTAAACGCTTTTCTAGAGCCTGCTTTGTTTCAACCAACTCTTTTGGCAAATGATATGAGAGCTGATCAAATAACTGATCATGCAACTTCATTTCTTCTTGCCATGCAGCTTTATCAATTGAAGTTACCTGATTGAACTGGTCTTCGCTGAAATCAAGACCTGCCCAATTGATATCTTTGTGTGAAGGTGTCGTGCCAAAAATATTTTCCTGTCCTTTGGCTTTACCTTCGATGCGCTCAAGCATCCAAGCTAGAACGCGCATGTTTTCACCGTAGCCTGGCCATACAAACTTTCCAGCTTCGTTTTTACGGAACCAGTTAACACAGTAAATGCTTGGCAATTTTGCGCCTTCTGCTTCAAGCTTTTTACCCATGTTCAACCAATGTTGGAAATAGTCGCTCATGTTGTAACCAGCGAAAGGCAACATCGCGAATGGGTCGCGGCGAACAACACCTTGCTGACCAGCAGCAGCGGCAGTTGTTTCAGAGCCCATGGTTGATGCCATGTAAACACCTTCAACCCAATTACGTGCCTCTGTCACCAATGGCACCGTTGTTGAACGACGACCACCGAAAATGAATGCATCAATTGCAACACCATCAGGATTGTTCCACTCTGGATCAATCACTGGATTATTAGTTGCGGCAACTGTGAATCGAGCGTTTGGATGTGATGCTTTTCTTCCTGCTGCGCCATCTGCAGGAGTCCAGTCTTTGCCTTGCCAATCGATGAGGTGATCTGGAGCTTTGTCAGTCATGCCTTCCCACCAAACATCGCCATCATCTGTTAGTGCCACGTTTGTAAAGATGACATTCTCATTCAAAGAAGCCATGCAATTAGCATTGGTCAATGTGTTGGTGCCTGGAGCAACACCGAAATAGCCTGCTTCTGGATTAATCGCAAACAAGCGGGTTTTTCCTGTGACAGGATCCTTACGTGGCTTGATCCAAGCAATGTCGTCACCGATGGTGGTGACTTTCCAACCTTGATAACCTTGTGGTGGAATCAACATGGCAAAGTTAGTTTTGCCACAAGCTGATGGGAATGCTGCAGCCACGTGGTATTTTTTACCTTCAGGTGATGTAACACCCAAAATCAACATGTGTTCAGCCAACCAGTTTTGATCGCGACCCATGGTTGAAGCAATTCTCAAAGCAAAGCATTTCTTACCTAACAATGCATTGCCGCCGTAACCGGAACCAAAAGACCAAATTTCACGAGTTTCTGGATAATGAACAATGTACTTGGTGCTGCTGCATGGCCAAGCCACATCTTTTTCACCCGCCTGTAGTGGCTTGCCAACTGTGTGAACGCAAGGCACGAAATCACCTGTGGAACCCAACACATCAAAAACACCCTTGCCCATGCGAGTCATGATGCGCATGTTGATAGCAACATACGGGCTGTCTGATAACTCAACACCAATGTGGGCGATTGGAGATCCTAGGGGCCCCATTGAAAAAGGCACAACATACATCGTTCTGCCTTTCATGCAACCTGTGAATAATGGCTGTAGCGTCGTGCGCATTTCAGCTGGATCCATCCAGTTATTGGTTGGGCCCGCATCTTCTTTATTTTTAGAACAAATATAAGTTCTGTCCTCAACCCTGGCCACATCGCTTGGGTCTGAACAGGCTAGATATGAATTTTTTCTTTTTGCTGGATTTAGCTTTTTTAGTGTTCCAGCTTCAACCATTTGAGCGCACAAACGATCGTATTCTTCTTCACTACCATCACACCAATAAACATTGTCTGGCATTGTCAAAGCAGCCACTTCAGCCACCCAGTCAATCAACTTTTGATGTTTAACATAAGATGGCACATTAAGGGTGGCCACGCCCTTCATCGTTGGTTGGTTCATAGTTAAGTTAGTTAAATTGGAATAGCATAAGGATACCACTTTGTAGGCTGTTTTACCCCCGGAAGGCTCCCTTGAGTCTGACCCTAATTAGACAAAAATGCCATTAGTGACAGCTTGCTGGGCATCCCTTTTTCCCAGCTCATAGGCCCGTGGCATCAGATCGTGTCTTGAATAGTCCCAGCTTGAAATTGGAACTTTTTGGCTTGGTTGTATGTATGTCAGCCTTAAACCTGGCAGCTCTTGAATAAATGGATTGGGAAGGTCATATCTTCTAGTTAACAAAACAAGGGCTTCCTGATTTTTTTCACCAGGAATTGCAGGAGTCAGCCCATCAATCGGCACATTATCAATTAAGCCCCCATCCAAAATGGCCTGACCATCTCGGTACATCACTGGCGTAAATGGCGGGGTACACGATGACTGCAAAATTGTTTCTATGAGTTCATCGATGTCGGCGCATGCTTTGGATGAAACAAACAACCTTGAAAAGCCAAGACGCTTGCCGGACTGAGGATGAAGTGGTCGCTGAAATTTCTTTTCAAGCTCGTATGCCAACAAACCCATGGCGACGGAAAGTTTGGGGCTTAAATAACTCGGAGTCTTAGCCAGCCCAATCAAAATCTCTGGGCCCTCCTGAATTCGCTCAAAACCATCAGCCAAAATATTTTCAAGGGCTGCTCTGTACAGGCGATAGTGGGGGAAAAGTGGCTCGCTTGAGAAAAGATTTTTCCAATCCACATTGCTTGAAACAGAAGCCAATGCTTTTGAGTAGTAATGAAGGCCCCATTGGGCACCTTCATCGCCAGGCCTGGCTGAAAACAAACAAGCAGTTGCAGCGCCAGCACTCACAGCAACAATTTTTGTGGGGCGCTGGGGAATGGCCTCATTCAGAGCATTCCAAAATCCGGCCTGCCACCAACAACGATTGCCGCCGCCCGCCAAAACAACTTGATCGAATTGCATGGCCACGACTTACTTACCAATGCAAAAGGTGCTGAAAATTTTTCCCAACAAATCATCTGGCAAAAATTGACCTGTGATGGTCGAAAGCTCATCTTGAGCAAGCCGCATTTCCTCAGCAGCCAACTCTATGGATGATGTTTGTGCCTTTAATAAAACCAAAGCATTCTTAATGTGTTGTTCTGCATTTAAAAGTGCTTCAACGTGTCTTTTTCTAGCCAGGATGCCGCCCTCTGACTCGGGCTGCCATCCAGCAACTTTTAATAATTCACTCTTTAATTGTTCTAGGCCCTGACCAGTTTTAGCAGACACAAACAATTGATCTTGAAGATCAATTGTTTGTTTTGATGATTGATCAAGCTTGTTCCACACTATTTTTATCGGAACGTTCTTAGATGTCTTGAGTTTGATTCGCTTAATTAAATCTTGGTCTTCTGTTGATATTTGAGACCCCTGGGTGAGATCCATTAAGTGCAAAACCAAGTCGGCCTGCTCAATCGCTTGCCATGTTCTTTCAATACCAATTTGCTCAACACTATCTTGAGTCTCTCTCAAGCCAGCGGTATCAATGATGTGAAGCGGAACGCCATCTAGCTGAATCGTTTCTTTGAGTCGGTCGCGCGTCGTGCCAGCCACGTCCGTCACGATGGCAATATCCTCGCCCGCAAGAGCATTCATCAAAGAACTTTTACCAACGTTTGGCTGACCAACCAAAACCACTGTTAAACCATCGCGAATAATCGAGCCTTGCTGAGCAGCGTTTTTTACGTCTTGAATGTTTGCAAGAATTTTCTCTAATCGATTAAAGACATCATGCTGCTCAATGAAATCAATTTCTTCTTCCGGAAAATCTAAGGTTGCCTCAGTCAAGGCCCTGATTTCAATTAACGCATTTAAGAACACATCAATTTTTTTAGAAAAATCACCTTTGAGAGATTTTGCGGCACCCTTAGCAGCCAAAGTACTGCTGGCATCAATCAAATCCGCCACAGCCTCGGCCTGAGCCAGGTCCATTTTTCCATTCAGAAAAGCTCTTTCAGTGAACTCACCGGGGCGAGCTAAGCGCAAGCCCATACTTTTTCCAAGCTGAAGACAATGATCGAGCAGTAGATTTAGTGCAGGCGTGCTGCCATGACACTGCAGCTCTAAAACATCTTCACCGGTATAAGAATGTGGCGCAGGAAAAGCAATCGCCAAGCCTTCGTCAATCAAATCACCTGCGGCATCATTGAATTGAACCAAGGTTGCATGTCTTGATGCTAGCTCTTTAAGACAAAGGGCCTTGCTAATCTGCAAGACCCCTGTTCCCGATAAACGAATTATTCCAACACTGGCGCGACCATTAGCCGTGGCTAAAGCAATGATTGGTTCGCGCTCATGAATCATACTTAAGCAGGTTTTTTAGCCCCGCCGTAAATTTTATTAATTTGCCACTGTTGTGCGATTGACAAGATGTTGTTCACGACCCAATACAAAACCAAGCCTGATGGGAAGAAGAAGAACATCACTGAGAAAGCAATTGGCATGAACATCATGAGTTTTGCTTGTATTGGATCTGGTGGCGTTGGATTGAGTTTTGTCTGAATGAACATTGAAACAGCCATTAGGATTGGCAACAAACCAATAGGCGCGCCGAACCAAACACCAAACAATGTATCTGGTTTTGACAAGTCCTGGATCCAGCCCAACCAAGGGGCGCCCCTCATCTCTACTGAAGACAACAACACCCAATACAAGGCAATAAAAACGGGAATCTGAATCAATACCGGGAAGCAACCACCCAAAGGATTGATTTTCTCTTTGCGGTACATTTCCATCATGGCCTGATTAAGCTTCTGTGGCTCACCCTTATGACGCTCTTTCAGTTCTAAAACTTTTGGCTGAACAAGCTTCATGCGAGCCATTGATTTATAGCTCGCTGCAGATAGTGGGAAGAAAACAAGCTTGATCAACATTGTCAAAAGAATGATTGACCATCCCCAGTTATTCACTAAGGCATGAATCTTTTCAAGCAACCAGAAAATTGGTTTCGCCAAAATAGTGAACCATCCATAGTCTTTAACCAACTCTAGGCCCGGAGCAATTTTTTCTAATACGTGCTCTTCTTGAGGACCAACAAATAATTTAAGTGTTTCTGTTTTCTCTTGGCCAACACCCAATATTTCTAGCTTTGATTTAACGCCAATTCTGTATTGGTTGCCATCTAACTTTCCTACATACAAATCTTTTTGGAAGTTATTAGATGGAATCCATGCAGAAGCAAAATAATGTTGCACCATGGCAACCCAAGTTGGACTGTCTTTCTGCTGAGAACCTGGTATTTTTGCTTTGTTTTTTTCAATGTCAGTAAATTCTATTTTTTGGAATTTTTCTGCATCGGTATAAAGCGCTGGGCCAGTGAACGTCGCATAAAACATGCTCTCTTCTAGCTTGCTGTTATCGCGAACCAATTCTGCGTACAAAGTCACATCTGCTGATGGGTTGCTCAAGTTTTTGATGGTGTGCTTTGCATCAACAACATAAGAACCATTTTCAAGCGTGAGAACCTTTTCTAGACGAACGCCATTCTTTTCAGCAACCAAAGTAACTGAGTTGCCTGCAGAGTTTTTACTGACTGAAAAAAGCTGCGTGTGATTTGGCAACTCAACACCAGACGCTGAAACCAAACCAGATCTCGCGAAATATTGACGCGCACTGCTACGCTCAAAAATTAAAACGCCAGATTTATCTTCTTCGAAATGTTTTGTTAATTGCGCTTTGCTGATAACGCCACCGAGCGTATCAATTTCCAAGCTAATGACATCATTTTTTAACGTAATGATTTCACCAGTTTTATTTGGTGCAAACAATGTTGGTGCATTTGGGGTAGCTGATGTTGTTGCTACAGCTTTAGGCAAATCAGCCTTTGGTGCGCTTGTTGTAGCTGGTGCATCTTTAGCAGCAGGTTGTTGAGCTTCAACTTTAGGCTTAGAAAAGAATGAGTTTTGGCCATTGTGCATCTGCCATGCATCGAACAACAAAATGGCCGATATTGTAAAAATTGCCCAAAGTAAGGTTTTTCTGATGTCCATTATTTTTTCTGTATTAAATAGCGTAAGCAGGAATTGTAGTGTTAGATTGTTACTTCTTTGTGTTCTTTTCTGGTACTGGGTCAAGACCACCATTGGCCCATGGATTACATCTCATTATTCTGTAGATTGCCAACCCCGAACCCTTGATCGCGCCATGTTTTTCCAAAGCCTCCATGGCATAACAAGAGCAAGTTGGGTGAAAACGACATTGCGCCCCCCAAAAAGGGCTTAGTAATAACTGATAAAGCCTAATCAAGCCTTTTAACAAGCTAGCAATCATTTGCTCGCGCCCACCTGATTAAACAGTTGTTCTTTAATTTGACGTCTTTCTCGCTCTCTTAGCTTGCCTCGACTAGATTCGCCAATTTTTTTTCGCAACCTTAAAACCACCAGCTGGCCATCTAAGTTAAGAAGGTTCTGACGATACGACTCTCTCATCAAACGCTTGATTCGATTTCGATCAATCGCTCTTTTGGCTAATTTTTTGGGAACGGTCAATGCGATGCCAGGCTCACCAGCAAGGGTGTGTATGGCGAGATGTTTGGTGTTGCTTGGTTTTTGAGCCAATATTGATCTAATCAAATTGGCGTCGGAAAGAGAAAAAGAGCGAGCCACTTGATTGCTCGCTTTTCTATCTTTTTCTTGCTGTTGCTTAAACAGCGAGGCGTTTACGACCCTTGGCACGGCGCGCATTCAAAACATGGCGACCACCTTTTGTTTTCATGCGAACACGAAAACCGTGGGTACGTTTACGACGGGTTACTGATGGTTGATATGTACGTTTCATAATTATTTCCTAGCGAACCTTAGATTCTCGCTTTTTTCCTTTACACCGTCAATAGCTATTTACGGTGTATTTTTTTATTTTGGCATTTATCTTGTTGTTTTTGCTAATTTTTTTATGTTATCAACATGTTATCCACAGCTTATCCACCGACTTATCCTTTGTGGATAACTTTTAACAGCATCTACAATTGCCTCGTGAATACAAATACCCTGACAAATTCCGCGTTAATAGCAAATTCAAACCTTGAGACATTTTGGGCGTTTGTAGCAGATTCTTTTTCTAAAGAGCTTTCCCCACAACAGTTTAAAACATGGATCAAGCCTCTTTTTCCTCTTTCTTTTGACCAAGAAAACTTAACTCTTTCCCTGGCGGCGCCCAATAGATTTAAGTTAGATTGGGCAAAAAACCAATTTAATCAAAGATTTATAGAGCTTGCTCAAACACATTTTGGGGCCCCAATTGCGCTTGATTGGGTGCTTGATCCTAAAGTGAAGCTTCTTAATACAGAAGAGCAGCAATCTGAATTTATTAGTGAAGATCTTGGTCAGACCAATCTCTCGGCTAGCTTTCCAGGCACAGGTGAGGGCGTAGATGAAGTTAACGAACTTCCAAGCATTGGTATTGATGGCCGGTCGCGCCTAAACCCCGGTCTTACTTTTGATAGTTTTGTTACTGGTAAAGCCAACCAGCTTGCTCGTGCGGCCGCAATACAAGTGGCCAATAACCCCGGTTCATCTTATAACCCAATGTACCTTTACGGTGGCGTAGGTCTTGGTAAGACTCATTTGATTCATGCTATCGGCAATCATTTGTTACAAGAAAAACCGAAGGCAAAAATCAGATACATTCATGCTGAACAATATGTATCTGATGTGGTCAAGGCCTATCAACAAAAGTCTTTTGATAAATTCAAACAGTACTACCACTCTTTGGATTTGTTGTTGATTGACGATATACAGTTTTTTGCTGGAAAGCCTCGCTCTCAAGAAGAATTCTTTTATGCATTTGAGGCTCTAACAGCCAATAAATCTCAGGTAATCATGACCAGCGATACATATCCGAAAGAAATTTCGGGTATTGATGATCGCTTGATTTCAAGATTCGATTCAGGTTTAACGGTCGCTATTGAGCCACCTGAACTTGAAATGCGGGTTGCCATCTTGATGAAAAAGGCATTGGCAGAAGGCTTGCCGCTGACCGAAGATGTTGCCTTTTTTGTTGCCAAGCATCTACGTTCTAACGTTCGCGAGCTCGAGGGTGCTTTAAGAAAAATCCTGGCCTATGTGCGTTTCCATGGAAAAGAAATCACGATAGAGGTTGCTAGAGAGGCCCTGAAAGACCTTCTTTCCGTACAAAACAGACAGATTTCTGTTGAAAATATTCAAAAAACGGTCGCTGATTTTTACAACATCAAAGTCGCGGATATGTACTCAAAAAAGCGACCTGCTAATATTGCTAGACCAAGACAAATTGCCATGTATATTGCTAAGGAATTGACTCAAAAAAGCCTTCCTGAAATTGGCGAGTTGTTTGGTGGCCGGGATCACACCACGGTGTTGCATGCAGTTAGAAAAATCACCGATGAAAGGTCTAGAGACAATCAACTAAACCATGAATTACATGTGTTAGAACAGTCTCTAAAAAATTGATTTTTGCTTGTGGAAATCCTTGTGGATAATTGCTGTATAAGTATGTTTATAAGTGTGTGAATGGATTGTTGATGAATTGTGGATAAGTACAACAAACATGACAAAACAGAAAAGTTATTAAATCTTATTCAAAGCTTATACAAAACATATCCACAGGTATTTATTGAAGGTAAAATACTGATTAATAAATGAATTTTTAGTTATCCACAGAATTTTGTTGCTTTATTAACTACTACTATAAATATATATACATATAAATAAATACAGGAATAAGAACCATGGAACTGGTCAGTACAACAAGAGACAAATTACTAAAACCACTTCAACTAGTGAGTGGCATTGTTGAGCGTCGTCACACGCTTCCGATCTTAGCTAATTTGTTATTCAAGAAAAATGGATCATCTGTTTCTTTGATTTCTACAGATATTGAAATTCAAATCACAACCCATGCAGACTTTGGTGTTGGTTCAGACAACCTCAGTACAACTGTTGGTGCAAGAAAATTAGTAGATATTTTGCGTGCGTTGCCAGAGGGTGCAATGACCTTGTCTTTGAAAGACAGCAAGATGGTTGTTCAAAGTGGCAAGAGCCGTTTCACTCTTCAAACATTGGCAGCCAACGAATTTCCAATCATGTCTGAATCACCAGATTTTTCAGCCAGTTGGGAAATGTCTCAAAAATCATTGAAGCAATTGATTAGCCAAGTGCACTTTGCAATGGCACAACAAGACATTCGTTATTACTTGAATGGTATGTTGTTTGTTTTAGAAGGACAAAGAATCATTGCTGTAGCGACCGATGGTCATCGCTTGGCCTACAGTCACGTTGATCTTGATAAAGCACCATCTGGTAATGGTCAAAAACAAGAAGTGATCATTCCACGTAAAACAATTCTTGAGCTACAACATTTATTGGAAGACTCAGAAGATCCAGTGGTTGTTTCTCTAGCAAGCAATCAAGTTAAATTTAACTTCGGCGATGTTGAACTTTTGTCAAAGCTTGTTGAAGGTAAATTCCCTGATTTCCAGAGAGTGATTCCAAAAGGTCAGAATAACAAGTTGGTGGTCAGCCGTGATGCACTACAAGCATCATTACAAAGAGCAGCGATCTTAACAACCGATAAATTTAAGGGTGTGCGCTGTATTCTTTCTGATAACTGTTTAACTATTCAATCAACTAACGCAGAACAAGAAGAAGCTCAAGAAGATATTGAAACTGAATACAGTGGTGACAAGATTGATATTGGTTTCAACGTGTCTTATTTGTTAGATGTTTTAGCAAACCTAAAAAATGAATCAATTCAAATTTGTTTGGGTGACTCCAATAGTAGTGCAGTGATCACCCTTCCAGAACAAGAAGGTTTCAAATACGTTGTCATGCCAATGCGCATTTAATAGAGTTACTAGAAAAGAATAATCAATGACTGTTGAAGCAAAAACACCAGAGCAGTATGGCGCATCCTCGATTCAAATTTTAGAAGGATTAGAGGCAGTAAGAAAAAGACCAGGTATGTACATCGGCGATACGTCCGATGGAACTGGTTTACACCATTTAGTTTTTGAAGTTCTAGATAACTCAATTGACGAAGCGTTGGCTGGTCATTGTTCAGAAATTACAGTAACAATTCATACTGATAATTCAATATCAATTATTGATAATGGTCGCGGCGTGCCAACAGGCATTAAGTACGACGATAAGCACGATCCAAAGAGAAGCGCTGCTGAAATCGTGATGACTGAATTGCATGCGGGCGGTAAGTTCGACCAAAACAGCTATAAAGTTTCTGGCGGTCTCCATGGCGTAGGTGTGAGTTGCGTGAACGCACTCTCAAAGTGGTTACGCTTGACGGTTAAGCGCGATGGCAAAGTTCATTTCATGGAGTTTGCAAGAGGCGTTGCTCAAAACCGTGAATTGGTTGAGGACGCAGGCAGCATGACTTCTCCAATCAAAGTCATTGGTGAAACAGACAAGCGCGGTACAGAAGTTCATTTTTTGGCCGACGTAGAAATTTTCGGTAATGTTGAATACCACTATGAAATTCTTTCTAAGCGAATCAGAGAACTCTCATTCTTAAATAACGGCGTTCACATTCGTTTGATTGACCAGAGAACTGGCAAGGAAGAAAACTTTGCCTTTTCAGGTGGAGTAAAAGGTTTCGTTGAGTACATCAACAAGAGTAAAACAGTTTTACACAGCAATATTTTCTATGCAGAAGGCGAAAGACCATCTGATTTAGGCGGAACAATCACGGCCGAAGTGGCCATGCAATGGAATGATGGTTTTAACGAACAGGTTCTTTGCTTCACGAATAACATCCCTCAGCGTGATGGCGGTACACACTTAACTGGTTTGCGTGCTGCAATGACTCGCGTCATCAACAAATACATTGATGAAGAAGAGCTAGCGAAAAAGGCAAAAGTAGAAGTTACTGGCGATGACATGCGTGAAGGTTTAACTTGCGTTCTTTCGGTCAAGGTGCCAGAGCCAAAGTTTTCTAGCCAAACAAAAGATAAATTGGTATCAAGTGAGGTGCGTGGCCCGGTTGAAGAAATCGTCAGCTCCTTGTTGACTGATTATTTACAAGAAAACCCACAAGACGCAAAAATCATTTGCGCAAAAATCATTGAAGCGGCTAGAGCCAGAGAGGCTGCTCGTAAAGCGCGAGACATGACTCGACGCAAGGGTTTGTTGGATGGCCTGGGTCTTCCAGGTAAGCTGGCTGATTGCCAAGAAAAGGATCCAGCCAACTCTGAACTATTCATCGTCGAGGGCGACTCTGCGGGAGGTTCTGCGAAGCAGGGTCGTGATAGAAAATTCCAAGCCATTTTGCCGCTTAAAGGAAAAATCCTTAACGTTGAAAAAGCGCGCTTTGACAAAATGTTAAGCAGCCAAGAGGTTGTTACTTTGATCACAGCCCTAGGCACCGGTATTGGTAAAGAAGAATATAACGCTGATAAATTGCGCTATCACCGCATCATCATCATGACCGACGCGGACGTTGACGGAAGCCACATCAGAACCTTGTTGTTAACTTTCTTCTATCGTCAAATGCCAGAGTTGATTGAACGCGGTCACATTTATATTGCACAGCCGCCGCTGTATAAGGTCAAGCAAGGTAAAAATGAGCAGTACATCAAAGATGATGTTGCATTGAATGCTTATTTGCTTAACTTGGCACTTCAGGGCGCTAGCGTTTCATTGGCGGATGGCTCTTCAATTGATAACGATCGTTTGGTTAAGCTGTCGTCTGACTATCAAACCATTCAAAGCATTGTTGATCGTCTATCAAGAACCATGGATGAAGGCGCTTTAAGAGCTATCGCCAATGGCGTACGTTTAAATCTAGATACAGAGGCGGAAGCCAACAAGTCTGCAGAGGGCCTTAATAACTATTTTGCAAACTCTCACGAGCGCATCGCTAAGCCACAGATCATTGTGCAAAAAGATGAGCGTACTGAGCGCTATCGCTTGTTGCTTTCAAGAAAAGTACACGGCAACACAAAGCTATCTTTAATTGACTCTGATTTTGTGCACGGCGCTGATTATGAGTCTTTGGCAAAAGCATCCGCAGCCCTTACAAACGTTTTGGGTACGGGCGCAACAGTTAAGCGTGGCGATCCAGATAAAACAATTAAGGAAGCCAGCGTTAAAGATTTCCGCGAAGCCATGGAGTGGTTACTTTCAGAGGCTGAACGAGGCGTTAGCCGTCAACGCTACAAGGGTCTTGGTGAAATGAACCCAGGTCAACTTTGGGAAACAACGATGGACACCAACACAAGAACCTTGTTGAGGGTTCAAATTGAAGACGCTATTGCTGCTGATCAAGTATTCACAACATTGATGGGTGATGAAGTTGAGCCACGCCGCGCATTCATTGAGTCTAATGCGCTGATTGCAAGAAACATTGATGTCTAAAAAGATGGCGGGTAACAAATTGATTGTGGTTCGGGAGTCTGGTGTTCACGGTAATGGTGTTTTCGCTAAACGCGATATTCCAAAGGGCACCAAGATCATTGAATACACGGGCGAAAGAATCAGCTGGAAAGAAGCGGTTAAGCGCCATCCACACGATTTATCTCAACCGAATCACACGTTTTATTTTGGCCTCGAAGACGGTTCAACTATTGACGCTAAATTTGGTGGCAATGAATCAATGTGGGCAAATCACTCTTGTAACCCAAACTGTGAAGCCCTAGAAGAAGACTTTGGAAAAACAACCCGGGTATTCTTGTATGCCAAAAAAGACATTGCTGCTGGCGATGAACTTTTCTACGACTACGGCTTGGTGGTTGAGGGCAAGCAAACCAAAAAGTTAAAAAAAGAATACGAATGCCGTTGCGGACAAAAAAAGTGTCGCAAAACCATGTTGGCAAAAATTAAATAAGCCATATGTTTATCAGCATTCAAGAGCTAGAAGCGGCCATTAATTTTTGGCGTGAGCAATCCCCTTCCCGCGGCGAAGCTTTGCAGCTTTGCCCTCAGGCTGCAGCCCTTGCAAAACCCTATGCAATGATGATCATTCAATCGTCCCAAAGGGTTCCTTTGGACGGATTAAGCGATTCCGCGCAAGCGGCTTGGAAAGAATACCTCTCTCGCAAAGGTTAATGATGAGCAACCACGCCACATTTGATTACATCGTTGTTGGTGCCGGAAGTGCCGGTTGCGTATTGGCAAATAGACTTTCATCAGATCCACGCTATAACGTGTTGCTGATTGATGCTGGTAGCAAGGACGACTATCTTTGGATTCACATCCCAGTTGGTTATTTGTATTGCATCAACAATCCTAAAACTGATTGGATGTTTAAAACCAAACCCCAGCCAGGGCTTAATGATCGTAGTCTCATCTATCCTCGCGGAAAAGTATTGGGCGGCTCGTCATCAATCAACGGAATGATTTACATGCGTGGTCAGGCTGAAGATTACGATCAGTGGGCTCGCGAAACTGGCGATTCATCATGGTCGTGGCGCAATGTTTTGCCTTACTTTAAAAAGATGGAAGACTATCACTCGGGCGCTTCAGAGTTTCACGGCGTTGGTGGTGAGTGGCGCGTAGATCGCCAGCGTCTGAAATGGAAAGTGTTAGATATTTTTCGGGGCGCGGCGGAGCAAGCCGGCGTTCCTCCAATCAATGACTTTAATTGCGGCAATAATTTCGGGTCTTCCTATTTTGATGTTTCTCAAAAAAATGGCTGGCGCCTGAATGCATCCCAAGCTTTCATCAAACCCATAAGAGATCGCAAGAATTTAACTGTTTTAACGGGCGCGAACATCGATCGTTTGGTGATCAATGGTTCACGTTGCGAGGGCATTGCTTTTTCATATGATGGACAGCAGCAAATTGCGATAGCAGAAAAAGAAGTTCTTCTGTCGGCGGGCTCAATTGGTTCCGTACAAATTCTTGAGCGCTCAGGCGTGGGTGACGAAAAAAGATTGCAGTCTTTGAATATCCCAGTTGTGAAACATTTGCCTGGTGTCGGAGAAAATCTTCAGGACCATCTACAGATCAGGTTAGTTTACAAAGTAAGTGGCTTAAAAACATTGAACATGTTGGCTTCTCGCTGGTGGGGCAAATTATTAATTGGTCTTCAATATGTTTTAACCAGAAGCGGCCCCATGTCGATGGCGCCCTCTCAGCTGGGAGCTTTTGCGCACTCATCTGCGGAGCACGACCGACCAAACATTCAGTATCACGTTCAGCCACTTTCTCTGGATAAGTTTGGTGATCCACTTCACTCTTTCAATGCATTCACAGCAAGTGTTTGTAATTTACGCCCAAGCTCGAGAGGAAGCGTTCATATAACCACTAAAGAGTTGACTGAGCCACCTGCTATTAATCCTAATTATTTGTCTTCTAGTGAAGATAGACGGGTTGCTCTTGACGCTCTTCGCTTCACCAGAAACATCATGCAGCAAAAAGCATTTGATGGTTTTGATGTCAAAGAGTTTCGGCCGGGCCCTTCTTTCAATACAGATGAAGAGCTGTTAAAACAAATCGGCGAAATTGCCACAACGATCTTCCATCCGGTTGGCACATGCAAAATGGGTAAGCCTGATGATCCTATGGCGGTTGTTGATTCTGAATTGAAAGTATTTGGCTTGAGTGGGTTGCGAGTCGTGGATGCAAGCGTTATGCCAACGATTACCTCCGGCAATACCGCAGCCCCAACCATGATGATTGCTCAAAAAATAGCTGACAAGATTTTGGCTGACAACGAATAATGGAATTCGACCTTTTCCATTGGACAACCCTGCTTTTATTTGTTGCTGCATTTGGCGCAGGCTTTGTTGATTCTGTTGCAGGCGGTGGCGGATTGATTCAAGTCCCTGCTTTATTTGCAATATATCCCAATGCCAACCCCGCAACATTGCTGGGAACCAATAAGCTTGGCTCGATTGGTGGGACGCTAATTGCTGCTAAAAGATATCTAAATGTTGTTAAATTACCGTATTTTATTGTAATACCAGCTATTATTGCTGCTTTCATCGGCTCCTTCTCTGGTGCAGCAGTGGTTAAAAGTATGTCAGCTGATGTATTTAGAGTGTTGTTACCAATTATTTTGATTGCTCTATTGGTTTACACCATCAAACAGCCGTCCATGGGTATGGCCCACGCACCAGTCGTTGATGGAAGAAAGAAAATTGTTCATGCTGCCCTACTTGGAGGAACCATTGGTTTTTACGATGGATTCTTTGGACCGGGCACTGGTAGCTTTTTGTTGATTGGCTTTATTCGAATATTTGGCTTTGACTTTTTACACGCGTCGGCCGCAACTAAGTTGGTCAATGTAACTACTAATTTTGCTGCCATTCTATTGTTTGCCTCATTTGGCCATATTGCTTGGCAAATTGGTTTTGCCATGATGGCCATGAACATTGCTGGCAGCATCTTTGGATCACATTACGCTTTGCGCCATGGAAACACATTTATTAGAAAGGTGTTTGTTGGTGCTGTTGCTGCATTGATTCTAAAGACGGTGTTTGATGCTTTGCGTTATTTCGGGGTAATCGCATAGGCGCTTGTTGCGCGCTCAAAAAGTTTCACGTGAAACACTCATAATTAGCCTAAAACAATTGAGTCAAAATGGCGGGGGTGATATCATCGCCGCCCTAAGCAAGGTTTTCTATGGACTTTTCAATTAAATATGATGTGATAGTTATTGGCGGGGGGCATGCTGGCTCAGAAGCCGCTTTGGCTTCAGCCAGAATGGGTTGCCGCACCCTTCTTTTGACTCATAGCATAGAAACCTTGGGGGCCATGAGCTGCAACCCTTCAATTGGCGGGATTGGTAAGGGCCACCTGGTTAAAGAAATCGATGCTCTTGGTGGAGCAATGGCCGAAGTCACTGATTTGGCTGGAATTCAGTTCAGGATTCTAAATTCCAGTAAGGGCCCTGCGGTTCGGGCAACAAGGGCTCAGGCAGATCGCGCTCTTTATAAGACTGCCATGCGCAGCAAATTAGAAAACCAAGAAAACCTCACTATTTTCCAGGCGGCGGTTGATGACCTGATCGTTCGTGACGATCAGGTATGTGGCGCAACCACACAATTGGGCTTGAGCTTTTATGCTTCCCAGGTGGTTTTAACTGCTGGAACCTTTCTGGATGGAAAAATACACGTTGGTCTAGATAACCACTCCGGTGGTCGCGCTGGAGATCCGGCCGCGATAAGACTGTCCAGCAGATTAAAAGAACTGAAGCTTCCGCAGGGGCGTTTAAAAACAGGTACGCCCCCAAGAATTGATGGGCGCACCATTAACTTCTCAGTGATGCAAGAGCAGCCTGGCGACTTAGATCCTTTGCCAGTCTTTTCTTATTTGGGGCGACCAGAGTTCCACCCTAAGCAGCTTCCCTGCTGGATCAGCCATACCAATGAGAAAACCCATGAGATCATTCGTGGAGGACTTGATCGTTCACCAATGTATACAGGGGTGATTGAGGGTGTTGGCCCAAGGTACTGCCCTTCTATAGAAGACAAGATACATCGGTTTGCTGGCAAGGACAGCCATCAAATATTTTTGGAGCCCGAGGGCCTAACAACCCATGAGTTTTATCCAAACGGCATTTCAACGAGCCTTCCCTTTGATGTTCAGTGGAGTTTGGTGAGAAGTATTCGAGGTCTTGAGAATGCCATGATTGTCCGCCCGGGCTATGCCATTGAATATGACTACTATGACCCAAGAGGCCTAAAGCCAAGCTTGGAAACCAAAGCCATCAAGGGCTTGTTCTTCGCTGGCCAAATCAATGGTACAACTGGTTACGAAGAGGCTGCTGCGCAGGGCTTGTTAGCCGGCATCAATGCTGGATTGAGCGCCAAAGGCAAGGATGCCTGGTATCCAAAGCGTGATCAGGCCTATTTGGGTGTGTTGGTGGACGATTTGATTACCAAGGGTGTTCAAGAGCCCTATCGGATGTTCACAAGTCGCGCCGAGTATCGTTTAAGCCTAAGGGAAGACAATGCTGATGTCAGATTGACAGAGCAAGGCCGTGAACTAGGGCTGGTGGATGATTACCGCTGGGAGTTCTTCTGTAAAAAGCAGGAGGCTGTTTCACGTGAAACACAGCGACTTAAGTCAACCTGGGTGAGTCCAAAGCTTATTAATGCAGCAGAATCAGAGTTTTTGCTTGGTCAGGTCATTGCTCATGAATACAGTTTGGCTGAGTTATTGAAGCGACCAGGAATCACTTACGAAAACCTCACAACCTCATTTGATGGCCGGTGGTCGGCAGAACCGCTTGATCAAGACGTTGTTTTAAGAGATCAAATTGCTGAACAGGTTGAAATTGCCATTAAATACCAGGGCTATATTGATAGACAGGCAGCAGAAATTGCTCGCCATGCCTACCATGAAGAAATGACCCTGCCGCCAGATATCAACTATTCAAAGGTTTTGGGCTTGTCAATGGAGGTTCAGCAGAAGCTCAGTCTTCATAAACCAAGCACCTTGGGGCAGGCATCAAGAGTATCTGGTGTGACGCCAGCAGCCATTTCTTTATTGTTGATCCATTTAAAAAAGGGTTTGGGTCGACGCCCCAGTGCTGATTGATGGAAAAAGACACACAACAAGCCCTGCTTGCTCAATTAAGTGATGGTGTGAGAGGTCTCAATTTAGACCTTTCTGCAGAGACCATTCAGCGTTTATTAGATTATTTAATTGAGTTTCAGCGTTGGAACAAAACCCATAATTTGTCATCAATTCATGATTTAAATCAGTCGGTTACCTTGCACCTACTTGATTCCTTGGCGGTCCTTCCCTACTTGGATAGTTACGTTGAGAAATTACCAAAAGCCGATGGCGTTTTTACTCTAGCGGATCTTGGGTCTGGCGGCGGCCTACCCGGCATTCCTTTGGCCATTTGCCGACCTTCATGGCAGCTTCATTTGATGGAGGCTGTGCAGAAAAAGGCGGTCTTTTTACAGCACATCGTGACCAAGTTACATTTAGATAACGTTAAAGTGCATGGCGCAAGAATTGAAGACACTGCCCCAGGCCTAGCAGACTCTGTAAGTTGTTGTATTTCAAGGGCTTTTTCAGATTTTGGCAAGTTTATAACCTTGTCTGAGCCAATGCTTAAAACGGGTGGCTTGTTGTGGGCCATGAAAGCGCGAGCCCTAGAGGATGATCTAAAAACCATTCCAGATACTTGGAAGATTGAAAAAGACTATTTGTTCAACGTTCCGGGGCTTGATGCCGAAAGACGGCTCTACGAGTTGGCACGCGTGAGAGAATTCAAGGCTTAATTAAAAGAAGACATATATGGCAAAAATATTTTGCGTGGCAAACCAAAAAGGTGGCGTTGGCAAGACCACTACCACTGTCAATTTAGCAGCAAGCTTGGCAGCACAAAAACAACGAGTGTTGGTCGTTGACCTTGACCCACAAGGCAATGCCAGCATGGGTTCTGGCATCGATAAGATGGGATTGCAGCAGAGTGTTTATCACGTCTTAATTGGCATGTCTGATGTTTTAACTGCAAGAGTTAAATCAGAAACCGGTGGATATGATGTACTTCCAGCAAACCGAGAGCTTGCTGGCGCTGAAGTTGAGTTGGTGGAGTTCGATGAGCGTGAGGAAAGACTAAAAAATGCTCTAGCTCCAGTGCTCAATGAATATGACTTTATCTTGATTGACTGCCCTCCTGCCCTTTCGCTGTTAACGTTGAATGGTCTGTGTGCAGCCAATGGCGTGATTGTGCCGATGCAATGTGAATATTTCGCCTTGGAAGGCTTGTCGGATTTAGTTAACACCATCAAACAAGTGCACGCGAATCTCAATCCAAATTTAACCATCATTGGTTTATTGCGCGTCATGTTTGACCCGAGAACAACCTTGCAGCAACAGGTTTCAGATCAATTAATGGCGCACTTTGGAGACAAAGTTTTCAACACCATCATTCCAAGGAATGTTCGCTTGGCTGAAGCGCCTTCGTATGGCATGCCAGGCGTGACATTTGATAAAGCCTCGCGTGGTGCGCAGGCCTATATGCAATTCGGCGCAGAGATGATTCAGCGCATAAAAACAATGTAATGGATAAGAAAAGAATATGACAACAATCAAGAAAAAAGGTTTGGGGCGCGGCCTAGAAGCACTACTGGGCGCCAACGATAAAAGCACTGCCAATGCTGGTGGTGTTGCAATGCTTCAGATCAGCCAGTTACAGGCCGGCAAGTATCAGCCACGTAAAAATATGGTGGATGCATCATTGCAGGAACTGTCTGAAAGCATTAAAGAACAAGGCATCATGCAGCCTTTGCTAGTTAGAAGTGTTGCTTCAGGGAAGTATGAAATCATTGCTGGTGAGCGTCGTTTTCGTGCGGCCACTATGGCGGGCCTCAAGGAGGTTCCAGTTTTAATTAAGCAGGCCAATGATCAAGCCACGGCTGCCATGGCCTTGATTGAAAATATGCAGCGCGAAGATTTGAATGCCTTGGAAGAGGCCAACGGCCTTGCGCGACTCATCGAAGAATTTGGATACACGCATGACAAGGCGGCTCAAGCTGTTGGAAAGTCACGCAGCGCGGTTTCAAACCTATTGAGATTGATCCAGTTGGCAAAGCCGGTTCAGCTGATGCTTGCCAAAGGCGAAATAGACATGGGCCATGCTCGCGCCCTTTTGCCCCTTGAGGCGGCGGCCCAGGTAAGCCTTGCTCAAAAAATCATCATTCAAAAACTCTCAGTGCGTGAAGCAGAGCAAATGGCAACCAAATTGGTTTTGAATAAAACCCAAGTTGGCGGCTCCAAAAAGGCCAAAATCAAGGCTGATCCGGACTTAAGACAGCTTCAAGAGAAGTTATCCGACCAGCTAAACCTTGCGGTTGAGATCAAGCAAAAAAGACGTGGCGGTGAAATCAGCATTAAATTCAGCCAATTTGATGAATTGGACGGGTTTTTAAAGCGCCTGGGCATTGATTAAAGTAAGTGTGAATTTTTTATGAATTGCATTGACCCAAAGGCCTCAGATTCTGTAAAATCTCGTGGCTTTGTACCTGGAGTTGTGCAAAAAGCTGAAATTGACAAAAATGCTAATTGGGACAATGAGTTAGGTGATTCTGAGGAATTATCCAAACCGTTGACAAGAGCTGAACTAGAGGTAATTTTGGGTTCAGAGGCTCTCAAGCCAAGCAAAGTTTCAGTTAAGCGGTTATTTGTACTTCAGGCGCTTGTAACGTTGCTCTCCTGCTTTGCTTGGGCTTGGTCAGTAAAGGGTAAGCCGTTTGGCTTAGACTCTTCCGCCATATCCTCACTGCTTGGTGGTCTTATAGCAATCATCCCTGCGGGGTTGTTCGCAATGAGAGCAAAGCTACTAGCTACAAAGGCGGTTGGATCGAATGTTGCAGGATCTTCAGTAGTTGGTCTTGTAACGGGGGAATTAATAAAAATCATTGCAACTGTTGCAATGTTTATTTTGGTAATAGTTTTTTATCCAGAATTGGATTGGTTACCGTTGTTGTTGACTTATGTACTGGCGCTGAAATGTTATCTATTGGCGTGGTTTTTTAAGTGAACAAGCGGTTTGACAAGAACAGAGGAAAGTAACGATGGCAACTGAAGCAACCGGCAAGGCTTTAACACCTACCGAATACATTGCAGAGCATTTGCAAAATTTAAATACATTGCATGCTAAGCAAGAGGCTATTGTTGATTTCTCAGTGGTTAACTTAGACACAGTTTTTTGGTCTTTGATGATGGGTTTGATTGTTGTGGGCTTTTTGCTCATGGCAGCTCGTCGTGCAACGGCTGGTGTTCCGGGCCGCTTTCAAGCATTGGTTGAGTTATTGGTAGAGATGGTTGAGAGTCAATCAAAGAGCATCGTTCACGGTGATCGCTCTTACATTGCACCTTTGGCACTATTTGTTTTCTGCTGGATTATTTTGCTCAATACGCTTGACTTGGTTCCGGTGGATTGGGTTCATGGCGTTAACGGATTCTTAGGAATTTTTGGAAGCATCCACGTTCCTCACCATAAGCTTGTGCCAACAACAGATTTGAACGGCACACTTGGCTTATCAATGTCAGTTTTAGTTTTGATGATTTTCTACAGCTTCAAAGCAAAAGGTGCTGGCGGCTTTTTACACGAACTACTTTCAGCACCGTTTGGCGCAAAGTGGTACTTGGCACCATTTAACTTGGTATTGAACATCATTGAATTTATTGCCAAAGCAGTTTCATTGGGTATGCGATTGTTTGGCAACATGTATGCAGGCGAATTGGTCTTTTTGCTAATCGCTCTGTTAGGCGGCATCTGGCATTTTGGTGTCGACTTATCGTTCCTAGGTTTTGTGGGCCATGTGATTGCAGGTTCCGCTTGGGCGATTTTCCATATTTTGGTGATTTTGTTGCAGGCCTTCATTTTCATGATGTTGACCTTGGTCTACATCGGGCAAGCACATAGCCACCACTAATTTTTTTACTAACTGTTTTTTTATTTAGGAGTCAACATGCAAGAATTTCTAGCTCACGTTCAAGGTTTAACAGCTATCGGTATCGGCATCATCATCGGCTTAGGCGCGATCGGTGCTTGTTTGGGTATCGCATTGATGGGTGGTAAGTACATTGAAGCATGTGCACGTCAACCAGAATTGATGGAGCCACTACAAACTAAGATGTTCTTGTTGGCTGGTTTGATCGACGCTGCTTTCTTGATCGGTGTTGGTGTTGCGATGTTGTTCGCGTTCGCAAACCCATTGCTTGCTGTAATCAAGTAATAGGCGTAGTTATTGACGGGCGCAATTTGAGCGCCCGTGGATATTTGTCATTGTGACCGAAAGGAACTAAACGTGAACCTAAACGCGACGCTATTCGCGCAGATGGTCGTCTTCTTTATTTTGTGGTGGGTTGTAGCCAAATTTGTTTGGCCACCATTGGTAAAGGCATTAGACGAGCGAGCCACAAAAGTGGCTGATGGTTTGGCTGCCGCTGAGCGCGGTAAGGCTGATCTTGAGTCTGCAAAAAAACGTGCTGAACAAGCATTGTCAGAAGCTCGCAATGAAGGCACTCAGCGTATTGCTGATGCTGAAAAGCGTGCTCAATTATCGGCTGAAGAAATTAAAGCAAATGCTCAAGCAGAAGCTGCTCGCATCATTGCTCAAGCCAAAGCTGAAGCAGAACAACAAGTAGCGCGTGCAAGAGATGCCTTGCGCACTGAAGTAGCTGCATTAGCAGTGAAAGGTGCCGAGCAAATTTTGCGTCGTGAAGTTGATGCAAAAGCACATGCAGGTTTATTAGATCAGCTAAAGGCAGAGCTTTAATATGGCAGACTTAGCTACTATTGCCCGCCCATACGCTGAGGCTCTTTTTAGAAGTGCAAAGCCAGCAGAGTTATCTGCTATTGCTGAGCAATTAGAAGAGTTAGCTCAAGTTGCCAGCAACCCAGATTTACTGGCAGTAGCTAATAATCCAAAGTTGGCCGATGCTGATTTATTGCAAATTTTGTTGGGCGGCATGAAAACAAAGCCAGCGGATATTGTGAAAAACTTCGTTGAAGTTTTGACACACAACAATCGCTTGTTGGCTATGCCAGAAATTGCTGCTCAATTTACAGCGTTAAAAAATGCTCAAGAAGGTGCTGCAGAAGTTTTGATCACAAGCGCGTTCCCGCTGCAAGGCGAAGAACTAAATACCTTGTTATCAACATTGAAGAAGCGCTTTGGTGGAAGAGAGCTACGTCCTACAGTAAATGTAGACCCAGAATTGATTGGCGGAGTGTGCGTACAAGTTGGCGATGAGGTGTTAGACACTTCAGTGAAAGCCCGCTTGGTATCGATGCAAACCGCCCTTAGCGCATAACCGAATAAGATCCCAGGAGTAAGCAAATGCAACTCAACCCATCAGAGATCAGTGAACTGATCAAGAGCCGAATCAGCGGTGTAGGCGTTGGCGCCGAAGTCCGTAACCAAGGCACCGTAATTTCAGTAACAGACGGTATTTGCCGTGTTCATGGCCTCTCAGGCGTGATGCAAGGTGAAATGCTTGAATTCCCAAACAACACGCTTGGTCTTGCGCTTAACTTAGAGCGTGATTCAGTAGGTGCTGTTATTTTGGGTGAATATGAGCACATCAGTGAAGGCGACCCAGTTAAATGTACCGGTCGTATTCTTGAAGTTCCAGTAGGTCCAGAATTATTGGGTCGTGTTGTTAATGCTTTGGGTCAGCCTATCGATGGCAAGGGTCCAATCAATGCAAAAATGACAGACTTTATTGAAAAGGTTGCCCCTGGCGTTATTGATCGTCAGTCAGTTAGCCAACCTCTTCAAACAGGTTTGAAGTCAATTGATGCGATGGTGCCTATCGGACGTGGTCAGCGTGAGTTGATCATTGGCGACCGTCAAACTGGTAAAACAGCTGTTGCTGTTGATGCCATCATCAACCAAAAAGGTAAGGGCATTCGTTGCGTATACGTGGCGATTGGTCAAAAAGCTTCTACGATTGCAAACGTATTGCGTAAGCTAGAAGAGCACGGCGCGATGGAGTACACAGTGATCGTTGCTGCAACAGCGTCTGACTCTGCAGCGATGCAGTACTTGTCAGCATATGCTGGTTGCACAATGGGTGAGTATTTCCGTGATCGCGGTGAAGATGCATTGATTGTTTACGATGACTTAACTAAGCAAGCGGTTGCTTATCGTCAAGTATCACTATTGTTGCGTCGTCCACCAGGTCGTGAAGCTTATCCTGGCGACGTATTCTATTTGCACTCACGTTTGCTTGAGCGTGCTGCTCGTGTTAACGAAGTGTATGTTGAGAAATTCACAAATGGTGCAGTTAAAGGTAAGACAGGTTCATTGACCTCATTGCCAATCATTGAAACTCAAGCGGGCGACGTTTCTGCTTTCGTTCCAACCAACGTGATTTCTATTACTGACGGCCAAATCTTCTTGGAAACAGACTTGTTTAACGCGGGCGTACGTCCAGCGATTAACGCGGGTATTTCAGTTTCACGTGTGGGTGGTGCAGCTCAGACTAAAGTTATTAAGAAATTATCTGGCGGTATCCGTACAGACTTAGCCCAGTACCGTGAATTGGCAGCGTTTGCTCAGTTTGCTTCTGATTTGGACGAAGCAACACGTAAGCAGTTGGAGCGCGGTCGTCGTGTTACAGAATTGCTTAAGCAACCACAATATCAGCCACAACAAGTTTGGCAGTTGGCATCTTCATTGTATGCAGCTAACAACGGTTTCTTGGATGACTTGGATGTGAAACATGTTTTGGCCTTCGAAAAAGGTTTGCATGATCATCTAAAGAGCAAGTTTGCTGATTTGATTGGCCGCATTGAAGACACCAAGGATCTCTCGAAGGAAGACGAAGCTGCATTGCGCGCTGCGATCGAGGACTTTAAACGTTCGGCTTCTTTCTAAGAAGTAAGGAGAGCCGATATGGCCGGAACTAAAGAGATACGGACAAAGATCAAGAGCGTACAAAATACGCGCAAGATCACCAAGGCGATGGAAATGGTCGCCGCATCTAAGATGCGGCGTGCTCAAGAGCGCATGCGCAATGCACGTCCTTACTCAGAAAAAGTAAGAAATATTGCTGCGAACTTGGGCAAGGCCAATCCAGAATACCGCCCTGCTTATTTGGTTGAGCGTGAAGTTAAAAATGCTGGCGTGATTGTTGTGACAACAGACAAAGGTCTTTGCGGTGGCATGAATACCAACGTATTAAGAGCTTTGACAAACACCATGAAAGAGTTGGACTCTAAAGGTGTTTCATTGTCATGCACTCCAATTGGCATGAAGGGCTTCCAGTTCTTAAATAGGATCAAGGCAAAGGTTGTTTCTCATGTAACTCAAATGGGTGACACACCGCACTTGGAAAAACTCATTGGCGCAATCAAGGTTCAATTGGATGCGTATGAAAATGGTGAAGTAGATGCTGTTTATTTGGCATACACAAAATTCATCAACACAATGAAGCAAGAGCCAGTAGTTGAAAAACTATTGCCTCTTTCAAGTGAAAAATTAACACAAACGACTGAAGAAGCTCGTGAGTATGGTTGGGACTATTTGTACGAACCAGACCCACAATCAGTTGTGGATGAATTGTTGAAACGTTACGTTGAAGCGTTGATTTACCAAGCAGTTGCAGAAAATATGGCATCTGAGCAATCAGCTCGTATGGTTGCTATGAAAGCTGCTTCTGATAACGCGAAAAACGTGATTGGTGAATTGCAGTTGGTTTACAACAAAACACGTCAAGCAGCCATTACCAAAGAGTTGTCCGAGATTGTCGGCGGCGCTGCGGCGGTTTGATAACCAAAGTATTGTAAAAAATTAGTGATCGGAGAACTACGATGAGCAACGGAAATATCGTTCAGTGTATTGGCGCGGTGGTGGACATTCAGTTCCCTCGTGACAAAATGCCAAAAATTTATGACGCATTGATCTTGGAAGAGAGCAGTGAGGCATCTTTTGCAGAAAAAGGTTTGACCTTTGAAGTGCAACAACAATTAGGCGATGGCGTTGTTCGTGCCATTGCGATGGGCTCAAGCGATGGCTTGCGTCGCGGCATGGGTGTTAAAAATACAGGCAAGGGAATTTCAGTGCCTGTAGGTCCAGCAACATTGGGCCGCATCATGGACGTGTTGGGTCGCCCAATCGACCAAGCTGGTCCAATCGGCACAGAAGAGCGTCGCGCGATTCACCAATTGGCGCCAAAGTTTGATGAGCTATCACCATCAGTTGACCTACTAGAAACAGGCATCAAAGTTATTGACTTGGTTTGCCCGTTTGCTAAAGGCGGTAAAGTTGGTTTGTTCGGTGGTGCCGGTGTGGGTAAGACAGTTAACATGATGGAATTGATCAACAACATCGCTAAGCAACACTCAGGTTTGTCAGTGTTCGCAGGTGTTGGTGAGCGTACTCGTGAAGGTAACGACTTCTACCACGAGATGAAAGACTCTAACGTTCTTGATAAAGTTGCGATGGTGTTTGGTCAGATGAACGAGCCACCAGGAAACCGTTTGCGTGTTGCCTTGACTGGTTTGACAATGGCTGAGCGTTTCCGTGACGAAGGCCGTGACATTTTGTTCTTCGTTGACAACATCTACCGTTACACATTGGCCGGTACAGAAGTTTCTGCTTTGTTGGGTCGTATGCCATCAGCGGTGGGTTACCAGCCAACATTGGCTGAAGAAATGGGCCGTTTACAAGAGCGTATTACTTCAACAAAGACTGGTTCTATTACATCGATTCAGGCCGTTTACGTTCCTGCCGACGACTTAACAGACCCATCACCTGCTACAACATTCTTGCACTTGGACTCTACAGTTGTGTTGTCACGTGACATCGCTGCTTTGGGTATCTACCCAGCGGTTGACCCACTTGACTCAACAAGCCGTCAGTTGGACCCTCAAGTTGTTGGCGAAGAGCACTATGCAGTTGCTCGCGGTGTACAAACAACATTGCAGCGCTATAAAGAATTGCGCGACATTATTGCTATTTTGGGTATGGATGAATTGTCACCAGAAGACAAGCAAGCTGTTGCACGTGCGCGTAAGATTCAGCGTTTCTTGTCACAGCCATTCCACGTAGCGGAAGTATTTACAGGTTCACCTGGTAAATATGTTCCACTTAAAGAAACTATCCGCGGCTTCAAGATGATTGTTGACGGTGAGCTTGACCATTTGCCAGAGCAGGCATTCTATATGGTTGGCGGCATCGACGAAGCTATCGAAAAAGCTAAGAAGTTGCAGTAAACCAAGGAATTTAAATGTCTAGCATCCATGTTGATGTAGTTAGCGCTGAGCAGTCAATTTTCGCCGGTGAAGCAAAGTTCATTGCTTTGCCAGGCGAAAGTGGTGAGTTGGGTATTCTTCCGGGACATACTCCTCTCATTACAAGAATTAGACCAGGTGCAGTTCGTATTGAGAAAGCTGATGGCGACGAAGAGTTTGTTTTCGTTGCTGGCGGCATTCTTGAAGTACAGCCAAATAAAGTAACTGTACTTGCTGATACTGCTATTCGCGGTCACGATCTTGACGAAGCAAAAGCCTTAGAAGCCAAAAAAGCTGCTGAAGAAGCCATGCAAAATCGCGGTACAGATATTGATTTTGCGCACGCTCAATCAGAGTTTGCAATGGCGGCAGCACAACTTGCAGCAATTGCAAAGTTACGTCAGAAAAGATAATTGACTTTAATTAACGATCGCTTCCTGCGCGCATGCCTTCGGCAGCCAACAGATAGAACACCTCTGTGGCTAATGCGCCAGGCAGGACGTTATTTACCTGAATACAACGCAACAAGAGCTAAAGCAGGAAGTTTTTTAGCGCTTGCAAAAAATCCTCAGCTAGCAACAGAAGTTACTTTGCAACCATTGGATAGATATCCATTGGATGCAGCCATTCTGTTTTCAGACATTCTGACGATTCCAGATGCAATGGGATTGGGCTTGAGTTTTGAGGCAGGTGAAGGACCAAGATTCAGTCGCCCATTGAGAGACGAACAAGCGGTTAATAATTTAAGACCTGCTGATCTTAATCAATTGAAATATGTATTTGATGCTGTATCTGAAATCAGAAAAGCACTCACTCAAAATGGTCAACAAAGAGTTCCGCTGATTGGTTTTTCAGGAAGCCCGTGGACTCTGGCTTGTTACATGATTGAAGGTTCAGGATCATCTGACTTTAAGAATACAAAAGAAATGTTGTACCAAAGACCCGATTTAATGAAAAAGGTTTTGGATACAAACATCCAATCAGTCGCTGATTATTTAAAGGCGCAGGTTGATGCTGGTGCACAAGCATTGATGATTTTTGATACTTGGGGTGGTTTATTGCCAGATGGTTGGTATCAAAAAACTTCTTTGGCCAGCATGAAGGCCGTGATTGATTTATTACCAAGACAAAAAGATGGTCAACAAATTCCAATTTTAGTATTCACCAAGGGTGGTGGAATTTGGTTAGAAGATATCGCTCATTCTGGCGCAGATGTCATCGGATTAGATTGGACGGCATCAGTTGCAAAGTCACGTAAGCGTTTACTTGCAAATAAAACCCCGCTGGCCCTTCAAGGAAATTTTGATCCATTGGCTCTATTTTCAAGTCCGGAACAAATCGGAACGGAAGTTAAGAGAATTTTGAATGAATTGGCAGCGGTACCGGCTTTAGCCGAAGGCCTTCACTCCTTAGATGGCCATGTCTTTAATTTGGGCCATGGCATATCTCAGTTCACCAATCCGGACCATGTTATTGCCCTGACCGAGACGGTTGTCAGTCACTCAAAAGCGCTTAGAAATAAGTAAAAATAAGCATGTGAGTGGTAACTTATGCACAGGCATCTTCTGGCATAAAACCCCAACATCAAGCGGTTAATAATCACCCCAAGAGCCAAATTAAATTCTATAAGTCATTGATTTATATGTATTTTAAATCATCATACAATATAATTAAAATACGTAAAAAAAGCTTCCTAATTTGAAATGCTGGGATAATTAAGCAGTTATCCACAAGGTTTTCCACAGATAAATTAAACCTTTTTAAAAAACCAATAAGTGCAATGCTCTTCATCATGGACTTAAAGTAAAACATGAGCTTTGAAGTTAAACACCAAGAAAAAATAATTGTTCAAGTGGCTATTGATAGCCCATTAAATCAATTATTTGACTACGCTTGGAATGAAGACTTTGACTCTGAGCCTCAAAAAGGACAAATAATTCAAGTAAGTTTTGGCAGACAAGAATGCATCGGAGTGGTGATGCAGATTTTGGACAAAACCGAATACAACTTAGAAAAAATTAAAAAAGTACAAGCCATCGCACCGCTGCCACCAATTTCAAGTGACGTTGTGGAAATGGCAGAGTTTGCAGCTATTTACTATCAAAGACCCATTGGTGAGGTGTTGATTCCTTCGATTCCTAAAATGTGGCGACAAAAAAATAAATGGGAATTGCTTGGCAAAGAAAAAAAACGCAGTAAAGCAAGCTCAATAACAAAAAACAAAAAAGCCGCACCAGAGAATGAAATCAGTCTGAACAAAGAGCAATTGAACATAGTAGAAAAACTCTGGAAGCAGAGTAATAGTCAAAAATTCAGTTGTAATTTGTTACAAGGCGTTACGGGTAGTGGCAAAACTTTGACTTATTTAAATTGGTTAAAAAAAATATTGGCTGATGACCAGTCGCAAGTCATGATCATGGTGCCAGAAATCAATCTAACCCCTCAGCTAGAGAAATCCGTTGAACAGGCATTTCCAGGGAAAAAATTAGTGGTGATGCACAGCGGCATAACGGATAGAACTCGGGCCGACAACTGGGAAAAAGCACATTCAGGTAAAGCCCAAATTATTCTTGGCACACGAATGGCGGTAGCAACATCCTCACCAAATCTAAAAGCCATCGTGGTGGATGAAGAGCACGATTTGTCTTATAAGCAGCAAGAAGGCGTGAGGTATTCAGCCAGAGACCTTGCGGTTTGGCGAGCAAAAAAACTTAATATCCCAGTTGTGTTGGCATCCGCAACTCCTAGCCTAGAAACATGGTTTCATGCACAAGAAGGAAGATATGAAACTCTTACCCTCAAAGAGCGTGCAGCAAAAAATGCAAAGCCACCACTGATACAAATATTAGATTTAAAGCAAGAGCAAAAAGCTGGCAAAAAGAATGAGCATGGAATCAGCGAGCACCTTCTCAATGAATTGCAAAATAATATTGAGCAAGGGCGCCAAAGCATCATTTACATCAATCGCAGAGGATATTCCCCAGTACTGAACTGTCAAGCTTGTGGATGGTTATCGGATTGCGTGAAATGTTCTGCACACATGGTGTTGCACAAAATAACAGAACACAAAAAGAACTTGTGCTGTCATCACTGCGGAATAATGAAGCTTGTACCAAAGGCATGCCCTGATTGTGGAAATACAGATTTGAGCCCATTGGGTAAAGGAACTCAAAAAATCGAAGAGTTTTTATCAGAAAGATTCCCCAAGGCAAAAATATTGCGCATCGATGCTGATACAACAAGAGCAAAAGGAAGCGCAGAAAGTTTGTTCAGTGAAATACACGATGGTGATGCCGACATCATCGTCGGAACTCAAATGATCGCAAAGGGGCATGACTATCAATCAGTGTCACTCGTTGGCGTGATTGATGCAGACGCAAGTCTTTTCTCCCAAGATTTCAGGGCTTCTGAGAGATTGTTTGCTCAACTCATGCAAGTGTCTGGAAGAGCTGGTCGCAGCGAAGGGGCTGGAGAATCAAAAGTAGTTATTCAAACCAATTATCCAGAAGCGCCGCCTTATAAGTACTTACGAAATGCTGATGTTGATGGTTTTTTAGAAGAAATAAAAAATGAAAGACAGTTGGTTGGTTTGCCACCATTTTCATATCAAGCATTGGTACATGGGGAACATAAAACATTAGTGCAAGCAATTGATATGCTGAAGGATGCTGCACAGTTGGCAAGGTCAGACAAAATTTGGCCAGCCAATGTCATGCTAAGTGATGTGATTCCTCGCGCCATGATGAGAATTGCAGGAAAAGAGCGGGCTCAAATGTTGGTTGAATCCGAGAGTCGGCAAGACCTGCAAAAGAGCATAGAGATTTTGCAGCACTATTTGACAGAGGCCCACACCAAAAGAAAAGGGGTCGGCTGGTATATCGAGCGCGACCCCATCAACATCTAAAGAAAATCTAATTTATGCGTATTCAGAAATTGGTACGCAAGTACAAAATAGATTTCTATCGCCATACACGTTATCCGCTCTACCAACTGGAGGCCAGTACTTATTTTTACGTAAGCGACTCACTGGATATGCTGCTTCCTCCCTCGTATAAGGTCTATCCCACTCATTAGCCAAAATGACTTCAGCTGTGTGAGGGGCATTTTTAAGAGGATTATTCTCTTTATCAAATGAGCCATTTGTTACTTTGCGGATCTCTTCTGCAATGGCAACCATGGCTTCAATGAAGCGATCGAGTTCAAACTTTGATTCACTTTCGGTTGGCTCAATCATCAGTGTTCCCGGAACAGGGAAGCTCATTGTTGGCGCATGAAAACCAAAGTCCATCAAGCGTTTGGCAACATCCTCGTTGCTAATGCCAGACTCTTTTTGTTGAGGACGCAAATCCAAAATGCACTCATGAGCCACCAAGCCTTTATTGCCTTTGTACAAAACTGGATAGAAATTTTCTAGTTTTTTAGCAACATAGTTAGCAGAAACAATCGCTGTTTCGGTCGCTTTGGTAAGACCGGCAGCACCCATCATCGCAACGTACATCCATGAAATAGGCAAAATAGATGCAGAACCAAATGGAGCAGCACTGATTCTCATCCAATTCAAATCGTTCCACTTTGAAGCCGTACCAGCCGTATAAGAGCAAGGTAAAAACTTGGCAAGGTGTGAGCGCACTGCTACAGGGCCTACACCTGGGCCGCCGCCGCCATGAGGTATGCAGAAAGTTTTATGCAAATTAAGATGGCTAACGTCACCACCGAAGTGACCAGGCGCTGCTGTGCCAACCAAGGCATTCATGTTGGCGCCGTCGATATAAACCTGACCGCCATGCTGGTGAATGATTTCACATAATTCTTGAACGCCCGCCTCAAATACACCATGTGTACTTGGGTAAGTGATCATGATGGCAGCAAGGTTCTTTGAATGCTCTTCAGCTTTGTTTTTCAAGTCAACTAAATCAACGTTGCCATTGGTATCGCAGCTAACAACAATCACTTCCATGCCAGCCATTTGAGCTGAAGCAGGATTTGTGCCATGTGCAGATGAAGGAATTAAGCAGATATTGCGATGCCCTTCCCCGCGTGACTCATGATAGGCACGAATCACAAGAAGTCCCGCATACTCACCCTGTGAGCCGGCGTTTGGTTGCAAAGACACTGCATCGTAGCCAGTAGCAGCACACATCATGCGCTCAGTATCTTCAATTAACTTAGCGTATCCCGCCCACTGAGTTTCTGGTGCAAGAGGGTGAATTTGTGAAAAGCTAGGCCATGTCACAGGCAGCATTTCACTGGTGGCATTTAATTTCATGGTGCATGAACCAAGCGGAATCATGGTTCTATCAAGCGCCAAGTCTTTGTCAGCCAAACTTCTCAAATAACGAAGCATTTCATGCTCAGAGTGATAGCGATTAAATGTTGGATGAGTCAAATACTCGCTGTTACGGATTAATGAGCTTGGAACTGCACTTGAAACTGATTGATCAATAGCATCAATATTTATTTCGCCTTCGCCACCAAAAATCGTCCACAACATCTGCAGCTCTTTTCTGCCAGTTGTTTCGTCAATTGATACACCAACATGCTCTGAATCAATGGCTCTTAAATTACAAGAAAGTTTTTGAGCTGCCTCATGAATTTTCTTTGCGTTAGCAGTTTTAATCGTCAGAGTGTCAAACCAATGTGTATTGACAACTTCAAGTCCAAGTTGTTTGAGAGCTAACGCCAAGATGCTTGTTTGGCGATGAACGCGCAATGCGATTTTTTTAAGCCCTTCTGGCCCGTGATAAACAGCGTACATACTTGCCATCACTGCAAGCAACACTTGAGCTGTACAAATATTCGATGTGGCTTTTTCACGTCGGATGTGCTGTTCTCTGGTCTGAAGAGCAAGGCGGTAAGCAGAGTTACCTTGAGCATCGATTGTTACACCCACCAAGCGACCAGGCATGCTTCTCTTAAAAGCATCTTTTGTAGCAAGATATCCAGCAGAAGGACCGCCAAAACCCATCGGTACACCAAAGCGTTGTGCACTACCGATGGCAACGTCAGCGCCCCACTCTCCTGGCGGAGTAAGCAGTGTCAAGGCCAACAAATCAGCCGCAGCAATTAATAAGCCACCTTTGCTATGGACAGCCTCTGCAATGGCGAGGTATTTTTCTTTTTCTAAAAGCGTACCATCAACACCTGGGTATTGCAGCAAAACAGCGAAGGCATCAGTTTTTAGTGCATCTTCATGAGAGCCAATCACAAGTTCAATGTTTAATGGCTTTGCCCTTGTCTTAATGACCGCCAGGGTTTGTGGCAAAACATCATTGCTCACAAAGAAAGTCATCGACTTTGATTGACAGGTTCTGAGCGCCAAGGTCATGGCTTCTGCAGCAGCAGTACCTTCATCCAACATAGAAGCATTGGCAATATCCATACCTGTTAAATCAATCAACATTTGTTGGAAGTTAATGATTGCTTCTAGACGACCTTGAGAAATTTCTGGTTGATAAGGCGTGTAAGCCGTATACCACGCCGGGTTTTCAAGAATATTTCTTTGAATAACGCCCGGGGTGATGTTGTTGTAATAGCCCTGACCAATGAATGACTTGAAAACTTTATTTTGATTGGCAATGCTGGCCAATAATTCAAGCGCTTCGTTTTCACCTTTGGCATTTGTGTAGTCGCCCAAAGGTAGGGCAGACTTACTTCTGATGTTGCTTGGAATAACTGCATTGATCAGTTCATCGCGCTGATTAAATCCTAAGAATTTCAACATCGAGGATTCATCGCTGGCCGATGGGCCAATATGACGGCTTAAAAAAGCGTCATGATTTTCGAGTGTGGTCAGGGAGCTTTTCATTCTTTATGCACCAATGTTTTTTCCGTATGCTTCTGCTGAAAGAAGGCCATCAACTTTGCTGATGTCTGCCGGTTTAATCTTGAATAACCATGAGCCATAAGCATCTGAGTTAACTGTTTCAGGTGCAGACGTTGCTGCATCATTGATGGCAATCACTTCGCCGGACAAAGGCGCGTAGATATCACTGGCAGCCTTCACAGACTCAACCACAGCACAAGCATCGCCTGCATTTAAAGACTTGCCGACATTTGGCAATTCAAGGAAAACAATATCGCCCAATGCTTCTTGAGCATGGTCAGTAATTCCAACGGTGATTGAGCCGTCAGCTTCTTTACGAACCCATTCATGAGATTCTGTGTAACGTAGGTCTTGAGGAATGTTCATAGTAGTTTCTCCAAAATTAAACCAAGGCTTTGCCATGGCGAACAAAAGGGGGTTTAACAACAACTGCATTTAATTCTTTGTCACGAATAACAACTTTTACTGTCTCGCCAATTTCAGTTGCTAAAGGAAGTTTGGCAAGCGCAATAGATTTTTGAAGTGATGGGCTGAATGTACCGCTGGTTATTTCGCCCTCACCTTTGCTTGATTTAACAATTTGATGGGCGCGCAACACACCTTTGTCTTGAAGTATCAAACCAAGAAAAATAAATTTTTGAGGTTTTCTTTCTAAAGCAGATTTACCAATGAAATTACGGTCACCTGAACGATCAATGGTCCAAGAAAGACCAACATCCAGAGGATTTGTTTGATCATTCATGTCCTGGCCATATAAGTTCATGCCAGCTTCTAAGCGAAGAGTGTCTCGTGCTCCTAGGCCTGCAGGTTGTGCTCCCTGAGCAATCAAAAGATTCCACACGGTCACTGTGTGATTCAGTGGCACCAATAACTCAGCACCATCTTCACCCGTGTAACCTGTTCTTGCGATCATGATTTCTCCAAAAGGAGTTTCTTCACATGAAGCATGAAAGTTTTTCAATTCAGATGCCGCATTAGCAAGTGATGGAATAGCCTTTTTAATGAGTTCAAGCGCTTTAGGACCCTGAACCGCAATCATGCCCTGTGGATTTTGATTGGCGGTCAGATCTGATCTTCTGGGAATAAGCCTCACATCTTGAAAGCCAGTTGCTTGCTTATTCAACCATTCAAGATCTGTGTGAGCTGTTGCGGCATTGATCACCAAGCGATAGTTAGGGTCTAGGCGATAAACAATCAAATCATCAATAACGCCAGCCTCATCATTCAACAAGCAGCCATAAAGAGCTTGTCCATTGTTTTTTAGTTTGTTGACATTATTAGCAACAACTTTTTCTAAAAAAGCTTTTGCATCTTTACCAATAACATCGACTGCTGCCATGTGAGAAACGTCAAACACGCCACAATTTGTTCGGGTGGCAACGTGTTCTTCAATTTGAGAGCCATAGTTGACGGGCATTTCCCATCCGCCGAAATCAACAAGCTTTGCTCCAGCCAAGTGATGAGCGTCAAAAAGGATTGTGCGTTTTAGATTTGTAGGGACAGCCGACATCCAAACTCCTTAAAGGAATTGATGCCCCCCTGTCCTGTTACCTGAGAGATTGAAGAGTTCAAACCATTTGTACTCTTTTAGCCCCTTCGGTGGGCAACTGAATGCCGCTCTCCAGAGTGTAAATATCGACGGTCCATTTGCCTGAGCGTTCATGGGCATTGCGCCTTCGGCGTTGGTAAATCCAAACTCTCCCATCGATGCGACATTGTACCCAAGCTACCGGAAACCAACAAAAATATCCTACGCACAAATTTGGTGCATAAGTGGGTATTTTTGTGCACCAGAACCTTCATAATTCGAACCTTATTAAAGGTCATCTAGGGGTGATAAATGGAAAACTTTAAGTCAGGGGTTGACGCCCTTTTCATCATGACTGGCGCCATCATGGTGCTAGCAATGCACGCAGGCTTTGCTTTTTTAGAGCTAGGAACTGTTCGTAAAAAGAACCAAGTCAATGCGCTTGTCAAAATCTTGATTGATTTTGCTGTTTCAACTATTGCTTATTTCTTTATTGGTTACAGCATTGCCTACGGCCTGAACTTCTTCTCTAGCGCAGAGGTTTTGGCACAAAAAAGTGGTTTTGAGCTGGTTAAATTCTTCTTTTTATTGACGTTTGCTGCTGCAATCCCAGCGATTATTTCTGGCGGTATTGCAGAGCGTGCAAAATTCAATCCTCAACTAATTGCCACATTCATTTTGGTGGGTTTTGTTTATCCATTGTTTGAAGGAATGGTCTGGAATCAGCAGTTTGGTTTCCAAGCATGGCTTAAAGAATTAACCGGCGAAGAGTTCCATGATTTCGCGGGCTCTGTGGTTGTTCATGCGGTGGGCGGTTGGATTGCCTTGCCAGCAATTATTTTGTTGGGCGCACGTCATGGCCGCTATACAAAGGATGGCAGGATTTCTGCCCATCCACCTTCAAGTATTCCATTTTTGGCCCTTGGTGCGTGGGTGCTAGCAGTAGGTTGGTTTGGTTTCAATGTGATGAGCGCTCAGACTGTTGATAAGCTCAGCGGCTTGGTTGCCATGAACTCATTGATGGCCATGGTTGGAGGAACATTGGTGGCTTGGGCTGCTGGTAAAAATGACCCTGGCTTTAGCTATAACGGACCTTTGGCCGGGCTTGTTGCGGTGTGTGCGGGATCAGATTTAATGCATCCAATGGGCGCCTTGATTGTGGGCGGAATGGCAGGCGGCTTATTTGTGGTGATGTTCACCATGGTGCAAAACCGCTGGAAAATTGATGATGTGTTGGGCGTTTGGCCTTTGCATGGATTATGCGGTGCTCTCGGCGGTATTGCAGCCGGTGTATTTGGACAAAAGGCTTTGGGTGGATTAGGCGGCGTGAGCTTTACTGCTCAATTGATTGGTACGGTAGCCGGAGTCGCATTTGCTGCAATTTCAGGATTGATTGTCTATGGAATACTGAAAGCAGTTTTAGGCTTGCGCATGTCTCAAGAAGATGAGTTTGATGGTGCTGACTTGGCCATTCACAAAATTACTTCAAGCCCTGATCGCGAATCTAGTTGGTAATTTTAGTTTGTTGCGATAATCGGAACTATGACTTTAAAAGTACTCATAGTTCCGGTAACGCCCTTTGAGCAAAACTGCTCGATATTGATTTGTGAAAAAACTAATCAGGCTGCTATTGTTGATCCAGGCGGCGATATCCCAAAAATATTGGATGCACTAAAACAAGCGGGCGCAACCCCAGAAAAAATTTTATTAACGCACGGCCACATTGATCACTGTGCTGCGGCAGCATCATTAGCAAATGATTTGGGCATTCAAATTGAAGGACCTCACGAAGATGAGCGCTTTTGGATTGATCAGCTTCCTGAGCAAAGTAAGCGATTTGGATTCCCAATGGCGCAGGCCTTTGAGCCAAATCGGTGGCTGAAAGACGACGATATTGTTACTGTCGGACATGTTGAATTATTGGTGAAGCATTGCCCTGGCCATACCCCAGGACACGTTATTTTTTATGCCAAAGATGATCGCTTGGCGATTGTTGGAGATGTTTTGTTTGCGGGCTCTATTGGGCGCACAGATTTCCCGAGAGGAAATCACGCTGACTTAGTAAGAGCTATCAAAGAAAAGCTTTTCCCTTTGGGCGATGACATTACATTTATACCTGGTCACGGCCCAGTCTCCACCTTTGGTGAGGAAAGAAAAAACAACCCTTATGTAGGTGAAATGGCTAATTAAGCCTTGGCAGAACCAGTGCGGTGGGTTCTGTTGTACAAGCAGCTCGCACATATCCAGCGTTGCTTGCGATTGCTTGTAGGAATCCATGTGCCACCCTCTAGAGGCTTTTCTCTACTGCAGGAAGAGCAAAACTTCATGACTCTTGTATTGCTTTCCAGTGTGCTTGGCGGGGTTGACATATAAACTTCTCTTAAAGATTCAAGTTGCTATTTTAACGGCTTTTTGAAAAACGCCCTTTAAAGGGCGTTTTTGTCGGACTTTTAACTTAAAACAACTTTGATTGAGTCTGCTGTTTTATTCCCGTCAAAATCTAACCAACATTTCTTTTCTGTGTCGTAAAGTTTGCACTGTTTGGCAGTATCAAAATACCAAGCCCAAGAAAACTTTTGAATGATGATTCTCTCAGGAAGCATATTTTCTAGCTTTGCTTGAGCCTCTTTAAGTTTGTATAGAGGCACGCTCATGTCAACGTGGTGAGCTGTGTGTTCCATGATGTGATGCATCCACGCACCCCATTTAAATGGGAACACCAAATGCACAGTTGTAGAAACAAAAGGCTGTGCTCTTAGCCACTCAGATTTATCTGAGTACCAAGAGACACTTGGATGAGTGTGATGAACATACACAACAAATCCAATCATGGCATTCCAGAAAATGAATGGAATCAAAAAGCCCATGATCACTGTGAGCACGATTGATTGATTGGTTTGAATTGCTGCAATCACCAAAGCACTAACCCAAATAATTGCAAATGCAGAAACTAAAACGTTGTCCCATAAGAACGCTGGGCGGGTTGCAGGCATTGCCTTCTTGCTTGGGAAGAACATCTTCTTCCACCAGATTTCTAGGAAGTAATACAAGGCTGGACCCCAACCACTTCTGTAGTGGCGCTCCAATGCTTTTTCAGCAGGACTTAGCTTGTTATATTCTTCAAGAGATAAAGGCGCCCAAACAAAATCAAAACCTTTTAAATTTGTTTGTCCATGGTGAACCACGTTATGGCCAACTTCCCACAGGCTGTATGGCGTCAGTGATGGAAGAAATGCAAGGCGCCCCAAAACTTTATTAAGTCCGCGGTGCGGCGTAAAGCTCTGATGACATGCATCGTGACCCAAAATAAAAATACGACCAATCATGAAGCCAGAAAAAACTGCCAGCAAAAGTTTTACTAAAACTGATTCAAAATAAACGGTACCGACGATACCCGCAGTCAAAATCACTGAGTCAATGATTTGCAAGACAATTGCACGCACGACAGCTCGCTCAGTCAATGGCGTGAGCCAAGAACGGATGACTTTTCTGTGGGGAATGGGTTGACCGACCGGAATTGGCTGATCAATAGTGGCTTCTACAGTATTTGCGGACATAGCGACCTTTTTAAGGGCAAAATTCAAGAATGGCTTATTTTAGATGTTTTTCTTGATTTGGGCTTGATCTAGGTCTAATTGTGTGGGATTTGGGGTCTGGTGCGACCGACAGGAATCGAACCTGTATCGAGAGCTTCGGAAACTCTAATTCTATCCATTGAACTACGGTCGCGTCTCTAAGATTGTAAGGCTGAAGCGAATTATCCTCGCTATAATGCTTGCGAGTTAGATAAAAAGGAAAAATGCAATGAGTGAAGAACACGGAAATTTGATTAAATCACCCAAGCAGTTAATTGTGATGGTTTTTGCGAGCTTTTTTGTGCCGCTGATCATCATTGCTTTTTTAATGACATATGTGGGTAGTGGAAAAAAGCCATCAACGAATGCTGATGCGGCCGCTGAATCTGCTAACCAGTTGATTAAACCAGTCGCACTTTTAGACTTTAAGGACGCATCAGGCCCAAGAGTATTCAAGACTGGTGAAGAAATTTATAAGCAAGCCTGTGCTTCTTGTCATGCAACAGGTGCTGCTGGCGCACCTAAATATGGTGACGCGGGTGGCTGGGGCGCCCGCCTTGGCCGTGGCTATGATGGTCTTTTGAATGCTGTTGTTAAAGGCAAGGGCGCTATGCCTGCAAGAGCCGGAACTAGTCCAGCAGATATTTCTGACTATGAATTAGGTAGAGCCGTGGTTTACTTGGCGGCTTCAGCAGGCGGTAAATTTGCTGAGCCTAAAGCTCCGGCTCCAGAAGCCCCAAAGCAAGCTGAGCCAAAGAAATAAAGACGTCGCAATAATTAAAAAGCCCCTTAACGGGGCTTTTTTTATATCTCTTTTTTTTCAATCAATTCACGATAGGCATCCTTTTTGCTGATGCCCGTGATTTGAGAAATGATTTCAGAAAGCTCTTTGTGCCCTATTCTGCCGTTGATTGCTGAAATCCATTGAAGTGTCTGCTCGTCAAAAGTGGTTGGTGAGTCACTGCGCGCAGATCCTTCTATGCCAAGCACATACTCGCCCTGCCAACTATCAACAGTCTTCATCCAATCTGCTAAATCTCGAACTGCAATCACTTTAATTTCTTCAAAAATCTTGCTCAACTCTTTTGCGATGAGTACTTTTCGCTCGCCACCTAATTGAGCGCAAATGGATTTGAGCGTAGATTCAATGCGGTGTGGTGCCTCATAAAAGAAAGAGCTGATGTTTGATGTTGCTGCTACTTTGAGTAGCTCGTCTCGTTGATTTGCTTTAGCGGGTAAAAAGCCCAAAAACTGAAAGCCACCATTGCCATGTTTTAAAAAATCCCCCGCCCCCGAAACTGCGGCCGTGATTGCACTTGGGCCTGGCAAAGGGCAAACTTGATAACCCCCCTTTTTAATTTCTTCGCAAAGAATTGCACCTGGATCTGATATGCCTGGCGTTCCTGCATCTGATATGTATGCCCAACGTTCACCGTTGCGAAGCTTTTCTAAAAGATAGGCGCTTGCAGAAATTTCATTGTGTTCGTGCAAGGCGTAAAGTGGTTTAGAAATGCCGTATGCGTTGAGCAGCATGGCGCTATGTCGCTTATCTTCGCAAGCAATGCCATCCACCTGATTCAATATGTGTAGAGCCCTGATAGTGATGTCTGCTAAGTTTCCAATTGGTGTTGGAACTAGGTAGAGTGTTCCAGGAGGAAAACTTTGCCCATGAGCAAATTTAAATAAATCCATACAAACTTTCTATTTGAGTAAATGTGACTCAATTGAATGATGATGCATCAAAGATTCTGGCAAGGCAATTTTGATCGGTTAAAAGGTAATATATGTTTGTAGAAATAAGTCTTGAGGGCATAATCTAGTTATGAATGAAGAGATTAAAAACAATTTAGAAAAGCGCGTCAAAAAACATTTTTCTGACAGCATTGAAACAAAGCAAAAAGCCGCTGAAACAATGTCTGAAGATATTGTGCGCGCCATAAATCTCATGCATCAAGCCTTGAGCTCTGAAAAGAAAATATTGGCCTGCGGTAATGGCGGCTCAGCAGCTGATGCTCAACATTTTGCTGCAGAGTTGGTGGGCAGATTTGAACGCGAACGTCGCGAGTTGCCAGCCATAGCTTTGAGCACAGACTCTTCGATATTGACTGCAATTGCAAATGACTATAGCTATGAAGTTATTTTCAGCAAACAAGTTAGAGCGCTCGGTCAGGCGGGCGATGTACTTTTAGGCATTTCAACTTCAGGAAATTCTGCGAACGTGATTGCGGCGATTGAGGCGGCTCATCTCAAGGGTATGTCTGTGATTGCATTCACGGGCAAAGATGGCGGCAAGATTAAAAATATTTTAAAAAATTCTGATGTTCATTTATGCGTTCCCGCTGATCGCACAGCACGCATTCAAGAAACACATTTGTTGTTATTGCATTGCCTGTGTGATGGCGTTGATCACTTGATGTTCGATTAAATTTTAGAGGGTAAAAATGACTAAACAACTTAAACGCCAAACTTTGAAATTAATTGCACTTGGTGCGAGCGCTAGCGCTCTTGCAGGCTGCTTTCCTTTGGTGGCGGGCGGCATGGCTGGTGGCGCGCTCGTGATTGTTGACAGAAGAAATCCCGGCACACAAGCAATTGATCGCGGAATTCAGTTAGAGGCAGAAAGCTTTTTAACTAAAAAATATGGTGACAATATTCACGTCAATGTGAGCGTCTTCAATCGAAGAGTTTTATTGACCGGTGAGACGCGAACTGATGCTATCAAAAGCAGCGTTGAAGCAGACATTAAGAACATGAAAAATGTGACGACTGTTTTTAATGAAATGGTTCCTGCCCCTATCAGCGGTTTAAGTGCCAGAGCAAATGACAGTTATTTGACAACGCGCATCAAGGGCGTCTTTGTTGCTACTGAAGGCGTGCCTTCAAACTCAATGAAGGTGATTACTGAAGCGAGCAAAGTTTATCTGATGGGCATTGTGACCGATGCAGAGGCAAATCGCGCAGTTGAAATAGCGAGAAGCGTGCCCGGCGTGAAGCAAGTCACTAAGGTATTTGATTTGATCTCTGAAGCCGATAAAAAGAGGTTGGATGGTGCCAAATAGTCAGGGACGCCCTGCCAGACGATAAAAAGCCCACTTTTGTGGGCTTTTTTCATAAGGATGACCATGTTCTAGCGAAATTACATGCTAGATTCGAGTCTCTATCGGAGGTTAAATCTGGGCCAGAGTAAAAATCAAAAATATTTAAACAATTGATTCGAAATGGTTGCGCCAGGCCGAATCCACACTCATGAAAAATAACCAAATAAACCATTGTTTATAAACAAGAAAAATAAAAACTACAAAAATCATTAAATTATTTCCGCGGAATTTATTAAATATTTCTGCCAAAGGTGTTGACATGCCAAAAAGGGTATGGCATAGTCTCGTTTCTCTGCTGTTTGTGATTCGAAATTAACGAAAAACACACAGCCTTCTTTAAAAAGTAGTCAACCGATAAATGTGGGTACTGGGAAAAGACATCCAGTCCTTCGGGACAGATATAAAGCAGTACTCACAAAACAGTAAATTTGGTTCCGGTCGAAAGATTGGAGTCGATTCTGAATGAGTGAGCGACGATGCAGTAATGCATCACAGGAATTAAACTGAAGAGTTTGATCCTGGCTCAGATTGAACGCTGGCGGCATGCCTTACACATGCAAGTCGAACGGCAGCACGGGTGCTTGCACCTGGTGGCGAGTGGCGAACGGGTGAGTAATATATCGGAACGTACCTTATTGTGGGGGATAACGCAGCGAAAGCTGTGCTAATACCGCATAATCCCTTAGGGGGAAAGCGGGGGACCGTAAGGCCTCGCGCAATTAGAGCGGCCGATACCTGATTAGCTAGTTGGTGAGGTAAAGGCTCACCAAGGCAACGATCAGTAGCTGGTCTGAGAGGACGATCAGCCACACTGGGACTGAGACACGGCCCAGACTCCTACGGGAGGCAGCAGTGGGGAATTTTGGACAATGGGGGCAACCCTGATCCAGCAATGCCGCGTGAGTGAAGAAGGCCTTCGGGTTGTAAAGCTCTTTTGTCAGGGAAGAAACAGCAGCTCTAACACAGTCTGCGAATGACGGTACCTGAAGAATAAGCACCGGCTAACTACGTGCCAGCAGCCGCGGTAATACGTAGGGTGCAAGCGTTAATCGGAATTACTGGGCGTAAAGCGTGCGCAGGCGGTTATGTAAGACAGGCGTGAAATCCCCGGGCTTAACCTGGGAATTGCGCTTGTGACTGCATAGCTAGAGTATGTCAGAGGGGGGTAGAATTCCACGTGTAGCAGTGAAATGCGTAGAGATGTGGAGGAATACCAATGGCGAAGGCAGCCCCCTGGGATAATACTGACGCTCATGCACGAAAGCGTGGGGAGCAAACAGGATTAGATACCCTGGTAGTCCACGCCCTAAACGATGCTGACTAGTTGTTCGGGAATTTATTCCTGAGTAACGTAGCTAACGCGTGAAGTCAGCCGCCTGGGGAGTACGGTCGCAAGATTAAAACTCAAAGGAATTGACGGGGACCCGCACAAGCGGTGGATGATGTGGATTAATTCGATGCAACGCGAAAAACCTTACCTACCCTTGACATGCCACTAACGAAGTAGAGATACATTAGGTGCCCGTAAGGGAAAGTGGACACAGGTGCTGCATGGCTGTCGTCAGCTCGTGTCGTGAGATGTTGGGTTAAGTCCCGCAACGAGCGCAACCCTTGTCTTTAGTTGCTACGCAAGAGCACTCTAAAGAGACTGCCGGTGACAAACCGGAGGAAGGTGGGGATGACGTCAAGTCCTCATGGCCCTTATGGGTAGGGCTTCACACGTCATACAATGGTGCATACAGAGGGTTGCCAACCCGCGAGGGGGAGCTAATCTCAGAAAATGCATCGTAGTCCGGATCGTAGTCTGCAACTCGACTACGTGAAGCTGGAATCGCTAGTAATCGCGGATCAGAATGTCGCGGTGAATACGTTCCCGGGTCTTGTACACACCGCCCGTCACACCATGGGAGTGGGTTTTGCCAGAAGCCGTTAGCCTAACCGCAAGGAGGGCGACGACCACGGCAGGGTTCATGACTGGGGTGAAGTCGTAACAAGGTAGCCGTATCGGAAGGTGCGGCTGGATCACCTCCTTTCTAGAGAAAAGATGTTAATTCTTTAGTGCCCACACTTATCGGTTGATAAAGAGAGAAATGCCGCGGGTCTGTAGCTCAGGTGGTTAGAGCACCGTCTTGATAAGGCGGGGGTCGAAGGTTCAAGTCCTTCCAGACCCACCACAGATCAGCAGCAAGCCTAGCAATAAGTATTAGCTGGGGGATTAGCTCAGCTGGGAGAGCACCTGCTTTGCAAGCAGGGGGTCGTCGGTTCGATCCCGTCATCCTCCACCATTTACTTCTAACGGCAAAGATAAGCGCATCAAGGTGCTTTTATCTTTGCCTTTAATCGGCTGTTCTTTAAAAATTTGAGTAAGCAATGCGTATATTGAATTTATTGAGAGTTCAATATACATGGGTAGTTGATTGAATCAACAACAAATAGTTCTTCAAGTAATTAGATTTACTTGGATTACGGCACAAACATATCGCAACAAGTAGTTAGTAATATAGAGAAGAACTTATAACTTGTACCAATGGTGCTCGTTATAGGATCAAGCGAATAAGTGCATGTGGTGGATGCCTTGGCGATTACAGGCGACGAAAGACGTTATAGACTGCGATAAGCTACGGGGAGTTGTCAAATAAGCTTTGATCCGTAGATTTCTGAATGGGGAAACCCACCTCTTTTGAGGTATCCGTAACTGAATACATAGGTTACGAGAAGCGAACCTGGTGAACTGAAACATCTAAGTAGCCAGAGGAAAAGACATCAACCGAGATTCCCAAAGTAGTGGCGAGCGAAATGGGAAGAGCCTTCTAGTATTAATTAGTCTGTTATCAGAACGGAATGGAAAGTCCGGCAATAAAGGGTGATAGCCCCGTATGGGAAAACCGATTAATCGAACTAAGCTAGAGACAAGTAGGGCGGGACACGTGAAATCCTGTCTGAATATGGGGGGACCATCCTCCAAGGCTAAATACTCGTAATCGACCGATAGTGAACAAGTACCGTGAGGGAAAGGCGAAAAGAACCCCGGGAGGGGAGTGAAATAGATCCTGAAACTGCATGCATACAAACAGTAGGAGCCTCGCAAGGGGTGACTGCGTACCTTTTGTATAATGGGTCAGCGACTTACATTCAGTAGCAAGCTTAACCGTATAGGGGAGGCGTAGCGAAAGCGAGTCCGAATAGGGCGCTAGTTGCTGGGTGTAGACCCGAAACCAGTTGATCTATCCATGGCCAGGTTGAAGGTGCGGTAACACGTACTGGAGGACCGAACCCACTAACGTTGAAAAGTTAGGGGATGAGCTGTGGATAGGGGTGAAAGGCTAAACAAAACTGGAAATAGCTGGTTCTCTCCGAAAACTATTTAGGTAGTGCCTCGTGTATCACCTTCGGGGGTAGAGCACTGTCATGGTAGTGGGGTCCATTGCGGATTACTGCGCCATAGCAAACTCCGAATACCGAAGAGTGCGAGCACGGGAGACAGACGACGGGTGCTAACGTCCGCCGTCAAGAGGGAAACAACCCAGACCACCAGCTAAGGTCCCTAAAACGGGCTAAGTGGGAAACGAAGTGGGAAGGCTAAAACAGTCAGGAGGTTGGCTTAGAAGCAGCCATCCTTTAAAGAAAGCGTAATAGCTCACTGATCGAGTCGTCCTGCGCGGAAGATGTAACGGGGCTAAGCCAGTTACCGAAGCTGTGGATCACGTAAGTGATGGTAGGAGAGCGTTCTGTAAGCCTGTGAAGGTGTGGTGTGAACCATGCTGGAGGTATCAGAAGTGCGAATGCTGACATGAGTAGCGATAAAGGGGGTGAAAAGCCCCCTCGCCGTAAGCCCAAGGTTTCCTGTTCAACGTTCATCGGAACAGGGTGAGTCGGCCCCTAAGGCGAGGCAGAGATGCGTAGCTGATGGGAAACAGGTTAATATTCCTGTACCATTGTTAAATGCGATGGGGGGACGGATCGCGGAAGGTTGTCCGGGTGTTGGATGTCCCGGTCCTTGCATTGGAGAAGGCTAGTAGGCAAATCCGCTAGCGTAATTCAAGGGTGTGAGGCGAGCGAATTTATTCGCGAAGCAATCGGAAGTGGTTCCAAGAAAAGCCTCTAAGCTTCAGTTTAACAAGACCGTACCGCAAACCGACACAGGTGGGCGAGATGAGTATTCTAAGGCGCTTGAGAGAACTCAGGAGAAGGAACTCGGCAAATTGGTACCGTAACTTCGGGATAAGGTACGCCCAAGTAGCTTAACTATGAACAATAGAAGGGCAAAAGGGTTGCAATAAAATGGTGGCTGCGACTGTTTAATAAAAACACAGCACTCTGCAAACACGAAAGTGGACGTATAGGGTGTGACGCCTGCCCGGTGCTGGAAGATTAAATGATGGGGTGCAAGCTCTTGATTGAAGTCCCAGTAAACGGCGGCCGTAACTATAACGGTCCTAAGGTAGCGAAATTCCTTGTCGGGTAAGTTCCGACCTGCACGAATGGCGTAACGATGGCCACACTGTCTCCTCCTGAGACTCAGCGAAGTTGAAATGTTTGTGATGATGCAATCTACCCGCGGCTAGACGGAAAGACCCCATGAACCTTTACTGTAGCTTTGCATTGGACTTTGAACCGATCTGTGTAGGATAGGTGGGAGGCGTTGATATCAGGATGCTAGTTCTGATGGAGCCGTCCTTGAAATACCACCCTGGTTTGTTTGAGGTTCTAACCTTGTCCCATTATCTGGGTCGGGGACAGTGCATGGTAGGCAGTTTGACTGGGGCGGTCTCCTCCCAAAGTGTAACGGAGGAGTACGAAGGTACGCTTGGTACGGTCGGACATCGTGCCTAAAGTGCAATGGCAAAAGCGTGCTTAACTGCGAGACCGACAAGTCGAGCAGGTGCGAAAGCAGGTCATAGTGATCCGGTGGTTCTGTATGGAAGGGCCATCGCTCAACGGATAAAAGGTACTCTGGGGATAACAGGCTGATACCGCCCAAGAGTTCATATCGACGGCGGTGTTTGGCACCTCGATGTCGGCTCATCTCATCCTGGGGCTGTAGCCGGTCCCAAGGGTATGGCTGTTCGCCATTTAAAGAGGTACGTGAGCTGGGTTTAAAACGTCGTGAGACAGTTTGGTCCCTATCTGCCGTGGGCGTTGGAAATTTGACGGGGGCTGCTCCTAGTACGAGAGGACCGGAGTGGACGTACCGCTGGTGTACCTGTTGTTTCGCCAGAAGCATCGCAGGGTAGCTATGTACGGAAGAGATAACCGCTGAAAGCATCTAAGCGGGAAACTTGCCTGAAGATGAGATTTCCCGGAGGTTTAACCTCCATAAAGGGTCGTTGAAGACCACGACGTTGATAGGTCAGGTGTGGAAGCGCAGTAATGCGTTAAGCTAACTGATACTAATTGCCCGTTAGGCTTGATCCTATAACAAGCACATTTGTGCGAATATGTAGTGCCGTTTTTGATCGGTCACTCCCAATTGCTTACTCGAATTTGGTTGTTTGTTGAAAAACAGACAACCTACCCTCTATGCCTGGCGACAATAGCGAGTTGGAACCACCCCTTCCCATCCCGAACAGGACCGTGAAACGACTCTACGCCGATGATAGTGCGGATTACCCGTGTGAAAGTAGGTAATTGCCAGGCACCTTTAAGAAACGCCCAGATCGACAAGATCTGGGCGTTTTGCTTTCTGTTTTGCTGCTCAGTTTTAAGTGCAGAAGTTTGACAAAAGTAGTTGATTTAAGTAATAATATGCGGTTCACGGGGAGGTGCCCGAGTGGCTAAAGGGGGCAGACTGTAAATCTGTTGGCTTACGCCTACGTTGGTTCGAATCCATCCCTCCCCACCAGTAGTTTTATGGTGTAGCAGTGCAGTAAGAGTTTGTAGTTGTGGGTAAGTGAAGTGCCTGGCGGGTGTCGTATAACGGCTATTACCCTAGCCTTCCAAGCTAGAGACGAGGGTTCGACTCCCTCTACCCGCTCCAGTAGGTGTGGCATTAGTTTGCTCATGTGGCTCAGTGGTAGAGCACTCCCTTGGTAAGGGAGAGGTCGGCAGTTCGATCCTGCCCATGAGCACCAGAGTTTTGTATTCATTTTATTGAGGCTGAAAAATGGCAAAAGAGAAATTTGAGCGGACAAAACCGCACGTAAACGTAGGCACAATTGGTCACGTTGACCACGGTAAAACAACATTGACTGCAGCGATCGCTACAGTGTTGTCAGCGAAGTTTGGTGGCGAAGCAAAAGCTTACGACCAGATCGATGCTGCACCAGAAGAGAAGGCACGCGGTATTACGATTAATACAGCACACGTTGAGTACGAGACAGCAAACCGTCACTACGCACACGTTGACTGCCCAGGTCACGCTGACTACGTTAAGAACATGATCACTGGTGCTGCCCAGATGGACGGCGCTATTTTGGTGGTGTCTGCTGCTGATGGTCCTATGCCACAAACACGTGAGCACATCTTGTTGGCGCGCCAGGTTGGTGTTCCATACATCATCGTGTTCATGAACAAGTGCGACATGGTTGATGATGCAGAATTGTTAGAGCTAGTAGAAATGGAAGTTCGCGAACTGTTGTCTAAGTACGACTTCCCAGGCGATGACACACCAATCGTTAAAGGTTCAGCAAAGTTGGCGCTTGAGGGCGACAAAGGTGCGTTGGGTGAAGAGGCCATCATGAAGTTGGCTGAAGCATTGGACACATACATTCCAACACCAGAGCGTGCGATTGATGGCGCGTTCTTGATGCCAGTTGAAGACGTGTTCTCTATTTCTGGTCGCGGTACAGTTGTGACTGGTCGTATTGAGCGCGGTATTGTTAAGGTTGGTGAAGAGATTGAGATCATCGGTATCAAGCCAACATTGAAGACAACATGTACAGGCGTTGAGATGTTCCGTAAGTTGTTAGACCAAGGTCAAGCTGGTGACAACGTGGGTATCTTGTTACGCGGTACAAAGCGTGAAGAAGTTGAGCGTGGTCAAGTATTGGCTAAGCCAGGTTCTATTACGCCACACACACACTTCACAGCTGAAGTGTATGTGTTGAGCAAAGACGAAGGTGGTCGTCACACACCATTCTTCAACAACTACCGTCCACAGTTCTACTTCCGTACAACGGACGTAACAGGTTCAATCGAATTGCCGAAAGACAAAGAGATGGTGATGCCTGGTGATAACGTGACAATTACAGTTAAGTTGATCGCTCCGATCGCGATGGAAGAAGGTCTCCGTTTTGCGATCCGTGAAGGTGGCCGTACTGTAGGCGCCGGTGTTGTTGCTAAAGTTTTAGATTAATGAACGTAAGGGGCGTAGCTCAATTGGCAGAGTGTCGGTCTCCAAAACCGAAGGTTGGGGGTTCGATGCCCTCCGCCCCTGCCACAGCAAACTGAAAAATATGGCGCAAACATCTGTAGAACAAGAAAATAAAACCGGCTGGATGACTATCCTGGCCGGTCTTTTTGTTATTCTTTCTTTGGTCGCATATTACATGCTTGCCGGTCAAACCATTTGGGTTCGCTTAGCGGCGTTGCTTGGTGGCTTTGCCGTGGCAATTGTTATTGCGGCAATGTCTTCAGATGGTAAGCGCTTTTTTGCTTATGCAAAAGAATCAGTAGCTGAGGCTAAAAAAGTTGTGTGGCCAAGTCGTAAAGAAACAACGCAGATGACATTGATTGTTTTTGCATTTGTTGTTGTTATGTCTTTGTTCTTGTGGGCAGCTGACAAACTCATTGAGTGGTTAGTTTTCTCTGTATTCCTCGGTTGGAAGTGAGTAAAAGATGTCTGAACAAGCAATCATCAATCCACAATCCACAGGCAATATGCGTTGGTATGTGATTCACGCTTACTCTGGTATGGAGAAGAGTGTGCAAAAAGGTTTGACAGAGCGCATCGCGCGTTCTGGCATGGCGGATAAGTTTGGAAAAATTTTAGTGCCGTCAGAGGAAGTTGTTGAGATCAAGAGCGGCCAAAAGGCTGTTTCTGAGCGTCGCTTTTTCCCTGGCTATGTACTCATCGAAATGGAAATGACAGATGAGACTTGGCACTTGGTAAAAAATACACCGAAGGTTACTGGTTTCGTTGGTGGCGTTAGAAATAAACCATCACCGATTTCTCCTGCTGAAGTTCAAAAAATCATGGACCAAATGCAGGCTGGTGTTGATAAGCCAAAACCAAAAACATTGTTTGAGGTGGGTGAAATGGTTCGCGTTAAAGAAGGTCCATTCACAGACTTTAATGGCAACGTTGAAGAAGTTAACTATGAGAAGTCTCGCTTGAGAGTTTCAGTAACAATCTTCGGTCGTGGCACACCTGTAGAACTAGAGTTCGGTCAGGTAGAAAAGATGTAAAGATTTACAGACCTGTGCAAACAGGTTTGTATGAGGAGCTGAGTTAGGGTTGCCGCTCTAACAAGGCGTTTTACTCAACGGTGGTCTTTTTAAATTAAAAGATGCACCATTATTGGAGTGTAAAAATGGCAAAGAAGATTATTGGCTTTATTAAGCTACAAATCCCAGCCGGTAAAGCGAATCCATCGCCACCTGTTGGTCCTGCGTTAGGTCAACGCGGTTTGAACATCATGGAATTCTGTAAAGCGTTCAATGCTCAGACACAAAGCATGGAACCAGGTTTACCAATCCCAGTTGTGATCACAGCGTTTGCAGACAAGAGCTTCACATTCGTGATGAAGACTCCTCCAGCAACAGTCTTGATCAAAAAAGCTGCTAAGTTGGAAAAAGGTTCTCCACGTCCACATACAGACAAGGTTGGCAAAATTACTCGCGCTCAAGCTGAGGAAATTGCAAAGGCAAAAATGCCTGACCTAACAGCCGCCGATATGGATGCAGCTGTTCGCACAATCGCTGGTAGCGCCCGCTCTATGGGTATCACTGTGGAAGGACTCTAATCATGGCTAAAGTTTCTAAACGCGTAGCTGCTTTTCAAGCAAAAGTAGACCGTAATAAGTTTTACCCTATTGATGAGGCATTGAGCCTTGTTAAAGAATTTGCAACAGCTAAGTTCGATGAGTCTATCGACGTTGCTGTTCAGCTTGGTATTGACGCTAAAAAATCTGATCAAGTGGTGCGTGGTTCAGTTGTGTTGCCTGAAGGTACTGGTAAGTCAGTACGTGTGGCGGTTTTTGCTCAAGGTGAAAAAGCTGAACAAGCTAAAGCCGCTGGTGCAGAAATTGTTGGCATGGAAGATTTGGCTGACCAAATCAAAGGCGGAAAAATTGATTTTGATATTTTGATCGCATCTCCAGATGCAATGCGTATTGTTGGTACATTGGGTCAGATCTTGGGACCAAGAGGCTTGATGCCTAACCCGAAGGTTGGCACAGTGAGCCCAGACGTTGCTGGCGCAGTTAAAAATGCTAAAGCAGGTCAAGTTCAATTCCGTGTAGACAAAGCCGGTATCGTTCACGCAACAATCGGTCGTCGTTCATTTGAACCAGGCGCATTGAAAAACAACTTAGTAGCTTTGTTGGACGCTTTAACAAAAGCAAAGCCAGCAGCTAGTAAGGGTATTTATTTGAGAAAAGTTGCCGTCAGCAGCACCATGGGTGCTGGTGTGCGCGTTGACCAAAACTCATTGGCTGCTTAATTAGCAGCTAACAAAAGAACTTTGGGTCAAGCAGGGGGCAACCTTTGCTTGAACATCAAAGACCGTTGGTGAGTTAGAGATAACTCTTAATACTAGAAATAGTGCCAGCGCAGATGGCGATCCTGAAAAGATTTCGCCTGTGTGCAACCCCTAATTGGCAACAGTTAGGTTAATAGGAGTTAAACAGTGCCTTTAAATATGGAAGACAAAAAGGCGGTCGTGGCCGAGGTAAGTGCAGAAGTTGCACAAGCTCAAACCATGGTGCTAGCTGAATACCGCGGTATTCCAGTGGGCGAACTGACTTCTCTACGAGCTCAAGCTCGTGCAAATGGTGTTTATCTTCGTGTTATGAAGAACACCTTGGCACGTCGCGCGGTTCAAGGAACGTCGTTCGAATCATTGGCCGGTGAAATGGCTGGTCCGCTTATTTACGGTATCTCCGCAGACCCAGTTGCGTCAGCAAAAGTTTTAAACGACTTTTCAAAGACGCAAGCAGCTTTAGTAATCAAAGCGGGTTCATACAACGGCAAGGTAATGGATGCAGCAGCTGTAAAAGCATTGGCATCTATTCCAGGTCGCAATGAACTTATCGCAATGTTACTTGGCGTTATGCAAGCCCCAGTTTCTGGTGCGGCTCGCGTATTGGCAGCGGTTGCAGAAAAGAAAGCTAAAGAAGCTGCGTAATAGCAGTCTCACTTTAATTAACTAAAGAAATTTGAATTAGGAGTTTTAAAAATGGCAGTTACTAAAGACGACATTCTAGAAGCCGTTGGCAATATGTCTGTAATGGACTTGAACGATCTAGTTAAAGCATTTGAAGAGAAGTTTGGTGTATCAGCAGCTGCAATGGCTGTTGCTGCTCCTGGTGCTGGTGGCGGTGCCGCTGCTGGTGCAGCTGAGCAAACAGAGTTCACAGTTGTGTTGGCTGAAGCTGGCGCAAACAAAGTGAGCGTGATTAAAGCAGTTCGCGAAATCACTGGTCTTGGCTTGAAAGAAGCTAAGGACTTGGTTGATGGCGCACCAAAACCAGTTAAAGAAGGTGTTGATAAGGCATCTGCTGAAGACGCTAAGAAGAAGCTTGAAGAAGCTGGCGCTAAGGTCGAACTTAAGTAATTGGTTTGATAGGGCAGCGATGCTGCCCGGTTTGCTTAGAAGGCAAACCAGATATTAAAAAAGTTTGGTATCTGGTTTGCCTTCTGATACGACTGCAGAAGGCAAGTTTGGTCGGGTTGTGCACACGCACACCGTCAGCCATGATTGGTAGAGGCCAATCACCAAATCTCTGCTCAGTCGCTTAAATTCGGAGATGACATGGCTTATAGTTTCACCGAACGCAAGCGTATCCGTAAAAGCTTCGCTAAGCGCCCTAATAATCATCAAGTACCTTACTTGTTGACAACGCAACTTGAGTCTTATGCAAAATTCTTGCAAGAATCAAGAGGCCCTGCTGACCGTTTAAATGAAGGCTTGCAATCTGCATTCACTTCAATATTCCCTATCGTGTCGAACAATGGTTTCGCTCGTATGGAATTCGTTCAGTACAACCTTTCAACCCCACCGTTTGACGTTAAAGAATGTCAACAACGTGGTTTGACATTCCACTCAGCCTTGCGCGCCAAAGTTCGCTTGATCATCAATGATCGCGAAGCGCCAACAAAGGTGAAAGAAGTGAAAGAGCAAGAAGTCTACATGGGTGAAATTCCTTTGATGACTGATACAGGCTCATTCGTGATCAACGGTACAGAGCGTGTGATTGTTTCTCAGTTGCACCGTTCACCAGGCGTGTTCTTTGAACACGACAAGGGTAAGACTCACAGCTCAGGAAAATTGTTGTTCTCTGCTCGCGTGATTCCTTACCGTGGTTCATGGTTAGACTTTGAGTTTGATCCAAAAGATATTTTGTATTTCCGTATTGACCGTCGTCGCAAGATGCCAGTAACTATTTTGCTTAAAGCAATTGGCATGAACGATGAGCAAATTTTGGAAAACTTCTTCGGCTTTGATAACTTCAAGCTACAAGCTGCTGGCGCACAAATGAACTTTGTTGCTGAGCGCTTAAAAGGTGAAGTTGCAAGATTTGATATCACTGATAAGGCTGGCAATGTTGTTATTGCAAAAGACAAGCGTATCAATGCTAAAAACATTCGCGATCTTGAAGCAGCTAAAACAACAACCATCAATGTTCCTGATGATTATTTGATTGGCCGCGTTGTTGCTAAAAACATCGTTGATGGCGACACAGGTGAAGTTCTTGCAACTGCTAACGAAGAAATCACAGAAACTCTTTTAGCTAACTTAAGAGAAGCTGGCGTTAAAGAGTTACAAACAATTTACACAAACGACCTAGATCAAGGCTCATTCATTTCGCAAACATTGCGCATTGACGAAACAGCTGATCAGATGGCTGCGCGTATTGCGATTTATCGCATGATGCGTCCTGGTGAGCCTCCAACAGAAGATGCTGTTGAAGCTTTGTTCCAAAGATTGTTCTACAACGAAGATACCTATGATCTTTCACGCGTAGGTCGCATGAAAGTTAATAGCCGTTTAAATCGTCCAGTGATGGAAGGTTTGATGGTTCTCTCAAACGAAGACATCTTGGACACAATCAAGTTATTGGTTGATTTAAGAAACGGTAAAGGCGAAGTAGACGACATCGATCACTTAGGTAATCGTCGTGTGCGTTGCGTTGGTGAGTTGGCAGAAAACCAATTCCGTGCCGGTTTGTCACGTGTAGAGCGAGCAGTTAAAGAGCGTTTGGGTCAAGCTGAAACAGAAAACTTGATGCCTCATGATTTGATTAACAGCAAGCCAATTTCTTCAGCAATTCGTGAGTTCTTCGGTTCTTCACAGTTGTCACAGTTTATGGATCAGACAAACCCATTGTCAGAGATCACGCACAAGCGTCGTATTTCAGCATTGGGCCCTGGTGGTTTGACGCGTGAGCGCGCAGGTTTCGAAGTTCGCGACGTGCATCCAACGCACTATGGTCGTGTTTGTCCGATTGAAACACCAGAGGGTCCAAACATTGGTTTGATCAACTCTTTGGCTTTGTTTGCTCGTTTGAATGAGCATGGTTTCTTGGAAACACCATACCGTAAAGTTGTTAATAGCAAGGTAACTGATCAAGTTGATTATTTGTCAGCTATTGAAGAAGCCAAATACGTGATTGCTCAGGCAAACGCATCAATTGATAAGTCAGGCAAATTAACGGATGAATTAGTTTCATCACGTGAAGCTGGCGAAACAATGATGGTGAGCCCAGAGCGTATTCAGTACATTGACGTGGCGCCAAGCCAGATCGTTTCTGCTGCTGCATCACTCGTGCCATTCTTAGAGCACGACGACGCAAACCGTGCGTTGATGGGTGCGAACATGCAACGTCAAGCGGTACCATGTTTGCGCGCAACAAAGCCTTTGGTAGGAACAGGCTTAGAGCGTACAGTGGCGGTTGACTCAGGCACTGTCGTAATGGCAACTCGTGGTGGTAAGGTTGATTACGCTGATGCTAACCGTATCGTGATTCGTGTGAATGACGAAGAAACTGCGGCTGGCGAAGTGGGTGTTGATATTTACAACCTCATCAAGTACACACGTTCAAACCAAAACACAAACATCAATCAGCGCCCAATCGTTAAGGTTGGAGACATTGTTGATCGCGGCGACGTGATTGCTGATGGCGCATCAACTGATTTGGGTGAGTTGGCTTTAGGTCAGAACATGGTTGTTGCGTTTATGCCGTGGAACGGCTACAACTTCGAAGACTCAATTTTGATTTCTGAAAAAGTTGTTGCGGACGATCGCTACACATCAATTCACATCGAAGAATTATCTGTAGTTGCTCGTGACACAAAACTAGGCCCTGAAGAAATCACACGCGATATCTCAAACTTGGCTGAAACACAGTTAAGCCGTTTGGATGACAGCGGTATCACTTACATTGGTGCTGAAGTTGAAGCTGGTGACGTATTGGTTGGTAAGGTAACGCCAAAAGGCGAAACACAGCTGACCCCAGAAGAAAAACTTTTGCGCGCAATTTTTGGTGAAAAAGCTTCTGACGTTAAGGACACTTCATTGCGTGTTCCTTCAGGTATGACTGGCACAGTGATTGACGTGCAAGTATTTACACGTGAAGGCATTGAGCGTGATGCACGTGCGCAAGCAATTATTGACGAAGAGCTTAAGCGTTATCGCTTAGACTTGAACGATCAGTTGCGCATCGTTGAAGGTGACGCATTCAGCCGTTTAGAAAAACTATTGTTGAACAAAGTGGCTAATGGCGGACCTAAGAAGTTGGCAAAAGGCACAAAGATTGCTAAAGATTACTTAGCGGATCTTGAGAAATATCACTGGTTTGATATTCGTCCAGCCGATGAAGATGTTGCTGCTCAATTAGAAGCCATTAAAGAAGCTATTGAAGCTAAGCGCACACAGTTTGACCAAGACTTTGAAGAGAAGCGTAAGAAGTTGACTCAAGGTGATGAGTTAGCTCCAGGCGTGATCAAGATGGTCAAGGTTTACTTGGCGGTTAAGCGTCGCTTGCAACCTGGTGACAAGATGGCTGGTCGTCACGGTAACAAGGGTGTGGTTTCAAAGATCACTCCAGTAGAAGACATGCCTTACATGGCTGATGGCTCACCTGTTGATATCGTGTTGAACCCATTAGGCGTTCCATCACGTATGAACGTTGGACAGATTCTTGAGGTTCACTTGGGATGGGCTGCGCTTGGTATTGGTAAGCGTATTCAGGAGATGCTAAAGGCTCAAGCTAAAGCAGAGCAATTGCGCAAGTTCTTGAAGCAGCTATACAACGAAACTGGTCGCGTAGAAGATTTAGACAGCTTTACAGATGAGCAAATTCTTGAGTTAGCGAATAACTTGAGAGATGGCGCTCCATTTGCAACGCCAGTCTTTGATGGTGCAACAGAGGGTGAAATTGCCAAGATGTTAGAAATGGCATACCCAGCAGACGTTGCGAAGAGTCTATCAATGACACCTTCACGTCAACAAATCACTTTGTTTGACGGAAGAACAGGCGAAGCGTTTGAAAGATCTGTAACAGTTGGTGTGATGCACGTCTTGAAACTTCACCACTTGGTGGATGACAAGATGCACGCTCGTTCTACAGGCCCTTACTCATTAGTAACGCAGCAGCCATTGGGCGGTAAAGCTCAATTCGGTGGTCAGCGTTTTGGTGAGATGGAAGTTTGGGCTTTGGAAGCCTACGGCGCATCTTATGTGTTGCAGGAAATGCTCACAGTTAAGTCAGATGACGTTAACGGTAGAACCAAAGTTTACGAAAACATCGTCAAGGGTGAGCACAGCATTGATGCTGGCATGCCTGAGTCCTTTAACGTGCTGGTAAAAGAAATCCGCTCGTTAGGTATCGATATCGACATGGAGCGCAGCTAATATGAAAGCATTGCTAGATCTATTTAAGCAGACGCATGGCGAAGAGCAGTTTGACGCCATTAAGATTGGTTTAGCTTCACCAGAAAAGATCCGTTCTTGGTCTTTTGGTGAAGTTCGTAAACCAGAAACAATTAACTACCGTACTTTCAAGCCTGAGCGCGACGGTCTTTTCTGTGCTAAGATTTTTGGCCCAATCAAAGATTACGAGTGCTTATGCGGTAAGTACAAGCGCTTAAAGTATCGCGGTGTGATTTGCGAGAAGTGCGGCGTTGAAGTGACATTGGCCAAAGTGCGTCGTGAGCGCATGGGTCACATTGAATTAGCAGCTCCTGTTGCGCACATTTGGTTCTTGAAATCATTGCCTTCTCGTTTGGGCATGGTTTTGGACATGACCTTGCGTGATATCGAGCGCGTGCTTTACTTTGAAGCATATGTGATCGTAGACCCAGGTTTAACACCTGAAGGTGCAATGCGCCGTGGTCAGATCATGTCTGAAGACGAGTACTACGCAAAGCTAGAAGAGTTCGGTGATGGTGCGTTCACAGCGATCATGGGTGCTGAAGGCGTTCGTGAATTACTTCGCTCTATCGACATCGATCGTGAAGTTGAAGTGTTGCGTGCCGATTTGAAAGCAACTGGCAGCGAAGCAAAAATTAAGAAGTTTGCTAAGCGTCTAAAAGTTCTTGAGGCATTCCAACGCTCTGGCATCAAGCCTGACTGGATGATTTTGGAAGTGTTGCCAGTATTGCCGCCTGAATTGCGCCCATTGGTGCCATTGGATGGTGGTCGTTTTGCAACATCTGACTTGAACGATTTGTATCGTCGCGTGATCAACCGTAACAACCGCTTGAAGCGTTTGTTAGAGTTGCGCGCCCCAGAAATCATCGTGCGTAACGAAAAGCGCATGCTACAAGAAGCAGTGGATTCACTATTGGATAACGGTCGTCGCGGTAAAGCAATGACTGGTGCCAATAAGCGTCCATTGAAGTCTTTGGCAGAGATGATCAAGGGTAAGGGTGGCCGTTTCCGTCAAAACTTGTTAGGTAAGCGCGTTGACTACTCTGGTCGTTCAGTGATCGTGGTTGGTCCAACACTTAAGTTACATCAGTGCGGTTTGCCAAAATTGATGGCTCTTGAACTATTCAAGCCATTCATTTTTAACAAACTAGAAACATTGGGTATTGCTACAACAATCAAAGCCGCTAAGAAAGAAGTAGAAAACCAAACGCCAATCGTTTGGGACATCTTAGAAGAAGTGATTCGCGAGCATCCAGTGATGTTGAACCGTGCGCCAACATTGCACCGCTTAGGTATTCAAGCGTTTGAGCCAATGTTGATCGAAGGTAAAGCTATTCAGTTGCACCCACTCGTTTGCGCGGCATTCAACGCCGACTTCGACGGTGACCAAATGGCTGTTCACGTTCCATTGTCTTTGGAAGCTCAGATGGAGGCTCGCACATTGATGTTGGCTTCAAACAACATCTTGTTCCCAGCCAACGGTGAACCTTCAATTGTTCCATCTCAAGATATCGTTTTGGGCTTGTACTACACAACACGCGAGGCAATTAATGCCAAGGGTGAGGGTATGACATTTGCCGATATCAGCGAAGTGATTCGCGCTTATGAAAATAAGCAAGTTGAGTTGGCCACACGCATTGCAGTTCGTATCACTGAATATGATTTAGTTGATAAAGAAGCAGAAGGCGATGCACGCTTTGCTAAGAAAGTGACATTGCGTCACACAACAGTGGGTCGTGCCATGTTGTCAGAGATCTTGCCTAAAGGCATGTCATTCGACAGCATTAACAAAGCGCTTAAAAAGAAAGAAATTTCTCGCTTGATTAACTTGTCATTCCGTCGTTGCGGTTTGAGAGAAACAGTTATTTTTGCTGACAAACTATTGCAGTCTGGTTTCCGTTTGGCAACACGTGCTGGTATCTCAATTGCGATTGACGACATGTTGATCCCTGCTCAGAAGGAAACAATTATTTCTGAAGCGGCCGGTAAAGTTAAAGAGTATGACAAGCAATTTATGTCAGGCTTGGTAACTAACCAAGAGCGTTATAACAACGTGGTTGATATTTGGGGTGCTGCTGGTGATCAGGTCGGTAAGGCCATGATGGAGCAGTTATCTCAAGAAAACGTTGTTGATCGTCACGGTAAAACAGTTAAGCAAGAATCTTTCAACGCTATTTACATGATGGCTGACTCTGGTGCGCGTGGTTCTGCTGCTCAGATTCGTCAGTTGGCTGGTATGCGTGGTTTGATGGCTAAGCCAGACGGCTCAATCATTGAAACACCGATTACTGCTAACTTCCGTGAAGGCTTGAACGTTCTTCAGTACTTCATCTCAACACACGGCGCTCGTAAAGGTTTGGCTGACACTGCTTTGAAGACAGCTAACTCTGGTTACTTGACTCGTCGTTTGGTGGATGTGACTCAAGACTTAGTAGTTCTTGATGATGATTGCGGCACAACTAATGGCGTTTCAATGAAGGCCTTGGTTGAGGGTGGCGAGGTGATTGAGCCATTGAGCGATCGTATCTTGGGTCGTGTGTGTATCGGTGATGTTGTTAATCCAGACACACAAGAAACCATCATCGTTGACGGCACAATGTTGACAGAAGATGACGTTGAATTAATTGACTCATTGGGTATCGATGAAGTTAAGGTTCGCACACCATTGTCATGTGCAACACGTTTTGGTTTGTGCGCGAAGTGTTATGGCCGTGACTTAGGTCGTGGCACGATGGTGAACTCTGGTGAGGCAGTTGGTGTGATCGCTGCTCAATCAATTGGTGAGCCAGGTACACAGTTAACAATGCGTACATTCCACATCGGTGGTGCTGCGTCACGTGCTGCTGTTGCAAATAACGTTGAAGCAAAATCAAACGGTATTTTGCGTTTCACGCCAACAATGCGTTTTGTAACAAATGCTAAAGGTGAGCAGATTGTTATTTCACGTTCAGGCGAAGCGTTAATCACTGATGACAATAGTCGTGAGCGCGAGCGTCACAAGGTTCCATACGGTGCAACATTGACACTTAAAGAAGGTGCCACCATCAAGGCCGGCGCAACTTTGGCAACTTGGGATCCGTTGACTCGTCCAATCATTACTGAGTACTCAGGCGTGGTTCGCTTTGAAAACGTTGAAGAAGGTGTGACAGTTGCTAAGCAGGTTGACGAAGTAACTGGCTTGTCTACTTTGGTTGTTATTGATGGTAAGCGTCGTAGTGCGGCAGCAAAGGGTGTTCGCCCAATGATTCGCTTGTACGATGCAGCTGGCGCTGAAGTTCTCATCGCTGGTACAGATCATCCAGTAACCATTGGTTTGCAAGTGGGCGCTTTGATCACTGTGAAAGACGGTCAAAAAGTTCACGTTGGTGAAGTGTTGGCGCGTATTCCAATCGAAGCGCAAAAGACACGAGACATCACGGGTGGTTTGCCACGTGTGGCAGAACTATTCGAAGCTCGTTCACCAAAAGATGCAGCGATCTTGGCAAAAGTAACAGGTACAGTTTCTTTCGGTAAAGAAACCAAAGGTAAGCAGCGTCTAGTTATCACTGATATGGACGGCGAATCTCATGAGTTCTTGATCCCTAAAGAGAAACAAATCTTGGTTCACGACGGTCAAGTTGTGAACAAGGGTGAAATGATTGTTGAGGGTCCTGCTGATCCACACGATATTCTTCGCTTGAAGGGTATCGAAGAGTTGGCAACCTACATCGTTGATGAAGTTCAAGACGTTTATCGTTTGCAAGGCGTGAAGATTAACGACAAGCACATTGAAGTGATTGTTCGTCAAATGTTACGTCGCGTTCAAATCACGGACGCAGCTGATACGAAATTCATCACTGGTGAACAAGTTGAACGATCAGATATGTTGGATGAAAACGACCGCATGATTGCGGAAGGTAAGCGTCCAGCGTTGTATGACAACGTTCTATTGGGTATTACAAAAGCATCATTGTCTACAGACAGCTTCATTTCTGCTGCTTCCTTCCAGGAAACAACCAGAGTTCTTACTGAAGCCGCCATCATGGGCAAAGTTGATACGCTTCGTGGTCTCAAAGAAAACGTCATCATTGGTCGCCTCATTCCTGCCGGTACCGGTTTGGCCTACCGTCGCGCACGTAAAGTACGCGAACAGTTGGACCGTGAACGTGCGGAAATGATTGCTGCTGAAGAGGCTAAATCTGAAGAAATCGTGGATTTAGAACCTACAGGAGAGGCTGAATAAGGCCAAAAAGGACAAAATAGACCTAAAAAGTCAGCTTTTGCCGTCTTGACGGCAGGAGCTGACCGGTCTAGAATGTCGAGTTCTTCGCAAACCGCAGAATTTTCTGCTTTGAAAGTAAGCTATGCCAACAATTAATCAATTACTTAGAAGTCCCCGTACTTCTGAGATCGTAAAAAGTAAGAGCCCAGCGCTTGAGAACTGTCCTCAGCGCCGTGGCGTATGTACTCGCGTATACACAACTACTCCAAAAAAGCCTAACTCGGCTTTGCGTAAAGTAGCCAAAGTACGCTTGACTAATGGATTTGAAGTGATTTCCTACATTGGTGGTGAAGGCCACAACTTGCAGGAACACTCAGTGGTTCTTATCCGCGGTGGTCGTGTGAAAGACTTGCCAGGTGTGCGTTATCACATCGTGCGTGGTTCACTTGACTTACAAGGCGTTAAAGACCGTAAGCAATCTCGCTCCAAGTATGGTGCGAAGCGCGCTAAGAAAGCTTAATAGCTTTTTTACGCAAGTAGCAAGCTCAATTGGAGCTTGCTAAGTAAGTGGTTACTTCGGATTAATTGTGATCTAGTTGAGTAACTTTGAGGAATGGTCCTCTAACTGAATAAAATTAGGAGTTGTAATGCCGCGTCGTCGCGAAGTACCCAAGCGTGAAATTCTTCCGGATCCAAAATTTGGAAACGTTGAAGTTGCTAAATTCATGAACGTTTTGATGTTGGATGGTAAAAAATCCGTTGCAGAACGTATCGTTTATGGCGCTTTCGAGCACATCGAAAAGAAAGCCAACAAAGAACCCCTAGAAGTATTTTCAATCGCCATGGGCAACGTTAAGCCTGTGGTTGAGGTGAAGAGCCGTCGTGTTGGTGGCGCAAACTACCAGGTGCCTGTTGAGGTTCGTCCATCACGTCGTTTGGCTTTGGCTATGCGTTGGTTGCGTGAAGCAGCTAAGAAGCGTGGCGAAAAATCAATGGCTCAGCGTCTTGCTAATGAATTGATCGAAGCGTCTGAAGGACGTGGCGGTGCGATGAAGAAGCGTGATGAAGTTCACCGTATGGCAGAAGCTAACAAAGCTTTCTCTCATTTCCGTTTCTAACAGCTCAGAAAAGACGAGGATAAAGTGGCACGTAAAACCCCTATTGAGCGTTATCGTAATATTGGTATCTCTGCGCACATCGACGCAGGAAAAACGACAACAACAGAACGTATTTTGTTTTATACCGGCGTTAATCACAAGATTGGCGAAGTTCATGATGGCGCAGCTACCATGGACTGGATGGAACAAGAACAAGAGCGCGGCATCACCATTACTTCAGCGGCTACAACAGCTTTCTGGAAGGGTATGGCTGGTAACTATCCAGAGCACCGCATTAACATCATTGACACACCGGGTCACGTAGACTTCACGATTGAAGTTGAGCGCTCAATGCGCGTGTTGGACGGTGCTTGCATGGTTTACTGTGCTGTGGGTGGTGTTCAGCCACAATCAGAAACAGTATGGCGCCAAGCAAACAAGTACAAGGTTCCACGTTTAGCGTTTGTGAACAAGATGGACCGTACTGGTGCAAACTTTTTCAAGGTTTACGATCAAATGCGTTTGCGTTTGAAAGCAAACCCAATTCCAGTTCAGATTCCTATCGGTGCAGAAGAAAACTTCAAAGGTGTTGTTGACCTAATCAAGATGAAGGCTATTTTCTGGGATGAGGCATCACAGGGTACTAAGTTCACTTACGAAGATATTCCTGCGGAATTACAAGCAAGTGCTGAAGAGTGGCGCGAGAAAATGGTTGAAGCTGCTGCTGAGTCATCAGAAGATTTGATGAACAAGTATTTGGGCGGCGAAGCTTTGACTGAAGAAGAAATTAAAAAAGCATTGCGTACACGTACGATTGCCAGCGAAATTGTTCCAATGATGTGCGGTACTGCATTTAAGAACAAGGGCGTTCAGGCGATGTTGGACGCTGTGATCGATTTCATGCCTTCACCAATTGATATTCCACCAGTGACTGGTGAATTGGAAGATGGCACTCAAGGTGTTCGTAAAGCTGCTGATGATGAGAAGTTCTCTGCATTGGCATTCAAGATCATGACAGACCCATTCGTTGGTCAGTTAATTTTCTTCCGTGTTTATTCTGGTGTTGTTAAATCAGGCGACACTGTTTACAACCCGATCAAAGGTAAGAAAGAGCGTCTAGGTCGTATTCTTCAGATGCACGCTAACCAACGTGAAGAAATTAAAGAAGTTCATGCTGGCGATATCGCTGCTGCGGTTGGTTTGAAAGAAGCAACAACAGGTGAAACTCTTTGTGATCCAGACAGTGTGATTGTTTTGGAGCGCATGGTGTTCCCAGAGCCAGTGATTTCTCAGGCGGTTGAGCCAAAGACAAAGGCTGACCAAGAGAAGATGGGCTTGGCATTGAATCGTTTAGCACAAGAAGATCCTTCATTCCGCGTTAAGACTGACGAAGAATCTGGCCAAACAATTATTTCCGGTATGGGTGAGTTGCACTTGGAAATTTTGGTTGACCGTATGAAGCGTGAGTTTGGTGTTGAAGCAACAGTGGGTAAGCCACAGGTTGCCTACCGCGAAACGATCCGCAAGGTTTGCGAAGAAGTTGAAGGTAAGTTTGTTAAGCAGTCTGGTGGTCGTGGTCAGTATGGTCACGTTGTGTTGAAGTTGGAGCCACAAGAGCCAGGTAAAGGTTTTGAGTTCGTTGACGCTATCAAGGGTGGTGTGGTTCCTCGTGAATACATTCCAGCGGTTGATAAAGGTATTCAAGAAACATTGAACAATGGTGTGCTAGCTGGTTACCCAGTGGTCGACATCAAAGCAACATTGTTCTTCGGTTCATACCATGACGTTGACTCAAACGAGAATGCTTTCAGAATGGCCGGTTCAATGGCGTTCAAAGAAGGTATGCGCAGAGCTAGCCCAGTATTGCTAGAGCCAATGATGTCTGTTGAAGTTGAAACTCCAGAAGACTTCATGGGTAACGTAATGGGTGACCTATCTTCACGTCGCGGTATTTTGCAAGGTATGGATGACATTCCTGGCGGCGGCAAGATTGTTCGCGCTGAAGTGCCTTTGGCTGAGATGTTTGGTTATTCAACAGGTTTGCGTTCATTGACTCAAGGTCGTGCAACATACACCATGGAATTCAAACATTATTCTGAGGCTCCAAAGAACGTGGCTGACGCAGTGATTGCTGCAAAGTCTAAGTAATTTTAATTAACAATTATTTGAATTAGAGGCTGAAAAATGGCAAAAGAGAAATTTGAGCGGACAAAACCGCACGTAAACGTAGGCACAATTGGTCACGTTGACCACGGTAAAACAACATTGACTGCAGCGATCGCTACAGTGTTGTCAGCGAAGTTTGGTGGCGAAGCAAAAGCTTACGACCAGATCGATGCTGCACCAGAAGAGAAGGCACGCGGTATTACGATTAATACAGCACACGTTGAGTACGAGACAGCAAACCGTCACTACGCACACGTTGACTGCCCAGGTCACGCTGACTACGTTAAGAACATGATCACTGGTGCTGCCCAGATGGACGGCGCTATTTTGGTGGTGTCTGCTGCTGATGGTCCTATGCCACAAACACGTGAGCACATCTTGTTGGCGCGCCAGGTTGGTGTTCCATACATCATCGTGTTCATGAACAAGTGCGACATGGTTGATGATGCAGAATTGTTAGAGCTAGTAGAAATGGAAGTTCGCGAACTGTTGTCTAAGTACGACTTCCCAGGCGATGACACACCAATCGTTAAAGGTTCAGCAAAGTTGGCGCTTGAGGGCGACAAAGGTGCGTTGGGTGAAGAGGCCATCATGAAGTTGGCTGAAGCATTGGACACATACATTCCAACACCAGAGCGTGCGATTGATGGCGCGTTCTTGATGCCAGTTGAAGACGTGTTCTCTATTTCTGGTCGCGGTACAGTTGTGACTGGTCGTATTGAGCGCGGTATTGTTAAGGTTGGTGAAGAGATTGAGATCATCGGTATCAAGCCAACATTGAAGACAACATGTACAGGCGTTGAGATGTTCCGTAAGTTGTTAGACCAAGGTCAAGCTGGTGACAACGTGGGTATCTTGTTACGCGGTACAAAGCGTGAAGAAGTTGAGCGTGGTCAAGTATTGGCTAAGCCAGGTTCTATTACGCCACACACACACTTCACAGCTGAAGTGTATGTGTTGAGCAAAGACGAAGGTGGTCGTCACACACCATTCTTCAACAACTACCGTCCACAGTTCTACTTCCGTACAACGGACGTAACAGGTTCAATCGAATTGCCGAAAGACAAAGAGATGGTGATGCCTGGTGATAACGTGACAATTACAGTTAAGTTGATCGCTCCGATCGCGATGGAAGAAGGTCTCCGTTTTGCGATCCGTGAAGGTGGCCGTACTGTAGGCGCCGGTGTTGTTGCTAAAGTTTTAGATTAATTAGTTTTGCAGAAAACGGTGACGTGAATGTTGCACGTCACCGCGCTCTTTAGTTATATCGCGACAACATCGCACTGCTCTTTAGGATAAAAAATGCAAAATCAGAAAATTCGTATCAGATTAAAAGCTTTTGACTATCGTTTGATCGACCAGTCAGCTGCTGAAATCGTAGACACAGCCAAGCGCACTGGTGCGGTTGTTAAGGGTCCAGTACCTTTGCCAACACGTATTGAGCGTTTTGACATCCTACGTTCACCACACGTTAACAAGACTTCACGTGACCAATTAGAGATCCGCACGCATTTGCGCTTGATGGATATCGTTGATCCTACTGAAAAAACTGTTGATGCGTTGATGAAGTTGGATCTTCCAGCTGGTGTAGACGTAGAAATTAAGCTTCAGTAAGCAGAAAAAGGCTATTGCAGGGCCCAAAAAAAGGCGCTACAATAGTCGGCTTTCCAGAAATATCTGGAAAAAGTAGTAAAAAAGTATTATTTATATAAATTTCCGCTGACCAATCGTAGTCGGCATTGGAGTAATGATATGAGCCTAGGCTTAATCGGCCGTAAGGTCGGCATGACCCGCCTCTTCACAGAAGAGGGTGATGCTGTGCCGGTCACAGTTATCGACGTAAGCGATAACCGCATTGCGCAAGTTAAAACCGAGGAAACTGACGGCTACACAGCTGTTCAGTTGGCATTTGGAACTCGCCGTGCTTCACGCGTTGTAAAACCTCAAGCTGGTCACTATGCAAAAGCTGGTGTATTGGCAGGTAGCGCACTTAATGAATTCCGTATTGACGCAGCTAAAGCTGGTGAGCTTAAGGTTGGCGACATTATTGGTCTTGATACATTTGCCGTTGGTCAAAAAGTTGACGTGCAAGGTACCACGATTGGTAAGGGTTACGCCGGTACCATCAAGCGTTATCACTTCGCTTCAGGTCGTGCTTCACACGGTAACTCACGTTCACACAACGTTCCTGGCTCTATCGGTATGGCCCAGGATCCAGGTCGTGTTTTCCCAGGTAAGCGCATGACAGGTCACTTGGGTGACGTGACACGCACAGTTCAAAATCTTGAAGTTGCTCGTATCGATGCAGAACGCAAATTGCTCTTGATCAAAGGTGCAGTTCCAGGTTCTCGCGGCGGCAAAGTCATCATCACACCAGCAGTGAAAACTGCTGCTGCTAAATAAGGGGCCCGCAAATGGAATTAAAGCTCCTACAAGCTGACGGAAAACTGGGCGCAGGCGTTTCTGCTTCACCAGAAGTTTTCGAGCGTGAATATAACGAAGCATTGATTCACCAGGTAGTTGTTGCTTATCAAGCCAACGCCCGCAGTGGTAATCGTGCTCAAAAAGACCGTGAACAAGTTAAACATACAACGAAAAAGCCATGGCGCCAAAAAGGCACAGGCCGTGCTCGTGCAGGTATGTCATCTTCACCATTGTGGCGCGGGGGTGGTCGTATATTCCCTAACTCACCAGAAGAAAACTTCTCACAAAAAGTTAACAGAAAGATGTATCGCGCAGGTATGCGTTCAATCTTGTCTCAGTTGGCGCGCGAAGGTCGTTTGAACATCGTTGAGAGTTTCTCAGTTGATGCGCCTAAGACTAAGTTGTTGGCTGAAAAAGTTAAAGCAATGGGCTTGGAGTCAGTATTGATCATCGCTGATAAGGTTGATGAAAACTTGTACTTGGCTTCACGTAACTTGCATAAAGTTGGCGTAGTTGAAGTGCAGCATGCAGATCCACTTTCATTGATTCACTTCCAAAAAGTGTTGATCTTGAAGTCAGCTGTTGCTCAAATTGAGGAGATGCTCAAATGATCACAACACGTAAAAACGATCATCGCTTGATGCAAGTATTGGTTGGCCCAGTGATTTCTGAGAAAGCAACATATGTTGCAGAAAAGAATGAGCAAGTGGTTTTCCAAGTAATGCGCGATGCAAACAAATTAGAAATCAAAGCTGCTGTTGAATTGTTATTCAAAGTAGAGGTGGAGTCTGTTCAGGTGGTTAATCAAAAAGGTAAAGCGAAGCGCTTTGGCCGTTTTGAAGGTCGCCGCAATCACACCAAGAAGGCTTATGTTTGTTTGAAGCCTGGTCAAGAAATCAATTTTGAAGCGGAGGCAAATTAATCATGCCTTTAATGAAGACTAAACCGACTTCACCTGGACGTCGTTCCATGGTGAAAGTGGTAAATCCAGATTTGCACAAGGGTAAACCTTTTGCAGGTTTGTTGGAGCCACAACATCAAAAATCAGGTCGTAACAATAACGGTCACATCACGACACGCCATAAAGGCGGTGGTCATAAGCATCACTATCGTGTTGTTGACTTTAAACGTAATGACAAAGATGGTATTCCAGCGAAAATTGAACGCTTAGAATACGATCCAAACCGCACTGCAAACTTAGCTTTGTTGCTATTTGCAGATGGTGAGCGCCGTTACATCATTGCTCCTAAGGGTGCAGTGGTTGGTCAGGCAATCATGAGCGGTTCAGAAGCCCCAATCAAAGTTGGTAACAACTTGCCATTGAGAAATATTCCTGTTGGTAGCACGATCCACTGCGTGGAAATGTTGCCAGGTAAGGGTGCTCAAATGGTTCGTACTGCTGGTGGTTCAGCAGTGCTTTTGGCTCGTGAAGGCGTGTATGGTCAAGTGCGTTTGCGCTCTGGCGAAGTACGTCGTGTACACATTGAATGTCGTGCAACGATTGGTGAAGTAGGCAATGAAGAACACAGCCTACGTCAAATCGGTAAAGCTGGTGCAAATCGCTGGCGCGGTATTCGTCCAACAGTTCGCGGTGTTGCAATGAACCCAGTCGATCACCCACATGGTGGTGGTGAAGGTCGTACAGGCGAAGGTCGTGTTCCAGTATCTCCATGGGGCACACCAACGAAGGGTTACAGAACACGTCGCAATAAGCGTACGACAAGCATGATTGCTCAACGTCGTCAAAAGCGCTAATAGAATAAGGAAATAGACATGACGCGCTCAGCTAAAAAAGGCCCATTCTGCGAAGTAACCCTTGTTAAAAAGGTTGAAACTGCAGTAGCCAACAAAGATAAGAAGCCCATCAAGACATGGTCACGCCGTTCGACCATTCTTCCAGACTTCATTGGTCTCACAATTGCCGTCCACAATGGTCGTCAGCATGTACCTGTGTACATCACTGAAAACATGGTTGGACATAAATTGGGTGAGTTTGCCCTAACGCGCACCTTCAAAGGTCACGCGGCAGATAAGAAAGCGAAGAAGTAAGAGGACGATGATGGAATCTAAAGCTATTCACCGCAGCGCCCGCATTTCAGCGCAAAAAACACGTTTGGTCGCTGACCAAATTCGTGGATTGCCAATTGCTCGCGCGCTAAATATTCTCACATTCAGCCCTAAAAAAGCTGCATTCATCATGAAGAAAGTAGTTGAATCTGCTATCGCTAACGCGGAGCACAATTCAGGTGCTGATATTGATGAGTTGAAAGTGAAGACAGTCACTGTTGATAAGGCCACATCGCTCAAGCGTTTTACTGCTCGTGCTAAGGGTCGCGGCAACAAGATTGAAAAACAAACTTGTCACATCACTGTGACTTTGAGCAACTAAGGAAGAGACATGGGTCAGAAAATACATCCAACCGGATTTCGTCTCTCGGTAAGCCGTAACTGGACTTCACGCTGGTACGCTAACAGCAACGACTTTGCAAAAATGTTGCAAGAAGACGTTGAAGTTCGTAGCTACCTTAAGAAGAAGTTGAAAAATGCATCAGTGAGCAAAGTGATCATTGAGCGTCCTGCAAAGAACGCAAAGATCACTATCTACAGCTCACGTCCAGGTGTTGTTATTGGCAAAAAAGGCGAAGACATCGAAGTGTTGCGCAAAGAATTACAAAAGCGCATGGGTGTTCCAGTTCACGTCAATATCGAAGAAATTCGCAAGCCTGAAGTTGATGCTCAGTTAATCGCTGATTCAATCACGCAACAGCTTGAAAAACGTATTATGTTCCGTCGCGCGATGAAGCGTGCAATGCAAAGCGCGATGCGCTTGGGCGCTCAAGGCATCAAGATCATGAGTGCTGGCCGTTTGAACGGTGCTGAAATTGCTCGTACAGAATGGTACCGTGAAGGTCGTGTGCCTCTTCATACATTGAAGGCTGATATTGATTACGCAACATCAGAAGCAGAAACAACATACGGCATCATTGGTGTGAAGGTTTGGGTTTACAAAGGTGACACATTGGGTCGCGTTGATGTGAACGCAGTTGCACCTGCAGCACCTGAAGCAGATCAAGAGAAAAAGACTCGTCGTCCTAGCACACGTGCACCACGTAAAGCTAAAGAAGACGGTGATAAGCCAGCAGCTGATGCTAAGCCAGCAGTAAAACGCGTGCGCAAAGTAACTAAGCCTGCTGAGAAGGCTGGAGAATAATTATGTTGCAACCAAAACGTCGTAAGTACCGTAAGGAACAAAAAGGCCGTAATACTGGTGTTGCCACTCGTGGTAGCAGCGTAGCATTCGGTGACTTTGGTTTGAAAGCAGTTGGTCGTGGTCGATTAACAGCGCGTCAAATTGAGTCTGCACGTCGTGCTATGACTCGTCACATTAAACGTGGCGGTCGTATTTGGATCCGTATTTTCCCAGATAAGCCAATTTCTCAGAAGCCTGCAGAAGTTCGTATGGGTAACGGTAAGGGTAACCCAGAGTACTACGTAGCTGAAATCCAACCAGGTAAAGTTTTATACGAGATGGATGGTGTTGACGAAGTATTGGCGCGCGAGGCTTTTAGACTTGCTGCTGCTAAGTTGCCAATTCAAACTACATTTGTTGTGCGCCAGCTTGGCGCCTAATTTGGACGGGACAAAATGAAAGCTTCCGATTTGAACGCCAAAGACGTTAAATCTTTAAACCAAGAGCTATCTGAATTGCTCAAGGCCCAATTTAAATTGCGTATGCAAAAGGGCACTCAGCAACTTTCAGATACAAGCCAACTCGGCAAAGTAAAGCGCGACATCGCTCGTGTAAAAACTGTTATTGCCCAGAAAGCGAGCAAATAATGACTGAAACTACAAAAAAATCATTGCGCCGCACCTTGATCGGTCGCGTAGTGAGCGACAAAATGCAAAAAACTGTGACTGTATTGGTTGAGCGTCGTGTTAAGCATCCTTTGTATGGCAAATATGTTGCTAAATCAAAGAAATACCATGCTCACGATGAAACAAACCAGTACAAAGACGGTGATACGGTTGAGATTTCAGAGTCAAAGCCAATTTCACGCAGCAAATCATGGGTTGTAACAAGATTGGTTGAGGCAGCGAAAGCTGTTTAAAAACTAACAAAACAGGCTTGCAACGACTGTTCAAGCCTGTTATAGTAGAGGGCTTTCCAGCGAAGTATGCTGGGAAGTAATTGATTCAGAAGTATTAATCCGGGATTTTGATCGAAAGATTGAGGTCCCTCAACGGAACCAAGACTGATTGCCTATGGCGCTCAAGTTGGGGATAAAAAGATGATTCAAACTGAAAGCAGACTAGAGGTTGCCGATAACACCGGTGCCCGCGAAGTATTGTGCATCAAGGTGCTCGGTGGTTCAAAACGCCGTTACGCCAGCATTGGTGACATTATTAAAGTGACGGTTAAAGACGCCGCTCCGCGTGGTCGTGTTAAAAAAGGTGATATTTATAACGCCGTGGTGGTTCGCACTGCCAAGGGTGTACGTCGTCCAGACGGTTCACTGATCAAATTTGATTCCAATGCGGCTGTTTTGCTTAACGCAAAACTAGAGCCAATTGGTACACGTATTTTCGGGCCAGTAACACGCGAATTGCGTACTGAACGCTTCATGAAAATCGTTTCTCTCGCGCCAGAAGTTATTTAAGGGGTCGATATGAACAAGATTCGTAAAGGCGATCAAGTAGTAGTTATTACTGGTCGTGACAAAGGAAAAAAAGGCACAGTTTCTGAAATCCTCGAGGGTAAATTACTCGTTGATGGCGTTAATGTGTACAAGAAAAACGTTAAACCAAACCCATCGACAGGTGCAACTGGCGGTGTAGTTGATAAGACTATGCCAATCCAAGCATCTAACGTTGCATTGGTTGACGCAAACGGTAAACCTTCACGCGTTGGCATCAAAGTGGCTGACGGCAAGAAGGTTCGCTACCTCAAGACAACTGGCGCTGTAATCGCTGCCTAAGACGAGGATAACTAAATATGTCAACACGTTTACACAACTTCTATAAAGAAAAAGTTTCAGCTGATTTGATGAAAAAATTCGGTTACAAATCTGTTATGGAAGTGCCGCGCATCACCAAGATCACATTGAATATGGGCTTGGGCGAAGCGGTGAATGATAAGAAAATTATTGAACACGCTGTTGGCGATCTAACAAAGATCGCTGGACAAAAGCCTGTTGTAACCAAAGCGCGTAAAGCTATTGCGGGTTTCAAAATCCGTCAAGGCTACCCAATTGGTGCAATGGTGACTTTGCGTGGTCAAACAATGTACGAATTCCTAGATCGTTTTATTACAGTTGCATTGCCACGTGTGCGCGATTTCCGCGGTATCTCTGGTAAGGCATTTGACGGTCGCGGTAACTACAACATTGGTGTTAAAGAGCAGATCATTTTCCCGGAAATCGAGTACGACAAAATCGACTCACTACGTGGATTAAATATCAGCATTACCACTACTGCTAAAACTGATGACGAAGCAAAAGCTTTGTTAGCAGCGTTTAAATTCCCATTCCGCAATTAAGAGGTCATCGTGGCTAAATTAGCATTGATTGAACGCGAAAAGAAGCGCACCAAGACTGTCGCAAAGTATGCCGCAAAGCGTGCAGAGTTAAAGGCGATTATTGATGACGTCTCTAAGAGCGAAGAAGAACGTTATGAAGCTCGTTTGAAGTTGCAACAGCTTCCACGTAACGCAAGTCCAACTCGCCAGCGTAATCGCTGTGCATTAACTGGCCGTCCACGCGGCACGTTCCGCAAGTTCGGCTTGGCCCGTAGCAAAATCCGTGAAATCGCCTTCCGTGGCGAGATCCCTGGTGTAACCAAGGCCAGCTGGTAAGCGGCGAAAGATTAGGAGAACACATGAGTATCAGCGATCCAATCGCCGACATGCTGACGAGAATCCGTAACGCGCAAGCGGTACAGAAGACAAACGTCGCCATGCCTTCTTCCAAGCTCAAGGTAGCGATTGCCAACGTTCTAAAAGACGAAGGTTATATCGACAGCTTTGAAATTGCTGGAGAAGCGGCTAAACCTGTATTAAATATCAGCCTAAAGTATTACGCAGGCCGTCCAGTTATTGAGCGCATTCAACGCGTATCAACACCTGGTTTGCGTATCTACAAAGGTCGCCATGACATTCCAAAGGTTTTGGACGGTCTAGGTGTTGCAATCATTTCTACGCCACAAGGCGTGATGACAGATCGTAAAGCTCGCGCTATTGGCGTGGGTGGCGAAGTCATCTGCTACGTAGCTTAATAGGGAGAACGAAGATGTCAAGAGTCGGTAAAAGCCCTATTGAGTTGCCAAAAGGCGCGGATGTGCAGATTGCTGCAAATCAAGTAACAGTTAAAGGCCCATTGGGTACGTTGTCACACACATTGCACCCACTCGTTGGTTTGCAACAGAAAGATGGCGTTCTTCAAGTCGTTTGTAACGATGAGTCTGCAGAATCAAATGCTTTGTCAGGCACAACACGTGCTTTGGTGAGCAACATGGTTAAAGGCGTAACAACAGGTTTTGAGCGCAAGCTTAGCTTGGTGGGCGTTGGTTACCGTGCTTCTGTTCAGGGTAACGCATTGAAATTGCAATTAGGTTTCTCACATGATGTGATTCATGATTTGCCAGCAGGTGTTAAGGCAGAAACTCCATCACAAACTGAGATCATTATTAAAGGCGCCAACAAGCAGCAAGTTGGCCAGGTAGCCGCAGAAGTTCGCGCATACCGTCCACCAGAGCCATACAAAGGCAAGGGTGTACGTTATGTTGATGAAGTGGTTCGCCTCAAAGAAACCAAGAAGAAGTAATCGGGGTTAGATATGAACAAAAATGAAACACGAGTTCGCCGCGCACGCCAAACCCGCATCAGAATTGCGGAACAATTGGCTCATCGTTTGACGATTTATCGTTCTAACCAGCATATCGTTGCTCAGCTTTACAGCGCAGATGGCACCAAAGTTCTTGCAGCTGCTTCAACTATGGAAGCAGATATTAAAAAAGCATTGAACGGTAATGGTGGTAACAGTGCTGCAGCTCAGCATGTTGGCAAAACTATTGCTGAACGTGCCATCAAGGCAGGCGTTACAGAGGTAGCGTTTGACCGTGCTGGTTTCCGTTACCATGGCCGCGTGAAAGCGTTGGCAGAGGCTGCGCGTGAAGCCGGCCTTAAGTTCTGATCGCGAAGGCTCAAGGAAATAATATGGCAAAGATGCAAAATAAAGTTCAATCTGAAGAGCGTGATGATGGTCTACGCGAAAAGATGATCGCTATCAACCGAGTGACCAAAGTTGTTAAAGGTGGTCGTATTCTCGGTTTTGCTGCACTAACAGTGGTTGGTGATGGTGATGGCGGCATTGGTATGGGTAAGGGCAAGTCAAAAGAAGTGCCAGTAGCTGTACAAAAAGCAATGGACGAAGCACGTCGCAAGATGTTCAAGGTTTCTTTACGCAGCGGCACATTGCAGCACACAGTGGTTGGTCAGCATGGCGCGTCACGCGTTTTGATCTCTCCAGCTAAAGACGGTACTGGTGTTATTGCTGGTGGCCCAATGCGTGCGGTATTTGATGTGATGGGTATCACGAACGTGGTTGCAAAATCACTTGGTTCAACAAACCCATACAACATGGTTCGTGCAACTTTGGATGGCTTACGCAAAATGAGCACTCCTTCAGAAATCGCTGCAAAGCGCGGTAAATCTGTAGAGGAGATCCTAGGTTAATCGCCAGGAAAAATATATGAGCACAGTAAAAATTCAATTAGTACGTAGTCTTATTGCTACTCGTGAAGATCATCGCGCAACTGTACGTGGCCTAGGCTTGCGTCGCGTGAATTCTGTTTCTGAGTTGCAAGATACGCCAGCAGTTCGCGGCATGATTAACAAAGTGTCTTACTTGGTCAAAGTCATCAAGTAATACTTAGGGATAGATATGGAACTCAATAAAATTAAACCTGCAGAAGGTGCTAAGCACGCTAAGCGTCGCGTGGGTCGTGGTATTGGCTCAGGCTTAGGTAAGACTGCTGGCCGTGGACACAAAGGTCAAAAATCTCGTTCAGGTGGTTTCCACAAAGTTGGATTCGAAGGCGGTCAAATGCCTTTGTATCGCCGCTTGCCAAAACGTGGTTTCGTATCTTTGAGCAAACAGTTTGACGGTCAAGTGACATTAACTGATTTGCAAAAGCTTGGTTTGGCTGAGATTGATCTAGTAACTCTTAAAAAGAGTGGCTTGGTATCTGGCTTAACTAAGAGCGTAAAAATCATTAAAACTGGTGAGTTATCAATGGCAATCACAGTGCGTGGCATTTTAGCTACTGCCGGTGCTAAAGCTGCTGTTGAAGCTGCTGGTGGCAAATTTGTTGAAGCAGCTTAAGAGTTAATACTTAATGGCCATTGCATCTCCAAACCTCGCAAGCATGAAATCAGGAAGCAAGTTCGCCGACTTACGTCGTCGCTTGATTTTCTTGGTTTTGGCATTGGTGGTTTACCGCATTGGCGCGCATATTCCAGTTCCGGGTATTGATCCTGACCAATTGGCTCAATTATTTGATAGCCAAAGTGGTGGAATTCTTGGAATGTTCAACCTGTTCTCAGGCGGAGCACTTTCTAGATTCACAGTGTTCGCACTTGGAATCATGCCTTACATTTCTGCATCGATCATCATGCAGTTATTGACCATCGTGCTTCCAACATTGGAAGCAATGAAAAAAGATGGTCAAGCAGGTCAAAGAAAAATTACGCAGTACACACGTTATGCAACTTTGGTGTTGGCATCTTTCCAAGCTCTTGGCATTGCGATTGCATTAGAAGCTCAAGCAGGATTGGTGATTGACCCAGGCTTTACATTCCGCATGAACACTGTGATCACACTAGTCACGGGAACAATGTTCTTGATGTGGTTGGGTGAGCAAATCACTGAACGTGGTTTGGGTAACGGTATTTCAATCATTATTTTCGGCGGTATTGCAGCTGGTTTGCCTGGCGCACTTGGTGGTTTGTTTGAATTGGTAAGAACTGGTTCAATGAGCGCACTATCAGCTATTTTGATTGTTGCAATCGTTATCGCAGTAACTTATTTTGTGGTGTTTGTAGAGCGTGGTCAGCGTCGTGTGTTGGTTAACTACGCCAAACGTCAAGTTGGTAACAAGGTATACGGTGGTCAAGCTTCTCATTTGCCATTGAAGTTAAACATGGCAGGTGTTATTCCTCCAATTTTTGCTTCATCGATTATTTTGTTCCCAGCAACAATTGCAGGTTGGTTCACAGCAGGTGAGACAACAAGCTCTGTGACTTTATTTATTAAAGATTTGGCGGCAACTTTGTCACCAGGTCAGCCGGTTTATATTTTGATGTATGCATTAGCGATTATTTTCTTCTGTTTCTTCTACACAGCAATGGTGTTTAACAGCAGAGATACAGCAGACAACCTTAAGAAGAGTGGCGCTTTTGTTCCAGGTATTCGTCCTGGTGATCAAACCGCGCGTTACGTTGATAAGATTTTGACGCGCTTGACATTGATCGGTGCTGCTTACATGGTTTTGGTTTGTTTGTTGCCAGAGTTTTTGGTGTTACGTTGGAATGTGCCGTTTTACTTCGGTGGAACATCACTTCTAATCATCGTGGTTGTGACAATGGACTTCATGGCCCAAGTTCAGTCATACATGATGCAGCAGCAATATGATTCACTATTGAAGAAGGCTAACTTCAAAATGGGTAACTCGTAAGCTATATGGCAAAAGATGATGTCATACAAATGGCTGGCGAGATTGTTGAAAACTTGCCTAATGCCATGTTTCGTGTGAAGTTAGAAAACGGACATGTGGTGTTGGGACATATCTCAGGAAAAATGCGTATGCACTATATCCGCATTCTTCCTGGCGACAAAGTGACGGTGGAGCTTACTCCATACGACTTGTCAAAAGCGCGAATTGTGTTCCGCGCGAAGTAGTAACTAATTGTATAGAAGAGGTTAATTATGAAAGTTTTGGCATCTGTAAAGTGTATCTGCCGCAACTGCAAGATTATTAAACGCAAGCGCGTGGTCCGAGTGATCTGTTCATCAGATGCTCGTCACAAGCAGCGTCAGGGTTAATAAGAAGCCGTCTCAAAAAAGAGGAACGTTACATGGCACGTATCGCAGGGGTAAACATCCCAAATCATCAACACACCGTTATTGGTCTAACGGCTATTTTTGGTATTGGCAATTCATTGGCTCGCAAGATTTGCGAAGCTTCTGGTGTTGCAATTAACAAAAAAGTTAAAGATCTAAACGATGCTGATTTAGAAAAACTTCGTGAAGAGGTAGGCAGGTTCACTGTTGAAGGTGACTTGCGTCGTGAAGTGACAATGAACATCAAGCGCCTAATGGACTTAGGTTGCTACCGTGGTCTGCGTCATCGCAAAGGCTTGCCAATGCGCGGTCAACGCACACGCACTAATGCTCGTACACGCAAAGGCCCTCGTAAGGCCGGTATTGCACTTAAGAAATAATTAGGAAGAGCTGACAATGGCAAAACCACAACAAAATAACGCGGCTCGCGCCCGTAAAAAAGTTAAAAAGAATATTGCTGACGGCATTGCGCACGTTCACGCATCATTCAATAACACTATCGTGACTATCACTGATCGCCAAGGCAATGCGTTGTCATGGGCTACATCAGGTGGTCAAGGTTTTAAAGGTTCTCGTAAATCTACACCGTTTGCCGCACAGGTAGCAGCTGAAGTTGCTGGCCGCGCAGCGATTGAGTGTGGCATCAAGAACTTGGCAGTTGAGATCAAGGGTCCAGGCCCAGGTCGCGAATCTGCTGTTCGTGCTTTGAATGCTCTTGGCATCAAAATCACGGAAATCCAGGACGTTACGCCAGTTCCACACAATGGCTGCCGTCCTCCAAAGCGTCGTCGTATCTAATTTTTTTAATCAAGCCCACCGTCCATTGCTTGTAAAGAATGGACTCACCCTCAGTTTTTAACTGAAGGCAAAGAAAGGATGAATCGTGGCACGTTACATAGGCCCTAAAGCCAAACTATCACGTCGGGAAGGTACCGACTTATTTCTAAAGAGCACACGTCGCTCTTTATCAGACAAATGCAAGCTTGACACTAAGCCAGGTCAACATGGCCGCACATCTGGTGCGCGTACATCTGACTACGGTAATCAATTACGTGAAAAGCAAAAAGTTAAGCGTATTTACGGTGTGTTGGAGCGTCAGTTCCGCCGTTATTTCGCTGAAGCAGAGCGTCGCAAAGGCAACACAGGTGAAAACTTGTTGATGTTGTTGGAGTCACGTTTAGACAACGTTGTATACCGTATGGGTTTTGGCTCAACACGCGCCGAAGCACGTCAATTGGTTTCTCACAAAGCAATTTTGTTGAACGGTAATGTTGCAAACATTCCTTCAATGCAAGTTCGTCCAGGTGACGTTATTGCAATTCGTGAAAAAGCAAAAAAACAAACTCGTATTCAAGAGTCTTTAGGTCTTGTTGCTCAGTCAGCTGATGTTAGCTGGGTGAACGTAGACGCTACTAAATTAGAAGGCACATTCAAGCAAGCCCCTGATCGTGAAGACATCGGTGGCGATATCAATGAAAGCTTGATCGTCGAACTTTACTCACGTTAATGTGTCGCCCTCTTAAGGAATAAATATATGCAAAACACACTGCTGAAGCCGAAAATTATTTCCGTAGAAGCGCTTGCAGAAAACCAAGCGAAAGTAGTTATGGAACCGTTTGAACGCGGTTATGGCCATACCTTGGGTAATGCCTTGCGTCGTGTGCTTTTGTCGTCTATGGTAGGTTGTGCTCCAACAGAAGTCAGCATTGCTGGCGTTGTACACGAGTACTCAACAATTGATGGCGTGCAAGAAGACGTTGTTAACCTATTATTGAACCTCAAAGGCATCGTTTTTAAATTAGAACAGCGTGATGAAGTAACCATCACCTTGCGCAAAGAAGGCGCAGGCGTTGTTTTGGCAAAAGACATTGAATTGCCACACGATGTTGAAATCATCAATCCTGATCACGTGATCGCTCACTTATCTGCAAACGGTAAGTTAGATATGCAGATCAAGATTGAAAAAGGACGTGGCTATGTTCCTGGCAACGTTCGTAAATATCAAGACGAATCTTCAAAGACGATTGGTAGCATTGTTCTAGATGCTTCATTCAGTCCAGTTCGTCGTGTTAGCTACGCCGTTGAATCAGCTCGTGTTGAGCAACGCACAGACTTAGATCGCTTGGTCATGACAATTGAAACGAATGGTGTATTAACACCAGAAGAAGCAATTCGTCAGTCAGCTAGCATCTTGGTTGATCAGTTAGTGGTATTTGCACAGCTAGAAGGTACACAAGCTGCCGGCGACTTGGCTCCAAGCCGTTCACCAGCTGTTGACCCAATGTTGATGAGACCTGTTGATGATCTTGAGTTGACAGTACGCTCTGCAAATTGCTTAAAAGCTGAAAACATTTACTACATCGGTGACCTCATTCAACGCACTGAGAACGAGTTGTTAAAGACTCCAAATCTTGGCCGCAAATCATTGAATGAAATTAAAGATGTCTTGGCCGCTCGCGGTCTGACCTTGGGCATGAAGCTAGATAACTGGCCTCCTGCAGGTCTTGAGAAATAATAGAAAGGAAGAGCCACCATGCGTCACGGAAACGGACTTCGTAAATTAAATCGTACATCCTCACATCGTTTAGCGATGTTGCGCAACATGTCTAATTCATTGTTGCAGCACGAGGTTATTAAAACAACTTTGCCAAAAGCTAAAGAGTTGCGTCGTGTAGTAGAGCCGCTCATTACTTTAGGTAAAAAAGACAACTTGGCTAACCGCCGTTTAGCATTTGATCGTTTGCGCGATCGTGAAATGGTTACCAAACTCTTCACAGAGTTAGGCCCACGCTTTGCTACACGTCCAGGCGGCTATTTGCGTATTTTGAAGTTCGGCTTCCGCGTGGGTGACAATGCACCTATGGCTTTGGTCGAGCTTTTGGATCGCCCAGAAGTCACAGAAGCACCAGCAGCAGAATAAAGCTCGCTGTTCAATAAAAAAAGCCTGGTTTTGCCAGGCTTTTTTGTTTGGAAGATAATGGGCGATGGATTCAATTTATCTGATCATTACAACGGTTGCTAAAGAAGAGGATGCCAAGAAATTGGCTAATCTAGCCATAGAAAAAAATATGGCTGCCTGTGCGCAAATACAGTCTCAGTGCACCTCTACGTATCGTTGGCAAGGTCGGATTGAAACGGCAACAGAATACCCGGTTCATTTCAAAACAAATGAAGCCAATAAACAGACCCTGATGAGCATGTTGAAACAAAACCACCCTTATGATGTTCCTGAAATTATTTGTATCAAGGTCGATGAGGTCGAATCAGATTATGCTGAGTGGTTGAATGCGCAGATAAGTAGCAAGAATGATTAAAAAATTTCTAATTTCCTTCGTTTTAGCCTTTGGTGCGATAACAGCACAAGCGCAAAATTTTCTAGCGCCTGAACAAGCCTTTCAGGTCAGTGCTGAGTATCAGTCTAAGAATGAAATTTTTTTGAATGTAAAGCCGGCAAAAGGTTATTACATCTATCGCGAATCAATCAAGTTCAAGCTTATAAAAAGTAATGGTGATCTGTCACTAGGTGCCCCACAACTACCGCAGGGCAAAATTAAATTCGATGAGAACTTTGGCAAAGAATTAGAAACATATCCAAAAGATTTCAGCATATTGCTTCCATTAATCAATAACAAAGATGCTTCAGGAATAATTCTCAGCATGGAGTTGCAAGGCTGCGCTGATAGAGGAGTTTGTTACCCTCCGATGGAGCTAAGGTTCACATTGTCAGGTCTGCAATCAGTTGTGAATGGTGTTTTATATGAGGAAGGTGCAGAAGCTGAGTCAAGTGCGAAAAATACGACAAAAAAATTAGGCTTAGCAGATTTATGGTCGGCCAGAGATGACGCTGGCTTGTTGACTGGCATGCTGCAAAATATTTCACCATTCATTTTGCTGGGTTCATTTTTTATTTTGGGCCTCGCAATGGCTTTAACGCCTTGCGTGCTACCGATGTTACCAATCATGTCAAGCGTGATATTTGGCTCAAAAAATGATCGACATCGCGACATATCTAAGTTGAGGGCGTCAGTGCTAGCCTTATCTTATGTGTTGGGCATGGCAATCATGTACAGCGTTGCTGGAATGATTACAGCTGCGCTTGGTGCAAATATTCAGGCTTGGTTGCAAAACCCATGGGTGTTGAGCGTATTTGCATTGATGTTATTAGCACTGGCAGCAAGCTTGTTTGGTTTCTATGAATTGCGTTTACCGCAATCGCTACACAATAAAATTGATCGTATTGCCGGTAAACAAGAGGGCGGAAGTGTGATTGGGGCCTTCATGTTGGGTGCTATTTCTACACTCATCGCAAGTCCATGCGTCACAGCCCCTTTGGCGGGCGTGCTCGCATTCATTGCACAAACAGGTTCAATCCGATTGGGAGGAATTTTATTGTTTGTGATGGCCTTAGGCATGGGCTTGCCATTGATGTTGTTCGCTATTGGTGCCAAAGGTCTCTTGCCTAAAGCAGGGGCATGGATGACGATCGTTCAAAGAGTCTTCGGCGTGCTCTTGATTGGTTTGGCAGTTTGGGTGGCATCTCCTATTTTTACAAGTTCTAAGACATCAAGTAACGAAACCATGCATCGATTGGAATCAGGTATTGTGTTTCAGCGGGTTACAAATTCTGCACAGTTAAATACCTTATTGAGTCAGGCAAAGCAAAAGGGTCAACCAGTTTTATTGGACTTCTATGCTGACTGGTGTGTGACTTGTAAAGAAATGGAATTGCTGACTTTCAGCAATGAGAAAGTTAAAGCAGCGCTGAGCAGTTATCAGTTGATTCAGGTGGATGTCACAAAAAATACCGTGGAGCATCAGCGTATATTGAAACAATATGCATTGTTTGGACCCCCTGCCATTTTGTTTTTTGATGCAAATGGCGAAGAGAAGGCATCCAAAAGAGTGATTGGATTTATGAAAGCAGAGCGCTTCTTAGAGCGCCTGCAATAAGTCTGGCTGGTAATTTATTTTTTAGCGTTTAAAAGTCTTGCCGCATCTCTGGCGAAGTAAGTCAGAATGCCATCCGCACCAGCACGCTTAAATGCCAACAAAGATTCCATCATCACGGCCTCTTCATTGATCCACCCATTTTGTGCTGCAGCTTTGATCATCGCGTATTCGCCGCTAACCTGATAAGCAAAGGTTGGGTAACCAAGTTCTTCTTTGACTCTTCTAACGATGTCTAAGTAAGGCATGCCAGGTTTGACCATCACCATGTCAGCACCCTCTTCAATATCAAGAGCAACCTCTCTGATGGCTTCATCAGAGTTGGCTGGATCCATTTGGTAATTCTTCTTATCACTCTTACCTAAATTTCCAGCAGAGCCAACTGCATCTCTGAATGGGCCGTAAAAAGCCGAGGCGTATTTTGCAGAGTAGGCCATGATTTGAGTATGAATAAATCCATGAGTCTCAAGAGAATCTCTGATGGCACCAATACGACCATCCATCATGTCAGATGGAGCAACGATGTCTGCGCCTGCTTGGGCATGAGTCAATGCTTGTTTGATCAATGCATCAACCGTTGCATCATTGAGAACATAGCCATCAGCATCGATGATGCCGTCTTGGCCATGGCTGGTGTATGGATCAAGCGCAATGTCCGTCATGATGCCAAGATTTGGAAATTTCTTTTTGAGTTCTTTGATTGCCTGCGGAATCAATCCATTCGGATTGAAAGCTTCTTTGCCGTCTGGAGTTTTGAGCTCAGCCCTGATCACTGGGAATAAAGCCATCACTGGGATGCCAAGCTTGACGCAGTCTTCAGCAACTACCATCAACTTATCAAGAGATAAGCGGCTAACACCTGGCATGGATGAAACAGTTTCTTCACGGCCACTACCCTCTAGCAAGAAAACCGGATAAATAAAGTCATTGGATGACAGTTGATTTTCTTGAACTAAACGACGTGACCAATCTGTTTTGCGTAATCGACGTGGACGATGAAATAGTTGCATATAAAACCTTATGAAGAAAGTTGGGGTTTTAGATTTTTAGAAATCCGATTTTCATTGCTGGTATGTGCTGCAGACGCCTCGATACCCAACCAATTTGAAACCATCGCATCAGCTTCAACCAGACCAATTCTTTTGGTGCTGGAAAATAGCTGAACTGTGTAGGGCCCATGCGGGTTAAGTTCTTTGAGCTTTTCTTGTAGTTTTTTCAGGGCCAAACGGCTCTCTGATTGGTTCAATTTATCGCATTTTGTTAATAAAACATGGATTGGGCGACCCGTTGGGCTGAACCATTCAATCATTTGTTGGTCCAAATCAGTCATACCGCGGCGAGAATCCATGATCAAAACCATGCCCTTTAAATTCGGCCTGGTTTGCAAATAGCTAGAAAGCAGGTTGTTCCAATGGCTTTTTGTTTTGAGGTCCACCTGGGCGTAACCGTAACCTGGTAAATCGACTAAATTCGCTAAATTGGTCTTATCTTTCGTTAAAATACCGAAAAAGTTGATATGTTGCGTTCTTCCTGGTGTTTTACTGGCGAAAGCAAGGCGATTTTGTTGGCAAAGTACGTTAATTGCAGTCGACTTTCCAGCATTTGAGCGCCCAGCAAAAGCCACCTCAGGGATCTCCCAGGTGGGCAAATCAACCAGGTGGTTAATGGTTACTAGAAATTGTGCTTGATGTAAGGTCGACATAGATGTTTATGGGTTAGACCTATTGTAAAATCTAACGCTGTTAATTAGTTGTTTAGTTAAAAATAAAGATTTAAGAATCTTCGCATCATATACATACAGGTGAGAGCACAATGCGTCAAACATTTTCCGTCACATTAAAAACTTTAGTGATTGCCTTGGGTTTATCTTTGGTAAATCCTTCATTTGCAGCTGATCCTACTGCTCCAGCGCCAGCTGGTCCAGCAAAGCCCGATCTTGCTAAGGGTGAGGCTTTGTACAACGCAGGCGACGCAAAGCGTGGTCTTGCAGCGTGTATGGGTTGCCATGGTCCTAATGGAGTGAGTGGTGGTGGTACCTATCCTAAGTTGGCAGGTCAACATGCCGCTTACACAGTGAAACAATTAAAAGATTACAAAGCTGGCAAAGATCGTCCTAATGCAATCATGGGTGCTTTCGCCGGAATGATGACAGAAGAAGACATGATCAACGTTGCTGCTTATTTAGAAAAGCAAACACCAGGTTTGGGTACAGCTAAAAATAAAGCCAGCATTGAATTAGGTCAAAAGATTTATCGTGGCGGTATTGCTTCTAAGCAAGTGCCGGCATGCGCAGCTTGTCATGCACCTAATGGCGCAGGTATTCCATCACAGTATCCACGTCTATCAGGTCAGTGGGCTGAATACACCGAAGCGCAGTTAGTTGCATACCGTCAAGGTGATCGTAAGAACAGCGTGCAGATGACTGGAATTGCCTCTAGAATGTCAGATGCAGAAATTAAAGCTGTGTCAGATTACATCGCCGGCTTGCGTTAATTTATTCATTAAGTAGCTCTCATTAAGAAGGGCCCACGAACATTGTTTGTGGGCTTTTTATTTTTTAAAAGAAGGTTATGGCGAACACGGTTCTTGCAACATCTGATAGTCGTTTGAAAAGGTTTAATCGGGCCAGTATCGAGTTGCTATCGTCAATGCGTTTTGCGATTGCATTGCTAACAATCATTTCAATTGCAAGCATCATCGGAACTGTCATAAAGCAAGGTGAGCCTTACGCTAACTATGTGAATCAATTCGGACCATTTTGGGCAGAGATTTTCAATGGCCTAGGATTGTTTGCGGTTTATACGGCCTGGTGGTTCTTGCTGATCTTGGCATTTCTAGTTGTTTCAGTGTCATTCTGCGTGGTACGCAATGCTCCAAAGATGTTGACCGAGGTTCGTGCCTGGAAAGAGCATGTTCAAGAAGGTGGATTAAGAGCGCTTCATCATCATTTTGAGTTTTCAACTGGTAATTTATCCACACAAGCAGCCGCGGCAAAAATCGCTGATCAGTTAGCAAAAGAAGGCTACTCAGTTAAGACTTTGGTTTCTGAGGACAGTTCTAGAGTGCTTGCCAAAAAAGGTGCTGCCAGTAAATGGGGTTATATCTTCGCGCACAGCGCGATTGTTTTAATTTGTTTGGGTGGCTTGCTTGATGGTGATTTGTTCACGCGCGGACAAATTTGGTTTGGAGGAAAAAGTATTCTTCCTGAGAGCACGCAGGGAATGTTGATATCGGACATTCCTAGTGAACATAAGCTCAGCGAAGCAAACCCAAGTTATCGTGCGAATATTTTTGTTCCTGAGGGTGGCACAAGTGCCACAGCATTGCTTAGCTCAACAAGCGGCAGCATCATTCAAGAGTTACCATTTTCAATTGCGCTGAAAAAATTCCACGTTGAGTATTACAGCACTGGAATGCCAAAGTTATTCATGAGTGAAGTGCTCATCAAGGATCTAGATACTGGCAAAGAAACAGAAGCAAAAATCAAAGTAAATGAGCCGATGATTCATCGAGGCGTGGCTATTTACCAATCAAGCTTTGAAGATGGCGGTTCTAAATTAAAATTGCGCGCATACCCCATGCAGGGCGCCGCTAACTCTGTTCAAACAAGCTTCATCGTTAATGGAAATGTTGGTCAAAGTACCAAGTTAAAGTCCAGTGATGGCACAAGCTACACGCTCGAGTTCAGCGGATTTCGACCAACCAACGTTGAAAACATATCGAATGCGTCAGGTCAGACTGATGTCAGAGGTGTTGCCACGAACGAATCGGATGCGGGATTAAAAAAAGTATTCAGTGATCGTTTAGGTTCCGCTGCAAAAACCAGCAAGCCAGTTGATTTAAAAAATGTCGGGCCATCTGTTCAATATAAATTGAGAGATGCGGCTGGACAGGCTCGTGAATTCAGCAATTACATGCAACCACTTTTCATCGATGAAATGCCGATGTTCATGTTGGGTGTGAGACAGAGTTCTGCTGAAGAATTTAAATACTTACGCATACCAGCAGATGCAAACTTGAGTTTGAATGAGTGGTTAACTTTGAGAACTCTCTTGCAAGATCCAAGCGCACGTCAGCGAGCAGTGCAGCGCTTTATCGCAACCATCAGTCAGCAACAGGGTTTTGGTGGTGCACCACAAATGCTGAACCAATTAAAAGAGAGCGCCACCAGATCGATTGAATTGTTCTCTGGATCAACTGCGTTTGCTGTTAATCAAGCAAAAGAAGCCGGCATCAAGCCAGGTGGTTTTGCTGCTTTAGGCTCGTTCATTGATAAAGCTGTTCCAGAAGCTGATCAACAAAAAGCAGCAGAAGTTGTATTAAAAGTATTGAATGGAGTTATTTGGGAACTTTGGCAAGAGGCCAGGGCTCAACTGAAATTACCTCCCGCTAAAAATGATATGGAAAGTCAGCGATTTATTCAGGCTGCAACATCCGCTTTGTCAGACGTTAATTTTTATCCCGCACCACTGGTCTTCCAATTGGATTCGTTTGAAGAGGTCAAGGCCAGTGTATTTCAGGTGACCAGATCCCCTGGCAAGAACATGGTTTATCTAGGTTGTTTACTATTGACCTTGGGTATTTTTGCAATGTTTTATTTGCCAGAGAGAAGAATCTGGGTCAGAAGTTTAGCTAACGGCAAGCAACTATTCGCCATGTCGACTTCAAGAAAGACATTGGATTTTGAAAAAGAGTTTGAAAAATATCGGAAAGATTTTCAATAATGGAAACTAAATACGTTAGTACGGTTCAAGGTGGCTTGCTTCAAAACCTAAAACAAGGTTTTGCAAATGTTTTTAAAAGCCTAAGCCTGATGGACTACCTATTTGCTTTGGCTTTGTTGGCCGGCGCAATCTTTGCTGAAATTCGTTTTCATAATTTCATGGATAGCTATGAACAAACGATTTTGTTTTGTTCAGTTCCTGCATTAGCTATTTTGGGTTGGGCATGGAAGCCTCTCAGAAGTTTGATGATCGGTTCAACGATACTGACTTTCTTGGCAATTTACTTCTACCAAACACCAGAAGGTGGAGCGCTTGCTAGAGCAGATCAAGCTTTCTTTTTGAAGTACATGCTGTCTAGTCAGTCTGCCATTTTATGGATGAGTGTGTTTTTCTGTTTCAGCACACTCTTCTATACCTTGAATTTGTTTTTTCGCTCACAAAATATGGGATCAACAGGATCTAAATTTTGTTGGGCGGCGGTTTATATTGGCTTAACAGGCATGTTGGTGCGTTGGTATGAGTCTTATTTAATGGGCGCTGATATCGGCCACATTCCTATTTCTAATTTGTATGAAGTATTTATTCTCTTCTGTTTGGTGACAGCTTTATTCCACTTGTATTACGAAGCCAAGTATCAATCTTTGGTTCTAGGTTCATTTGTTTTATGGATCATTGCTGCAGCCGTTGCATTTATTCTTTGGTACAGCGTGACGCGTGATGCTCACCAAATTCAACCATTGGTTCCAGCATTACAAAGCTGGTGGATGAAAATACACGTGCCAGCAAACTTTATTGGTTATGGCACCTTTGCAATTGCAGCGATGTTGGGCGTTGCTTATTTGCTAAAGTCAAAAAATATCTTGGCTGATCGTCTGCCAAGCCTAGAGCTACTTGATGATGTGATGTACAAGGCAATCGCTGTTGGTTTTGCATTCTTTACGATTGCAACCATTCTTGGTGCACTATGGGCGGCCGAAGCTTGGGGTGGTTACTGGAGTTGGGATCCAAAAGAAACATGGGCGCTGATTGTTTGGCTTAACTACGCTGCTTGGTTACACATGCGCTTGATGAAGGGTCTAAGAGGCGTGGTGGCAGCTTGGTGGGCAGTAGTAGGTCTTTTTGTCACGACCTTTGCTTTCATCGGTGTGAACATGTTCTTGTCAGGTTTGCACAGCTACGGTACGCTTTAAATCCTGCCACATGAATGCCAAGTAGAGACCTGAATAAGGCTACTTGGCATATTTTTTAGTTCGGCAACAATCTTTCGTTGGCAAAGAGACTTTCAATTGATTCTCGCTCACGAATCAAGTGAATCGTTGATCCATCCACCATCACTTCTGCTGCTCTACCTCGGGTGTTGTAGTTTGAACTCATGGTGAATCCATAGGCACCCGCGGACAAAATAGCCAGCTGATCACCAGCTTGAACGTTGAGCTCGCGATCTCTTCCAAGCCAATCACCTGACTCACAAATCGGTCCCACGACATCGCAGGTCATGTTCGGCATATTTGATTGCTTCACCGGAACAATTGAGTGATAAGCCTCATACATTGCTGGGCGCATTAAATCATTCATGGCTGCATCAACAATACAAAAATTCTTAGTTTCACCAGGCTTGATGTATTCAACTGTCGTTAATAAAAGACCTGCATTGCCAACCAAAGATCTACCGGGTTCAAATAGCACTTCAAGGTGGCCATAACCTTTGGCTTCAATGTGATTGAGCAAGGTGTTGGCAAAGTCAGTGATGGCTGGTGGAGTGTCATTGGCGTAGTTGATACCCAAGCCACCGCCGATATCCAAGTGATGAATGTTGATACCGTTATCACCAAGTGATTTAATCAACTCCAGCACTCGATCCAAGGCATCTAAATAGGGGCTGATTTCAGTGATCTGTGAGCCAATATGACAATCAATGCCAACAATCTTGCAATTACTCATCGATGCAGCTTCACGATAAGTGTTGATCACTTCGTCGTAGGCAATGCCAAATTTATTGCCTTTCAAGCCAGTTGAAATATAAGGGTGTGTTTTAGGGTCAACATCCGGGTTGACGCGTAAGGAAATCGGCGCAGTAACACCTAAGCTTGCAGCTACTTCATTTAATCTTGAAAGCTCCGGGATTGATTCAAGGTTGAAACATTTAACCCCAGCTTTGAGTGCAGCAATCATTTCAGAGCGGCTTTTGCCTACCCCAGAAAAAACAATTTTTTTGGCTTCGCCGCCAGCTGCTAAAACTCGTGCCAACTCTCCAGCACTGACAATGTCAAAGCCAGCCCCTAAGCGTGCAAAAACATTCAAAATAGCCAAATTGCTATTTGCTTTCATGGCATAGTGAACTTGTGCTCGACGCTCGCCATTTGGTTTAAAACATGCCTTTTCGTAGGCATTAAAAGCATCTGTCAGAGCTTTTCTGCTGTAAACATAAGTGGGTGTCCCAAATTCTTTGGCAATTTGGGAGAGGGGGACATTTTCAGCAAACCATTCTTGCTGGACGATTGAGAAGCCATTCAGGCTTGGAACTGAATTCATTTGGAATCTTTCGCAGGTGGCCACTGTTTGCCAGTGGGTTCTGCTTTTTCAGGATGAGTCGGGGCTGGCGGTATGGTTGGTAGCGTGAGGGGGCCACGTATCCCGCATCCTAAGAGGGATATTGCTACACAAAGAAGCCAAGTCCTAGATACAATAAAACGCATATGATTAAGTATATAAATGATCTCTGACTATAGCATGGCCAATATAAAAATGATGAACAAAAACATAGAAACATTATCAGACGCTGGTTTTTACGCAATTGCTGAAAAAACATTGAAAGCCATCGAGATTTCTTTGGAAGAAGCTTTTCAGGAAACTGATTTAGACCTTGATATCTCCCGTCAAGGTGGCAATGTTGTGAACATTCAATTTGAAGATAAAAGTGTGATTGTTGTGAATACACAATCGCCATTACAGGAGATTTGGGTAGCAGCCAAAGAAGGCGGCTTTCACTATAAGTGGGCTGGTACTCTTCAAGAACCTCTTTGGTTAGACACAAAAACAGGCGCGGAGCTATTCAGTGAATTAAGCCGTCTAGCTAGTCAACAAGCTAAAACTACCTTAGTAGTTAAATTCATTTAAAGCCGCAATGAATCTAAGGCGATGCTTAATCTAAGGTAGTTGTTCTGCCAAAGAATGGGACAAATGCAGGAATAGTCCAGTCACCATCTTGCTGAGCGACGCCTGCAGGCACTGGTCGTGGAGATTCTGGAACACCGTTCAGTGCAGTCTTCATGTACCTGATCCACATAGGTAATGCTAGGCCGCCACCAGTCTCACGATCGCCTAAGCTCTTGGGCTTATCAAAGCCCATCCATGCGACTGCTACGACATCCGATTGATAACCAGCAAACCACGCATCCATGGATTCATTGGTTGTACCTGTTTTTCCGGCAATATCAGATCTGCCTAAAGCAGGTCTTGCTGATGCAGCCGTTCCAGTTTTCGTGACTTCTTGAAGTAGGCTATCCATCACGAAAGCAGTGCGAGCATCCAATGCTCGAAGATTAGGGTCGCCTGCTTTTTGAGGGGTTGCCTCAAACAAAACATTGCCCTTGGCATCGATCACTTTGCTGATCAAGTAGGGTTCAACTCGATAGCCACCGTTAGCGAATACACCATAACCAGTGGCAAGTTCGAGTGGTGTTACCGATCCAGCGCCCAAAGCCATGGTTAAGTAGGGCGGGTGCTTTTCTGCTTCAAAGCCAAAGCGTTGAATAAAGTCTTGAGCGTAACGAGGACCAATCTTTCTGATGACCCTGACAGATACTAAATTTTTAGATTTCGCTAGCGCAGCACGGAGTTTCATTTGACCTTCAAACTTACCATCGTAGTTTTTAGGACTCCACATTTGGCTGCCTGTTTCTAAGCTGCTGATGGACAGAGGCGCATCATTCACCAACGTATTTGGCATGATGCCTTTTTCAAGAGCGGCAGCATAGATGAATGGTTTGAATGATGAACCAGGCTGACGCTGTGCTTGAGAAACCCGGTTGTATTTATTTCTATTGAAATCAAAACCACCAACCAAAGCACGAATACCACCATTGTTCGCATCTAAGCCGATAAAAGCGGCTTCAACCTGAGGCATTTGCGCCAGAATCCAGCGACCATCTGATGGTAATACTCGAATAATGGCGCCAGGTTTGATTTGTTGTTTTGGCTGGGCTTTATCTGACAATGCAACTGCACCAAGCTTGAGGTCATCACCTTTGATTGTGACAGTGTCACCTGTTGCAATCACTGCTTGAATTTCTTTTGGATTAACTGCTATGACTACGCCCGCCAGTAAATCATCACTGCTTGGGTGGTCACTTAAGATGTTGTCAATCGCTCTTTGTCGTGCAGTTAAATCATCAGGAAGTTTGATGTAACCTTCTGGCCCCCTGTATTTATGGCGAAGCTCATAATCCATGATGCCTTTTCGAACAGCAGAATAGGCCGCATCTTGTTCAGCCTTTCTGATGGTGGTGATCACAGTCATGCCTTGTGTGTAAATGCCATCACCATATTCACTGATCAGCATCTGACGAACCATTTCTGTGGCGAAGTCAGCCTTGGTTGTGAACTCTCGACCAACTCCACGAACATGCAGAGTTTCAGCCATGGCGGATTGATACTGGCTTGGCGTGATCATTTTTAAATCACGCATTCTTTGCAAGATATATTCTTGACGAATTTTTGCGCGACGATAATTCACTACTGGGTTATAAGCAGATGGCGCTTTAGGTAAGCCAGCTAGCATTGCTGCTTCAGCAATGGAGATGCGCTGAATATCTTTGCCAAAATAAATTTGAGCAGCACTGCTAAATCCGTAAGCTCGCTGTCCCAAATAAATTTGGTTCATGTACAACTCAAGAATTTGTTCTTTCGATAGATTGGATTCGATTTTCCAAGCTAATAAGACTTCATAAATTTTTCTGGCAAATGATTTTTCATTTGTTAAGAAAAAATTCCTGGCGACTTGCATGGTGATGGTTGATGCACCTTGCGCAAGTCTACCTCGTAAATTAGCAAGGGTGGCTCTTAAAACTCCCCAGTAATCAACGCCGCCATGCTCATAAAAACGCTCATCTTCAATTGCAACAACGGCATTCTTAAGGTAACTCGGAATTTCTTCGATAGCAATGATGTTTCTGCGTTCTTCGCCAAACTCACCAATCAATGCATTGTCAGCGGTGTATATGCGCAGAGGAACTTTAGGGTTGTAGTCTGTGATGGTGTCTAGATCAGGAAGATTCGGTTTGGCAACAACCAGTGCATAAACAATCACCAGGCCCAATAAGATCAGGCCAGCGCTTCCCAAGAAAATACCCCAACGAATTAAATATTGCTGCCAATTGCGTCGTGGTTTTCTAGATTGTGCACCCCCGCCTAAGCGTGAGGGTGGTCTGACGGGCTTGCGAGATTCACTCATGTCTTGATTATAGAGATAGCTTGAAAAGAGGGGTATGAAAAAAATTCAGGGAAACCCTGACAAAAATTTCAGAATTTTCTGACAAGAAATCAGCATTTTGCTGATTTCTGAAGGCGGAGCCCGTCTAGATAATCCTTGAATGATCAAACGCAACTTCACTTCAGACTCTTATGACCGGGCTTTTACTGAGCAAGAGATAAAAACACCAGTTTTTCATCAAGAGCTCATTAAAAAATTGACCGGCGAGCAAGTTCAACTTTTTTGCTCAAAACATGGACTTTTTCTACTGAGCTTTTTCAATCTCATTGGGATCCTTGCGTCACTAATTTTTATGATGAGCCAATTACATGACCTTCATCAGCACATCGATGAGGGGCGTAGCAAAGTCTTAAAACTAGAAAATTTGGTAAAGGTGCTTGGAAATCCTCCAGAGAAAACCAGGCACCAGGAATTATCTCAGCGAGAAAGCGAGCCTGAGCCAGAACTGATCAGCAGTGACTTAAACATCAGATATTTAGGCCTTATGCATGCAGGGCATTCATTCAAGGCCTATGTAGAAATTGATGAAGTCACGGGCTTCTTTCGTAAAGGGCAAATGATTGATGGTCGTTGGCGGATCAAATCATTTGATCAGTCTCAGATGGTCTTGGAATCAATCAAGGGTCAGCAAGTGACCATTCTTTTGGAGTAATGAGGATGAATAAAAGAAGGTTATGGCTGAAGTGGTCTTTGATGACGTTGATTGTTCGTGCTTCTAGTACGTCTGCCCAAGAAAGTTTTTCAGGCAAAGCGATCACCCTTAAATTTTCATCGATAGATCTTCGACAACTCTTGCAAATGTTGGCAGATATGCGGGGATTGAATTTGATGATGAGCGATAAGGTGTCTGGCAAAACCAGCATCAATATGAGAAATGCATCATGGCAAACAACCTTTGACTCGGTTTTGGCTAGTAAATCTCTTGGTTCACGTTTTGATAAAGATGTTTTATGGGTGGCACCCTATGAAGAGCTCGCCTTGTTTCATCAAAGACAAAAAGACCGTGAGCAGCAGCATCAAATGGGGCAGATGGGAGAGTTGCGTCAAATCATGATTGAGGCAAGGATTGTTGAGGCGGAGAGAAGGTTTGCGCAAAACTTGGGGGCAAAATTGGCTTATCAACAGCAGCCCAATTTAAAAACAGGCCATCATCTCGGCGCTTCTGGTCTGAATGGGTTTGAACCGGGAACTGCGGCCATCACTCTATTGGGCAAGCAAGCAACCCAAGCTTTGAATATGGAACTTTCAGCCTTAGAGTCGAATGGCTTAGGGAATATTGTGTCGAATCCAAGGGTGTTGGCCGCTGAGAATACTCAGGCCTTGATTGAGCAGGGCACTGAATTACCTTATCAGTCATCCGCTGGTCAGGGTGCCACAAAAGTCCAGTTCAGGAAAGCCAACCTTCGTTTGGAGGTTAAACCGCGGATTCAGAAAAATCAGATGATTGTTTTAGATGTGGACATCAATAAAGACAGTGTCGGAGTAAAAACAGAACAAGGCTTTGCTATTGATACCAAGCATGTCAAAACACAGGTTTTGGTTGAAAGCGGTGGAACGGTGATTTTGGGAGGCATTTTTCAAGAAACAGAAAGAAAAGATGATGCCAAGGTGCCATTCTTGGGCTCAATTCCATTGATTGGCTTTCTTTTCCGGCAAGAGTCGAAGTTCAAGGACAAAACAGAATTATTAATTTTTTTAACGCCAACCTTGGTTTCTGGTCAAAAGCCTCAGTAGAATCTCATGTATGAACAGTTTTCCAGAAAATATCTTTTTAGTTGGGGTGATGGGCGCCGGTAAAACCACCGTTGGCCGTCTCCTTGCTAAAAAATTAGGAAGACGATTTGTGGATTCGGATCATGAGATTGAGGCCCGCTGCGGCGTTCGCATTCCAACCATTTTTGAAATGGAGGGTGAGGAAGGATTTCGCAAGCGTGAGGCTCAGGTCATTGATGAATTAACCCAAGAAAAGAATTTGGTTTTGGCTACGGGTGGCGGCGCTGTTTTATTGCCTGAAAATCGTCAACATTTGCATCAAAGAGGCGTGGTTGTATATTTGCGTGCAACACCGCATGAGCTTTGGTTAAGAACTCGTAATGACAAAGGTAGACCATTGTTGAATAACGATGATCCTAGAGGCACCCTTGAAAAGCTTTTCGCAATTCGTGATCCCTTGTACAGAGAAACCGCCCATCATGTGATTGATACTGGTAAGCCCAGCGTCACTCAGTTGGTGAACACACTAATGATGCAATTCGAATTATCAACATGAACACTCTTCAATTAGATTTAGGTGATCGCAGTTATCCGATTCATATTGGATCTCAATTACTTGCTCAAGCAGACTTATATAAAAAACACATCAAGGGTACTTTCACAGCGGTGGTCACCAATGAAACGGTTGCTCCTTTGTATGCCGATAAGGTGGTTAAAACCCTAGAGGGCATTGGTCAAAAAGTGAAGCTGATTGTTTTGCCTGATGGTGAAGTATTTAAAACATGGGAAGTGTTACAAAAGATTTTTGATGGCTTGTTAGAAAACTCAGCTGACCGAAAAACCACCCTGGTTGCCTTGGGTGGTGGTGTGATTGGTGATATGACAGGCTTTGCTGCTGCATGCTATATGCGCGGCATTAAATTCATTCAGGTTCCAACCACCTTGTTATCTCAAGTGGACTCTTCAGTCGGTGGCAAGACAGGCATCAACCATCCTTTGGGTAAAAACATGGTGGGCGCTTTTCATCAGCCGCAAGCCGTGATTGCTGATTTAGATACTTTAAAGACTTTGCCGCCTGAAGAATTGGCGGCGGGTTTGGCTGAAGTGATCAAGCATGGCGCTATTGCTGACTCTGAATTTTTATCTTGGATTGAGAAAAACCAAGACGCACTGAATAACTGTGATCCAGCTGCCATGGAGTACGCCGTGCGCCGCTCATGTGAAATCAAATCTGAAGTGGTAGCTCAAGATGAAAAAGAAGGTGGCATTCGTGCGATCTTGAATTTTGGCCATACCTTTGGTCATGCGATTGAAGCGGGCATGGGTTACGGTGCTTGGCTTCACGGCCAAGCGGTTGGTTGTGGCATGGTCATGGCCGCTGATTTATCAGTTCGAGTGGGTTTACTATCCGAAGCTGAGGCATCACGTTTAAAGAAAATCATCGAAGCACTTCGTTTGCCAACTCAACCACCTAAATTAGGGGTTGATCGTTTCATGGAATTGATGAGCGTTGATAAAAAAGCAGAAGGTGGCGAAGTCCGTTACATTTTGCTCAATGGTTTGGGTCAGGCAAAAATTCAAACAGTGGATGATGACCTTGTGATTCAAACACTGATCTCCAATGGGGTAGCTTGATGAGCTTGCTTGAGTGAGTTGTGATGAGCTTAGCTAGTTACGCAGCAAACCCAGCATTATCTTTAGGGCGCTTGCATCCTGAGCCAGAGGAGCCAACCCAATCTGGCCGAAATGTATTTCAACGAGACCGAGACAGAATCATTCATTCAACCGCCTTTCGTCGGCTTGAATATAAAACACAAGTTTTTTTAAATCATGAAGGCGATCACTTCAGAAATCGCTTGACCCACAGTTTGGAAGTTGCGCAGATTGGTCGTTCGGTGGCCAGGCGCTTAAATCTCAACGAAGACTTGGTAGAAGCTATTTCTTTGGCTCATGATTTGGGTCACACGCCTTTTGGTCATGCGGGCCAAGATGCACTCAATGAATGCATGAAAGAATATGGAGGCTTTGAACACAATTTACAAAGTTTATGGGTCGTTGATTTTTTAGAAGAGCGCTACGCAAGGTGGGATGGCTTAAATCTTTCTTTTGAAACTCGTGAAGGCATTCTGAAACATTGCTCCAGAAAAAATGCTGAAAAATTAGGTCCTTTGGGAGAGAGATTTTTAAAGGGACATCAACCTAGTTTAGAAGCTCAGTTGGCTAACTTTGCTGATGAAATCGCTTATAACAATCATGACATTGACGATGGTATTCGCTCGGGTTTATTAAACATTCAGCAACTATCTGAGGTTGCCTTGTGGCAAGAGCAGCATAATCGGGTGAAACATTCATTTCCTGATTTGACTGGGCGTCGTTTGGTCTATGAAGTGATTAGACACATCATTCATGTGCTCGTTGATGATTTGGTTAAAGAAACGCAGCGCCGACTTGAGGAGTTCTCGCCAAGCACCATTGACGATGTGCGTCATGGTTCACCCATGGTTGGCTTCTCCGCAAGCATGCGTGAACAAGCCGGTGCGATGAAAAAGTTCCTTTTTAAAAACTTGTATCGTCATCCACAAGTGCAATCTGTCACAAGTGAAGCAGCCAACATGGTTAAAGTGTTATTTGCACACTACCAACAATCCCCACAAGACTTGCCTGAGGGGTTTAGATCAGAAGATGATTTGTCGCGACGCATATCGCATTACATTGCTGGCATGACAGATCGTTTTGCCAATAAAGAATTTCATAAGTTGACTGCTTAAATGGCCAGACTTCAAAGAGTGGTTCTTCCTGGTTATCCGCTTCATATCATGGTCAGGGGGCACAACTCCAAAGATATTTTTATTTCTGATGAAGATAAAAAATCTTATCTTGAATGGCTCAAAGATGCGGCACGAGAATATGAGCTTGCTATTCATGCTTTTGGATTGATGCCCAATCACGTGCATATTTTGGCCACCCCAAAAACTGTCTTAAGCGCTTCTAAAGTCATGCAATCGATTGGACGCCGTTACGCACAATTGTTTAATCAAACACATGCTTCAAGTGGCACTGTGTGGGAGGGCAGATTCAAATCCTGCTTGATTGACCCTGATGCTTACTTTTTATTGGTTCAAAAATACATCGAACAAAATCCAGTGAGAACTGGATTGGTTCAAAAACCTGAAGAATGGCCTTGGTCCAGTTACCGACATCATGCTGGAGCCGAAACAATCCCTTGGATTGCTGATCACCCTTCCTATTGGGCGATTGCTAATACTCCTTTTGAGCGTCAAATGGCCTGGCAAAGATCGGTTTTAGAGCCCTTAAGCCCGAATGAGGTGGAAAAAGTAAGTAAACACTTAAGCTATGGCTGGCCAATGGCAGGGGATGTGTTTTTAAAACAATTGGCCCTCAAAACATCCAGGCCCCTTCAGCCTCGACTTGCTGGCAGACCAAAAAAGTCCTAAAAAGCCATAAAAGAAACAAGTTTTGCCATAATTTGGTGCATGAATCTCCTCATTTTAATTGACTATGTCCCCAATTTATCGATTTAATTGTTTAGCCATTAAATAATTAGTGACAGACACCAATTATTTTTATTGCTTGCCCACGGGTAATCCCCTATAGTTGTCAAAAACCTCGTTATGTCGGGGACAAAGTCTTTAATAAAGACATCCATTGTTATTTATCAAGGAAATATCTGTGACTACTACTCCTTCATTGCGCCCTGAAGCGCAAGGTCTTTATGACCCCGTCAATGAACACGACGCTTGTGGCGTTGGTTTCGTTGCGCACATCAAGGGCCATAAGAGCCATGACATCGTTTCTCAAGGTTTAAAGATTCTTGAGAACATCGATCACCGCGGTGCGGTGGGTGCAGATCCTTTGATGGGTGACGGCGCCGGTATCTTGATCCAAATTCCAGACCAGTTCTATAGAGAAGAAATGGCCAAGCAAGGCGTGAATTTGCCGCCAGCAGGTGAGTACGGTGTTGGTATGGTGTTCATGCCAAAAGAAAGTGCTTCACGCTTAGCCTGTGAGCAAGAATTAGAAAGAACGGTACGCATTGAAGGACAAGTGGTTCTCGGTTGGAGAGATGTGCCAGTTGATGCAACTATGCCAATGTCACCGACTGTTAGAAAAACAGAACCAGTGATTCGCCAAATTTTCATTGGTCGCGGCCGCGACATCATGACAACCGACGCTTTAGAACGCAAGTTGTATGTCATCAGAAAAACAGGCAGCCACGCAATTCAAGCATTACAACTTCAGCATGGCAAAGAGTACTTTGTGACTTCTATGTCAGCCAGAACAGTGGTTTACAAAGGTCTTCTTTTGGCAAACCAAGTAGGTGCTTATTACGAGGATTTAAAAGATTCAAGAGTGGTGTCAGCGCTGGCTCTAGTGCATCAACGCTTCTCAACCAACACATTCCCAGCATGGGAGTTAGCACACCCATACCGCATGATTGCTCATAACGGAGAAATCAACACAGTTAAGGGCAACGTCAATTGGATCAACGCAAGAACGGGTGCTATCAGTTCACCAGTGCTTGGTGATGATTTACAAAAATTATGGCCTTTGATTTATCCGGGTCAATCAGACACAGCCAGTTTTGATAACTGTTTAGAGTTGTTGGTGATGGCTGGATACCCAATGGCACACGCCATGATGATGATGATTCCTGAGGCATGGGAACAACATACATTGATGGATGACAACCGTCGTGCATTCTATGAATACCACGCAGCGATGATGGAGCCATGGGATGGTCCAGCAGCGATTGCTTTCACGGATGGTCGTCAAATTGGCGCAACTTTAGATCGAAATGGTCTGCGTCCAGCACGTTATTACGTGACTGATGATGACTTGGTCATCATGGCTTCAGAGGCAGGTGTATTGACCTTCCCAGAAAATAAAATTGTTAAGAAGTGGCGCTTGCAACCAGGCAAGATGTTCTTGATTGACATGGAGCAAGGTCGCATCATTGATGACATTGAGTTGAAAGATGCATTAGCAAAAGCCAAACCATACAAGAGCTGGATTGAAGCAGTTCGTATTAAGCTTGATGAAATCGACGTGACGTCGGAAGATGTCAAACAAGATGCACAGAATATTCGTCCTGCAGCTAGCTTGTTAGATCGTCAACAAGCATTCGGTTATACGCAAGAAGATTTGAAGTTCTTGATGGCACCGATGGCTTCATCAGGTGAGGAAGCGATTGGTTCCATGGGTAATGACAGCCCATTAGCAGTTCTATCAAATAAGAACAAACCTTTGTACAACTACTTTAAGCAGTTATTCGCTCAGGTAACAAACCCACCAATCGATCCTATTCGTGAAAACATGGTGATGTCTTTGGTTTCATTCGTGGGACCTAAGCCTAATTTGTTGGATACCAACAACATCAATCCACCGATGCGCTTAGAAGTGTCACAACCAATTTTGGATTTTGATGACATCGCTAAAGTTCGTCACATTGAACACTACACAGGCGGCAAGTTCCGCTCATACGAGTTGGATATTTGCTATCCATCAGCATGGGGCAAAGATGGTGTGGAAGCGCGCCTTGCTTCACTATGTGCTGAAGCAGTAGATGCAGTTCATTCTGGCTACAACATTTTGATCATCAGCGATCGTCAAGTGGCTGCTGATCACGTGGCTATTCCGGCACTATTGGCAACATCAGCCATTCATCAACATTTGGTTGATAAAGGCTTGCGCACAAGCACTGGTTTGGTAGTTGAAACAGGCAGTGCGCGCGAGACACATCACTTTGCATTATTAGCAGGTTACGGAGCTGAAGCAGTTCATCCGTACTTGGCAATGGAAACTTTGGTTGATATGGCCAAAGGTTTGAAAGGTGATTTATCTGCTGAGAAAGTTGTTAAGAACTTCACTAAAGCTGTGGGCAAGGGCTTGCAAAAAGTGATGTCTAAGATGGGTATCTCAACATACATGTCTTACACCGGCGCACAGATTTTTGAAGCCATCGGTTTGAATAAAGAGTTGATCGATAAATACTTCAAAGGTACCGCATCGAATGTAGGTGGTATTGGTATTTTCGAAGTGGCTGAAGAAGCATTGAAGATGCACAGCTTGGCATTTGGTAATGATCCAACATTGACCAATATGTTGGATGCTGGTGGTGAGTACGCTTTCCGTGTTCGTGGTGAAGATCACATGTGGACACCAGACTCAATTGCTAAGTTGCAGCACTCAACACGTCAGGGCCCAGAAAAAGGCGGCTACCAAACGTACAAAGAGTACGCCAACATCATCAATGATCAAACCAAGCGTCATATGACTTTGCGTGGTCTGTTTGAGTTCAAGATTGATCCTAATAAAGCAATTCCATTAGATGAAGTTGAGTCAGCAAAAGAAATCGTGAAGCGTTTCGCAACAGGTGCGATGTCTTTAGGTTCTATTTCTACAGAAGCTCACGCAACTTTAGCAATCGCGATGAACCGCATCGGTGGTAAGTCAAACACTGGTGAAGGTGGTGAAGATAACAAGCGTTATCGCAATGAGCTCAAAGGTATTGCGATCAAGAATGGTGAAACTTTGGCCAGCATCCTTGGCGATGATGTGATCGAAGCAAACATCCCATTGAGCGAAGGCGATTCATTGCGTTCTAAGATCAAGCAAGTTGCTTCAGGTCGTTTTGGTGTGACTGCTGAGTATTTAACTTCTGCTGATCAAATTCAGATCAAGATGGCTCAGGGTGCTAAGCCTGGTGAAGGCGGTCAGCTTCCTGGAAGCAAGGTATCAGATTACATCGGTAAATTGCGTTATTCAGTACCGGGTGTTGGTTTGATTTCTCCTCCTCCGCACCATGACATTTACTCAATTGAAGATTTGGCTCAATTGATCCATGATTTGAAAAACGTTAACAGTAAAGCTGACATTTCAGTGAAGTTGGTTTCTGAGGTGGGTGTTGGTACGGTTGCTGCTGGTGTTGCCAAGGCAAAAGCAGATCACGTTGTGATCGCTGGCCATGATGGCGGTACAGGCGCATCACCGTTGTCATCGATCAAGCATGCTGGTAGCCCATGGGAATTGGGTCTTGCTGAAACACAGCAAACATTGGTATTGAATGGTTTGCGCAGTCGTATTCGTGTTCAAGCAGACGGACAAATGAAGACCGGTCGTGACGTGGTGATTGGTGCTCTATTGGGCGCTGATGAATTTGGTTTTGCTACTGCACCATTGGTGGTTGAAGGTTGCATCATGATGCGCAAGTGTCATTTGAATACTTGTCCAGTGGGCGTGGCAACACAAGACCCTGAATTGCGTAAGAAGTTTTCAGGTAAGCCAGAACACGTTGTGAATTTCTTCTTCTTCATCGCTGAAGAAGCTCGCGAAATCATGGCGCAATTAGGTATCCGCAAATTTGACGACTTAATCGGTCATACAGAGCTCTTGGATACGAAGAAGAGCATTGATCACTGGAAAGCCCGTGGTTTGGATTTCACGAAGATCTTCCAAGCTCCAAATGTTCCGGCAAGCGTGCCTAAGTTCCAAGTTGAAACTCAAGACCATGGTTTAAGTACAGCCTTGGATCATGCTTTGATTGAAAAATCAAAAGCTGCTTTAGAAAAAGGCGAGCGAGTTTCATTCATTCAACCAATCAAGAACGTGAACCGTACAGCTGGTGCGATGTTGTCTGGTGAGGTGGCGAAACGTTATGGTCACGAAGGTTTGCCTGATGACACGATTCATATTCAATTGAATGGCACCGCTGGTCAAAGTTTTGCAGCCTTCTTGGCGCATGGCGTGACGATGGATTTGGTTGGTGACGGCAATGACTACGTGGGCAAAGGTTTGTCAGGTGGTCGAGTGATTGTTCGTGCGCCACATGAATTCCGTGGTGATACATCGCAAAACATCATTGTTGGTAACACAGTGCTTTACGGAGCAATCGCTGGTGAAGCTTTCTTCAACGGTGTTGCTGGTGAGCGTTTTGCAGTTCGAAACTCAGGTGCGATTGCGGTTGTTGAGGGCACAGGCGATCACGGTTGTGAATACATGACCGGCGGTACGGTTGTGGCTCTTGGTTTAACAGGCCGTAACTTTGCTGCAGGTATGAGCGGCGGTATTGCTTATGTTTACGATGAAGATGGTTTGTTTGCTAAACGCTGCAACACCAGCATGGCAACTCTTGAGCCAGTTCTCAGTTCAGCAGAGCAAGAAGCCAAGATGCCTAAGCCAGAATGGCACGCTCCAGTGAATGTGAAAGAAGGTGGCGAGCGTTTAACGGATGAAGTCATTTTGAAGAATTTGATTGAGCGCCATTTCAAACACACAGGTTCAGAACGTGCAAAAGCAATTTTGGCTGATTGGGACAAGTCACGTGCGCGTTTCTTAAAAGTATTCCCGACTGAATATAAGCGCGCTTTGGGTGAGCTTTGGGAGAAATCTCAAGGCAACAAACAAACCGCTTCTGTTTAAGTGATGAATCAAGAGATAAAGGAATAAAGATGGGTAAGGTCACTGGATTTATGGAATTTGAGCGCCTCAGCGAGCATTATGAGGAGCCACAAAAACGCGTGAAGCATTACAAAGAGTTTGTGATGACTTTGTCAGATGATGAGGCAAAAACTCAGGGTGCTCGTTGTATGGATTGCGGTATTCCGTTTTGCAATAGCGGTTGCCCAGTTAACAACATCATTCCTGACTTCAATGATTTGGTGTATCAGCAAGATTGGAAGAATGCGATTGATGTTTTGCATTCAACCAATAACTTCCCTGAGTTCACGGGTCGTATTTGTCCAGCACCTTGTGAGGCTGCTTGCACATTGGGTATTAATGAGGCACCTGTCGGCATCAAATCAATTGAGCACGCCATTATTGATAAGGCATGGGCCAATGATTGGGTGAAACCTCAGGTCGCCAAACAAAAAACAGGTAAAAAAGTAGCCATCGTTGGATCAGGTCCTGCAGGCATGGCCGCTGCTCAGCAATTGGCTCGTGTGGGTCATGATGTCACGCTTTATGAAAAGAACGATCGTGTCGGTGGTTTGTTGCGTTATGGCATCCCTGACTTCAAGATGGAAAAAACTTTGATTGATCGTCGTGTCGAGCAGATGAAGGCCGAGGGCGTAAAATTTGAGACAGGTACTTTTGTTGGTAAAGATACTTTGGGTAAAGAAGTTAAGAATTACTCCAAGAAAGTAGTTTCTCCAGAGCAGTTACAAAAAGACTTTGATGCAGTTGTCATCACTGGTGGTGCAGAGCAGCCACGTGATTTACCAGTTCCTGGTCGTGAGCTATCAGGCATTCACTATGCATTAGAGTTTTTGATTCCTCAGAACAAAGAAGTTGCTGGAGACAACAAAAATGAAATCCGTGCAGACGGCAAGCATGTGATCGTGATTGGTGGCGGTGACACTGGTTCAGACTGTGTGGGTACATCGAATCGTCATGGCGCAGCTTCAATCTCACAATTTGAATTGTTGCCTCAGCCACCTGAGCAAGAAAACAAACCATTGGTTTGGCCATATTGGCCAACCAAGTTGCGCACATCTTCATCGCATGATGAAGGCTGTGATCGTGATTGGTCAGTGGCAACCAAGCGTTTTGAAGGTAAAAATGGCAAGGTTGAAAAGTTGATCGGTGTGCGTCTTGAATGGAAAGACGGCAAGATGCAAGAGATTGCTGGCAGCGAATTTGAAATGAAAGCAGATTTGGTGTTTTTAGCCATGGGCTTTGTGTCACCAGCTCAGCAAGTATTAGATGCATTTGGTGTTGAAAAAGATCCTCGCGGTAATGCTAAAGCCAGTACCGAAGGTGAAAAGGCTTACTACACCAATGTGCCTAAGATTTTTGCTGCAGGCGACATGCGTCGCGGTCAATCTTTGGTGGTCTGGGCTATTCGTGAAGGTCGTCAATGTGCACGAGCTGTTGACGAGTTTTTGATGGGTAGCAGCGTTTTGCCACGTTAATTGATTAAACATCATCAGCTATTGATACACTGCCATCATGATTTCAACAATAAACATGGTGGCAGTCTGTAAATGACATATTCCGTTGAACCCACTGAATCAATTGTTTCACTAAAAGGCGTCGACTTTTCTTATGCGCCTGGGGAAAGAAACATTCTTTCTGGCCTCAATATGGAGTTCCCGCGCGGCAAAGTGATTGCTGTGATGGGTGGTTCTGGTTGCGGTAAAACCACGGTCTTGCGTTTGATTGGCGGACAAGTCACAGCTCAACAAGGCGAGGTGATGTTCGAAGGTCAAAACGTTGGCTTGATGAACACCCAGCAGTTGATGGCTGCACGCCGACGCATGGGCATGCTGTTTCAGTTTGGTGCTTTATTCACTGACATGAGTGTTTTTGAAAACGTCGCCTTCCCATTGCGTGAACATACCAAATTAAGTGAAGCAACTTTGCGTGATTTGGTGCTGATGAAACTCAATGCTGTTGGCTTGCGCGGAGCGCGTGATTTAATGCCTTCACAAATTTCAGGTGGAATGGCTAGACGCGTTGCTCTTGCGAGAGCCATTGCGCTCGATCCTCCATTGATCATGTACGACGAGCCATTCGCTGGCTTGGATCCGATTTCTTTGGGCATCACTGCTCGCTTGATTAAAAACATGAATCAAGCCTTAGGCGCCACAAGTATTTTGGTGACCCACGATATTCCAGAAACATTTGAAATTGCAGATTATGTTTATTTCATTGCAAACGGAACGATTGCTGCTGAAGGCACTCCGGATGACTTGAAACTATCGACAGATCCATTTGTGAAGCAGTTTGTTTCTGCTGATCCTGATGGCCCTGTGCCATTTCATTACCCTGGAAAAACATTGGCTGAAGATTTTGGAGCTCAGTCATGAACAGTGTTTTAAATACATTAGGTAATTTGGGTGCCTTTGTTCGAGAGCATCTGGTGGGGCTCGGTTATGCCTCAAGGATGTTTGTCACCATAATGCGACGCTCTGCCTTCTTGCTGAAGCGTCCTCGCTTGGTCACTGATCAAGTACATTTTGTTGGCAATTATTCTTTTGTGATCATTGCTGTATCAGGATTATTTGTTGGTTTTGTTTTGGGCTTGCAAGGTTATTACACCTTGAACCGTTATGGTTCTGAGCAGGCCCTTGGTTTATTGGTGGCTTTGTCATTGGTTCGTGAATTGGGCCCAGTGGTCACTGCACTTTTATTTGCTGGTCGTGCTGGAACATCGTTGACCGCTGAAATTGGTCTCATGAAAGCAGGCGAACAATTAAGCGCCATGGAAATGATGGCCGTGGATCCTTTGACCCGAGTGATTGCTCCAAGATTGTGGGCTGGCATCATCGCGATGCCAATCCTGGCCGCCATTTTTAGTGCGGTGGGCATCATGGGCGGTTATTTAGTGGGTGTACCATTGATCGGTGTGGACGATGGTGCATTTTGGGCACAAATGCAAGCGGGTGTTGATGTCGTTAAAGACATTGGTAATGGCGTGATCAAGAGCATGGTGTTCGGCGTTGCTGTTACTTTTATTGCTTTGTATCAAGGTCATGAAGCTAAGCCAACACCAGAGGGTGTTGCAAGAGCAACCACTCGAACAGTGGTGATTGCTTCCTTAGCAGTATTGGCGCTGGATTTCCTTTTAACTGCAGTGATGTTCTCAAGCTGATAAAGTCTTATAAATTCTGTAAATATTATGAAAAAACAATCATTAGATATCTGGGTCGGTTTATTTGTGGCGCTCGGCCTCTTGGCTTTGCTATTTTTAGCATTGAAGGCTGGAAATATGAGCGCTTTTACTTTTGAGCCAACTTATCAAGTAAGTGCCAAGTTTGACAACATTGGTGGATTGAAGCCGCGTGCTCCTGTGAAGAGTGCGGGCGTGGTGGTTGGGCGTGTTTCAGAAATTCGTTTTGATGATCAAAGTTATCAAGCCACGGTGTTCATGAATTTAGAAGAGCGTTACAAGTTCCCTAAAGACAGTTCTGCCAAGATTTTGACTTCTGGTTTATTGGGTGAGCAGTACATTGGTTTAGAAGCTGGCGGCGATGAAGCCATGATTGCTGGTGGTAGCAAGTTAGCTCAAACACAATCAGCCATCGTTTTAGAAAACCTGATCAGTCAGTTTTTATATAACAAAGCCTCTGATGGCGCGCCATCGGACAAGAAATAGATCGAATACTTAAAAGAAAGAAGATTGACGATTCAATATGTTGAACTTAATCAATAAAACAATCATAAAAAAAATCTTGATGTTCAGCGTGATCCTGATGACTGGTTGTGCCACCACTCAACAAAATGAGCGCGTTGCCAAGATCGATCCATTTGAGCCCATGAATCGTGCGGTTTTTTCATTCAATGAAGCAGCTGATGATTATGTGATCAAACCAATTGCGCAAGCCTATAAATTTGTCTTGCCTGAATTTGTTCGCACAGGCGTAACAAACTTTTTTAGCAACATCAATGATGTGTTGATTGCAGCCAATAATTTATTACAAGCTAAACCTGTTGAAGCAGCGAGCGACATTGGACGATTTTTAATTAACTCGACCATCGGTGTTTTGGGTTTATTTGATGTCGCCACTGATATGGGTTTGGATAAGAATAGAGAAGATTTCGGCCAAACGCTTGGCGTTTGGGGTATTTCTGATGGCCCATATATTGTGTTGCCATTCTTCGGCCCAAGTAACGTGAGAGATACAGTTGGTTTGGTGGTTGATATCGAAACTGATTTCATGATCAACACCAATAAACTCAATAGCGATGAAAAAATCGCTGTGAATGCTCTGAGAGTGATCAATCGTCGTGCAGACTTATTGGATGCAGGGCAACTTTTGGAAGATGCTGCATTTGATAAGTACAGCTTTATGCGAGATGGCTATTTACAGCGTCGCCGCAATCAGGTTTATGACGGCAATCCCCCTCCTGTGAAAGAGGAAGATTGACGAGAAAGACTGACCCTCTGAAATTGCTAGGCATTATCTATACAATTTAGGTATCTGATACAGATCTATTAAATAAGGCACTTCGACTAATGATGCACCCTATTTTGAATAAAACATTTGCAACTATTGCTTTGACATTGATCACGGCAACAGCTTCTTTTGCTCAAGCGCCGCAAGCTGCAGCTAATATGAGCACACCAGATGGCTTGGTGAAGTTTGTGGTTGAAGATGTGATGAATACCATCAAATCTGATAAAGCCATTCAAAGTGGTGATTTAAGAAAAATCAATGCTTTGGTTGATCAAAAGATTTTGCCTTACAGTGACTTTCAAAAAACCACTCGTTTAGCGATGGGTCGCAACTGGCCGAAGGCTACACCCGCGCAGCAAGCTTTGATCACGCAAGAATTTAAGACGCTATTGATACGTATCTATGGTGGCGCTTTGGCGCAAGTAAAGGATCAAAAGATTCAATACAAGCCATTCAGAGCGTCTGCAGATGACATCGATGTGATTGTTAGAACAGTGGTTGTCGGTAAGGGCGAGCCAATTCAGTTGGACTATCGTTTAGAAAAGACCGCGAACGCTTGGCGTGTTTATGACATCAACATTTTAGGTGCTTGGTTGGTTGAGTCATACCGCAACCAATTCAATGATCAAGTCAGCAAAGGTGGCATTGACGGCTTGATTCAGTTTTTACAACAAAGAAATAATTCTTTGGCCAACGCTAAATAACAATGACTGTTAGCTTCAAATTTCCTGCAAAGATTGATCACGCGAATGTTGAGTCCGTGTTGGCCGATGGGCTTGGCATGATGAAGACTTTGGCGCAGGGAAGTTTGATGGTGATTGACTGCAAGGACTTGCAATCGTTCGACTCGAGTGCCTTAAGCATGATTTTATCGATGAAGCGTCAAGCGCAAATGCAGTCAGTCAATATTCAATTAGACGCCATACCTGAAAAACTAGCGAGCTTAGCAACGGTTTATGGTTTATCAGATGTTGTGCTTGCATGAGTGCGATTGAATTTAAAAACCTCAGTAAAAATTACGGCCCTTTACTAGCACTTAATGACATTAATTTAAGTATTGAAGAGGGCGAGTTCTTTGGATTGTTAGGTCCTAACGGGGCTGGTAAAACAACACTCATTTCTATCTTGGCTGGCTTATGCAAACCAACTCATGGTCAAGTAAAAGTCATGGGTCATGATGTTCAAACAGACTTTCGTGCAGCTAGACGTTTGCTCGGCATAGTTCCACAAGAATTGGTATTTGATCCCTTTTTCAATGTTCGCGAGGCGCTTGAGTTTCAATCAGGTTACTTTGGTATTAAAAATAATGGCGCCTGGATAGATGAAATCATGCATCACTTGGGTTTAACTGATAAAGCCAATAAAAACATGCGCGCTCTTTCTGGTGGTATGAAGCGTCGTGTCTTGGTGGCTCAGGCTTTGGTTCATCGTCCACCCGTGATTGTCTTGGATGAGCCAACGGCAGGTGTGGATGTGGAGTTGCGTCAATCGCTTTGGAAGTTCATCAGCCGCTTGAATCAAGAGGGTCACACGATTGTGTTGACCACTCATTATCTTGAAGAGGCCGAGCAATTGTGCAATCGCATCGCGATGCTAAAAAAAGGTCAAATCGTGGCCTTAGATACGACTGCTAATTTATTGGCAAGAGTAAAAAACCCAAATGCGAAAGATGGCGACTTGGAAGATGTCTTCATGCAAATCATGCAAGAGGAGAGTGACTCTTGAGTCAATCAAATTTGAATACCTTCGAATCAAGCAGTGGTTTTTATGCGCTCTTCTATAAAGAAGTTAAAAGATTTTGGCGGGTGAGTTTTCAGACGGTGGCCGCACCAGTTTTAACAGCCATCTTGTATTTGATGATTTTTGGTCATGTCTTAGAAGATCATGTCAAAGTGTATGACACCATTGGCTACACCGCATTTTTAATCCCTGGTTTGGTGATGATGAGTTTGTTGCAAAATTCTTTTGCGAATACATCCTCGTCTTTGATTCAGTCAAAAATCACAGGCAATTTGATTTTTGTATTGCTGGCCCCTCTGTCACATTTTGAATTCTTCTCTGCTTATGTCTTGGCTGCCATGGTCAGAGGCATTGCCGTAGGAGCGGGTGTGTTTTTGGCAACCTGCTGGTTCACGGATGTGAGTTTTGTTCATCCTTTGTGGGTGATTGTCTTTGGCCTGTTGAGTGCCGCACTATTGGCAGCGCTTGGTTTGATCGCAGGCATTTGGGCGGAAAAGTTTGATCAGTTGGCGGCATTCCAGAATTTCTTCATCATGCCTGCGACGATGTTGTCGGGAGTTTTTTATTCAATTCACAGCTTGCCACCCATTTGGCAAACCATTTCTCATTTCAATCCATTCTTCTACATGATCGATGGTTTTAGGTATGGATTTTTTGGTATTTCTGATGTGTCACCTTGGTTCAGCTTATTGGTCATCGGCGTTTTCTTTACTGGGGTGGCTGGTTTAACCTTGAAGCTGTTATCGACCGGTTATAAATTAAGACATTAATGGACCTTATTTCATTGATGATTGTTATTTAAAAGAGATATTCATATGTTGCCAACACCTGAACAAGTCAAAAGCTATATTGCCAATGGTATTAATTGCCTTCATCTCGACGTTGAGGGAGATGGCCAACATTTTTTTGCTACGATTGTGAGTGCTGACTTTGAGGGCTTGCGTTTGGTCCAACGTCATCAAAAAGTCTATGCTGCTTTGGGCGATCGAATGAAATCTGAGATTCATGCCCTATCATTCAAGGCATTGACGCCAGAAGAGCATGCGGCTGGAAAATAATTAAAAGGTTATTAGACGTGGATAAGTTATCAATACAAGGCGGTATTCCTCTAAAAGGTGAGATCACCATTACCGGTGCTAAAAACGCGGCGCTGCCAATTTTGTGCGCAGGTCTTTTAAGTGCTGAGCCGATCACTTTAAGAAATCTTCCTGATCTTCAGGATGTGCGCACGATTCTAAAAATTTTGGCGCAGATGGGTTTGAAGGTCACATTCCCGAATCCGGATGATCGTTCAGTGGTTATTCTGGATGGCTCTGATATTCACACACCGGAAGCTTCTTATGACTTGGTGAAAACCATGCGCGCGTCTATCTTGGTATTAGGCCCATTGTTGGCGCGTTTTGGTCATGCCAAAGTATCTTTGCCAGGCGGTTGTGCGATTGGCGCGCGCCCAGTGGATCAGCACATCAAGGGCTTGAAAGCCATGGGTGCGGATATTCATATTGAGCATGGTTACATCGAAGCAAAGTTTGGTAAAAATCCGAATGCCTTGGTGGGTGCAAAAATTTTGACCGACATGATCACGGTCACCGGCACAGAAAACTTGATGATGGCAGCAGTTTTAGCTGAAGGTGAAACAGTTTTAGAAAATGCCGCCCGTGAACCAGAGGTCACAGATTTAGCAGAATTGCTAATCAAGATGGGCGCCAACATCAAGGGTCTTGGTACTGATCGTTTGATCATCAAGGGAGTGAAGGCTTTGCATGGTGCTGAGCACAGCATCATTCCGGATCGTATTGAAACAGGCACATTCATGTGCGTGGCAGGTGCCATGGGTGAGGTGGGTGCTGATTTGATGATCAAGAATGCTCGTCCTGATACCTTGGATGTGGTGATTGATAAATTACGCGAAGCGGGTTTAAAGATTGAAGTAGGGGCTGATTGGATCCATGTGACCATGAATCAACGTCCTAAAGCCGTTAGTTTCAAGACTTCTGAATACCCGGCGTTCCCAACCGATATGCAGGCCCAGTTCATGGCCATGAACGCGATTGCCAATGGCACATCACGGGTCACGGAAACCATCTTTGAGAATCGTTTCATGCACGTTCAAGAGCTGAATCGCTTGGGTGCCAATATTGTGATCGAGGGCAATACCGCGACCACCGAGGGTGTCAAAGGCTTATCGGGAGCCATTGTGATGGCCACGGATTTGCGTGCATCTGCCAGTTTGGTGATTGCTGGCTTGGCCGCTCAGGGCGAGACGATTGTGGATCGGATTTACCATTTGGACCGTGGATATGACCGAATGGAGAAAAAATTAGCCGCAGTAGGCGCTAACATCGTTCGCATGAAATAATAGAGCCATGTCCAAAATGATTACTTTGGCCCTATCCAAGGGCCGTATCTTTGATGAAACTTTGCCGATGCTCGCAAAGGCAGGTATCACTGTGTCTGAAGATCCTGAGACTTCACGTAAATTAATCCTGCCAACTTCCAGCCCTAATCTAAGGGTGATCATCGTTCGAGCATCTGATGTGCCAACCTATGTGCAATACGGGGCTGCTGATTTAGGTGTGGCTGGTTACGATGTATTGGCAGAGCACGGCATGGATGGTTTGTATGCCCCCATCGACTTGGGTATTGCAAGGTGCCGCATGTCAGTGGCTGTTCGTGAAGGATTTGATTATGCAAACGCTGTTCGCCAAGGCGCTCGTTTGCGCGTGGTGACAAAGTATGTAGAACAGGCACGAGAGCACTTTGCTAATAAAGGCGTTCACGTTGATTTGATCAAATTGTATGGCTCGATGGAATTAGGCCCATTGGTTGGCTTGGCAGATGCCATTGTTGATTTGGTGTCTACGGGCAATACTCTAAAAGCCAATCAATTAAAAGAAGTTGAAGTGATTAGTCAGATCAGCTCTCGCTTGGTTGTGAATCAGGCCGCGTACAAGAGACGCCGTGCTGATTTGCAAGAGTTGTTAGACGCATTTTCAAAAGTGTGATGCTCTGATGACCAATCTTGTTCGCCAACTCAATAGTCAAGACGCTGATTTTTCATCTGCGCTTAAAAAGCTATTGGCTTTTGATGCGGCAGATGATGAAGCGATTGATTTAGCTGCAGCAAAAATTTTGGCCGATGTCAAAGCGCGTGGTGATCAAGCTGTATTGGAATACACACAAAAATTTGATCGCTTGTCCAAAGAGCAAGCAAGTTCAATCAAATCATTAGAAATCACAAAAACAGAATTATTTGCAGCGCTTGAATCTTTGCCAAAAGAACAAAGAACCGCTTTAGAAGCTGCGGCTGCAAGAGTCAAAAGTTATCACGAGCGTCAAAAGATTGAATCAGGTTGTCACAGCTGGGACTACGCTGATGAAGATGGTACTCGTTTAGGTCAAAAGGTAACACCTTTGGATCGTGCAGGTTTGTATGTTCCAGGCGGTAAAGCTGCCTACCCATCATCTGTGTTGATGAACGCCATTCCAGCGAAGGTCGCTGGTGTGAGTGAAGTCATCATGGTGGTGCCAACACCTGATGGTGTGCGCAATCCATTGGTTTTGGCTGCTGCTGCAGTCGCTGGTGTGGATCGAGCCTTCACCATTGGTGGTGCTCAAGCTGTGGGTGCTTTGGCTTATGGCACAGAAACAATTCCAGCGGTCGATAAGATTGTCGGTCCTGGTAATGCTTATGTGGCCGCTGCTAAGCGCCGCGTGTTCGGTACTGTTGGTATCGATATGATTGCAGGCCCATCAGAGATTTTAGTGTTGTGTGATGGCAATACCAATCCAGATTGGATTGCGATGGATTTGTTCTCGCAAGCTGAGCATGATGAATTGGCGCAATCAATTTTGTTGTGCCCAAGTCAATCATTCATTGATCAAGTGCAAGCGAGCATTTTGAAGTTTTTGCCAGAGATGCCAAGACAGGCAGTGATTAAAAAATCATTGCAAGATCGTGGCGCGATGATTTTGGTCAAAGATATGCATGAGGCTTGTGAAATTGCTAATTCAATTGCAGCCGAGCACTTAGAAATTTGTGCAGACAATCCCCGCCAATGGGCAGAGTTGATTCGTCATGCAGGTGCTATTTTCATGGGCCCATACACCAGTGAGTCTTTGGGTGATTATTGCGCAGGTCCGAATCACGTTTTACCAACGATGAGAACGTCACGCTTCTCATCTCCTTTGGGTGTTTATGATTTCATCAAGCGTTCAAGCATGATCGAGGTCAGTGAAACAGGTGCTCAAAAGCTTGGTCAGATTGCCAGCACCTTAGCACACGGCGAAGGTTTGCAAGCTCACGCAAGAGCTGCTGAGTTAAGACTCAAGAAGTAATCCAATAAAAAGTATTAAAAGTAATGGCACACAGTTTGTGTGCCATTACTTTTGTCGATTTGATTTCTTACTTATAAAAAATATAAAATTCTGTTTTAAGAGGAGACAATATGAACATGACATCATTCAGCACCCTTCAATACTCAAAAGAATTACAAGCAGTTGGGTTCAGTCAATCTCAAGCAGAGGTCATCGCTGAAGGTGTGGGTATGAATTTAAATGCCACACATGACTTTGCGACCAAGAAAGAGTTGTATGAAGTAAGGGATCAGTTGAATAAAAAAATTGATCAAAAGTTTGATCATCTAGATGAAAAATTTAATCTTTTGGATAAAAAAGTTTCCCATTTGGAAGGCACAATTAACTGCATGGCAGATGTATTAATTAGCAAGCTATTTAATCGCCTGGGAGGATTGATGGTTGCATGTATGTCAGTGGGTATCAGTGCCGTGGCATTTTTTACAAGAGGCATCGCTTAATGAATGATCTTCAAATATCAGCCATATCTGAGATAAAAGGACTGTTTGGCACTTCAAATAAAAAAGTGACCATAGATCAGATGAATAAAGCAGTTATTCAAAAAGTTAAGACGAATAACGGATGCAGTATTCCACAGTTAGTTAAAGAATTTCTTTGATCGCTTTAACTAATGCATCACACTGTTCGTCAGTGCCGATGGTGATGCGAAGATATTGATCAATCCTCGGTAATTTGAAGTGGCGCACGATGATGTGCTTTTCGCGAAGTGCTGCAGATAGATTTGCGGCATCATGTTTAGGATGTTTCGTGAAAATAAAATTAGCTGAAGACGGAATTGTTTCAAAGCCAAGAGCATTCAGTGATTGAATCAAGTTCTCACGTGTTTTGATGACAGACTGACTGATCTTCTTCAAGTAGTCTTGATCTTCAATGGCTGCCATGGCGCCAGCCATCGCTAATTTATCAATCGGGTAAGAGTTAAAACTGTTTTTAACGCGCTCAAGTGCTTCAATCAAATCAGGATGACCCACGGCATAACCTACACGCAAGCCAGCCAAAGCATATGACTTTGATAGGGTGTGAGTGACCAAGAGGTTGTTGTATTGCTTGATCAATGACACGGCTGATGAAGTTCCAAAATCAACATATGCTTCATCAATCACCACAACGCTGCCTTTGTTGGATTGAAGCAATGTTTCAATGTCTTTTAAAGGCAGAGCTCTGCCTGTGGGTGCATTCGGGTTCGGGAAAATGATGCCGCCATTACGACCATTATTTTTCTTCAGGTAGTCAGCAACTGAAATTGAAAAGTCATCACTCAATGGAATGTTGTCAAAAGCGATGCCGTAGAGTTTGCAGTAGACCGGATAAAAGCTGTAAGTGATGTCTGGAAACAGAATCGGGTCTTCGTGTTTGAGTAAGCCTAAAAACACATGGGCCAAGACTTCATCGGAACCATTACCAACAAATACTTGATTGGCTGTCAGGCCATGAAGTTTGGCAATGCTTTGCTTTAAGGCATCAGAATTTGGGTCCGGATAAAGACGCAAGGCTTCGGTATTGGCGGCAGCGATGGCGGCCAATGCTTTCGGAGAGGGGCCATAAGGGCTCTCATTGGTATTGAGCTTGATGAGCTGGCTTAATTTGGGTTGTTCGCCCGGAACATAGGGCGTTAACTCTTTAACAGTTTTGCTCCAAAAACGGCTCATCTTCTTGTCTTGCCTTATTAATTCAGTAATTTATACGGTTATTTCAATGATTTTTAGCTAATTTCGTTCAAAATCAGCACCTTCAGAAGGTTACCACGGGGTGGAATTTCAGGGGGACGGTGATATTATGACGGTATGCGCAACGTAGACGTCACTCGTAACACCTCAGAAACCCAAATTCAGATTGCTCTCAATCTGGATGGCACGGGTAAAGCTCAACTTAATTCTGGGGTTCCATTCCTAGATCACATGCTTGATCAAATTGCTCGTCATGGCATGATCGACTTGGCTGTTACAGCCAAAGGCGACACGCACATTGATGATCACCACACTGTTGAAGATGTGGGCATCACTTTGGGTCAAGCGATTGCTAAGGCAGTGGGCGATAAAAAAGGTATCACCCGTTATGGCCATTCTTATGTGCCGTTGGATGAAACTTTGTCACGCGTTGTGATTGATTTTTCAGGTCGTCCAGGCTTGGAGTTCCATGTGCCTTTCACACGCGCACGCGTGGGTGATTTTGATGTTGATTTGACGATTGAGTTTTTCCGCGGGTTCGTGAACCACGCGGGTGTGACTTTGCACATCGACAATATTCGCGGCATCAATGCGCACCACCAAATTGAAACAGTGTTTAAGGCCTTTGGTCGTGCTTTGCGCATGGCTTTGGAATTAGACCCTCGTGCCAGTGGTGTGGTTCCTTCTACAAAAGGTAGTTTGTAAAAACTCGTCCACTCACCTGTCCGCTATTAGGTTCAGACCTTGTCTAAAAATTCACCAAGCATTGCCATTGTCGATTACGGAATGGGTAATCTGCGCTCAGTTGCACAGGCATTGATGCATGCTGCTCCTGAAGCAAAAGTGATGATCTCTTCAAAAGTTGAAGAAATTAAAGCGGCTGACAAAGTGGTGTTGCCAGGACAAGGTGCCATGCCTGATTGCATGTCACATTTGCAAGAGTCTGGATTATTGGACGCCGTTTTAGAAGTCAGCCGCACTAAACCAATGTTGGGTGTTTGTGTGGGTGAGCAAATGCTATTTGAGAGCAGCACCGAGGTTCGTTTTGATGCACCCGCTGGAACGAATGTCACGCCAGGTCTTGGTTTGTTGCCAGGCAAGGTGATTCGTTTTGATTTGGCTGGAAAAAATCAGGCCGATGGCTCACACTTCAAAGTGCCGCACATGGGTTGGAATCAAGTGCAACAAGTTCAAAAGCACGCTCTGTGGGAAGGTATTCCAGATAACAGTGCCTTTTATTTTGTGCACAGCTACTATGCAGTTCCTGCTAATTCAGCTCATACTGTAGGTGCAACAGATTACGGATCTTTGTTTACATGTGCCTTGGCAAAAGATAATATTTTTGCAACACAGTTTCACCCAGAAAAAAGCGCACACTTAGGTTTGCGTTTGTATCAGAATTTCACTCGTTGGCAACCTTAATCATTTTTATTAAATATCTATCATGTTGTTAATACCTGCAATTGATCTTAAACAAGGCCACTGTGTTCGTTTAGAGCAAGGTGATATGGATAAAGTCACGACTTTCTCAGAAGATCCGGGCGCGATGGCAAAGCACTGGGTTGAGCAAGGTGCACGTCGTTTGCACTTGGTTGATTTGGATGGTGCCTTTGCTGGTAAACCTAAAAATGAATCTGCGATCAAATCAATTCTGAAAGCGGTTGGTGACGATATTCCTGTTCAATTGGGTGGTGGTATTCGTGATTTAGAAACTATTGAGCGTTTATTGGATGATGGCATCAGCTACGTGATCATCGGTACTGCTGCGGTGAAGAACCCAGGATTTTTACAAGATGCATGTGTGGCTTTTCCAGGACACATCATTGTTGGTCTAGATGCCAAAGATGGCAAAGTGGCCACCGATGGTTGGAGCAAATTAACCGGTCACGAAGTGATTGATTTAGCAAAAAAATACGAAGACTATGGTGTTGAAGCCATTGTCTATACCGACATTGGTCGCGATGGTATGTTGCAAGGTATCAATATGGACGCCACTGTGAAGTTAGCGCAAGCGGTGAACATTCCAATCATTGCCAGTGGTGGCTTGACCAATATGAAAGACATTGATGCTTTGTGTGCTGCTGAGCCAGAGGGCGTGATGGGTGTGATCGCGGGTCGTGCGATTTATACCGGCGATCTTGATCTTGCCAAGGCTCAAAAGTATGCCGATGGTAAGAAGTGACGGTGAGAATTTATTAAGTCATTGATCATCAGTCATAGTATGTTAATTAGATAAGTAAACAAACAAATAAAAAAGTAATAAAACATTCATGCTTTCAAAAAGAATCATTCCTTGTTTAGACGTCACCGCAGGTCGGGTGGTGAAGGGCGTGAACTTTGTTGAGTTGCGTGATGCGGGTGATCCTGTTGAAATTGCCAAGCGTTATGACGATCAGGGCGCCGATGAAATTACTTTTTTAGATATCACTGCCACATCTGATGAGCGTGATTTGATTTTGCACATCATCGAAGATGTGGCCTCACAAGTGTTCATTCCTTTAACAGTCGGTGGTGGTGTGCGTGCCGTGGCCGATGTGCGTCGTTTGCTGAATGCTGGTGCAGATAAAGTGGGCATGAACTCTGCTGCTGTGGCTAATCCAGATTTGGTCTCTGATTCTGCCGCCAAGTATGGTTCGCAATGCATCGTGGTGGCCATTGATGCCAAACAAACTTCACCAGGTGTGTGGGAAGTGTTCACGCATGGTGGTCGTAAGAACTCAGGTATCAATGCGATTGCTTGGGCGCAAGAAGTAGCTAAACGAGGTGCTGGTGAAATTTTATTGACCAGCATGGATCGCGACGGTACAAAAAATGGATTTGATTTGGCTTTGACACGTGCAGTTAGTGATGCTGTATCTGTGCCGGTGATTGCATCAGGTGGTGTGGGTAATTTGCAGCATTTGGCTGATGGCATCAAAGAAGGTCATGCTGATGCAGTGTTGGCCGCGAGTATTTTTCACTTTGGTGAATACACGGTGGGTCAAGCCAAACAGTTGATGGCAGAGCAAGGTATACCGGTGCGCCTTTAGCATCCAACGCATCTAACCCAACTAATTTGGAATTTACATGAGTGATAAAAATGCACAATCAAATAACTGGCTAGACCAAGTGACTTGGAATGAGCAGGGCTTGGTGGCTGTGATTGCTCAAGAATTTGATACTGGTGATGTGCTGATGATGGCGTGGATGAACCGTGAATCATTGCAGCTAACTTTAGAAAAAGGCGAGGCCGTGTATTGGTCACGTTCTAGAAAAAATATTTGGCACAAGGGCGAAGAGTCTGGCCATGTGCAGACAGTGAAGAGTATTCATTTGGATTGTGATGGCGATACGATTTTGATCAAGGTGGATCAAAAGGATCGCATTGCTTGCCACACGGGTGAGCACAGTTGTTTTTTCTTGGATTTAGAAAAAACACCGAATGGCCCTGTTTGGAAAAAATAGTTTAGAGTTGTTCCATTCGGGCAAATGCCTCAATAACTACTAAGCTAAATACGACAGAGATAAACATGACAGAGCAAACCAAATCAAATAACAACATGGATGCTATCAAACGATTGGCCGATGTGGTGGATGCTCGTCGCGCTGATTTTTTAGCAGGCAATGCTAATCCTGATGTTTCATATATTGCCAAGTTGTTCAGTAAGGGCGATGACGCGATCTTGAAAAAGATTGGCGAAGAAGCTGCTGAGACTGTGATGGCTGCCAAAGATAGTCGTTTTGCCAACTTAGCCCCAGAAATGCAAAGCAAGTTGGTGGGTGAGATTGCCGATCTTTGGTTCCACTGTTTCGTGGCTTTGTCTCAGTTCAATTTGCGTCCTGAAGATGTGATTGCTGAGTTAGAGCGCCGCGAAGGGGTTTCTGGCATTGCTGAAAAAGCCGCCAGAAAATCATAATCTTCCCTAAGTTCAGTCTTATGAGCCAAGAATCTACTCACAACCATTCAGAAAACTGCATTTTTTGCAAAATCATTGCCGGTCAAATATCGAGTAAAAAGGTCTTTGAGGACGAGGATTTATTTGCCTTTCATGACATAAATCCAGCGGCGCCGGTTCATTTTCTGATTGTGCCTAAGCGTCATTTTGCTAATTTAATGAATACCTCTAGCGCAGATGGTGAATTACTGGGTAGAATGTTAACAATTGCACCGCGCCTTGCCCAAGAGCAAGGATGCCGCCCTGGCGACTCCGGGGGCTTTCGTGTAGTTATCAATAACGGTGTAGATGGTGGTCAAGAGGTTTACCATTTGCACATGCATGTGATGGGTGGCCCCCGTCCGTGGAATAAAAACTAATTAGGAGTTAAAAAATGGGTTCATTTAGCGTTTGGCATTGGATTATTGTTTTAGTGATCGTTCTTTTGGTGTTCGGTACTAAAAAATTGCGCAACATTGGTTCAGATTTGGGTGGAGCTGTTAAAGGCTTTAAAGATGGCATGAAGAATGGCGAAGAGAAGCCAGCAGATCCTGCTAATCAGATCCAAGGTCAGAACGATGGCAAGACAGTGGATGTTCAAGCCAAGGATGTGAACAGAGGTTAAGACCTCCAAGCATTGGGTGTGTTTGCCATTGCTGGTACACACACCTGAGCTTGATACACACCATCATTATTTTTAAGTTCATTTGACATGATCGATCTTGGAGTTTCCAAGCTCGCCCTCATTGCGGTAGTCGCATTGGTGGTGATTGGTCCTGAGCGTTTGCCAAAGGTTGCTCGCATGGCGGGTAATTTATTGGGTCGTGCTCAGCGTTATATGGCTGAGGTGAAAAGTGAAGTCAATCGTCAAGTTGAGTTAGATGAACTCAAGAAGATGCAAGAAGCTGCAACTTCAGCTGTGAAAGATGTTGAGTCCAGCATCAATCAAGTCACGAGCGAGGCGAGTTCGAGTTTGAACGATCCTGAGTTCAGTTATGACTTTGATAATAACTACGCTGTGCGTGAACCTAAAAGCAATGTGCGTCAAGGTCGCGATAGCTGGGGTGTCAAGAAAACAGCGATGCCTCAGTGGTACAAGCGCAACACTGGCGTGAAAACAAAGATTCAGTCAGGCGCTGCCAGAGTGAAGCGTTTTCGTCGTGCTGCTAGTCAGCAAAAAACACCAAAATCATTTTTTTAAAAGCGCAAGTATTTAAACCATGTCACAAAATCAAACACCTGAAGCAGATAAAGAAGACGGAATCCAAGAAACATTCCTGTCTCATTTATTTGAGCTGCGTGATCGCTTGATCAAAGCAGTCGGTGCTTTGTTATTGGTGTTTTTGTGTTTGGTGTATTGGGCGCCCGATATTTTCCATTTGTTCTCTAAGCCATTACTTGATGCATTACCAAGTGGCGGCAAGATGATCGTGACCGATGTCACGGGTTCATTCTTTGTGCCAATGAAAGTCACGATGTTGGTTGCATTCTTGGGCGCTTTGCCTGTGATCATGTATCAGTTGTGGGCTTTTATTGCTCCGGGTTTGTATAGCCACGAGCGTCAATTGATCCTACCGATTGTGACCAGCAGTTATTTGTTATTCATCGCTGGTATGGCATTCGCCTACTTCTTAGTGTTCCCAACCGTATTTCAATTCATGGCGCATTACAACGCACCCTTAGGTGCTGATATGGCGACGGACATTGATAAGTATTTGAGTTTTGCCATGACCACTTTCTTGGCATTTGGTTTGACCTTCGAAGTACCCGTGGTTGTGGTGGTCTTGGTGAAGCTGGGCATGGTCAGAATCAAAAAGCTCAAAGAGATACGCCCTTATGTGATTGTGGGCGCCTTCGTGATCGCTGCAGTTGTGACGCCGCCAGATGTGTTGTCACAATTATTGTTGGCTGTCCCTCTTTGTATCTTGTATGAGTTGGGTATTTTTGTGGCCAGGTTCTATGAGAAGAAGTTAGACCCTGCGGAAGAGGCTGAGGAAGCTGCAGCGAATTAATTTACGAATTAAATTAATTAGAAATATAAAAGTAAATAGTTAAAAAACTAAGTTATTTAACTTGCACCATCTCCATGAGTTTTTCTAAGCGATAACGTCGCTGTCTTAAATTACCTTCATCCAAACTGTTACTGAGTTCAGCATTCGCAAATGCTTTGCTGGCCATCATCAATGCTTTTCGTTGTTCGAGTGTTTCAATCAGGATGAGTCGTGGAGTTGAGCGGGGTAGTTCTGCTCTGATGTCTACCACTGCACCATGTTCATGTTGAATGGCTGCAATGTCAGCAAGCAATAATTCTGCTTTTGATAAATTTAATTGATTTGCCACAATCACCCGATGACACATGAGAAGTATTTCTCCAGTGAAGCGATGAGAATTTTCACTCATTGCTTGAGCAACAGCACTTGCTAGTTGATGCCAATCGTTTGTCTTGGGATTGGAATGACTTTCCATAATTTTAGAAAGTAATTCTTGTGCTTCTGGCACACCTTGTTGTGAGGCATGCCATACCCAATAGGAGGCTTGTAAGCCTTCAACTTCTTCTGATAGTTGCGCACGTTTGCGCCAGAGTGCGGCACCTTTGCGGTATTGAGCTTGAGGATGTCCTAGGTCGGCCGCTTTATCAAAATAAGTATCACTGTCTTCGGCACTGTATCCAGAATATTGAGGCATGCGATTAATCAAGCCCAGCGCATACCAAGCTTCTCGTTCGCCGTGATTGGCAGCAAGCTTCAGCCAATACACTGCGCGCTTTAAGCGAGCGTTACCAGAGTTTGTTGTTAATTCTTTTTCTTTTTTTGTATTACTAGCTGATGAATCGTTTTTATCATTACCAATGACTTCATCAACTATTGAGTCTAATTTTGCAAGGCGCAAACCCATGGCGAGTTGCGCTGGAACGTGACCCAGCTCAGCAGCAATTTCTAATGCATCAGTATTTTGTAATTGTTGCCATCCTGCCCAGTAAATGGGGAGGTGTTCCTGTTGGTGTTTTTTATTGCTAAGTAAGCTCGGTAGGTGCATCTTCAATGCAGGGACCAAGCTGGAATCAATACCTTGACTGAAAGAGAAGCCTAAAGAAAGTAAGCTACTTAAACCAATATCATTGGATTGAGTCGCTAATGAGGCGATGATTTTTTTTGAGCGATCAACATCCAATGTACCTAATCGACCATCTTGCAAACATTGCGCAAGTAATTTTTTAGCAGAAGCTTGCTCATTGAAAGAAGATAAGTCAGCCAGCTCTTCTAAATAGCGATGAGCCGCTATGCGAAATGATTCAAGACCACCAGCATCATGCCAATTTTTTTCAGACATTTGTGCAAATGCCAAAGCCGTGATGGGTGTTTCAGATATTTGATTTGTTTGAGGTGCAAATTGAGAGATGGCTTGTGCCATCAGCCATCTGGCACGGGTGTGTCCTGCATTGGCAGCTAATAAAAGGCATTTCCAGGCAAAGGGTGCTTGGCTTGAGGAAAGGTTGATTGTGAGTTCAAGGTGATCGGCCACAAAATTGAATATTTCTTCATTAAATCCGATACTTATAGATGCTTTTTCAAGCCAAAGCAAAGCATTTTGAGAGTTTTTGGGCACTCCATCGTCCCCAAGCATATAAATATGGCCTATTTTCTGTTGCGCCAAAGCATCACCAGAACGGGCTAATTTCATGATTTTCAGGAATTCTCTGCTTGCCATATGACAAAAATACCTTTTTTATTAGGGTTAATATGTATTTAACACCTAATTTCTCTTGAAATACAGTGAATTAAAAATGATTTGTTGCGCAGATGCAACACTATGTGAATTTGTATCAAAAATCGACAGAGAAACACCCCCGCAGCCCCGCAACTACATAATAAGAGCCAATGACCTGTTGCAGTATGGATAGGTCCCTAGATTAACTAGGTACGTTTATTTCACATTTTTGGAGATTTACGAATGAAAAAATTATTAATCGCTTCTGCAGCCCTAGCAATGGTTGCTGGTACAGTGCAAGCTCAATCATCAGTAACTATTTCTGGTCGTATTGATCAGTCTGTTGGCTCACATGACATTGGTACTGCAGGCCAAGGTAACGTAGGTAAAGTAAATTCAAACGTTTACGCTACAAGCCGTATTACTTTTGCTGGCGTTGAAGATTTAGGTGGTGGTCTAAAAGCTGGTTTCTTCTTAGAAACTGGTATGTCTCCTGATACTGGTGGATCTGGTTCTGTGACTGGTGTTTCTGGTACAACAGGTACAAACACATTCTTCAGCCGTGAATCAAACATGTACGTAAGTGGTGGTTTTGGTGAAATTCGTGTTGGTAAGATCACAACAGATGCAACAGATTCTGACGTTTTTGTTAACGCAACTGCTTCTCACGTTGCTGGTATGAACCAAGCTTTGGTTGGCAAGCGTATCGGTGGCGTTGCTGGTGCAGCAGCAACTGGTATCGACTCTTTAGGCGACAACTCTGACAATACAGTAGCTTACAAGCTTCCAACTTTCTCTGGCGCAACAGTACAGTTGTTCCGTGCTGAGGGTGAAAATACAGGTGGCTACGACACAGGTTCTACTAACGGTGCTTCAGTACGTTACGTAAATGGTAAATTGAAGGCTACTGCAGCTCAAGTCAGCAAAAAGATTTCTACTGGTAAATCACAAGACCAAACTTCATACGGTTTGAGCTATGACTTCGGTATGGTTCGCGTTGGTGCAGTTCAGGTAGTTTCTGATTACACAGAAACTACTCCTAACGACAAAGCTAAAGCAACTGTATTGAGCGCAGCCGTTCCAGTTAACGCTAAGATAACTTTGGTTGGTGCGTACCACACAGCTAAGAATGATCTAGGTTCAGCTTACGATGGTAAAGCTACAGTAGTTGGTGCAACTTATGACTTCAGCAAGCGTACAGCTGCTTACGTAACATATGCAGCATCTAAGAACGAAGCATCTGGTAACTACTCTGTTTCAGGTATGACAGGTACAACTGCTGGTGCGGATGAGAAGTTGACATCTGTTGGTATCAAGCACTTCTTCTAATCTAATGCTGGCCTAGCCAGTTTTAGTTAGATGTAATTGAACCCACTCTTCGGAGTGGGTTTTTTATTTTGTTAAATCCAAATCTTTCATTATTAATGTTTAGAATATCTGGATGAGTATCTTAGACGCTTCCGACACGGTTTTAATTAGCGAGGTAGGCCCACGTGATGGCTTGCAATCGATTAAGAGCATCATGCCAACCGAAGGCAAGCGACTTTGGTTAAATGCCTTGTATGAAGCTGGACTCAAAGAAATAGAAGTTTGTTCATTTGTGCCTCCGAGCCTGTTACCTCAAATGGCAGATGCCCCAGAAATTGCAAGTTATGCAAAGTCATTGAGAAAAGGAATGGTTCTTGCATTAGCTCCGAATTTGAAGGGGGCTCAATTAGCAATCCAATCGGGAGTTGATAAAGTCACAATTCCTGTTTCAGCCAGCCAAGCTCACTTGCTGGCTAATGTCAAAAAAACACGCCAAGAAATGATTTCTGAAGTTAAGAAAATCATTGAGTATAAAAATCAAACCTCTCCCAATGTGCTGATAGAAGTGGGTATTTCAACCGCATTTGGCTGCACCCTGCAGGAATCTGTCAGCGAATTGGATGTGATCTCTTTAGCTTTTGAATTAGCCGATATGGGTGTAGATGAAGTGGGTTTATCTGATACTGCTGGCTATGCCAACCCTGCGCAAGTAAAACGATTATTTAAACAGTTGAGACAAGAAATTGGTGAAAAAGCTGGGGCAGCTCACATGCATAACACTCGTGGTTTAGGGCTTGCAAATTGCTTAGCGGCATTTGAAGAAGGGGTCAGAACATTTGATTCTTCGCAGGGTGGACTGGGTGGATGCCCGTATGCTCCAGGCGCATCGGGCAATGTGGTGACAGAGGATTTGGTGTTTATGTTTGAGGCAATGGGAGTAAAGACAGGCATCAATTTTGAGCAGCTATTAAAGGCTAGAGAAATTCTTCAGGCTGCATTACCTAATGAAGCAATTTATGGCATGACTCCACAAGCAGGTTTGCCTAAAGGCTTTTCCTTGAAATGAAGAAAAAATCTTTGCCCTATGAAGGGGTTCGAGTCATTGAATTTAGTCATATGGTGATGGGGCCAAGTTGCGGCATGGTTCTTGCTGACCTTGGTGCAGAAGTGATCAAAGTTGAGCCAATTGAAGGAGACAGAACGCGCGACCTCTTGGGGTCTGGTGCTGGCTTTTTTTCAATGTTTAATCGCAATAAGAAAAGTATTGCAGTTAATTTAAAGTCAGATGAAGGTCGAGCTTTTGTCGAAAAATTAATTGCTAGTGCAGATGTTGTCAGCGAAAACTTTCGTTCAGGTGTGATGGCTCAATACGGCCTTGACTATGCCACTCTTTCAAAGAAATATCCAAAAATCATCTACGTCTCTCACAAGGGATTTCTGCCGGGGCCTTACGATCACCGCACAGCTTTAGATGAGGTTGTGCAAATGATGGGGGGATTAGCTTATATGACTGGTCCTGAAGGGCAACCTCTGCGAGCCGGTAGTTCAGTCAATGACATCATGGGTGGCATTTTTGGCGCTATTGGAGTCATGGCAGCTTTAAGAACCCGCGAACATACGGGAGTAGGTCAAGAAGTTCAATCTGCCTTATTTGAAAATAATGTGTTTTTGGTTGGCCAACACATGATGCAATATGCAAGCACAGGTGTACCAGCATCCCCCATGCCAAGTCGTGTTTCAGCTTGGGGTATTTATGATGTTTTTAAAGTAAAAGACGAGGAACAAATCTTTTTGGCAGTGGTTTCAGACAGCCAGTGGGAAACATTCTGTGACGCTTTTAAATTAGAGCAACTAAAGTCGGATGAACATTTAAAAACAAATAACTTAAGGGTTCAAAATCGGACTTTATTGCTGCCAATCTTAAGAGAAATATTTTTGACTATGGATATCAAGCATGTCGCAGAAATTTTTGAAAAAAACGGTTTGCCTTACGCGCCAATCACAAAGCCACAAGAACTGTTTGATGACCCTCATTTAGCGGCAACAAATGGTCTAGGAGAACTGGTGATGTCATCCGGTCCACGAGCAGGTGAAAAAACTAAAACACCTCTTTTACCAATTACTCTAGACGGAAATCGTTTACCCATTAGGTCAAGCCCTCCGCAATTGGGAGAGCACACACAACAGTTGATGCAAGAGCTTGGTTATTCAGAGGAAGTGTTTCAGGACTTTATTAGCAAGAAAATTATCAAATAAAAAGCCCTGTATGCAGGGCTTTTTATTTGAAGTAACACCTGAATACTTAATCCATCGTGATCTTTGCTTTTGTAATAACCGCACCCCAGCGAGCTTGCTCAGCCTTGATGAATTTCGCAAAATCCTCAGGGGTATTGCCAACTAAAGTTGCCCCATCCTCAACCATGCGCTTGGTTCCTTCTTTTGACTTGAGGGCAATTGCAATTTCTTTTTGAAGCTTATTGATAATTTCTTTAGGTGTTCCTGCTGGAGCTATAACTCCATACCATTGTGAAGTTTCAAAACCTTTGTAACCACTCTCAGCTATGGTTGGAACATTTGGAAGAGAGGGGGATCTTGTTGCTGATCCAACTGCCAAAGGAATGAGAGCGCCACCTTTGATTTGGCCAATGAGTGATGGAAGACCATTAAAAGTAGCTTGGGTCAGACCACCAATAAGATCAGTGAGCATAGGGCCTGAGCCTTTATATGGTACATGCATTAAATCAATACCAGCTTCTGATGCGAAATACTCCATGGCCAAATGACCCGCACTGCCATTCCCCGCTGAACCATAGTTAATTTTGTTGGGATTTTTTTTGGCTTGACTAACCAAGTCTGCAAGGTTTTTGATGCCACTCGATTTGCCTACAGCAATGACATTAGGCACTTTTGCAATTAATGTAATTGGAGCAAAATCTTTATTTGGGTCGTATGGCAATTTAGCGCCAAATAAAGCTGGGTTGGCCGCCAATGTACCCACATGTCCCAAAATAATCGTGTAACCATCTGGAGCCGCTCTCTTAACCTCTTCCATAGCAATATTGCCAGCCGCACCAGGCTTATTTTCTACATAGACAGATTGCCCCAATTGCGAACTAAGGCTTATAGCAATTGATCTTGCAATAATCTCTGATGTGCCTCCGGTTGCAAAAGGCACAACAAATCTAATTGATTTTTCTGGGTATGCCGCATGAGCAGTTGAGCTAGCTATAAGAGCTATGGTCATGAGGGTTTTTTTAAGCATAACTTTCTCTAATTTATAAAATAAATTAACGAATTGCGTTACCAAGTCTTTTAATCTTGGCTAGCTTAATCAGCGGCGGAATGACCAATAAGGCAATTGCAATCAACATGATTGATCCGGAAATTGGCCGTGTAAAAAATGTACTCCACTGACCTTGACTAATTGTCATTGCTTGACGCATTGATTGTTCAGCCATCGGGCCAAGGATCAAACCAATAATCATGGGAGCTGCAGGAAAATCAAAGCGACGCATCACAAAACCCAGCAACCCAAAAAAGAATAAAAGTGCGACGTCAAATGATGAATTACTAGATCCATAAACACCTGCGGCAGAAATAACAATGATGCCGGCATATAGCCATGGTGGAGGAATTTTAAGTAATTTAACCCATAGTCCAACCAAGGGAAGATTAAGAATCAATAAAATAACGTTACCGATATAAAGGCTTGCAATCAAAGTCCAAACCAAACCGCTTTGTTGTGTGAATAACTGTGGGCCAACTTGTATGCCATATGATTCAAATGCAGACAAAATGATTGCTGCTGTTGCAGAGGTTGGAATACCTAGAGTTAATAAAGGCATTAAGACACCGGCAGCAGATGCATTGTTAGCAGCCTCTGGTCCAGCCACACCTTCAATGGCACCATGACCAAACTCTTCAGGATTTTTTGAGAGTTTCTTTTCTGTGTAATAAGAAAGTAATGTTGGTAATTCTGCTCCGCCAGCAGGCATTGCGCCTACCGGGAAACCAAAAAAGGCTCCTCTGATCCAAGGCTTCCAAGAGCGTTTCCAATCCTCTTTACTTAGCCACAAACTACCAGAAACTTTTAATACTTCAGAATTCTTATTTTCTTTTCCTTGCCAGGCCAGATATAGAGCCTCTCCAACAGCAAAAAGTCCAACAGCCGCAATGGTTACTTCAATACCATCCAAAAGCTCTGGTTGACCAAATGTGAAACGGGCTTGACCTGTTTGCAAATCAATACCCACCAAACCAAACAGAAGGCCGGCAAATAAACTAATAAGGCCTCGCAAAGCAGAGTTACCCAATACTGCAGATACCATGATTAAAGCGAGAACCATCAAGCTAAAGTATTCAGCAGGTCCAAAAGCCAAAGCTAGATCAACCAGCATTGGTGCAAAAAAGGTGAGTGCAATGGTGCCAATTGTCCCCGCAATAAAGCTACCAATTGCAGCTGTAGCTAAAGCAGGTCCCGCACGGCCTTTTCTAGCCATTTTGTTACCTTCTAAAGAAGTAACAATCGTTGCAGATTCACCTGGGGTATTTAACAAAATCGAGGTTGTTGAGCCGCCGTACATTGCCCCGTAATAAATACCAGCAAACAATACAAACATGGCGGTCGCTGGAACCTTAAAGGTCAGCGGTAAAAGGAGCGCAATTGTTAATGCAGGCCCAATTCCTGGTAGAACTCCAATAAGGGTTCCAACCAGACAGCCAATAAATCCATACATTAAGGTTAAAGGTTGCAATGCAACTGCAAAACCTTGCATCAAAGAATCAAATGAACCCATAATTTTTTACTTAAAAAGGTAAGCGAATAAGAGGTCCTAAATCAACCCCAAGCAAAGCTGAGAAAAGCCCCCAGAAGGCGAGAGAAATAGAAGAACAAATAACAAAAGTTTTTATATTCAGCGGTGCATCAAATGATTTCGCTATGCCAACCCCACAAATTGTGGCTGGAATTAAAAAGCCTAAAGGTTTTATTAAAAGAATAAAAACCATGCCAGCTATCAAAAAATAAAAAACTCTTTGATTGCCACCTTCAATAGGCACGCCATCATCACTTTCGATGCAATCTGGATTTTTATTTTTCATGGACAGTATTAAGTAAATAAGCCCCAATACAGTCAAAGCAGCAATGACTACTGAGGGGGCCAATATTGGCCCTACCTCAGAGTACATTGTTGACTCAGGAATGATTGTTGTTTGCCAAATGCCGATTGCACATAAGGCTAACAATAAACCGGAGACAATTTTACTGTTCATGCTAGACCAAGATCTTTTAAAACGGCTTCAGTGTCAGCAATGCTTTGTTTGATTTGCTCATCAAACGCTGCGCCAGCCGTAAACACATCAGTCCACTTTCTCTTGCTCAAAGTTTCTTTCCAGCCTTTTGAGTCATGAATCTTAGTAACTAGATCAACCAAAGCAGCTTTTTGTTGAGCATTAATGCCCGGTGCAGCAAAAACACCACGCCAGTTCGCAGCAGTGACATTCACACCCAATTCTTTGAGTGTAGGAACATCAATGCCTGGGATGCGTTTATTGCCAGATACTGCAATGGCGCGCATGCGACCTGCTTTAATTTGCTCTTCAAACTCTGAGTAACCTGAAATACCTGCAGTCACTTGTCCGCCCAAGATTGCAGCATTAGCTGGGCCGCCGCCTGCGAAGGCTACATAGGCGGCATCTCTTGGGTTTTTGCCCAAAGCTTTAATGATTAGACCCAATAATTGATGATCTGTACCACCAGCACTACCACCGGCAACAGAAACAGCTTTCGGATTTGCTTTAAATGCTGCTTCTAAATCTTTCCAGTTTTTAATTTTTCCATCAGCTGGTACGGCAATAACACCAGCTTCTTCTGTTAATTTTGCAATTGGAGTGACGTCTTTCATGGTCACTGGGCTCTTATTTGTGATTGCTGCGCCAACCATGACTGAGCCACCAATCATCAATGAATTACCTTGACCTTTGCGTTGATTAACGAAGCGTGGCAATCCGACCATACCGCCAGCACCACCAACGTTTTCAAATTGAAATGCCCCAACAAGACCAGCTTCTTTGGCAGCAACTTCAATTGCGCGACCAGTGCCATCCCAACCACCGCCAGGCGCTGCAGGGATGAACATATTAATTGAGTCAAAAAGAGGTTTTGCTTGAGCAAACACATTAAATGGCAACAAACTGCTAGCACCCAAAGCAGTGCTATATGATAGAAAATCTCTACGTGATAGTTTCATCTTTTACTCCAACAGATATATAAGTGGTTAAATTGCAAAATAACTAACGCCATATAGCTATGACAATCAAATCATCACCCAAGCCACTGTCAATTAGCTGTCAAAATGACTAAGGTTTTACCCTAATGAAAGTACTTTTAGTTGAAGATACCCAGGAGCTAGCCTTGTGGCTGAGCTCTGCCCTCCGAAAAATGGGGCTGGAAGTTACTTTAGCTATGGATGGTCAGGAAGCCGCCAATCTTCTATTTAGTCATGAATTTAACCTGATTATTTTGGATTTAAATTTGCCAAAACGTGATGGCCTCTCGATATTGCAAGAGATTAGGGCAAGGAAAGATTTTGTTCCCGTCCTAATTTTGACCGCAAGAGCAGATGTTGGTGATCGAGTCAAAGGTCTAAATGCGGGCGCTGATGATTATTTGCCAAAACCATTTGACTTAGAAGAGTTTGATGCAAGAGTTCATGCTCTTTTAAGAAGGGCTCCTCAAATTGTTTCTGACATTGAATCTTATGGAAATCTTAGTTATGAGAAATCAACCCAAAGCTTTTTCAATAAAAATGAACTGATCAGCTTAACCCCGAGGGAGAGCGCATTACTAAGATTGTTGTTTGATCGAAAAAATAGAGTGGTTGCCAAAGATTTTTTACATCAGCAAATATTTCAACATGAAAACGCAGCACCCGATGCAGTTGAGGTTCTGATTTATAGAATAAGAAAAAAAATTACTGTTGAGCTGGGGTGCGAAATCACAACAGTGAGAGGCATTGGTTATATGTTGAGGATTGATTCATGAGTCTACGAATTAAATCTCTCAAGCAGGCCTTGTTTATTTGGCTAGTTTTACCCTTGGTTCTATTGATCATCATCAATGCTGTTTTTTCTTATAGAAATAGCGTGGATGCTGCTAATAACGCATATGATCGCTCTTTGTATATTGCAGCAAGAACAATTGCTGAAGAATCAAAATTAGAAGGCGGACGATTAAAGATTGAGGTACCTGAATCAGCCACATACTTGTTTGAAAGCAACATCGGCTCAAGGTTTTTTTATCAAATCGTAGATGCAGATAACCAAACCTTGGTTGGCAATGCAATGCTTCCAAGTACTTCTGGCCAAACAGAAAACTCAGTCAATTACTTTTCGCTGGTAAGTTTTCATAATGAAAATATCAATGGATTGCCAATTCGTTTGGCCATATTGAAACACTCATTGGTTGAGTCAGCAGACCTCAATCAAAAGTCGGGAACTAAAGGATTAATCACGATTAAGGTTGCCGAGACTTTAGAGGCAAGAAATATATTAATTTCCCACATGCTTAGAGAGCTCTTGTTAGGTCAAACAATTTTGCTCATTGCTTTAACTGGGCTTATTTGGATTGTGATTAATAAGAGCCTTAAGCCGATTAATCGTTTGAGTCGTTATTTGGCGAATCGTGATGAATCAGATTTAAGTACGATAGAGAATAAGTCTTTACCAAAAGAGCTAATTCCATTTATAGAAAGTTTAAATATTTATCTATCTCGATTGGCCAATCTGCTGACACTTAGAAAAAAATTCATAGGCAACGCCGCACATCAACTAAGAACTCCTTGGGCGATTGTTAAAACTCAAGTTGGTTTAGCAAAAAAAGAGCCCATGAATGAAGATCTGGCGAAGATTATTGAAGGCCTCTCAAAAACAGCTGACACTTCGGTTAGGTTGACTGAACAACTTTTATCAATGACGAAGGCTGAGCATGGGTATGAAATTGATTTGACTAAAAACGTAGATTTGGTTGCTCTGTCAAAACAATTGGTCATTGATTATTATCCGCATGCACAAAAATTAGGTATCGACTTAGGGATTGATTGTCAGGTTAACTCTTTGGTTGTGAAGGGGTCCGAAATTTTGTTATCAGAATGCATTGGCAACCTGATCGATAACGCTATTAGATATTGCCCTTCTGGAACTCAAGTAACCATCAGAATTGATCATGATTCATTGAGCGTCATTGATAATGGCCCCGGCATTCCATTGCAGTATCAGGGAAAAGTCTTTAATCGCTTTTTTAGAGGTGATAGCAAAGAACCTGGGAGTGGATTGGGCCTATCGATAGTTAAAGAGATTGTTTTGCAACATAATTTGAAGATTAGTTTAGATAGTCCTTATCTGTTAACTGGTGAAAATTACCATTCTGGTACAAAAATTACCCTATTTATTCCAAATTAACGTCACATAATTAGGGCATACCCATCTACTTTTATTTCTCAAAATCTGCTAAAAACTATAAATCCGGCTTTTTGCCTGATTGGGTCTGTTTTCGGTTCGTTTTAATAACAATGAAGGAGCAGTAATGAAAAAGAATCTATTGGTTGCAGCATTATTAGGTTTGGGCGTGATCGCTACAGCACAAGCTGATACTTTGGCAAAAATCAAGTCTTCAAGCGCAGTAACAATGGGTGTGCGTGAGTCTTCAGGCGCCTTGTCATACACAGTGGGTGACGGCAAGTTTGCTGGTTACCACGTAGAAATTTGTCAACGTGTTTTGGCAGACGTTCAAAAACAATTGAAATTAAACAAGCTAGATATCAAATATCAAGCTGTGACTTCACAAAATCGTTTGCCATTGGTGGCTAACGGTACAGTCGACATTGAGTGTGGCTCAACAACAAACAATGCTACACGTCAAAAAGACGTGGCTTTTGCTGTAACAACATATGTTGAAGAAGTTCGTATTGCTGTTAAAGCAAACTCAAACATTACTTCTTTGAACCAATTGGCTGGCAAGAAAGTGGCAACTACAACAGGTACAACATCAGTCCAGTTGTTGCGCAAGCACGAGCGTGCTGCAAACGTTAACTTTGATGAAGTATTTGGTAAAGACCACGCTGACAGCTTCTTGTTGCTAGAGTCTGGTCGTGCTGATGCCTTCGTAATGGACGGTTCAATCTTGGCCGGTAACATTGCCAACTCTAAGAACCCAGCTGATTTCAAAATCGTTGGTGAAGTTATTGCAGTTGAGCCAATCGCGATCATGATCCGTAAAGATGACCCAGCGTTTAAGAAGTCTGTGGACGACAGCATCAAGAAGATGATGAAAGACGGCACATTGGCTAAGTTGTGGGACAAGTGGTTCTTGCAACCAATTCCACCAAAAGGTAATAAAGTTGGTTTAGCTTTGTCTGCAAGTACAAAAGACGCTTGGGCTAATCCAAACGACAAACCTGCTGAAGACTACGCTAAGAAGTAATTCCCTAACCAAGTAGTAGAAAGTAAACACATTAGATGTCTTGGAATTGGGAAGTATTTTGTAAAAGTACTTTAGAAGAAGATTTCTCACCGGTGTGCTTTGGCACCGGTGGAGAAATCACTTATTTAGACTGGATGTTATCTGCTTGGGGCTGGACCTTATCGGTTTCAGCCCTAGGTCTTTTTGTGGCCATGATTTTGGGTGTCTTGATGGGCACTTTAAGAACCTTGCCCCCCGATAATTTATTGACCCGAGCGCTCGCATTATTGGGCACTGTATGGGTTGAGTTGTTCAGAAATATTCCTGTATTGGTTCAGGTATTTCTTTGGTATCACGTGATACCCGCTCTATTTCCTGTGATGAAGGGATTCCCTTCATTTGTATTGGTGAGTTTGGCCCTAGGCTTCTTCACTTCTGCTCGTATTGCAGAACAAGTCAGAGCCGGTATAGGCTCTTTGCCTAGAGGGCAACGATACGCCGCACTAGCAGTTGGATTAACCACCACTCAGTCATACCGCTATGTGATTTTGCCTATGGCTTTACGCATCGTGATTCCACCATTGACATCAGAATCAATGAACATCATTAAAAACTCTTCTGTGGCTTTTGCTGTTTCAGTTGCTGAGCTGACTTTGTTCGCGATGCAAGCGCAAGAAGAGACCTCCAGAGGTATTGAAATCTATTTAGGCGTGACAGCCTTGTACGTGGTTTCTGCTTTGAGTGTAAACCGTGTCATGGCCTTTATTGAATCCAGAACCAGGGTTCCTGGTTTCATTGCTGCAGCTAGCAGCGGTGGTCATTAAAAAAGATAAATAATGAATATTGATCTTTCTTTTTATAGCTGGGAACTCATCCGAAGTTATGTCTTGAGTGGCTTGGTGTTCAGCATCCAATTGACCGTGATTGCCACCATCGGTGGTATTTTCTTTGGCACTCTTTTGGCTTTGATGCGTTTATCTGGCAATAAGTGGTTAGAAATACCTGCAGCCACTTATGTGAATACGATGCGCTCGATTCCATTGGTGATGGTGATCTTGTGGTTCTTCTTATTGATGCCAGCGATTCTGGGTAAACCGATTGGCGCTGAACTATCAGCCATCATCACTTTTGTTGCTTTTGAAGCGGCCTTCTTTTGCGAAATCATGCGCTCAGGTATTCAATCGATTCCTAGAGGGCAAATTCATGCTGGCCAAGCCATGGGCATGACGTATTCTCAAAACATGCGTTTGATCATTTTGCCGCAAGCCTTTAGGAACATGATTCCGGTATTACTCACTCAAACCATCATTTTGTTCCAGGACACATCATTGGTTTACGCCATTGGTGCCTATGACATGCTCAAAGGGTTTGAAGTTGCTGGCAAAAACTTTGGTCGTCCGATTGAAACTTATTTGGCTGCAGCTGTGATTTATTTCTTGATCTGCTTTAGCTTATCAAGGCTTGTCAGAGTATTGCAGCAACGTGTGGCGATTATTCGTTAAAACAAAATTTATAAATAGCCTAAAAATAGCTTAAGTAAATTAAACATCAAATAACAAAGACATAAGAGATCACCATGATTGAAATGAAAAACGTCTCCAAGTGGTATGGGAATTTCCAGGTATTAACGGATTGCACCACTGACATTAAAAAAGGTGAGGTAGTTGTTGTTTGTGGCCCATCTGGTTCTGGTAAATCAACCTTGATTAAGACCATCAATGCATTAGAGCCTTTTCAAAAAGGTGAAATCACTGTTGACGGTATCGCGGTTCATGACTCAAAAACCAATTTACCTAAATTACGCTCAAGAGTTGGCATGGTGTTCCAACACTTTGAGTTATTCCCACATTTGTCTGTCACTGAAAACTTAACATTGGCTCAAGTCAAGGTACTTGGACGTAGTCCAAGTGATGCGCTGGCTCATGGTTTAAAGTATTTAGATCGAGTAGGCTTATCTGCTCAAAAGGATAAGTTCCCAGGTCAGCTATCAGGCGGTCAGCAGCAACGCGTGGCGATTGCAAGAGCTTTGAGCATGGATCCGATTGTGATGTTGTTTGATGAGCCTACATCCGCTCTAGACCCTGAAATGGTGGGTGAGGTATTGGATGTGATGGTTCAGCTCGCCAATGAAGGCATGACCATGATGTGCGTGACCCACGAAATGGGTTTTGCCAGAAAAGTCAGTAATCGCGTGATCTTCATGGATCAAGGCAAGATTGTTGAAGATTGTCCGAAGGATGATTTCTTTAACAAACCCGAAGAAAGATCACCAAGAGCAAAAGATTTCTTATCTAAGATCTTGGCGCATTAATATTCTAAAAAACTACTTATTTGACTTAAATCAAGTAAGTGGTACTTAGCCACTTTGGCTAAGTTTGATTTGATTCAGGTCAAATCATTGCCTTCCTCTCCCTTCTAAGATGCTTATGTCAGATGGTGACTATTTTTGAGGGAAAGAAAATGAAAAAAACAACAATCAGCAAGTTAGCTTTGGGTTTATTGGCAGCTTTGTCATTCAATGCAATTGCCCAAGAAAATCCATGGATGGTTCGTGCTCGTGCAACAAATTTAAATTGGGATAACGGTCAAACAGCGACTGTTCAAAGTGCAAATGTTCACTCTAAGAATCAAACAATCCCAGAGTTAGATATTTCTTATTTCTTTAATAAGAATGTTGCAGCAGAGTTGGTTTTGACATACCCGCAGAATGTGGAAATTATGGCTGGCTCTTCATCTTTGGGAGATGTGAAAGCGTTGCCACCTTCATTGTTGTTGCAATATCACTTTACAAATTTCGGAGCATTAAAGCCTTATGTTGGCGCAGGTGTTAATTACACTTTGTTTAGCAGCAGAAAGAATCTTGGCTCAGGAACTTACTCAATTGAAAACTCAAGCACTGGATTTGTAGCTCAAGTAGGTACAGATTACATGTTTGATAAAAATTGGGGCGTTAATTTTGATGTCAAATATATGAAGATGAATACTGATGTTTTTGCAAATGACACTGGCGCTAGTATCGGTAATTTAAACCTAAGCCCAATTGCTACATCAGTGGGTGTGACATACAAGTTTTAATCTGATTAATTGACTTGCTTAAAAGGGGCTCTGTGAATTCACGGAGCCCCTTTTTCATTTTTACTTTGTTTGTATTGTTGCTAACTTCTATTTTTTTATCTTAGTTCTATCGCTTCTTAGGCCCTGGTCTCTTGCCAACTTGTATTTCTATTTCTAGATTTTTACCTTTGCGATTAATCGTGGCTTTGATCTTGTCGCCTGGCGGTACTTCTGATATTTGCTTGAGTAATTGAGTAATGTTGCTGACTGGTTTGTTATTGATTGTTTTTAAAACATCACCTGGCTGAATACCCGCTTTATCAGCTGGGCCGCCTTTGAGTGTGCCATTGATTAATACACCATCAGCACTGATCTTGAGTGTGCTTGCCATCTCTGCAGAGATGTTCATTGGTTCAACACCAATCCAACCTCTGACAACACTGCCGTTTTTGATGATGGATTCCATCACATCTCTGGCGGTGTTAACTGGGATGGCAAAGCCAATACCCATTGAGCCACCACTTCGTGAATAGATGGCTGTGTTGATACCAATCAGATGTCCTCGGGTGTCAACCAGGGCACCACCCGAATTGCCTGGATTGATCGCGGCATCTGTTTGAATAAAGTTTTCAAAGGTGTTGATGCCTAAATGATCTCTGCCCAAGGCAGAGACGATTCCGGATGTAACAGTTTGACCAACACCAAATGGATTGCCGATTGCAAGAACCACGTCACCTACTTTGACAGATTCTATTTTTCCGAAGGTGATGGGTTTCGGTAGGTTGGGCATTTGCACTCGAAGAACCGCGAGGTCTGTGTCTGGGTCACTGCCAATCAGAGTCGCAGTGGTTTTTCTGCCATCAGCCAAAGCGACTTCAATGACATCGGCACCTTCGATGACATGTTCATTGGTGAGTATCAACCCTTCTGGACTCACGATGACGCCTGAGCCTAAGTTGGGATTGAAGTCCTCAGGATTCGGTATTTGCGGATGCTGTGGTGGCAGTGCTTTTGATTTGGATTTTTTATTTGAATTATTTTTGCTGATAAAAATATTGACCACTGCTGGCATGGATCGTTTTACAGCCTCGTGATACGACCCAGGATTAGGTGAGCTCGGATCGATGTGAGATTCTTTGATGGTGATGGTTGAAATGGAATCACCAAAGCCAACAAAGTCGGCTATGCCACTAAAAGGACCACCTTCTAACCATTGTGGTTTGAAAGTTGCCAAAATAAATATCAGGGCCAGTAGGGCCGTGAAGATTTGTGCGAAAAGTAACCAAAGATGTTTCATCATGTTGTTAGGTTAATCTATTTGCATTAAAAACGAGAAAATAATTAAGAGAATTAAAAAAGACCATGACCAAGAAAATCCAGCCAAGTAAAAAATCTGTGAAATCTTTGAAAACTCAAAAAGCCAAACTTACTCACTCTGTGACTCGAGATGAGTTGTCTTTGTATTTGGATGATCATTTGCAGGTGGCTCGCATCAAGGATTACTGTCCCAATGGTTTGCAGGTTCAGGGCAAGCCCATCATCAAAACTTTGGTCAGCGGGGTGACGGCTAGCTTGGCGTTGATTGAAGAGGCGATTGCATTGAAGGCCGACGCCATCATGGTTCACCATGGCTGGTTTTGGAAAAACGACGATGCTCGAGTTGTTGGGCAATTACACAGTCGCTTGAAGTTGCTGATGGACCATGAGATCAATTTATTCGCTTATCACTTGCCCTTGGATGTGCACCCAGTCTTGGGTAATAACGCCCAATTAGCCAAAGTGATGGGTTGGAAGCCATTAAAACAATCTGAGCGAGCTTCTTTGGGTTCTGCCTCCGTCATGGATGGTCTGATTTGGGAAGGGCGCCCTGAGGCTTCTCAAAAGACCTTGGGCCAATTGGCCAGGAGTATCTCAGGTCGCTTAGGTCGTGACCCCTTGGTGATTGGCGACCTAAATAAGCCCATCAAGCGCATTGCCTGGTGTACCGGTGGGGCTCAGGGCTATATAAATGAAGCTGTTTCAATGAAAGTGGACGCTTACATTAGTGGTGAGGTTTCTGAGCAGACCTTCCACGCGGCGCAAGAGTCAGGGGTGGCTTACATTGCCGCTGGCCATCATGCCACGGAGCGTTATGGCATTGGGGCCCTTGGCGAGTTCGTGGCCCAAAAATACAAGCTCAAGCACCAGTTTGTGGACATTCCGAACCCAGTTTGAGAGATTGGTTTGAATCACGGGTTTGAGTTACTCGAGGCTTACATCTTTGTAAGTTAATGCATTTTTCACTGTTTTTACCGTCTTTTTGATCTGATGGGGTTTAAATCAGAGGGGCGGATTCGCTATAATCTGAAGTTGACGTCAAATATATGCCTTTCTAGAGGAAATTCAGTAATGAGTGAACAAAGCATGGACAAGAGCCGTCGTAAATGGCTTATTGCAACATCAGTTGCGGGTGGAGTTGGTACAGCGGCAGTAGCACTTCCTTTGGTGAGCACATTTGCTCCCTCAGAGAAAGCCAAAGCGGCAGGCGCTCCAGTTGAAATGGACATCAGCGGTATGCAGCCAGGTGAGATGCGCACTGTAGAGTGGCGCGGTAAGCCTGTATGGGTTGTGCGTCGTACACCAGAGATGCTTGCTTCACTAGCAAAGCTTGAGGGTGACTTGGCTGATCCAAAATCAGAGCGCAATCCAAAAGATTTGACACCTGCTTATGCGCAAAATCAACACCGCTCTATCAAGCCAGAGTACTTGGTAGCTGTTGGTATTTGTTCACACTTGGGTTGTTCACCAATCACTAAATTTGAAACAGGCGCTCAGCCATCATTGCCAGATAACTGGACAGGTGGTTTCTTGTGCCCATGCCACGGTTCAACATTTGACTTGGCAGGACGCGTGTTCAAAAACAAACCTGCACCAGACAACTTAGAAGTGCCGCCACACATGTATGTGAGCGATACAAAGTTGATCATCGGTGAAGACAAGAAAGCGTAAGGGGTAGACCATGGCATTTCATGAAAAAGAAGTTCCAGCAAACGCATCACGCGGACAAAAGGTGATGGCGTGGGTTGATTCACGTTTCCCACTGACTTCAACCATTGAAGCTCATTTAACAAAATACTACGCACCTAAAAATTTAAATTTCTTTTATATTTTTGGCGCTTTATCAATTTTGGTTTTGGCCTTGCAAATCATCACAGGTATTTTCTTGGTGATGCATTACAAGCCAGATGCTGAAAAAGCTTTCCAATCTGTTGAATACATCATGCGCGAAGTGCCATGGGGTTGGTTGGTGCGTTACATGCACTCAACAGGCGCCTCGATGTTCTTCGTGGTGGTTTATTTGCACATGTTCCGCGGCATGATTTATGGTTCGTACCGTAAGCCACGTGAATTGGTGTGGATTTTCGGTTGCGCGATTTTCTTGTGCTTGATGGCCGAAGCTTTCATGGGTTATTTGTTGCCATGGGGTCAGATGTCATATTGGGGCGCTCAAGTAATCGTTAACTTATTTGCTGCGATTCCATTGGTTGGACCTGACCTTTCATTGTGGATCCGTGGTGACTATGTGGTGGGTGATGCGACGTTGAATCGTTTCTTCTCATTCCACGTGATCGCTGTGCCATTGGTGTTGATTGGTTTGGTTGCGGCTCACATCGTTGCTTTGCACGAAGTGGGTTCAAACAATCCTGACGGCGTTGAGATCAAAGAAACAGTTGATGCCAACGGTGTGCCAGTAGACGGTATTCCATTCCATCCTTACTACACTGTTCATGACGTATTCAGTGTGGGTGTGTTCTTGATGATCTTCTCATTCATCGTGTTCTTTGCACCTGAGATGGGCGGCTACTTCTTGGAGTTCAATAACTTCATTCCTGCCGATCCATTGAAGACGCCTCCGCACATTGCGCCGGTTTGGTATTTCACACCGTTCTACTCTATGTTGCGTGCGGTGACCGGTGAGTTCTTGATCCCGATGTGGTTATTTGCTGCTGCGTTGTTGGGTCTTGTGATTCGTGGCACAAAAGACAAAAAAGTACAGGGCATTTGCGCTGGTATTTTGGTCGCTCTTGCAGCTGGCTTCTTCTTGTTTGATGCCAAGTTCTGGGGTGTGATGGTGATGGGTGGTTCAGTGGTGATTTTCTTCTTCTTGCCATGGTTGGACAACTCACCAGTTAAATCAATTCGTTATCGTCCACAAGGCCAAAAATATATTTACGCCTTGTTCGTTGTGACGTTTGTTGTGTTGGGTTACTTGGGTATTCAGCCACCATCACCAATTGGTGAGAAGGTGTCTCAATTGGGTACATTGATTTATTTTGGTTTCTTCTTGGCAATGCCATGGTGGAGCAAGATGGGTCAATTCAAGCCAGTGCCAAGTCGCGTTAATTTTGTTGCGCATTGATCGCGAGCACCCAAAAGGAAAAATGAAAATGAAAAAAATCATCTGGAAAATGTTTGGTGGCTTGGCAGTTGTTTTGTCAGTGAATGCTGTACAAGCTGCTGGCAGTAACTTCCCATTAGATTCAGCGCCAAAGCGTGTGAATAGCGAAGTCGCACTTCAAAACGGTGCCAAGTTATTTGTTAACTACTGTTTGAACTGTCACGGTGCTGTGAGCATGCGTTACAACCGTTTGCGCGACATTGGTTTAACGGACGAGCAGATCAAGCAAAACTTGTTGTTCAGTGGTGAAAAAGTTGGCGACATGATGAATGTGGCTATTTCACCAAAAGATGCCAAGGCGTGGTTCGGTGCAATGCCTCCTGATTTGTCAGTGATTGCACGTGCCAAAGGTGTGGATTATTTGTACACCTATTTGCGTACTTTTTACAAAGACGATACAAAAATAACTGGTTGGAACAACATGGCTTTCCCAAGTGCAGGTATGCCGCACGTGATGTGGGAATTGCAAGGTGTTCGCACAGCCAAGTATGTTGATGAAAAAGATCCGCACGATGCCACTAAGACAGTTCATGTGTTCAAGGGCTTTGAGCAAGTCACTCCTGGTAAGTTAAAGCCACAAGAGTTTGATGATGCAATGGGTGATTTGGTAGCTTATCTCCAGTGGATGGGTGAGCCTGCGCAGTTGGATCGTAAGCGTTTAGGCGTTTGGGTTTTGATGTTCTTAGCAATATTTACAGTTTTGGCTTGGGGATTGAACAAGTCTTACTGGAAAGACATCCACTAAAAAATAATTAGGAGATTGACCCATGATGGTTTTGTATTCGGGCACTAACTGCCCGTTCTCGCAGCGTTGTCGTTTGGTTTTGTTTGAAAAGGGCATGGATTTTGAAATCCGTGACGTAGATTTATTTAATAAGCCAGAAGACATCTCTGTGATGAACCCTTATGGTCAGGTACCTATTTTGGTTGAACGTGATTTGATTCTTTATGAATCAAACATCATCAATGAATACATCGATGAGCGTTTTCCACATCCACAGTTGATGCCACCTGATCCAGTAGCGCGCGCACGTGCACGTTTGTTCTTGTTCAATTTTGAAAAAGAATTATTCATCCACGTATCAACCTTGGAAAATGAAAAAGGCAAGGCCGCTGAAAAGAATCACGAGAAAGCTCGTTTAGCGATTCGTGATCGTTTGACACAGTTGGCACCGATTTTCATCAAGAACAAATACATGTTGGGTGATGACTTCTCAATGCTAGATGTGGCGATTGCCCCATTGCTATGGCGTTTAGAGCATTACGGTATTGATTTATCTCGCAATGCTGCACCGTTAATGAAATACGCCGAGCGTATTTTCAGCCGTCCTGCATACATTGAAGCGTTGACACCTTCTGAGAAAGTGATGCGTCGCTAATTAGGTGACTAATTAGCCATCACTGCTCAATGGATTTTATGAGCGCTGTCCCAAGCAATAAACCCTATCTGATCCGCGCACTACACCAGTGGTGTGTGGATCATGGTTTTACGCCTTACATTGCGGTCTTCGTGACTGAAGAGGTGCAAGTGCCGATGGATTATGTGAAAGATAATGAAATTGTTTTAAACATCAGTCCTGATGCTTGTCAGCAATTGTCTTTGGACAATGAATGGATTTCACTCAAGGCCCGTTTTGCAGGAGTGCCTCGAGATATTCATATACCTATGAGCCATGTGATGGCGATTTACGCGAAAGAAAATGGCCAGGGCATGTCTTTCCCAGTTGAGAAAACAACTCCACCAGAGCCAACAGCAGACAAAAATACACCGATTTCTAAAGGAAGACCTAGCCTAAAGCTGGTGAAATAAGTTAGAATATTGGGCTTAGCAGCAAAGAAATTAGTAGTAAATCAGCAGTAAAGGCATCATCAGTAATTCTCTAGCAACACCGCAGGCCCCCTTAGTTAAATGGTATAACACTTGACTTGTAATCATGGATTGGCAGTTCGATTCTGTCAGGGGGCACCAAAAATCCTCAAGTAATTCAATGGCAACTTCTCGCATTATGAGAAATTTACCATTTTTGTCGCAATGCAACAAAAATACCTTGAATTGTCACATTTATTCCCTAAAATAGAGTTTGTGCAGTGCAATATATGCGCTGCAAAATAATTAACTAACCTATTTGGAGTAAACATGAACCAAGATCAAATCACAGCAAAAATGGCAGAAATCCAAGGCGAGAGCTTGAACACAGCATTCGCATTGAGCACAAAAGCAATCGAGCGCGCTCAAGAATTGGCTGACTTGAACTTCTCAGCAACTAAAGCAGTTATTGTTGAAGCTCAAGACGGTTTAGAGCAAGCTTTGACAGTTAAAGATCCACAAGCATTCGTTTCATATGTTCAAAGCGACGCATTGGCACCTTTGGGTAATAAGCTAGCTGCTCATCAGCGCGCTGTAGCGAAGATTGTTCGCGACGGTCAAGTTGAGTTGGCAGAAGTTGCTGAAGCTCAATTAGAGCAGTTCCAAGAAGGCGTACAAAACTGGGTAAATACTTTTGCAGCTAATGCACCAGCTGGTTCAGATGTGTTTGTTAACGCATTGAAAACTTCGGTTGGTTCAGCATTGCAAGGTTTCGAGCAATTCCAAGCTGCTGCTAAAGAAGCTGCTGCTGTTGCTGAAGCTAACGCAGAGCAAGCTGTTGAAGCAATTCAAGGTTTTGCTAAGCAAGCTAAAACTGCTGCAGCTAAGCCTGCAACACGTGCATCAGCTGCTAAGAAGCCAGCTGCTCGTCGCGGTCGTAAGTAATAGCCGACAGAGTCAGTTGCGCAAGCGCTGACTCAATGCTCTTAAAAGATAACAGTCAATAAAAAACCCGCATGATGAATGCGGGTTTTTTATTGGTCAAAGTTATTGTTAACTATTCGCTTATAAATAATTAACAAAGGGTTGTGACTTACTCGTCATCATCCGCAACATCGGTTAATTTGCTTGGTAATGATTTGTTTGGTTTAACGCCGAGCTTTTTAACGTTCTCCGCCGTGCGAATCAAATTGCCACGACCAGTTTTAAGTTTGCCAACAGCATCTGAATAACTGATTTGTGCTTGTTCCAAGCGTTGCCCAACTTTATCGAGGTCTTCAACAAATCCAACAAACTTGTCATAAAGAGAAGCGCATTGACGGGCAATCTCTTGGGCATTGCGATTCTGATGTTCCTGGCGCCATAAATGAGCAACAGTTCTAACAGTTGCTAATAGCGTACTTGGGCAAACGATCACGATATTTTTCTTAAGGGCTTCTTGATAGATATCAGGTGCGTGGCGCATCGCCGCCAAGAAGGCTGGCTCAATTGGGATGAACATCAATACAAAGTCAATCGAACCAACGCCGTAGAGGTCTTGGTAGTTCTTAGCTGATAAGCCTTGAATATGTTGCTTGATCGATAAAACATGGCTGTTGAGCTCAGCAATTTTGATGGTGTCATCATCAGCTTGTATGTAACGCGTGTAAGCGGTGATTGAAACTTTACTGTCAATCACCAAGTGCTTAGACTCGGGTAAACGAATCACCACGTCTGGTTGCAGTCTCGATCCATCACTGATGGTTTGAGTATCTTGCACAAGGTATTCCTCGCCTTTGCGCAATCCTGAATTTTCTAAAATCGTTTCAAGAACTAATTCGCCCCAATCACCTTGGGTTTTGGATTCGCCTTTCAGGGCGTTGGTGAGAGCGCGAGTTTCATCCGTCATGCGCAGATTAAGGCCAGCCAGTTTTTCAACTTCTTGTTTTAAGGCAAAGCGCTCTCGTGCTTCAGACTGATATGTCTCATCCACCTGTTTGCGGAAGTCTGTGAGTTTTTCTTGCAGTGGCTTTAAAAGAATATCGAGGTTTTGCTGATTTTGTTCAGCAAAGCGTTTTGATTTTTCTTCGAGGATTTCGTTGGCAAGATTTTTAAACTGATCAGATAGAACAGTTTTTGCTTCTTGCGCTGTTTGTTTTAGGGTGGCTAGCTTGTCAGCGCTTTGACGACGTTCGGCGGCTAACTCAGTTTCTGCTCTGACCCTGGCTTGGCTTTGTTGCCAAGCATAGTAGAGACTGAATAGAGCAATGAAGAAAAAAAGAGCCAGTAGTAGAAAAGCGATTGTTGTGTCCATATCGCTATGCTAAACCAATGCTGGCTCTTCATGAGAGCCAGCGCTTAAATAATTAGCAATAATTGGTAATACCTTGAGGGGTATTGCTTAGGCTTTTAGCAGTTGTTGCAATTCACCGCTTTGGTACATTTCAGTCATGATGTCTGAACCGCCGATGAATTCACCATTCACATAAAGCTGAGGAATGGTTGGCCAGTTGGCATAAGCTTTCACGCCTTCGCGGATATCTTGATCTTCCAAAACATTGACTGTGTGTGGCTTGTCTACGCCACAGGCTTGCAAAATTTGAATGGCTCTTCCTGAGAAGCCGCATTGCGGAAACTGAGCATTGCCCTTCATGAATAGAACCACTGGGTTGCTTTCAACGATTTCTTTGATTTGTGCTTGTGTGTCCATGGTGCTTCCTTATGTAGATGTCTTATTTTAGCCAAGCTTAACAGACGCTGCTCGATTAGCCGATGCGACGCGCCAAATACCCGCAAGATCCTGGTGGGCTTTGATATTGATGTAATTTTGTTCCTGCAATAACTGACAAACTTGTTTGGATTGATCAAATCCATGTTCTACCAAGATGAATCCATCCTCTGCCAAATAAGCAGGGGCTTCTTTGAAAATAGCGCGGTATGCCATCAAGCCATCATGATCATCGGTCAGTGCCGAGCTTGGTTCAAAGCGCAAGTCACCCATGGATAAGTGATGATCACCCGCTGGAATGTATGGCGGATTACTCACAATCACATCAAATACGCATTCTTCAGCTGGCAGGTTTGTGGTCAGGCCAATCAGACCATCAAACCAATTCGATTGAAGGAACTTCACTGAGTTCAGATTTAATAGACGGGCATTTTCTTGGGCTATCTTGAGCGCTTCAGCGCTGACATCCACGCAAGTGATTTGGGAATTGGGTATGTTCTTGGCCAAGGCCAAACCAATCGCGCCACTGCCTGTACCCAAATCTAGAATCTTTGGTGTTTTTTTGCCTGATGATTGAATGCGATCAATCGTCAATTCAACCAAGAGTTCTGTTTCAGGCCTCGGGATTAAAACGCCAGGGGCTACCTTAAGTTCAATATTGAAAAACTCTTTTTTACCAATCAGATAAGCGACTGGATGACCTTCAGTTCGTTGCTTTTCTAATAGGGTCCATTCATCGAGCAAGGCCTTGGGCAATGCATCTGTATCACGGCTGATCAAAGCAGATTTTGGCCAATTCAAATGTTGGTGAATCAAGTGAGCCAACAACACTTTGGCATCCGCTTTGTCCAAAGTGCTTTCTTTAAGAAGTTCTTGTATGGTTGACACTGAGCGGGGTGATGAATGTTGCTGTTTTAAATATCACCTAAGCTGGCTAGTAACTCAGCTTGATGCTCGGCAGACAATGCGTTCAAAAGGTCTTGAATGTCACCATCCATCATGGCATCAATCTTGTAGAGGGTGAGATTGATGCGGTGGTCAGTGATGCGCCCTTGAGGGAAGTTGTAGGTGCGGATGCGATCACTGCGGTCACCAGAACCTACCAAGCTCTTGCGAGTCTCAGCTTCTTTGTCGTGCGCAGCGCGACGCTTGGCATCCATGATTCTAGAAACAAGCACTTTCATGGCTTGATCTTTGTTGCGGTGTTGGCTGCGATCATCTTGGCATTCCACCACCGTACCAGTTGGAATGTGCGTGATGCGCACCGCAGAGTCTGTTTTATTGATGTGCTGACCACCGGCACCAGACGCTCTGAATGTGTCAATGCGCAAATCAGCAGGATTGATTTCAATATCGCTGATTTCATCAGCTTCAGGCATCACAGCGACTGTGCACGCTGAAGTGTGAATGCGCCCTTGAGTTTCTGTTTGAGGCACTCGTTGAACACGATGGCCACCTGATTCAAATTTGAGTCTTGAGAAAGCACTTTGTCCAACAATCCGCAAAATGACTTCTTTGTAACCACCCAAATCTGATTCTGAAGCGCTCACGACTTCCACTTGCCAACGTTGTCTTTCGGCAAAGCGTGTGTACATCCTGAATAAATCAGCAGCGAATAAAGCACTCTCATCGCCGCCGGTGCCCGCACGAATTTCCAAAAAGATATTTTTGTCATCATTGGGATCTTTGGGTAATAGCAGGCGCTGTAAATCAGCTTGCATGTTTTCCATGCGCTCTTTGGCAGATTTGATTTCTTCTTCTGCAAAGTCTTTCATTTCAGGATCAGCTTGCATCGCTAAAGCGGCTTGCTCGTCGGCTTCTGCTTGAAGGAATAACTGAAATTGTTCGACAACAGGAGATATCTCCGCATGCTCACGATTGAGTTTGCGGTACTGATCCATGTCCTTGGTGATTTCTTCCTGGACTAACAATGAATTGAGTTCTGCGAGCCTGGCATCTAACTGCTCAAGCTTCGCTTTCATACTTGGTTTCATCTATTGATTGGAGTTGTTTGACCGGAATAGCCCCGGTAAGATTTTCATGAGTGCGTCACGTTCTTCGCCTTGTGCATGTTGCAAAGCATGTAAAGAGCCGTGTAAAAATTTATTGGTAAGGCCTTGCGCTAAAAGATCTAGTACGACTTGTGGGTCTTCGCCTTTGGCGAGCAACTTGCGGGCACGCTCAAGCTCGATTGAACTCAAGTCTTCGCCGCGTTGGCGCAAGTCTTGAATCAATGGCACGGTACCTCTGGTTTCTAACCAGTGCATGAAATGCGATACGCGAGTTTCAATGATTGCTTCTGCTTGACCAACAGCTGCTTGACGAGAGTCTGAACCGGCTTGAACAATATCGCTCAAGTCATCAACGGTGTAGAGATACACATCGTTTAATTTACCGACTTCAGCTTCAATATCACGAGGCACAGCCAAGTCGACCATCACGACTGGGCGATGACGACGTTGCTTGACGGCGTTTTCAACCATGCCTAAACCAATGATCGGTAAAGTGCTGGCAGTGCAAGAAACCACAATATCAAAATCATGCAAGCGTGTCGGCAGATCAGAGAGGCGCAAAGATTCTGTTGCCAAGCCTTGTTCTGATAATTGATCAGCCAATTCTTGACCGCGCTCTAAAGTACGATTGGCCACAGCCATTAATTTTGGTTTGCGCGCCGCAAAGTGCGTGGCGCACAAATTGATCATTTCACCTGCGCCAATAAATAAAACTTTTTGATCAGAAACGCTTTCAAAAATTCTTTCAGATAAACGCACCGCAGCCGCTGCCATTGAAATGGAGTGTGCTCCAATTTCAGTGGTGCCACGAACTTCTTTGGCGACTTGAAAAGTTTTTTGAAAAAGTTGATTGAGGTAAGTGCCTAATGAGCCAGCTTCATCAGCAGAACGCACAGCATCTTTTAACTGACCCAGAATTTGGGTTTCGCCAACCACCATTGAATCTAAACCGCAGGCCACTCTGAATGCGTGACGAACAGCCAGTGATTGTGGCAAGACATAAACATGAGGCATTAATTCTTGGTGATCGATGCCGCGAGATTTAGCGAGCCACTCAATCGCACTTTTCTTCAGTAAAGAAGATTGCTGATCAGAGTGTTCGTCATTGGCGGCGCAATACAATTCTGTTCTATTGCAAGTTGATAAGATCGTTGCTTCTGGCAAATGTGTTTCAGATACACTGGCCAAATGATCTTTCAGATGATGCAAGGCAGGCTGAATCATCTCAGGTGTGAATGCCACCTGTTCACGTACCTGAATCGGTGCGGTGTGATGATTAATGCCCAATGTCAAAATCTGCATAACGAAATTATAAGTTTTTCATGGAGTTAGGATGAGTTTTCTAGCATTTTTAGTGTTTGGTGGATTGGTTGGTTTTATCAGTGCCTACTTTCATCCTAAAAAACTGAGTAAAAATACGTCCTTTTTTAAGAAATATGGCTGGGCGGTATTGATCGGAGTCGCTTCTTCAGCGATTGCATCAATTTTGGGTCAAAGCTTGAAATTCTTTCAATCCGGGCAGGTTTTGGAGTGGTTATCAGCCATGGTTTTTGCGATTTTCTGCGTTTTTTTGTTCAAATTAGGCCAAAAATGACCATAAAACGATGAAAAATGGCTAAAAATGAAAAAACCTGAAATTTGGCTTCATTTCGCTTAATTTCATGTAATTTTGGTGACTAAAAGAAAAAAGGGCTCAAATTTGAGCCCTTTTTTTATGGATTTAGGCTTTTTAAACCTTCATCAGACGTTAAAAAGGAAATTCAGCACGTCACCATCTTTGACGACATACTCTTTGCCCTCGGCGCGCATCTTGCCGGCCTCTTTTGCGCCCGTCTCACCCTTGAGGCTGATGAAATCTTCAAAAGCGATGGTTTGCGCACGAATAAAGCCACGTTCAAAGTCGGTATGGATCACACCCGCCGCTTGAGGGGCTGTGTCACCAATTCGAATCGTCCAAGCACGAACTTCCTTCACGCCAGCTGTGAAATAGGTTTGTAAACCGAGCAAGTTAAAGCCGGCTCTAATTACTCGATCAAGACCTGGCTCATCCATGCCCATGTCGCTTAAGAATTCTTTTTTATCGGCATCTTCTAGTTCTGCAATTTCTGCCTCAATGGCAGCGCATACAGCCACCACAGGGGCTTTTTCAATCGCAGCGTGAGCTTTGACCGCATCAAGGTGAGGGTTGTTCTCAAAGCCGTCTTCCTTGACGTTAGCCACGTACATCACTGGTTTGGCAGTGATGAGGCAGAAGGGCTTTAAAAGTGCCAAATCTTCTTCACTTAAACCCATGGCGCGCACAGGTTTAGCTTCATTGAGTTGCGCCTGCACTTTGGCCAGTAAAGGGGCTAAAGCATTGGCTTCTTTGTCATTGCCAGACTTGGCAGCCTTGGAATAACGAGCATAGGCTTTATCCACCGTGCCCAAGTCTGCAAGAGCTAACTCGGTGTCGATGACGCCGATGTCTGAAATTGGGTCGACCTTGCCGGCCACGTGGATCACATTGCCGTCTTCAAAACAGCGCACCACATGGGTGATGGCATCGGTTTCTCGAATATTGGCCAAGAACTGGTTGCCCAGACCCTCGCCTTTCGAGGCACCGGCTACCAAGCCAGCAATGTCCACGAATTCAACCACGGCGGGCAAAATGCGTTCAGGTTTAACAATTTCCGCTAATTGAGCCAAGCGAGGGTCTGGAACCTCGACCACACCGACATTGGGCTCAATCGTGCAAAAAGGATAGTTCTCCGCTGCGATACCAGCTTTGGTAAGCGCATTAAACAGAGTTGATTTGCCGACGTTAGGCAGGCCGACGATGCCACATTTTAAAGACATAGAGCGTTATTATTCCATGTATGAAGACTTATGACCTTATTATCGTCGGAGCAGGCATTGCTGGGAAGGCAACTTCTTTGCGTTTAGCGCAATTAGGTTTGAAGATTTTGCATTTAGCGCCGAGCTTTGAAGTTGGTTTTCAGGGCCATGATTCTGCTGTGTGGGACAGTCGTATTTACGCTTTATCAGCCAGCAGCAAAAATTTATTAGAGCAGATGCATGTTTGGTCAGCTTTAGATCAAGGCCGCATTCAGGTGGTGAGTGATATGCGCGTGTTTGGCGATAGCGGTCATGCCGATGATGAAATACATTTCTCAGCATTCAGTGCCACCGTTCCACAATTGTCTTGGATTGTTGAATCGGGCCACATTGAAAAAACTTTGGATGCAGCGATTCAGTTTCAGGGTTTGATTGAACGCATCACTGACAAAGTCATCGGTGTTGCTTCAAATAACGAAGGTGTCACAGTCACAACGCAATCTGGTTTGAGTGTTAGCGGCAAACTTGTCTTGGCCGCTGATGGAGCTCAATCATTTGTGAGAGAGCAGCTTCAAATCGAGACCACTCAGAATGCTTATGATCAAACCGCGGTGGTCGCGAATTTTCAAGCTGAAAAACATCATCAAGGTACTGCATGCCAATGGTTTTTGCCGGGCGGTGAAATTTTGGCTTTATTACCTTTGCCAGATAAAAAACTTTCAATGGTTTGGTCGGCTTCTACTGATCATGCCGAGCAATTAAAAAAACAGAGCCCTGAATCATTGTGCGCAGAAGTGATGAGAGCCACTCAAGGACAGGTTGCGCAAAGAACAGGTCAGTTGCAGATGTTGACAGCGCAACAAGGATTTCCATTGAGACGCATGAAAGCAAAGCGCATGATTGCGCCAGATACAAGGCCTCGCATTGTGCTGATCGGAGATGCGGCGCATGTGATGCATCCATTGGCGGGCCAGGGCCTTAACTTGGGTTTGAGAGACGTGGCAAGCCTGGCAGATATTTTAGATAATAAAGAAGCATTCAGAGCGTTTGATGACCCGGTGTTGCTAAGAAGGTTCGAGCGTGCGCGACATGGTGATACAGATGCATTGCTTTTCACCACCGACCGCTTACAAAAACTTTTTGCTAACGAAGCAGGGCATGTGAAAACAATCAGAAACTTAGGCATGAAATTAGTGAACCGCAGTCATTTTTTAAAAAGACAATTGATCAAGCAGGCTTTGGCCTGATCGACGCTACAGCTATTTAATTTATTGGAAAAATTATGAAATTATTTAAAACGATCAATCTTATTTGCGCCATGGGCGCCGCTTCATTATTGAGTTTTTCAGTGGCTGCTCAAGGTAATCCTGAAGCCAAGATCAAAGCAGAGATGCAAAAGCAATTGGGTGAGCGTGCCAAAGTGGATGCGGTGCGCACAACGCCGATGGCTGGTTTGTATGAAGTGACGATCGGTAGCGATATTGTCTACACAGACGCCAGCGCACGTTATTTGATTCAGGGTGAAGTGGTTGATTTAAAAACTGGCACAAATCTCACAGAACAGCGCAGCAATGATTTGAACCGTATTCGTTGGGCAGATTTGCCATTGAATGATGCAATTAAGGTGGTGCGCGGCAAAGGAACTCGTCAGGTGGCAGTGTTTGCTGATCCAAATTGTGGCTTTTGCAAACGTTTAGAAAAAGGCTTTCAGCAGTTAGACAATGTCACGATCTATACATTCATGGTGCCGATGTTATCTGCTGATTCACTCATTAAGTCTCAACAGATTTGGTGCTCATCAGACAAAATTAAAGCTTGGAATGATTGGATGATCAATAACCAAGCGCCGACTGGTAAAGGTGACTGCGGTAATCCGTTGGAGCGCAATACGGCCTTGGCTAGAAAGTTAGGCATTACTGGAACTCCAGCGATGTTCTTCACAGATGGCACGCGTCTAAATGGTGCTGTACCGATGGCACAAATTGAAAAAAAATTGAAGTGATTAACTGAAATGCCAAAAACCAGGTTCACTAGCATCACCAAGAACAACAACGATAAAGACTTCAAAGGCAAGCAGTCAAAGAACTCCATCACCTATGTGATTGGATGTGATGATTGGCGCGCTCATCGCTTTGATGTGGTGATGCAAATTCCTGGTGAGATTGCCAGTCAAGGTCCACTTCATCTGCAATTGCCTGCTTGGATTCCAGGCAGTTACATGATCCGAGATTTTTCAAAGCATCTTGAATCCATCAGTGCTTCTGAAATTATTTCTGCTAAATCCATCAAGCTAATCAAACTGACCAAAATTGATAGCCACACATGGGAGTTGAAATCCAAGCATGATGTGGAGGTGAGGTATCAGGTGTATGCCTTTGATACTTCGGTGAGAGCCGCTTACTTGGATCAAGAGAGAGCCTTTTTTAATGCCAGCAGTTTGTGTTTGCAGTTATTGGGTTTTGCAGATCTTCCTTGTGATGTGAAGTTGCTTGAGCCGAAAGATCCTGACATGAGTCAGCGTTGGTCTGTGCAAACTACATTGCCTATTAAAGATGCGAAGCAAATCAAACGTTCAGGCTTTGGGGTGTATCAAGCAGAGAGTTACGATGCTTTGATTGATCATCCTGTGGCCATGGGTGAGTTCCAAGTGATTCAGTGGCAAGTGCATGGCACGCCTCACCGCATGGTGATTCAGGGATTGTTGGATGGCGTGGATGAGCGTCAATTGAGCAAAGACTTGAAAGCAATCTGTGAAGCTCATATCAGCTTTTTTGAACCAGAAAAACCAGGAGCTCCTTTCAAAGAGTATTGCTTTATGGTGAATGCCGTGGGCGATGGTTATGGCGGTTTAGAGCATCGCAACAGCACGGTTCTTTTGTGTAAGCGTGCTGATTTGCCTTACCCTGAACAAAATTTACAGAAGCATGAAGCTTATGAAGATTTTCTTGGCTTGTGCAGTCATGAGTATTTCCATTCGTGGATGGTCAAGCGAGTCAAACCTAAAGCATTTGATCCTTATGTCTTAGATCAAAAAAATCATACGCGCTTGCTGTGGTTGTTTGAGGGCTTCACCAGTTACTACGATGATCTTCAGTTATTCAGAAGTCAGAGAATTAATCTCGCGTCTTACCTCAAGCGTCTTGAGAAAACTTGGAACATGGTTTTGCGTGGGCCGGGGAGACACAAACAAAGTTTGTCAGAGAGTTCCTTCGATGCTTGGACCAAGTATTACCAAATGGATGAGAACACACCCAATGCAGTGGTGAGTTATTACGCCAAAGGATCTTTGTTGGCATTGGCCCTTGATTTAAAGATTCGTGAACACACCAAGCAAAAGCAATCCTTGGATGATGTGATGCGACATTTATGGCAAATGTATCAATTGACTGAAATAGGTATGGCTGAGGATGATTTCGATCATGCCATTGAGTTTGTGATTGGTTCTGGTTTCAAGGCTACTTGGCAACAAATTAAGCGTGATCACATCGATGGTGTTCATGACTTGCCTTTAGAGACCTTGTTGCAAAAAGTGGGCGTCAAGGTTCAATTGAAAAAAACGCTTGCTACGGAGAGCCCTGAAGTTGCCAAGCAATTATTGGGTATCCGTACAAGCATGAACAATGGTTGGGTCAGACTGACCCATGTCTTGGATGGTGGTTTGGCGCAAGAGGCAGGTTTATCTGCGGGCGATCATTTGGCATCGATCAATGGTGAGCGCGTCACACCTGGTCGCTTGGAAGAGCTGCTTTTGCCATTGATTCAAAAGTTATGCCGAGGCCAAGTTGTTAAGTTTTTGGTTTATCGCCATGACAAAGAGTTGGCCTTGAGTATTCAATCTCCCAAAACCAAAGAAAATGTTTTGGCGGCTAAGCCAAAGCAATACACTTTGTCCGTTTAATTTACTTAGCTGATGCCGTCACTGTTTTCGATTAAAGCGTCATTGCCAGGTGATTGGCTTGAATTGATTCATGACGAATTGGCTTCTGGTCGCTTTGAGCGTTTAGAGAGAGAAGTGTCATCTATTTACAGCCAGCATGCAGAAGAGCTTGCGCCATCGCTGGACAATATTTTTCGCGCATTCAAAGAAACATCAGTAGAACAAACCAAGGTCATCATTTTGGGTCAAGACCCATACCAAACACCGGGCCTCGCTCAGGGTTTGTCATTTTCTATTCCAAAAGAAATCAAACCGGGTTGGAGAGCGTTTCCAAGCTCTTTGAGAAATATCAGCAAGGCTTTGGCATTGGATGGTTATCAGGCTTTGCCGCATGGTGACTTGAGTGCTTGGGCTGCGCAAGGTGTTCTTTTATTGAACGCCACATTGACGGTCCAACTGAATTTAGCTGGATCTCACGCGCAGCTTGGCTGGCAAGATTTAACCGATGTGCTTTTGTATCAATTGGCCAAGAAAAAATCTCTGATTTGGATGTTGTGGGGTGCGCACGCACAAAAGAAACTGGCTTTGATTGAAGAGGCTAGTCAGGAGTCTGGTGTTAAGCAAGAAATTTTGACGGCTTCACATCCATCCGGCTTAAGTGTCTACAAAACCAAAGAACCTTTTATTTACCCTGGTGATCAGCAATCATGCGGACACTTTCGCAAGGCCAATGAGCTTTTACTTCAAAGAAGCTTAAAGCCGATTGAGTGGTTAGTGCCTAGTTAGCCTCAGCACTTAGTGTTATTTAAGCGTTGAATAGTTCTGCTAAAGCTTCGCCTGGATCTTCTTGGCGCATAAAGGCTTCACCTACCAAGAATGCATCTACTTTGGCAGCGCGCATCAAAGCAACGTCTGCTTTTGTGAGAATGCCACTTTCAGTGACCACACGTTTTTCTGCAGGAATTTCTTTCAGTAAAGAAAGGGTGGTTTCTAGACTGACTTCAAATGTGCGTAAATTGCGATTATTGATTCCTAGCAACGGCGTCTTCAGTGCCAAGGCTCGCTCTAGCTCGTAGGCATCGTGAACTTCGACCAACACATCCATTTGTAGTTCATGAGCAATGGTTTCAAAGTCTTGCATTTGCGCATCATCCAAAGCAGCTGCAATCAAAAGAATGGCATCAGCACCCATCGCACGCGCTTCATAGACTTGATACGGATCAACCAAGAAGTCTTTGCGCAAAACAGGGATGCTGCAAGCATGACGGGCTTCGCGCAAATACTGAGCAGAACCTTGAAAATATTCTTTATCAGTCAAAACCGATAAACAGGCAGCACCATTTTTTTCGTAAGACTGAGCAATTTCTGCAGGATGGAAGTCTTCGCGAAACACGCCCTTGCTTGGGCTGGCTTTTTTAATTTCTGTGATGACCCCAGCATGACCTTGAGAAATTTTTTCTTCAATGCTGGCAGTAAAACCTCTGGGTTTTAAACCCACCGCTTGGATACTGGCTTCTGCATCCGCTCTTAGGACGTGCATGGCTACCTGAGAAGAGGCTTTGGCGACTTCATCAAATTTGGTTGCCAGGATGCGTTTCAGAATATCGCTCATAAATACTTTATAGGTGGTTAAGTGTCTAGCTTACGCTAATGTGATTAACATTTCAGTGAGGTGACTAATATTTCAGTAGGGTAGCTCACGCTAATGATTGCGTGGTTTTAATAAATTCATCTAATTTGGCTTTTGCTTTGCCAGAAGCAATCGACTCTCTGGCAAGCTCTAAACCATGAGCAATGTCTTTGGCAATGTCGGCAGCGTAAAGAGCAGCGCCTGCATTCAAGCAAACGATGTCTTGTGCGGGTCCAGGCTCGTTGGCCAAAACACCCAATAGAATCTTTTTCGATTCTGCTGCATCGGCTACTTTGAATGTGTTAGTTTTGCAAACGCTTAGACCAAAGTCTTGTGGTTTGATTTCATATTCTTTGATCTGACCATCTTTTAGCTCTCCAACCATGGTCGGGGCTTCTAAAGATATTTCATCCAGTCCATCTTTGCCATAAACCACTAGGGCGTGTTTCATGCCCAGTTGCTGAAGAACTCTGATTTGTACACCAACCAAATCTGGGTGAAAAACCCCCATCAACATGTGCGCCGCATTAGCTGGATTCGTGAGGGGACCCAAGATATTGAAAATAGTGCGCACGCCCATTTCTTTTCGAACAGGGGCTACGTTCTTCATGGCAGGGTGATGGTTTGGAGCAAACATGAAACCAATGCCACAGCTGTTCAATGATTTTGCCACCTGAGGTGCTTGTAATGTGATTTGCACGCCCAGCGCTTCAAGAACATCCGCTGCACCGGATTTACTGCTCACACTGCGATTGCCATGTTTGGCAACTTTTGCACCAGCTCCAGCAGCCACAAACATGGCTGTGGTGGAAATATTGAAGGTGTGCGCGCCATCGCCACCCGTGCCCACAATATCAACAAAATGACTGTTGTCAGCTACAGATACTTTGGTTGCGAATTCGCGCATCACCATGGCAGCAGCTGTGATTTCACCAATGGTTTCTTTTTTGGTGCGCAAGCCCGTCAAGATCGCAGCTGTCAGCATCGGTGATAACTCGCCAGACATGATCGAGCGCATGATGTGCATCATGTCATCGTGTTTGATTTCTTGATGCTCAATGCAGCTGAGTAATGCTTCTTGTGGAGTAATGGCCATAGTGTTAATTTAATTGGATTGTTTAGGCGATTGTGTGGCTAATTATTTAGGCAATTGTTGCTTTTGTGGTTTTAAGAAAGTTATTCAATAACTCATGACCATATTCAGACAGAATAGATTCTGGATGGAACTGAACACCTTCAACAGCAAATTTTTTATGACGCACACCCATGATTTCGCCATCATCCGTCCATGCGGTGATTTCTAAGTCCGCGGGCAAACTTTCTTTTTCGATCGCCAATGAGTGGTAACGCGTCACGGTGAAGTCTTTTGGTAAGTCTTTGAACACACCTGTTTGGTGTGTGTGAACCGTGTCTGTTTTACCGTGCATTACTCGTTTGGCTCTAATTACTTTGCCGCCAAAGGCTTCCCCAATCGCTTGGTGGCCTAGGCACACGCCTAAGAGTGGCACCTTGCCAGCAAAGTGTTGCAAGGCAGCCACTGAGATACCAGCTTCTTTAGGGCTGCATGGGCCTGGAGAAATACAAATATGGTCTGGCTTTAGGGCTTCAATTTCAGCGATGGTGATTTCATCATTGCGAAACACTTTCACCTCTGCACCTAACTCACCAAAGTATTGAACCAGGTTATAGGTGAAGGAGTCGTAGTTATCAATCATGATCAGCATGAAGACCTCCTTGAACCATTTCTACTGCGCGCAATACTGCCCGAGCTTTTGCTTCTGTTTCTTTCCATTCTGATTCAGGATCAGAGTCAGCCACCACGCCAGCACCTGCTTGAGCGTGAACCATGCCATCTTTGATCACTCCTGTGCGAATCACAATCGCCACATCCATGTCGCCTGAGAATGATAGGTAGCCAGCTGCGCCACCATAAACACCGCGTTTGACGATTTCCATTTCATCGATGATTTCCATCGCACGAATTTTTGGTGCACCTGACAAAGTGCCAGCAGGAAATGTCGCTTTCAATACATCCATGTTGCTAGCATCATTCACAAGCTCACCTTCTACGGAGCTCACGATGTGTTGAACATGAGAATACTTTTCAATCACCATGCGATCGGTGACTTTCACAGTACCATTTTTAGCAATTCTGCCAACATCGTTACGAGCCAAGTCGATGAGCATCACGTGCTCGGCAATTTCTTTCGGATCTGCCAAAAGTTCTTTGGCTAGAGCTGCATCTTGCTCTGGATTGCTGCCACGTGGTCTTGTTCCCGCAATTGGTCGCACAATCACAAAACGTTTTTCTTGTCCATCGACCTGTCTCTTTTCTTGACGCACAAGAATTTCTGGAGAAGATCCAACAATTTGGTGATCGCCAAAATCATACAAATACATGTAGGGCGATGGGTTCAAAGAGCGCAGGGCGCGGTACAAGGACAAAGGTGAGTCAGTGAATGGCTGACTGATTCTTTGGCCAATCACCACTTGCATACAGTCTCCGGCCAAAATATATTCTTTGGTGCGTTTCACTGCATCCATGAAATCTGCTTTACCAAAGCGACGAATTGCTTCTGTTTTTGAAGAGGTACTGTTGCTTGGTTTTTTGACCGGAGCATCAAGACTGGCGAGCAATTCTTTTAAGCGCTTCTGAGCAACTTCATAAGACGCCGGTTCTTGAGGGTTAGCGTACACAATCAAGTACAACTTGCCTGCCAAGTTATCGATGACCGCTAACTCTTCAGTCAACATCAGTTGAATATCAGGGGTGTTGATTTCATCTGGCAGAGAATTTTTTGCTAGACGAGGTTCGATATAACGAATGGTGTCGTAACCAAAGTAACCAGCCAAGCCACCGCAAAATCTTGGTAAGCCATCTTGTAGGAAGACTTTGAAGCGCGCGTGGTAACTGGCGATAAAATCCAAAGGATTGCCGTGATCAGTTTCAATCACTTGGCCATTGGTGATGACTTGAGTGATTGTATTGTTAGGACCACCGGTGACCTTGATGAGAGTTTTGGCTTGCAAGCCAATGATGGAGTAGCGACCAAAGCGTTCGCCGCCCACCACAGACTCTAATAAGAATGTGTTGCTTGATCCGTGAGCTTGTGTGAGTTTTAAATACAGAGATAAAGGCGTCTCTAAATCTGCAGAAACCTCAGACACTAATGCCGCACGGTTATAGCCCTGTTTTGCCAGGGCATCGAAGTCTTGTCGTTGCATCAGACTTTCCCTAATTCCTCACGCATCTTGTCGATGATCGCTTTGTAATCAGGTTTGCCAAAAATGGCAGAGCCAGCAACAAATGTATCAGCACCAGCGGCAGCAATTTCACGGATGTTGTCGACTTTCACGCCGCCATCAACTTCTAAACGAATCTTGCGCCCTGTTTTGGCTTCGTGAGCTTGCAACTTGGCTTTGGTTTCGCGCAATTTATCCAAAGTGCTAGGGATGAATGACTGACCGCCAAATCCAGGATTAACAGACATCAATAAGACCAAGTCGATCTTATCTAGAACATGGTCTAAATGAAACAAGGGAGTCGCTGGATTGAATACCAAACCAGCTTGGCAGCCGCTGTCCTTGATAAGGCCCAAAGTTCTATCAACATGAGAGCTGGCTTCTGGGTGAAAGCTGATCATGTTAGCGCCCGCTTTAGCAAAGTCAGGAACGATGCGATCAACCGGCTGCACCATCAAGTGCACGTCAATACAGGCTGGCTGACCGTTTTTAACCGCATGAGAGCGAATAGCCTCACATACCAAAGGGCCAATGGTTAAATTAGGCACGTAATGGTTGTCCATCACGTCAAAGTGGATCCAGTCTGCCCCGGCAGCCAAGACACTGCTAACTTCTTCGCCCAGGCGAGCAAAGTCCGCAGACAGAATAGAGGGGGCAATCAGGTATGAATTTGGGGTATTTAAATTAGCCATAGTGTGATTCTATCGTGGACTGGCTTGCAGTAGCGTGTTCTATAGCGGAGAATCATGAATATGGAACAACATCAATTCAGCGTTCAGGTCAAAGTGACCTATTTGCCAGACGAATCAGATGCCGAAAATCGGCAATTTGCCTTCGCTTACACCATCACCATCAAAAATACGGGGCAGGTTCCAGCCCAGTTGATTGCTAGGCATTGGATCATCACTGATGGCGATGAAGGGGTGGAAGAGGTCAAGGGTTTAGGGGTGGTTGGTCAGCAGCCATTATTGCGACCAGGGGAGCAGTTTGAATACACCAGTTGGGCGACTTTACCGACCCCAATGGGCACCATGAGAGGGGATTTTTTCTGTGTCAGCGAAGATGCACAATTTTTCCAAACCCCGATTCCAGAATTTGCCTTGGTGATGCCTCGCACGCTCCATTAATTGAATTCTAGAGCCTTATCATTTGTCTTTTCGGCGACCCATCATGGTCCAAACCACAATGATCACAAACAATACAAGCGCAGCGCCTGCTTCAATCAAAAATAACAACATGGGATATTGGTCAAATAAATCGCTCAACGGGCAGCTCCTTTTGCTTGAATCTGATGTTCGTCATTCAGGTATCGGTGTGAAGAGGTTTTTATCATACGGACTTTTGATTGCTTTTGCATTGGCATTGATTTCTTGTGCCAGCGCACCCGAGTACAAAGCAAAACCAGTTTCTAAGAGCAGCTCGGCAAGTTCAAGCGAATATTCATCATCAGTATCTAAATTAATCAATGCATCATGGAATGATTTACCAGGTTGGTATGACGATGATTTAACAGCTGCATGGCCAGCTTGGAAAAGAAGTTGTGAAGGTTTGGTCAGACGAAATCCAAGCGGTCTAGATTGGAAGTCAGTTTGTTCAATGGCTAATCGTGTGAATTCATCGAGTAATCAATCCATCCGTGATTTTTTTGAAACCCACATGAAGGTGATGGAGATCAGGCATCAGACTGGTGCAAGAGCTGGAAGTTCACAAGGTTTGGTCACTGGTTATTACGAGCCGTACTTGAATGGCTCTCGTCAAAGAGGTGGGGTTTATCAGACACCGATTCATCAATACCCCGATGCTTGGAAAAAACGTAAACCAGCTGAACTACCAAGCCGCGCTGAATTACTCTCCAGTGGTCAATTGAAGGGTCAAGAAATTCTTTGGGTGGATGATCCTGTGGCTGCGGCATTCATGCAGGTTCAGGGATCTGGTCGTGTGAGGATGAGTGATGGCAAGGTGATTCGTTTGGGTTTTGCTGGCACCAATGATCACAAGTTCAAATCTTTTGCACAATGGTTGTTAGATCGTAAAGAAATTAATACCTCAGCCGCCACCATGCAAGGTATTCAAGCATGGTCAAAGAAAAATTCTCCACAGCGCGTTCAAGAAATGTTGAACGCTAATCCGCGTTATGTTTTCTTTAGAGAAATGCCAACGGTGGCTGATGTCAGTGTGGGCCCTATTGGTGCATTGGGTGTGCCATTGACGGCCGAGCGCAGTATTGCGGTTGATCCTAAAGCACTCCCTTTGGGCGCACCTGTTTATTTGGCCAGCACATACCCTTTGAGTGAAAAACCTTTGCGTCGTTTGATGATGGCCCAAGATACTGGCAGTGCGATCGTCGGTGCGGTACGAGCAGATTTTTATTGGGGTACGGGTGATCAGGCAGGCGAATATGCTGGCAGAATGAAGCAGCAAGGGCGCATGTGGGTATTTTTGCCGCGCTAAAGTATTACCTTTGAGCATTACTATTAGGGTGTTAACTTAAAAAGAGGTTGTTATGAGTGATGAAATGATTATTACGTCGGTAAACGATCGAGTGGCCTTGATCACTCTTAATCGACCCAAAGCACTGAATGCTTTGAATGATCAATTGATGAACGAATTGGGCGCCGCTCTTTTAAAGTTTGATGCTGATGATCAAATTTCTTGCATGGTCATCACTGGCAGTGAAAAAGCCTTTGCTGCGGGTGCAGACATTGGCGGCATGGCCAACTTTAGTTTCAATGATGTTTATCAAGGTGATTACATCACTAAGAATTGGGAAACCATTCGTCGCATTCGTAAACCTGTGATTGCTGCTGTATCTGGATTTGCTTTGGGCGGTGGCTGTGAGTTGGCAATGATGTGTGATTTCATCATTGCTGCAGATAACGCTAAGTTTGGTCAGCCTGAAATCAAATTGGGTATCTTGCCAGGAGCCGGTGGCACACAGCGTTTGCCAAAAGCGGTATCTAAATCAAAAGCGATGGACATGTGTTTAACGGCCCGCATGATGGATGCGCAAGAGGCTGAAAGAGCTGGCTTGGTGTCTAGAGTTGTGCCAGCAGAGCGCCTGATGGAAGAAGCCATGGGTGCAGCAAAAACTATTTCAGAAATGTCTTTACCGATTGTGATGATGGTCAAAGAAAGTATCAACGCATCTTATGAATCCTCTCTAAGTGAAGGTATTCGTTTTGAGCGCCGAATGTTTCATGCAGCATTTGCCACAGAAGATCAGAAAGAAGGCATGAAGGCTTTTTTAGAAAAGCGACCTGCAAAATTCAAGAATCAATAAATTTAAAGTAAGCTAATTTTTCTGAAAGACCGTCCTTGAAATCACTCAGGCAACTTGGATTTATTTTCTTGGGAGTATTTTTTTTGAGCTCCTGCGCGACGATTGATGTCGCTGAAAAGAATGTGCCTCCACCCGAGAACATTGATAAGTTTTCAATCCTCAATGAGGGTGGGAAGTTACCTAAAGCATGGCAAATTTGGCGAGTCACTCCGCAGAAGAATAAAACTCAATACACCTTGAAGAATTATCAAGGCCGCACCGTTCTGCATGCAAGTGCAGATGTGGCTGCCTCTGGTTTGGTTTTGCCACTCAAGCCAAGACCTGCCGCGCAACAAGTGTTGTCTTGGGAGTGGAAGGCCATGAATGTGATTGCTGAGGCCGATAATCAAGAATCAACCAAAGATGATGCACCGTTGAGAATCGTGGTGGCATTTGATGGTGATAAAACAAAATTGCCACTCAAAGATCAGATGGTTTTTGAAATGGCAAAAATCATCAGTGGTCACGATATGCCCTATGCCAGTTTGATGTATGTGTGGTCATCAAAGAATCCACTTGAATCAATCATTCCAAGCCCTAGAACATCCAGAATCAAGATGATTGTTGTCAATAGTGGTAGTGATCGCTTGGGCCAGTGGCAGAAGCATCAGCGAGACTTATCAAGAGACTATCAGATGGCTTTTAATGAGCCGCCCGGCAAAGTGATTGGTTTGGGTTTGTTGACTGATTCAGACAACACCAAGAGCAAAGTCAATGCGATTTATGGTGATATTGAATTAAAGAAAGCATCCGCAAAAAAATAAAGACCCAAGGTTGTGAGGCCTTGAGTCTTTGCATGATTTCTTAGAAGCTCTTCAGTTTGATTATTTAGTCGACTCTAAATAGCGCTCTACCAAACGCACCCAGTAAGTGCTTCCTAGTGGCAACAATTGATCATTGAAGTCATAGCAAGGGTTGTGCAGTTGGCAAGGACCAAGGCCATGACCTTGTGAGCGATGATCACCATCACCGTTGCCAATGAACACGTAGCAGCCAGGTTTTTCTTGCAACATGAAGGCAAAGTCTTCTGCACCCATGGTCGGATCAATTCTTGAGTTCACGTGATGCTCGCCAACCAATTCTTTCATGACATCAACCGCAAAAGCAGTTTCTTTTTCATGATTGATCGTGGGCGGGTAATTTCTAGAGAAGGTCACTTCTGCTGAGCAGTCAAATGCTTGCGCAGTAGCGCTGGCAATTTGATGCAATCTTGATTCAATCAAATCAAGTACTTCGTGCGTGAACGTTCTGACCGTGCCACCAATCCAGGCACTGTCAGGAATGATGTTGCTGGCATCGCCAGCATGAAACTGAGTGATCGATAGAACAGCTGCATCAACTGGGCGTTTGTTGCGCGTGATGATGGCTTGTAGTGAGCCAATGATTTGACTGGCAGCAAACACTGGATCAGCGCTGTTGTGCGGTAATGCGGCGTGACCACCTTTACCTTTGACAGTGATCTGGAACTCATTGCTAGAAGCCATCATGGGTCCTGGGGTCACTCCAAAGTCACCGACTGGAATGCCTGGCCAATTGTGCATGCCAAACACGGCATCACAAGGGAATAAATCAAACAGGCCATCACGAATCATTTCTCTGGCACCGCCACCGCCTTCTTCGGCCGGTTGAAAAATGAGATAAACCGTGCCTTTGAACTCGCGATGTTGCGCAAGATATTGTGCAGCCCCTAATAACATCGCCACGTGGCCATCATGACCGCAAGCGTGCATTTTTCCAGGGTGCTGGGAAGCGTGTTCAAAATGATTGTGTTCTTGGAGTGGTAGTGCATCCATGTCTGCACGCAAACCAATGCTGCGACCTTTGCCTAAAGATCCTTCAATGATTCCGACAACACCGGTTTTACCTAAGCCACGATGAATCTTGATGCCCCAAGACTCTAATTTTTGAGCCACCACATCAGATGTGCGTTTTTCTTCAAAGCACAACTCTGGGTGTGCATGAATATCGCGGCGAATCGCTTGAATGACTTCGGCAGACTCTAAGATTTCTGGTAATAATTTCATAATCTTGATTGATGAGTGACTTAACCCTAATCATAGCTCTTATATAGCAGTCATGCTAATTACTTCAGAATTACCCAAGTTTGGTACAGTGTTTCTGAAGCAGTCAATCACATGTGATTTTTTAAAGGAAATGCCTTGAATCAAGATAAACCTTGGTTGAACAGTTATCCCGATGGGGTGCCGCATCAAGTGGATGGTGCTCAATTTGAGTCATTGAATGATTTATTTGCTCAATCATTCTCTCAATACGGCTCAAGACTTGCCTTTGATTGCATGGGTAAAAAAATCACTTACAAAGAATTAGATGAATTGTCTTGGCAATTTGCCGCTTATTTACAGTCGCAAGGCTTGAGTAAGGGTGATCGCCTTGCATTGATGATGCCTAATCTCTTGCAGTACCCAATCGCTTTATTGGGGTCTTTGAGAGCCGGTTGTGTGGTCGTCAATGTCAATCCAATGTACACCGCTCGTGAACTGGCTTATCAGTTGAATGACTCTGGCGCAGATGCTTTGGTGATCTTGGAAAACTTTGCGCATGTTTTTCAGAGTATTCAGGATCAAGTGTCAGTCAAGCATGTGCTGGTCACCAATGTTGGTGAGCTCATGGGGATCAAAGGACATTTGATCAACTGGATCATCAGGCATGTCAAAAAAGCAGTGCCAAGCTGGTCGTTGAATGGCGTGAGCGGTTTTCAGGAAGCTTTGCAAAAAGGAAAAAATTTCAGAGCTTCTTTTGTACCTGTGTCCATGAAGGGCGATGAAATCGCTTTCTTGCAATACACCGGAGGTACAACAGGTGTGGCCAAAGGAGCGGTTTTATTGCACCGAAATATTTTGGCCAATATTGCGCAAATCGATGCTTGGCTTGAGCCAGGTTTGAGAGGTTTGCGCATTGAGCAATTGGTGTTTGTTTGTGCTTTGCCGATGTATCACATCTTTGCTTTGACCGCGTGTTGCTTATTTGGTCTTAAGGCCGGGGGTTTGAATATTTTAGTGACCAACCCAAGAGATATTCCAGGCTTTGTGAAGTTGCTGAAGGGCTTGAAAGAATTTCACGTATTTCCTGCGGTGAACACCTTGTTCAATGCTTTGATGAATCATCCAAAATTTTCAAGCATTGATTTTTCATCACTGTTAGTAAGCATTGGCGGTGGCATGGCTGTACAAAAGTCAGTGGCAGATCGTTGGCAAAAGTTAACGGGCAAACCAATCGCTGAAGGTTATGGACTTTCTGAGACTTCACCGGTGGTTTGTTGCAATACGCCATTGATCGATGGCTTCACAGGAACGATTGGTTTGCCTTTGCCTGGAACCGATATTTTGATTTTGGATAACGAAGAGCGCTCGGTCGCCATTGGTGAGCCTGGAGAGATTTGCATCAAAGGCCCTCAGTTGATGGCTTCTTATTGGAAGCGTGATACTGAAACAAAGCAATCAATGACGGCCCAGGGGTTTTTTAAAACGGGCGATATCGCTTACATGACTGCCGATGGTTACGTCAAAATCATTGATCGCAAGAAAGACACCATCGTGGTGTCAGGGTTCAATGTTTACCCCAATGAGGTTGAAGAAGTCTTGATGATGATGCCCGAAGTCTTAGAGTGCGCAGCGGTCGGTGTGAAAGATGGTCCAGCTGGCGAAGCTGTGAAAGTCTTTATCGTTAAAAAAGATCTTGGCTTGACTGAAAGTCAGGTGCTTGAGTATTGCAAAACACAATTAACCAATTACAAGCGACCAAAGTTCATTGAGTTTAGAAATGAATTGCCAAAATCAACAGTTGGCAAAATTTTGCGCCGAGAGCTCAGGGATAACTGAGAGATAACTAAGAGATAACTAAGCTTGAGGAAAGCTTTTTATTTTTTAGATTTTTAAAAAACCGGCAGCTTTTTCCATGGCGTTGATGCTGTAAGGCACTTGAATGATCTCTTTGGGTAGCTCTGGAATAACTCCCATCAGAGGCGCTGGTATCAGGTTTTCTAAGGTCGCAATATTTTCTTGAAGCAGTGTCATAGGACCTATGGTGTTAGCCACCCATCCAGCCAAGCGCAAGCCCCTTGTCTGAATGGCTTCAACTGTGAGTAAGGCGTGATTGATGCAGCCCAATCTCATGCCAACCACTAGGACGATCGGTAGTCCAATATCTTGGGCAAAGTCAGCGCTCGTTTTGTCATCATGAAACGGCACTTTGAAACCACCTACCCCTTCAACTACGATTGCATCTGATTTCTCGCATAAATCTTTGAAGGCATTGAGCATCACTGAATAATCGAGGTGTATGCCGGATGCTTTTGCAACTAAATGAGGGGCTGCTGGTGTTGAGAGTTGATATGGACAAATATCCAAATTATCTTCTCGTGCTTTGTAAGTCATAACGCTGGATAGCGCCAAGATGTCTTCATTGCACATCTTTCCAGCAATGTCTCTTAAGCCAGCAACCACAGGTTTGAAAGCGGCAACCACAGCGTGTTGTTTTTTTAAGTGGGTGATCAAGGCGCCAGAAATTAATGTCTTACCAACTTCTGTGTCTGTGCCGGTCACGAAAAAACCAGCTTTGCCAAGTTCGCTGGGATTGTTAGATTTAAAGGTCATCTTCAATCTCCATCAGCGCTTGAATTAATTGATCAATCTGTTCAGTCGTGTGACTTGCCGAGAATGTAATGCGCAGTCTGGCGGTATTCGCCGGCACAGTCGGAGGTCTGATCGCTGGTACCCAGATATTTTTTTTGTAAAGTTGTTGAGCCACTTTCAATGCGTCTTCAGTTTTACCAATCATGATTGGTTGGATGGCTGTGTCTGATGGCATCAACCCCCATTTTTTTAGGCGCAGTGTTTTTTTCCAATACTGAATATTGTGATTCAGCGCTGTGCGATAAGAGTTGTCAGAGATCAACTCTAAGCTTTTGAGTAAGCCGTGAGCAATCGCAGGCGGAGATGCAGTGGTGTAAATGTAAGGACGACCTTTTTGCAAGATCCACTCCACCAATGTCTGATGACCAGCAATGAATGCACCACTGATGCCGGCTGCTTTACCCAAGGTGCCGATATAAATGATTCTTGATGCAGCTTCATCAGATTTTTGAATGCCGGCATGTTCAAGAATGCCAAAACCGTGTTGACCAAGAACGCCAAAGCCATGAGCATCATCGACCAAAATCAGAGCATCGTACTGATGAGCCAGTTTGAGTAATGCAGTGACTTGTGCAAGATCGCCATCCATGCTGAAGACGCCATCAGTGACAATCAATTTAAATTCATTAGTGTCATTGGCTAGAAGTTGTTCAAGAGCTTGCAAGTCTTGGTGAGGAAATACTTGCACCTTGGCCTGATTTTGTTTGCTGGCCAAACGAACGCCATCGATCAGTGATGCATGGTTCAACTCTTCAGAGTAGATGCTCATCACTTGATTCGATCCAAGGCTGCTACTGATCGCAGTGATGGCCGCTAGATTAGCCATATAGCCTGTGCTAAAAAACAATGCGCGAACTTCTGGAATGAATGCTTCTTGAGTTTTCGCCAAAGCTTTTTCTAGATCATCATGCGGGCGATGATGACCACTGATCATGTGTGATGCGCCACTGCCTGACCCAAATAGTTGTAGACCTTCAGAAATTGCTTTGGTTAATTCAGGATGATTGGCCAGTCCTAAATAGTCATTGCTGCAAAAAGTCAGCATGACTTGACCATCAATTGTCATCACAGGCGCACTGGCGCTGTCACAAATCTTCAGCGTTCTTTTAAGCGAGTGCTGCTCTAGGTCGCTTAGAAGATGATTGAAATGGTCGATGTATCTGAGGGTCATGCTTTGACTGTGGCATTCAAGCTTACTTGAATGCCCTTTGATAAGTGAGTGATTTCATCAGCACTGATGATATACGGCGGCATGATGTAAATCGTTGAACCAATTGGGCGAACCAGAACGCCTTGATTTAAAGCGTGCGCAAAAAATTCTTTTGCGAAGTTCTCACAGAGATGCTCTGCTTTGATATCAAAGGCCAGGATCATGCCTGCTTGCCTGAAATGAATGATTCGTTCATCTTCTTTGGTCCAAGCAAAAGCTGCCGCTAATTGCTGCGCAAGAACTTTGTTCTTTTCTAGGATATTTTCTTTTTCAAAAATATCCAATGTGGCTAAGGCTGCTCTACAAGCCAAAGGATTGCCTGTGTATGAATGAGAATGTAAAAATCCTTTGCGCACATCTTGGTGGTAGAAGGCCTCATAAATCTCATCAGTCGTCATGACGAGCGATAGGGGTAAGTAACCACCGCTGATGCCTTTAGATAAAGCCAAAAAGTCAGGCCATATGCCCGCTTGTTCAACGGCAAAGAAAGTACCTGTTCTGCCGCAACCCACAGCAATTTCGTCGGCGATCAAATGTATTTGATATTGATCGCAAAGTTTTCTGATGCCTTGAAGATAAGAAGGATCATGCATGACCATGCCTGAGGCACATTGAACCAATGGTTCAACAATCAAGGCCGCAATATTTTTTGACTGCTTACTCAACAACTCTTCTAAATTTTTAAGCGCGCTTGTTGCGATGTCTTTAGCAGTTTGAGTGCCTGTTGCAAGACGTGCATCGGGGTTTGCAACAATGTGAGCTGGGTGAGTCAGTGGACCATACGTTTCTTTAAAGACTGCAATGTCGGTAACGGCCAGAGCGCCTAGTGTTTCACCGTGATAACTGTTTTTAAGGCAGATGAATTCTTTTTTGTCTAGCAAGCCTTTGTTTTGCCAATAATGAAAACTCATCTTCAATGCCATCTCGATCGCTGATGCGCCATCAGATGCATAAAAGGTATGACCCAATTGATGCTGTGTCAGAGCACTTAAGCGCTCTGATAGTTCCACCACAGGTTTGTGTGTGAAGCCTGCCAACATCACGTGCTCTAAAGAATCCAGTTGATCTTTCAGTGCCTGATTGATCGATGGGTTTGCATGACCAAATAAATTGACCCACCAAGAGCTGATCGCATCCAAGTAGCGATTGCCATCATGGTCGTATAACCACGCACCTTTGCCATGAGAAATTGCCACCAAGGGAAATTGCTCATGATGTTTCATTTGAGTGCAAGGGTGCCACACAGATGCCAAGCTGCGCTCTACAAGATCTTGAGAGAGTGAAGAGGTTTTTGGATTCATTCAGCTTTGATTCCTGTGTCCTCGATCAACTTGGACCAACGTTTGGAGTCTTGTTGAATTAATTGGTTCAATGCCTCTGGTCCTTGAGGATTTGCTTCTAAGCCGATGGCTGACAGTCGTTCTTTCACTTCTGGAAGATTCAGGATGCGTTTTGTTTCTAGCGCAATTTTTTGTACGTCGGCTTTATTCATCCCTGCAGGACCCATCAGAGAGAACCATGAGGTGACCTGAAAGTTTTTCAAACCAGGTACGCCAGACTCACTCAAGGTGGGGATGTCTGGTGCGTGGATTGAACGCTGCATGCTGGTGACCCCAATTGCTTTTAAGTCACCCGATCTAATCAACGGCAATGCGGAAGCCAAGTTATCAAAACTCATGTGTACTCGACCACCCAATAAATCTGGCATGGCTTGCGCTCTGCCTTTGTATGGGATGTGTTTCATTTTTGTTTTGGTCAGTTGTTGAAATAGTTCACCTGATAAATGAATCGATGTTCCGACACCAGAAGATGAGTAACTTAAATCATGAGGCTTTGACTTGGCTAAGGCAATCAAACTTTTTGCATCTGTTGCAGGCACATGTTTATTCAATACCAATACATTGGGAGTGCTGGCTAAAAAAGTGATCGACTCTAAATCTTTGCGAGGATCATAGTTAAGATTTTTGTATAAAAAGGGATTGATGGTCAGAGTTCCAACTGTTCCAATCACCAGCGTATGACCATTGGGTTGAGCTTTGGCAGTCAGCTCTGTGCCAATGTTGCCACCCGCACCTGGTTTATTTTCAACAATTACCTGATTATTAAGGTCTTTTTGCCAATGTTCAGCCAAAATTCTGGCCAAAATATCAGGTGCTCCACCAGGTGTAAAGGTGACAATGATTTTGACTGGCTCTGAACTGCGGTTAGGCCAAGACTTTTCTGCATAAGACGCAAAGGTCAGGATACTTAAAGAAATAAAAGTTAGGATGTGACGCATACCTCTATTTGAACACTTCGACCTGTATCATTGGCAATTATGACTATGAATGACCCTAAAAAATACTCTTCCATTTCTGTTGAGCAGGTCTTAGAGCTCTATGAATTGCCCATGAATGAATTGATGGCTCGCGCAGCACAAGTCCATCAAGAAAACTTTCCAGAGGGTGATATTGAGTTAGCCACATTGTTGTCAATCAAAACGGGTGGATGTCCTGAGGATTGCGGGTACTGCCCACAAGCAGCCAGATATCACACCGATGTCAAAGCAACTAAGTTGATGGATGTCGAAGAAGTTTTGGCTGCGGCAAAAGCTGCTAAAGAAGCAGGATCGAATCGTTTTTGTATGGGTGCTGCTTGGCGCGAACCAAAAGATCGCGACATCGAAAAAGTGGTTGCCATGATCAAAGGCGTTAAAGATTTAGGTTTAGAGACTTGCGCCACATTGGGCATGTTGGCACCTGAACAAGCAAAAGCTCTGGGTGATGCGGGTCTTGATTATTACAACCACAATCTTGATACCAGCGAAGATTTCTACGGTTCAGTGATCAATACACGTCAGTACCAAGATCGCTTGGATACATTACAAAGTGTGCGCAGTGCAGGCATGTCTGTTTGTTGTGGCGGCATCATTGGTATGGGCGAAACTCGTCGCCAACGTGCTGGATTGATCGCCAAGCTAGCGAATTTAAATCCATACCCAGAATCAGTGCCTATCAATCATTTGGTACCAGTTCCTGGCACTCCATTAGAAGATCAAAAAGGTGTTGATCCTTTGGAGTTTGTGAGAACCATTGCGATTGCACGTATCACCATGCCAACAGCAAGAGTTCGTCTATCAGCAGGTCGTCAAGAATTGGGTCGACCAGTTCAAGCGATGTGTTTCATGGCGGGCGCCAATTCGATTTTCTACGGCGATAAATTGCTCACAACCGACAATCCCGAGGCAGATGCCGATCGTGAGCTGTTAGCTGAGCTAGGCTTGAAAACTAAAACAGCTTGTAAAGCTGAAGTGCTTGTCTAAGATTAACTAAGCCTAACCCAACCTGGCGGCTGGATTAAAACTTGTGTCTTAATCCAGCGGTCATACCATACTGACTCTTCTGACGATTGCCATTAGCAACACCATTTGAATTGCGGTGTTGATCTAAGAAACCATAGATATCAGTTTGTTTTGACAGTTTATAAACGCTGGTTAAGACCAAGCTTTTATCTTTGTCGACCAGATGGCGACTCTTGTGATCGTGGTGCAATTTTATGTAGTGAGCAAGACCTAAGCCCACCTTAGGAGTTAATTGATATTGCATACCCCAAGCACTCACAAATACATCAGATGCCAATTGATCACGTTCTGGAGATGACTGATGACTTGTGTGTGAGATGCTGCCACGCTGAATAGCCGGCAGCTTTGAATGAGACATGCCTGATTTAAATGTCCAACGATTAAAGCGATATTCACCACCAAAGTTAATGATCTTTGTTGAGCCCAATGATTGCGATGATTTAGCAGCAGTGCCTGCTGATTTAGCAACATCAATCTCTGTGAACGATCCACCGACAGACCAGTTGGCATCACGATACTTCATACCAATCGCTGTGCTGCTGCCATGCTTCAAAGAGCCGACTTGATTGCCACTTTGATAGCTCGCTAAAAATGTCACGCGGTTGAGTTGGTGTTGATACTTGATGGTGGCATCAGAACGATTGTGATTATTTTTCAAATCTGTGTAGCCACTCAAATAATGAATCAAACCTTTTTGGTTCAAGTTATTCGTTGGATCAAAATCTTTGATCGTGTCATAGCTAACAGTGTTCTGACGACCGATGGTTAATTGACCTAAGGATTGATTACTAATGCCTAAATGCGCTTGGCGTCCAAAGAAACTTTTGTTTTCTGATTTTTTGCCGTGCACTGATGTGTCACTGGATGAATTGTTGTCACCCGTGTTCATATCAAAGCCAGTTTCTAGTTTGAAAAAAGTTTTATTACCGCCACCTAAATTTTCTTCTCCTTTAAAACCAAGGTGAGGTGCTGATAAACCTCCTGAGTTAGTGCTTAACTGAGAATCTTTGCTGTTACCTAGCTGATCTTTACCCGCATGATTTTGATACCTCATGCCAGCATCAACCGTGCCGTAAATGGTGACATTGGATTGAGCCTGGACACTTTTGATGACCAGTGGTGAAGCCATAAGGGACATCACCGCTACGCTGATGAGCGATTTCTTCATTGTTTCTCCGTAAAAGTAGTGATGTAAAAAAACAACAAATACCGTGTTTTTTCACAGGTTCTACATAAGAACCTATTACAAAGATAACAATAAAGTCATTAATAAACCAAGTTAACCATTAAAATTAAGGTTATTTATGTGATTAATGTTGTAATAAAACAACAAAAACCCCTGATATGTGTCAAAACTAATAATCGTCTGAGCGTTTAAGATATTCCCATGAGCTCATTTGCAAAATCATCCCAACATCCTATTGATGGTTTCATCATCGAATTTGATCGCGCATTGCGTTCAATAGTTGGTGCAACTCCCATGAGACGACCTGTTCCAGATGCGTCAACAATGAATGAAACTGAATTAAGCGCTGAAGAAAAAAAACATGCTGCAGGTTTGATGCGCGTTAATCATGTTGGAGAAGTTTGTGCGCAGGCTTTGTATCAATCACAAAAGTTGCACGCAAAAAGTGATGACTTAAAAAATAAATTAGAGCATGCAGCGATTGAGGAAGAAGACCACCTGGCTTGGTGCGAGAGGCGATTGGAAGAATTAGATTCTCGTCCAAGTTTACTCAATCCTGTTTGGTATGCGGGATCATTTGTGCTTGGTTCAATCGCTGGTTTAGCAGGTGACAAAATCAGTTTAGGATTCGTTGCTGAAACAGAAAAACAAGTAGAACATCATTTGGATGAGCACTTAAAAGAATTGCCGAGTAATGATCATCGCTCACGTGCAATTGTTGCGCAAATGCGTGCCGATGAAATTGCACACGGACAAATGGCGATTCAAGAGGGTGGAGTTGAATTACCAAGCGCTGTTCAAAAGGTCATGAAAACAATGGCCAAAGTAATGACCGTCACAGCTTATCGCGTCTAACCCTAAGCTAACTTCTTAAGAGTATTTTCCAGCCCCATGTTTTTATTGAATTTTTACCAGTAAAATAGTATCAACATGTGCGTCTAAGTGCTTGTTCTAAATAAAGAATTTACAAAAAAACCACCTAAAACACTTGACCATGAATTACGCATCCTCTAAAGTGGGGAAAAGTGTGAAAAAGTGGGGAAATATTCGTGTTTCAAGGTGCTTCTGCATTAACTCTCGATGCCAAGGGTCGCATGTCGATTCCTGCAAGGCATCGTGACGTCTTGCAATTACAAGGCGAAGGCAGAGTCACGCTCACAAAACACCCTGATGGTTGCTTGTTACTTTTCCCACGTTCTGAGTGGGAAGCATTCAGAGGTCGCATCGCACAATTGCCAATGGATGCTCATTGGTGGCGCCGAATCTTTTTAGGTAATGCCTCTGACATAGAGATGGATGGATCTGGTCGAATTTTGGTCACCCCAGAATTAAGAGCTGCCGCAAGTATTGAGCGCGATGTGATGCTATTGGGAATGGGCAGTCACTTTGAATTATGGGATGCCGCAACATATGCACAAAAAGAGCAAGTTGCAATCGCACAAGGCATGCCAGATGCTCTCAAACAATTCACCTTCTGATGTTGGCCGACCATGACATTTACCCATCGCCCAGTATTGCTGGCCGAGGCAGTCACCTCGGTATTGGGAGAATCGACTTCATCAGAACAGCAATCAATCATCATCGATGGCACATTTGGTCGCGGTGGTCACAGCAGAGAAATACTGAAGCATCTCAATGCGCAATCAAAGTTGATTGCCTTCGACAAAGATCTTCAAGCGATTGCAGAAGCAACAACAATTCAAGATCCGCGTTTTCAAATTATTCACGAGAGCTTTGCATCAATGGCAGAGCAAGTGCCGAGCGACTCGATCGATGGCGTGCTCTTGGATCTGGGGATCAGCTCTCCACAAATCGACGATCCAAGTCGTGGTTTTTCATTTCGAGGCGATGGTCCATTGGATATGCGGATGGACACCACTCGTGGACAAAGTGCAGCGGAATGGTTGGCAGTAGCAGAACAAAAAGACATAGCGAGGGTCATTAAAGAGTATGGGGAAGAACGGTTTGCTTTACAGATTGCAAAGGCGATTGTTGCTCGCAGAGAGCAAGGCGATTCCCTCACTAGGACCGGAGAACTCGCGTCGCTCGTGGCTAGTGTCGTCCGCACCCGCGAAGCGGGCCAAGATCCGGCCACGCGCACCTTTCAAGCTATACGGATTTATATCAACCAAGAACTCACCGACTTGGAGAGTGGGTTGAGAGCAGCTTTTAACTGCCTCAAACCAGGCGGCCTATTGGCCGTCATCAGCTTTCATTCTTTAGAAGATCGAATCGTGAAGCAGTTCATGCAAGGTTTATCTAAGGTGTCAGTGCCAAGAGGTTTACCTTTGACTGAAAACCAAATGCCAAAACCACAGGCAGAGTTATTGGGTCGCATCAAACCAAGTGAGCAAGAAGTTCAAGAAAATCCACGTGCTCGCTCAGCCATTTTGAGAGTGATGCGAAAAATGAAGACTGTTCCAATGGGAGCCGCTTCATGAATCGCTCGACCATCATTCTTTTGATTATTTTGATGTTGTGTTCATTATCTTTGGTGGCCGCTCAACAAAAAACCAGGTCGCTGTATGTGGCTCTTGAAAGAGCACAAACTGAAGAGCGACGTTTGAATCAAGAATGGCTTCGCTTGGAATACGAGCAAAGAAATTTATCTAAGTCTTCACGAATCACGGACATTGCTCGCAAGCAATTAAGAATGCAAGCGATCAATCCTGGTCGAACACAATATGTGGTGGTTGATTAATGGCGCAGATATCTTTTTCTTCCACGCCTAATTTGGTCTTGCGCCTACCTATGTGGCGCTCAAGACTCATTTTGTTTTTAATCTTCATTGGTTTTATCGCATTGGTGGTGCGTGCCATGTGGGTGCAAGGCTTTGGTAATTCTTTTTATGAAGAAAAGGGTAATAAAGCGACCTTGCGCTCAATTGAAATGCCTGCAAGCCGCGGAAAAATTTTAGATCGTCATGGTGAGGTTTTGGCAACAAGCTTGTTGGCCAAGGCCATCATTGCATTCCCTGATGCGATTCCTGAAGATTTATCCAAAGAGAAAATTTCACAACTGGCTAAATTGTTAGAAGTCAGTGAAGCGGAGTTGCGCAAAAAATTTGCTTCTGAAAGAAACCAAGTGTTCTTGAAGCGTCAAGTTGATTTGGATGTCGCAAAGCAAATCAGAGAACTAGGTATTCCTGGTATTGCGCAAAACAATGAATACAAGCGCTTGTATCCAGAAGGCGAAGCCATGGCTCACATCGTTGGTTTCACCAACGTTGAAGATCGCGGTCAAGAAGGTATGGAGTTGGCGAAAGAAAAAGAATTGGCCGGCCAACCGGGACGTCGTCGCGTGATCCAAGATCGACTAGGGCGTTATGTTGAGGGGTTGGGAATTATTCATCCACCCAAAGACGGCGCAGACTTGCAGTTATCGATTGATAGCAAAGTACAGTTTTTAGCATTTAATGAATTAAAAGCAATTGCAGAAAAACACCGTGCCAAAGCAGCCGGCGCTGTTGTGTTGGATGTGCAGACTGGTGAAGTTCTTGCCTTAGCTAACTGGCCAACCTATAACCCAAATTCAAGAACTAATTTGAGTGGTGAGCAATTAAGAAATCGAGTGCTCACAGATACATTTGAACCTGGCTCAACGATGAAGCCATTTGCGATTTCATTGGCTCTAGAAAAAGGTTTGGTGCAACCAAATACTTCTATGCCTATTGGTAAATCGATGGTGATTGGTAAAAAAGCCATCACAGACACCCATCCTTATCCAGTGTTAACTGTTTCAGAGATTGTGCAAAAGTCGAGCAACATTGGTACCGTGAAAATGGCCATGCAGTTGCAGCCACAAGAAATGTGGGAAATGTTCCAAGCCGTTGGCTTAGGTCAAGCACCTAATTTAGGTTTCCCAGGAGCGGTTGCTGGAAGATTGAGACCATATAAAAATTGGGTGCCGATTGAGCAAGCCACCATGTCATACGGCTATGGCTTATCTGCTTCTTTATTCCAGATGGCACGTGCATACAGTATTTTTGCGCGAGATGGTGAGCTTGTACCCGCCACCATTTATAAGACGAGCGGTGTTCCAAAAGGCACACAAGTTATCTCTGCTAAGACAGCCATACAAATGCGAGAGATGTTAGAACTTGTGACGCAAACGGGTGGCACTGCAACCAATGCTCAAACCATGGGTTACCGCGTGGGCGGCAAAACTGGTACAGCTCACAAGGTTGAAGGCAAGGGTTACGCAAGTAATAAATACCGGGGCTTTTTTGTGGGCATGGCTCCGATGAGCGCTCCAAGAATTGTTGTCGCTGTGATGGTGGATGAGCCAAGTGCCGGTGGTTATTACGGTGGTGTTGTTGCAGCGCCTGCATTTGCAAATATTGTTGCAGGTACTTTGCGCACCATGAATGTTTTGCCTGATGCAGCAGTTAAGCAAATGGTTGATAAAGAATTACAGCTTGGACCAAATGGTTCAACGCAAAAGGTGTCATTGAGCAGATGAACGCCATGTTGCCAATCAACTCCATCCCTCTTGAATCATTGCTCAGTGAGCATGTAAAGCCTGATGCTCACATGACATCAGACACAAGAGTATTGAAGGCTGGAGATGTGATGCTGGCTTACCCGGTTGGCAATAGCAGACAGTTATCAGATAACCGTGTTCACATTACTCAAGCATTGAGTTTGGGTGCTGCATTGGTCTTGTATGAGCCAAGTGGCCTGACTGAAGAATTAAAAGCAGTTTGTAAAGATAAGCGGTGTGTTGCTGTGAATGATTTGGCTGAGCAGGCTGGAGAAATTGCAGCGAATTGGTATGGTCATGCCAGTCAATCAATGAGAGTGATGGGTATTACTGGCACCAATGGCAAAACAACAATCAGTCAGTGGTTGTCACAAGCATTACACAGTGCTGATGAACCATGTGGCGTGATTGGTACTTTGGGCGCTGGGCTTGTGAATGATCTGACCATGACTGGTTTTACAACACCTGATGCCGCGCGCATGCAGAGTTTGTTAAAAGACATTCAAAAAAATGGTGCGCGCAGTGTGGCTGTCGAAGTATCTTCACATGCTTTGGATCAAGGTCGTGTGAATGGCACTTACTTTGATACGGTTGTGATCACGAATTTGAGTCAGGATCACCTGGATTACCACGGTGATATGAAACAGTACGCTGCTGCTAAAAAGAAAATATTGGATTTACCAGGCATTAAACATGTCGTGGTGAATGCTGATGATTCTTTTGGCCAAGAGTGCTTGCAGTATTTGGCAAAAAAGATGGGTGATGCCGATATCACTGTTTGGGCTTACGCCAACAAATCAGAAAATTTATTGTCTTTGCCATGTTTTGCAAAGCAATCATTTAGAAAAATACTTGCCACTGATCTTCAAATGAATGATCAGGGCATGAAGTTTCAGCTTATCGTTGATGGTGAGGATGCTGGTTTGATTCAAACTCGCATGGTGGGTGCTTTTAATGTCAGCAATGCTTTGGCAGTGTTTGCTTGTTTGTTGGCTGGTGGAAAAACGATCAAGAGTGCTAAAAATTCTATCGAGGCATTGCAAGCCGTTCAAGGACGCATGGAATTAGTTCCTCGAACAACTGCTCAGCAGCTGATGGCGGTGATTGATTTTGCCCACACCCCTGATGCTCTAGAGCAAGTTCTTAAAACATTGCGCGATATTGCAAAGCAAAGAGCTGGTCAACTTTGGTGTGTGTTTGGTTGTGGCGGTGATCGTGATCCACTGAAGCGACCAATCATGGGTCGAATTGCAGAAAGCATCGCGGATCATGTGATGGTGACCAGCGACAACCCTCGCAGCGAAGTCCCAGAAAAAATCATGGCTGATATCTTGAGTGGTTTCGAAGTGCCTGAGAAGGCGCAAGTGAATGCTGATCGCGCGACGGCCATCTTGCAAACAATCAGACAAGCCAAACCAGAAGATGTGATTTTAATTGCGGGTAAAGGTCACGAAGAAATTCAAGAGATCGCAGGAAAAAAACATCCATTCTCTGATCGAGTTCATGTGCAATTGGCCATGGGGGGTGTTGCCTGATGAGCCTCAACATGCAACACATGCCTTTATCGATGATTTCAGAGTTTTTGCCAGATGCTCAGTTGTTGAACATGCCATCAATCGATCAAGCCATCAAACGATTCATCAGTGACAGTCGACAAGTTGCAGCTGGTGATTTATTCATTGCCTTGCGCGGTGAGAAATTTGATGCACATGACTTTTTAAGTGATGTGCAGGCCAAAGGAGCGATGGCTTGCTTGGTGAGTTCAGTTGAGAAATTACCTAAAGATTTTCCAGCGGTTGTGGTCAAAGATACTCAACAAGCTTTGCAAACCTTATCAAGCAACTGGAAGCAGTACTGCAGTCAGCGCAATTTAAAGCAGGTCGCGATTGTTACGGGCAGCAATGGGAAGACAACTGTGAAGGGCATGATTCAAAGTATTTTTGAATCTGCCGTTGGCATTGATAAAGCGCTTGCGACCCAAGGTAACTTCAACAATGAGATTGGCTTGCCTTTGACGCTCTTGCGCCTTGATTTGAAGCATGAGTTGGCAGTTATTGAGCTGGGCATGAACCATCCAGGCGAAACGGCCTTATTAGCAAATATTGCAAAACCAACAATTGCATTGATCAACAATGCTCAGCGTGAGCATCAAGAGTTCATGGAGACCGTTGATGCTGTAGCACAAGAGCATGCTTTGGCGATTAAGGCATTGCCAACAAATGGCGTGGCTGTTTATCCAGCTGATTCTGAATACAGTGCTTATTGGAAAAAAATATCTGATCAGCGAACGGTGATTGATTTTGCGTTTAATCAAGCAGCGACTGTGTGGGGTGAGTGGCTTGATCAAGCAACTGGTCAGATGGCGATTCATACTCCACAGGGTGATATTAAAGTGATGTTAAAGATCTTGGGAGATCACAACGCTTGCAATGCTGTTGCCGCATCAGCTGTGGCAATTGCGGCAGGGATATCGCCAGCGATGATTCAAGCGGGCTTGGAGTCTTTCTTGCCAGTCAACGGCAGAATGCAAAAACATTCACTGAATAATGACATCACTGTCATTGATGATAGTTACAACGCCAATCCTGATTCTGTTCGAGCCGCCATTGATGTTTTATCCAATATAAAAACAGCAGCTTGGCTTGTTCTAGGTGATATGGGTGAAGTGGGCAATCAAGGACCAGAGTTCCATCGCGAAGTTGGTCATTACGCTGGTGAAAAAGGCATTCAAAAATTATTTGCTTTGGGTGACTTGAGTAAAGAAGCTGTGGATGCTTATCAAGCGTCTGCCACTCAGGGAAATGTGGCTCAGCACTTTGCTGATGTTACAGAGCTTTGCACAGAATTGAATAAATCATTGCATGCAAGAAAAAATCATGAAGAAGTGACTCTTCTGGTTAAGGGATCGCGCTTTATGCGCATGGAAAGAGTTGTTAAAGCTCTCGCAGAGGAGATGAACTGATGTTGCTATGGCTTGCACAATTACTACAAGATGACTTTGGGTTTTTACGGGTCATCAACTACATCACTCTCAGAGCCGTGATGGCGACCTTGACGGCTGGATTGATAGGATTGTTTTTTGGCCCTTGGGTCATTCGTCGTTTAACAGCGATGAAAGTAGGTCAGGCAGTTCGCACCGATGGGCCGCAAACTCATTTGGTGAAAACTGGAACGCCCACCATGGGTGGTGTGTTGATTTTGATTGGTATTGCGATCTCAACATTGCTCTGGGCTGATCTATCCAATCGTTTCATTTGGATTGTGTTGATCGTGACTTTGGGTTTTGGCGCTATTGGTTGGGTTGATGACTATCGCAAAGTTGTTTATCGCGATCCCAAGGGTATGGCCTCTAAAGAGAAATACTTTTGGCAGTCATTGATTGGTCTATTTGCTGCTATTTACTTGGCATTTTCTGTTTCAGAAGTGAATAACCTAAAGGTTTTAGAACTTTTTATTAATTGGGTGCAGAGCGGTTTCTCAATTGATTTGCCAGCCAAATCAAATTTATATGTGCCTTTCTTTAAAGAAATCAGCTATCCACTTGGTGTGCTTGGTTTCATCGTTCTAACGTATTTGGTGATTGTGGGAAGTTCGAATGCCGTCAACCTAACAGATGGTTTGGATGGCTTGGTGATCATGCCGGTGATTTTGGTGGGTGCAGCATTGGGCGTGTTTGCTTATGTGATGGGTAATGCGATTTACACCAAGTATCTTTTATTTCCATACATTCCTGGTGCTGGCGAGCTGATGATTTTCTGTGGTGCCATGAGTGGCGCTGGTTTGGCATTTTTATGGTTCAACACGCATCCCGCGCAAGTCTTCATGGGTGATGTTGGTGCTCTTGCACTTGGTGGTGCTTTGGGCACTGTGGCTGTGATCGTGAGACAAGAAATTGTTTTGTTCGTCATGGGCGGAATTTTTGTGGCTGAAACAGTGTCAGTGATCATGCAAGTGGTTTGGTTCAAGTTCACCAAAAAGGTGTACGGCGAAGGTCGACGAATTTTCAAAATGGCACCACTGCATCACCACTTTGAATTAAGTGGTTGGAAAGAAACACAGGTGGTGGTGCGCTTTTGGATCATCACCATTTTGTTGGTGTTGATTGGTTTATCTAGCTTGAAGTTGCGATAGGAAAAAGAGTGATTCAATTACAGCATCCATTTGGCAAAGAGCGTCCTCAGGCAATGAGGGTCTTGGTCCTTGGCTTGGGAGAGTCAGGCGCTGCCATGGTGCGTTGGTGTGTCGCACAAGGTGCAAAGGTATCTGTGGCCGATACCAGATCAGTTGAGCAGTTATCTGATGGTGCGAAAAAATATCACCAAGCAGTCAAAGATATGGCTATCAAAGATATTCATTTTGGTGGATTGTCTGCAGAGTTGTTGAACAACACGGACGTGATTGCAATCAGCCCAGGTCTATCGCCATTGCAAGAGCCGGTTCAATCCTTTTTAGCGAATGCTGCAGAAAAAGAAATTCCAGTGTGGAGTGAGATTGAATTTTTTGCACAAGCGATTCAAGCATTAAAAGACGAGCAAAACTACGCGGTTAAAGTGATTGCCATCACTGGCACGAATGGCAAAACAACGACCACTGTACTAACAGGCTTACTCTGTGAAAGAGCAGGCAAGTCTGTGGCAGTCGCAGGCAATATCAGTCCGGCCGCTTTAGATAAGTTATTGGATATCGAAGAATTGCCAGATGTTTGGGTTTTAGAACTTTCTAGTTTCCAGCTTCAGCATACCTACAGTCTTCATGCGGATGCCGCGACTGTTTTGAATGTGACCCAAGACCATTTGGATTGGCATGGTGATTTTGAACAATATGCGGCAGCAAAGGCCAGAATTTTCAGCCCTAATACGATCGCTGTATTAAATCGCGATGACGACAGTGTGATGAACATGCAGTCTGATATGAATCGTACGATCACCTTTGGGGTTGAAGCACCCACTGAAGAAGATGCGTTTGGTGTATTCCATGACACAGCTGCTGGTGGTATCGATTGGTTGGTGTGGGCTGAGCCTGATGCAGAAGCTCTTGAGTTAAAAGCAAAGCGTCGTCGTAAAAAAGCAGATTTGGATGACGAGCCTTTGAGGCTGAAGCGCTTGATGCCTGCAGATGCTTTGCGCATCAAAGGAAGACATAACGCAAGTAACGCCTTAGCAGCTTTAGCACTCAGCGCTGCTATTGATGTTCCGATGGGTCCTCTATTGCACGGTTTGCGTGAGTACAAAGGTGAGCCACATCGCATGCAGACAGTTGCGATCGTTGAGGGTGTTGAATACATCGATGATAGTAAAGGTACGAATGTCGGCGCTACCTTGGCTGCTTTGAATGGTTTGGGTCAGTCAAGCTCTGCATCAAGTGCTCGCGCAAAAATCATTTTGATTGCAGGTGGTGAAGGTAAAGGGCAAGATTTCTCTCCATTGAGCCAAGCACTTGCACGTCACGCCAAAGCGATCATCTTGATTGGTAGAGATGCGCCAGCAATCAGAAGTGCAGTCGAGTCATCAGGCATCAGCATCTGTGATGCTGATACTTTGGAGCGAGCGGTTGAGTTAGCGGCTGAGATGGCAGAATCAGGTGACTTGGTCTTGTTGTCACCAGCTTGTGCAAGTTTTGACATGTTCAAAGATTACGCGCACCGCGCTCAAGTCTTCGTTGATGCGGTGAGTGATTTAGCTAGCTTGAAAGGTCAGGTGAGCGCATGATTCAATTCTTCAAACGTTTTAGTGCTAATGGCATCAGTGGTGTCAAAGGTGGCATCAAAGAGGGTTTCGAAGATTTTCGTTTGGGATTGCGTGACGCCACAACTGTGGTTCGTCCAACTCGTTCACGAATGATGGAATACGACCAACCTTTGTTATGGGCTGTTTTGATTCTCGTGACATTGGGTCTTGTGATGGTTTATTCGGCATCGATTGCTTTGCCAGATGGCCCTAAATATGCCAAATACAGCAACAGTCACTTTTTAGTCAGACATGGCATCTCTATTGCAATTGCTTTCACAGTAGGTATTTTTGCTTTCAAAGTACCTCTTAAAGTTTGGGATCGTTTAGCACCCGCCATTTTTGCTTTGGCATTCATCATGCTGATCTTTGTATTGATTCCAGGAGTTGGTAAAGGGGTCAACGGTGCAAAGCGTTGGATACCAATGGGTATTACAAATTTCCAGCCATCAGAATTGATGAAGTTAGCGGTTGTTTTGTTTGCAGCTTGGTACACCGTCCAACGTCAAGAATATTTACATACCTTGGTCAAGGGTTTACTGCCAATGGGTGCCGCTGTCATTGCCGTGGGTGTGTTGTTGTTATGGCAGCCTGACATGGGCGCTTTCATGGTGATTGCCGTGATTGCGATGGGCTTATTATTTTTAGGTGGCATCAACGCTAAATTATTTGGTGCACTGACAGTATTGGCCATTGGTAGTTTTGCTTCCATCATCATCTTTTCTGAATTTAGAAGACAGCGTATTTTTGCTTACCTTGATCCTTGGAATGAGGAGTTTGCAGCTGGTAAGGCCTATCAATTAACGCATTCACTCATGGCATTTGGCCGAGGGGAGTGGTTCGGAGTTGGTCTGGGTGGAAGTATTGAAAAACTCCATTACTTACCAGAAGCTCATACAGATTTTATTTTGGCAGTGATTGGCGAAGAGTTGGGATTTGTTGGTGTGGCTGTTGTCATCGCAATTTTTTATTGGATTGTTCGACGAGCATTCTTGATTGGTCGAACAGCTTTGCAATTGGATCGAAGTTTTGCTGGCTTGGTTGCAAAAGGCATTGCGATTTGGATTGGTTGGCAGGCTTTCATCAATATGGGCGTTAACTTAGGCATCTTGCCGACCAAGGGCTTGACCTTGCCGTTTGTTAGTTTTGGTGGCTCAGGTTTGATGATGAATGCTGTGGCCGTTGCCATCTTGTTAAAGATTGACGTTGAGAACAGAGTGTTGATGAGGGGTGGCAAGTTATGACGCACTCACCCACTTTATTGGTCATGGCTGGTGGTACTGGCGGGCATATTTTCCCAGGCTTGGCTGTGGCTGAATATTTGCGTGAGCATGGTTGGAATGTTTCTTGGTTGGGGAATGCCAAGGGCATGGAATACCGCTTGGTGCCGCCTCGCGGTTTTGCTTTTGAATCCATTCAGTTTGGTGGCTTAAGAGGCAAGGGAATCAAAACATTGGTGTTGTTGCCATTTAATTTATTACGAGCATTTTGGCAAAGCATTCAAGTATTGCGTCGAGTAAAGCCCGATGTTGTGTTGGGCATGGGTGGTTATGTCACATTCCCGGCTGGAATGATGAGTGTTTTATTGGGTAAGCCATTGGTTTTGCATGAGCAAAATTCAATCGCTGGTTTAGCCAATAAAGTATTGGCCAAAGTTGCAGATAAAACTTTGTGCGCATTTCCAAATGCATTGCCGGGTGCTGTTTGGTTGGGTAATCCATTGCGTGCTGGCATGAGTCAAATTGAATCTCCACAAGCTCGTTACTCAGCAAGATCTGGTCGTTTACAGATTTTGGTGGTGGGTGGTAGTTTGGGAGCTGCGGCATTGAATGAAGTGGTCCCAGAAGCCCTTGCAAAGATTCCAACTGAATCTAGACCATCGGTGATCCACCAAGCAGGTGAGAAGCACCTTGATCAATTGCGCCAAAAATACGCGAGCTTGAATGTTGAGGCAGAAGTTGTGCCATTCATTGATGACATGGTGACAGCTTATGCAAAAGCAGATTTAGTGATTTGCCGAGCAGGTGCGATGACTGTGGCAGAAATTTCAGCGGTGGGTGTGGCTTCGTATTTGGTGCCCTTCCCATACGCCGTGGATGATCATCAAACGTCGAATGCAAAATTTCTTTCAGAGGCGGGCGCTGCTGTGCTGATGCCGCAAGCTGATATGACAGCAGATTCATTGGCTGATTATTTGCAAACAGTTAATCGCACAGAGTTATCAAATATGGCTGAACGTGCTTTGAGTCAAGCCAAGCCAAATGCAACCAAAGATGTTGCAGAAATCTGTCAAATGTTATCTAAGAGAGCGGTTCAGTCATGAAGCACATTCTTCATCAAATTCATTTTGTCGGCATTGGTGGTGCAGGCATGAGCGGTATTGCTGAGGTGTTACTCAATCTTGGTTACAAGGTGAGTGGCTCAGACATGGCTGAAAGTGCAACCACCAAACGTTTGCGTGAATGTGGTGCAGAAATCACCATTGGTCATCATGCCAAGAATGTGGGTAGTGCAGAAGCAGTTGTTATTTCAACAGCTGTTACTGGAGACAACCCAGAAGTCTTGGCTGCCCGTGCGGCTCGTATTCCAATTGTGCCAAGAGCTGTGATGCTGGGTGAGTTGATGCGCTTAAAGCAGGGCATTGCTATTGCAGGCACTCATGGCAAAACAACCACGACCAGTTTGTTGGCTTCAGTTTTGGCTGAGGGTGGTTTGGATCCAACGTTTGTGATTGGCGGCAAATTAACGTCTGCTGGTGCAAATGCACGTTTAGGCACTGGTGATTTCATTGTGGCCGAAGCCGATGAATCAGACGCATCCTTCTTGAACTTGTTGCCAGTGATTGAGGTGATCACTAACATTGATGCTGATCACATGGACACTTATCAGCACGATATGGCTAAGTTAAAACAAGCCTTCGTGCAATTCACGCAACGCATGCCGTTTTATGGCGTTGCTGTGCTGTGCGTTGATGATCAAAACGTGCGCGATATTTTGCCGTTTGTGTCACAACCAATTCTTGGGTATGGCTTATCTGAAGATGCTGATGTGCGCGCTATTGATGTTGTTGCCGATGGTCCTCAGATGCATTTCACAGCCTTGCGACATACCGTGCGTCGTCATGGTGATACACCAGGGCCATTGAAGGTCACATTGAATTTACCTGGCTTACATAATGTGCGTAACGCACTTGCAGCGATTGCGATTGCCACTGAGTTGGGTGTGAGTGATGCAGCTATCGTTAAAGCCTTGAAAGAATTCCACGGCGTTGGCCGTCGTTTCCAACGTTATGGAGAAGTGAAGTTGCCTCAGGGTGGCACATGCACTGTGATTGATGATTACGGTCATCATCCTGTAGAGATGGCAGCAACACTCTCTGCAACCAGAGGAGCCTTCCCAGGCCGTCGATTATTGCTGGCATTCCAGCCACATCGTTACACCAGAACACGTGACTGCTTTGGTGAGTTTGTGCGAGTTCTTCAAGGTGTGGATGCTTTGGCTTTGACCGAAGTTTATCCAGCGGGTGAGGCTCGAATTTCCGGTGCTGATGGAGAGGCTTTGATCAAAGCTTTAGCAAAGGCCAAAGAAGAAGGTCGCTTATTGGATGTTGCCAATACTAAATTTATAAAAGATGTGAATGAATTGCCTAATTTGGTGATGAGTATGGCGCGCGATGGTGATGTGATCATCACCATGGGTGCAGGATCCATCTCTGCTGTTCCAGGAAAATTGGCAGGAGGTTCAAATGCCTAATCTGATTAATTGGAGCGAAGAGGTACAAAAAGATTTGTCACAAGTGAATGTTGCTACCTTGGGCAAGGTCGGAGTGTTGCTTGGCGGTAAATCGGGTGAAAGAGATATTTCTTTGATGTCAGGCAAAGGTGTTTTAGATGCTTTGATTTCAAAGGGTGTGAATGCTCATGCTTTTGATTCAGGCCAACAAGCCATCACAGAATTAGTCGCGCAGAAATTTGATCGAGTCTTCATTGCCCTCCATGGTCGTTATGGTGAAGACGGCACGATGCAAGGTCTGCTGGAGCAAATGAATTTGCCTTATACCGGCAGTGGTGTATTGGCTTCTGCTCTTGCGATTGATAAACAAGCGACCAAGCGATTATGGTCCAGCTTTGATTTGGCCACTCCTCGATTTGCAATGTTAAATGCCAAGAGTGATTGGCAAAAAATTATCCAAGATCTTGGACTACCGATCATTGTCAAGCCAGCCAGAGAGGGTTCATCTCTTGGTTTGAGCAAAGTCACGAAGGCAGAAGATTTGCCGGCAGCGTATGCGTTGGCGGCGAAGTTAGATCGTGATGTGATGGCTGAGCAATGCATCATCGGTGAAGAGCTAACTTGTCCAATCGTTGGCGATGGCGAGAATGCGCGAGCATTGCCGGTCATCAGAATCGTGGCCCCAGACTCTAATTACGATTATCACAATAAATATTTTTCAGACGACACCAAGTACTTGTGCCCAACAGGTTTGGATTTGGCGCTTGAGACAAAAGTACAAGAACTTGCTTTGAGTGCATACCGTGCCTTGGGCTGTAAAGGTTGGGGTCGTGCGGACGTGATGATTGATCGCAAGACCAATCAACCTTATCTACTAGAAATGAATACAGCGCCTGGTATGACTGGTCATTCATTGGTGCCAATGGCGGCTAAAGCAGCCGGTGTTGAATATGCTGATTTGGTGTTGTGGCTATTAAGTAAGGCAGGTATTCATTCATGAAATTCTTGCGCATCTTCTTCAGCTTTTTAGGTTCTATGAGTGCCACGGTGTTTGGCCCGATCTGGAATCACGCCAAGATGATGCGTGCGATGGCAAATTTGTTGTTATTGATTGCTTTGTTGGTGACGTGTGGATGGCTTCTATTCTGGTTAGGTCAAAAACCAGTGTTCACTTTGAATCACTTAACAGTTGAGTCATTGAATGGTCGTGAACTCAAGCATGTGAATTTACCAACAATTAAAACCCGTGCTTTAGATCAAGTGAAGGGTAATTTTTTCACGATTCGTTTGGATCAAGCAAGACAGGCCTTTGAGACGATGCCTTGGGTGCGTCGAGCCAGTGTGCGTCGTGAATGGCCTAACGGAATTGTGGTGGCGATCGAAGAACATCAAGCTTTGGGAGTGTGGGTTGGTGAAACGCCCAAATTAATCAACACCTTTGGTGAAGTATTTATCGCAAATATGGCAGAAGCAGAGGACAGCGCTTCATTGTTGAGATTCAGCGGTCCAGAGGGAAGTAATAAAGAGGTCTTTAGAAAATACCAGCAGCTGAATCTTTGGTTTGAGCCCTGGCAAGCGAGTGTGAAAAGTCTTGAGCTCTCTTCCCGCTATGCCTGGAGAGCCAAATTGAGTAATAACTTGAATATTGAATTGGGTCGAGAGCTGGATGAGCGCGATGCAAAGCAGATTCAATTAAGTGTTGAGCGTTTGATTAAGAGTTGGCCACAGGTTCAAGAGAAATGGGGTCAGCGAGTTGATTCAATTGACCTTCGTTATGCCAATGGCTATGCCATCAATATAGGAAAAAAACTGTGAGCGTTATCAGTAAAGACACAAAAGATTTAATTGTTGGTTTGGATATTGGCACATCCAAAGTGGTTGCTTTGGTGGCTGAGTTAAATCCAGATGGTCAATTCAATGTCGTGGGTCTTGGTCAAGTCAGTTCTAAAGGATTGAAAAAAGGTGTGGTCGTCAATATTGAGGCCACTGTTCAGTCTATTCAAAAAGCGCTTGAAGAAGCTGAGGTGATGGCTGATCGTCGCATTGCGCAAGTGTTCACAGGCATCGCTGGAAACCACATTCACAGTTTTAATTCAACAGGTATGGTGGCAATCCGTGACAAAGAAGTGTCTGCGGGTGATGTTGAGCGAGTAATTGAAACAGCTAAAGCAATCAATATTCCAACTGATCAACAAATCCTTCACATCCTCACTCAAGAATTCATCATTGATGGACAAGAAGATGTGCGAGAACCAATTGGTATGAGCGGTATTCGCTTAGAGGTCAAGGTGCACATCGTCACTGGTGCGGTCAGTGCTGCGCAAAACATTGTGAAGTGTGTGCGTCGTTGTGGTCTAGAAGTGAATGATCTGATTTTGCAACCTTTGGCTTCAAGTGTTGCGGTCTTAACCGAAGATGAAAAAGAATTGGGTGTTGTGTTGGTGGATATCGGTGGCGGTACAACCGATATCGCGATTTTTAGTCAAGGAGCGATCCGTCACACGGCAGTGATTCCAATTGCTGGCGATCAAATCACCAATGACATTGCAATGGCGTTGCGCACTCCAACCATCGATGCAGAAGATCTCAAAATTCATTTTGGTATTGCACGCCAAAGCATGGCCAACCCAAATGAAACCATTGAGGTTCCGGGTGTTGGTGATCGCGAAGCTCGCTCTATGTCACGCCAAGCTTTATCTGCAGTGATCGAGCCACGTGTTGAAGAGTTATTGAGTTTGGTTCGTCAAGTGGTGCGCGAATCAGGCATGGAAGATTTGGTTTCTTCAGGAATTGTTTTAACTGGCGGCACGGCCTTGATGCCGGGAGTTGTTGAATTGGCAGAAGAAGTTTTTGCTAAGCCAGCGCGCGTTGGTTTCCCTGAGTACAAAGGACATTTGAGTGAAATTTTAAGAAGCCCAAGATATTCAACAGGTTTAGGTTTGTTGATGGAGGGGCGTGTGCAGTTAGTGCGTGGTCGCCGAGTTGCGCAATCTGGAACCATACAAAACATCATGGCGCGTATGCGCGAGTGGTTCATGGGAAATTTTTAAGAATTTAGAAGTATTAGAAGATTTTTAGTTTTATTTTTGTCGTCGTCAACCGTAGTTATAAGGAGGTAGTATGGAATTTGAAATGTTAGATGCAGAACCGGCGGGTAAGACCATCATTAAAGTGGTCGGCGTGGGCGGTGCAGGCGGTAACGCTGTGCAGCACATGATTCGTCGTGGTGTACAAGGTGTTGAGTTCATTTGCATGAACACAGATGCAGGTGCACTTCAACGTTCTAAAGCAAGCGTCAATATTCAGTTGGGTGCAACAGGTTTAGGTGCTGGTGCCAAGCCTGAAGTAGGTGCATCTTCTGCTGTTGAAGCTAAGGCACGCATTGCTGATGCATTGCAAGGTGCACACATGGTCTTTATCACAGCCGGTATGGGTGGTGGTACAGGCACAGGCGCAGGTCCAGTGGTTGCTCAAGTTGCAAAAGAAATGGGTATCTTGACTGTTGGCGTGATCAGCAAGCCATTTGATTTTGAAGGTGCTAAGCGTGGCAAAGTGGCTGAAGCTGGTGCTCATGAAATTGAAAACTATGTAGATTCATTAATTGTTGTTCTTAATGAAAAACTATTTGAAGTCATGGGTGAAGATGCTGAGATGGACAAGGCCTTTGGTTGTGCAGATGATGTATTGCACAACGCTGTTGCCGGTATCGCTGAAATCATCAACGAGCAAGGTTTGATTAACGTCGACTTTGAAGACGTTAAAACAGTGATGAGTGAGCAAGGTAAAGCCATGATGGGAACAGCCACTGTTTCTGGTATGGATCGTGCTCGTTTAGCTGCTGAAGCTGCTGTTGCATCACCATTGCTTGAAGGTGTTGATTTATCAGGTGCACGTGGCGTGTTGGTGAACATCACAGCAAGCCGTTCATTGAAGTTGTCAGAGACTCGTGAAGTAATGGGCGCCATTCGTGGATATGCTGCTGAAGATGCCACAGTGATCTTCGGTACCGTTTACGATGAAAGCTTGGGTGATGCTTTGCGTGTCACAGTGGTTGCTACTGGTTTAAATGGTGGCAAGCGCAAAGAAAAGCAGCCTGAAGTTATTTGGCGTAATACACAAGCCACAGGCACTTATGATGCAGCACCAACCATGGCTGATTTAAGTACTTTCGCACCACAAAGTGCAACAGCAACCATGGCTATGGCAAATACAGCCAGCAACGTTAATGCCGCAAGCATGACTGCGCCAGCGATGCCGGTGGGATCTGCCAGTGATTATGCAAAATATGATGTGCCAAAAGTGTTTCGCAGCAATCGTGAATCAAATGAGCCGCGTTTGGGCGCAAATAGTTCACCAGAAGCGCAAGCAATGATGGATAAGGGTGCTGATTACTACGATATTCCAGCTTTTTTACGTAAGCAAGCTGATTAAGAATTAGTCGTAATTAGAAAAAAGTATAAAAAACAATGGCATACAGATGCCGGTGGTAACGCGCCTCCTGCGAAATGACGACGCATGCGATACCATCGGTGTTCTGGCAAAAATAAATGCCAATAGTTATAAACAAAAATTACTATTTAAATTAGTTAATTTAAAGACCCTTATTCAATGGAGAAGACAATGATTGCAGTAGGACAACAATTACCAAACGCCACAATTCATGAATTTTTAGAAGTTGCTACAGAAGGTTGTTCTGTAGGACCAAATGCTTTTGAAGTGAGCAAATTAACAGCAGGTAAAAAGATTGTTATTTTTGGCTTGCCAGGTGCATTCACACCAACATGCTCAGCTCAGCACGTGCCAGGTTACGTGGCTAACTTTGATGCGATCAAAGCCAAGGGCGTTGACGAAATTTGGTGCTTATCAGTGAATGATGCATTTGTGATGGGTGCCTGGGGTAAAGACCAAAAGGTGAACGGAAAAGTTCGCATGATGGCAGACGGCGCAGCAGAATTGACCAAGAAGCTTGGTTTGGAATTTGACTTAACAGCTCGTGGTATGGGTGTTCGTTCACAACGTTATTTGATGATTGTTGATAATGGCGTAGTGAAGCATTTGGCTGTTGAAGCGGCTGGTAAGTTTGAAGTGAGTGATGCGGCTTCTGCACTAAAAGCACTTTAATCTATAGATAAATCATGTTGAAACAGCGCACCATTGCAGCCCCTGTTAAAACCGTTGGTATTGGATTACACACGGGCCGCAAGGTGACGCTTAAATTAATACCTGCACCAATTAATACAGGCATTATTTTTCATCGAGTCGATTTACCCAATGCCCCTGGCATCAAGGCTGATGCTCACTTGGTGACTGATACACGTTTGGCCACGGTGTTACAAAATGGCGACACTCGAGTTTCTACCGTAGAACATTTGTTATCCGGTTGCGCAGGTCTTGGCATTGATAACTTGATCATTGAATTAGATTGTGAAGAAGTGCCTATCATGGATGGCAGCGCAGCTTCATTTTTATTTTTAATCGAATCAGCAGGCCTTCAAGAGCAAGAAGCTCCTCGTCAGTTCATTGTGATTAAAAAGCCAGTTGAAATCAGAGAAGCTGGCAAATTGGCACGCTTGGAACCTTTCGATGGATTCAAGTTAGATTTCACGATTGATTTCAAACACCCTGCAGTCGATAAGACTGGTCAAAGACATGTGATTGATTTTGCAGACAGCACGTATGCAAGAGAAATTGGAAGAGCCAGAACATTTGGTTTTGCTCATGAAGTAGAAGCTCTGCGCGAAATGGGTTTAGCTCGCGGCGGTAGTTTGGATAACGCGATTGTGTTGGATGAGCACAGAATTTTAAATAATGAAGAATTGCGATATGACGATGAATTCGTGCGTCATAAGATTTTGGATGCGATTGGTGATTTGTATTTAGCAGGCCATCCAATTGTGGGCGCTTATATTGCAGAGAAGTCAGGCCATGCTTTGAACAATGCATTGCTCAGAGCTTTATTTGCAGACCCAACAAGTTATGAAATAAAAGGCTTTGACGAAGCCAGTGCGCCACAAGCTTATCAATTAAAAAATAAGCCTTTGTTTGCCTAAAAATTAGGCAAATCAGCCTTTTTTCCGATTTTTTAAGAGTTTTTCAACCGCGATCCGCAGCGGAGAACTTTCATCGAGCTGATTCATCAATTTAGACCAAGATTTTTCAGCGCTTGAGGGAAAAACAGGGGGTTTTTCAGTGCTTTGAACCTTGTTTGGGGCTGGTATTCCAAGCCCTCCAGGAGCCTGTTTAACGGCCAAAGAACGGGCTTGATAACCTTGTTCTTGAAGTTTTAAGAGTATTGAGGGGGCTTTTTGACTGATTCGGGTTGCAATGGCTGCATTTGATACCAACAGGGTCAATTGCCCTGTTTCATCTGAAAAGCCACCTGCTTTAACCAAGCCAATAGCCTTCTGAAGCCCATTTTGATTGAGGCTCAGGTCAATCGCTTGCTGAACTAAAAGATTGTTTTCTGCCCTTTGCAGCAGGTCTCCCAGAGGGGTATTTTTTTCAATGCAAGCTAATGCATCACGGGCATTCGCAGATGTCCGTCTGGGTGCTAAACTTTGAGGCTTAAATTTCCTCGCAAAAGTCATGGTTACTGGTCTTCTTAAGAAAATATTTGGCAGTCGAAACGATCGACTCTTAAAACAATATAAGCGCATTGTCGCTCAGATTAATAGTCTGGAGCAGGGCATCGCCTCGCTTGACGATGCTGCATTGCAAGCAAAGACAGCTGAATTCAAGTCAAAACTGGCTGCAGGCCAAACAATTGATGAAATCTTGCCTGAGGCTTTTGCGGTTGTTCGTGAGGCCAGCAAGCGTGTCATGAACATGCGTCATTTTGATGTTCAGATGATTGGTGGCTTGGCTCTTCACCAAGGAAAAATCTCTGAAATGAGAACCGGTGAAGGTAAAACCTTGACCGCAACTCTCCCTGTGTATCTGAACGCCTTAACAGGTAAAGGTGTTCACGTTGTGACGGTCAACGATTACTTAGCAGAGCGTGATGCTGAGTGGATGGCAAAGCTCTATAACTTCTTGGGTCTAAGTGTTGGCATTAATTTGTCACAAATGGAACACGAGGCCAAGAAAAAAGCTTACAACTCAGATATCACCTACGGAACAAATAACGAATTTGGTTTTGACTATTTGCGCGACAACATGATTCAAGAATTGGATCAGCGTGTGCAGCGTGGTTTGGCATACGCCATCGTTGACGAAGTTGACTCAATTTTGATTGACGAGGCACGCACGCCTTTGATTATTTCTGGTCAAGCGGAAGATCACACAGAAATTTATGTGGCGATGAATGCATTGCCACAATATTTAACTCGTCAGTACGGCGAAGAAAAAGCAGACGGCTCAGGTGTTATCACCCCAGGTGACTACATTGTTGATGAAAAATCTCACCAAGTATTTTTGACTGAAGTGGGTCACGAAAAGGCTGAGATTGCTTTGGCTCAAATTGGTTTGATCAAAGAAGGGGAGTCTTTGTATGCTCCTCAAAACATCACTTTGATGCACCATGTGTATGCTGCTTTAAGAGCTCACACACTATTTAATAAAGATCAGCATTACGTTGTACAAAATGGTGAAGTTGTCATTGTTGATGAATTCACCGGACGACTCATGCAAGGACGTCGTTGGTCAGATGGTTTGCATCAAGCGGTTGAGGCAAAAGAGGGTGTGGCGATTCAGCACGAAAATCGCACCTTGGCGACGATCACCTTCCAGAACTATTTCCGTATGTACAGCAAGCTTGCTGGTATGACGGGTACAGCTGATACAGAAGCTTATGAGTTCCAAGAGATCTATGGTTTGGAGACAGTGATTGTTCCTCCTAATCGCGTCAATGCCAGAATTGATAGACAAGATCAAATCTATCGTTCATCGATGGAGCGTTACAACGCTGTTATCAAAGATATCCAAGATTGCTATGAGCGCGGTCAACCAGTGTTGGTTGGTACCACATCGATTGAAAACTCAGAGTTAATTTCATCATTATTGGATAAGGCTAAATTGCCTCATCAAGTATTGAACGCAAAACAACACGCCAAAGAAGCTGAAATCATTGCGCAAGCGGGTCGTCCAAAGATGATCACCATCGCAACCAACATGGCTGGTCGAGGCACGGATATTGTGTTGGGCGGTAACGTTGAAAAACAAGCTGGCTTGATTGAGCAAGATGCTGCGATTTCTGCACAAGATAAAGCTGCTCGCATTAAACAGTTGCATGATGAATGGCAAGGTTTGCACGACCACGTGGTGAGTGCAGGTGGTTTGCATATCATCGGTACTGAGCGTCATGAAAGTCGTCGTGTTGATAACCAATTAAGAGGTCGTGCTGCGCGTCAGGGTGACCCAGGTTCATCAAGATTCTATTTGTCATTGGATGATGCTTTGCTGCGCATCTTTGCTGGTGAGCGTCTGAAGTCCATCATGGATCGATTGCGCATGCCTGAGGGTGAGCCAATTGAAGCCGGCATGGTGACTCGCTCAATTGAGTCTGCACAGCGCAAAGTGGAAGCTAGAAACTTTGATATTCGTAAGCAGTTATTGCAATACGACGATGTGGCCAATGATCAGCGTAAAGAAGTTTATCGTTTGCGTAATGAGGTTCTTGAATCAAAAGATGTTGGTGATTTAGTTGCTAACTTGCGTGAATCATATTTCACAGATTTGTTCCATGATCATATTCCTGACGAGTCAGTGATTGAGCAGTGGGATGTTGCTGGATTGCAGCAAGTGTTATCGAACGATTGGGGCTTATCAGTTGACTTACAAGCCATCATTGATGCTGCAGACACTATCGAGCCGGAAGATCTGCTTGCCAAAGTATTGGAAAGCGCTAAGAGTCTTTACGATGCAAAAGTTGAATTGGTCGGTAGAGAATCTTTTGCTAAGTTTGAATGTTCAGTGATTTTGTATGCTCTAGATACTTCTTGGAGAGAGCATTTAGCCGCTTTGGATCATTTGCGTCAGGGTATTCATCTGCGTGGCTATGCACAAAAAGATCCTAAGCAAGAATATCGCCGTGAAGCATTTGAATTATTTGCTCGCTTGCTAGACACAGTGAAGTTAGAGGTGACTCGCACCATCATGGTGGTCAGAATTGAAACTGCTGAAGAGTTAGAGCGTGCCTCAGAATCCATCCAAGAAGATTTGGCGGATGTGAAGGGTGTTCAGTATCAACATGCCAGCGCTGATCAATCAGATGATGAGCCTACTGCACGTGCTGCGGCCCCTCAAGCTGCTCAGGCTGGCCCTAAGGTGGGTCGCAATGATCCTTGCCCATGTGGTAGTGGGAAAAAATACAAGCACTGCCACGGGCAGCTCAGTTAATTGAATGTTTGTTTGAATCATTGACTCATTTTTAGAGATAAAACACCATGCCAGTGAATTCCCCATTACCGATTGCCAGTGAATTAAGTCCTGTGAATGGTGTCCGTTTGGGGCATGCAGAAGCTGGTATTAAAAGACCTGGCCGCAAAGATGTTCTGATCATTGAACTCAATGAGGGCTCTAGCGTTGCTGGTGTTTTTACAAAAAATCGCTTTTGTGCGGCGCCAGTGCAAATTTGTAGAGAGCATTTACAGGCATCAGCAAACAGTGGTGCGGATATTCGAGCATTGATCATCAACACAGGTAACGCCAATGCAGGCACAGGTGAGCCTGGTTATAAAAATGCGATGCGCACCTGTGAAGAGTTAGCAAAGTTGATGGGCTTGAAAAAAGAGCAAATCTTGCCTTTTTCAACTGGAGTAATTCTTGAGCCTTTGCCAGTAGAAAAGGTGATTGCTGGTATGCCTCAAGCGATTGGCAATTTAAATGCGGATAACTGGTTCAATGCTGCTCATGCCATCATGACCACTGATACTCAGGCAAAAGCATATTCGAAGCAAGTTGAGATCAATGGCAAAACCATCACCTTGACTGGTATCAGCAAGGGTGCTGGCATGATTCATCCGAACATGGCCACCATGTTGGGCTATGTGGCAACTGATGCGAAAGTACCGCCGGCTTTATTACAGCAATTAACCACAGCGGCTGCTGATTTGTCTTTCAATGCCATCACGATTGATGGTGATACATCCACCAATGATTCTTTCATTGTCATGGCCAGTGGGGCTAGCCAAGTAGAGATTCCAGCTTCTGGTCAGGCACATGACATCTTCCGCCAAGCATTGATTGAAGTTTGTCAAAAATTGGCTCAAATGATTGTGCGAGATGGTGAGGGTGCGACTAAATTCATCACGATTCAGATTGAAGGCGGTAAGACCGACGCTGAATGTAAATTGGTGGCTGAAGCGATTGCTCATTCACCGTTGGTGAAAACCGCATTTTTTGCCAGTGATCCTAATTTAGGTCGAATCTTGGCTGCGATTGGTTATGCCGGTATTGCAGATCTTGATGTTGGACGTGTGCAGTTATGGTTGGATGATGTTTGGGTTGCCAAAGATGGTGGCCGTCATCCTGAATATAAAGAAGAAGATGGGCAGCGTGTGATGAAGCAAGCAGAAATCACGGTTCGCGCTAACTTAGGTCGAGGTCAAGCGACTCAAACTGTCTGGACCTGCGATCTATCTCATGAATATGTTTCTATCAATGCGGACTATCGTTCTTAAAGCGATCCCGCTGAATTTACAAAGATCATAGGAAAGTCATGTCTGATAAGTTTGATCGTTTAGATAATCTATTGCAAAGACTTGATGAGTGGATGCCAAAATCTTTGACAGAAAAAGATTGGAATTCTGCGGTTGCTTTTAGGTGGCGTCGCAAAGATACGCTCTTGGGTAAGTTGGGCTATCTACAAGCTGTGCATCACATCTCTGGCATCACATTCAAAGACCTTCAGCACATTGAGCGTCAAACAGATCTCATTTATAACAATACCAAGCACTTTGTTGAAGGTAAGCCTGCTAACAATGTGTTGTTAACGGGCGCTAGAGGCACTGGTAAATCATCTTTGATCAAGGCTTCTTTGAATGAGTTTGCTGCGCAAGGTTTGCGTTTGGTTGAAGTCGATAAAGAACATTTAACAGATCTTGGTGACCTCACTGATTTGTTGGCAGCGCGACCTGAGAAATTCATCATCTTTTGCGATGACCTCTCTTTTGAGGATGGAGAGTCAGGTTATAAATCTTTGAAGTCTGCTTTGGATGGTTCTATTTCTGCGCAGGTTGATAATATTTTGATTTACGCAACATCTAACCGTCGTCATTTGTTGCCTGAGTACATGTCTGACAATGAATCTTACCAACATGGCGCCGATGGAGAGTTGCATCCTGGTGAAGTGGTTGAAGAGAAGATATCTTTATCTGAAAGATTTGGTTTGTGGATTTCTTTTTACCCTCCAAAACAAGATGAGTACCTTGATATCGTTTCGCACTGGCTCAAACATTTTGGCTTGAGCGAAGAAAAAATTGCTGCAGCAAAACCAGAAGCTTTGATTTGGGCATTAGAGAGAGGCTCAAGATCAGGACGAGTGGCTTGGCAGTTTGCGCGTCATTGGGCTGGACAGCAGAATTGATGACATTGGCTGCCGAACAAGAGCCGACATCATCCAGACCGGTTGTAGAGGTTGCAGTAGGCGTTTTAATCGATGGTGCCGGGGCTGTATTGCTTGGCCAGCGCCCAGAGGGAAAGCCTTATGCCGGTTACTGGGAGTTTCCTGGTGGAAAAGTAGAGGCTGGTGAAACTCTTTTCGCAGCTCTTTCTCGAGAACTTCAAGAAGAAATTGATGTGCGCATTGATCAAGCAGATGAGTTCATGGTTTTAGAACATGACTATCCTCATGCGTATGTGCGCTTACATATTTGTTTCGTGAAGTCTTGGCAGGGTCAGCCACGTGGATTAGAAAATCAAGCCCTAGGATGGTTGAACATCAAAGATATTGATCAGCTTGGCATCGCAGGGTTTGATCCAGTCTTACCGGCTACATTACCAATTTTGGAAAAGCTAAAGAGCTTAAAAGTTTTTTAGAAGTTATTTTTAGAAATTACAAAGAGATAGTTCAAAAGGAACATCTTCTGCAAAAGCTCTTGGCTTAGCTTCACCATCACAAGTCATGAAGCGAGTCCAAAGCATGTACTTGTTGGCACTGATTTCAGGAATCAAGTGTGCTTGATGAATGCCAACACGCATCAATTGATATGTTTTACCAGAAAGCATTTGTTGGTAGGAGCCTTTAGGCGCAAGCATTTCAGCAGGTTTGCCTGAGCCTCTCAATAATTTTAAGAATAGCTGGCTGGCATATTTCCATGACATCAAGGGCTCTACAAATTTCTTTAAATTCGCACGACGTATATTTGCGTCTGTGAATTGCCATGCGTAATACGCTGGTAAATCTACTGGACTGGTACCACCTGGGATGCTTAGACGTGAACGAATCAAATTCAACCACTCACTCTCTAAGATCTGAGCATTGGTCTTGCCGGTCTGATTAATCTTGCCCCAGATGATGTTCATTTCTTCAAGCGTGTTGAGCAAAGCATCTTGATCAATGTTGCTAGAGTTCTTCAAAGATAACAAACTATTTTTTTGGCGATCAAGCTCTTTCATGAGACTTGATTTCAAATCTGCGCGTGCAGTGATTTCACCTAAGTCAAATAATATTGAAATGGCTTGATGTTGATCTCTTGCATCATCTTTTTCTACGAAGTACTCGAAACGGTCAAAGAGGTACTCCAGTCTCAAAAGACTGCGCACCAGTTCATTGAAGGGGTATTCGTAAATAATCACAGATTCATATTCTAGACTGAAATTCTGTGATTTTTGGCAAAAAAAGAGCCTTTTTAACTACTTTTATGCCTCAAAAGTATTTGATGAAGTCGTTGGGCCTCAATCTTTAAATCTTCAATCCCTTGATTGTTTTCAATCACGTGATCAGCAATCACCAGTCTGTCATGACGGCTGGCCTGACTGGCAATGATCTTTTGAATCATGCCTATTTCAAGACCATTTCTTTCTTGGACCCTAGCAATTTGCTGGGTTTCTGGGCAATCAATCACCACAATACAGTCCAAGGCTTTTGGGGATTGATTGATCCAAAAGCTGGATTCAACCAATAAAGGCACCACGTAAACAAGGTAAGCGGGGTTCTTGGCTTGATGTAGGAGGCTCAAGCGCTTGGTTTCTTGATAAATCAAAGGATGGGTGATCTTTTCAAGCTTTTCTTTGGCTTTGGGGTCAGTAAAAACAAGTTCCCTCATCTTTTGTCTGTCCAAAGACCCATCTTTGAGCAAAAACTCGGGACCAAAAGATTGCTCAATGGCGCTCATCGCCAAACCATTGGCTTTTGTGATGTCATGAGCAATGAGGTCGGTATCGATGATGGCTGCACCACATTTCTCTAGCTCTGTGGCAACGGCACTTTTCCCGCTGCCAATACCTCCGGTCAACCCAACCCTCAAAAGATGAGATGGATGAGTGGGGCTATTCGAAGACTTGTTTTTTAAATCTGCCATAACAAAACAATGATGCCACCAAATGCAATAAAAGGGCCAAAAGGAAATGCATGGCTGTGATCTTGTTGATGAATCTTTAACCAAGCATAACCACCGATCAGGCCAGAAGCGGAGGCAATCAACAGTATGTAAGGCAAGCTTTGAATGCCTAAGCAAGCGCCAAGGCCAGCCAGTAATTTCGCATCACCCATACCAATGCCGTGATGTCCTCTGATTTTTAGATACAGTTGGTTCAGTGCATAGAGACTCACAAAACCAAACACGGCTCCCAGAATGGATGATTCAGTATCGGCCCAAGCAAGCCCCAGGAAAATATTTGCGACAAGCCCGTAAGCCATCAATCCATAGGTCAGGTAGTCGGGCAAGATAAAAGTCTTGAAGTCTATCCAAGACAGTATCAATAGGGCGCCAATGATGATGATGGCGGAGAAAATTTCAATCAAAGAATCTGTCCCATTTCAAAAATTGGCAAATACAAAGAAATGACCAAGCAAGCAATGATAAGCCCCATGATGATCATCAAGCATGGCTCAATGCTTTGAGCCAATTGATCAATCATGTGGTCTAAGTGATCTTCTTCTTGATTGGCGATATTGGCAAGCATTTGAGGTAAATCTCCTGAAACTTCACCCACTTTGATCAACTGAAGTTGCTCTTTTTGACTTAGTAGAGATTTTCCGGATATTTGTTTGATAGATTCCGAGAGTGACCAACCTTGTGCCAAGGAAACATTGATTTGTGCGCAAAAATTAAAACTGATCCAGTCGTTTGAATGCAGGGCCGTTTGTTTTAAGGCCTCAAGAATTGGCACGCCTCGAGAAGTTAATAATGAGATATTCCGACTCCACTGAATCAGTAAAGAACTTCTTCTGATCGAGCCAACAATGGGAAGGGTCAGTAAGAGTTGATCAACCACCTGTTGCGTTTGAGTGTGACGTCTCCAAATGAGATGAAATGCTCCCAGTAGACTTCCGAGTGCAATCGCTACCATCAGAGAATAATTTTGCACCCAGTGAGAGCCTTGAATTAACAATCTTGTTGGCCAGGGCAGCTCTGCCTGAAAGTTGGCAAACATATTTTCAAAGCTTGGTATCACCCAATGAAACATGGCCAGCAAGACAAGGCTTGAGACAAAGAGAACGATGCATGGGTAACTCAGTGCTTTTTTAATCTTCTTTTGAAGCTTAATTTGTTTCTCAAGATAAATCGATGCTTGCGACAAGCTGTCTAAAAGATTGCCGGTGGCTTCTCCTGTTTGAATCAAGCTGACACAAAATGGATGAAATCCCATTTTAGATAATGAGTAAGTGAGGCTGTTGCCAGTGGCCAAAGATTTTTGGATGGTGTTCAGCCCCATCATTTGAACGGCATCTAGCAAAGACAAACCAGACTTCAAGAGGGAATAGAGTTGTCTGATCAAGTGAAGTTGAGTAGCGTCTTTCATGCGAATTGACGCCTGATTTCATCTTCAGAGCTGAGCCCTGACGCAATAAGAGTTTGCGCAGATTCTTTCAAAGTCGATATTTTTTCAGTGTGACATTGAGTTTGGATAGCACTTAAGGGAGCTTCGCTTTCAATCAGTTGTCTGAGCTGGTCAGATACGCGCATGACCTGATGAACAGCCTTTCGACCATGAAAGCCACTACCGTTGCAAATGGAGCATCCTGCTATCAGGTCTTTTGATGAATTCCCTGAGCAGGCTGTACAAAAAATGCGCACCAATCTTTGAGCTGTGATGCAGCTGACATTGTTTGCAATATCACCGTGCAAACACCCTAATTGTTTTAATCTGAAGATTGCGCTGGGCGCATCGTTGGCGTGCAGCGTCGCTAAAACCAAATGACCTGTTTCTGCAGCCTGTAATGCAATTTTTGCTGTGACAGCATCTCTGATTTCTCCGACCATGATGACATCGGGATCTTGTCTCATCAATGCCCTTAATGCCACATCAAAGCGCAAGCCTGCTTTCTCATTGATCGGCACCTGATTAATGCCCTGTAGTTGAATTTCAACTGGATCTTCAATGCTCGTGATGTTACGGCTCCCATCCATCAAATACTTGAGGCAGCTATAAAGCGTTTGAGTTTTGCCACTGCCGGTTGGCCCGGTGACCAAGATCATTCCTTGAGCCTGATCAAGGCATTGCAGTAAATGTTGCTTTTGATTTTCATCAAGACCAATCTTGCTGATATCAAGATCACCTTCTTGTTTACTTAATACCCTCAAAACAATTTTCTCGCCATGCAGTGTGGGTAAAGTTGAAACACGGCAATCGATGTTGTTGATCTGTGCGCTCTGCGAGCTGCTCAATAACATTTGACCATCTTGAGGCAAGCGTTTTTCAGAAATATCCAAGCGCGCCAAAATTTTGATCCGACTAGATAGTCGGTCATGCCAATGTGCAGGGGAACTGCTTAAGTGACTCAGGCAGCCATCAACGCGCAAGCGCACATGGCTTACTCCGTTTTCTGGCTCAATGTGAATATCGCTGGCTTTTGCCAGGAGTGCTTGATCAACAATGTCTTGCCAGTAATGAATGATGACATCATCTTGTTCAATCATTCGGCTGATAAATGCGAACCGTCTTAATGATCTGTTCATCTACCTGGATGATTTCCATGACCACACCACCTATTTTGACGCTCACGTTGTTGTCTGGAATATCCTCGAGTGTCTCAATCAATAAACCATTCAAAGTCTTGGGCCCATCGGTGGGAAGATCAAGATTTAAAAGACGATTCAAATCACGCAAACTAGCAGTGCCATCTGCAATGTAGGTGTCGTCATCAGACCATTTTGTTTTGATGGCAAGGTCTGGCAGAGATGTTGTGAATTCACCAATCAACTCTTCCAAGATGTCTTCAATCGTCACAAGTCCTTGAACAATACCGTATTCATCGACAACGAGTCCAATGCGCTCCTGATTTTCCTGGAAGAATTGAAGCTGTTGCAAAACGGGGGTGCCACTTGGAATGAAATAAGGCTCGCTCAATAATTCTTTGAAGTTGTTGTGCTTTAGATCTTCATCACCTAATAAGCTCAGAGCTTTTCTGACTGCCAGGATGCCAATCACTCGATCAGAATCTTCATCGCAAACCGGTAGCTTGTTGTGATAACAAGTTTCTAGTTGATGAATCACATCTTCAATTGGTTTTGAAAAATCGAGAACTTCCATGCGTGATCTTGGCGTCATCACATCATCCACCTTGATGCTTTCAAGGTTGAATAAATTAACCAAGATGCTTCTGTGTTTATTTGGAATGAAATGGGTTGACTCAAGAACGACTGAGCGTAATTCTTCTGGCGTCATTTGAGTGTTTTGATTTGCTTTTGTGTTTACCCTTAAAACTTTGAGTAAGCCTGACACAAATACATTGATTAACCACATCGCGGGTTTGAGAATCACGATCAAGGGTCTGATCACCCAGCTTGTGAAAATTGCGAATCTTTCTGGATAAGTTGCGCCGATCACCTTTGGAGTGATTTCACAAAAAATAATGATCAATACAGCAGCAACACCAGTGCTGATTGAAAGAACAGATGCGTTGTTGCCAAAAGCATGCATGGCGATGGCAGTTAATAAAACAGGTAGGATCGTATTGACAACGTTATTGCCAATCAAGATAACTGATAACAATTCCTCTGTTTTTGAAAGAAGAGTTTGCGTGTTTTTTGCTCCGCGGTTGCCGCGGTTAGCCAAGTGCCGGATTCTGTGACGGTTGGCTGCCATCATGCTGGTCTCAGTGATTGAGAAAAAAGCAGAAATAGCCAAAAGTAAAATTACTAAACCAACTTGCGCCCACCAAGGCCAATCATTGAGCCACGAATCCATGAATGCTTTCTTAAGCAAAGAACATGAGGGTGACTATAGCAAACTAAACTTGGTTTGTATTGTTAAAGCCTTACAAATACTGGTGTGAAACGCTGATTCTCTTGTCAGAAAGATCTGACAAGGAAAAAAGGCTTAGCTTGAGCGTTTGAGCGAGTAATCACAAAGATCAATCAAGCTTTGTGTCGCTGCGTTTTGAGGGAAGCATTTCAAAGATTCTCGTGCCAATTGAGCTTCACGCAAGGCTGCAGCTTCTGTGTACTTGATCGCATCAGAATTCATGATTGCTTGGTAGACTTGTTGAAAGAGATCTTCTGGCAGTTCTTCTGCTTGTTCAATGGCAGATCTGATCAAAGATTTTTGTTCGGGAGTGCCGTGATCGAGAAGATAAATCAATGGCAAGGTTGGCTTTCCTTCGCGCAAATCATCACCAGCATTTTTACCCATCTGTTCTGCGCTGGCGGTGTAGTCAAGAATGTCATCAACCAATTGGAATGTCGCGCCGATGTGCTTGCCGTAGGCCTGTGCGGCAGCATATTGTTCTGGAGTCGCTTTTGCTAAAAGGGCGCCAAGAGCAGATGAAGCTTCAAACAACTTGCCAGTTTTAAAGTGAATCACTTGCATGTAACGCGCTTCATTGACATCCGGGTCATGCATGTTCATCAACTGCAACACTTCGCCTTCAGCAATGGTGTTTGTGGCATCAGCCAGTATTTCCATGATTCTGATGTCGTTGGGCGCCACCATCATCTGAAAAGCTCGTGAATATAAAAAATCGCCCACCAAAACACTGGCAGCGTTTCCGAATGCAGCATTGGCTGTTGCTCTGCCGCGACGCAAATGAGACTCATCCACCACATCATCGTGCAACAAGGTGGCGGTGTGGATGAATTCCACCACGGCTGCCATGTCTAGATGATGTTTTAAGGGGGTGCCGTTTGAGATGGCCTGACTGGTTAACAGTAGGAGGGCCGGGCGTATTCTTTTACCGCCAGCTTCAATGATGTAGGCGGAAATTTGATTGATCAGGGCGACTTCAGAGCTTAAGCGTGAGCGAATAACGTCATTCAGCGACTGCATATCTGCTGAAATAGGACTTAAAATTGTCTGTAAGTTAGTGCTCATTAACTATTTATACTTCCCTGTTTTTAACTCTTATTAGTTTAACCTATTGAATTAGTTAAGTTTTATTATAAAAAACATGAGAATGTCTCTTAGATTCCTCTGAATTTTACTTTTTGACTAGAAATATAGCTAGAGCTATAATTTAGGGCTCTACACGGCACGGGGTCGTGTGGATATTTATAGAAAGATTTCAATATGTACGCGGTCATAAAAACCGGTGGCAAACAATACAAGGTTGCTGCTGGTGAAAAATTGAAAATAGAACAGATACCAGCGGATGTAGGCAGTGAAATCACTATTGACCAAGTTCTCGCCGTAGGCGAAGGCGAATCACTGAAGTTCGGTGAGCCATTGGTGAGTGGTGCAACTGTTAAAGCCACTGTTATTTCTCAGGGTCGTCATGACAAAGTGAAGATTTTTAAGATGCGTCGACGCAAGCACTACCAAAAGCGTCAAGGACATCGTCAGAACTTTACTGAGATTTTGATTAACACGATCAAGGCCTAATAGGCAGAGGCGGAGTAGAAAATGGCACAGAAAAAAGGCGGCGGTTCCACACGTAACGGCCGTGACTCAGAGTCAAAACGATTAGGCGTTAAAGTTTATGGCGGTCAAGCCATCAACGCAGGCGGCATCATTATTCGTCAACGCGGTACACGCGTTCACCCAGGTGTGAACGTTGGTTGTGGCAAAGATCACACATTGTTCGCATTGGTAGATGGTCATGTTCAATTTGGCGTTAAAGGTGCAGATAAGAAATCATTCGTTTCTGTACTTCCGACAGCTTAATTAGCCTTAACTGAGATAACGAAGAACATTCAGAACTCAGCATAAGGCCTCGCCAAATAGCGAGGCCTTTTTTATTGGATCTTATGAAATTTATCGACGAAGCTCGTATTGAAGTAGTGGCAGGCCATGGCGGCTCTGGAAGCGCTTCGATGCGTCGCGAAAAATTTATTGAATTTGGCGGACCGGATGGTGGTGATGGCGGTCGAGGTGGCAGCGTGTATGCCATCGCTGATCGAAACATCAATACCTTGGTAGATTATCGTTTTGCTAAAAAACATTTGGCGCAAAATGGTGAACCAGGCAGGGGTGCGGATTGTTATGGTCGCGCAGGTGAAGACATTGAATTGCGTATGCCAGTGGGCACCATCATTCATGACATGGATACCAATGAAGTCATCGCAGATTTGACTTATCACGGTCAGCGTTTGTGTTTGGCCAAAGGTGGCGCTGGTGGTTGGGGAAATTTACATTTCAAGAGCAGTACCAATCGTGCGCCAAGACAAAAGACCAGTGGTTTACCTGGTGAAGAACACAAGCTCAGATTAGAACTAAAAGTGTTGGCTGATGTTGGTTTACTGGGAATGCCTAACGCTGGCAAGTCAACATTGATCACAGCAGTCTCGAATGCACGACCTAAGATTGCAGACTATCCCTTCACAACTTTGCATCCTAATTTAGGTGTGGTGCGAGTAGGCGCTGAGCGAAGCTTTGTGATAGCTGATATCCCAGGATTGATTGAAGGTGCAGCAGAAGGTGCTGGCCTTGGGCATCGTTTTTTACGACATTTACAGCGTACCAATTTATTGTTGCATTTGGTCGATATGGCTCCATTTGATGACAATGTCGATATTGTTGGAGAAGCCAAAGCGATTGTGAATGAGCTGAAGAAATACGATGAATCTTTGCATGACAAACCTCGTTGGTTGGTTTTGAACAAGGTCGACATGATTCCTACTGAGGAACGTGCAGCCAAAATCAAAGCTTTCATCAAGGCTTATGGTTGGAAAGGTCCTGTCTTTGAAATTTCAGCTTTGACTGGAGAAGGTTGCCAACAACTTTGTTATGCGATTCAGACGGATTTGGATGCTAAAAAAGCTCAGCGAGATGAGGCTGAAGAACATGATGCTGATCCACGTTTTCAGAATCAAGATTTGGATGACGACGAAGTTAATGACTAAAAGTTAATGATTAAACATTAACGACTAAAAATAAATGTATTCAAGGAGTGCCTGGTGAGCAAAGCAATACAAGATGCAAATTGCATCGTGATCAAAGTAGGTTCAACACTCGTGACCAATCGTGGTCAGGGGCTTGATCATGCGGCGATTGGTCGTTGGGCCGCTCAAATGGCTGAATTGCGCACAATGGGCAAGCAAGTAGTGATGGTCAGTTCGGGTGCGATTGCAGAGGGCATGCAGCGCTTGAATTGGACCAAGCGTCCTACCGATATTCATGAATTACAAGCTGCTGCTGCTGTTGGTCAAATGGGCTTGGTGCAAGTTTATGAAACTTGTTTTGCTCAATATGGCATTAGAACGGCACAAGTGTTACTCACCAATGCTGACTTGGCAGATGAGCAAAGAAATCAAAATGCACGCATGACTTTATTGACTCTTCTAAAGCATGGCGTTGTGCCTATCATCAATGAAAACGACACTGTGGTCACTGATGAAATCAAGTTTGGTGACAACGATACTTTAGGTGCTTTGGTTACCAATTTGATTGAAGCGGATGCTTTGATTATTTTGACTGATCAAGGTGGCTTATTCAGCGCTGATCCACGCAGCGATTCAAATGCACATTTGATTCAAGAAGCACAAGCTGGTGACCCTGCTTTAGAAAAAATGGCTGGTGGTGCAGGCAGTGATATTGGTAAAGGCGGCATGCTCACAAAAGTATTGGCAGCAAAGGTTGCTGCTCAGTCAGGTGCTGACACTGTGATTGCGTCTGGTCTTGAAGACAATGTCTTGGTTCGTCTGGCTAAAGGTGAGCCTATCGGCTCTCAGCTCACAGCTAAGAAGTGAGCAAGTCTAAATAAATCTTAAGCTTAAGGTTTTAGCAAAGGAATGATTTCTTTTACGCTTCTGCGTGGAATCACGCTTTCACAAAAGGCATCTTTAACCAGAGCAGCATGATACGAGTTGTAGCTTGTATTTCTAATGCCTTGCCAACGACTGTTGGCAGATTTACTCCACTTACCGTCCGATAGCATCGTGGCATACAGGCGCCACTCATATTTTTCACAACGAATTCCTTCGTAACTAACTTGTTGGGCGCCACTGGATGAAGTGATGACAACAACATAGCGAATCACTCCATCCTTGCCAATATTGATTGATTGCGCATCCAATGAAAATTGAAGTTGAGTGGCTGTTGAAACATAAAATGGTTTTAAGTCTGTGGTTGGTGGAGTAGCTGGAATCTTAACCTCTATCTCTTGCCAAAAGCGCGGGGCATCAAAATCATCCTCATCAGCTGGATCTAGTGTTCTATATTGTGCAAAAGATAATGAACTTGCCAGAGCTAAAAAGATAAAAAATGTCTTAAAAAAGAATGTGATTTTCAAGAAGGCTCCGAATCTTTTTTGATCTCATGATGAGAGGTTTTACAAAAGTCTAACGGTGAACCCCAAGGCATCATCATCATGCGAGGTCCGCGGGAGATATACCTGGCCAACTCAGATAAGGCCAATTCATATACTTCACGTTTGAAATCAATCACCACATCCAACGGAATCCAATAAGGACTCCAGCGCCAGGCATCAAATTCTGGGTGGTCTGTGGCTCGCAAACAAACATCGCTGTCACGACCCACCATGCGTAAAAGGAACCAAATTTGCTTTTGGCCACGGTAAGCTTGGCGTGTTGAGCGACGGGCAGTATTTGCTGCTGATGGACGACGCAAGAACTCCTGTGGCACGTCATAACGTAGCCATTCACGGGTTCGTCCAATAATTTGGACGTGTTGCGGCTCTAGACCGATCTCCTCATGCAACTCGCGATACATTGCCTGCTCTGGGTTTTCACCGTGTTGGATACCACCTTGCGGGAACTGCCAAGAGTGCTGGCCAACACGTTTCCCCCAAAATACTTCGTTGCGTTGATTGAGTAGAACGATGCCGACGTTGGGTCTGTACCCTTCTCTGTCGAGCATATTCGTGCCTTAATCCTTTAATCCTTTAAAATCAATAAATTGATTATAGCTATATAGCCTATCCATTATTTTATAAAGTGAACCATGAAAGCCAGTCAATTTTTTATCCGTACCTTAAAAGAAGCCCCAGCCGATGCGGAAATCGTTTCCCACAAGCTCATGATGCGTGCTGGCTTGATACGAAAGCTGGGCGCCGGCATCTACAACTATATGCCCATGGGTCTTAAGGTTATTAGGAAGGTCGAGGGCATCATCCGTGAAGAGATGGATAAGGCTGGAGCCGTTGAGCTTTTAATGCCAGTTGTTCAGCCAGCTGAACTATGGCAAGAAACAGGTCGTTGGGACAAGATGGGCCCAGAGTTATTGCGCATCAAAGACCGTCATGATCGCGACTTTTTGATTCAGCCAACGTCTGAGGAAGTGGTGACTGACATTGCTCGTCATGAAATCAAGAGTTACAAGCAATTACCCGTCAATTTTTATCAAATTCAAACAAAATTTAGAGATGAGCGCCGTCCACGCTTTGGCATCATGCGCGGCCGTGAGTTCAGCATGAAAGACGCTTATTCTTTTGACAGAGATGTCGAAGGTATGAAAGTGTCTTACGCCAAGATGTTCGATGCCTATACCCGCATTTTCCAGCGCTTAGGACTGAACTTCAGAGCCGTTAATGCAGATAACGGTGCTATTGGAGGAACTGGTAGTCAAGAGTTCCACGTGATCGCAGATACGGGAGAGGATGCCATTGCATACTGCCCAAGCTCTGACTATGCCGCAAATATTGAAACTGCTGAAGCGCTTTCATTGATTGCAAGCAGAGGCGCTGCCTCTCAAGCGATGGCCTTAACACCGACACCTGGTCAGGTGAAGTGTGAAGAGGTGGCGCAATTCTTAAAGTGTTCGATTGAGAAAACAGTTAAGTCAATTGTCTTGGCGGTTGATCAAGAAGAGGGTGCGAAGCTATTTTTATTATTGATTCGTGGCGATCATGAATTAAATGAAATCAAAGCAAGCAAAGTGCCAGGCTTAACTGACTTCCGTTTTGCCACAGAAGCAGAGATCATTGAGTATTTTGGTACTCCTCCTGGCTATTTAGGCCCAGTGAAAACAAACAAGCCATTGACGATTGTGGCCGATAGAACAGTTGCCAATATGAGCGATTTCATTTGCGGTGCTAATCAAGAAGGCCACCATTTAACAGGTGTTAATTGGGGTCGTGATTTACCTGAGCCAATCGTCGCTGATTTGCGCAATGTGATTGCTGGTGATTCATCACCAGATGGTAAGGGTGTTCTAGAAATTTGTCGTGGTATTGAAGTGGGCCATGTGTTTCAGCTAGGTACCCGTTATTCAGAGTCGATGAATGCTGTTTATTTAGATGAAAAAGGTCAGTCTCAACCAATGGTGATGGGTTGTTATGGCATTGGTGTGACTCGTTTATTGGGCGCTGCGATTGAGCAACGTTTTGATGATCGCGGCATCATGTGGCCAGTATCGATTGCACCGTTCCAGGTGGTTTTATGCCCAATGGGTTATGACCGTTCTGACATGGTTCGCGAAGCTGCTGACAAACTCTACCAAGACTTAATGTCTGCAGGCATCGAGGTAATTTTGGATGATCGCGGCGAGCGTCCTGGTGCGATGTTTGCAGATTGGGAATTGATCGGCGTGCCATACCGTGTGGTGATTGGTGAGCGTGGTTTGAAGGAAGGTCAGTTGGAGTTTCAAGCTCGCACCGATGCTGAAGCATCAGTGATACCAGTAGGTGATGTCGCTAAAAAAGTGACTGATTTAGTGAAAGCTCAATTAGCATCTTGAGGATTCGTTCAAATCAAAAGTAAGGCCCACAAAAAAGCCAGATCATTGATCTGGCTTTTTGTTTGAATGTTTAAGTGAAAATTAAGTGAAAAATATTTAACGCTTGAACATATTCCCCATGCCCTTGGCTGCCATGCCACCGAGCATCTTTGCCATCTTGCCGCCTTTGAATTGTTTCATCATAGATTGCATTTGTTCAAATTGAGCCAAGACACGATTCACTTCTTGTACTTGAACTCCTGCACCAGCAGCAATACGACGTTTTCTACTTGCTTTAAGAAGTTCAGGTTTTCTTCTTTCTGCTGGCGTCATGCTGTCGATGATGCCTTGTGTGCGCGCCACTTGTTTATCAGCAACACTCATGTCCTGCTTGGCGGCTGCTTGAGCAAACTTTGCCGGTAATTTATCAATCATGCTACCTAAACCACCCATTTGGCGCATTTGCGTGATTTGCATGCGGAAATCATTTAAATCAAAGCCACCTTTTTTAACTTTGTCAGCTAATTTTTGAGCTTGGTCGAAATCAACATTCTTTTGTGCTTGTTCAACCAATGCCAGAATGTCGCCCATGCCCAAAATGCGGCTGGCCATTCGGTCCGCATCAAATGGTTCAAGACCATCCAGCTTTTCAGCAACACCTGCAAACTTAATTGGAACGCCGGTGATATGTTGAACTGAGAGCGCTGCACCACCTCGTGCATCACCATCTAGCTTGGTCAAAATCACACCGGTTAATGGCAGTGCTTCATTGAATGCTTTTGCTGTGTTGACAGCATCTTGACCCAACATCGCGTCGACCACAAAGAGTGTTTCGATTGGGTTCAAGATTTGATGCAAGGAACTGATTTCTTGCATCATCATTTCATCAATACCCAGGCGGCCTGCCGTATCCACAATCAATACATCGTGATAGTGGCGTTTGGCCCAATCCAAGGCATCGCGCGCAATGTCTTTGGGCTTTTGGTTTTCATCGCTAGGAAAGAAATCTGTGCCAGCTTGCTCGCTGACCATTTGTAATTGTTTGATGGCGGCTGGACGGTAAACGTCGCAAGACACGGTCAATACTTTTTTCTTCTGTGTGTCTTTTAACCATTTAGCTAATTTGCCAACAGAAGTTGTTTTACCCGCACCTTGAAGACCTGCCATCAAAATAATGGCCGGTGGTTGAGCTGCTAAGTTGAGTCGACCCGCGCTTGGATTGCCCATGATCGCGGTGAGTTCTTTTTGAACAACACCCACCAATGCTTGACCAGGGCTTAAACTATCAAGAACCTCAACTCCAAGAGCTTTTTGTTTGATGTTATTGATGAGTTCTTTGACAACGGGGAGTGCAACGTCAGCCTCTAATAGGGCTAAACGTACCTCGCGAAGCATTTCGGCGGTATTTTCTTCGGTCAGTCTGGCCTGACCTCGCATGGTTTTAACCACACGACTTAAACGATCTGTTAGATTTTGAAACATATGAGCATTAAACTGTAGATATGAACATTTTAGGTCACCCCAGCTTCGCATGGATACCCAGCGCTTTATATTTCTTGTTTTTTTTACGAGAAATCAGGGTTTACTCGCAAAATTCTGAAAAGAATCAAGACTCTCCAGTGGTGTCGAGTCTATCCCAATGGCTTTTGTTGCCGATCATTCTTTTGCATGGCGTCACCTTGCATGAATCTATCTTTACTCAGCAAGGTTTCATTTTTGGTTTTGCCCAAGCCCTATCAACCATGGCTTGGATTGGTGTCACATTTTTTTGGTTTGAAAGTTGGTATTTACCAATCAAGGGCTTGAGAGCAATCATTTTGTTGGCGGCCTGTGTCACAGCCATCTTGCCGATCATTTTTTCTGGATCAGTTCTATCAGCTCGCTCCATTGATGATCCATGGTTCAGAGCTCATTTCATTGTGGCGAATGTGGCCTATGGTTTATTGAGCCTTGCTGCGCTTCATGCCATTTTGATGCATTGGCAAGATCGTCATTTGCACATGCCAACTCATGACAAAGCAAATAGTTTTTTTGCTAAATGGGGTAATCGTTTGCCACCATTGATGAGCATGGAAAGCATTCTTTTTAGAATCATCACGGTTGGATTTGCTTTGTTAACTTTGACTGTGTTCTCTGGATTGTTTTTCAGCCAAGCATTGTTTGGGCGCGCTTTGTTTTGGGATCACAAAACAATTTTTGGATTCTTATCTTGGGTGATGTTTGCCGGATTGTTGATCGCACGCTGGCGTGTTGGCTTGCGAGGTTTAACAGCCGTTCGTTGGGTGCTGGGATCTTTTGGAGTTTTATTGATGGCTTATGTAGGTAGTCGTTTCGTTTTAGAGGTATTGATCCAACGATGAAATGGTTACTCTTCACCTTGATCCTCACGGGTTTGATCATTTGGTGGCGTTATGCGCAAATTTCTCAAAACAATCGATCAAGTGCCAAGCCGCAAGCAAAGCCAGCGCCCAAGACCTCATCTCCAGCCAAATCAGTTGAGCCCAAAAATATGGCGCAGTGTCCTCATTGTGGTTTGAGGTTTCCGCAAGGTGAAGGAGTCGGTGCCTATTGCTCTCGTGAGCATCGTTCCAGTATTGATCCCAAAGGTTGGTGGGGTGAAGCAGAGTGGATCAAATCTCCAAACTATGATTCGAGACCTGAAGGGATTCCGGTTGAGCTGGTGTTGATGCATCACATCAGTTTGCCGCCAGGGCAGTTTGGTGGGAATCATATCGCTGATTTTTTTCAAAATAAATTAGACCCCAAAGCACATCCTTATTTCGCGGAAATTGCCGACCGACAAGTGTCGAGTCATTTTTTAATTCGGCGCGATGGTCATGTTCAACAGTTTGTATCAACTTTGAATCGTGCTTGGCATGCAGGGGTCTCTGATTATTTTGGGCGCGAGCGCTGCAATGATTTTTCAATTGGTATTGAATTAGAGGGTAGTGATGATGTGCCTTTTGGTCCAGCCCAGTACACGGCACTGAAAGAATTGGTCGCCGCTTTGCAAAAATTTCATCCAATTTCTGCCTTTGCTGGTCACAGTGATGTGGCTCCTGGTCGAAAAACTGATCCAGGGATTCACTTTGAATGGCAAAGATTTGCTCAGGATGCCAATATCCCGTCAAGGCAACTTCCCTACGGTCTTGAAAACAGAAATTAGGCTTTTCAATTAAGTCTTAGCTTATTGGGTTAGTAAGTACTAACCATCCAAATATTTATTCTAAAAAGCCCTAAAACGGTGCCAAAAAATCAATAAAAAGTGGCTCAGATTAGGGATTTCGATAGGTATTTTTGACAAAAAATCCTTATCAAAATAATCATAAATACCCTATACTTAGTACCGTTGTCGCAGGAAAAACACTAAATGTAGTGTTCTTTACAGCGAATAGCCGTTGAAAAAATCAAAAAAATAGACTTTTTACCCAATTAATACATATATATAGATAGATAAAGGGAGTTCGAATGACCTACGTAGACCCACAAGTTTCAGGCCAAACATCCAATCCATTTTCTGGCCAAGCAACTGGTCAAGTTAGTCAAAGTCCTTCAGAGGGCTTTGTGGCCGGTGGGGTCGGTGGTGCCCAGGCAACTCAATTAAGCGATTACAAAATCATTCGTCGCAATGGTTCAGTTGTATCGTTTGAACCATCAAAAATTGCCATCGCAGTTACAAAAGCATTTTTAGCAGTTAATGGTGGCCAGGGTGCTGCATCAGCACGTGTGCGTGAGCAAGTAGAGCAATTAACTCAAGTGGTTGTGCGAGCTTTATTGCGCAGCCGTCCTAATGGCGGAACTTTCCACATTGAAGATATTCAAGACCAAGTTGAATTGGCGTTGATGCGCAGTGGTGAGCACAACGTGGCGCGTGCTTACGTGCTTTATCGTGAGAAGCGCAATCAAGAGCGCGCAGCTCAAGTGGCAGCTCAGCCGGTAGCTCCAATCGTTGATCACCCAGGAATCAACGTGAGTGACAACGGTGTGATCAAGCCATTAGATATGGTTGCGTTACAAATGGTGATCCAGGCTGCTTGTGAAGGTTTAGGTAATGCAGTGAATGCAGAGCCAATCATCAAAGAAACTATCAAAGGTTTGTATGAAGGCGTTCCAATGGCTCAGGTCTATGACTCAGCTATTTTGGCTTCACGCACATGGATTGAAAACGATCCAGCCTACAGCCAGGTGACTGCACGTATTTTGATGCACACCATCCGTAAAGAAATCCTAGGCCGTGAAGTACCACAAGGCGCAATGGCTGCTGAATACATCAGCTACTTCCCACAATTCATCAAGCAGGGCGTGGATGCAGAGTTACTAGACAAGCGTTTATTGACTTATGACTTGGTTAAGTTGGGCGCCGCTTTGAAAGCTGATCGTGATTTGCAGTTCAACTATTTGGGCTTGCAGACTTTGTATGACCGTTATTTCTTGCACATTGAAGATCACCGCATTGAAATGCCTCAGGCATTCTTCATGCGCGTGGCGATGGGCTTGGCATTGAATGAAGTGAATCGCGAAGATCGTGCAATTGAATTCTATGAAATCTTGTCAACATTCGATTTCATGTCCAGCACACCAACTTTGTTCAACTCAGCCACATTGCGCTCACAGTTGTCTAGCTGCTACCTCACAACAATTCCAGATGACTTGGATGGTATTTACGAAGGTTTGAAAGAAAACGCTTTGTTATCTAAGTTTGCAGGTGGCTTGGGTAACGACTGGACGAATGTGCGTTCTTTGGGCAGTCATATCAAAGGAACTAATGGCAAATCTCAAGGCGTTGTACCGTTCTTGAAGGTGGTGAACGACACAGCGGTTGCGGTTAACCAAGGTGGTAAGCGTAAAGGCGCGGTTTGTGCCTATTTAGAAACTTGGCACTTAGACGTGGAAGAGTTCCTAGAGTTGCGTAAGAACACTGGTGATGACCGTCGTCGTACGCACGACATGAACACCGCTAACTGGATTCCAGACTTATTCATGAAGCGTGTGATGGAAAAAGGCGAGTGGACATTGTTCACGCCATCAACTTGCCCAGATTTGCACGACAAGTTCGGTTTGGAGTTCGAAAAAGCATATTTGGCTTATGAGCAAAAAGCAGCCAACGGTGAAATCAAGCCATTCAAAAAGGTCAGTGCCTTGGATATGTGGCGCAAGATGTTGGGCATGTTGTTTGAAACAGGCCACCCATGGATCACTTTCAAGGACCCATGTAACGTTCGCAGCCCTCAGCAGCACGTTGGCGTGGTTCACTCATCAAACTTGTGTACAGAAATCACTTTGAACACCAATGAGACAGAAATCGCTGTTTGTAACTTGGGTTCAGTGAACTTGGCTGTTCATTTGAAGACCGATGCCAGCGGCAATTTGGTACTTGATCACGAGAAACTCCAAAAAACCATCCGCACAGCGATGCGCATGTTGGATAACGTGATTGATATTAACTATTACGCAGTTGCTAAAGCCCGTAACTCAAACATGAAGCATCGTCCAGTTGGTATGGGCATCATGGGCTTCCAGGATTGCTTGCACATGTTGCGCATTCCTTATGCCAGCGATGCAGCGGTTCAATTCGCTGATGAATCTATGGAAGCTGTTTGCTATTACGCTTACTTGGCCTCAACAGAGTTGGCCGAAGAGCGTGGCACTTACGAGACTTACAAGGGTTCTTTATGGGATCGCGGCATCCTGCCACAGGATTCAGTGAAATTGTTAGCTGAACAGCGCGGTGGCTATGTTGAAGTTGATATGTCATCTAAGATGGATTGGACACCAGTGCGTAACCGTATCAAGCAGTTCGGTATGCGCAATTCAAACTGCGTGGCGATTGCACCAACAGCGACAATCTCTAACATCATCGGTGTTTCAGCTTGTATCGAGCCAACATATCAGAACTTGTTTGTGAAATCTAACCTTTCAGGTGAATTCACCGTGGTGAACGACTATTTGGTTCGCGATTTGAAGGCTCGTGGTCTGTGGGATGAAGTCATGATTGCTGACTTGAAGTACTTTGACGGCTCATTGTCAAAAATCGATCGCATTCCTCAAGATTTGCGTGATTTGTACGCAACAGCATTTGAAGTTGAGCCCCAGTGGTTGGTTGAAGCTGCCTCACGTCGTCAAAAATGGATCGATCAAGCTCAGTCATTGAATATTTACATGGCGGGTGCATCTGGTAAGAAATTGGATGACACCTATAAGCTTGCTTGGTTGCGTGGTTTAAAAACAACATATTACTTGCGCACGATTTCTGCCACTCACGTTGAGAAATCAACGGTCAAAGGTGGTGCTTTGAACTCAGTGTCAAACGGTGATCCAACTTTGGCAGCGGCTGCGGCAGCAGCAGCTGAAGCAGATGGTCCGGTTTGCACAATGCGCCCAGGCGATGCTGGCTTTGACGAATGCGAAGCTTGCCAATAAGTCGTATAGTTGATGCTTATAAAAATGCAATTTAAAAAGAATTTGGAGAACACATTATGTTGAATTGGGAAGAAGAGACGGCCGCAACACCAGTTGCAAAAGCAGCGCCAGTAATGACCCCATCTGTTACTGCGGAAAACAGTCCTTTGCCAAACCGCCCAATGCCGATGCCAATGTCATCAGCATCAGCTCCTTCAGCAACGATTGACCCAGAAGATGCTGCTGCTCGTCGCGTGAACGTGGCCGATAAGCGCATCATCAACGGTTCAACAGATGTGAACCAATTGGTGCCATTTAAATATAAATGGGCTTGGGAGAAGTATTTGGCTGGTTGCGCAAACCACTGGATGCCTCAAGAGATCAATATGACTCGCGACATCGCTCTTTGGAAAGACCCTAATGGTCTAACTGAAGACGAGCGCCGCATCATCATGCGTAACCTAGGATTCTTTGTGACAGCTGACTCATTGGCAGCCAATAACATCGTTTTAGGTACTTATCGCCAGATCACTGCCCCAGAATGCCGTCAATATTTATTGCGTCAGGCTTTTGAAGAGGCGATTCATACCCATGCCTACCAATATATTGTGGAATCTTTGGGTCTAGACCAGGCTGAGATCTTCAATGCGTACCATGAAGTGAAGTCAATTCGTGACAAAGACGAGTTTTTGATCCCATTCATCGATGTTTTGACTGATCCATCATTCAAAACAGGTACTCCGGAGAACGATCAGAAGCTTCTCCGCTCACTAATTGTGTTCGCTTGCATCATGGAAGGTTTGTTCTTCTATGTTGGTTTTACGCAAATTTTGGCGATGGGCCGTCAAAATAAGATGACCGGTGCCGCAGAGCAGTATCAGTACATCTTGCGTGATGAGTCATTGCATTGCAACTTTGGCATCGACATGATCAACCAGATTAAGTTGGAAAACCCACATTTGTGGACGCCAGAGTTCAAAGAAGAGTTGCGCGGTTTGTTCGAAAAAGCGGTTGAGTTAGAGTACCGCTACGCCGAAGACACTATGCCTAGAGGGGTTCTAGGCTTGAACGCGCCAATGTTCAAAGGTTACTTGCGCTACATTTGCAACCGCCGTTGCATGCAAATTGGTCTTGAAGCAATGTTCCCGAACGAAGAAAATCCATTCCCATGGATGAGCGAAATGATCGACTTGAAGAAGGAAAGAAACTTCTTTGAAACTCGCGTTATTGAATATCAAACTGGTGGTGCGTTGAACTGGGAGTAAATTTTTTTTAAAATAATTAATGACAACGCATCTCTTAAGTTGTACTATCACGAAAGTTATAAAAACACTAGGAGAAAAAACTGTTGATAGGTAGTAGCCAACAACACGGATTAAAACCGAAAACTCTGAATCATCAGAGCGAGTTGTCATCTATTTCTTTTGATAGTTCTAAACGTTCTTCTGACTTATTTAAAAAGCCGTCACCTGCAGAGGTCACGGCTTTTTTTCCAAGATTCATTAGCGTGCGACGTGTAGTGAGTGGCGCGCCGATGAATGGCTCGCTCACACGAAGTTGGTGTGGTCGGGTTTCTTTAATCAGTAGTATTAGTAAATCACTCTCACGTGAAGGAGTTTAATATGGCAACTGCCAAGAAAAAACCTGCTGCAAAGAAACCAGCTGCTAAAAAAGTAGCTGCAAAGAAACCAGCTGCTAAAAAAGTAGCTGCTAAGAAGCCTGCTGCTAAGAAAGCTGCTGCTAAGAAGCCTGCTGCTAAAAAAGTAGCTGCTAAAAAGCCTGCTGCTAAAAAAGCTGCTGCTAAAAAGCCTGCTGCTAAGAAAAAAGTAGCTGCTAAGAAGCCTGCTGCTAAAAAAGCTGCTGCTAAAAAGCCTGCTGCTAAGAAAAAAGTAGCTGCTAAGAAGCCTGCTGCAAAAAAAGCTGCTAAAAAAGTAGTAAAAAAAAAGTAAGTAAGCCTGCTGCTAAAAAGCCGGCTGCTAAAGCTGCTCCTGCCTCAACAGCAAAGACAGTTTTAAATCCGGCTGCTGCTTGGCCTTTCCCAACGGGTTCTCGTCCTTAATTTATTAGGGACTGGTTCCCAGAGGGAATCAAACCCGCTATAGCTTAACGCCTTAGCGGGTTTTTTCTTTGGTGGAACTGATGAGTTGCTAGTTTAGAAATTAGTAGCTGTAGCCAAATGCTTGTTTGAACTGCATTTGAATGGCTTCTTGAGATGGGCAATGATTTTGAGGACCTTGGCTGGCAATTTTGATGGAGCCCATTAAGCTTGCTAAGCGACCGGTCACTTCCCAATCAAATCCTTGCTCGATACCATAGAGTAATCCACCCCTGAAAGCATCCCCGCAACCAGTTGGATCAATCGCTTTTCCGACAGGCACCACTGGAATTTCGATTTTCTTATCTTGGGTATGGATTTCTGCTCCTTGAGCACCTTTGGTGACAATTAAAGCTGAAACCCGTTCCGCAATCTTTTCTAAAGATAGGCCAGTTCTTTGAGCCAGCATTTCACCTTCATAGTCATTCACGGCCACATAGGTTGCTTGCTCAATGAAAGCCAAGAGTTCTTGACCATCAAACATTGGTAAGCCCTGGCCTGGATCAAAAATGAATGGAATCTTTGCATCTGCCAATTGCTGACAATGTTCGACCATACCTTGTCTGCCATCTGGAGCCACAATCGCAATTTTTGGTAATTCAAGTTGCTTCTTCTGGCGTTGATTGATCACCTCAGCCACTGTGTTCAGATGTGACTCACCCATGGCGCCAGGATGAAAAGCGGTGATTTGATTGTTATCGCGGTCTGTTGTGATCATCGCTTGAGCAGTGAAAGCTTCTGGTAATTCGCGAATATGATCAGCGCTGATGTTGTATTTGGCTAATTGATCAAAGTAAGAGCCAGCATCGCCACCAACAGTGGCCATGATGATCGGCTCGCCACCCAATAGTTTGTGGTTGTAGGCAATATTGCCAGCACATCCACCAAATTCTCGACGCATGCTTGGAACTAAAAAGGCAACGTTCAAGATATGAATTTGGTCTGCCAAGATTTGATCTTGAAAGCGACCTTCAAAATTCATGATGGTGTCGTAGGCGATAGAGCCACAAATTAAGCTAGACATAAAGTTCCTTGGGTGGGTAAATTGGTTTAAATGAATGAAATGTGCGAATTATTGGGGTGATGTTTCCGTTGGCCTGTCATCAACATAGAGCAGGCGCACTCTAAATCCAGCAGCTTGTTGGGGTAAGCTCAAGAAAACATTGCTTGAGACTTCCTGAAGCGCTTGTGAACCCTTTGGAGTGATTTTGGCATCATCCTCTGGTAACCAATCTTGAGGGCTGAGAAGTTTCTCTGAGATCACCGCATCATTGGCATCCGTGATGGTGAGCATGACATGTGGCCAAGTGATTATCAAAGGTAATTTATTGCGGATTTGTAGTTCTAGTATTCCGGTGGCAGTTTGATTATTGCCAGGATTGATTTTTAGATTGGCTAATTCAATGGCCCAAGCAGAAAAGTCTCTTAAAGGGATGTCTTGGCAAGCAAACTGTTTGCAAAGTGACGCATCGATAGATTTGAACGCTTTAAACAAAGGTTCTTGAATACTGGTAGGCGCTTTGGAGATTTGTAATGCAATGGCATGTCTGCCAAGGTGCATTAGTTGTAAAACAATCACCATCATTAATGCAACTAAGCTGACCCAGCCAAACGAAGTGAGAAGTTGATTCTTTATTGGGGAGATAGCCGACTTGCTTAAGTTTTCGCTAGTTTTTGCTGTTTTTTTTTGAGTGTCAGAAGCTTGGCTTATTTGGTCTGAAGTTAATTGGCCAGTTAAGCACACCCAACCATCACATTCACGCCAAACGTGCAGTTGAATCCATGGTTGATAAGTTCCGATGACTTCTTCAGCTTGGCGCTCAAGAATGCCTGATAAAACAATGTGACCATTTGGTGCAATGCGTTGGCAAAGTGCTGGGGCAAGAACTTGAAGTGGATTGGCCAAGATGTTCGCAACCACCACATCGTGCTGGCTATGAGTGCCATCTTCTTCTGGCAATCTAAAGTCAACAGTTACTTCATTGCGTTCGGCATTATCTTTGGCGGAAATGACTGCTTGAGGATCAATATCAATGCCAAGTGCGTCACCGCAACCCAAACGTTTGGCAGCAATTGCCAAAATGCCTGAGCCACAACCGTAGTCTAGAAGTGTTTTGCTGGATAAATCAGGGTGCTCTTCCAACCATTGCATGCACAACTTCGTGGTTGGATGACTGCCTGTACCAAAAGCAAGTCCAGGATCAACGGCCAAACAAACCGCGTTTGGATCATTGGGGGCATCGTGCCAAGATGGCACCACCCACAAACGTTGACCTACTTGAATAGGTTCAAACTGTGATTGTGTGAGACGCACCCAGTCTTGTTCTTCAACGCTTCTTTCTGAAGGGGTGTTGATCTGAAAACCGGCTTCAGTCAAAGTCGAGGAAATTTCTGTAGCACTCAAGCCTTGTTCATCAAAGAGCGCTATGACTTGAGATTGTTCCCAAGCTTGTCGATCAGGCGTTAGACCTGGTTCTCCATACAAGGGTTTTTCAGATTCAGTGTCGGCAGCTGCATCACTGACCGAAATCGATAGGGCGCCCAATTCCATGAGAGCATCCCCGAGATCTTCTGCAAGATCTTCGGAGACGGTAAATACAAGTTCACGAAATGCCATGGAAGAGTAAGTAGCTAATGGCTATGAATTACTTCGTGTTGCCACGTTTTGATGCTGCTTGCTCCTCAAGCTTGTGCTCTAGGTAGTGAATGCTCGTACCACCTTGTTCAAACTTTGGATCTAACATCAATTCACGATGCAAAGGAATGTTGGTCAAAATGCCGTCGATCGCAACTTCAGATAAAGCGATGCGCATGCGGCGAATCGCTTGTTCACGAGTTGTGCCGTAGGCAATCAATTTACCAATCATTGAGTCATAAGTTGGTGGCACAAAGTAACCAGCGTAAGCATGGGAATCAACGCGAATGCCAGGGCCGCCAGGCATGTGCCAAGATTGAATGCGACCTGGGCTTGGCATGAATTTCACAGGATCTTCAGCATTGATACGGCATTCAATGGCATGACCTCTGAATTCAATGTCTTTTTGACGGAAAGGTAACTTTTCGCCAGCCGCAATGTGAATCTGTTGCTGAACAATATCAATGCCAGTGATCAATTCAGTCACTGGGTGCTCAACTTGAACACGGGTGTTCATCTCGATGAAGTAGAACTCGTCGTTTTCATATAAAAACTCAAAAGTACCCGCACCGCGATAGCCAATTTTTCTACAGGCTTCAGCACAACGCTCGCCAATTTTGGCAATCAAGCGACGATCAATGCCAGGTGCTGGAGCTTCTTCAATCACTTTTTGGTGACGACGTTGCATAGAGCAATCACGCTCACCTAAGTACACGGCATTTTTATGGGTATCGGCCAGAATCTGAATTTCTACGTGGCGAGGGTTCTCTAAGAACTTCTCCATATAGACTTCTGGATTACCGAAAGCACGACCAGCTTCTTCGCGAGTCATATTCACGGCATTGATCAAGTGCGCTTCAGTGTGAACCACACGCATACCTCGACCACCACCACCACCGGCGGCTTTGATGATCACCGGATAACCAACTTTTTTAGCCGTGGCCAAAATTTCTTTTGGGTTATCAGGCAAAGCGCCTTCTGAACCTGGAACGCATGGCACGCCTGAACGAATCATGGCTTGCTTGGCAGACACTTTGTCACCCATCAAGCGAATCGATTCTGCTGTTGGGCCGATGAACACAAAACCAGATTGTTCAACGCGCTCAGCAAAATCAGCGTTTTCTGATAAGAAGCCGTAACCTGGGTGAATCGCTTGAGCATCTGTCACTTCTGCAGCAGAAATGATCGCTGGCATGTTCAGATAGCTCAGAGCTGATGGTGCTGGACCGATACAAACAGCTTCATCAGCTAATTTGACGTATTTGGCATCGCGATCTGCTTCTGAGAACACGACCACTGTTTTGATGCCCATCTCGCGACAGGCTCTTTGAATACGAAGTGCGATTTCGCCGCGATTGGCGATAAGAATCTTTTCAAACATTGGGTAACCTTTGTGAGCTTTAGCTTGAATTAGCCAATAATGAAAAGAGCCTGACCGAATTCAACGCCTTGGCCGTTCTCACACAAAATTTCTTTAACGACACCTGATTTATCAGATTCAATTTCGTTCAATAACTTCATTGCTTCAATGATGCAAAGTGTTTGACCTTCTTTGACCGTGTCACCAATCTTCACAAAAGAATCGGCGCCTGGTGTTGGAGAGCGATAGAAAGTGCCCACCATTGGAGATTTCACAGCATGACCAGTTGGTTCTGCAGGAGCCGCTTCTGCTGCAGGTGCAGCCGCCGCCGCTGGCGCTGGTGCTGCCGGAGCCGCTGCTGGAGCTGCGGCATAAACTTGTTGGACTGGTGCTGCGATTGGGGCTGGATTTTTAACGATTCGGACTTTGTCTTCACCTTCTGTTACTTCTAGTTCTGAAACGCCAGATTCGGCTACTAAATCGATCAAAGTTTTGAGTTTTCGTAAATCCATGATGCCCTTCCTGTAAATTTTTACTGAGAAGTGATTATAGCGTTATCTATCCATGAACTGAGCTCATCTTCGCTTATTTTGCCTAGTTTCGTCTTAATAATGGCTCCTTTACGGTCTACCATCACCGTAAAAGGCAGGCCTGAGCTGGGATTTCCCATATTTTTAGCCCAAGTTGCCCCATCCAAACCACCCAAAACAATGGGATAGTTCACCGGGGTTTTTTCTAGAAATTCACGTATGTTAGATGGTGAATCGACACCGATACCGACAAATAGAACATTTTTAGCAGCATATTTGGTCTGTGATCGCACCAATTCAGGCATTTCTTCAACGCAGGGTGGGCACCAAGAAGCCCAGTAATTGATGATGAGGATTTTTCCGCGCCAATCGGATGTTTGATGCATTTTTCCATCTGGGGAGCGCAATTCTCTGGTGAGTAATTCTTCGATAGCGGTGTCGCTGGCTTTTTCAGTTCTGTATTTGTAGCTCGACAAGCCCATGCCTAAAACTGCAGCCAGCGCTCCAGCGATCAAGATTAAACCCCATTGGCGTTCATTCATGTTTTTCTTTCCGTTTTTCAATGAATTACCTTATTTTGCACGGATGTTTGGATAAAATCTTGGCATGCATCTTCATATCCTAGGTATTTGCGGTACTTTTATGGGCGGTATTGCCGCCATCGCACGTCAGGCAGGTCATCGAGTGACTGGTTGTGACGCCAATGTTTACCCACCAATGAGCACTCAACTCGAGGCTCAGGGCATTGAACTGATCGAGGGATTTTCTCCAGATCAAATTTCTTTAAAACCCGACTTATTCATTATTGGTAATGTGGTTTCTCGCGGCAATCCATTGATGGAGGCCATTTTGGATCAAGGTCTTCCTTACCAATCTGGACCTCAATGGTTGGGTGAGCAGGTGTTACAGGGCAAGCATGTTTTGGCTGTTGCTGGCACTCATGGAAAAACCACCACCACTGCGATGCTCACCTGGATTTTGCAAGCGAATGGCTTAGAACCTGGATATTTGATTGGCGGTGTACCAAATAACTTCGACGTATCTGCGCGCTTGGGTAAAAAGACAGGTGATCAAGCCGATGCTCCTCATTACTTTGTGATCGAGGCTGATGAATATGACACAGCATTTTTTGATAAGCGTAGCAAATTTGTTCATTACAGACCACGAACAGCTATTTTGAATAACTTAGAGTTTGATCATGCGGATATCTTTGCTGATATCACTGCCATCGAAACTCAATTTCATCATTTGGTGAGAACTGTTCCAAGCGCAGGTCGTTTGATAGTGAATGGCGCTGAACAAAGTTTAGAACGAGTGGTGCAACGTGGGTGTTGGTCAAGTCTTGAGCGATTTGCTTTACCTGAGCAATCAATCAAGCCCGGGGATTGGTCTTTGATAGATACATCAAAAGATGGTTTCAAAGTCATATATAAGGGCCAAGAGGTCTCAGAGGTTTGTTGGGATGAGGATGCATCTGTTACTGGTCGACACAATCAATTGAATGCTTTAGCGGCCATCGCTGCTGCGCATCATGTGGGTATTTCTGCACAAAAGGCCGCGCAAGCATTGGGCACATTCAAGAATGTGAAACGTCGCATGGAAGTGATTGGCCGAGTCAATGGCATCACCATCTATGATGATTTTGCGCACCATCCAACAGCGATTACCACCACGGTGGATGGCTTAAGACGTCGAGTAGGGCGTGATACCAATACACGTATCTTGGCCGTACTGGAACCACGTTCAAACACGATGAAGTTGGGCGTGATGAAAAGTCAGTTGCCTGATAGTTTGCAAGACGCTGATTTGGTTTTTGGTTACGGCTCAGCCACTGGTAAGGATGCATTGGGCTGGGACTTGAAAGAGTCTTTGGCGCCGCTCGGTTCAAAAGCTGAAGCGTTTGATGATTTAAATCTTCTCATGGCAGCAGTGAAGCAAGCAGCAAAACCTGGCGATCATATTTTGGTGATGAGCAATGGTGGTTTTGGTGGTGTGCACCGCAAGCTTTTAGAGTTGTTGAAATAAAAAATTATTCTTTGATAGAAATTAATTCTTTGATAGAAATTAATTCTTTGGTAGAGATTCATTCTTTGATGACTGAACTTAAGAAGGTAAAAAAATGACAAAAAATATGGCCAAGCGTTTAGAGAATAAAGTTTGCATCATCACTGGCAGCGCCAATGGTATTGGTTTTGCCACTGCACAAAAGTTCTGTGATGAAGGTGGTATTTCAATCATTTGTGACATGAATGACGCACAGGTTCAAGCGGCTGTTGATCAGCTGAAATCAGCGGGTGGCCAGGCTGACGGCTTTGTGATGAATGTCACGAATCGTAAAAATATTGATGAGGTCGTGGCAGCAGTGATCGAGCGTTACGGCCGCATCGATGTTCTCATCAATAACGCTGGTATCACCAAGGATGCACGCTTGGTCAATATGACTGAAGAGCAATTTGATGCGGTGATCGATGTCAATCTAAAAGGTGTCTTTAATTGCACCCAGGCAGTTGTGCCGCACATGTTGCAAGCTGGACGCGGTTCAATCGTGAGCGCCTCAAGCGTGGTTGGTTTGTATGGCAACTTTGGTCAGACAAACTATGCCGCTACCAAATATGGTGTGATTGGTTTTACAACCACGTGGGCCAGAGAGTTGGGCCCTAAAGGCATCCGTGTAAATGCCGTTTGCCCTGGATTTGTGGAAACAAATATTTTGGCATCTATGCCTGAAGATGTTTTGAAAGGTATGAAAGATCGTTCATGGTTGCGCCGCCTAGGTAAGCCAGAAGAATTGGCCAATGTGTACGCATTTTTGGCCAGCGATGAATCAAGTTACATCAACGGCATCGCCCTAGAAGCCAGCGGCGGGATATCTCTTTAATGCATTTGTTGTATGAAGATGGCGGCGACATAAAAATTGCCACCCTGATGGCTCAAGCCTCAGAGGGTGAAGCATTGGCCGTTGAAAGTTTAGGCGGCAAACGTGGCAAGCTAAAGGCCAAAGATGTTTGGTTGCGTTTTGAAGATTCAAAACCAGAAGAATTGTTGGCATCAGCCAAAAAGCAAGCTGAAGAAATTGATTTAGATTTTTTGTGGGAATGCGCTGGACCTGAAGAATTCATTTTCACTGATTTGGCCAAAGAGTATTTTGGTGAGACATCCAGTCATATTCAAAAAATCAGTTTGGCGGTGGCCTTGCACAGTGCCCCCATTTATTTTCGACGCAAGGGCCGCGGTCAGTTCATGCGCGCTCCAGAAGATCAGCTCAAAGCAGCACTCTTAGCAGTTGAAAGAAAAAAAGCCGAGTTGATCAAGCAAGAGTCATGGGAAGCTCAACTAAAGCTAGGTCAGTTACCAGAAGAGATTGCACCGCAGGTTAATGCTCTTTTATTCAATCCTGATAAAAATTCAACAGCCTATAAAGCTGTTGCAAATGCAGCGCAGACTTTGAAGGGTGGAATACCTGAGTTATTTTTAACTTGTGGTGTTTTGAGTTCTGCCTTGGCTTATCACGAAGGTAAATTTTTAAAAGAACATTTTCCGAAGGGTGTTGGTTTTCAGGTTCAACTCCAGGCCAATGAGCAATCGGCTTGGGAGGAAGCACTTCAGAAGCTACCTGTGGCGGATGTCAAAGCTTTTTCAATTGATGACGCCAGCACCACTGAAATTGATGATGCTTTTTCTGTGAGCACTCTTGATGTTGCAGGTATTGGTCAGTGCCACCGTGTCGGCGTTCATATTGCGGCACCTGCTTTAGCGATTCATCGAGGTGGTGCCTTGGATGAGGTTGGTCGAAAAAGATTGTCAACAGTCTACTTCCCGGGTGGCAAGATCACCATGCTGCCAGACGAAGTGATCGATGTGTTTTCTTTGCACGCTGCAGATTCAGCATCACTTGATTTACCTTTGAGACCCACGGTCTCTTTGTATGTGACCTTGAATCCTGATGGTCTTCCAATCTTAGAGGGTGACCATGCACCAGTAACCAAGGTTGAGAGAGTGCCGATGGCATCAAACCTTCGTTTGGATGATTTGGAGCATTTGATCACTGAAGAATCTTTGATGGATTCAAAAAATGCAGCAGCGATTCCTTATCAAGGTGAGCTGAATATTCTCTGGCAGTCCGCAAAGCAATTGCATGCCAAGCGACAAGAGCAACGCCTTGCCAATGGATTGAAAGAGGAAACCCTGGGATTACCAGATCCATCGGCATTACCGCGCGACTTTAATTTCAAGGTCACAGAGGGCGTGGTTGAAATCACTCCTCGTCAACGAGGGTCGGTGCTTGATTCAATCGTTGCTGAATGGATGATTTACTGTAACAGCACGTGGGGTAATCAACTAGCCAGCCACAGCGTCCCAGGAATTTATCGTGCGCAAAAGGGCTGGGGCCCACATCGCACGCGCATGCAAACAATGCCTGGACCACATGAAGGTTTGGGAGTCGAAAACTACGCTTGGTGCACTTCTCCATTGAGACGCTATGTTGATTTAGTCAATCAATGGCAATTGATTGCCATGGCTCAGCACGGTGTAACCGCTAAGTTGGTGGCACCCTTCAAGCCTAAGGATGCTGATTTGATGGCGATTGCAGCAGATTTTGATGGCACCTATGCTGCTTATGGGGAACATCAAAATCAAATGGAAAACTATTGGTGTTTGCAGTATTTAAAACAAAAGGGTTTACCTTGGAGAGGTGTTGTGAGACATCTCAAGGAAGGGCAGGCTCGAGTCGAAGAAATTCCTTTGCGTTTGAGTGTTCTAGAATTGGCTGAGCAAGCAAGAGGAGCTCGGGCTGAAATTGAAGTGGTGGATATTGATTTCTTGGCTTTAGTAGCAAGCGTGCGTTACTTGGGTTTAATTCAATCTGATGCAATTGAAAATGAAGAACTGGATGAATTTGATGAGCTTGAGGATGTAAATAATCTTCAAGATGCTGATGCATTAAAAGCGGTTCCTGAAAATGATGTCAAGCCAAGTACCGCTGAATAAGTTTTTAATTATCGATTGGCAAGATTGGAAAAAGCCAATTGTTTATGCACTGCTTGCTTCATTTGTATTGCATGCAATCCTATTAGCGTTCAAGTGGCACGCTGAATCAGAACAAGAGCGACGCTTAAAAACCCCGTTGAGTGTTGTGTTGGTCAATGCCAGCAGTCCAGTAGCACCTGTGAATCCAAAGCGATTGGCTCAAGTTAATTTAAATGGTGGTGGTGAGTTAACTGAGGGGCAAGCAAGTGCTCTGCGTCGTGCCGATCCGAAGTTGGCCGAACAGTTAGAAAAAATGCAGGCTGATCAAAAACGATTACTGTCACAGGTGCAAGCCGGGCGAGAAAATCAAGCCAGTACTTTGCAGGGTAAAAGTAATTTGGCAACATCAGAATCAAATCCACTTGAAGCAGAGTTGGCCAAGCGTTTGCAAAAGCAAGGTCAGCAACCAAGGCGCGCCACTGTCACTGCCACCAGTGCCAAATCGGTGGTGTTTGCACAGTATCACGATGCCATGCGTCGTCAAATTGAGGCCCACGGCACCACTCACTTTCCAAGAGTTGGTGGTAAAGCTTTGTACGGCAGCTTGGTCTTGATGGTCAGTGTTGATCAACGTGGCAGACTCAGTAAAGAGGGCGTGACAGTGATGAAGTCCTCTGGTAATCAGGAGTTGGATCGCCAGGCGATCGCCATCATTCGATCAGCGGCTCCTTTTGGGCGATTCACAGATGCAATGAGGCAGCAAATAGATGTTTTGGATTGGGTATCAACCTTTGACTTCACCAGAGATGGCGGTGAACTAAAACTAGATGTAAAAAATTGATACACTGACTCAAACAGATGAACACCATGAGCCAAGCAATGACTGATCAAGTGAACCCCAAGGATTACCCAGGCAAAGATGCCTACGCGGTCATTGGGAATCCTATTGCTCATAGTAAGTCACCATTGATCCATGAGGTTTTTGCAAAGCAAACTCAGCAGGCCATTCATTACGGTCGAATTTTTTCAGAGCTGGATGATTTTAAAAAAACGACTCAAGAATTTTTTGAGCGCGGTGGTAAGGGTTTGAATGTCACCATTCCGTTTAAGTTACAAGCCTATGAGTTAGCTCAACATAAAACGCCGCGTGCGCAGTCTGCACAAGCGGCGAATATGTTGTGGGTTGAAAACGGTCAATTATGGTGCGATAACTCTGATGGCGAAGGTTTGACGCGAGACTTGCGCCGCTTGTTGAAGCAGCGCTCTGGAGCTGCCTTGAATGGCATCAATGTTTTAATTTTAGGTGCAGGTGGTGCGGCTCAAGGGGTGATAGAGCCTTTGATGGGTGCTGGTGTTGCCAGCATCACCGTGTTTAATCGCACCCATGAAAAAGCTGAAGCGCTGGTCAAGCAATTCACAGGGGTGGCAACTGAAGCCAAAGTTCATTTGAAGGCACAGCCTTTGGCTGAGCTTAAGAATGGCTCATATGATTTGATCATCAATGCAACTGCAACTGGCTTGAGTAACGAGTCACCAATTGCCAAAGATGTTTTGCAAGCCATCATTCATCCTGATACTTTGGCTTATGACATGGTTTACGGTAAAGAAACCTGTTTCATGCAAGATGCCAAAGCTCTTGGCATTCAGGCAGTCGATGGCTTGGGCATGCTGGTTGAGCAAGCGGCGCTTGCTTTTGAAACTTGGCGTCAATTGGATTTAGAAAAGACTCCCTTGGATATCAATGGCGCGATCGCTGCCGTGAGAGCCAGTTATTAATTCAATGAAATATTTGCGTTATTTCATCATTGTTTTTATTGCCAGTGTTATTGCTTTACAAGCTTTTTTCTTTTTACAGATTCTTGCTTGGCAATGGGTCAATCCCAGTGTCACGGCATTCCAATTGGCCGAACGTCATCGCTTGTGTGGTTGGAGCATTCCTTATATTCATTCTTGTGAAATTAAACGAGAGTGGATTGAATTTAAAAAAATACCCAAGCATTTAAAGCGCGCAATCACCATCAGTGAAGACAGTGATTTTTACCGCCACCCTGGTTTTGAGCCGCAAGCGATGAAAGATGCTTGGGATAGAAATCAAAAAAATAACAAACATTTAAGAGGTGGTTCAACCATCACGCAGCAGTTGGCGAAAAACTTATTCTTGTCTGGCGAGAAAAATTATGTGCGTAAAGGACAAGAGTTCATCATCACCGGCATGTTGGAATTGGTTTTATCCAAAGATCGTATTTTTGAGATTTATCTCAACAGTGTTGAGTGGGGTGAAGGGGTGTTTGGTGTTGCTGCAGCCTCGCAACATTATTTTGCAGTTAAACCTGATCAGCTCAGTGTTGAGGAGGCGGCATCATTGGCATCGGCCTTACCAGCGCCTAAGTGTTATGACAAGGTCAAATATTGCAGCAAAGCCAGAGTGAATTTTCCAGCAAGGATTGATTTCATTTTAGAAAGAATGAATAAGTGATCTGCATTGCAAGCGCATGCTGCAATATAAAAACTAGGCAGTGACTAGGAAGCAACTAAGCTCAGAAGTTTTCTCAAAGAAAAATCGCAAGCTTGCTGACGTATCTGCTGACGGTTGCCTTCAAAGTGTTTTGTTTCGCTGACTATCTGATCATTGGCTAAAGCCCATGCAAAACAAACGGTGCCGATTGGTTTTTCTGGACTGCCACCGGTAGGACCTGCAATCCCTGTGATGGAAAGAGAAAGATCAGAGCCGCTGTTTTGTTTGGCACCAAGAGCCATCGCGCGGGCCACTTGATCGCTCACTGCACCATGCTGCTCGATCAAGTTTTGTGACACATCGATGTCTTCAGATTTGGATTGATTGCTATAAGTGACATAGCCACGCTCAAACCACTCACTGGATCCTGCTAGCTCGGTGATGCTGGCGGCCACCATGCCGCCTGTGCAAGACTCAGCTGTGCTGAGATGCCAGTTATTTTTTATGAGTACTCTTGCTAACTCTTGAGTGATCTCATGAAGATCGTAGTTGCTTGAAGTGTTCAAAATACTCTGACCCAAATGGCAATCACCAACAGTGTGGCGATGGCTGCCGCGATGTCATCAATCATCACACCAAAACCACGCACCACCCAAGATGGTATTTTTTTGGGTTGATCTAAGCGTTCAACCTTGGGCTGCCAAGTTTTGAAATAACGATCAATCGTTTTGATCGGACCTGGTTTGACCGCATCAAAAAATCGAAATAACAAAAATGCGCCTAGTTGACCCCAAATATCTGTTGGCATGATGATGAATAGAATCAACCAGAAAGCAATGAACTCATCCCAGACAATGCCACCGTGATCAGGCACACCTAATTCTTCACCAACCTTGCCACAAATCCAGATGCCGGCAATTGCACCAAGGGCAATGATCCATGCAATCGTGTGAGTGGAAAAAAGAATTTCAAATAATAAATAGAAAGCCCAGGCATACAGTGTGCCGACTGTTCCAGGGGCTCTGAAGGAAAGGCCTGAGCCAAAGCCAAAAGCTAAAGCGCGCTCTGGTCTAGACCAAATCCACGTGCGTTGCGGTTGGATACTCATTTGATTTATTTAGCTTGGCGCAATGCATCGCGTGTGGCGATGGCAGCTTGTCTTGCAGCATCTGCAAAGTTTCCATCTTGACTCGCATACAGAATGGCTCTTGAAGAATTGATGATCATGCCTGTGCCAGGAGCGTTTGCGATCGTGCCTGCTTGAACCGTTGCAGGAATATCGCCACCTTGAGCGCCAATGCCCGGAATGAGTAGTGGCATCTCGCCAACAATCTCTCGTACTTTGGCAATTTCTTCTGGGAAAGTGGCTCCGACCACCAAGCCTAATTGCCCGGTTTTATTCCACTGACTGCTGGCCAGGCGAGCCACGCGTTGGTAGAGCAACTCTTTGTCCGCTTGACCTTTCTCATTAACTTCTAAAAACTGCAAATCTGAGCCACCTGGATTGGAGGTGCGACATAAAACAATCACACCTTTGTTAGCGTATTTCAAATAGGGCTCTACTGAATCAAAGCCCATGTAGGGGTTCACTGTCACGGCATCTGCTTGATAGCGATCGAATGCTTCGATGGCATATTGCTGGGCTGTGCTGCCAATGTCGCCGCGCTTGGAATCCAGAATCACGGGCACTTGTGGGTGTTGACGATGAATGTGATCAATCAGTTGTGCCAACTGATCTTCGGCCCCATGAGCTGCAAAGTAAGCAATTTGTGGCTTGAATGCGCAAACCAAATCAGCAGTGGCATCAACGATTTCTCGACAGAAAGCCAAAATAGCGCCACCTTTGCCCTTGATGGAAGCGGGAAACTGTTTTGGATCTGGGTCGAGTCCAACGCACAGCATGCTGTCTTGGCTAGACCAAGCATGGGCCAGTTGTTCGGTGAATAAAGGACGGTTTTTCATGGCTATTTCATCAATCTTTCATCTAATCACATTAATATCTCATGAAAATCTCTAAAGAATTGAATGTGATGCTTTAGTTTTCTCAGACTATAGGATAAACTCCGCGAACCCCTGTGGCTAACTCCTCAACATAAATAGTTGAAAAACAAGATCGGAGCCCCGGCATGATCAACCTATTCGTATTACAAAAAGGTCGCCTAGCCCAGGAGCAGGTGGATGACCGTCAAGAACTCCTAAAGCACCATAACCCTATTTGGATTGATGTTGTTGACCCTGAAGAGGAAGAGCTTCAGTGGATCAAAGAAGCCTTTGGCGTCTCCCTGCCCGAACTAGAAGATCTAGGCGATTTAGAAGCATCCGCTCGTTATTTCGAAGCGGAAGATGGCCATTTGCACATCCGCACGGATTTCATTTTGGATGATGATGAAAACCCACGCAACGTGCGAGTCGCTTTTGTTCTGACTGACAATATTTTGTTCTCGATTCATGAACAAGATTTACCTGTGTTCCGCTTGGTTCGCTTGCGCGCTCGTTTGCGCCCGGGCTCAGTGAGAAACGCTAAAGATGTTTTATTGGATTTGTACTCAACAGATGCTGAGTATTCTGCGGATGCTTTGGAAGAGGTTTATGAAAACCTTGAAGAAGCAGGTAAGCGCGTGTTGACTCACGACGTGACGGACAGTGATGCTGCTGGTGTTTTGGAAACAATTGCCAAAGAAGAAGATTTGAATGGCCGCATTCGTCGCAATGTGATGGACACGCGCCGCGCTTTATCATTCTTGATGCGCAGCAAGTTGTTATCTGATGAGCAGCAGGAAGAAGCTCGTCAGATTTTGCGAGACATTGACTCATTAGAAAATCACACGGCTTTCTTGTTCGACAAGATCAACTTCTTGATGGATGCCACCGTTGGTTTTATTAACATCAATCAGAATAAGATCATCAAGATCTTCTCCGTGGTATCGGTTGCTTTGATGCCGCCAACCCTCTTGGCCAGCATTTGGGGTATGAACTTCGAGCACATGCCTGAGTTGCGTTCGACGATTGGCTATCCATTGGCCATCATGGTGATGTTGATTTCATCTGCGATTCCTTTGATTTACTTCCGTAAAAAAGGTTGGATGAAGTAAGTGGTCATTTAGATTGAGTGCAGCAATTACTTAAAGTGATCAAAAGACTTTAAGTATTGCTCGCTCAGCGAACTCGAGAGTTCTTGATCATGGCCATCAATCAGTCGAACCAATTTTTCAGTTCGCTCGGTGATCGATCCAATTTTGGTCAATGCAAGACCTAGGCGTGAAGCTAATTCTTTTATCTGTGCAGATTTTTCTTTGGCTGCCGTGAAACACAATTCGTAGTCATCGCCGCCCGTTAATTTACATAAACGTTGTAGTTCAATGGATTTGCCGTTGAGGATCTTTGAGCCTGGTGCCTGGTCAATCAAAATATCTGCGCTGACCGATGATTGACGCAAGATGTGACTTAAATCACCCAGCAATCCATCAGAAATATCAATCGCTGCATGAGCAATGCCAAGCAAGCTTTGCCCGAGTTCTGTTCTGGGGGTCGGGTTGTGCATGCGCTGACTGACTTCGGTAAACTCTTCAGTAGATAAAGACCACTCTTGACGCAAAGCGCCAAGACTCAGTCTGGCATCACCCACTTCATGGGAGACCCAAATATCGTCGCCGACTTGAGCTTTATTTCGGCTCAAAGATTGATCTTTTGGCACTTGACCAAAAATCGTGATGCTGATGGTGAGTGGTCCTGCGGTGGTGTCTCCGCCAATCAATTGACAATCATGTTCATTGGCCATGTCCCACAGGCCATTAGAAAAAGACTCTAGCCAGTCAACTTTGACTTCTGGCATGGCAATCGCCAGGGTAAATCCAAGGGGGCTTGCACCCATGGCTGCAAGATCCGATAAGTTAACTGCCAAGCATTTGCGTCCAAGCAGATAGGGGTCTGCACCCGCTAAGAAATGACGGCCCTCCACCAACATATCCGTACTGATCGCAATTTGTTGATGATTGCTGGGGTTGATCAATGCGCAATCATCGCCAATGCCCAATGCGATCCCTGAGTTTGGATGATCGACAGAGCGCCGTTTAAAAAAGCGTTCGATCAAATCAAACTCTCCCGGCGTGCTGCTTGAAGGGGATGTGCGTGTTTGAGATTGTTCTTGACCCATGTATTCATTGTATGACCATTGCTCAAAAGGGATCTTTCCCCTACAAAATAAGGGTAGGAATCTTAGAGATTGGACGGTTTTGTCAGAACAGGACTAGAATCTAGTTACAAATTAAAAAAGTATCAAAAATAGTAAGACATAAAAGCAAGAGACAAACATTCAAAATAAAACTCAACATACCCACTTTGTTTGGGATTGAAAGAATTATTCAATGACAACAGCTGACAATAAAAAAAGTTCTAGTGATCAACAAAAAGAAGCGCTTCGCAAAGCCGCTCTTGAGTACCACGAGTTTCCAACGCCAGGCAAGATTGCCGTCACACCCACCAAACAGTTGACCAATCAACGTGACTTGGCATTGGCTTATTCACCAGGTGTTGCAGCGGCTTGTGAAGAAATCGTCAAAGATCCTAGCAATGCGTTTCGTTACACATCCCGTGGCAACCTTGTCGGTGTAGTGACCAACGGTACAGCTGTTTTAGGTTTGGGTGATATTGGTCCTTTAGCCAGTAAGCCTGTGATGGAAGGTAAAGGCGTGCTCTTTAAGAAGTTCGCCGGCATTGATGTGTTTGATATTGAAATCAATGAAAAAGATCCAGATAAATTAATTGAAATCATTGCCTCGATGGAGCCAACTTTTGGCGGTATCAATCTAGAGGACATCAAGGCTCCAGATTGCTTCTACATTGAGCGCAAGTTGCGTGAGCGCATGAAGATTCCAGTCTTCCATGATGACCAACACGGTACAGCGATCGTTGTGGGTGCGGCGATCATGAATGGCTTAAAAGTCGTTGGTAAAGACATTAAAAAAGTGAAGTTGGTGACTTCAGGTGCTGGTGCTGCGGCCTTGGCATGTTTGGATTTGTTGGTTGACTTGGGTATGCCCATCGAAAATATTTGGGTGACTGACTTGGCGGGTGTGGTTTACAAAGGCCGAAAAGAGTTGATGGACCCTGATAAAGATCCATTTGCGAAAGAAACCAATCAGCGCACTTTGTCTGAAGTGATTGAAAAAGCCGACGTATTTTTAGGTTTGTCTGCAGGCGGTGTTCTAAAGCCTGAGATGGTGGCAAAGATGGCAGCAAAGCCTTTGGTTTTTGCTTTGGCCAATCCAACACCAGAAATTTTGCCGGAAGAAGTGAAGGCTGTGCGTGATGATGCCATCATCGCAACTGGCCGCACGGACTATCCGAATCAAGTGAATAACGTTTTGTGCTTCCCGTTTATTTTCCGCGGCGCTTTAGATGTTGGTGCAACCACCATCACCCGTGAAATGGAAATTGCCGCCGTGACTGCGGTAGCTGAGTTGGCTCAAGTAGAGCAAAGCGATGTGGTTGCTTCTGCTTATGGCGCAAGCAATTTATCGTTTGGTCCTGAGTATTTAATTCCAAAACCATTTGATCCTCGTTTGATCGCCATCATTGCCCCAGCGGTAGCAAAAGCTGCGATGGATTCTGGTGTGGCTACTCGCCCAATCAAAGATTTCGCGGCCTACAAAGATCAGTTGCAGCAGTTCGTGTACCACTCTGGCACGATCATGAAGCCTTTGTTCTCTGTTGCCAAAAAAGTTCCAATGGGCAATAAGCGCATTGTTTTCTCTGAAGGTGAAGATGAGCGCGTATTGAGAGCAGTTCAAGTGTTGATCGACGAAAAGATTGCCAATCCAATTTTGATTGGTCGTCCAGCAGTGATCACACGCCGCATCGAGCGTTTTGGTTTGAGAATGACGCCAGGTGTTGATGTTGAGATTTGTAACCCTGAGCAAGATGATCGTTATCGCGATTACTGGCAAAGCTATCACCGCATGACTGAGCGCAAAGGTGTGACAGAGTCATACGCTCGTTTAGAAGTGCGTCGTCGCAATACTTTGATTGGTTCTTTGATGGTTCAAAAAGGTGAAGCAGATGGATTGATCTGCGGCACGATTGGACAAACAGGTGCGCACTTGCACTACATCGATCAAGTGATTGGTCATGAAGCAGGTGCTAAGACATACGGTGCTATGAATGCTTTGGTATTACCAGGCCGTCAAGTTTTCTTGGTTGATACGCACATCAACATTGATCCAAGTGCTGAGCAATTAGCAGAGTTGACGATTTTGGCGGCTAAAGAGTTGCGAGCTTTGGGCATTGAACCAAAAGTAGCGTTGTTGTCACATTCGAATTTTGGTTCTAGTGATGCGCCATCAGCCATCAAGATGCGCGACACCTTGACGATTTTGCGTGAAAAAGCACCTGAGCTAAAAGTGGATGGTGAAATGCACGGTGATTGTGCTTTGGATGAATCAATCCGCAAATCAATCATGCCGGAATCGACATTGAATGGCGATGCCAATTTATTGGTCTTGCCAAACATCGATGCTGCCAATATTTCTTATAACTTATTGAAAACTGCGGCAGGTAACGGTATTGCGATTGGCCCAATTTTGTTGGGTGCGGCAAAACCGGTGCATATTTTGACGCCATCTGCCACTCCACGCCGAATTGTGAACATGACAACCTTGGCAGTTGTAGAGGCAGCGCAGCAGAAATAACTCTTAAATCCTATATGTGAGCGAATGCTCACATATTTATTTTAGTATATAAAACAATGGCTTATTAAAAATAAGCCATTGCGTCACTTGTTTTTGGGGGTTAAAAAGGGTACTCTACTCCCCATCATGACGACGAATATTTCAGAAAACAATCTTTACGGTCAGCCTGCTCTGGCCAATCTGAGCTCGTCTGTTGCCAATACACAGGCCTTAGGGCCAAAAACTGCGCCTACTTGGCGCACTGCCCTTGCCGCACGCGAAGCAGGCCCTACAGCCGCCTTACGCGCTGTACGCACCAATATTGTTCAGTCTATTCGTGCATTTAGAACTGCTGACTTGATGGAGGCCGCGGAAGAACTGGGTAATCATTTCATTTATGCCAATGCAACCGAGGCCATCACCAAATCAGAAGTCTTGGACCGAATTGCCAAGGGTTTTTATTTCCCAAGACAGCAGGCGAAAAATTTTGACAACTTATTAGATTCATTGACAACTTTGATTGATCGTTCTGGACCGCAACCTGGTTTCGTGATCGTTCTCGAAGGTTTGCCATGCACCCACAAGTTTGACAAAGAAGCGCGTGAAACTCTTTTAGATGTTTTCAGAGACGCCGTTGAGTTTTGGGCGGATCGTCGCGTATCTTGCAGAGTTTTTTACTCGTTCGCGTGATTTCAATTCAGAGTTAAATCAGAACAAATTAACCAATCAAATCAAATAAAAAAGCCGCTGATCAGCTCAGCGGCTTTTTTTATGTCTGTACTTATTAGAACTGATTCCAAATAGTGTGTATTGCTGCCAAAGCAACGATACCAGCAGTTTCAGTTCTCAGAATGCGTTGCCCCATCGATACCGGAATGAAGCCCGCTCGTTTGGCTTGCTCTTCTTCTGATTCACTCAAGCCACCTTCAGGGCCAATCAACAAGGTCAGTGCTTGAGGCGTGCAACGCTTTAAAACACTGAGCATCGCTTGATCAGCGCGAGGTGACAGCATGATGCGCAAGGCTTGATCATGTGGATTAAGACTGGCCAACCACAGGGGTAAATTTTGTACTGGTGCCAGCTGGGGAATCACTGTTCTGCCTGATTGTTCTGAGGCGGCTACCAGAATGCCTTCCCAGTGGATGGCTTTTTTGGCAGCACGTTCGCCATCGAGTCTCACCACTGAGCGCTCGGTGTGCAATGGAATCACAGAAGAAATGCCCAGTTCGACTGACTTTTCAATGAGCCAGTCCATTTTGTCGCTGCTGGCCATGCCTTGAGCCAGGGTGATGGGGGATTTTGTCTCGGTGCGGCGATTTTCTGAAATCTCAGAAAGACGCACAACCGCGGTCTTTTTATCCATGGCCACCAAGCAAGCATTGGCGGTTAAACCTTTGCCATCAAAGACTTGGAATGTTTCGCCGGAGTCAATTCTGCGGACTCGCAAATGATGGGCTAATTTGACATCCAGGATCATTTCATCGCTGATGTCGACGCCAGGTTTTGGCCAAGGGCCAGGAAGATAAAAATGAGACATAAAACAATCATAAGCGATGAGGCGCCAATGATAAAATGCTGAGTTTTGAGGGATAGAGACTTTTTCTGTGTTTTTGGCAGAAAAATGGCTTTCATCTAAAACAAGCCGCAGGGAAAAACATGTCGTCACAGCAAAAAAATATGGCCAATGCAATCCGTGCATTAGCAATGGATGCAGTTCAACAAGCCAATTCTGGACACCCAGGTATGCCGATGGGCATGGCAGAAATTGCGGTAGGTCTGTGGGGGCAGCATCTCAAACACAACCCTAAGAATCCATTGTGGATGAATCGTGACCGTTTTGTTTTGTCCAATGGTCATGGCTCGATGTTGTTGTATGCCTTGTTGCATTTAACTGGTTACGACTTGCCGATGCAGGAGTTGAAAAACTTCCGTCAATTGCATAGCAAAACAGCGGGTCATCCTGAGTACGGTATCACACCAGGTGTAGAAACCACGACCGGCCCATTAGGCCAAGGTATTACCAACGCAGTTGGTATGGCTCTTGCTGAAAAACTATTGGCAGAAGAATTCAATCGTCCTGGTTTAGATATTGTTGATCATCACACGTATGTGTTTTTAGGTGATGGTTGCTTGATGGAAGGTATCAGTCATGAAGCGTGTTCATTGGCAGGCACTTTAAAGCTCAATAAATTAATTGCTTTGTGGGATGACAACGGTATTTCAATTGATGGCAAAGTGGTTAATTGGTTTGCTGAAGACACACCTAAGCGTTTTGAGGCTTATGGCTGGAATGTGATTCGCAATATCAATGGTCACGATGCTGATGCAGTGGCTGCTGCGATTACCAAAGCTAAAAATAGTGACAAGCCAACCTTCATTTGTTGCAAAACTTCGATTGGTCAAGGTTCTCCTAATTTGGCAGGCACTGACAAGGTTCACGGTGCTCCTTTGGGCGCCGCAGAGATCGCTGCAACACGTGCTGCAATTGGTTGGAATCACGGTCCCTTTGAAATACCAGCTGATGTTTATGCATCATGGGATGCAAAAATTAAAGGCGCTAATTTAGAGACAGAGTGGAATAGTAAGTTTGGTGCTTATCGCACCAAATATCCAACAGAGGCGCAAGAGTTTGTGCGCCGTATGTCAGGTGAGTTGCCTGGTGACTTTGATAAAACTGTCAGCACTTATTTAGATACTTGTGCGCAAAAAGCTGAAACGATTGCTACGCGCAAAGCCAGTCAAAATGCGATTGAAGCTTTGGCTCCAGCGTTGCCAGAGTTCATGGGCGGTTCTGCTGACTTAACAGGTTCAAATTTAACCAACTGGTCAACTTGCAAAGCGGTTCGTGCAGACCAGTGGGGTAATCACATCAATTACGGTGTTCGCGAATTCGGTATGAGCGCGATCATGAACGGTATTGCTTTGCATGGTGGTTACATTCCATTCGGTGCAACCTTCTTGACCTTCTCAGATTACAGCCGCAATGCTTTACGTATGGCAGCCTTGATGAAGTTGCGTAGCATTTTTGTGTTCACGCACGATTCAATCGGTTTGGGTGAAGACGGTCCAACGCATCAATCAGTTGAGCATGTGGCCAGTTTGCGTTTGATTCCTAATATGGATGTGTGGCGTCCTTGTGACACCACTGAAAGTGCTGTCGCTTGGGCCCATGCGGTGAAGCGCAAGAACGGCCCATCTAGTTTGATTTTCAGTCGTCAAAACTGTCCGTTTGTGAAGCGTGATGCCAAGCAAACTGAAGCGATTCAAAAGGGTGCTTATGTGATGCGTGATGCTAAGAATGCTCAAGCAGTCTTAATGGCAACAGGTTCGGAAATAGCGATTGCTTTGGATGCGGCGGAACTCTTAAAACAAGAGGGTATTGCGGTGCGCATTGTGTCAATGCCATCAACCACTGTGTTTGATCGCCAAACTAAAGCTTATAAAGATTCAGTATTGCCAGCCGGTTTGCCACGCATCGCGATTGAAGCAGGTGTGACCGATTACTGGTGGAAGTATGCCTGCGCCGCAGTTCATGGCGTTGATACATTTGGTGAATCAGCTCCAGCCGGCGTTCTTTACAAGCATTTTGGTTTGACGGCTGAGTCAGTCGCTAAAACAGTGCGTCAATGTATTTGAACAATCGAATAAACAAAATAGAAAAACATCACAGCGCAAGCTAAGAAAAACAAGATTTTAAGAATTTAGATAAAGGGAGTTGTTATGACGATTAAAGTCGCAATCAATGGTTATGGTCGTATTGGTCGCATGGTGGTGCGCGCGATTTATGAAGAGAAGCGCGATGACATCAAGGTGGTAGCGATCAATGGTTTGGGTGGTATTGATATCAATGCTCACTTGACACAATATGACTCAGCCCACGGTCGTTTTCCAGGTACTGTGACGGTGGATGGTGATCACATGGTGATCAATGGTGACCGTATCAAGATTTTTTCAACACGCAATCCCTTGGAAACTACTTGGGGTGATTTGGGTGTTGATGTTGTTTTAGAGTGTTCTGGTGCTTTTACTTCAAAAGAAAAAGCCATGGTGCACATTCAGCAAGGTGCCAAGAAAGTTGTTATTTCTGCTCCTGGTGAAGAAGATGTGGATGCCACGATTGTTTATGGTGTTAATCACCAAGTGCTGAAAGCCAGCGATCAAGTGATTTCAAACGCGAGCTGCACAACCAATTGTTTGGCGCCAGTAGTAAAACCATTATTGGACTCAATCGGTATTGAATCAGGTTTGATGACCACGATTCATGCTTATACCAATGATCAAGTGTTAACTGATGTGTATCACAAGGACATGCGTCGCGCTCGTTCAGCCACGATGAGCATGATTCCAACAAAGACAGGTGCTGCTAAAGCAGTTGGTTTGGTATTACCAGAGTTGCAAGGTAAGTTTGATGGTTTCGCGATGCGCGTGCCAACGATCAACGTATCCGTGGTTGATTTGACATTCACACCAAGCAAAGCCACAACGGTTGAAGAAGTGAATGAATTCATCAAAAAGGCGAGCGAAAGCGGCCCATTGAAAGGTATCTTGGGTTACAACACCTTGCCTTTGGTTTCAATTGATTTCAATCATGATCCACGTCCAAGTATCTTTGACAGCACTCAAACGCGTGTGTCCAAAGATGGTAAGTTGGTCAAAATCCTTGCTTGGTATGACAACGAGTGGGGTTATAGCTGCCAGATGTTGAATGCGACCAAGGCATTGATGGCCGCGAAGTAAGAAGTTGTGAATTTGGGGTAAAGGTTATTAGTGAAATCGGATGACCTTGCCCACACTTTTTGAGCAGTATATTTACTAATGAGTTTTACTAAAAGTGGATTTTGGGGCGCTATTTGGCAATACCTAGTTTGTTACCCCCCCATCATTTATAATCTTTAGAATTAATGACCTTATTTAGCGTGGTGGATTTGTGGTGTTTTTTAAAAAATTAGTCAATTTTTTTTTGAGTATTTATCATAAGCGATTAATTTTATTGTGAAAAATAGCCAAAATTCGGGTCAGCCCTTCCTCCAAGAGAAAAATCCTTTGGTGGTCATTCTCATGGCTACCAAGAATGGTGAGCGCTTTTTAGCAGATCAATTAGACTCTTTAGCAGATCAATCTCATCAAAACTGGGTCCTGATTGCCAGTGATGATGGCTCCACTGATAACACTGTCACAATTTTGAAGAGTTATCAGGCCAAGTGGCCAGCAGGTAAGCTCATCATCAAAGAGGGTCCAAAACAAGGTTTTTGCGTCAACTTTCTATCGATGGCCTGCGATCCTGCTATTCGCGCAGACTATTACGCCTTTTGCGACCAAGATGACGTCTGGCTGAGTAAAAAATTGACTGTTGCAATAAAAAATATTGCAGAAAATGAGAAGAGTGGTTTTTCATATGTCTATTGTGGCCGGACGGCTTATGTTGATGAGAGGCTAAAAAAAATAGGCTGTTCACCACAATTTTCCTTTCCAAGAACTTTCAGAAATGCGCTGATTCAGAACGTCGCTGGTGGAAATACGATGGTATTTAATCAGTTTGCAAAGAATGCCTTGGAAAAAGTTGGGATTGTTCGGCACCCGTCTCATGACTGGTGGCTTTACCAACTAATCACCGGTATGGGTGGGCTTGTTTTTTATGATTCAATACCTCAAGTACTTTATCGCCAACACAAGGATTCGTTAGTGGGTGGTAACACCTCATTTTTAGCGAAAATGAAGCGCACTTTAAAGGTTTTTAATGGTCAGTTCAGGTGTTGGAGCGATCAAAACATAGTTGCTTTGTTTTCTGCTAAGGAATTATTGACGCATGGCAGTCTAGAAACCTTGGAATTGTTTGAAAAAATGCGCCATGCAAAATTGAAAGATCGATTTCGTTTGTTGGAGGTTGCGGGTTTATATCGCCAAACCTGGCGTGGGACAATTAGTCTTTTATTGGCTGCTTTATTTAAAAAGATCTAATGCAAAATTTCTCTGCTTCTCCTCGTGAAATAGTTGCTAGTTTTTGGCGTCACCGAGAGCTGATTTTGGCGAGCGTTAAGAGGGAGGTTTTAGGCCGTTATCGTGGTTCGATGTTAGGGCTATTGTGGTCTTTTTTTAATCCATTGTTCATGTTGACCGTCTACACTTTCGTCTTTAGTGAAGTATTTAAGGCTCGCTGGAGTGCAGATAGCGAGTCTAAAACTGAATTTACCCTCATGCTTTTTGCAGGATTAATTATTTTTAACCTGTTTGCCGATTGTATTAACCGGGCGCCGAGTTTAATTTTATCCAATGTTAACTATGTCAAGAAGGTAGTTTTTCCATTAGAGATATTGCCTTTTGTAACTTTGCTGGCAGGCATGTATCACGCACTTATTAGTTTTGCTGTTTGGCTTATAGCCTATGCGATTTTCTTCGGCGTGCCTCATGTAACGGCGCTCTACTTGCCATTACTAATCGTGCCATTTGCACTTTTTATTATGGGGCTGAATTGGTTCTTGGCTTCATTAGGTGTTTATTTCCGCGATGTTTCTCAGTTTATTGGCGTGATTACCATGTCCATGATGTTTTTGAGCCCTATTTTTTATCCAGCCACTGCGTTGAATGAGGCTTATCGCCATTGGCTATACCTCAACCCACTCACGCCAGCAATCGAGCAAATCCGAGATGTACTGTTTTGGGGGAAGCTCCCCGATTTTGCATTGCTTGGACTTTACTGGCTTTCTACCGCCATCATTTCTTGGTTGGGTTTTGCCTGGTTTCAGAAGACGCGGAAAGGATTCGCCGATGTTCTCTGAAATCGTCATCAAGGTTGAAAATCTCAGTAAGTGTTACCAGATCTATGATCAACCACATGACCGACTCAAACAATTTATCTTGCCGCGATTGCAAGACATGGCGGGTATGCCCTTTAAGCAATACTTTCGGGAGTTTTGGGCGCTGAAAGATGTTTCGTTTGAGGTTAAAAAAGGAGAAACCATTGGAATTATCGGACGCAACGGCAGCGGTAAATCCACGCTATTACAAATGATCTGCGGTACGCTCAACCCGACGGGCGGTAGCATCCAAATCCAAGGGCGTATCGCTGCGTTACTTGAACTTGGATCAGGTTTTAATCCTGAATTCACAGGTCGGGAAAATATTTATCTAAATGCAAGTATTCTTGGTTTGAGTGCGGATGAACTTGCTGACTCTCTCAACTTAATTATAGAGTTTGCAGATATTGGTGATTTCTTAGACCAGCCTATAAAAACTTATTCAAGTGGAATGGTTATTCGCCTTGCCTTTTCTGTCGCTATTTATAGCAATCCAAATATTTTTATTATTGATGAAGCCCTTGCAGTGGGCGATTTTATTTTTCAGCAAAAATGCTATAAAAAACTTAAAGAAATGCAAGATCAAGGAGTAACCATAATATTGGTCAGCCATGATTTTTCGTCAATTGTTCAGTTTTGCAAATCTACCTATGTAGTAAAAGATGGGGAGTTGGTGTTTGGAGGCACATCTAAAGATGCCGTTAATTTTTATAAAAAATTGTATTCGTGTTTCACTGACCTACTCGAGAAGCCTGAAGATTTGCCAATAAAAGTTTTTGATATAGATGCGTTAATGTGCTCTCAATATCAGATATCAAAAAACTTGATTAATTATGGGGACGTTAAAGCTGAAATATATGATTGGGGCATTTTAGATCGCGACTCTAATGTTGCTCAAATCATTTTCTCTGAGTCAACCTATGAAATTGTTATTAGAATTAAGTTCAACAAGGACTGCCATAATCCTATCATAGGATATTTTTTTACTGATAGACAGGGCCGTGAGATTGTTGGTACCAATACAGAGTATCTAAAAAAGTCAGTTGGTACTAGGAAGGCTGGCGAAAAACTAGAGATTAGATTTAAGCAAAGATTTGGGTTAACGAGCGGGGAATATAGTTTCAATATAGGTTGCAGTGAGTATATTGGAGGTGTATTGATTGCTCATCATCGTTTATATAATTTACTAAATATACATGTGACATCTGATTTATTGGGTGTGGGCTTCTTCGTGCCTGAAACTCTGCTAGAAGTGAGTTCAATACAGTGAAAAAATCAACTCTGGATCAAAGATTAAAAATCGCTCACTTTGGGGCCTTCGATCATGACAGTTATGGAGACTTAATTTTCCCATTTGTTGTAGAGCACTTTTTACCTGAATTTCAGTTTGTTCATGTATCTCCCACTGGAAAGCGAACCCAATGGCCAGATGCTAAACCTACAATCTCAGTGTCGGAAGCATTTCAAATCAATGATTGGGATGGGGTTCTTGTTGGTGGTGGAGATATCGTTGATTTTGTTGGCGGTAGCGAGGTTGCTAGAGTTGCAGAATCTACTTTTTGGAATGAGTCTCCTCTGTTATCTGAGGAAGTTTTGTTTAGCCTTTGGGGTGGAGCTAGTCTATTAGCTTCAAAGCTCAACATTCCATGCGCATGGAATTGTCCAGGCGTCCCTAGAGAGCTTATATCAAAAGGCGATTCTTATTTAGCTTCGAAGGCAATCCAAAGCGTTGAATATTTAGCGGTGCGGGATATTTACAGTGCAGATAGACTCGCTGCAATGAAAAACAATACCTTAGCGATTGTCCCCGATAGTGCGCTGATGATTAATGAGGTGTGGCCTAGAGATGATCTTAAAATCAATGACCCACAGCCCTTAATCCTATCATTAACACCATCAGATCTCCAATATAGATTTAGTGAGGTTGAGTCCCTCATAAGCTTATTACTATCTAATAATAGTCAATTTGATGGGAAAGCAATTATCTTGCCTTTAATGCGCTGGCAAAAATTTGAGTATCAGAATAAGTTTTCGTTTCTTCAAAAAAAATTCAATATATCTTTTGGTGGGCCAAACCTTTCTCTTAAAGAGTGTGCTTTAGAAATTTCTCGAGCAGGCGCATATATTGGAAATTCTTTGCATGGCTTGATTACTGCATTATCTTATGAAAGGCCAGCAATTCATATAAAGCCAATAGGCTTAGATGCAGTAACAAAATATAAGGGATTTTCTCATTTTTTTAAAAACGGCGATTGTCTGCTGTCAAATACATTTACAGGGGTAAATATACCTAAACCTCCGTCTCATAAGGAGATTGATGATTTAAAAGAACTTGTAGTTATGCACTTTGATAGGATCAGGGGCACTCTGACAAATAGTGTGGGGATTGATAAGCAAAAACCCTGGGATGAAGTTTGCTTGGCGAACGATGAAGAAGTCCAAATACTTTCTTTGTATGGTCTTACACCATTTAAATTATTGGAAGGTCGCGATATCAGGATTGAGCACTTAAGTTGCGATGTCCAAGGGTTAAATCAAGCCATCTCGGACCGTGATGCACAACTACAGGCATTAAGTCAGACTGTTACTAAACGCGACGATCAAATTCAAGAGCTGCATATCTCTGTTGGTGAACGCGATATCAGGATTGAGCACTTAAGTTGCGATATCCAAGGGTTAAATCAAGCCATCTCGGACCGTGATGCACAACTACAGGCATTAAGTCAGACTGTTACTGAACGCGACGATCAAATTCAAGAGCTGCATATCTCTGTTGGTGAACGCGATATCAGGATTGAGTACTTAAGTTGCGATATCCAAAGGTTAAA
>NZ_JACVOT010000001.1:0-627817 GCF_018882285.1 Polynucleobacter sp. AM-26B4 | reverse complement strand
AATCAAGCCATCTCGGACCGTGAGGCACAACTACAGGCATTAAGTCAGACTGTTACTGAACGCGATATCAGGATTGAGCACTTAAGTTCCGATATCCAAGGGTTAAATCAAGCCATCTCGGACCGTGAGGCACAACTACAGGCATTAAGTCAGACTGTTACTGAACGCGATATCAGGATTGAGCACTTAAGTTCCGATATCCAAGGGTTAAATCAAGCCATCTCGGACCGTGATGCTGAAATATTCTGGCTCAAAAATGGTTTGAAGAATTCAAGAGATGAAATTTTAGCAATTTTAAATACAAATTCATGGCGAATAACTAAACCATTGAGATTTATAAGGAAGAAATTCTATGATGAGCCAAAAATTTCTATTAGAAATTTTCTCATAGGTAGCGTAAAAAATTTATGGAAACTCATCCCCATATCAGAAACCAAAAAAAACAGTATTAAATATTATTTAAAAAAAGAAGTCTACAACGCTTTTTCAAGGGGGGGGGATGAACTGACTTCATCGCAGTATTGTGAGGACCTATTCCCATTTCAAGATGATACTGTTAGTAGATCTGGTTCTGAATTTATATCAATAAGTAATAAGTCGCCTTTGAATCTAAAGCCAGTAAAGTTAATTTGTTTTTACTTGCCTCAATTCCATGAAATTGAAGAAAATAATTTGTGGTGGGGAAAAGGATTCACAGAATGGTCAAATGTAAAGCCTGCCAAGCCTAACTTTCGTGGACATTATCAACCGCATATCCCTGGGGACTTAGGGTATTACAGTTTGCTTAATACTGATACTCAAAAAAATCAAGTTGAACTAGCAAAGCTTTATGGTGTTGAAGGGTTCTGTTTTTATTTTTATTGGTTTGGAGGAAAGCGCCTGCTTGAAACTCCTACATTAAATTTCCTGAACAATAAAGAATTGGACCTACCATTTTGTCTTTGTTGGGCAAATGAAAATTGGAGTAGGAGATGGGATGGCCTAGATGCGGATATCTTAATTGAGCAATGTCATTCACCCGAGGACGATATTGAGTTCATACAATACTTATCAAAGTATTTGATAGATGATCGTTATATTAGAATTGATGGTAAGCCTCTTATCTTAGTATATAGACCAAGCTTATTGCCTTCTGCATTAGATACAGCAAATAGATGGAGACAGTGGTGCAGGAATTTTGGTATTGGCGAAATCTATTTGGCGTATACCCAGTCATTTGAAAAAGATGATCCAAAGATATTTGGCTTTGATGCGGCTATAGAGTTTCCGCCTAATAATTCAGCTCCACCAAATTTAACTTCAAAAATTCAACCAATTTCAGAATCAAAATTTGCTGGAAATGTCTTTGATTGGAACATTTTTCCAAAAAGAAGTGAAAAGTACTCTGAGCCAGGATATACGTTATTTAGGACTGTTTGCCCTGGTTGGGATAATACAGCTAGAAGGGGGTGCAATAGTACGGTTTTTATAAATAACTCCCCTTCAGCCTTTAAGTATTGGCTTGAAAATGCAATAAAACATACGATTAACACTAAGAAAAATGAAGATGAGCGATTGGTTTTTGTCAATGCATGGAATGAGTGGGCTGAAGGGGCTCACTTGGAGCCAGATCAAAAAAATGGCTACGCCTATCTCCAGGCCGTTCGTGATGCAATGGAGAAAAACGTTACTCCAGTAAGTCACGATTCTCCTAAAAGAATTGTGATAGTTGCCCATGATGGATATCCTCATGGGGCACAATTTTTAGCTCTTAACATTGCCAAATCACTGTCACAAGATTTTGGAATCGAGGTTGATTTAGTATGCCTCGGTGATGGGCCGTTAATACTAGAATATAAAAAATGGGCTACAGTTCATAATTTATCTGGAGAGGACGCTCAAGGCTTAAAGGCAAAAAATCTTGCAAATAAATTGTACGAATTAGGGCATCGAACTGCAATTGTAAATACAACGGTATCTGGAAAATTTCTTGAGACATTATCAGGGGCTGGTATTAATTGCATATCCCTTATTCATGAGTTATCTGGAGTAATTGAGAAGAATAAGCTACAAGACTGTGTAAAGGCGATTACGAGTCATGCAACGAAAATAATATTTCCAGCTCATGAAGTTGCAGATTCTTTTCAGTATTACAGTAGATATTCAGTTGATAAAGCCATTATTCGTCCTCAAGGCCTATATAAGAGAAGAGATGCAAATAGATCTCGCGCTAAGGACCGCGATCAATTAAGAAAAGACCTGGGGGTAGCGTTTACTTGCAAGATAGTACTTGGAGTTGGATACGCTGATTATAGAAAAGGAATAGATTTATTTGTTAAAGCCGGCATAGATACCGCTAAATCTATAGAAGATGTTAAGTGGGTATGGATTGGTCATTGGGACCAAGAAATGCAAATAAAAGTTGATGAATTACTCAGTGCCAATAAATTGTATCGCGATATTTTTATATTCCCGGGGATACAGGATGAAACGGATATTTTTTTTGGAGGTGCAGATGTATTTGCGCTAACCTCAAGAGAGGACCCGTTCCCATCTGTGGTTCTTGAGGCTTTAGATGCTGGCTTGCCAGTTGTAGCGTTTAAAGATGCAGGTGGATTTACTGAGTTGCTTAAGGATTGCGGAGAGCTGGTTGAGCATGGAAATTCAAGCGCTTTTGCTCATGTAGTTACCTCACTTTTACAGAATCCAGAAAAAATCACGGGCTATGCGATTAATGGCTCTAATTTAATTAAAGAGAAATTTTCCTTTCGCCATTATTTATTTGATATTTTAGATCTGGCAGGAATAAAATTTCCACGACTAAGCGTAGTAATTCCAAACTATAACTATGAAAAACATTTGATCAAGCGCATTGAATCAGTAGTTAATCAAAATTACCCAATTTACGAGATATTATTTTTGGATGATTGCTCGGTCGATGGAAGCTTATGTCTTGCTGCTAATCTTTTAAATAAATCTAATATCGATTACAAAATCATTAAGAACGAAAAAAATTCAGGATCAGCTTTCTTGCAATGGAAAAAAGGTTGTGAATTATCATCTGGAGATTATATTTGGATAGCCGAGGCCGATGATTTTAGTGATGAAAATTTTATAAATACTGTAATTCAGCCATTTGAAAATAAAGAAGTAAATTTATGCTATTGCGAGAGCAAGCAAGTTGATGATAATGACAATATTATCGCCGAAAATTATATTGATTATGTTTCTGATATAGATCCTAATAACTGGAAAAAAAGCTATATTAGGGACGGTATTTTCGAAATTGAGAATTATCTGGCAGTAAAAAATACAATTCCCAATGTAAGTGCGGTAATTTTTAAGGGGCAAATAATTAGAGATATCCTTGAAACAGAAATTGACAATATCAAGAAATATAGAGTTGCTGGAGATTGGTATGTTTATACTAAAGTGCTAAGCAAAGGTAAAATCGCTTTCATAGCTGATACATTAAATAGTCATCGAAGACATCAATCTGGACTAACCATCAGTAACTTTAACGAGTCTTTACTATTGGAAATTATGAGTATGCAAAAATATATTATGGAAAAATTTACTGTATCAAAAGAAAAAATAAAAATTGCTGAAGATTACGTGATTTATTTAAAAAATCTTTTTAAAATCTAAATCTATCTATAAAGTTTAGATTTAATAATCGTGATAATGGAGCGATATTAATGATTAATAATAATGAGTGGTTTCGTATAGTCTGCGAAAGCTATGAGGGCAATAATTCTTCGTATGATGAATTGGCGCTCCCTAAATTTCCGCCAGAATCGATTCAAGTTAATACGACAGGCCTTTCAGGTAAGGAAGCATTGCGCGAGGCTTTTATTTTCTATGAGGATTGCACTAAAGCTTTTAATAAAGCAGGAAACGCAATTTCAAGAATTGATAAAATTTTAGATTTTGGTGTTGGGTGGGGTCGAATTGCTAGATTTTTTTAAGAGATATACCGCTGACAAACCTTTATGGCATTGATGTAATGGATGAGTTTGTTGAAATCTGCAAAGATACATTTAACTCCTCAAATTTCTCCATTACCAACCCATTTCCACCGACACAGTTTGAGAATAATTTTTTTGATTATGTAGTTGGTTATTCAGTTTTCTCGCATCTATCTGAACAAGCATGCCTAGAATGGATGAGAGAATTTTATAGAATTGTAAAGCCGGGCGGAATTGTCGCCCTCACAACACGTGGGCGACCTTTTTTTGATTATTGTGAGTCTTTAAAAGGTCAAAATAAGGGTCAGTATGCAGACTCACTGTCAACAATGTTCCCTAGCTTTGACGAAGCCAAAAAATCTTATGATGAAGGTCGGTTTGTCCATTCAAATGCTGACGGGGTAACTGGTAACGGCCAATCGCATGCATATTTTTATGGCGAGACTTTTATTCCTGAGGAGTATGCAAGGTCTGCATATGCAGAGTTATTTACCTTGGAAGAGTTTATATATGACTCTGAAAGACAATCACATCCAATTATGTTTTTCAAACGATTAGGCTAGTTTTGCTATGGAAAATAATCAAAATATATGGTTGGAATCAGTACCCTGGATAGATAGTCAGAATGCTGATATTGATCAGTTTTTGAGGGCTAAAAATTTAAGAAATGACTTCAATTTATATGAAAATTTAATTGAATGGAGGGATAGGGGGGTTGTTGTATTTAAGGATGTGGTCCCATTTGAATTGATAGAGGCCTTAGAATCAGACCTTGAATACTTGATAAAAAATTATATGGATTTTGACCTAATGGCAGAGGTTAAAGCTGTAATTAAGCCGATCAGCGAGTTTTCACCATTCGAGATAGTTGAAAGCAATGTGAAGTTTAATAGCATTCATGGTATTTCAAAAGCGGCTGTTATGCTAAGCCTTAATAGAAGTATCAGTCAATTTCTAGCCTGTGTTTTTGATGCCCCACCTGCTGTTCTCCAATCTTTAACTTTTTTTAAGGGAAGTCAACAGCCAATCCATATTGATTACCCATATGTAAGGACGCAAAAAAAGATTGCTCATCTTGCCGCTAGTTGGATAGCCCTTGAGGATATAGATCTCAATTCTGGGCCATTAATTTATTACCCTGGATCTCATAAAATTGAGATTTCTGGCTTTTATGATTGGGGTAATGGCTCAATAGTAATGGATGCGGATAGTAGAAGGGAGCCCATGGACTTCTCAAGATATCTAGAAAAGAGAGTGGCTTTATTTGGCATTGAGCCAGAAATTTTTTGCCCAAAAAAAGGGGATGCTTTGATATGGCACGGGAATTTAATGCATGCTGGATCAGCTGTTAATGATAAAAACTTAACTAGAAAATCTTATGTAACTCACTATACCTCTCTAGATTCTTACCCTGACGATTTTAAGGTAAGTGACGAAAATAAGTTTGTTCATCAAAATAGCGGTTATTGTTTTGAATATCCTTGGGTTATAAATTCCAAAAAACTACCATCATGGTGATTTGGAAAAATGAGATTTAATATTTCTTGCTTGTGATTAGTCAAAGCCATATATCAAATATTCAGGAGTGCTCTACCATTAATAAAATTAATCACTTAGATTCTATGGACTCCTTGCGCGGCATTGCAGCTCTAATGACGGTATTATTTCATCTAGTAGCATTTGCCGAGTTAACTGCCCCTTCGGGATTTGAGTTTATAGGTTCATATTTCGGGAAGGGCGTACCCCTTTTCTTCTGCTTAAGTGGATTTGTTTTAGCTTACGGTTATTCTAAAAAATTAGAAAAAAGTGGTAGCAATATAATTGACTTTTATCTAAAGAGATTTTTTAGAATTGCGCCATTATTTTATATTGTCTTAATCTGTTGGAGGGGTGTAGGCCATTTTCTTTGGATGTGGTCTGAATCTGCAACAGTATTATTTTTAAATTTTACCTTCTTGTTTGGGTTAGTCCCAACAGCCCATGAAAGCTTAGTAATGGCCAGATGGTCAATCGGGATTGAAATGCTTTTTTATTTAGCATTCCCAATAATTATTATTCTAATGGGGAACATTAAAAAATCTTTAATTATCTTTATTATTTCTCTGATCATGTCGTCAATTGTTTATCAAGTCTACTCTCAATTGGGGATGAATTCTTATGCTTACATGAATGCAATCACACAAGCCCCATTTTTCATAGCTGGTATATTGACCTTCAGGCTATGGGAGTATAGGGACTTTAAAAAATCAAAGTATGCATGGTTGTTATTGTTGCTTGCATTAACTTTAGTTTTTGTTTTGATAACTTCAAGTAAATTTGCAGGCCTATTAGACAGTGAAAAATTATTAGGCTCTGGCAGGAATATATGGGCAATAATTTTTTGCTTAATCATTTATAGCTGTTGCAATATTAAAATTCCATTCTTGACCAGTGGACCAATGGTTTGGATTGGCCAGAGAAGTTATAGTATTTATCTTTTGCATCCTATTATTTTGATTGCAATGGTAAAAAACAATTTGATAAATCTACTAAATAGTCATGAAGTTAACGGCGGTTTTTTTTATGGGGCTATTATTGTATTAGCGGCAACTCTACTAGCAAGTAGCATTACTTTTACTTATGTTGAAAAAATTGGTATAAGTTTTGGTAATAAACTAATTGCAAGAGATTTTAAATTCAAAGATAGTTTGAATTTTTTATATAATAGTTTTTGTTTCGAAAGAAGTGGAATTAAATATCTCAGCAACATCTCAATTGGTGGTGTCAGGATTGAGAGCTACAAATTATTAACGATCTTTTTATCTCTATTTGCATTACTTTATTCTTCTTGGGTTGCCATTAACTACAGTGCTCAACCACTTGTAGATATTCATGCGTTTCGACAGAGTCAAACAGCTCTAACATCATATTGGCTTGCTGTGAATGGATTTTCATTTGCATATGAGACTCCTGTTGCCGGCTATCCATGGTCTATACCATTTGAATTTCCGCTTTATCAATATATGGTATCAATTCTTGCTCTGATTTTTAACGCTTCTATTGAGCAAGTTGGCCGCCTTACAAGTTATCTTTTTCTCTTGAGTTGCATTTGGCCCGTAAGTCGAATATTGCGAATAGTGAATGCTCCCAAATTAACTATTTGGGTATTTAGTGCACTATTCTTATCGACTCCGTTATATATGTACTGGGGGCGTACATTCTTGATAGAGACTACAGCACTCTCATTTTCAATTTTTTCACTTTATTTTGGTCTCGAGATTATTCTTAAGCAGAGCAATAAAAGAAATATAATTTATTTTTTAGTTTTTTCCATACTAGCAATCTTACAAAAGTCAACAACCGAAGGCCCAGTATTACTGTATTTAATTGCATTAATATTCTTTGTGAATTTTTATCGATATCCAATTAAATTAGAATTCCTTAAGGCCTCATTTAAATTGTTGCCTTTGATATTAATTCCACTGTTAGTCGGACTAATCTGGGCTCACTATACTGACTTAGTAAAATCTAAAAATTTATTTGGATCGCAGTTATCTTCAAGCTCACTTTTTATTTGGAATTTTGGATCTATTTCGCAAAAATTTAGTCTTTCAACTTGGGATTTAATTATCTGGGAGAGAGTAATCAAGGGTAATTTTGGTGGTTATTTTGGGCTCTTGATATTGGCCTTGGCTCTTTTAACTCATAAGATTAGTAAAAAATATTCATTAATTTTACTTTCGTCTTTTATTCTATTTTTGTTACCACTGATTATTTTCACGAATTTAAATTATGTGCATGAATACTATCAAGTGGCATCAGTAATTTATTTAATATTTATGGGTTCCGTAATAATCACAGTAAGCCTGCCGCGGTATTTGCATACCAAAATCGTCATTCCTTTTTTAATGATTCCAATAATCACATTTAATTATTACAATTTTTCTAATTATTATGGTAATACTCTTTCTCGACCATTGGAGCAGCAGGACGTTAGGAGTGTTCAGGCCTATCAAATCGGCAAGTTTATAAATAAAAATACTCCTGAGAATTCTGCGATTGTCTTATTTGGACAGGATTGGAGTTCTGAAATAGCTTTTAACTCCAAGAGAAAATCATTTGCGGCTCCAGAGTGGTTTGCTGAATACGCTAAGTTATGGGAATCTCCCGAAAAATATCTTGGTGGAGTTCCCTTGTCAGCTATAGTTGTTTGTCCTAGCGAAAAAAATTTCCCTGATAAAAATGATATTGAACTTAAAACTCAAAATCAAAAATTTTGGAAAAAGGAAAGTGTGAGTGGATGTAGCGTTCTACTTAATCAGAGGCTCATACAGCCCTAATCTGACCTAATGAAAATTATCCTTCCTGGCGGAGCGGGGCTCGTCGGTCAAAATTTAGTAACTCGACTTGTTGATAAAGGCTATTCAGAAATAGTTGTAATTGATAAGCATGAAGTCAATTTGAGGGCCCTAAGGAGGTTGCATCCTTCGGTTCAAATTGAATGTGCTGATGTCTCTAAGTTGGGCGATTGGCAAAAGCATTTTATTGGCGCTGATGTGGTAGTAATGCTTCAGGCTCAAATTGGCGGATTATTTTATCAAGAGTTTGTGGATAACAATGTGTGCTCCACCAGTTTAATTCTTGATTTAGTGCGGTCGAATAATGTTCCCTACTTAGTTCATGTTAGTTCATCTGTAGTCGAATCAGCTGCGGTTGACTTTTATACACATAGCAAAATTGAACAAGAAAAAATTGTACTTGAAAGCGGTATTCCATGTCCCATCTTGCGACCCACCCTAATGTTTGGCTGGTTTGATCGTAAGCACTTAGGATGGTTAGCTCGCCTAATGCGAAAGATTCCTATTTTCCCTATTCCTGGGAGTGGAAAATTTATGCGCCAGCCGCTATATGTTGGTGATTTCTGCGGAGTGATTGTAAGTTGTATAGAGAATAGGGTTCCTTCAGGAATTTTTAATATATCCGGTCACGAAAAAATCGACTACATCGATATGATTCAGATAATTAAACGGGCTACAGGCGCCAAAGCTATTATTCTCAAAATTCCTTATCTACTCTTTTACAGCTTACTTTGGGCTTGGTCTTTATTTGATAGAAATCCGCCATTTACTACTCAGCAATTGCAGGCTTTGGTTGCTAAAGATGAATTTGAGGTGACTAACTGGCCAGAGACCTTTGGTGTTCCGTATACGCCTTTTGAAAAGGCGATTGAGGAAACATTTAATCATCCTGTGTATAGCAACGTAGTGCTCGAATTCTAAAGGGATACTAGCGTGGGAAAGAAAATAGCGGTCTTGGGAGCTGGCCCAATGGGATTGGCGGTTGCGTATCAATTGGCGAGGGATGGCCATCATCCTGTAGTTTATGAGGCTGATGATCGTATTGGTGGAATGACTGCTGCCTTTGATTTCTCCGGCTTAAAAATTGAGCGCTACTATCATTTCCATTGCATCTCAGATCATGCGTTTTTAAAGGTGCTTGATGAGTTGAATCTCTCCGACAAGATGAATTGGGTGTCTACGAAAATGGGTTACTGGTATCTAAATCAATTACAAGATTGGGGAAATCCAATTGCATTACTCAAATTTCGCGGCCTTAGTTTGATGGCTAAGTTTCGCTATGGCTTACATGCTTTTTTTTCCATCAAGCGTGATGATTGGAAGCCATTAGATAAGGTTGATGCTGTCAAGTGGATTCAGCGTTGGGTAGGTCCAGAGGCTTATGAGGTTTTATGGCGTAGATTATTTGATTACAAATTTTATGAGTACACAAGCAACCTCTCGGCAGCGTGGATTTGGAGTCGTATTCGTCGGATAGGGCGATCACGCTACAGCCTCTTTAAGGAAAGGCTAGGTTATCTTGAGGGTGGCTCCGAGACTTTGTTGCAAGGCATGTATTCGGATATTAAAAAAAATGGCGGAGAAGTGCGACTGAAAACCCCAGTAACTAAAGTCATTATTGAAAATGGCTCGGTAAAAGGCGTGGCAACTTTGCATGGTATGGAGCAATTTGATACTGTGATAAGCACAATTCCTTTGCCTTATATACCTAAAGTGATGCCAGATTTGCCAAATGAAATTTTGGCGCAATTTAAGTCTGTGAAAAATATTGCGGTTGTTTGTGTGATTGTAAAGTTGCGTAAACCGTTAACCGACAATTTTTGGCTCAATACAAATGATCCAGAGATGGATATTCCAGGAATAGTTGAGTACTCAAACTTGCGCCCACTAGATCACTCTATTGTGTATGTGCCATTTTATATGCCGGGGGATCATCCCAAATTTTCTGAGCCTGACGACGCTTTTCTTAAAAAAGTTATGGGTTACTTTAAGAAAATTAATCCTGACCTTGTTGATGAGGACTTCTTAGATATCCGAGCTAGTAGATATCGTTATGCTCAACCAATTGGTGTTCCTGGTTACCTAGAAACAATTCCAAATGCCAAACTTCCAGTTAATGGTCTTTGGGTTGCGGATACTTCCTATTACTACCCTGAAGATCGGGGGATTTCTGAGAGTATAGATTTCGGTCGGAAAATGGCTCAGGATGCTGCGAAGTGATTCACCAATTTTTTTCAAAGCAATTTATTAGTTTTTTAATTACAGGTGGAATTGCAGCTACTGTTAACTTTTTATCCCGTATTTTTTATAATCAGTATTTCAGCTTTTCTGCATCGGTAATTTTTGCCTATCTTACGGGTATGGTTGCCGCCTTTATTTTGGCAAAGATGTTTGTTTTTAAATCTAGCACGCAGACAATAAAGCAATCGGCAATTTTCTTTGCCTTAGTTAATGTTCTTGCTGCAGCACAGACTTGGGCGATTAGTATGGGATTAAATTTTTACATTTTGCCCGCACTAGGTTTCCAAAAATATGTGGCTGAAATTGCAAGTGCTGCTGGGATAGCTTTCCCGGTTTTTACAAGCTATCTTGGTCATAAGCGCTGGTCATTTAAGAAACCATCATGAAAATTGGTAAGGCCGCAATTGGATTTTTCTTGCTTACTTGTTTTTATTTAGGCCTCTTGCTTTGGGTTTATGCAAAAAATCATGTCTTAACCCAGATTAATTTGCTAGTTCATGCAATTCCATTTCTTTTAGGCATATCCCTTGTCTCCTATTTATTGCGCTATCTTCGTTGGTATTGGATCTTAGCTCGATCTGGATATCAAGTTAACTGGCTCTATGGATTTATTGCTTATCTTTCTGGCTTTGCATTCACTGCAACACCAGGTAAGGTCGGCGAATTAATTCGGATCCGATACTTTTCACGGGTGGGTGTGCCCGCTAATATTTCATTCGGCGCTTTTATTTACGAGCGAGCTCTTGATCTCATTGTTGTATTGTTATTAGCTTCATTAGTAATTAGTCGTTTTGACCTACTAATTCTTGCGCTTAGTTTTGTGGTAATTTTTATTAGTTTGTTGTTTGGCATTGCTATGAATCCAAGGTTCTTGACTCAATTAAGCACATTTCTTAACAGTTATTCTTGGTCTAGAATTGCAAGGTTGATTATGGTTGTGCGCGACGGACTATCCTCTTGCCGTCTTTGGTGCAAGCCTCTGGATTTGATTATCTCCATAGGTTATGGCGTACTTGCTTGGTCGTTAACTTCCTATGGCTTTATGTGGTTATTAAGTGACCTGGGTCTGTCAATTCAACCATTAGAGGCATTCACAATCTACCCTCTGGCTATGTTAGCGGGGGCCGCCTCCATGCTCCCGGGTGGAGTAGGCTCAACAGAGTTAACGATTATTTTGCTTTTGGGTGTCTATGGGGTCACAGTAAGTATTGCCACGATTGCAGCAATCGGTATTCGTTTTGCAACAATTTGGTTTGCGGTGTTGACCGGCTTTATTTGTATAGGAATTTTAGAAGTATGGAAACCAAAACTAGATAGCCCCAATATCTAACGTAAGTCTTACTTGCCTCACATCTAGATATTCATTTTATTGAAGATAAAGCTCGGTAGATGTTGTACCACCATCACGATAATTTGCCATTTGGCAGGCGTATAAATTACCGTCTTCTTAGACTCAATCCCAGAGATAATAGTCTTTGCAACGTCTTCTGGCGTGGCAAATTTCTCGCTACCTTGCATCGCGGCAGTCATAGGCGTATTGGTTGGGCCTGGTTTAATGAGTGAGACATTAACTCCGGTTCCTGCAAAGCGATGTTGTAACCCTTGTGCGTATCTAGTCACTAAGCCTTTAGCTGCGCCATATACGTAATTTGATTTGCGTCCGCGATCACCTGCGACTGATCCTATGATGGCTATAGATCCCTTATCTAGTTTGGCCATATGCTGCGCAAAGGCTTCCGCATAAAGCGTAGGTGAGATGCCATTAATTTCTAATGTGTTGTAGTTTAATGTCAAATTACTCTGGCAATCCAGTTGCTCTGGAAGAGTTCCATGTGCAATTAAGGCAATGTCGACAGGGGCGAATGCAAATAGAGCATCAACTGTTTTTTGGATGGCAGTTGGTTCAATAAAATCAGTCACCACTATTTCTATTTTGGTGTTTGGTGATCTCACTAATAAGTCGGCTGCAACTACCTCTAATTTTTGTTGAGCCCTGCCAACCAAAATTAATTCTACCGAGCTTTCTTGTGCCCATATTCTTGCGCAATGCTCAGCTATAGATGATGTAGCTCCAATAATGGCAATTCGTTTGGTGTTATTCAATTTAACTTCCTAGGAGACGGCGTGATAGTGATGAGCTAATGCCCGCATCGCGATATTTTAAGAATTCATTTAACTTTGGGTAGCCAGCTTCAAATAATTCGCGAGGCATACGGGCGTCTTTGGCAGGGTATATACGACCTTTTGCCTCCTTGACAATCGCATCTAAGCGGTCCAGGAGCTTGTGGGTAAGGGCGGCATGATTAGGAAAATCTAGCGCCAACGTCACTCCTGGCTGGGGAAAGCTGAGCATACCGATTGATTCTCTATTACCAAAAGTCTTTAATACGGCAAGAAATGATCCTTCGTCAGACTTTTCAATTTCTTTAAGCATTGCTTGAGTGGCGTCATGCCCTACACTTCTGGGTATAACGCTTTGGTATTGAAAGAATCCCTTAGGCCCATACATTCGATTCCACTCTAATAACTTATCTAATGGGTAAAAGAAGGGTTCGTAATGAGCGATGCCAGAGCCTGAATTAAATTTTCGAAGGTTATAGTAGGCGAAATTAAATGGGCGTAAGGTCAGCTTGTTAATTAGAGAAACGGGGGGTATAAAAGGCATTTTTTTCTCAGCCCTCATCCGTGGTGCTTCTTTTAAATCTTTATTTGGGTTGGCGCGCATGAAGATGCCTTGACCTTTATTGGACATGCAATCAATCCATGAAACTGTGTGCTCCCAATTCATTTCAGAGGAGTCAGCCAATTCAAAAAATTCAGATAAATTGGCGTAGGGGATTGTTTCGGTATCCAGCCAGGGGCCAAAAGTAGGGCGCAGTTGAATCTCCGCCTCCGTAATCACACCCGTAAGTCCCAAGCCCCCAATGGTGGCAGCAAACCATTCAACATTCTGTTTGGAGCCGCATTCAATTGCTGTGCCATCAGTTCGAATGAGTCTAATCTGTTGAACATGCTCTCCGAAAGATCCAAGCAGATGGTGATTTTTCCCATGCACATCGTTCGCAATAGCCCCACCTACAGTCACCATTTGACTGCCTGGTGTGACTGGTAATGACCATCCGCGAGGAATAAAAAGTCTTTGAATATCCCTCAAAAGTACACCAGACTCACACCTTAGACGGCCAGAAGATTCATCAAAATGGATGAGATGATTTAGGCCGGTGGTAAGCCAAAGAGGGCCATTTGGATTTAATGCTATATCCCCATAGCTACGCCCCATGCCATGAGCTATTCCAACTCGATCCCCTTGAATTTGATTTGCAACGCTATATTTGTTATACAAGGGGATAACATGATGATCTTCATGGCTTAGGCGCCCCCAAGAGGATATTGATTTCATTTAAGTATCAGATCTTTAAATATGATCGAAAAGGGCGAGTTTTTAAGGTCAGCAAGCATTTTGAATATTTTAAGGGCTTAAGGCCACCATTTATTAGGTGATGCTCAAATATATATCGATATTGAAATTAATGCGAAAATAAGCCCTATGTTAGTTATATATTCATTCGGATATCTCTCGACCCCATCTTATGCAAATTTCGACAACTACTTATAGCCTAAAGGATCGCATTATTGGGCTTATAAAGTTAATAAGACCAAAGCAATGGCTGAAGAATGGTTTTGTTTTTGCTCCCTTGATATTTTCAGGAGAATTGTTGAAACCGGATGCTCTTGAGCATACTCTTATAGCCACATTCTTTTTCTGTGTAGCATCTTCAGCTACTTATATTATGAATGATATTCACGATATTGAACTTGATCGTCGTCATCCTAAAAAGTCAAAGTCCCGTCCCTTAGCTTCCGGACTCGTCTCCAAAAATGCTGCTTTAGTTCTTTTGATAGTTCTATATCTCATTTTGGCTCTTGGCTACGCAGTCATGCCAAAAGTTATTTTGGTAGTTGCGTCATACTTATCTCTCAACTTGGCCTATACCTTTGTCTTAAAACATAAACCAGTCATCGATATCTTTACAATTGCTATCGGCTTTGTTTTACGTGTTATTGCGGGTGCAGCGGCACTTAATTTAGATCCTTCGGCATGGATGTGTGTGACAACTTTGTGTTTAGCTCTCTATTTAGCCGCAGTAAAACGTCGTCAAGAGCTGGCACAAAGTGGATCTGAAGGTCGCAAGGTTCTGGATAAATATTCTGTAGCTTTAGTAGATAGATATGCTGAAATGTCGGCTACTGGGGCTTTACTCTTCTATAGTATGTTTGTTATGTCTACCCGCCCAGGATTAGTTATTACTATCCCTATAGTTTTGTATGGCCTTTTTCGCTATTGGTATATTGTTGAAGTTCTTGATGGTGGAGAGTCCCCAACTGACGTACTATTTGCCGACTGGCAATTAATGGTTGTAGTGGCTCTGTGGGTTGCTGCTTGCGTATGGGTTTTGTCTGGATTCCATTTATGAAAGAGTATTTATATGTAGTGACCCCTTTTCTAGCTTGGTTGGTTGCTGGAATCTTGAAGTTCTTAATCAATAGTTTGAGGACACGTCGTTTTGCTTTTGACTTAATTGGTTATGGTGGTTTACCTAGCAATCACAGTGCTATCGTCTCAAGTATGGCTGCACTCATTGCCCTAAAAGAGGGCGTCAATACACCTGCGTTTGGTGTTGCTATCGCTTTAGCTTTTATTGTCATTTTGGATGCTGGCAGTTTACGCAAGCAGGTTGGTAAGCACGCAGCAGCTATTAATCAATTAAATTCTTTTGTGAAGAGTAATCAAATTGTATTGCGTGAACGCATTGGACATACTCGTATTGAAATACTTGTTGGAATACTGACTGGGACATCTGTAGCTTATCTAATTTTCATCTTCGCTAGTATATTTATCCCTTCTAAATAGCGCATTACGGTGTCAATTTTTGACCAGAGTCCGTTATTCATTGTCATTAGCATACTGCCGCGATAGACTTTAATAAATCTTGGATTGATCTGGCCCGCATAGAATGCTCGCTGATATGGTCAATCACTTCCTTCGGAAGTTTGGCATCTCTCGCTAATCTTTTAAAGATGCGATTAATTTGACTACTTTTTAACTAGCAGGTGGTATTAATTACATTATTAATGCCTCTAAATAGGTAATCATCATCTAATTTTTTTAATTTATTCATGCGATGATGGCATCTGGCAATCTTTCGGATGGGCGAATCCATCGGCCTTGCAATTCTTGATCGATTTTGCTCTTGCAAAGGCGTTTTTTCATTTGGGTTTTATTGTGTAGTCTCTTTAGATAGATATCTATCACTTTTAATTAGACTAGCTCACTTCTTCGACATATTTAGTTTATGAATACTAGATATGACCGCAACAATAACTCGGATGCTGGGAGATTTAAGCCCACTTTGACCAATTCAGCCCAGAACACGGTAGACTATAGGTGTTCAGGTAGTCAAGCTATCCACAGCCTTGTTTATTCTATTATTTCAGGGCATTTTGCTTGTCGTGGCGGTAAAATCAACAATTCTTTTGATATGGTTCACTATGCGTATTTGCTCACAAACCAGTATTACATCTAAATCCGCTATTTACTTGGGCAAGTGGCTCTTATTGGCTTCTGCTTTGCTAGGTTTGACTGCATGCCAAAGCTTCACCAAGTTCAACGAAGATTCCAAAAGCAAATTAGGTAAAGTTTTGAAGCCATATCGTCCAGATATGGTTCAAGGCAACTTTATTTCTAAAGAGCAATTAGAAAGACTCAAGCTTGGTATGGATCGAGAAGAAGTCAAAGTTATTTTGGGTACCCCATTGATCACGAGTGTGATGCACCCAAATCGTTGGGACTACGTGTTTGCATTTAAACGAGGCGACACTCAATTAGTCGAACAGCGTCAAGTGACATTGTTGTTTGAAAAAGATATATTGAAAAAAATTACCGCGGATGATTTGCCTACTGAATACGAGTTGATTGCAGAGATTGACGGTATCAAAGCTTCTCGTCGAGTGCAGCGCAAAGCAGTTGCGCCAGAGCTGGAAAGTCAGCATGCAGCCCCAACAGTGCAAACCGTGCCAAACCCAACGCAAGGCGTTGGAATCCCGCGTGGCGATACCAGAAATTAATCAAGTATTACTTTGTAACTAATGCATCAATAAAGAAACAAAAAGCGTAACAAAAACACAATAAAAATTAGTAGAGATATAAAATGACAACTTTGAAATTTGCCATTGCAGGTGCTTCTGGACGTATGGGGCGCATGTTGATTGAGACAGTCCTTAATAGCCCTGATGCTCAGTTGGTCGGTGCCTTGGATATTCCGGGCAGTTCGCAGCTTGGCCAAGATCCAGCAGCTTTTTTAGGAAAAAATACTGGCATCAAAATCACTGCAGAAGTTAAAGAAGGTTTGAAGGACGCTGATTTTTTAATTGATTTCACAAGACCTGAAGGTACTTTGGCTCACCTAGAGGTGGCGCAAACTTTGGGCGTGAAGATGATCATCGGTACGACTGGATTTACAGATGTACAAAAAGCTGAACTTAAAAAGGCCAGTGAAAAGATCGCGATTGTTTTTGCGCCAAACATGAGTGTGGGGGTTAATGCCACATTCAAGCTATTAGAAGTTGCTGCAAAGATATTGAACTCAGGTTACGACATCGAGATCATCGAAGCTCATCACAAGCACAAGGTGGATGCCCCATCAGGAACTGCGATTGGTATGGGCGAGGTGATCGCGAAGGCTTTGGGTAAAGAGTTGAAGGATTGCGCTGTTTATGCCAGAGAAGGTCACACTGGTGAGCGTGAAGAAGGCACGATTGGTTTTGCCACCATCCGCGGCGGCGATATTGTGGGTGATCACACGGTTATGTTCTGTGGCGATGGTGAGCGCATTGAAATCACGCACAAATCTGCCAGCAGAATGTCTTACGCACAAGGTTCTGTGCGAGCCGGGCGTTTTTTAGCCAATCAATCCAAAGGCCTTTTTGATATGCAAGATGTCTTGGGTTTGAAGCAAATCAAAATTTAATCGATTGCCAAATGATTGATTCGATTTATTCGATGTATTAATTTTTTATTTAATACATTTTTAAGCAATTTTCATTCTTAAGAAAAATACAAGGGTCTTGTTTTGAGTTCAGATGTAACAGCAGTGAGTAAAGATTACGATCACCGTGCCATTGAAGCTGCGGCGAATGCACAGTGGAAATCGGGCGATGTTTATCGCGTGGATGAGCAGGCCAAAGATCAAAAGGGCCAACTCAAGAAAAAATACTACGCTTGCTCAATGCTGCCTTACCCATCTGGAAAGTTGCACATGGGCCATGTGCGTAACTACACCATCAATGATGTGATGACTCGCCAGTTGCGCATGCAAGGCTATAACGTTTTGATGCCAATGGGTTGGGATGCTTTTGGTATGCCAGCTGAAAATGCCGCGCTCAATAACAATGTGCCGCCAGCTGCTTGGACCTACGACAACATCGCTTATATGAAAAAGCAGATGGATGCGATGGGTTTAGCCATTGATTGGTCTAGAGAAATCACCACCTGTAAACCAGATTACTATCGCTGGAATCAATGGCTCTTTTTGAAGATGTTGGAAAAGGGTGTGGCGTATCGCAAGACTCAGGTTGTGAATTGGGATCCGATTGATCAAACAGTCTTGGCCAACGAACAAGTGATTGATGGTCGTGGCTGGCGTTCAGGTGCTTTGGTTGAAAAACGAGAAATCCCTGGTTACTACTTGAACATCACAGCCTATGCTGAAGAGTTGTTAACTGGTTTGGAAGGTTTGGGTTGGCCTGAGCGCGTAAAGTTGATGCAGCAAAACTGGATCGGTAAGAGTTTTGGTGTGCGTTTTGCCTTTACTCATCAAATCAAAGATGACGCTGGTCAGTTGATCCAAGATGGAAAAATGTTTGTCTTCACCACCCGCGCTGATACGGTGATGGGCGTGACTTTCTGTGCAGTGGCTGCAGAACATCCTTTGGCGTTGCACGCTTCAAAAAATAACCCTGCTTTGGCAGCCTTCATTGAGAAATGCAAACAAGGCAGCGTGATTGAGGCGGATTTGGCGACTCAAGAAAAAGAGGGTATGCCCACTGGCTTGAAAGTCACTCATCCTTTGACTGGTGAAGAGGTTGATGTTTGGGTGGGCAATTATGTTTTGATGAGCTATGGCGATGGCGCCGTGATGGGTGTGCCAGCTCATGATGAACGTGACTTTGCATTCGCCTTAAAGTACAAGATTGCTATCAAGCCAGTGATGGCAATCGATGGTCAAACATTTAATGCCAGTGCTTGGCAAGATTGGTATGCCGATAAAGAAACTGTTAAGGCTGTTAACAGTGGCAAATATGATGGCTTGAGCCACTCTGAAGCGGTGCATGCAGTGGCCAAAGATTTGGCCGCCTTGAATTTAGGAGAATTGAAAACCACCTATCGCTTGCGCGATTGGGGTATTTCTCGTCAACGCTATTGGGGCACACCGATTCCAATCATTCATTGCGAGTCTTGCGGTGAAGTGCCTGTGCCTGAAAAAGATTTACCGGTTGTTTTGCCTGAGGATTGCGTTCCAGATGGATCAGGCAATCCGCTCAATAAGCGTGAAGACTTTTTAAAGTGCTCTTGCCCTAAGTGTGGCAAGCCAGCTCGTCGTGAAACTGACACCATGGATACTTTTGTTGATTCAAGCTGGTATTTCATGCGCTATACATCACCAGGTGCGAATGCCATGGTGGATGAGCGCAATGATTACTGGATGCCGATGGATCAATACATTGGTGGTATTGAGCACGCAATTCTTCATTTGCTCTATGCGCGCTTCTGGACAAAAGTGATGCGTGATTTAGGTTTGGTGAAGTTTGATGAGCCATTCAGCAACTTGCTCACGCAAGGCATGGTCTTGAATGACACGTATTACATCGATGAGCCGAATGGTCGTAAAACTTGGATCAATCCTGATGATGTGTTGGTTGAAACAGATGACAAAGGTCGTCCGCTATCAGCCAAACATAAAACATCTGGCAAAGCTGTGAATATTGGTGGCGTCGAGAAGATGGCCAAGAGTAAAAATAACGGTATAGATCCTCAGTCATTGATTGATCAATACGGTGCAGATACGGCTCGCTTGTTCACGATGTTTGCTGCTCCTCCTGAGCAACAATTGGAATGGTCCAGTTCTGGTGTTGAGGGGGCTTCGCGCTTCTTGCGTCGCTTATGGTCATATGGTGCTGCTCATGCAGCAACGGTTCACGCAGTTAATCAGAAAGCCAGTGACAAACTTTCAGCGAATTTGACTGAAGCAGATCAAGCTTTGCGTCTTGAAATCCACAGTGTTCTTAAGCAAGCGAATTTTGACTACCAACGCAAGCAATACAACACGGTGGTTTCTGCCACCATGAAAATGCTCAATGCTTTGGAGCAAGCAAAGACGATCAGTCCTGAAGTGCGTCGTGAAACACTGGGTATTTTGTTAAGAGTTTTATACCCAGTTGTGCCGCACATCACTTTCACACTTTGGAATGCTGCCGGTTATGCTCAGCAGTGGGGTGATTTATTGGATGCTCCATGGCCAGAAGTTGATGAATCAGCCTTGGTGCAAAATGAAATCACCATGATGATTCAGGTCAATGGCAAGTTAAGAGGCCAAGTTTTGGTGCCAACTGATGCTGATAAAGCAAGTATTGAAGCACTGGCCTTGGCCAGTGAAGCGGCCATCAAGGCAGTGGATGGTGCACCCCCTAAAAAGGTCATCATCGTCCCTGGCCGATTGGTCAATATTGTTGTTTAACAATGAATGTCAGCCATTGATTTTGAAACAGAGCATAAATAGAGCAAAATGAGCACATCATGAAAAAAACCACCTCCATTTATTCAATAGGGCGACGTCAGCTCTTAGGCGGTGGTTTATCAATTTTGGCCATGTGTGTTCTTGGTGCTTGTGGCTGGCGCTTGCGCGGCAAAGTCGATTTGCCTTATAAAAATATTCTGATCAGTGGTAATTTGACACAAGAATTGCGTGATGACTTGGATATGTTGCTTCGAGTCAACGATATTCAGATTGTTAAAGCCGCCAAAGATGCTGAACTTATTCTAGAAATTATTTCTGAGCAAAATGCTCGTCAAGTGCTTTCTTACAACAGTGCAGGTCAAATCACTGCTTATCGGATCATTTCTAGGGTTGTTTTTAGAGCCTTTGATCCGAATGGTATTGAGTTGATGCCTGAATCAGATATTTATTTGACACGTGACATTGACTTCAATCAGTCCAATATTCAAGCGTTTGATCAACAAGTCGCTGATTATGTCAAAGATATGCGCATGGATATTGTGAGTCAGTTGATGCGCCGTTTGGCATCAATCAAGCAACTACCTTCAAAACAAACTCCATCGGAGTCACAGCCAAAGAGTCGCTAAGCATGCAAAAGGCAGATGCTTTTGGCGCACATTTAGCACAAGCTAAAAAAACTGGACCGCATCCTCTGTATGTGTTGTGTGGTGACGAGCCTTTGCTTGTGATGGAGTTGCAAGACCAATTGCGCGCCATGGTGATTGCTCATGGACACACCGAGCGTGAAGTGATGATGCATGAGAAAGGTTTTGATTGGTCAGCGCTCATGAACGCAGGTCAAACCATGTCTTTGTTCGGGGACAAGCGTTATGTTGAGTTACGCATACCCACAGGCAAGCCTGGTCGTGACGGCTCTGATGCCATCAAGCAGTTTTGTGCCCAAATAGATGCTCAAGTAAAAGAGAAAAGTCCGGTTGATACAGTGACCTGTATCTTTTTACCAAGGGTAGATTTTCAGACACAGAAATCCGCTTGGTTCACCGCCTTGGATGAATCTGCCATTGCTGTGCGCATAGATCCTATCGATAGAACTCACTTACCTAACTGGATTGCTGGTCGTTTGAAGCAGCAGAAGCAGCAGGTTGAGGCAGGAGAAGCTGGACAACGCGCCTTGCAGTTCATGGCCAATCAGATCGAGGGTAATTTGATTGCAGCTCACCAAGAAGTTCAGAAGTTGGGTTTGTTATATCCAGAAGGAACGCTCACAGAAGAGAATATCCGTGACGCTGTTTTGAATGTTGCCAGATATGATGTTTTTCAACTGACTGAATCATTGTTGGCTGGAGATTTGGCACGCTTTAATCGCATGGTTGATGGCTTAGAAGGTGAAGGCGAGCCTTTGGTCTTGATTCTTTGGACAGTCACTGAAGAAGTGCGATTACTCAATCGACTGCGTCAGGCCGTTGATCGTGGTGATAATTTGCAAATGCTCATGAAGATGAATCGTGTTTGGGGTAATAAAGAGCGTTTGATTCCACAAGCACTTCAGAGATTAAGTGCCGATCGTTTGCAAAAAGCGTTGATGGTGACCAGTGGTCTCGATCAACAATCCAAGGGTTTGCAAATCCGCAAAGGGGCAGGTCCGATTTTAGAAAAACTACCCAGTGATCCATGGGATGGTTTGAGGATGTTGGGACGCTTGTTTGTTTAGTGGTTCATTTAACCAAGACGATACCAAGCGCCACGACCCTCTCCATGTTTCACCAATCTGCCATCGTGAATGAGTTTGCGAATGTGCTCTTTGAGGGTATTTCTATTTGATCCAGTCGCCTTGATTGCATCAGCCATGGTGATTCTTCCATGCTCACGAGCAAGTTCAATGATGATGAGCGAGTACCCTGGGAGTGCGGACAATACCAGATGCTCTCTTTCCACTTTTTTCTCTAAACGCTGCACTTGTTCTGCAAGAGATTTCATGAAAAAAATGATCCAAGGTTCCCAATGTGGCTTAGGCATCCTGATCGTGCCTTGTGTTTGTCGTAAGGCTAAGTAATAGGCTTCTTTATTTAATTCAATGATGCTCTCAAGTGAGCTGTAGGGTACATAGGCATAACCTGCTTGTAGTAAAAGCAGTGTTGTTAGAGCGCGACTCAGGCGACCATTGCCATCCTGGAATGGATGAATTTCTAAAAATACAACAACAAATATAGCAATAACAATCAATGGATGAAGTTGTTTGCTTGCCCGCATCTCTTCTACCCAATGAATTAATTCAGTCATCAGGCGTGGGGTATCAAATGGCGTTGCAGTATTAAACACAATCCCTATTTGTTGACCTTCTGCATTGAAGGCGGCAACGCTGTTGGTATTGGTTTTATAGTTACCTCGATGCCAGATGTCTTTTTCACTATGACGCAGCAGAATTTGATGTAACTGTTTGATATGGTTTTCAGTGAACGGAATATTTATCCAAGAGCTGAAAATCAAATTCATGAGTTCGGCATAACCGGCTACTTCTTGCGTGTCGCGAGATTCAAAAGATTTAATTTCTAAATTTGAAAGTAAGTTTTCAACTTCTCGATCTGAAAGTTTGCTGCCTTCAATGCGGGTAGATGAGCCAATACTTTCAATAGTGGCCACTTTACGCAATGCCAAAAGTCTATCTGGAGCTAGCGTCCCCAAGGCACGCCAAGCACCTTTGAACTCATCAATTTGACTGATGAGGTTTAAGAGCTCATTTTTAATGGTCAGATCATTGGTATTAAACATAGTTGAATTTTACACCCATTTTTTCACCCAATTACACCCATATTTTAGGTTTTCACCCATTTTTTCACCCAATTACACCTATTAATTTAAAAATTTAGTTTTAAATAAACTCTAAAGGTGTGAGTTCAATTGCTTGGAACAGTTCTAGGCTATCTCATTGAAAATCCTCAAGAATTCGTTCAAACCCCTAATTTCAGTTAAAGTAATGCCTATGAGCAATCAAAACAACACACATTCAGACGCAGTGACCCTGATGAAGGGCATTGGTCAAAAAGCCCGTTCAGCTTCGCGTGCGATGGCTCGCGCCAGCACAGCTTCAAAAAATGAGGCTTTGATTCACTTGGCAGCTTTAGTTAGAAAAAATGCAGAAGCTTTGAAAGTGGTGAATGCCAAAGATGTTGAGCGTGCAAAAGCCAATGGCCAAGATGCTGCATTCATTGATCGTTTGACACTCACGGATAAAACCATCGCCACCATGGCTGAAGGTTTGGAGCAAATTGCCAAGTTGTCAGACCCAATTGGTGAAATGAGCAATATTAGAAAAATGCCATCAGGTATTCAGGTGGGACAAATGCGTGTGCCTTTGGGCGTGATTGGCATCATCTATGAATCTCGTCCTAACGTGACGATTGATGCTGCTGCTTTGTGCTTGAAGTCAGGCAATGCAACTATTTTGCGTGGTGGTTCAGAAGCGATTGATTCAAACACGGCATTGGCCAAGTTGATTCAGGAGAGTTTGTCTTTGGCAGGCTTGCCATCAGACGCAGTGCAAGTGGTTGAAACAACCGATCGTGCTGCTGTGGGCGCCATGATCACGATGAATGAATATATTGACGTGATCGTGCCACGTGGTGGCAAGAGTTTGATCGAGCGTTTGATGGCTGATGCCAGAGTGCCAATGATCAAGCACTTGGATGGTATTTGTCATACCTACATCGATGTGTTGGCTGATCCAGCCAAAGCCATCAAGGTGTGTGATAACGCTAAAACTCAGCGCTACGCACCATGCAACACCATGGAAACATTGTTGGTGCATGAGGCTGCGATCAAAGATTCTTTATTACCTCTGTGCAAGATTTATCAAGACAAAGGTGTTGAGTTGCGAGTTTGTAAAAAAACCAAACAAGCTCTTGAAGCCGCTGGTGTGAAGAATTTAATCGATGCCACTGAAGAAGATTGGTCTACGGAGTATTTGGCACCAATTCTATCGATCAAAACTGTCAGCAATATGGATGAGGCGATGGAGCACATCAATCAGTATGGCAGTCACCACACTGATTGCATCATCACTGAAGATTATTCAGCCGGTATGCGTTTTTTAAGAGAAGTTGATAGTGCCAGTGTGATGATCAATGCCAGCTCTCGTTTTGCAGATGGTTTTGAATATGGCCTGGGTGCTGAGATTGGTATTTCAAATGACAAGTTACACGCCAGAGGACCAGTTGGTCTAGAAGGTTTGACTTCAATGAAATACATCGTGTTTGGACAGGGCGAAATCAGAACCTGAGTTAGAGCTTGATAGTTAAAGTAGTAACGTTAGTAAAAATTAATATCAGAAATGTAAACCAAAAGGGATGGTTGAGATGAGTGATTCAGTGAATGTGGTGATGGGCAGCGCGTATTTGTATGTGAAAGCATTTCACATATTATTTGTGGCTTCATGGTTTGCAGGCTTGTTTTATTTGCCGCGCATTTATGTGAACATGGCCCAAGAAACCAATCCTCAAGTTTTAGAGCGCCTTTTAGGTATGTCTTTTCGCTTGTACCGCTTCATGACCATCTTGATGGTCCCCGCAGTTATTTTAGGTTTGATACTTTGGTTGTATTACGGTGTGGGTAAAGGCCCTGGCTCTGGTTGGATGCACGCAAAGTTATTCTTAGTATTTATCTTATTGGGTTATCACCACGCTTGTGGTTCGATTTATAAAAAGTTCAAGGCTGGCATTAACAAGCGCTCTCATGTTTGGTACCGTTGGTTCAACGAAGTGCCAGTGATTATTTTCTTGATCGTGAGTATTTTGGTGGTTGTGAAACCTTTTTAAGCGACTAGCTAAAAAGAGTGAATCCATCGTTATCAAAACCAATAATCAGAATATTCAAGGTTAATCAATGAAGTTTTTTATTGTGTGTCCACGTGGGCTTGAGATTCCTTTGGCAGAAGAGCTAAAAGAAATTTCTGAGCGCTCTGAAGTCAAAGCTCTAGGCGCATGGGTCATTGATCCTCCGCCATTAAATAACACCGGTGGCTTGGGTGTTGCGGGGCCAATGTCCGTGGCCTTGGCGATTAACTTACATTCTCGGATTGCCAGTCGTTGTTTATTACAAATGACGCATGTGGCGTATCGCAAAGAAGACGATATTTATAAAGCTGCTCGCTCTTTGTCTTGGGAAGATTGGATCACTCCCGATCAAACCATGCGGGTTGATTTGACGGCGCATCGTTCACCACTCACGAGTTTGAACTTTGTCACCCTTAGAATCAAAGATGCGGTGTGCGATCGCTTGAGAGAAGTTAAGGGCGCACGCCCTAACATTGATACTGAATTGCCCGACGTTCGAGTGCAAGCCCATTTAACTGCGACTCATGCCACGGTTTATTTGGATACCAGCGGTCAGTCTTTGTTTAAGCGCGGTTGGCGTGATGACAAAGGTGCAGCACCCCTGAAAGAGAATTTAGCTGCCGGTATTTTGGCTTTGACAGGATGGAAGCCAGAGCAACCTTTGTTTGATCCTATGTGCGGTAGTGGTACTTTTTTAATTGAAGCCGCTTATAGAGGTTTAGGGATTCCATCGGGCTCGATACGAGCAGGGTTGATGAACCCTCAACAAGATGCAGCACAATCGGCGCAGGATCATAACCAAGCTGTGAAGTCTGCAGATAAATCCGAGCCTTCTAAATTTACCCGTTATCGTCCAACACGCGTTGATTTGGTGGGCGCTGATCAAGGGTTTGGGTTTCAGAGATTAAAGCCATTCAATACGCCTGATTTAAAAAAACAGTGGGATGGTTTGTGTATTGTTGCCAAGAAAAATATTGAGCAAGGTTTGGCCAATGCCAATAAGCTCAAGATGGCTGCTTGTGACATTAATGAGAACATGATCACAATCGTTAAAAATAATTGGAAGCGCGCTGGCTTACCAGCCCAATCAGGTGTTCTATCGAATGTTCGTCAAATTGATGCTTTGGTGGCCAAGTCACCGTTTGCAGAGCCAGGCGTGATGCTCTTTAATCCACCGTATGGTGAGCGTTTAGAGATCAAGGGTGGTCGTGATGGCAGTGAGCGTGTCAAAGGTCGTGGCGCACGTGATGCTTTGCCTAAGAACAATAACTCACCAGAGTTCATGGAGTTTTTAAATCAGTTTGGTAAGCATCTCAAAGATAACTTTCAAGGTTGGCAAGTGGATGTCTTAACAGCCGATATGGGTTTACCAGGTCAAGTGCGCATGAAAGAGTCTAAGCGTACCCCGTTATTTAATGGCCCCTTAGAGTGTCGCTTGTTCAGGTTTGATATGAAAAGACCGGATGCTTCTTCATCGGCCTCATAAAACTAAGCTGTAATAACTTATTTTTTCTAAGCCCAATCATTGTCAGATTTGTTGATTTGATTTGATGCTCTTTTATTTATAAAATCCATAATTGTTTGGTGGGTTGAGTAACAGTAAAAAGGCTAAAGTCTGTGATGGAAAAATCTATAGTTGATCTGCGGGCAGAGATAAAAGCTGACTTCGATGCTCTGGAGAGTCGCTTGAGTAAAAAGATTGTTGAAACAATCCATCGCCAAACTATGATCATTGGTCTGATGATTATCAGTTCTTTATGTCTTTTAAAGAGTCTTAGGTTTTTTGACCAGCTGCATTGAGTTTTGCTAAATATTTGTAAATTCCAAAACACCAGTAAAATAATTGAAAACAGGAAAGAGATCATGGAATTTAAAACTTATATGTGTTTGATTTGTGGCTGGGTCTACGATGAAGAGGCTGGCTTGCCTGATGAGGGTATTGCTCCTGGTACATTGTGGAAAGACGTTCCAATGAACTGGACGTGTCCAGAGTGTGGTGCACGCAAAGAAGATTTCGAGATGACTGTCATCTAAATCAACTAGATTCATAAAGCCACCTTCGGGTGGCTTTGAAGTTTTAAATGCACCATTTTTGATAGTTAAAGAATTTAAAGATATGAGCAAAAACGAAGAACTATTCCTCCGAGCACAAAAAACCACACCGGGTGGCGTGAACTCTCCAGTGAGAGCATTCCGTCAGGTGGGTGGCGTGCCACGCTTTATCAAGCGTGCACAAGGCGCTTATTTCTGGGATGCAGACTATAAGAGATATATCGACTGTATTGGCTCATGGGGTCCGATGATTGTGGGTCATGCTCATCCTGAAGTTGTGAAGGCTCTGCAAGAGGCTGCGGTTCATAGTTTTAGTTATGGTGCTCCAACTGAAGGTGAAATTGTGATGGCAGAGCGTATCTGCCAATTGGTTCCTAGTATTGAGCAAGTACGCTTAGTTTCTAGTGGTACAGAAGCTACGATGAGCGCTTTGCGTTTGGCGCGTGGGTTTACTGGCCGAGATCTGATCATTAAATTTGAGGGTTGCTACCACGGTCATGCTGATAGCTTATTGGTCAAAGCTGGTTCAGGCATGTTGACCTTTGCTGATAGCACGCAAAATGCACCATCATCAGGCGGTGTTCCACAAGATCTAGTGAAACACACATTGGTGCTGCCATTCAATGATGTGGAAGCTCTTGAGGTGGCTTTCAAACAAAATGCTGGCAAGATTGCAGCACTGATTGTTGAGCCAATTGCTGGCAATATGAATTTGATTCAGCCAAGCTCTGCCTTTGTTAAAGCAATGCGTGATCTGACCACCAAAGAAGGTGCTGTGCTGATTTATGACGAAGTGATGACTGGTTTTAGAGTGGCTTTAGGTGGCGCACAAAGTTTGCATGGCATTAAACCAGATTTAACTTGTTTGGGTAAGGTCATGGGCGGTGGTATGCCAATGGCTGCCTTTGGCGGTCGTGCTGACATCATGAATAAATTAGCCCCCTTAGGCAATGTTTATCAAGCAGGTACTTTGTCTGGTAATCCATTGGCAGTTGCAGCTGGATTAGCCAATCTAGATATCATCACTCGCCCTGGCTTTTTTGATTGCTTGACCACTCAGACTAAAAAGTTTGTGAATGGTATGCAAGAACGAGCTAATCAGGCAGGAGTTCCATTCTCAGTCGATAGCGTGGGCGGTATGTTTGGTTTGTATTTCTCTCAAGAGGTGCCAACTTCTTATACTGCAGTGACTGCCAGTGACATTGAAGCTTTCAAGAAATTCTTCCACTTGATGCTAGACAATGGGGTGTATTTGGCGCCATCTGCTTATGAAGCTGGTTTCTTATCAATTGCGCACGATGATGCAGTTCTAGATGAGATGTTCAACGCAGCAGAAAAATCATTTGCTTCTATGTAAGAAGGTCATAAAAGCCAGCAAGATTGTCATCATAGATAATGAGCTGGCACAAATAAATGTGGTCAATTTAGTGCCAAGATCGGCGATTGATTTTTCAAGACGAATTCCGACTAACTCAATTTTTTGATTCAGTTTAATGAGCATTAAATCAATGCTGTCTTCTATTTGAGTCACGTCTTTCGTTGTGGCTAGGTCTTGGTGAGAGTTAAATTTCATGATGTTTTTAATCGATGTAAGAAAAGCATCAGGCCAATCATCACTGTTTGTACACCAATGATGACACCCAATAGTTGCATGAACAAAGTGTGGATAGATCTTGCGAGATCTTCTTTTGTAGCTAGATGCTTTATTTCATCTTTTGTTGCTAGTTTTTCTATATCAAAGCATTCAAAGGCGCCGTAGGCGATACCTTTTGTTTGTTCTACAGAAAAATCCTTTTGTTCAAGGGAGTCCGCAAAGAGTAAAGAATTAAATTTCATTGAAGATTTGCTTGGTTATCAGAATAGCATCTTATGCTTTTTATAATAGAAAAACAAATCAACAAAATCATCACCCATTAAACTAAGGGGTATATGAACGATATATTTGCCATAGGAGATGTTCAAGGCTGCAATCAGCAGCTGAAGCAGCTCATCAAAAAATTACCCAAAGACTCAAAAATTATTTGTGTGGGTGATTTGGTGAATCGTGGTCCAGATTCCTTGGGTGCTTTGCGAACTCTTAAGGCATTGCAAGAGGCGGGACAAGCAGAATGCATTTTGGGTAATCATGATTTACATTTACTGGCCAGAGATGCAGGAATACGCGGTCCCAAATCATTGGATACCTTGGATGACATCCTCAAAGCACCCGATCGAAAAGAATTGATAGATTGGTTAAGACATCGTCCGATAGCTTTGTACAGTGGCAAAGAAAACCTAGACACTCTTTTTGTGCACGCAGGAATCTTGCCGCAATGGAGTGTCACTAAAACTCTCGAGTTGGCACATGAATTAGAAAAAGTCTTGCGACATAAAAACTATGCCAAGTCCTTGATTGAGATGTATGGCAACACACCAAATCAATGGAATGACAATCTCAAAGGTGCAGAGCGCTTAAGAGTCATCATTAATTCATTCACTCGCTTGCGCTTTTGTACTGCCAGGGGTGTGATGGAGTTTGAGAGTAAAGAGGGTGCTGGTGATGCACCCAAAGGTTATATGCCTTGGTTTGAGGTTCCGAGCAGGAAAACTCAAGATACCAAAATTATTTTTGGTCATTGGTCTACTTTGGGATTACTCAAGAAAAAAAATGTGGTCGGTTTAGATACCGGTTGTGTTTGGGGTGGTCAACTGACTGCCATGTCCTTGGATAAAAGGCCTCAGTTTGTTCAAGTGCCTGGATTACATAAGCCTATTGGACTTTAATTTGGTAATAGGCTCTTCCCAGCAGTTCTCTCATCGCAAATTCAAAATTTTTCATAGCAAAGGCGCTGGGTAAAAAGTCCAATATGGTAATTGTATTGGCCTCTACCTTGAAATCAACAGGATAGGGCTCAACTACAAACCCTTGTTTTTCAAATAGGCGTTTTGCGCGAGGCATATGAAAAGCAGAAGTTACCAAAATAATCTTATTCAGGTTTTTAGAAGTTAAAAGCTCCTTAACTGCCTTCGCCTCATCTTCTGTATTTTGGACTTCTTTCGTGATCTGAATAACGTTAGGATCAACCCCAAAATTTTTCGCATATTTTGCTAAGACTTCACCTTCTGTTGAATTAATTTTTTGCCACGGGAGCTTTCCTCCTGTGAAGATAAGCAGTGGAACTTTATCAGCGCGAATTAATTCAACGCCGCCAAAAAATCTATCAGGATCCAACCATTCAAAATCAAGACCCTTGCTGGTTTCAATTGTGGTGAGCATGCCACTAAGAACAACAATGGCATCGGCTTTTTGCACTTCATCAACTGGATTTTTTAATTGGCCAGCTTCAAGATAACCTATCATTTGATCTGAGATTAAAGGATTGCTGGTAATTAAAAATATTGTGGTTGCAACAATTAGTAGAACTCTCTTTTTTAAAAAAAGTCCTGCAATCAATAAAACCAGGATGATGGTTGTTGGGTAAATTAAATATGGAAGAATTTTATTGAGATAAATCATCATGTATTACGAAATTTATTGGGTGAATGTTTTATTCGGCAGACTCTTTTTTTACCACCGCGTACCTGATCAAGGTATTTTTTCTAGCCTCGTCATGTTGCACTATGGGTGGCGGATAATCTCGGCCCAAACGAACACCTGCAAGATCTAATTCAATATCACCTGCTAACCAAGGAGCATGAATCGCTTTTTTGGATAGTTTAGACAACTGCGGTAAATACTTTTTAATGAATTTACCTTCCCCATCAAATTTTTCAGATTGGGTGATGGGATTAAAGATGCGGAAGTAGGGTTGTGCATCACAGCCGCTTGAAGAGGCCCACTGCCATCCACCATTGTTTGCGGCAAAGTCAAAGTCATTGAGGTGGTCTGCAAAGTATTGTTCACCCCAACGCCAATCAATGCCTAAATCTTTGATCAAGAAGCAAGCCACGACCATGCGCAAACGATTGTGCATGTAGCCACTTTGATTGAGTTGATGCATCGCTGCATCTACTAACGGGTAACCAGTTTTACCTTCACACCAGGCTTTAAATAATTTTTGAGCTTTAGCACCGCTTTCCCAAAAAATCTTGTCGTAATCAGGTTTGAATGATTGATGTCCTGCTGTGCCGTGAATCAGTGATTTCTTTCCTAATGCTGGAGCGAGCCTTGGGTGATTGCTCAGAATCATGAAATAAAAGTCACGCCAAATCAGTTCTGATAACCAGATGGTGGCACCCATGCTGCCCGCCAACATGCGGTGATGCGCCTCGCGCACCAGCGCTCGAATAGAAATCGTGCCAAAGCGAGAGTGCACTGATAAATAACTGGGACCTTTGACTGCTGGAAAGTCACGGGTGGCATGGTATTGATCCATGCGATCTAAGAACTGCTCAAAGAGTTCGGATGCACCTGACATACCAGTGGGTAGATACGATTCAATCCCGGTGGGTTCAAAGCCCATCGCTTCCAGTGATGGGAAAGGTAGGTTTAATGCTTTTGGTATTGCTGCAAATTGGCCGCTATCTAAATCAACAGCATGCGCATCAAGATCGGTGGCTTGAAGTTTTTTAAGCCAAGCATTTTTAAATGGTGTGAATACGGAGAACACACCACCTTGTCCTGTGAGTACTTGTTGATGCTCAAAGATCACTTGATCTTTGTAGCCATGAAAAGCAATATCTTTTGCTTCAAGTGCGAGTGAGACCAAACGATCTCGTTCTATGGCTGCAGGCTCATAATCTTTATTGGTGTAAACCGCTTGAACACCTAATTCGGTGGCGAGCTGTGGAATGATGTCGACTGCTTTGCCATGGCGCACGATGAGTCCGCCGCCTTTGCTTTGCAGTTCGGCGTTGATTTCTTGTAAAGATTGCCAAATGAAATCAATGCGTCGATCTTTTGTAAGACCTCTATCTAAGAGGTGAGACAAGATGTCCGTATCAAATACAAACACCACCCAAACTTGCTTGCAAGCTTTCAGCGCCATGCGCATGGCATGGTGGTCGTGAAGTCTTAGGTCACGGCGAAGCCAGACCAAGCCTTTAGAACCAGAGCTATTGCTAGCAGTCATATTTTTTATCTCCTAAGGCATCATTATTGATAATTCATGATTCTCTTTGCCTTTGACTATCATTTTATAGAGATATCCAGGTTTATGGTTAGGGTGGGTAAGGCCTTAATCAGATAAAATCTAGTTATGACCCAAAAAACAGGGGATGTTCAGCATCTCGCCAATCAGTTCTTAATTGCTATGCCTGGCATGGTTGATGAGAACTTTGCTGGATCTTTGATTTACCTCTGTGATCATTCCTCTACTGGTGCCATGGGCTTGGTCATTAATAAACCCACGGATGTTGATTTGGCCACTGTTTTTGACAAGGTCGATCTCAAGTTAGAAATTCAAACCAAAGCCACTGAGCCTGTTTATTTTGGTGGCCCTGTGCAAACGGATCGTGGCTTTGTCTTGCATGAACAAAAGCGGGGTGAGTACACCACGCATTACAACTCCTCATTGAGAATTCCAGGGGGTTTGGCCATGACAACTTCTAAAGATGTTTTAGAAGAAGTGGCTGCTGGTCATGGACCCTCACGCTTTTTAATGACTCTTGGTTATGCGGGTTGGAGTGCAGGTCAGCTCGAGGATGAAATTGCTCGCAATGGTTGGTTGAATGTGCCAGCACCGACAGAAGAAATGGCCCATATCATTTTTGATACTCCGGATGAATATAAGTATCAAAATGTTTTAGGTTTATTGGGCATTGATCTTGGTTTTCTCTCAAGTGATGCGGGCCATGCCTAATGACAAAAACCATCTTAGCCTTTGATTTTGGTGAAAAGCGGATTGGTGTTGCTGTGGGTAACACCATCACCAAGACTGCTGAAGCTTTGAAGATCATTCAAGAAAAAAATCAAGACGAAAAATTTAAAGCAATCGATGCACTCATCCAAGAATGGCAGCCACAATTATTGGTGGTGGGCTTACCCACCCATCCGGATGGTGCAGAACATGACATGACTCTAAAAGCTAAACGCTTTGGCAATCAACTGCATGGACGTTTTCAAAAAGAAGTAGTTTGGGTGGATGAGCGCTATACCTCTGTTTCTGTTCAAGATGGTGATGATGCCCTCGCAGCACAACTAATCTTGCAGCAGTATCTGGATGCGCTGTAAGATAAAAATACAAGAAACATCAGAGTAAGATGCTTATATTGAGATTGTTGAATTAACACTAATTAACGGTAATCAACAGGCTGTACCTGAAGATAGTAAATAGTAAAAGCAATAGTAAAAGTAAAAGAAAACATTGAAGAAAGCTTATGTCATCCATTCCTAACGCAGAAGACCTTTATCAAACTCTTTTAAATCAATTAAGAGAGCAAAAGAAGATCAGCCCTGATTTTCAATTGGCTGGTTTGGCCAGCGGTGGTGCTTGGGTGGCTGAGCGCTTGGCCAAAGATTTGGGGTTATCTGCTCATGGCGTGATTAACGTGTCATTCCACCGTGATGACTATGCTGAAAAAGGCATCAAGGCTCTCAATAGCTCTGAAGGTATGTCTACCAAATTACCTTTTGAGGTGGAAGGTGCTCACATGATCTTGGTTGATGATGTTTTAGATACGGGTAGAACCGTTCGAGCAGCTCTCAATGAGTTATTTGACTATGGTCGTCCAGCCAAGGTTGATTTGGCTGTTCTAGCCGATCGCCATAGAAGGCAGCTACCAGTCGATGCCACATTCAAGGGTGCTAAGGTCAAAATGGCTGATAATCAGATTTTAGTTTTGGAGCAATTAGATGATGGGCGCTTTAGTTTCACCGCTGAGGCTCAATAAAGAATTAAGCGGAAGTGTCAATAAATACAGCCAATAATCAAAAAAGACAGCAAAAAGACAGCAAAAAGACAGCAAAAAGACAACATAAAAGCCAACAGAAAAGATTAAAATACTGACCTAAGATGCCAAAAACCTCTAAGACTGCCAGCCAACTCCAGCTCAATGATCAAGGCAAGCTCACTCATTTGCTCACCTTAGAAGGTTTATCCAAAGAACATATTCTTCATATCCTCGATACAGCCCAACAATTTGTGGCTGTGAGTGACTCAGATCGAGAGGTTAAAAAAGTTCCATTGCTGCGCGGCAAGAATGTTTTCAACCTCTTCTTTGAAAACTCAACCCGCACCAGAACCACTTTTGAAATCGCTGCTAAACGCCTATCAGCGGATGTCGTTAACTTAGACATTCAAACCTCATCAACAGCCAAAGGTGAGACGCTGCTCGATACCATTGATAACTTGGTGGCTATGCAGGCCGACATTTTTGTGGTGCGTCACAAGACCACTGGTGCTGCTGTAGAGGTTGCTCAACACTTACCACCGCATGTGCATGTGATCAATGCAGGTGATGGTACCAATCAGCATCCTACGCAAGGTTTACTTGATATGTACACTATGCGCCATTACAAGCAAGACTTTACAAAGATCAAAGTAGCCATCATTGGTGACATTGTTCATAGTCGTGTAGCTAAATCAAATATTCATGCACTGACCACTTTAGGTTGTCCAGAAATCAGAGCGATTGGTCCTGAGAGTTTGTTGCCTAAAGACCTGAATATGATGGGTGTCAAAATCTACAACAACATTGAACAAGGTTTAAAAGATGTGGATGTGGTGATGACCCTCCGTATCCAGAAAGAACGTATGGAGAGCCATCAGATCCCTCAGGGAGATCAATTCTTTAAGCAGTGGGGTCTAAACAAAGAAAGACTTCAGCTGGCAAAACCTGATGCGATTGTGATGCACCCAGGCCCAATGAATCGTGAAGTAGAGATTGCCAGTGAAGTAGCAGATGGTCCTCAAGCGGTAATCCTCAAGCAAGTCACCTTTGGAATTGCTGTACGAATGGCTGTGATGTCAATTGTCGCAGGGAATTGAGCTCACACTTTTTGGTTGGTCACACTATTAAAGCTTGTTAGCGAGCGTCAGAGAACATGATTTCATCTAGTCCGACATCAAAAGATACCCTTAAATCCTTGCTACGACGGTTATGGGCACATATTGGCATTCGTCGTCGTCGTCAGTTTTCTTTGCTTGCCGTCCTGATGGTGGTGAGCTCCTTTGCTGAGATGTTAAGTATTGGAGCAGTACTTCCTTTCTTGGGGGTGTTGGCTTCCCCCAACTTTGTCTATGACCATTCTCTCGCTGAGCCTTTTATCAGATTGTTCAATATTTCCTCCTCTGACCAGTTGCTTCTGCCGATTACTATTCTCTTTATAATTGCCGTATTGATGGCCTCAGGCATTAGGATGTTCTTGTTGTGGGCGACTACTAGACTTTCTTTTGCTATGGGCGCAGATCTTAGCTTAGAAATCTACCGCAGAACCCTTTATCAACCTTATGCTGTTCACCTATCAAGGAATAGCAGTGAGATTATTGACGGCATTTCAATAAAAATAAACAACACTATCTATAACGTAATCTTGCCATCGATTACTCTGGTGAGTAGTGCGCTATTAATTAGCTCCATATTAGTTGTTCTTTATCTTATGAGTCCGATGATTGCTTTAGTAACTTTAGGCGGCTTTGGTTCAATCTATGCGGTCATCATAATCCTAACCAAAAGAAAAATTCTGAGACACGGTCAAAGGGTCGCTAGTGAATCTAGTAGGCTAATCCAAAATTTACAGGAGGGTTTAGGAGGTATACGAGATGTGCTCTTAGATAGCTCACAGGAGGTCTACATTCAAACATACCAGGCTACAGATCAGGAGCTAAGGCGCTCTCAAGCTAGTAATCTTTTCATCAGTCAGAGTCCACGTTTTGGAATGGAAGCCCTTGGAATGGTTTTGATTGCCTTGCTGGCATATTGGATGAGTAATCAGCCAAGTGGTGTCTCCGCTGCAATACCACTACTCGGTGCCTTTGCGCTTGGCGCTCAGAGGATGCTTCCTATTTTGCAGCAGGCTTTTTATGGGTGGACTAATATCAGAGCAATGCAACCGACTCTTAAACTTGTTCTTGGATTACTTGATCAGACTTTATCTAATAATTTGGGTTGTGAAGGACAGCAAATTCTATTTGAAAAGAGTATCCGATTTAACAATGTCTCTTTCAAATACGATTCAACCGATAACCCAGTTTTAAGTCGATTTAATCTTGAGATTCCAAAGGGAAGCCGTATTGGATTTATTGGGGAGACTGGAAGTGGAAAGAGTACTTTGCTGGATATCTTGATGGGTCTTTTGAATCCGGTCTCTGGTAGCTTAGATGTTGATGGTGTTGAAATATCTGAGAAAAACAAGATTGCCTGGCAGAAGCATATCGCTCATGTACCTCAGACCATTTTTTTAAGTGATCGCTCCATAGCAGAGAATATTGCATTTGGTGTTGACATTGCAGAAATTGATTTGTTAAAAGTCAAGAAAGTCACTAAACAAGCGCAAATATCCGATGTGATTGAATCTCTACCTAACCAATATGATACAAAAGTCGGTGAAAGAGGTGTTAGGCTCTCAGGTGGTCAAAGGCAGAGGATAGGAATTGCTAGAGCGCTTTACAAGGAAGCGGATGTCATTATTTTAGATGAGGCAACAAGCGCTTTAGATAGTCACACCGAAGAAGCATTGATGAGGGCTATTGTTAGCTTGGATAAAAATATAACGGTATTCATGATTGCTCATCGTATTACTACGCTAAAAGATTGCGATATGATTGTAGAACTCGGTTCAGGCGGTGTCTTGAAGATTGTCTCTTTTGAGGATTTAATTTGATGATTTTAGAATATGGTTTAAAAGTATGTTGAAAAATTCATCGATTCTTATTACTGGTGGAACTGGTTCATTTGGGCACACATTCGTACCTATGACCCTAGCTAAATACGATCCCAAACGCTTGGTCATATTTTCTCGTGACGAGATGAAACAATGGGAGATGGCAAAGTTATATGGTGAAGATTCCCGTGTTAGGTTCTTTATTGGTGATGTGAGAGATAAAGATAGGTTATCTCGTGCGCTTCACGGTATTGATTATGTTGTTCATGCCGCTGCCACAAAGATTGTTCCAACAGCTGAATATAACCCATTTGAATGCGTTAAAACTAACATCAACGGGGCAATGAATCTAATCGATGCATGTATTGATCAGAGAGTAAAAAGAGTTATTGCTTTATCAACAGACAAGGCTAGTAGTCCTGCGAATTTATATGGCGCTACCAAGCTAGCATCCGATAAGCTTTTTGTTGCAGGAAATTCTTATGTTGGTAGTGACGCAACGGCATTTTCAGTTGTACGATATGGCAATGTTATGGGTTCCCGTGGCTCAGTTATTCCATTCTTTATGTCCCTCGCTGAAAAAGGTGTGCTCCCAATCACTGACCCCAGAATGACGCGGTTTATGATTACTCTTGAGCAGGGCGTTGAGCTTGTTTGGCATGCTTTTGAAGACATGGCTGGTGGTGAGATTTATGTCAAGAAAATTCCTTCAATGAATATTATTGATATAGCAAAAGCTTCAGCGCCTAAAGCTAATCATGAGGTTGTAGGTATTCGTCCTGGTGAAAAATTGCATGAGCAAATGATTGGTGCAGAGGACGCACTTTACACCTATGAGTATTCTGAACATTTTAAAATTCTTCCGGCAATCCATGGATGGTCAGATGATCCAAAGAGAATAAAAAATGGCAAACAAGTTTCGCCTGATTTTATTTATTCATCGGATAACAACAAAGAGTGGATGAGTGTTGCTGAATTAAAAGTGTGGATAGAAAAGAATAAAACTGTGGTTGGAACGCTATGATTCCATATGGTCGCCAAGATATTAACAAGGATGATATTGAAGCTGTTGTTGATGTGCTTCGTTCAGATTTCTTAACGCAGGGGCCGGTTGTCCCGGCATTTGAAAAATCAATTGCTGATTACTGCGGTGTACATTACGCAGTTGCAGTAAACAGCGCTACCTCCGCTCTTCATATTGCATGCCTAGCTTTGGGTGTTGGTGAGGGAGATGTTATTTGGACTAGCCCAATTTCTTTCGTCGCCAGCGCAAATTGCGCTCTTTACTGTGGTGCTGATGTTGACTTTGTGGATATAGATCCGCAAACTTTTAACATGAGTGTTGAGTGTCTATCTGTGAAGCTTGAGCAAGCGGAAAAGTTGGGCAATCTCCCTAAGGTTGTGATTCCAGTCCACCTATGTGGACAGCCATGTGACATGGAAAGAATTCATGCGCTCAGCCTTAAGTATGGATTCAAAATTATTGAAGATGCTTCTCATGCAATCGGCGCTAAGTATAAAAATAGGCCAGTTGGAAATTGTGAGTTCAGTGACATTACGGTATTCAGTTTTCATCCAGTTAAAATAATTACTACTGGCGAGGGTGGCATGGCAGTGACAAATAATGAAATTTTAGCTAAGTATTTGCGTTTATTGAGAAGCCACGGTATTACCAATAACTTGTTGGATATGCAAATTCATCCTACTGATGAGGTATGGAATTATCAACAAGTTTTATTGGGATTTAACTATCGGATGACCGATATGCAGGCGGCTTTAGGACTGAGTCAGATGAAGAGGTTGGATGATTTTGTTTCTACGCGACACCTCATTGCTGACAGGTATGATGAAACGCTTAGTAATCTACCTCTGCAACTATCAGAGCATTTGTATGAAGCGTATTCAGCTCATCATCTATATATTATTCGAATCAAAAAAAACAAAAGAAGCATTACTCAGCGCAAATTATATGATTTGATGAACGCTTCTGGAGTTGGTGTGAATTTACATTACATTCCTATTTATAGACAGCCCTATTATGAATCTAAGGGATTTAGTCCTGGCTATTGTTCTGAGGCAGAAAAGTATTACAAAGAAACCCTAAGCATACCCATCTACCCAACGCTAATTGATAAGCAACAGGAGAAAGTAATTTGCTGCCTTACCGAGATTTTTAAATGAGTCGTATTGCCCTTGGAACTGCGCAGTTTGGAGTTCCTTACGGTATAGCCAATCAAGTAGGTCAAGTTTCAAGAGTTGAAGCTAAATCAATATTGCATGAAGCCTATACGGGTAAGCTTGATACTGTTGATACTGCTATTGCTTACGGGGAAAGTGAGAGCTGTTTAGGTGAGGCGGGGATTAATGGCTTTAAGATTATTACAAAACTCCCAGGCATCCCTGCGGGGTGTAAGGATATAAGAGGGTGGGTGGAGCAGCAATTGGAGGCATCACTCTCTCGCTTATGTACTGACAAAATTGATGGTTTATTGCTCCATCGGCCGGAGCAGTTACTCGGCTCGAATGGAAATATATTGCATCAATCTCTAGAAGGTTTGAAAGACAAAGATCTGGTTAAGAAGATAGGTATATCTATTTACTCCCCGGCCGAGCTTGAATCCACCATAAATAGATTTCGCTTTGATATTGTTCAAGCGCCATTTAATGTTATTGATCGAAGGCTTTTGAGTACTGGATGGTTGCAACGATTAAAAGAAAGCGGTATTGAAATTCATACAAGATCTGTTTTTTTACAAGGATTGCTATTGATGAATCAGGATGCCATCCCCCCTAAATTTTTCCCTTGGAGTGGCATCCTTGAAAAGTGGCATGCTTGGCTTCGTGAAAATAATATCTCTGCCCTTCAGGCATCCTTGGCATTTTCACTTTCTTTTGCTCAAATTGATCGAGTGGTAGTTGGCGTAGATAGTAAAAATCAGCTACTTGAAATTCTGAAAGCGGAAAATTGTTTATTCAATACCGAGATCCCTAACTTTTCATCTGAAGATGAAAAGTTAATCAACCCAGCGAATTGGCCTACATTATGAAAGTGGTTGTAGTTGTTCAGGCTCGAATGGGATCAACACGTCTTCCTGGCAAGGTAATGAGGCTGATAAAAGGTGTTCCAATGATAGAGCTTCTTCTTGGTCGCTTAGCGAAGGCAAAAGAGGTTGATCAAATAGTAGTTGCTACTTCTATAGATGAAAGAAATCTGCCACTGATCAGGCATGTTAGAAGTCTTGGTTATGCCTGTGAGCAAGGTAGTGAAAACGACGTATTAGATCGTTATGTGCAAACTGCAAGAGCACATCATGCTGATATTGTGGTTCGCATTACCGGGGACTGCCCTGTGATTGATCCTGATTTGGTTGATGATGTAATCCGCAGATTTAAGGCTGCAAACGTTGATTATTTTAGTAATATAAGTCCGCCAAGTTATCCAGACGGCTTGGATATTGAGGCCTTTACTTTTAAGATCTTGGAAAAAGCTAGTATAGAAACTGCTGATCCATTTGATAGAGAACACGTCACTCCATACTTACGTAAGCCTGGTGTATGCACAACCCAATCTATTGCGCATACTGAAGATTTGTCTAAGCTTCGCTGGACCGTTGATGAGCTATTTGATTTTCAAGTGATTGAAAGAGTTTTTGACTACTTTTATCCAAAAACTGACTTTACATGGAGAGATATACTTGAGCTTCAAAGGCGGCATCCGGAAATATTTAGTATCAATCAGCATTTAGTGAGAAATGAGGGTTCAACGATGGGATCTGGTCAAAAACTTTGGAAACGTGCTAAGCAAGTAATTCCTGGTGGAAATATGTTGTTATCTAAGCGAGCAGAGATGTTTTTGCCTGATCAATGGCCAGCTTATTTTAGTAAAGCTAAGGGATGTAAAGTTTGGGATCTGGATGGAAACGAGTACATCGACATGTCCATTATGGGTATTGGCACTAATATTTTAGGGTATGGACATCCTGAAGTTGACGCAGCAGTTCAGAAAACAGTGATTGCGGGTAACATGTCAACTTTTAATTGTCCTGAAGAAGTCTATTTAGCAGAAAAATTGGTGGAGCTTCATCCATGGGCTGATATGGTGAGGCTTGCTAGATCAGGTGGTGAGGCAAATGCACTTGCTATTCGAATTGCCCGTGCTGCATCAGGTAAAGATAAAGTGGCTATTTGTGGATACCATGGTTGGCACGATTGGTACTTATCTGCAAATTTAGGGAGTGAAGTAGGCTTGGATGGCCATTTGTTGCCAGGATTGCAGCCCAATGGTGTTCCTCGAAATCTTAAAGGTACAGTATTTCCATTTAATTACAATAATTATGCTGAGTTAGAAGCATTAGTAAATACTCATGATATTGGTGTTATTAAAATGGAAGTGGTTCGCAATATGGGGCCTGAAGACAATTTCTTGCATAAAGTAAGAAAGTTAGCAACTGAACGCGGGATCGTACTGATTTTTGATGAATGTACATCTGGCTTCCGTGAAACTTTTGGTGGTTTGCATAAAAAATATGGGGTTGAGCCAGATATGGCAATGTTTGGTAAGGCGCTTGGAAATGGCTATGGTATTACTGCAACCATCGGCAAGCGCGAGGTAATGGAAGCTGCTCAAACCACATTTATCAGTAGTACCTTTTGGACTGAACGTATAGGGCCAACTGCAGCACTAAAAACTTTAGAGATAATGGGCCAAATTAAATCATGGGAAACCATTACACAAACGGGTTTAAATATTCGTAAAGCTTGGCAGGATCTCGCTGAAAAGCATGAGTTAAGCATTTCGCATTGGGGTTTAGCTGCGCTAACAGGTTTTACAATTGACAGCAAAAATTCGCTTGCATATAAAACTCTCATTACACAAGAAATGTTAGCCAAAGGCTACTTGGCAGGAAATAGCGTTTATGTTTGTATTGAGCATACGCCTGAAGTTATTAAAGGCTTTTTTGATGCGCTTGATCCCATATTTACACTAATCAAACAATGTGAAGAAGGTCGTGATGTAATGGGCTTGCTAAAAGGCCCTGTGTGCCACGGTGGATTTAAACGCTTAAATTAAGCGCTGATTTATGAATGTCGCCTTTCGTGCAGATGCATCTACTCAAATAGGTACAGGTCATTTTATGCGGTGCCTTACCTTGGCGGAAGAACTTAAAAATCAAGGTGCGAATGCACTTTTTTTAAGTCGAAATTTGCCATTATATTTAAGTGATATGCTTGTAGCAAAGGAGATTGAATATATTCCTTTGAATAATGATGACATCACGAACTCCATTGATGAATTAGCACATGCTCGTTGGTTAGCCGTCAGCCAAGCGCAAGATGCAAAAGCCACTGTTAGAGCTTTATCGGGGCGTAATTTTGATTGGATAATTGTAGATCATTACGCTTTAGATTTTCGGTGGGAATCTATAGTGCGTCCAAACGTTAAAAAAATAATGGTTATTGATGATCTTGCGGATCGAAGTCATGATTGTGACATTTTGCTAGATCAGAATTGCTATTTAAATATGCAAACGCGCTACAACGGTAAAGTACCCGTGCAATGTCAATTATTATTAGGCCCGCATTATGCAATATTGCGTGAGGAGTTTAGGGCGGTTCGAGAGCAGATAAAAATCCGTAATGGAGATGTTAAAAAAATACTAGTTTTTTTTGGTGGAGTGGATCAGCGTAACTATACATTAAAGACAATGGCCGCCTTAGCAGCAATGGATGTTGATGTTAGTGTTGACGTGGTAATTGGAGCACAGCATCCATTTGTAGATTTGATAAAGGATGCTTGTGCGAATTATGGTTTCATTTGTCATGTGCAAACAATCAGTATGGCTAAATTGATGATGGAAGCTGATTTAGCTATTGGAGCAGGGGGTTCTGCCAGCTGGGAGCGATGTTGCCTTGGGTTACCAGCAATTATAGTAGCTTTTGCTGAAAACCAAATTGAGATAGCTAGTGGTTTGGCATCGGTAGGAGCATGCGATTACTTGTTAGGTGAGTTGAGCACTTCATATATTCAGGAAAGAGTTAGACGTTTTTTGATGAGCCCCGCTTCCTTACAGTTAATGTCCTGTAAGGCCCATTCTTTAGTTGATGGGTGGGGCGCAAAAAGGGTAAGGGAGTATCTTTATGAAAAATAATAATATTTGTATATTGGTTGATAATGATTCTTGGATTTTGAGTTATGCGGAAAAACTGCAGTCAATCTTATCTGGGTTGGGATATGTAGCTTCTTTAGTACGAAAAGCTGAACATGTATCTGAGGGGTTTGTGAATTTCATGCTTGGGTGCACCAATATTGTTTCTAAAAATGTGCTAGAAAAAAATAAACATAATTTGGTGGTTCATGAAAGTGCCTTGCCATTGGGTAGAGGGTTTTCACCGATGAGTTGGCAAATAATCGAAGGAAAGAGTGAAATTCCTATTTGCTTGCTCGAGGCAGATGAAAATGTTGATGCTGGACAGATATGGATTCAGGATTCAATTGAGTTAAACGGAACAGAATTAGTTAACGACTGGAGGGCGCTTCAGGGAGAGAAAACTGTAGAGCTTTGCCTTCTTTTTTTAAAAAACTATGAGTCCTTAAAACCCATTTCACAAGCAGGCGTATCGACTTGGTACCGTCGTAGAACAACCATGGATTCTATCTTAGATATTAACAAAAGCTTGAGTGACCAATTTAATTTGCTTCGAACTGTTGATAATGAAAAATATCCTGCATTTTTTGAGTTTGCAGGTAAAACTTATCTCATTAAAATCGAGAAATTAGATAAATAAATGTATTTAGTGAATAGTCTTTATATTTAGGTCAATTTTATGAATAATCCAATTCGTATAGTTATTGCAACTCCTCATCCGAGATATGATTCACTTGAGTTTAATCTCGTTGAAAATAAAAATCTTGAAGTTCTTCGAGTAAGAGAAAAGTCTGATCTTGAAATACATAAGCTTTTAAAATTCAATCCTAAATATGTGTTTTTTCCTCATTGGTCCTGGATAATTCCAGAAGAAATACACATGAAATTTGATTGTGTGATTTTTCATATGACAGATTTGCCTTATGGACGTGGTGGAAGTCCACTTCAGAATTTAATAGTTCGAGGCCATACTGAAACTAAATTGAGTGCAATTCGATGTATTAAGGATCTGGATGCTGGCCCTATTTATTTGAAACGCAATTTGTCTTTGTTGGGAACAGCCGAAGACATTTTTTTAAGAGCGATCAGGTTAATGTCAGAAATGATTGAGTTAATTAGTTTTGATCAACCTGAACCAATACCTCAAAATGGAGTGGTGACAGAATTTAAACGCCGCTCAATTAATGATGGGGATTTATCTCGGCTTAAAAAAATAGAAGAGGTATATGATTTTATACGTATGCTAGATGCTGATGGTTATCCTTCTGCTTTTATTGAAAAAGGTCATTTTAGATTTGAATTTACCAGTGCCACTTTAAACTCAGAAGATGTTGTAGCGAAAGTGAAAATAACAAGGAGTGTGCAATGAAAACGGCATTAGTAGTTGCTGCTCATCCGGATGATGAGGTTCTTGGGTGTGGCGCGACAATTGCTCGTCTATCTCATGAAGGTTGGGAGGTACATGTTTTAATAGTTGCTGAAGGCTCAACAAGTCGTAAAGAAAAGCGTGATGTTGTATCTAGCTCAGAAGAGATTTCAGGCTTAGCAAAATGTGCTGAAGATGCTAATAAGATATTGGGGGTAACATCAGTCAGTTTACTTTCTTTGCCTGATAATCGAATGGACAGCATGGATTTACTCGATATTGTAAAAATTGTTGAAGGGTATATTGTCAAATATCAGCCGGCTCTAATTTTTACTCATCATGCTGGGGATGTAAATATTGATCATAAAGTTCTTCATGATGCAGTAATTGCAGCATGTCGTCCACAACCAGGTCATGTCGTTAAAGAATTATTGTTTTTTGAAGTGCCATCCAGTACCGAGTGGAGACCTGCATCGTCAGGAATGTACTTTACTCCAGATTATTTCTATGACGTATCTGAATTCATTTCAAAAAAGTTACAAGCTTTATCAGTTTATGGTTCTGAAATGCGAGAGTTCCCGCACCCAAGGTCAATTGATGCTGTCAACTATCTTGCTTGTTGGCGAGGGGCATCAGTTGGTTGCCAAGCTGCTGAGGCATTTATGCTAGGCCGTTGCATTATTTAATTTAGGATGAGTATGTTCATTGCCAAGAGAGAAATAGGAAAAAATAATCCACCATTTGTCATTGCTGAAATGTCTGGCAATCACAACCAATCTCTGGAAAGAGCATTGGAAATTGTTGAAGCTGCGGCTAAAACCGGTGCTGATGCGCTAAAAATTCAAACATACACCCCTGATACGATGACCTTAGATTTGGATGACGGGGAGTTTTATATAAGTGATTCTAAAAGCTTGTGGGCAGGAACTTCCCTATATAAATTATACGGCGAAGCATATACGCCATGGGAATGGCATAAACCAATTTTTGATCGTGCCCGACAGTTGGGGATGATTGTGTTTAGCACTCCTTTTGATGCTTCAGCAGTGGATTTTCTAGAGAGCTTAGATGTGCCTTGCTACAAAATAGCGTCATTTGAAAATACAGATTTGCCATTAATTCGTCGTGTGGCTACCACAGGTAAACCTTTGATTATTTCAACTGGCATGGCGACTATTGCTGAGCTTGATGATACGGTTAAAGCGGCTCGTGAAGCAGGTTGTAAAGATCTAATTTTGCTAAAGTGCACAAGTACGTATCCTGCGACAGCTGGCAATACTAACATTTTAACCATTCCTCATATGCGTGAACTTTTTGGCTGTGAGACTGGATTATCTGATCACACCATGGGTGTAGGTGTTTCAGTTGCTAGCGTGGCATTGGGAGCGACGGTAATTGAAAAGCACTTCACATTGAATCGTGCAGATGGAGGTGTGGACAGCGCATTTTCAATGGAGCCATCAGAGATGTTGCAGCTAGTCATGGAAACGAAGCGAGCTTGGGAGGCAATGGGTCAAGTTAGCTATGGTGTGACTGAGGCTGAGAAAAAATCAATTGTGTTTAAGCGATCATTATATATCGTGGAAGACTTGAAGGCCGGTGATGTTCTAACAATTGATAATGTAAGAGCTATAAGACCAGGTTTAGGTTTGGCGACAAAGTATTTGGATATCGTACTTGGTTCAAAACTTAAGCTTCCCGTAAAACGTGGAACAGCTTTAAGTTGGGATTTGTTGGAGTGAGTAAAGAAAAGCGTCATTTAATCGTAACTGCAGATGAAAGAACATGGAAGTTCGATCGCCCCGTCATTTTTTTAGGTGAGTGGTGCAGATCTTATGATAGAAAGCATATCTGGCAGTCAATGGACGCAATTGTTGCGGAGCCCTATGGATTGGGTTTGCTTAACAAAGATGTAGACTACGCTGAGGCGAGACATTTAGAGGAGAAAATATTCCCTTTATTGTGCGACATACTTAATACTCATCATAAAACTGAGTATAGTCAGCGTTTTTGGAGAATATTACTTGGACATTGGTTTCGTCGATATGTTGACGTGATCTTAAACCGGTTCCAAACGCTTCATATGTGCATGGTTACATGCGAGATTTCAGGCGTAACGGTATACAAAATCATGACTATTCTCTGGCCCCGCTGGATTCTTTATCTGCGATTTGGGCTTTTAATGACGATCGTTGGAATGATGCCTTGCTTTGTCGAATGTTAATTTTTATAGGGGACACTGGTTTTCCAGTAGAGTTTATCGACGGAAATGGTGATCTAGGATTCAGTATTGACAGAAAAAAATCATCACTAAAAAAAACATTTCTAAAGTGGGGGGTTGGGCAACTTACAAGGTTTTTAAGCTTGTTTGTAAAAAGAACAGACGCTTTGATTGTTAGCAGCTATTTGCCTGCAAAAGAATTAATTAAGTTGCAGTTAAGCCTTAGTCAATTTCCCCTACTGCATACCTCTAAAAATTTTCATAGTGAAAAAAAGCCTGATTTGGATCTCAGGAAGTCACTAGCTTCAAAAATTAGATACTCCTCAAACAAAAAACTAGAAGTTTTTTTGACAGAGATGCTGTTTTATTTATTGCCCGTGTGTTACTTGGAGGCATTTGAAGATCTGAATAGATTGGCAAAGACCAAGCCTTGGCCTAAGAATCCTAAATTTATTTTTACTAGTAATAGTTTTGATACAGATGAAATTTTTAAAATATCGGCAGCAAGTAAAGTGGAAGTTGGCTGTAAGTACTTCACGGGCCAGCATGGAAATAATTATGGCACCTATAGGTACATGAATCCCTCAATAGAGGAGATTACTGCTGATAAATTTTTGACATGGGGTTGGATTGATGGTTATATCCAGCATGTCCCTGCATTTATTTTAAAAACAGCCGGCATCAGAAAACGTCATTACAATCGTTTGGGCGGACTTCTCTTGATTCAGGTTTGCCTTGGTCATAGAGTTACAACTTGGGATATTTATGCAGAGTTTTATAATTACTTTGAGGACCAGTATAAATTCATTTCCGAACTTTCGGAAAGCCCCAAAGATAAGCTTGTGATCAGACTTCATTCGGGATTTCAAAGCCAAAAATGGTTTGAGTTAGATAGATGGCGTGATTTTGATGCCACTCTTAATATTGAACCTGGTAATCTAAATGTAAATGATTTAATTTCCAAAAGTAGGCTCGTCATATATAGTTATGACTCAACTGGAATTTTGGAGTCATTATCACAAAATATTCCTACATTGGCTTTTTGGCAGAATGGATTAGATCATCTTCGAGAGACTGCTAAACCTTATTATCAATTATTGGTTGATGTCGGAATTGTTCACTTTTCGCCGGAGTCTGCATCTGCTAAAACCAATGATATCTGGGATGATGTGGATAGCTGGTGGTTTAGTGGTGAAGTACAAAATGCTCGGGAGTTATTTTGTGATAGATTTGCAAGAGTTAGCGACTCACCAATTGCTGATTTAAAAAAATATTTCGGGATAGTTAATAATTTATAGATTGGAATTGCAAGTTGAATCTAACAGATGTTGTTTTTTGGGAAAACTATTGGAAGGGAATTAAGTTGCCTGTGAAGGTTGATTTCAATTTTTCTTTTGATAGGACTCTTGCAAATGCCTTAAGTAAATATCTTCCAGATAGTGGCCACGTTTTTGAGGTGGGCTGTGCGCCAGGAAAGTGGCTTTCTTATGCTTCTGAGTCTGCTGGGTTGCGAGTTGGTGGCATTGAATATAGTGAAGCTGGAACATCTGCGACGCATAAAAATCTTGAGCTTCTTGGTATCAACGCCGACGCTGTAATTTCAGGTGATTTTTTTTTAGTCGAGCCTGATAAATATTACGACGTTGTAATGTCCTTTGGTTTTATAGAGCATTTTGATGATGTTGATGAGGTTGTTAAAAAGCATCTTGCTTGGTTGAAACCAGGAGGAATCTTGATTCTCGGGATTCCTAATTTTTCGGGATTTAATGGTTTTATTCAATCCATCTTAGATAAAGAAATCTTAGATAAGCATAATTTAAATATAATGAATTTGGATTACTTTAAGCGTCTTGCTATCAAATGTAATCTTCATCCATTGCTTGTTGATTACATAGGTTCATTTGAGCCTGCCCTAGCTATACCCAAATATAAATTTGGTAATCCTATTCAATTTTTCACTAGATGTATTCTTTTTGGTATTCGATTTTTGAGAAAATTTGAATTTTTTGATGGTCTGAATAGTAAATATTTCAGCTCGTATATCTTGGCCATTTATAGAAAAGCTTGATGTCAGTGAAAAAATTATTTGTATTTACAGAAAATTATGAGCAAGGTGGTGGGAATAGATATTTAGTAGATTTGGTGAACTCAGTATCTTTTAAATTTGAAGAAATATTGGTGTTTTCTAATAAAAAAGGAATCTTTCATACTGATCTTTCTAGATTTAATCGCGAAGTAAATTTGGCTACTTTATTTTTTATTACATCTTCATTAATCTTAAATAAATTTAAGCATTTAAATTCAAGGTTACTAAACTTTTATAAAATTTTATTTAATTTTCTTGACCCAATTCTATTAGCGTTAAATGTAATTTTTTTTCTACTGCCCCTAATCAGATCGAAGCCGAATAAGGTTTTAGTTTGCAATGGAGGTTATCCCGCTTCAAGGGCGTGTTTGGCAATGGTTATTAGCTCAAAAATTCTCTGCATTCCTGTCGTAATGAGCATTGTTAGTGCTCCTTTGCAAAGAAGAGCATTTGCTTTTTATTATGAAAAAATAATAGATCTTTTAATTTGGAATTGTGTTTCAAAAGTTATTGTTAATGCTAACTTTATTGCAGACCAATTAGTGAAGCTAAGGGGGCTGGCAGAAGTTAAAATAAGTGTTGTATATAATGGCTTGGAAAATATTAAACCACCAATTTTTTTGAAGAAAAATCAAAAAAAATTGGTAATTGGGTGTATTGCAAGAGTTGATAAAGAAAAGGGTGTCTTTTATCTCTTGCATGCATTTAATGTATTGGTGTCTAGAAACCCTTTTTTAAAGTTAGTTATCATTGGTTCTGGTAGCGCATTTAATCAACTATCTACTAAAGTGGATTCTTTGGGTTTAACAGATAAAGTTTCACTACCAGGACATTATTCTGGTGATATAACTTTGCCTCTTTCTAATTTTGATATTTATGTCTTTCCTTCATTGTGGGAGGGTTTCCCCTACAGCATTCTTGAAGCTATGCGTTCTGGGTGCGCTATAGTTTCTACAAATGTGGGAGGTATACCTGAGGCAATTACAAATGGCGTTGATGGAATCTTAATTGAGCCCGCATCTTCAGCAGATTTAGTTTTAGGTTTGACAAGGCTTATTGAAGATTGCGAGCTCCGTTATAAGTTATCCAGCAATGCTAGAAAAAAATTTCAAGAAAACTTTACTTTAAATCAAATGGCGTCTGCCGTTAGAAAAATTTTGTAGGAATCGAGATGCGTTTATCGATATTAGGAGCGGGATTTATAGGTTTAAATTTCATTAGATCTCCTTCATCTAAAGAATTTGATATAACCGTTCTCGATAGTAATCCATGCCCCATTGATCTGATTGGAAAAGTTAATTGGATTCAGGGTGATTTTTTTTCACAAGATAAATTGCTTGCCGCAATAAAAAATTCAGAAACTATTTTCCATTTTATATCTACGACAGTTCCTGGGGATGAGGTCGACGAGGCTTCTGAACTTGGATCGAATGTTGGGCAGACTTTGGCATTATTAAAGCTATGCCTCAAAGAGAAAGTTAAAAGGGTTGTTTTTATTTCATCGGCATCTGTTTATGGAATTCAATTTAGTGCGCCAATTTCTGAATTGGCACCAACAAATCCAATTAGTTCACACGGCATCAGCAAGCTAACCATTGAAAAGTACCTTGAGTTTTATAAATATAATTACGGACTAGATTGCAAAATACTTAGACTCTCTAATCCTTATGGTCCAGGTCAGAATGTAAAGGGTAGGCAGGGGTTTATTGCAATTGCAATTGGTAAAATAATGTCGGGAGAAAAATTAATTGTTCGAGGTGATGGCTCGATAGTTAGAGATTATATCTATATTGAGGATGTATCATCTGCTTTAAGAGAATTATCTCTTACGACTTCCGATATTTCATTATTTAATATTGGAAGTGGCATTGGATATTCTTTGAATGAGGTTTTACAAAAGCTTTCAGCTTTGATGGGTAAGTCAATTTTAGTAGACTATGGAGCTAATCGCTTTGTTGATATTCCATCTAGTATTTTGGATGTCTCTAGAGCTGGTCGGGTTTTAAAATATAAAACTCATTACACTTTCGATCAGGGTTTGTTGCTAACATTAGAGCATCATAAAATCAAGGTAACGGTATAGTTTGGTACAGAATGAATATGTTAAATAGTTTTTCTGGAAAAAGAGTTTTAGTAACCGGGCACACAGGATTTAAGGGCGCTTGGTTATGCTCATGGCTTTTAGATTTGGGCGCTGAGGTAGTCGGTATAGCATTGGATCCAATAACTGCTCCTTCTCATTTTTCCGTTGCCAACCTGTCCTCTAAAATTAAAGATTTGCGTATAGACATACGTGATAGTAGATCTTTAACGAAGGCATTTGTTGATGTCCAGCCAGATTTTGTTTTTCATTTGGCAGCACAAGCCTTGGTAAGGCGTTCATATGATGACCCCATTGAAACATGGCACACTAATGTTATCGGAACTTTAAATGTGCTTGAGGCATTAAGGGCTCTTAATAAAAAATGTGCGGCTATTATTATTACCAGTGATAAATGCTACGATAATGTTGAATGGGTTTGGGGGTACAGGGAAACTGATGCAATAGGTGGTCCTGATCCATATAGCGCCTCAAAAGGGGCAGCAGAATTGCTAATAAAATCCCATATAAAATCTTTCTTCCCAAAAGAAACTAGCCTTGTCAGAGTTGCTTCTGCAAGGGCTGGCAATGTTATCGGCGGTGGTGATTGGTCAGTTGATAGGATTGTTCCTGATTGTGTGAAAGCTTGGTCTGCAGGAGATAATGTTGAATTAAGAAATCCGAATTCAACTCGTCCCTGGCAACATGTTTTAGAACCATTAAGTGGATATTTGGTGCAAGCCATTTCTCTTTACCAAAACCATGAATTGCATGGCGAATCTTTTAACTTTGGTCCAATTGCACAACAAAATCATAGTGTTTTAGATTTGGTTAAAGAGATGGCTAAGTATTGGGATAAAGTAAGATGGTCTGATATTTCTGATAATGGTGGCGCACCATATGAATCTGGTTTGCTGAAATTGAACTGTGACAAGGCATTACATTATTTGAACTGGTACGCCGTAATGAATTTCGAGGAAACCGTTAAGATGACTGCAGAATGGTATGAGGCCTATTATCAAAGAAGCTCAAATATGTTTGAGCTAAGTCGTTCCCAAATAAATCAATACACATTAATTGCCAAAAAAGAGGGTATCGAATGGGCAGCGTAAATGATGTGTTGATAACACCTTTGCAAAAAATTGAAGCCGAAGGTGGCGACGTATTACATGCAATGAAATCTACGGATATTGGTTTTCAAGGATTTGGCGAGGCTTATTTTTCATGGGTTACTGGCGGCTCTATAAAGGCTTGGAAACGCCATAACATGATGACGATGAATCTGGTGGTGCCTATTGGTAATGTTAGATTTGTTTTTTTTTCAATGAAAGAGTGTAGGTTTAGAATTGAGGATATTGGAAGCGATCGCTATGCTCGCTTAACAGTGCCGCCTGGAATTTGGTTTGGATTTCAGGGCTTGGCTTCATACAATAGTTTGGTGCTTAATTTGTCTAATATAGTTCACGACCCTGATGAGGTTAGCAGGATGCAGTTATCTGAAATTCAATATTCTTGGTAATCAAATATGAAAGTTATTTTATTGGCTGGCGGTTTTGGAACTAGGCTTTCTGAATATACTGATGTAATTCCAAAACCTATGGTTCCTGTAGGGGGAAAGCCAATTCTTTGGCATATTATGCGAACCTATGCAAAATTTGGGCATAAAGACTTTTATGTTGCTCTTGGATATAAGGCGGAAGTAATTAAAGATTATTTTCTCAATTACCGAGCGCTCAACGCTGACTTTACTATTGATCTTTCATCGGGGAATATTTCACCTCATCAAATTAATCCTACTGACTGGAAAGTTACTTTGGTGAATACAGGTGATTCATCAATGACTGGTGGCAGAGTGAAACGTATGCAATCATTTATTGGTAATGAAACATGTATGCTAACTTACGGCGATGGTGTTGCTGATATTGACCTTGACAAATTATTAACCTTTCACCGCAGTCATGGGAAGATGGTGACTGTTTCCGCAGTAAGACCCCCCGCAAGGTTTGGTGAGCTCGAAATCTCTGGCGACCATGTAGAAAGTTTTAAAGAAAAACCCCAGCTTCATGAAGGATGGATCAATGGAGGGTATTTCATATTTGAACCCGCTTTTTTTGACTTTATTGACGGTGATGAGACCTTGCTAGAGCGTGAACCTTTGGAGCGTGCAACAAATGCTGGTGAGTTAATGGCTTATCGGCATGATGGTTTTTGGCATTGTATGGATACGAAGCGAGACCATGAGCTTCTAGAATCTCTTTGGACAAAAGGTGCTCCTTGGGCCGCTTAGTCAAATAATGCGCGTACTAATAACTGGTGGTTATGGTTACATAGGTGGAAGCTTGGCCAAGCATCTTTTTCATAGTGGCTATGAAATTATTCTTGGATCTAGAAATTTACATCCAGCACCAAATTGGCTACCTGAAGCAAGAAATGTTTTAATTGATTGGTTTGATTCATCAAGTTTAGAGAATGCCTGTGAAAATGTAGATGTAATCATTCACGCTTCTGGAATGAATGCGCGTGATTCAGAAAAGAATCCGACTAAAGCGCTTGAAGTGAATGGATTGTTAACGGGCAAGTTGATTGAAGCTGCTAAATCAAAAAAAGTGAAACGATTTATTTATCTATCAACAGCACATGTTTATTTAAGCCCTCTTTTGGGAAATATATCTGAGGATGTATGTCCTAGAAATCTTCATCCATATGCAAGCTCACATCTGGCAGGTGAAAATTTATTATTAGCTGATAATCAACTTACTGGAATTGTTTTAAGATTATCAAATTCATTTGGAGCGCCGGTAAAAAAAGATACTGATTGCTGGACCCTTGTAATTAATGATCTATGCCGGCAAGCGGTTGAAAAAAAGAATATTACGATTCGGTCTGACACATCGCAGTTGAGAGATTTTATTGCTCTGTCAGATGTCACGCTAGCTATTGAGCACTTTATCAATTTGCCATTGAAAAATAATATAGATAATGTATTTAATTTGGGCGGAAACCTTGTGCTTAATTTGCGGGAGGTGTCTGAGCTCGTTGCGACTAGGTGTTCTGTAATCTTTGGTTATAAACCAGGCATTAAATATACAGATCAATCTAAAGAATTTTCAAGATGTTTTTTAAATTATCAAGTTCAAAAACTTTTATCAACTGGCTTTAATTTGAAAAATCCAATTGAAAAAGAAATTGATGACTTACTTCTCTATTGCAAGAAAAACTTTAGCCTAACCTTATGAGTGAAAAAGCACCTTTAGTTAGTGTGGTTGTTACAACTTTTAATAGATGTGAAATGTTGGCTCAAACCATTAATTCTATTCTTGAGCAGACTTTTTCAGATTTTGAGTTGATTGTTGTCGATAATATGTCCGAAGATGGAACCTGCGAATATATTAATGGAATTAAAGATGGCCGTATTAGGTTCTTTAGAAACCATAACCACGGGGTCATTGCTAAAAATAGAAATTATGGGATAAGAAAAGCTGGAGGTATTTATATTGCTTTCTGTGATGATGACGATTTGTGGGTCAAAAATAAGTTAGATGTACAAGTCGCCATGATGAAAAATAATCAAGATTATGTAATGTGCTACAGTCAGGCAGAGTCGTTTCTTGATCATAAAACCATTAAAAAAACAATGATTCGTAGAACAGTTAAGAAATCACATTTCATCAGCTTACTTCAGGGTAACTTCATCCCTAACTCGAGTGTTTTGATTAAGAGAGACATCTTTCAACAGCTTGGTTATCTAAATGAGTCTTCTGAATTAAGGGAGGACTACGAAATGTGGCTTCGAGTAACCAGAAATTTCTTAATCGTTGGTACAAAGCAGGTTCTAATAAAATATCGTATACATGGATCTAACAGCGCTGGAAGTAGGGTTGCTGAAACAGGCAGAGCAATTAGAACTTTACGTAGTCTCATCCATCCTTTACGAATTCCTGTTTATTTATATTTGCCAAATTTACTTATTCAGTATTTAAAGCTCCTTTTTTATAAAATAATGGCTGTTCATCGCTCAGTCTGGGGATAATTTAAATATGAAAGCTCTGGTAACTGGTGGTAATGGCTTTGTAGGTCAGTTGCTTGTAAAAAAGCTCTTGAATAACGGAAACTCAGTTCGACTTTTATCAAGATCTACATCGCCAATTACAATTGATGATGTAGAAATAGTGATTGGTGATTTAACATCTGATAGAGATTTATCAGAAATTGCAATTGGTTGTGATGTAATTTTTCATTGTGCAGGTGAGATTGCGAATCAAGATAAGATGTTTGCGCTTAATGTTGAGGGAACGCGCAAACTTATTGATGCTGTTCATAAAGGTTATACATTTGATAGAAAGCCAAAGCATTGGGTACAGCTAAGTAGTGTTGGAGCTTATGGACCTTCAGTTACTCCTGGTGCCGAAAGAATTGTTGATGAACTATCGGACTCAAAGCCCGTTGGTACCTATGAGATAACTAAAACATTAGCTGATGAAATGATTATGGAGTCTGTTAATAATATTGGGATGACATACACTATACTCAGACCATCTAACATCGTTGGAACTTCGATGTCAAATCAATCTTTTTTTGGGCTTTTAAAAGCCATTGAGAAGCGTAGATTCTTCTATGTTGGTTCAAAAAAAACAATTTCAACATACATTCATGTTGATGATGTTGTGGATGCTCTTATAATTTGTTCAGTTAATAAAAAAGCATGCAACCAAATTTTTAATTTATCAAATGATTGTAATCTTTCAGAGATTGTTGATAGCATTTCTCACCATTCGGGCTTTAACCACAATTTTTTATGTGTACCAGAAAAGCCACTAAGAATTTTTGTCGGGGCTCTTTCAGGGTTTTTTCGATTGCCTCTTACTAAGAATAGAATTGATTCTTTGGTATCTAGAACAACTTATCCGTGTACAAAAATAAAGGACATGCTGGGATTTTCTCCTAAAAAATCTATCCCTGAATTTTCTATTGAGTACTCTAGATATTTAAATGGATAATCACAAGCCAAAAATTTTTTTTGTTGCAACTGTTGAATTTGCGGTTAATGCCTTTTTGCTGAGTCATTTACAAAGGCTTTCATGTTTCTATGATTTAACAGTAATTACTAATACTTCTGACCCTATTTTTTTAATAAAAAAAGGAGTAAATGTAAAAGTAATTCCTTTGAAAATTTCTAGACACATAAGTTTAGCTAGTGATTTATTTTGTCTACTTTATTTAATTTATCTTTTTTTAAAAAATAGACCGATGGCAGTCCATTCAATTACGCCTAAATCTGGATTGCTTGCCATGTTGGCCGCATTTCTCACTCGTATTCCTCTGAGAGTGCATAGTTTTACAGGCCAGATTTGGGTTAATGACAGTGGGATTCGAAGATATTTTTTAAAGACTGTTGATTTTTTAATTGGTAAGTTGACAACGATTAATATGATTGATAGTCCATCTCAAAAAGACTTTTTAGTTAAGCAGAATGTATTGTATGAAAAAAAATCAATTGTATTTGGCTCAGGCTCTGTGTCTGGTGTAAATATCAAGCGATTTTTGCCAAATGTCGATATTTTTAATGAGGTTAGGTTTGAGCTTTCAATTCCTCGTGATGCATTTGTATTTATTTATCTGGGAAGGCTTAATAAGAGTAAAGGTATACTTGATTTAGCTGAAGCTTTTTCAAGAATAAATAATAATCTGGCGTACATGCTTATTGTTGGTCCTGATGAGGGGTCCTTTAGGGAACAGGTTAAATCATTAAACCAAGCCCACCTTTTCCGTTTGCGATTTATTGACTTAACTCTTGAGCCTGAGCGATATTTGGCAGCCTCAAATGCATTGTGTTTGCCAAGCTATAGAGAGGGTTTTGGCAATGTTGTTATTGAAGCTGCAGCAACAGGGCTTCCCGCTATAGCATCTAATATTTACGGTATATCAGATGCCATTTTGAATCAAGAGACGGGGTTGTTGCATAAGGTTGGAGATATCGAAGATATTGTCTGCTGTTTAGAGAGATTTTTGAATAATCCGCAGGAAGTGGCTCGTTACTCTTATGCTGCTAGAAGTAGAGTTCTTGATAAATTTAATTCCGATATGCTAACTGAATATTGGCTAAATTTTTATAGGTGTCATTTATCAATTTAATTGGCAAGCAAAAAATATGTTCTGCGAACCATCTTTATATTGAGCCATATATTTTTATATTGTTTCAATAACTTTACCAAATTAACTCCTTGATTTTTTATTATAAAGCGGGATATCCTGAAAATCTAATTCAAATAAATCATTTCTTTATGATAAATTTCTAAATTTTATACACATTTAATCAAGCGTTAAAACTATGATTTTAGTTACTGGCGGTGCAGGTTTTATTGGCGGGAATTTTGTGTTGGATTGGTTGGCTAATCCAAGTGCAGAAGGCGTTGTAAATTTGGATAAGCTAACGTATGCCGGTAACTTGGCAACTCTTCAGTCTCTTGAGAAAGATGCTCGGCATATTTTTGTTCATGGTGATATTGCTGATTGCAATTTAGTCTTATCTTTATTAAATAAATATCAGATTCGAGCAATCATTAATTTTGCTGCTGAGTCTCATGTAGATCGGTCAATTCATGGGCCTGCTGACTTTATTCAGACTAATGTCTTGGCGACTTTTAATCTTCTTGAGGCTAGCCGTACTTATTGGTCTGAATTAGCTCAAAAGAATCAGCAAAATTTTCGGTTCTTACATGTCTCCACTGATGAGGTTTATGGGTCACTTTCTTCCACAGCTCGCCCTTTTTCGGAAAAAAATCCATATGAGCCGAATAGCCCTTATTCAGCCTCTAAGGCAGCTTCCGACCATCTTGTTCGTGCTTGGTATCACACCTATGGTTTGCCTGTATTAACAACCAATTGCTCTAATAACTATGGACCATATCATTTCCCGGAAAAGTTAATACCTTTAGTTATTATGAATGCCTTGGCGGGTAAATCTCTACCGATTTATGGTGATGGTCAGCAGATTCGTGATTGGTTGTATGTTAAGGATCATTGTGCAGCTATTCGTCGAGTCTTAGAAAATGGTAAAACTGGAGAGGTCTATAACGTAGGTGGTTGGAATGAGAAGTCAAACCTTGATGTAGTCAATACCATTTGTAGTATTTTGGATGAATTAAGACCTAAAACAGATGGTGCTCCCTATGCTGCACAAATTACATATGTGAAAGATCGCCCGGGGCATGATCGACGCTATGCCATCGATGCTAGAAAGATTGAGCAAGACTTGGGTTGGAGGCCTTCTGAATCTTTTGAAACTGGAATTCGTAAAACAGTCCAGTGGTACCTCGACAATCAAGATTGGACGGAGGGCGTTCTCAGTGGTGCTTATCGCGATTGGTTAAAAAAACAATACTCATGAGAGATATAAATTTATATGCTTTACTCATCTCTTAAACTGTTTAATTTAAATCAGCCAATACTAATTTTTGGTCGAGATGGCCAAATAGGTAAATCTTTGCAGGAATATTTTAATCATTTAAAGGTGCCTGTCATATTTTTAGGGAGATTAGACTGTGATTTATCTGATGAGCTAGCCATTAAAAAAATTCTTAATCATTATTCTCCAAGCATAATTATTAATGCTGCGGCTTATACAGAAGTTGATAAAGCTGAAAGTGAAATTCAGCTTGCTTTTGCCGTCAATGCCAAAGCTCCGGAGGTTATGGCGCGTTACATTGCAAATGTACCGCATGGAATTTTGGTGCATTATTCTACCGATTATGTTTTCGGAGATACAAAAAAAACAGCCTACTTTGAAACAGATTCAACAGGTCCGATAGAGAAATTAAGTATCTATGGGCAAAGTAAATTAGCTGGGGAAAAAGCTGTGGAGGAGGTATTTAATTTTGGCCAAGATTCTAGGTACGCAAGTGCTCAGGATAATCTTTCCAGATATTTCATCTTGCGAACTTCATGGGTATATGGTGATGGCGGTAATTTCATTCTAACAATGTTACGTTTGGCAGCTGAGAAAGATCAACTAAGAGTGGTGTGTGATCAATTGGGTGTACCTACTTCTGCTAAGTGGTTGGCTGAAATTGGAGTGCAAATAGCTAACTCAAAGAGTGAGTCAGGAATTTATCATGCAGTACCTGATGGCAAAACCTCTTGGTATGAATTAGCTATTTTTATCATTGAGGTGGCTGCTTCTGTTGGTAGGAGAGTTAAGGTCAATGAAAAGAACATCTTTCCTATACCTGCGATAGATTACCCATTGCCTGCCAAAAGACCTTATAACTCTAGTATTAATAACTCTAAGCTAAAGCGAGCTCTATCTAAGTTAGAATTTTCTAGACAATATCCTCATTGGCAAGAGCAAGTCGAAGATTATGTGAGACATCACGTTATTTTTAATATAAAAAATTGATGAATAAAAGATAAGAAATTATGATTACAACACTATCTAATAATAGTAAGCGCAAGGGGATTATTCTGGCTGGTGGCTCAGGTTCACGCTTATATCCAGCAACATTTGCAACTTCTAAGCAACTCATGCCTGTTTACGATAAACCGATGGTCTATTATCCGTTAACAACTTTGATGCTTGCTGGAATTAAAGATATTTTGTTAATTTCAACCCCACACGATACTCCACGTTTCATCGAGCTTTTAGGCGATGGTTCTCAATGGGGTATTCAGATTGGATATGCTGTGCAACTAGCTCCTGATGGCGTAGCCCAAGCTTTTATTATTGGAAAGGATTTTATTGGTAACAATCCCTCAGTTCTAGTGCTTGGCGACAATATTTTTTATGGACATGAGTTGGTTAAGCAGTTACATTTTGCAAACCATCAAACTGCCGGTGCTACGATATTTGCATATCAAGTCAATGATCCTTGGCGTTATGGCGTTGTTGAGTTTGACGAAAGATTTAAAGCAGTTTCTATTGAAGAAAAACCCTCAAAACCTAAAAGTAATTATGCGGTTACAGGTTTGTATTTTTACGATGAACAAGTTTGTGATATTGCCGCGAGTCTTCAGCCAAGTGCTCGTGGCGAACTGGAAATTACGGATATCAATAGTAAGTATATGGAATTAGGTCATTTGCACGTGGAGTTGATGGGGCGAGGTTATGCTTGGTTAGATACAGGCACCCATGATTCTCTTTTAGATGCATCGAGCTTTGTAGCGACTTTACAAAAAAGGCAAGGCTTGATAGTGGCTTGCCCTGAAGAAGTCTCATATCGCCAAGGTTGGATAAACGCAGAGCATGTTTTAAAGTTAGCGGCTTCACTTAAAAAAAATGATTATGGCCGTTATTTAGAAAAAATATTGATGGAGAAGATTTAATGCCAATGACTGTTACACCAACAGCAATACCCGATGTGCTTGTTATTGAACCTAAAGTCTTTAGTGATGGTCGTGGTTGGTTTTTTGAATCATTTAACGAAAGAGATTTTTCTGATGCAGTGGGTCGGCAAATTACTTTTGTCCAAGATAATCATTCCTTTTCAAAAAAGGATGTGCTCCGAGGTTTGCACTATCAAACACGACAAACACAAGGTAAGTTGGTAAGTGTTTATCGAGGGGTGGTCTTTGATGTGGCCGTCGATCTTCGTCAATCATCAAAAACTTATGGTCAATCGGTTGGAATTGAACTTACCTCTGACAATAAAAAAAAACTTTGGGTTCCTGAGGGTTTTGCTCATGGATTTTTGGTGTTATCTGATGAGGCTGAATTCTTATACAAAACAACTGATTATTGGGATCCTGGTAGTGAGCAATGCATTGCTTGGAATGATTCTGCATTGAATATTCAGTGGCCAAAGATTGATGGAGTTCCAATTATGAATATTAAGGACTTGCAAGGTTTGTCATGGAGCCGTGCGCCTAAATTTGATTAGGCTGAATTAATACTGTTTTTAGCTTTAAATCTTAGTATTTCACATAAAATTTGGTGGTATCTAGCCATATCAAACCAGTCGTATTATCAGGAGATTCTAAAACTTGTTTTAGGTCAACTTTGCGCGAGGCTTGTCTTAAGTCATTTGTGCGGCTAATTGAAGATAAAAATATTTTAGGGTTAACAATTGACAGGGTCAAAAAGCGGGGCCTTATCCGAATGTACTAAAAATGGTGATAATTCTTCGTATCTTGAGTATTTATTAGTTTTATCACTCAATGGTAAAATAAGTTTTGATGCTAATTTCTTTTGGAGCTAAATGGTCGTAACACAGCTGCTGGACTTGCTGGTGCAATTCTAACGCTAAGTGTTACTAGTTCTAATTTGCCACTCTTTGTGATTAGGTAATTTTATGCTAGATGTTGATGTATTTTTATCAACAATACAGTCTGACTTTGCTGCAATATGAAAAGACTGTTTGACTTATTTTTATTGCTACTGCTATTACCTTTGGTATTTTTGCCAGCTGTGATTGTTGCTTTGTTGATTTTGATGCAATCCGGATTCCCAATTTTGTATTGGTCAGACAGAGTGGGAAAGGCGAATCAAATATTCAGAATGCCGAAATTCAGAACAATGTTGCTCAATACCCCTGCTGTTTCAACTGATCAACTACATAATCCGACTAATTACTTAATTCCGATGGGTGGTTTAATCAGGAGATTGAGCTTAGATGAATTACCACAACTTTGGTCAATATATAAGGGTGAGATGTCATTTGTAGGACCAAGACCTGCGCTCTTCAATCAATATCATTTGATAGAGGATAGAACCAGGCTTCAAATAAATACTCTACTCCCCGGTTTAACTGGATGGGCTCAAGTCAACGGTCGTGATGACCTAACTGATCAGAAAAAAGTTGCTTATGATCATGAATATCTACAGCGCCAGTCGCTACTGTTTGATATCAAGATTATTGGATTAACTATATTAAAAGTTATGAAAAGTGATGGGGTGGCACATTGAGTAAAAAACAAATGCCAGCTTTTTTACAAAATCTATTTATTGAGATGCCTCGGCCACTAAAGAAGACTTTTGTTTTAGTTGTTGATAGCATGCTGATTTTATTAGCGACTTGGCTCGCTTTTTCGTTGCGACTTGATAGTTGGGAGATTCCAAAAAGCAATCATTATGGGGCCTATTACTTATCACTGTTATTTTCTTTACCAACTTTTATCACTTTTGGATTGTACAAGGCCATTTTCCGTTATGCAGGTCAATTTACAATTATTGCTATAGCAAAGTCCTCAGCTTTTTATGGTTTGATGCTATTTTTTGCACTAAATCTACTCTTCAAGCCTGAAGAAATTCCACGCAGTATTGGTATTATTCAACCATTATTAGCTTTTCTATTGGTTAGTACAAGTAGGTTCTCTGCTAGATTTTTATTAGGTCAGGTCTACCGTAATATTTTTGCGTATCAAGAGAGGCCTAAAGTCTTAATTTACGGGGCAGGTCAATCAGGAAGGCAGGCTGCTTATTCAATCCGGGCAGCGGAGACAATGAAGGTAGTCGGTTTTGTTGATGACAATAAAACATTGCAGGGGGGTACAATTGATGGCTTAAAAGTGTATGGAGCAGAGCAACTCTTGCAATTAAAAGAAGTAGCTGGCGTGAGTGACGTTTTATTGGCACTGCCTTCTACAAAAAGATCACGCAGGTGTGAAATTCTGGCTGAACTATCAAGACATCATGTGCACGTGAGATCTCTTCCTAATCTAGCAGATTTTGCCGATGGCACATTGCATCTCAGTGATTTAAAAGAAGTCGATATAGATGATTTGTTAGGTAGAGATGTGGCTCTTCAGGTAGACGTTAATGACACCCTTCATGAAGATAAAGTTGTTTTAGTTTCTGGTGCTGGCGGTTCGATTGGTAGTGAATTATGCCGACAAATTATTCTTTTGAAACCTCAAAAAATAGTTCTATTAGAACATAGTGAATTTAATTTATATGCCATTGAGCAAGAGCTATCTCACCTGATTAAACAACAAGATTTAAAAATTGACTTGATTCCTAAGTTGGGCAGTGTTTTGGATGTAAAGAATCTAACAGATCTTTTGAAGTCGGAAAAAGTTCAGATTATTTATCATGCCGCGGCTTATAAGCATGTACCCCTGGTTGAATCTAATATTGCTACATCAATTAATAATAATGTTTGGGGAACTCTCAATCTTGCTACGATTGCCCTTGAATTAGGTATTGAGAAGTTTATTCTGATTAGTACTGATAAGGCTGTTAGGCCAACCAATGTAATGGGAGCCAGTAAGCGTATCGCAGAAATGATTCTTCAATCTCTAACTGAGCGCAGCTCAAACACATGTTTTTCAATGGTTCGATTTGGCAATGTGTTGGGTTCATCTGGATCCGTGATTCCTCTATTTAGAAAGCAAATTCAAGATGGTGGCCCAGTCACTTTAACGGACCCTGAGGTCACTAGATACTTCATGACAATTCCCGAGGCGGCACAGCTAGTCTTGCAGGCAGCAAGAATGTCCCAGGGTGGGGAAGTATTTATTTTGGATATGGGTAAACCCGTAAAAATTATAGATTTAGCTAAGAAATTAATCGAATTATCTGGATTAAGTTTAAAAGATGAACTGAATCCTAATGGTGATATAAAAATTCAAATTACTGGATTGAGGCCTGGAGAAAAACTTTATGAAGAATTATTGATTGGAGATAATCCTGAGCCCACTAATCATCCTAGAATCATGAAGGCTAGAGAGAGTTTTATTGCCTGGAATCAATTAGAGTTGGTGCTAGCCGAACTGCATGAAGCTATCTCAATCAATGATGAGTCAGCAATAAAAGTTCATTTAAGACTTCTGGTTGCTGGCTATATCTCTCAATAGACTCATCATTTGCTCAGCTATTTTTGGTGATGAAAATTTTTCTACAAATAGCTTTGATTCTTCCGAATAATTTTTCCTGTGACCAGCATTATTACTCATTTCGAGCATCGCTTTGCCAATCTCATGGGGGTTATCTTCGGTGAACGCAATTAGTTTGCCTAATCTACCATGTTGAAGGATGTCGGTTGGACCAGTTGGGCACGCAAGAGAAATAATTGGGCAGCCTAATGCCATAGCCTCCAATAAGCTAACAGGAAAACCTTCTTCGCGCGAGCTCATTACAAAAGCCCCTGCTTTTGCCAAATATGGATGCGGATTAGTTTGATAACCCAAAAATAAAACATTTTCCATTATTGCTAAATCAGCACTTAGTTGAGTTAAGATATTTTTATCTTCGCCATCCCCAACAATCACTAGCGGCCATGTGCACCCAAGTTCCTTTGCTAATTTGTAAGACCTCAGTAGTAATGCAATATTTTTTTGGTGAGTCAATCTTGCAATTGATATAAAGTATTCGCCAGCGGTAATTTCAGCTGGCAGTTTGACTGGCTCTTCTGACTTTTTAATTAAGAGAGGCAGGTTAATGGGATTAGGTAAAACAATTAATTTATCTTTAAGGTGTGGCCATACATAGCATGCCTCTTGATACATTTCATCACATAAAACTACTAATTTTTGATAATGATGTAGGCGCTCTCCTATTCGACGAAGCTTATTGGCTCCTCCATTTCTGAAGCGTTTAGGCCTAAAATGAAAAACCCCAATTTTTGGTGCATTAATTAGGTGAGCTGATCTTAATAAAGATAAATCATAATCAACAACAATGTCAGCTTGGTGCCGATTGATATTTTCTGCAATTAGGCTATGTATCTTTAGTAATCCAATTGAATCAATTAGTTTATGGAAAATACTTTTTCTTCTGTTCATGTGTAGATTTCCCCAAAAACTTATTCGAGGTAAAGCGCAGTCATGAGTTACGATTGAGTTGATTTCATCTAGAAATTGACTTTTAAAATCAAGCTCATAAATTTGATGAAGAATGTACTGATTAACTGCTGGGGGTAACTCTAATAATATATTAGAAAGGGCACGCTCAATGCCATGTTTACCAAAAACACCGGTATTAAAAATTATCTTCATTTTTCAGGAGAAAGCATAGCGCCAAGCCAAAACCAAATGAAATGGCCTTCATGAAATGTTGAAAAATGTGAGTTAGCAAGGCTTGTGGCACACCAGCTTGTAAGCACTCCTAAACCAATTAATCCAAAAGGTTTCGACACATTTTTTGCAATGAACGCACTAAAAATAATACTTAAGAAAATTACAAGACCAAGAATACCTTGCTCCACAGTTATTTTTAGATATTGATTATGTGGGTCATTTGTTTTTGTAGCGGCAGGACCGGTTAGATTTTTAATTTCATTTTCTAAACCCTTCTCAAAGGAGCCTGTACCGATGCCGAAAATTGGATTTTTCTTAATCATATTTAAACTATGTTGCCACCAGTAGTGACGAACGCCCATTGAGCCAGCATCACCCTCGGTTTTGAGTTGGGTGAATTCATTGACGCCTAATTGAATACGCTCCCTAGAAGTTTTGGAGGACATGAACATTCCTAGTAGCATGGCTAAAACTAGGGTGATTATTATTGATTGCTTATAAAAACTAAATTCACGCACTCTTTGAAGGGTGTAAATCACAATGAGTGTGGCAACTACTAGATATCCACTTCTGCCAAAAGTGATGGTCATGATGTTGAATAGGGTTAGTCCAGTAAATATATAGAGTAAAACTTTGTTTTGACGAGATGTTGTGTTGCCATCTTGAAAAATTAATGCTACGAAAATGGCTATACCGAAAAACATACCTTGGGTTGCATGATTTTTTATAATAATTCCAGGAACATCCTTATGGTAGAAGAGTTCCGGTATAAAGTAACTAAAATACGACCATATTAGGCAAAGTGTTGAAGTTGCTAGAAATGTTTTTAGCAAAAAACTTTTATCTTTTGCTGTAGAAATTGCGCAAAAAACAAATGGAAGAATGATAATTTTTCTCCAGCCAAATACCATCCCCCAGGCTTCATTAATTGGCCCTATACTATACGTTGCACCTATAATAATAATTCCATAGAATGTTAAAGCCGCGACAATAAGTGGTGATTTTAAGTTTTGAACGAATCTAGCTCTCAAGTCCTTTGAGATAATTACTGTAATAATCAAGATGGACTCTAAGATGTTTACTGCCGGCGCTGAAAAAAATAGTGCCACTAAAAGAGCAGCGGAAATCCATGGTGATGCATCTAAGCATATTTTATTAACGGAGTGTGATTGAATAAAGATTTTCATGGCTGTTTGAAGATTTTTATAAAGTTATAGTAAGCCTGCGGAAAAGTTCTGCGTTTAAATTTTTTCCATTTAAAAATAAGATTGTTAATTATTGGACTTTTACGAGCTCTACTTTTATCTAAAGTTGTTCTAAAGAGACCAAAGACACTTCCTTGAGTAACTAAAGATTTTTTAGGCCAATAATGCGCAATAGAGCAATCTTGATCAATTTTTACAGTTGCATGATCGGCTGGAAGTGAAATTTTGTTGATATTTAACCATTCTAACCTGGCTTTTACTGCGTCTAAATCAGTTATGTACGCTTCGGCAGTTGGCATATTTAACTTAAAAAAATAATCATCATTTGAGAAAAAATTTTTAGGGACTTTAGTATCTGCTCCGCCTAAAAAAATTAAGTATTTCTGTGGTATTCCTCTAATTTTTTGTAATATTTCTATAACTTTCTTTGGGAAATCGGCATCTAAAACAACGTCATCTTCAAAAACTAAAATTTGTGGGTGATTTTTCTCTAGACATTTTCTCCATGCAGCAATGTGCTTGAGTGTGATTGATTTGGCAGCTTTAGAGAGCTTGGAGTTTTGTGAAAAATGTTGATAATCATCTGTGGGAGATATTTGATCGATGTCATATTCAAAAATGAATTCAAATTTTAGATCATGCTTTGCCATTTCTTTTTGAATATGGCTAATTCTATCTGTAAATGTTTTTACAGATAGAACATAAATGGGAGGTAGAGGCGGGGATAACACTTTTAAAGTATACGCTTGATGGTTGAAGTATTATAAGGCAAATGTTTTTTTGATTATTTAACTTTAACTCAACACTTATCTGCATTTTTCCTGAAATTTTATTGCCAAACTTTAAAGATTTTTCATGATTTTAATTACGGGTGCAACTGGCTATATTGGATCTCACACATGGGTTGAGCTTCTTAATGCTGGCTATGATGTGGTGGGGATTGACAACTTATGTAATTCTAATATTAAGGTTTTAGATCGCATTGAGGCTATAACGTCTGTTAAGCCCAAATTTATTGAAATGAATGTATGCAATTCGAATGCTTTGAAAAGCCTTTTTAATTTGTATTCAATTGATGCTGTAATACATTTTGCTGCATTAAAGGCTGTTGGTAAGTCTGTAAATAATCCGCTTGAATATTATAAAAATAATTTAGGTGGGATTTTGGAGTTGACTCAAGTGATGAGTGAGAAAAATTGTTTCACTCTTGTTTTTAGCTCTTCAGCAACTGTCTATGATGCAAATAATCCAATTCCTTATCAGGAGGGTATGCCGTTAGGTTCAACCAGTCCTTATGGCTGGACAAAGCTGATGAGTGAGCAAATGCTAAGAGATTTGGAAATTTCTAACCCCAACTTTTCAGTTGCCTACTTAAGGTACTTTAATCCTATTGGAGCCCATGAAAGCGGTTTTATTGGTGAGGATCCTCTTGGTATACCAAATAATTTGATGCCGTACATTACACAAGTTGCAATTGGTAAGAGGCCTCATTTATCTATATATGGCAATGATTGGTTAACTCATGATGGCACTGGTGTTCGTGACTATATTCACGTTGTTGATTTGGCGCGTGGTCACTTAAAAGCGCTCAATTATTTAATGTCTGGTAAGGGGTCTATCTTGGTTAATTTAGGTACCGGTAAAGGATTTAGTGTGCTTGATTTAGTTAAAGCTTTTGAAAAAGCCTCAAACCGTAAAATTCCATATCAGTTTGCTCCTCGTCGTATTGGCGATATTGCTGCTTTTTACTCCGACTCAGCTCGTGCCCAAAAAGATCTCAATTGGAGAGCTGAGTATGATCTATATCGCATGTGCGAGGATAGCTGGCGTTGGCAATCTATGAATCCCAATGGTTATGAATAGATGGCTGATTTAAGCCTTCTTCATAAATTCAGATTTAAGCAACATGCTTTGACCATCGACTTTGCAATCAATGTCATGGTCTCCATCCACCAAGCGGATGTTCTTGATTTTGGTGCCACCTTTGATAACTAAAGAAGAGCCTTTAACTTTTAGGTCCTTGATGAGGGTGACTGTATCGCCATCATTCAAGATGTTGCCATAGGCATCTTTATATATTCTTTTCTCTTCTGCCTCAACTGATGGGGTGTTTGCTGGCCACTCATACGAGCAATCTGGGCAAATGATGTTTTCACCATCAGGGTAAGTATTTTCCATGCCGCAAACAGGGCATGCTGGGATTGAGTTATTAGGCATTGGGTAATTTTAGTCTTTTCAGCTTGCTTATTTGAAAAAATCAATGTCCTTTGATATTTAAGCGAAAATAGACCCCATGAAGATTTTGATCGTTAAATTGTCCTCTTTGGGTGATGTTTTGCACAATTTGCCCATAGTTTGGGATCTGCGTGCCAAATATCCAGATGCCCAAATTGATTGGGTGGTTGAAGAAGGCTATGTGGGCTTATTGGAACCTCTTAAAACAACTGTATCACCTGTTTTTGCTGGCATTGACCGCATCATCCCTTTGTCATTCCGTCGCTGGAAAAAGGCATTGAAGCGCGGTGAATTCATCCGCAGCATTCAGGAGTACATTGCGTTCAAAGCAGATATTGCTGCTACCCAATATGATCTGATCATTGAAACCCAGGGCTTGCTCAAGTCTGCTTGGGTGACCCATTTAGCCAACCCCAAAAAGACTGCTTCAGTCTTTGGTTTGGCGAATCAAACTGAGTTTTCTGGTTATGAGCCTTGGGCTCGTCGTTTCTACACTGATCCAGTGCAAGTGCCGTTTCATTGTCATGCGGTTGATCGTTCGCGCTGGGTAACGGCCTCAGCACTTGATTTACCAGTGCCTGATCGCGTTGCTTCACCTCCTCAGTTTTATCCGCCAGCCTATGTTCAGTCTTTAGTCGATGCTGCTAAGCTAGGTTTTGCATCCACTAGAGTGGATTTGGGGTTTGATGTTTCTAAGCCTTACGTGATGTGTTTTCATGCGACGGCTGGTAAATCAAAGCGTTGGTCAGATGATGCCTGGGTGGCCGTTGGCAAAGAGCTCATCGGGCGGGGTATACAAATAGTTTTACCGTGGGGCAATGACAAAGAAAAAGAAGTCAGTCAGCAATTGGCTAAGAAAATGGCCGGTCAATACACATTGACTGGTTTGGTGGGTTCTAAAGCGATTGTGCCGAATGCGTTTTCAATTGCTGATGCCTTTGGTTTGGTGGCTGGTGCCAAGATAACCATCGGTGTTGATACAGGCTTGACCCATTTGTCTGCCATTTTAGGTGTGCCAACGATTGAGTTGTATTGTGATTCTCCTCGTTGGAAAACTGAAGGCTATTGGTCTTCAAATATTCATAACTTGGGTGATAAGGGTCAGCCACCGACTGCCCAAGAAGTGATCAATATCATCCAGTCTCACTTCCCTTAAATCATCTTTTAATTAATCCCAATCATTTGAGTAAGCCCATGGATTTAAATTTGCCTTCGGCAGAGCAGATTGCTTTGCGCATTAATAACCAAATCGCCACAGAAATGAAAGTGCGACCTCAGCAAATTGGGGTGGCTGTTGGTTTGATGGATGAGGGTGCTACGGTGCCCTTTATTGCGCGCTATCGAAAAGAGGTCACAGGTGGTTTGGATGACACACAATTGCGCAATATTGAAGAACGTTTACTGTATTTGCGTGAGCTTGAAGAGCGTCGTGTGGCGATTCTCAAATCAATTCATGAGCAAGGTAAGTTAACCGATGCTTTGATGACATCTATTGGCGCTGCCGATACCAAGCAGGCTTTAGAAGATCTTTATTTGCCTTATAAGCCAAAACGTCGTACCAAAGCGATGATTGCCCGTGAAGCAGGATTAGAGCCTTTGGCTCGAGCTTTGATGGCTGACCCTACCCTCGACCCTCAAGTTGAAGCCGTGAAATATATCAATATTGATCCTGCTGCCTATGCAGATCTCAGTGCTGAAGATATTAAAAAGTCTCAAGCGGGTGACGAGAGTATTCATGGTGGCAAGCCTTTGGTACCCGATGTAAAGACGGCTTTGGATGGTGCCAGAGATATCTTGGCCGAAGAGTTTTCTGAAATGGCGCCTTTACTAGCCAAGCTTCGTGACTTCTTGTGGTCACAGGGTTTGATGACATCCAAAGTTACTGATGGCAAAGAGATGGCAGAGGAGGAAAAGTTCCGAGATTACTACGCTTATTCTGAACCAGTTCGCTTAGTGCCCTCACACCGTGCTTTGGCTCTTTTTAGAGGACGTCAGTTAGGGGTATTGCAACTCAAGTTGTCTTTAGAAGACTCTCAAGAGGCATTAGTGCCTCATCCTTGCGAAGTGATGATCGCCAAGCATGTGGGCATTGAGTCATTGGGTCGCTCATCAGATAAGTGGTTGGCAGAGGTGTGCCGTTGGACATGGCGTGTAAAAACGTCTTTATCCTTAGAAATGGCATTGTTCACACAATTGCGTGAAGCGGCTGAGACAGAGGCAATCAAAGTTTTTGCACGCAACCTCCACGAACTTCTATTAGCTGCTCCTGCTGGCCCGAAAGTGGTGATGGGGGTTGACCCAGGAATTAGAACAGGCTGTAAAGTGGCTGTTGTTGATGCCACAGGAAAGTTATTAGAGACTTCCACGATTTATCCACATGAACCACGTAAAGACTGGGATGGTTCTTTGGCAGTTTTAGGTGCTTTGTGTGTGAAACATCAGGTGTCTTTGGTGGCTATTGGTAATGGCACTGCCAGTCGTGAGACTGATCGCTTGGTGAAAGACTTGATGAAGTTATTAAATAGTCAAAAGTCATCATCCGGTGATTTTGGTTTGCAAAAAATTGTTGTGTCTGAAGCTGGCGCTTCTGTGTACTCTGCCTCTGAATTGGCGGCCCTTGAGTTTCCGGAGTTAGATGTATCGCTTCGTGGTGCTGTATCGATTGCACGTCGTTTGCAAGATCCTTTGGCGGAATTGGTGAAGATTGAGCCCAAGGCCATTGGTGTGGGTCAGTATCAGCATGATGTGAACCAATTCCAGTTATCTAGAACTTTGGATGCTGTTGTGGAGGATTGTGTGAATGCTGTGGGTGTAGATCTGAATACGGCATCAGTGCCATTGCTGTCTAAAGTGTCTGGTCTGAATGCCGGCTTAGCCAGAAACATTGTTGCTTTTAGAGATAGCAAGGGACGCTTTAATAATCGTGAGGCTTTGAAAGAGGTGCCGCGTTTAGGTGACAAAGCCTTTGAGCAAGCCGCAGGATTTTTGCGTATCAGCGGGGGTGATAATCCGCTCGATCAATCTTCTGTGCATCCCGAGTCTTATCCGCTGGTTGAAAAGATGTTGAAGCAATTGGGTCAGCCCGTGACTGAAGTGATTGGTAACAAAGAATTGCTCAAAAAGGTGGCTGCCAATGATGTGATTCAAAAACTGGTGGATGACAAATTTGGTGTTGTGACCATCAAAGATATTTTGGCTGAGTTAGAAAAGCCTGGTCGTGATCCACGACCAGAATTTAAAACGGCGACCTTCGAAGACGGCGTGGAAGATATCAATCAATTGATTCCGGGCATGATTTTGGAAGGCGTTGTGACCAACGTGGCAGCCTTTGGAGCTTTCATAGACATTGGTGTTCATCAAGATGGTTTGGTGCACGTATCTGCGTTGGCTGATAAGTTCGTCAAAGATCCTCATGAGGTGGTGAAGGCTGGTCAAGTAGTTAAAGTGAAGGTGCTTGAAGTTGATGTAAAGCGTCGACGCATTGGCTTAACGATGAAGTTGAATGATTCTGCGCCGTCGAGTACTGCGGCTCGTTCACAGCCCGGCGAGAGATTTAGTAACAATGGAGCGAAGACTTCAGTAAAGTCCTCGAGTCAAAGACAGCAGACTTCGTCTGCACCATTAGGAAATACTGCTTTTGCTGAGGCGTTTGCGAAGTTGAAGGTAAAAAACTAATACTAGTTTTTATAAGAAGGTTATTGTTTACTTTATGATGAGATCTTAACAATCTCATCATAAATTTTCTATGACAACGTTGTTTGACACATTGAAGTTTAAAAAACAATTAACTGGTGTGGGTTTTTCTCAAACTCACGCAGAGGGGATGACTGAAGCAGTGAGAGACTCATTTGAAAATCTTGCCACTAAAACTGATTTGAATCTGTTGGAAGCAAAGCTACTTTTTTCTCAAGGTGAATTGAAAAACGATCTGATCAAGTGGATGGTGGGTTTATCGTTTATTCAAGTAGGTCTTTGTTTGAGCGTTGTACTAGCCTTCCATGCTGGTTAACTATTTGAAAAAGTGATTGCATCAAATTAAAAAAGCCAAGAATGTTCATCACATTCTTGGCTTTTAAATAACGGCGTTATAAGTTTTACTTTAATAAAGCATTGACAGCCTGTAGGTCTTCGTCGCTGAGCACTGCTGCTTGAGCTTTGAGCTTGAGACCATTCAAGATGGTGTCATAACGGGCCTTCGCCAAGTCTCTGCGAGTCGTGAACAAAGTGTCTTGAGCATTCAGCACATCGATGTTGATGCGCACACCCACTTCGTAGCCAAGCTTGTTAGATTCCAAGGCGCTCAGAGCTGAAATCTCCGCGGCTTCATAAGCTTTTACTTGAGCCAAACCATTGTTGAATCCTAAATACGCTTGGCGTGTGGTTTGCGCTACAGAGCGACGGGTGTTTTCTAAGTCGGCTAATGCTTTATTTGCCAAGGCAGATTTTTCTCGAACCACAGATTGGTTGTAACCACCTGAGAAGAGAGGCACCGTCAATTGAATGATGGCTTGAGTTGAATAAGACCGAGTATTGAGCATCGTGCCATCAGAGGAGAGTGTATTTTCACTATCGCTATAGCCACGCTGGCCAATAAAATCAACGTAGGGTGCATGACCTGCATAAGCGCGTTGCGTTTCTTTCGTAGCCACTTCATAAGTTAATTTGCTGGCTATGATGCTGTAGCTCACATCTTCAGCTTGTTTGACCCAATCCTGAATCGTCTGTCCAGGTTGAACTGCCACCACTTGTTGGACGTTCACAGGAGTAGGCTTTTCACCTTTTTTAAGCTTAACTTTTCTGTCCTTGGCGACCGCATCAATTTTGGCCGTATTGCTCAATGATTTGAGTTGGGCGATTTGTTTGCCAGTGATTTGTTCAAGTGCGCCACGTTTGATCGTTAAATCAGCTTCTGCAGCTAATTCTTGAGCAACAACCAAGTCATAACGAGATTGTGCTTCATGTGTGTCAGTGATGGTCGATGTGCCCACCTCAAAATTACGTTTCGCTTGTTCTAGTTGTTCAGCAATCAACGCTTTTTTATTTCTGGATAGATTTAAAGAGTCTTCGGCATTTAAAACATTGAAATAAGCTTCGGTGACTCGTATCACCAAATCTTGTTCTGCAGCGGCAAATTGAGCCTCTGAAATGTTGGCGTTTAAGTCACCTTGTCTGAACTGAGCCCATTTATCCCAGCTAAAAAGAGGTTGGGTGAGTTTGACAGTCCAAGCTCTGGACATCAAATCATTGCTACGAGTTCCAAGTCTGGCATTGAAGACATCACTTTTTGTTTCGCTACCAGTTGCAACCACCTGAGGAGCTAAAACAGATAAACCTTGCCAACGCTTTTCTTTACCGGCCATGTAACTGTATTTGGCAGCGTTGAATGTTGGGTCATTGAAAGCTGCTTCACGATACAAGCTGAGCAAATCCAACACTTCGGTGTTGAGGTTGTTTTGTTTGACTTGAGGGGGTGGATTGCTTGTGGTCACCGTGCTGGGTGGCACAGTAGACACTGAGCCTTGAGCTAAGACTGAAAGACTGGCCACTGATCCTGCGAAAGCTAATGCAAGCATCATTGCCAGCTTTTTCTGTGCAAGGTGCTGAGGAAGGCAAAGAGTATTTGATTTCATCCTGTCATTTTGCATCAAAAATGAGCTGTTTGCAGTTGAAAAACCCCACCCCAATGCCAAATTTGACCTTTGTCATATGGATTTTCTTATAAAACCCTATACTTGCTAATATGAAGATTCTACTGAGCCGCCTTGGCAGTCAATTGAAAGCAAGGCTAGAACAATTCAAAACCTTTTTGAAGGCCCATATATGGTTTCGCCGAGGGGTTTATTTCACTCTAGCCGTTTTGGTATTTTGGGTACTTTGGAAGATATTGAGTTCAGTTTTTGGTTGGAGTGATCCGGAATACAAAACTGCTCGAATTGAAGAGGGACCTTTGGCTGTAACAATCAGTGCCAGTGGCACACTGAATCCTGTGAAGTCGGTGCAAGTGGGCACGCAAGTATCTGGCATGGTCCAAGAAATTTATGTGGACTTTAATGATGTGGTGAAAAAGGACCAAGTCATTGCACGGATTGATCCACGTGAATGGCAGGCTCGATTTGAGCAGGCTGAAGCCAATTACATTTTGGCTAAACGCAATCACGATAACAATATCAAACTGATTGAGAAAAAATTCATTTCTCCTGCAGCATTTGATCAAACTCTCAGCGCTTATAAAAGTGCCAAAGCTTCTTTGACGATGGCCAAAAAAGCTTTGGATGACACAGTGATTCGTTCACCCGTCAATGGTGTGGTGGTCAAGCGCAGTGTTGAGCGAGGTCAAACCGTAGCAGCCAGTTTGCAGGCTCCAGAGTTATTCATCATTGCGCAAAACTTGGCGGACATGCAAGTTGAAACAGCCATTGATGAATCAGATGTGGGTCGCATTGTGGAAGGTATGGCCGCCACATTCACAGTCGATGCATTTCCTGGCAAGGTGTTTCAAAGTCAGGTCAAGCAAGTGCGCAAGGCACCCATCAATGTTCAAAACGTGATTACTTATACCGTTTTACTCAGTGCTCAAAATACTGATTTGAAACTGTTACCAGGAATGACGGCCAATACTTCGATCATCACAGAGCAAAAAGAAAAAGTTTTACGCATCTCGAATGCTGCTTTGAGATTCAAGATGCCTAATACCAGTGGTTCGGCAAAGAATGAATCAGTCAGCCCATCTAGAAGTTCAGGTGCGACAGGATCTACACCAGCATCTGCACCAATGACTGGTAAGCCATCTGCCATCAGGGATGTCAAAGTGACCACGCGTAAAGTTTGGGTGTTGGAAAAATCAGGCTTAAAAGACAAGCCAGTTCAAAAATCTATTCGGGTAGGTTTGAGTGACGGTAATGCCAGCGAGGTATTACCGGGCGAAGATGCGATAGCCACCCTGCAGGTTGGTGATCTGGTCATCATCGGCGTTTCTGGCGCAGGCAAAGCAGGTGCGAGTCGTCCTTCAGGCCCACGACTCTTCTAAAGACTGACAAAGACCAAGAGCATGACTTTGATCAAAACGCATCATTTGGTGAAAACCTATGGCGTGGGTGAGCAAACAGTTCACGCTTTGGATGATGTGTCGATCACCATTGATCAAGGCGAATTTGTTGCGATTGTTGGCGCATCTGGATCAGGCAAATCAACTTTTATGAACATGATTGGTTGTTTGGATCAGCCAAGCACTGGCTCTTATTTATTGGGTGGAGAAAATGTCGCCACCATGTCCAGTGATGAGTTGGCAGATTTACGCAATCGGCGCATTGGATTTGTGTTCCAACAGTTCAATCTCTTGGCCAGAACTTCTGCCATTGAGAACGTTGCCTTGCCTTTGCTGTATGCCCGTCTGGGTCCTTTGGCAGGACTCACCAAAGAGCAACGGTATGAGCATGCGAAACAACGTTTGGAACAAGTGGGTTTGGGCGAGCGTCTTCATAACACGCCGTCTCAGTTATCAGGTGGTCAGCAACAGCGAGTCGCTATTGCCAGAGCCTTGGTCAATGATCCTGATTTAATTCTGGCGGATGAGCCTACCGGGGCATTGGATTCTAAAACCAGTGCTGAAGTGATGGCGCTCTTAACGCAGCTTAATCAACAAGGGATGACTGTTGTGGTGGTCACTCACGAACCTGATGTGGCAGCTTATGCATCTCGCACCATCACATTCAAAGATGGCAAGGTCTTGAGTGATACTCATTCAAATGGCAAGACTGACGGATCGTCAGCGATCAATTTGGGTGCTCTGTCATGAACTTACCGATTGCTCTTCAGGCACTGCGTGTGAACAAACTGCGTTCTGGTTTGACGATGCTGGGCATCATCATCGGTGTGGCTGCAGTGATTGTGATGATTGCGGTGGGCAGTGGTGCGCAAGCACGGGTGAAAGAGCAAATTGCTGGCTTGGGTTCTAACTTGATGATCCTGTGGGCAGGCTCAGTGACAACCGCTGGTGTGCGAGGTGGAACTGGGACTGCTCAAACATTGGTCGAGGATGACGCTTGGGCTGTCATGCGAGAAATATCAGAAATACAAGTGGCTGCACCTACGCAACGTGGCAGTGGACAGATTGTGTGGGGGAATACGAACTGGTTGGCAGCAATTGTGGGAGCCACGCCCGAGTATTTTGAGGCGCGTGATTGGGCTCTTGTGAGTGGCCGCTTATTTGAAGCTGGTGAAATGTCTAGTGCCGGCAAAGTAGCCATCATTGGTCAAACGGTTGCCAGAGAGTTGTTTGGTGACAATGATCCAGTGGATCAAATCATCCGCGTGCGCGGCGTTCCTTTCACGGTGATTGGATTATTGGAGCGCAAAGGTCAAAGCATGATGGGGCAAGATCAAGATGACATCGTCATCATGCCTTTGTCCACCGCTCGCAACAAAATCTTCGGCGCATTACAAGGGCGCATTGGTCGAGTCAGTTCAATTTTCATTAAAGCGCGTGAGGGCGTTGATATGAAAGAGGCTGAAGAAAAAGTCAGAGATCTTTTACGCCAACGCCATCGTTTGAGTGGTAACACCCCAGATGATTTTTCTTTACGTAATTTGACAGAAATACTTCAAGCTCAAGAAGCTGCGAGCAAAGTGATGGCCATCTTATTAGCAGCAGTTGCATCAGTTAGTTTGTTGGTGGGTGGCATTGGTATCATGAACATCATGCTGGTCTCAGTCACAGAAAGAACCCGAGAAATTGGCTTACGCTTGGCTGTTGGTGCCAGGGGCAAAGATATCTTGTCGCAATTTTTGGTGGAAGCCATCACACTGTCAACGATTGGTGGTGTGCTTGGAATCTTATTGGGAGGCCTCGGAACTTGGTTGGTTGCTGAGTTGGCTGAATGGCCAGTGCAACTTTCAGTTCTGTCAGTGATCTTGGCGGTGGGCTTCTCTGCTGTGATTGGTATTTTCTTTGGCTACTATCCTGCTCGCAAAGCATCATCCATGCAGCCAATACAGGCGTTGCGATACGAATAAGTCTTTAAAACTTTCTAATTCACCGTTCTTGCTGGCAGATTAATTGTTTATCATCACGCCATGGATATCTATTTAATTCTTAAAGCTGTCATCTTGGGCTTGGTAGAGGGTTTTACTGAGTTTTTGCCGATTTCATCGACGGGTCATTTGATCTTGGTGGGTGACCTATTGGATTTTAATGACGACAAGGGTAAAGCTTTTGAGGTCATCATTCAATTTGGTGCGATCTTGGCAGTTTGTTGGGAGTACCGTCATAAACTCATCGGTGTGGTCACTGGTATTGCTTCAAGAAGAGCATCACAACGTTTTGCCGTGAATGTCATCATCGCCACGATTCCAGCCATTGTCTTGGCTTTGCTACTTGGCAAATATATTAAGAGCGCATTATTTTCTCCAATTCCTGTGGCCACAGCATTCATTGTGGGTGGCTTCATTATTTTTTGGGCAGAGGCTCGTCAAAAGAAGTTGGAGTCTGATGCGGGTGACGGCGTACTAATTTCTCGAGACATTGATAGTGTGGATGATCTCAATTGGCGAGATGCATTGAAAATTGGTTTGGCGCAATGCGCTGCTTTGATTCCAGGAACTTCTCGCTCTGGTGCAACCATCATTGGCGGCATGTTGTTTGGTTTACCAAGAAAGGTTGCCACAGAGTTCTCTTTCTTCTTGGCTATTCCAGTGATTGCAGGTGCAACACTCTATGAGTTAATCAAACTGCGTCATGTTTTAGGTGATGCTTCATGGAGTACTTTTGGTCCGACCTTGGGAATTGGCTTCGCAGTCTCTTTTGTGTCTGCCTTTGTGTGTATCCGTTGGTTGATCCGTTATGTGGCCACCCATGACTTCAGGATCTTTGCTTGGTACCGAATTATTTTTGGAGTTTTAGTTTTGCTGACTGCTTGGACGGGCGTCGTCCAGTGGTCACATTAATTTTGAACTGAGGTCATGCTGCTTGCGCTGATATTTGAGCGAAGCTGATTTGATTGTGGGTTTCTAACTTTACGATTAGCTTGAAGCATCGTGCCTTCAATCACTGCACCGGTTGCGATGGTGAATGCTTCAGCGCTGATATCTCCGTGAACCACGGCACACTCAGACAAGACGATTAATTCTTTGGCAAAAATATTGCCGATCACTTTGCCAGCGATATAAGCTTTATTGCAATGAATGTTGCCGGTGACAACTCCACTTGGACCAACCGCAATCGAGCAAGGGTACTTATCTGCTGGCTCTAGGTTGCCGAATACTTTGCCATCAATGCGCAGACTGTCGTGCACAGTCATACGACCATGAATCACTGAGCTTTTACCTAGCAAGGTATCAAAACTCTCCATTCCTTCAGCGCGCGGTTTTTTCTTTTTAAACAAAATATGACAAATCTCTAATAATTGTCATAAGTATAAATCATTAGCTCTATGGGGAATGAGATTGGCCTTGGGGTGAGGATGGAAGGCGATGCAGCTCAGGAGATTAAAATAAGCGCATGTCAGAAAAGAATTCAGAATCTCCGCGTTTACATCAATCCTTTGAGCAAGCCAAAGAAGCATTTGCTAAAGAGCCCAAGGACTCTGGGGACTCTGCGCATTACTTGCATCGCATCAAGTCTTTTGTTTTACGCACCGGCCGTTTGACTCCTGGCCAAGCTCGCGCTATTGAAACCTTGGGCCCTGAATTTTTATTGCCCTTCACTGGTCAAGCAATTGATTGGGATAAAAGTTTTAAATCTAATCCTGCTGATTTAAATAAGACACCAAGGCCAAAAATCCTTGAAATAGGTTTTGGCATGGGGGAGACCACCGCCAAGATCGCTGCCGCCAGACCGGCTGATGATTTTCTGGCCATTGAGGTTCATGAGCCAGGAGTGGGCGCATTACTTAAGTTAATAGGTGAGCAAGGACTCACTAATTTAAGACTCATGCGCCATGATGCAGTAGAAGTTGTTGAAAACATGATTCCAGAATCTTTTTTAGATGGCGTTCATGTTTACTTTCCAGACCCGTGGCATAAAAAACGCCACAACAAGCGTCGTTTGATCCAGCCAGAATTTGTATCACTATTAAGTAGCCGGATTAAACCAGGTGGCTATTGGCACTTGGCCACTGATTGGCAAGAATATGCTGAGCAGATGATGGAAGTTTTATCTGCAGAGCCTACCTTGGTCAATACGGGTGTCTTAGCAGGTGGGTATGCAGAGCGTCCAACTTACCGCCCAGTGACCAAGTTTGAGAATCGAGGTATTCGTCTTGGGCACGGAGTTTGGGATTTGGTGTTCAAGAAAGTATAAAAATTTTGTTTCTAATGATTTGCTTGGCTTGATATAGAGTTGGATTTAGAGCCCAAGGCAAACGTACTTCATTTCTAAGTACTCATCCATTCCCCAAACACTGCCTTCTCTGCCAAGACCAGATTGTTTAACACCGCCAAAAGGTGCCACTTCATTTGAGATCGTGCCGGTATTCACGCCGACCATCCCAAATTCCAAGGCTTCAGCAACTCTCCAAATACGACTGATATCTTTACTGTAAAAATACGAAGCTAAGCCGTACTCACTGTCATTGGCCATTTGAATCACTTCTGACTCTGATGTGAATGGAATCACGGCAGCCACTGGACCAAAGGTTTCCTCTTCAGTGATCAACATGCCTTTTTTAACGCCTGCTAATACAGTGGGTTCATAAAAGGTGCCACCCAAAGTGTGGCGCTTGCCACCAGTCATCACACGGGCGCCTTTTGCGACCGCATCTTGAACGTGTTGCTCAACCTTATCAATAGCTTGTTGATCAATCAATGGACCTAATTGAACGCCTTTATCTAATCCTGGACCAATGACCAAACGTTTGCTGGCTTGAGCTAATTTTTCCACGAATACATCGTGCAAGCTCGCATGTACGTAAAAACGATTGGTGCAAACGCAGGTTTGACCGGCATTACGGTATTTAGATTGCATGGCTCCACTGACCGCTGCGTCTAAGTCTGCATCCTCAAACACAATGAAGGGGGCATGGCCACCCAGTTCAAGGGCCACCTTCTTAATAGTAGGGGCACATTGCTCCATCAAGATTCTGCCAACCGGGGTTGAGCCTGTGAAAGACAGATGACGAACCATAGGAGAGTCGCAAAGGGCTTTGCCAATCGCTACAGAATTCTTTGCATCGGCTGTCACGATATTGATGACGCCATCAGGAATCCCGGCTTCTTTGGCCAGTTCTGCCAGTGCCAGGGCTGATAAAGGGGTTTGCTCCGCCGGTTTGATCACAATCGTGCAGCCAGCAGCAATGGCTGGGGCTACTTTGCGGGTGATCATGGCCAAAGGGAAGTTCCATGGGGTGATCGAAACGCAGACCCCAATGGCTTGCTTGAGGACCATCATGCGTTTATCAGACCAAGGGCTGGCAGGAATAGCGCCCATCACGCGCTTGGCTTCTTCGGCAAACCATTCAATGAATGAAGCCGCATAAGTAACCTCACCTTTGGCTTCCATCAATGCTTTGCCTTGTTCTTCAGTCATCAAGCGGGCCAAGCGATCAGCATCGCGGTTCATGAGTTCGAACCAGCGTCTTAATAGCTGTGCTCTGTCTTTGCCAGTTCTTGCTTTCCAGGCAGGAAGTGCTACGTTAGCCGTATCAACGGCTCGCAAGGCATCTGCTGGGGTCATATTGGGGACCTGAGCAATGATTTGTTGATTGGCCGGGTTGTTTACTTCAAAGAATTGGTTTGTCATAGCTTGAGATTTTGCCCTAAGTTATTGAGTCCTTCTGCATCGATTGAATTTTTTGGATCATTAAGATGCTCCAGTTCAAGAGCGGGCACTCCCTCTGAATACCAGAATGAAAGATCAGTTAAAACCCTGATATTTCAGGATGATTGAATCAATCTATGGTTTTTAATTCAAAAAAAACCACTAAATGTAGTTTTTTCAGAATATAAAATTAGTGCTTACTAACATAAAATTTACCCTTATACGTCAATGAGTCACCCACCTTATCCACAGGGGGTATGATTCTTTATACAGTCTTTTAATAACTAAAAATATTGTAAATAATTTTCTATATGCTTGACAGTGTATATAACCTTTCCTAATATGCATCAACTCAAAGAGATGTTGCAGTGCACAAATTTCAGGGCTTGGTTTGATCCTTGGTTTGAATCGGTGAACGAAACACTTTTTAAGAAGGTAGAAATGAATACAAACACTTTGAAGATGGTTAACACAGGCATACAGGACAGAGACAGCTCTGCGTCCGTTGACTTGCTTTCTATTGCCAAAGCAAAGTTCAAGGGCGTAATGAGCTCCTTGGGCGTTCTAGCTTCCTTCATGGTCTTGGCCATGTGGATGAACCAGCCTTTGCGTGTTGAATTGGCCTCTTGGCTGATCCCAGCTGAGGCTTATCAAATATTCCAGAACAGTTTTGACCCTGTTCCATCTGTGGCACCTCAAGCAGCCAAAATCCCAACAAGCTTGGTGGATGCTGAAGCCTTGGATGCAAAAATCCTAAAGTCTGGAGCAGAGCGTCAAGCCGTTGCTTCATACATATCTAATAAATATAAGATTGCCCATTCTGCGAGCTTAGAGTTTGTTGATAAAGCCATGACAGTGAGTCGTGAGGTGGGTCTAGACCCAACCTTGATTTTGGCTGTCACAGCGGTTGAATCAAGTTTTAATCCTTTGGCCGAGAGCAAAAAGGGTGCCCAGGGTCTGATGCAAGTGATGACCCGGGTTCACGTAGAAAAGTTTGAGTTATTTGGCGGCCATGAAGCAGCCTTGGATCCAGACGCTAATATGCGTGTGGGTTCTTTGATTCTCCGTGAGTACATCGCCAAAGGCGGTTCATTACACGCTGGATTACGTTTGTATGTGGGCGCCTCATCCATCTTTATCAATGATGGTGGTTATGGCGAGAAGGTTTTGGCTGAAAGAAATCGTTTAAGACAAGCTGCAGCTTTGAGAATTGCTAGCTTAGGCCAGAGCCTTAATTAATTTAGTTGTTTAGCTCTATCTCTAGAGCTCCTGGGCCCTTAGCGCTATTAGCGCGGCATCTCATGAGGTCTGAGTTCTTGGGCCAATTTATCTAGAACACCATTCACATACTTGTGGCCATCTGTGCCACCAAATACCTTAGCAAGTTCTACAGCTTCATTGATAGCGACCTTGAACGGTACGCTGATATCTTGGGCTAATTCAAAGGCAGCAATGAGTAAGGCACCATATTCAACCGGTGACAACTCTTCCATTGGGCGATCAATATGTTTCTTGATGTGGTTTTCAAGGATGTCATAGTGGTTCACCACCCCAGAAAACAAATGATCAAATAATTCTTTTTGGGCTTTTTTGAAGCCAGGGTCTTCGCCGAGTTGCTTGGCAATGGTGGCGTGATCTGCAAAGCCACCAGCTGCTTTGATCACCAACCATTGATAAACACCTTGTAGTGCGTATTCGCGTGCACGACGACGTGGCGTCAAAGACCGTTTCACCGTGACAGATGAAATCGGTTTATTGAGTTGTTGGGGATCAAAGTTCATAAGCTGCTAAATATTTATATTTGGTATTGATTAGTCTTCTTCAACTTCATCATCAGGTGTTAGGCCAATGGATAGGTTGGCCATTTCAACAGCAGTGCGCGCACAATCACGACCTTTTTCAAGAACGCGTGCTTGAGCCTGTGCATCTGTTTCACAAGTGAGAACGCCGTTTGCAATAGGAATGCCGTAATCAAGACCAACGCGTGAGATGCCAGCCCCTGATTCATTTGAAACAAGTTCAAAGTGATAAGTTTCACCACGAATCACTGCACCCAAAGCAATCAGCGCATCAAACTCGCCACTCTCAGTGAGTTTTTGAAGTGCCAAAGGAATCTCTAAAGCGCCTGGAACGGTTGTGATCACAATGTCGGGCTCTGCAACACCAAGAGCTAATAATTCTTTAACGCAAGCCTCTGTTAAAGCCTCACAGATAGGAGCATTAAAACGCGCTTGCACAATACCGATGCAAAGGTCTTGACCGTTTAAGTCTGCTTCAATTCGATCAATGTTAGTTAGTGGCATATGAACCTTTGTGTGTGGTGGTGATAAAACTAAAAATCGAGAAAACTAATTATGTTGCTTGATATGGCAAATGTCCGGTGACTTCTAAGTCGTAGCCGGCCATGGTTGGTAACTTGCCTGGCTTGGCCAACAATTTCATTTTGCGGATACCCAAATCTTTCAAAATTTGCGCGCCAATACCGTAGGTACGGAAATCAGTTTTTCTTTGAGGGTTCACTGGGGCAATGCCATCCAACTTACCTAACTGATTGAACCAAGCGTCTGTGTTCACAGCAGCTGTTCCGGCGCAATTCAATAAAACGATCGCGCCAGCTTCACTTTCAGCGATGGTTTTAATCGCCTGAGTCACAGGCCATGAATGACTGGCAGATTCTGTTTCAAGTAAATCAAGAATGGTGGCGGGTTCATGCACACGCACCAAGGTTTCTTGGCTTGGATTTGGTTGACCTTTGATCAAGGCCAAGTGCGCACAACCTGTTGGACTGTCTTTATAAGCAATGCCTTGTAAAGGTCCCCATGGGGTATTGAATACGCGAGTGCCTTGACGACTGATGATGCTCTCATTGCGACTGCGGTAATGGATCAAGTCAACGATGGTGCCAATTTTTAATTGGTGAGCTTTAGCGAATTCAACTAAGTCAGGTAAGCGAGCCATCTCGCCATCGTCTTTCATGATTTCGCAAATCACAGCGGCTGGACTGCATCCTGCTAGTTCTGCTAAATCACAGCCTGCTTCAGTGTGGCCGGAACGAACCAACACACCGCCAGCTTGTGCCATGAGAGGAAAAATGTGGCCAGGCATCACGATGTCACGCGGTTTGGCTGTTGGAGAAACCGCCACTTTGACTGTGTGAGAGCGATCGGCAGCAGAGATGCCGGTGGTAACACCTTCAGCTGCTTCAATCGATACCGTGAAATTAGTGCCTAGAGCTGCCGTGTTGTCACGCACCATCAAAGGTAAATTGAGTTGCTCGCATCGTTCGCGAGTCAGGGTCAAGCAAATCAAGCCTCGACCATGTTTGGCCATGAAGTTAATCGCTTCAGGTGTGACATGATCAGCGGCCAGCACCAAGTCGCCTTCGTTTTCACGATCTTCTTCATCGACTAAAACGACCATCTTGCCGGTACGCATGTCGGCAATGATTTCTTCAGTAGAGGAGAGGGAATAGCTTGTGCTTGGCATAGAGCGGTGATTTTAAAGCTTTTTTGAGTGAAGGCAGGGTTTTTAGCTATCTTTTAGCTAATGCATGAGCCTTTTAGTCGCTCAGGACTCATTCAGGCCTAATTGGGCGCGAGCATGCGCTCAACATATCGAGCAATCAAATCAACCTCTAAATTCACCAAAGAGCCTGCCTTGAGGTATTGAAGGGTGGTGTTTTGAAGTGTGTGAGGGATGAGGTTGATGTGCATCAGGCAGCCATCTTGAAGATCTTCAACTTTATTGACGGTCAACGATGTGCCATTAACCACGATCGAACCTTTGTAGGCCAAGTACTTGGCTAAAGACAGAGGAGCTTTGATGATCAAATGCCATGAGCCTTCATTGTTTTGAGATTCATTCGTTTTAATTTGTTCGACTTGTTCAAAAAGTGTCACCGTGCCCATGCCATCGACGTGACCGCTGACCAAGTGACCGCCCAAGCGATCATTGAAGCGCAATGCTTTTTCAAGATTGATGTGACCAGGTTTATCCAAGCCCGTGGTTTTATCCAAAGACTCTGCTGATATATCGATCGCAAAATGTGAGTCAGTCATTGAGACCACAGTCATGCATGCGCCTTGAAGCGCAATGCTGTCGCCCAATTGAACATCATCCATGTCTAATTTTCCGGCGTTGATGTGTAAGCGAAAGCCATCACCGAGTTTTTCAACGGTGTCGATGTGTCCGATTGCTTGAATGATTCCAGTGAACATAGGTTTTCTTTATAAGTTACTTTTTTATAAGGCGCAAGCGCAAATCATGACCAATGGTTTGATGATCCATCATATCCCAAGCATCAACGCCATCAAGGCTTGTGAGAGTAGGTAGATTGGCCATGCCTTGAGCATCGCCTAAAAGTTTTGGTGCCATGTAGATCAATAGCTCATCGACGCAATTTTCGCGAAGCAGTGAGCCATTGAGTTTGAAGCCCGCTTCAACGTGCACTTCATTGACGTGACATTTTTCTGCCAAGTAAGTGAATAAGGCGGATAAATCAACTTTGCCTTTTGGATTGGATGTGTCAGCCATTTTTATCAAGCGAACATTCTTGGCTTTTAAAGCAGTTTCTATTTGAGCAAAGTGCGCATCATCCACTTGTCCGCAAACAACCAAGGTTTGACCACCGATGGTCTCATCCAAAATTTTTGCGTTGAGCGGAACTTCCAAAAATGAATCAATCAAGACTCGCATTGGTTGTCTTGCAGAAATATCTTTTGGATGAACGTCTCTGACATTTAGTTGTGGATCATCTTCTTTGACGGTGCCGATGCCTGTGAGGATGCAGCAAGCTCTGGCGCGCCACAGGTGACCATCGTGTCTGGCCTCTGCACTGGTGATCCATTGGCTCACGCCATTGTGAAGAGCAGTTTTACCATCGAGACTCGCAGCAATTTTCATGCGCACCCAAGGTTTCTTTTGCGTCATGCGTTTGATGAAGCCAGGATTGAGTTCCGTGGATTCTTTTTCTAAAAGACCGCAACGCACTTCAATGCCTGAGGCTCTGAGTGTTTCTAATCCTTGTCCTGCTACCAAAGGATTGGGATCCGTCATAGCGGCAATCACGGTTGATACTTTGGCAGCGATCAAGCTATCAGTGCAAGGAGGCGTGCGCCCATGATGACAACAAGGTTCTAAAGTGACGTACACCGTTGCACCTGTGACATCTTTGCCTTTGGCTTTGGCATCTTTGAGTGCATTGATTTCTGCATGGTCTGAGCCGACCACTTGTGTATGACCTACTCCCAGAATTTCATTATTTTTAACAATGACACACCCAACCCGAGGATTTGGGTTACTCACGAACATGGATTTCTTGGCTTCTGCCAAGGCCATGGTCATGTAGTCATGATCACTGGGGGTGTACATAAATAGTTTTAATAGAAAGCTGAAGGGATGCTTTATTTTAGAGGTGATTCAAATACTTTACAGACATTTTTGATTATCCCTATTGGGATTGCAGCTTCGCCAACGTCCACCAGGACCGAGAATCACATGCATTTGTAGCTGGGGGTACTGTCGGTGTTGCCAAATGATGCGATTGGCCACAAAGCCTCCATTGCGCAGTTGTGCGATGTTTCCTGATTGAAAGCTGATGTGCCGAGCTTTATACGGTGCACTCATGTCGGTGAATTGCTGACTGTCTTTTAATGAATCCTGAGCTATCTGAATGCGACCTTTTAAATGGCCACCATGCAAAGGATATTGCTTGAGTGTTTTAAATGCTTCTTCTGAAGAAAATATATTTTGAGTGATTTCCCAACCATCAGACCAGTCTCTGAATTCACCATCTCCCAGTGGTTTGAGCGTCACAGTTTGATTGGATTGTCTTGATAGTTGTCGGGCTAATTGCGCATCTTGAATAAATGCTTGGCTGACTTCATCCAGTTGTAAAAGTGCTATTTGTTGACTGAATAAATGTGCGGCAATTGCCGACATAGCAGCCATCATTGCAAGACAGATCAATGCCTCGATCAATGTGAAGCCTTTAGTTGAAATGCCAGTCATTGTAATCATGGCTTTTTCCATTCAAGGCGTTGTACGGTTCTCTCATTTTTTCTCGGTGTTGCAGATGCTTTCTTAGAACTTGAAGAAGTTTCTTTTGGAACATCCACTCTGATGATGCTTTGGATTGTTGTTTTACTGTCAGTCCGCCTCTGCTGCTCTTGAGTGGTGGCCGTCAATTTGAAATGTTGACTATTAATACCAGCTTTGCTTCTAAAGTTCTTTGGTCGGAAGGTCTCTGTTTCAACCAGGTGATTGGCTTCAAGCCCCTGAGCTATCAATCTTTCAGCGCTGATTAACTTTTGCTCGGTTAACCTGAAATTCTCTAAATATGATTTTTCACTACCCAGTATTCTGATCTGAGTGACAGTCATATTGAGGATGGCTGCTATGGATAGGGTGGTCAGCAGAATAAAGCTCAGCACACTGATCAATATAAAACCAGTTGAGTGATTGATGGGCTTATGGATTGATGGCTGGATGACGCAAGGCGTAGATCTTTTCAAGTTCAAGTGAGTGACGTCCTTTCTGAAGTTTTAAATAAATTTTTACTGCTTTGACTTGTTTCCAATGCGGATTGTTTTTGCTCGAGCGCTCGCTGATTTGATAAGGCTCGTACCACTGAATCAAACCATTCTCTTTGATGCCTGCTTGTATTTGCATTGATTGAATATGACCAATCAATGCGTCGTTCTGTAGTTGAGATTTTTTATTTTTGGTTTGTAAATACAGCACGCCATCACGTTGCTGATGATGTCCTTGCATTTGTACAAAAAAGGCTCTGTAGTTCATCTCTTCTTCTTTGTTGGTGCTGAAGAACGCATCAGAGCTGTCCATGCTGGCTGAGCCTTTCCTGATCTGAAATTGACCTGCTTGAGCATTGCTCATCGATGCACTGTCTTTGATCATCAATCGTGGGATCTTCGATCCTTTGGGGCTGCTGGCCATCTGAATGGCTTCTCCCATCATTTGCAAGGCTTGCAGAGCTTCACTTTGTAGGATTGCTTTGGCCGCTTGCTGATCCAGTGATGCATAAATTTGGTGTCCTGATTGAGTCAAGCTCATCAGAATCAAGCTGCCCGCGAGGCTGCAGATCAATATTTCTAGAAGATTCATTGATGGTCCTCATCCATCAGCGCGATTTCTAATTCGTGATCATCACTAGCGCGCAGAATTTCTAGAAATTGGGTCTCCAATTTAAGTGACTGGCTTGCAAGAAATTGTTGTGTGGAAAAAATGACAAAGTAAGAGCCACTCAATAGGCTGAGTGCAATCAAAATCTCAATGAAGGTGAAGCCGAGTGGATTGAAAGAAGTAGTGGGTGACATCAATCAATGATGCCAAATCAGGACCTGCTTGAAAATCAGCTACGGATGATTGGCTTGTAAGAAATTTCTGAAAATATTTTTTTGTGTCGCCACATGTTTTTTTCTTGTATATAATTAAAAAATAACTACAATATAGTTATGAAAAACATAACCTTTGAGTGGGATGAGAAGAAAGCTTTGTTGAATCTTAAAAAACATAAAGTTTCGTTTGAGGAGGCTAAGTCGGCTTTTTATGATGACTGGGCCAGGCTGATGAGTGATCCCGATCACTCTGACCGAGAGCGAAGATATATTTTGTTGGGATTGAGCAAAATTGCCAGATTAATTATCGTGTGCCACTGCTATAGATCGTACGATAGTGTGATTAGAATCATTTCCGCTAGAAAGGCAACAACTTCGGAAGCAAACTTTTATCCATAAAGGTGAATATATGCGTAAGAACTACGACTTCTCTGGGGCTAAGAAAAATAGTTATGCAGCTGCGCTTAAAAAACAAATAACTATTCGACTTGATGAGGACTCAATTTCATACTTCAAAGGAATCTCTGAAGAGGTTGGAATACCTTATCAGAGCTTAATTAATTTGTATCTCAGAGATTGTGCAACGTCTAATCGAAAATTAAATCTTAAGTGGGCTTAATTATTTAAGCTCTTTGAGCGCACTTTCAAATGATTCGATGTCTGCAAAGCTCTTGTAGACAGAGGCAAAGCGGATGTAGGCGACTTTATCAAGGCGCTTGAGTTCGCGCATCACAAGTTCACCTACTCGATCGCTGGCAATTTCTTTTTCGCCAGTAGCTAGTAAGCGCTCTTCGATATTTCTGATCGCCTCTTCAACGGCTTCTGCGGAAACAGGGCGCTTACGCAGTGCAATGCCCATCGAGTCAACAATCTTGCTGCGATTGTATTCAACACGACTGGCATTCTTTTTAACAATCGCTGGAAGTGCTAACTCAGGACGCTCATACGTTGTAAAACGTTTATCGCACTTTTCGCAACGACGACGTCGTTTAATGACGTCACCTTCCTCCGATACGCGAGTGTCTAGAACTTGTGTATCAGAGTGTTTGCAAAAAGGACAATGCATGAGCTTCTTTTATTCCCTGAATTAATTGCTGTAAACAGGGAAGCGTTTAGTGAGAGCTGATACCTGCTCACGCACCTTAGCAATGTTGGCAGCGTCGTTAGGATTATCTAAAACGTCTGCAATCCAGTTAGCCACTTGAATGGCTTCAGCTTCTTTGAAACCGCGGGTGGTCATCGCTGGTGAGCCCAAACGAATACCGCTTGTCACAAATGGTTTCTCAGGATCGTTAGGGATCGCATTTTTATTACATGTGATGTGCGCTTCACCCAAAACACGTTCTGCTTCTTTGCCAGTGATTTTCTTAGCGCGAAGATCCACCAACATCACGTGTGATTGTGTTCCTGAAGAAACGATGCGCAAGCCGCGCTTGATCAATGTTTGTGCCATTGCATTGGCGTTCACCAATACTTGCTTTTGATACTCTTTAAAGCTTGGCTCTAAAGCTTCTTTGAAAGCAACTGCTTTGGCAGCAATCACGTGCATCAATGGACCGCCTTGCAAACCAGGGAAGATCGCTGAGTTAATGGCTTTCTCGTGTTCTGCTTTCATCAAAATGATGCCGCCACGAGGACCGCGCAAACTCTTGTGCGTTGTAGATGTCACGATGTCTGCGTGAGGCACTGGGTTTGGATAAACACCCGCAGCAATCAATCCAGAGTAGTGAGCCATGTCGACCATGAAAATCGCGCCCACTTCTTTAGCCACTTTGGCAAAACGCTCAAAGTCGATGTGCAATGAGTAAGCAGATGCACCAGCAATGATTAATTTTGGTTTGTGCTCACGCGCCAAACGCTCCATCGCGTCGTAGTCGATTTCTTCACGAGCGTTCAAACCATAAGAAATGGCATTGAACCACTTGCCGCTCATATTAAGAGCCATGCCGTGAGTCAAGTGACCACCTTCGGCCAAGCTCATGCCTAGAATCGTGTCACCAGGCTTTAAAAACGCCAAAAACACTGCTTCATTGGCAGATGCGCCACAGTGAGGCTGAACGTTGGCTGCGTCTGCGCCATAAATCTGTTTCAAACGATCAATCGCCAATTGCTCAGCAACGTCTACATACTCGCAGCCACCGTAATAACGCTTGCCAGGGTAGCCTTCGGCATACTTATTGGTTAATTGAGAGCCTTGAGCCTCTAAAACCGCTGGAGAGGTGTAATTTTCTGAGGCAATCAGTTCAATATGGTCTTCTTGACGCTTATTTTCAGCTTGGATGGCATCCCACAATGCGGGATCAGTTTTGGCCAATGTTTCACTACGTTTGAACATGATGTGGGCTTTCTATGGGAATCAAGTAATTTGTCGCAAGCATACGCTAAACTCTGCAGACCTAAATGATACAAAAAAACCAGTAAGGAGACCAAAAATGACTAAGTTGACAGTATTAGTGACAGGCGCCACTGCAGGCTTTGGCCAAGCGATCGCCAAGCGTTATTTGGCTGAAGGCCATAAAGTAGTGGCAGCAGGGCGTCGCGCAGACCGCCTAGAGGCCTTAAAAAAGTCTTTGCCAGCCGATCAGCAGGCCCGTTTACACACTGAAATTTTGGATGTGACCAATAAAGACATGGTTTTTGCCTTGCCAGCAAAACTGCCTAAGGAATTTGCAGGCGTGAATGTTTTGGTGAACAACGCTGGTTTAGCTCTTGGTTTAGAGCCAGCACACCGAGTTGATTTAGATGATTGGGAGCAAATGGTTGATACCAACATCAAGGGTTTGATGTACATGACACGAGCATTTTTGCCAGGCATGGTTGAGCGCGGTGCAGGCCATGTATTCAATTTGGGTTCGATTGCTGGTCGCTACCCATACCCAGGTGGCAACGTTTACGGTGGCACAAAAGCATTTGTGCGCCAATTCAGCTTGAACCTCAAGTCTGATTTATTGGGTACACCTGTGCGCGTGACTGATGTGTCACCAGGATTGTGTTCAGGCACAGAGTTTTCAAACGTGCGCTTCAAGGGCGATGATGAAAAAGCATCTAAGGTGTATGACGGCGTCCAAGCTTTGACTGCGACTGACATCGCTGAATCAGTTTATTGGGCATCAACATTGCCAGCGCATGTGAACATCAACGTCATTGAAATGATGCCAGCGTGTCAGGCATCTGGTCCTTTGGCTGTTCATCGCAAGTAATTAAACGAATCACCTCACTTAACCCTAAGCTCAACCCTACGGAAATTAACGCTCATGCAAGCCACTCAAGATTTATCAATTCTGTCCTTGATTCTGAACGCCAGTATTTTGGTGCAACTGGTCATGTTGTTATTGGTCGGTCTTTCAGTGGCCTCATGGACAATTATTTTTAGAAAAGGTTTGGCTCTTAAAGCGGTTCGTCAAGAGACAGAGCGTTTCGAAAGAGACTTTTGGTCGGGTGGTGATTTGAATACTTTGCTTCAAGGTGCTATGCGCAATAAAGACCAATCAGCGAGTCTTGAGCGTATCTTTGAAAGCGGCATGCAAGAGTTTTTAAAGGGTAAAGAGATTGATGGAGCCCGACGCGCCATGAAAGCTGCTTACCAGCGTGAGATGGATACCTTGGAGGCGAACTTGCCTTTCTTGGCTTCAGTTGGTTCTGTATCACCTTACATTGGTTTGTTCGGAACCGTGTGGGGCATCATGAATTCATTTCGAGGTTTGGCCAATGTGCAGCAAGCTACTTTGGCCAGTGTTGCTCCTGGTATTGCTGAAGCATTGGTAGCCACTGCGATTGGTTTGTTTGCGGCAATTCCTGCGGTGGTTGCATACAACCGCAATGCAGCTGACATTGATCGCTTAGCGATTCGCTTTGAAACTTTCATTGAAGAGTTTTCAAATATTTTGCAGCGTCAACAGCAAGTTCGTTAAACGGAGATTGCTCATTCATGGCTAGTATCTCTAGAAAATCTGGTGGTCGTCGGCGTGCAATGGCTGACATCAACGTGGTGCCATACATTGATGTGATGTTGGTGTTGTTGGTGATCTTCATGGTCACAACTCCAATGGTCAATCCAGGCATTGTCAGTTTGCCAACAGTGGGTGGTGCACAAGTGCAACCAATGCCACCGGTCCTGATCAATATTTCTGCTGAAGAAGTTATTTTGATCAAGAGTGAGGGCAAGGCAGATAAAACTGTCACAAGAGCTGAGCTTGGGGCGTTTGCTCGTGAGCGCGCTGAATTAACACCTGATCAACCGATGGTGATTGCTGCCGATAAATCCATCAAATATGAGATTGTGATGGACGTGATGGCGCGCTTAAAAGAGAACGGTATCAAGCGCGTAGGGTTGGCGGTTAAGAGCAACTGACACATCACTGAGAGATGAATTGAGCGCAGCAGCATTTCCAATGAATCCCCTTAGAAACCGAATTCAGGCAGAACCTGGAACCGGCAAAGCCTTTGTGTGGGCTTTGGGGATGCATCTTTTGTTGTTTGGATTTTTGACCTTTGGTTTGAGTTGGAAAAGCCAAACGCCTGCTGGTCTTGAGGCGGAGATTTGGGACAATGTTCCGGTCATCAAAAGCGCTCCAGCAAACATTGATCCAAAAATCGATGCGGATGAAAAAGCAGACATTGCTTTGAAAAAGAAAAAAGAAGCAGTGAAAAAGCCTGAGCCTAAAGAAGAGGTCAAGGCCGCTAAAAAAGTTGATCCAAAAGAACTACAAAAACAAAAAGCTGAACAAGAAAAACTAGCCAAACAAAAACAAGAGCAAGCCAAAGCGAAGGCCAAAGCCGATGCTGAGCGCAAAGAGGCTTTGGCACAAGAAAAAGCACGCTCTGATCAATTGGCTCGCTTGAGGTCTGCTGCAGGTAAAGAAGGTGCTGCGGGTGGTCGAGGTGGTGTGGTTGGAGACGGTGTGGGTGGCGGCGGTAATGCCAAGCCTGGCTATGCAGATAAAGTGCGTAAAAAGATCTTGCCTTTGATTGTGTTCAATCCATCTTTGGTGGCGGGCAATCCGGCGGTAGAGGTTGGCGTAGAGTTGGCCCCTGATGGCACAATCATGAATAGAAAAGTTTTAAAGAGCAGTGGTGATGCTGCTTGGGATCGTGCTGTTTTAAGAGCTGTTGATGATGCTCAAACTTTGCCTAAAGATGATGATGGCAAGGTGCCTAAACAAATACGATTGACCTTTAAACCCAAAGATTAAATTGATTGATGAGATTGGTGAAGCAAAGATGAAAACAACTCTGACCAAGAACTTTTTGATGATATTTGCTTTGATGGCATTTTCAGTCGGTGTCAAAGCGCAAATGAATATTGAAATCACGGGTGTGGGTCAGTCACTGTTCCCGGTGGCTGTGATGCGCTTTGTTGGTGAAAATCAATTGCCAGTCAAGGTAACGGATGTGGTTCGCTCTAACTTGACTCGCAGTGGAGCGATTCGAAATGTCGAGAGTGGCTCTGCTGAGTTGGGTTGGGACATCAACCCTGACTTCAAGTCATGGTCTGCGCGAGGTGCTGATGCTCTAGCAGTTGGTAATGTCACCAAGTTATCAGATGGTCGTTTTGAGATTCGCTATCGTTTATTTGATATCCGCAAAGGCGAAAGCTTGGGCGGTATTGTTGTCACTGTTGGTGTTGAAGATTTACGTTTAGCAGGACACAAGATTGCTGATGACATCATTCAAAAGATTTTAGGTGAGCGCGGCATTTTTTCAACGCGCTTATCTTATGTGATTCGCTCTGGCAAGAGTCATCGCTTGGTGATCTCGGACTCTGATGGTGAAAATGCTAAACCTGCATTAGCAAGTAATGAACCAATCATTTCGCCTAACTGGTCGCCTGATGGCAAAAAAGTTGCCTACGTTTCTTTTGAGGCGCGCAAGCCAGTGATTTACGTTCATGAGTTGGCAACTGGGCGCCGCACGATTCTTTCTAACCAGAAAGGCAATAACAGTGCGCCTTCTTGGTCAGTGGATGGCAGTCAACTCGCCATGGCTTTATCGAGGGATGGCAATACTCAGATTTATAAAATCAATGCCAATGCCACTGGACTCCAACGTTTGACCAGAGGCTCATCCATTGATACTGAGCCACAGTGGTCGCCAGATGGTAAGTCTATTTATTTCACGAGTGACCGTGGTGGTAGCCCACAGATTTATAGAATGTCGACTGCTGGCGAAGCGGCCGGTGCTGCGCAACGAGTGACTTTTAAACATTCTTTTGTGACAAGTCCGCGCTTATCGCCAGATGGTAAAAATTTAGCTTACATCGCTCGTGTGTCTGGAGCTTATCGCTTGCACCTTCAAGATTTGGCGACTGGTGATGTCACACCCTTGAGTGATGGCACCAGAGATGAAACTCCTACTTTTGCTGCCAATGGACGATACATTCTTTACGCTACTCGCTCAGCAGGCAAACCAGTATTGATGGCGGTATCGATTGACGGTAAAAATAAGCAAACCTTGAGTTTGCCAGGCGCTGATATTCGTGAGCCTGCCTGGGGCCCATTCATGGACTAGTTGTCCAAAAAGTAATACATTCATCTTAATTTGGTACGATAGGGCTTAATTCATCGAATTAAGCCTTTTTTGATGAAAATTAACCAATAGAAACAAGTAAATAATAAGTACACAGATTAATTAATAAATATTTTGACTGGAGAAAATCATGAAACAATTTTCAATCGCTCGTCGTGCAACATTATTGTTGTCAGTAGCTTTGTTAACAGCTTGCGCATCTGGCGTGAAGTTGGATGATGTGAATGGTAAGGGCGGTACGGATTACAGCTCACAACCATGGAACGATCCTAAGAGCCCATTGTTCAAGCGCAGTGTTTACTTTGACTTTGATAGCTACGCTGTTAAAGCTGAGTACCAAGCAACATTACAAGCTCATGCTAATTATTTGAAGGCCAACAAAGATCGCAAGATCAAAATTGAAGGCAACACAGATGAACGCGGTACAACTGAATACAACTTGGCATTGGGCCAACGTCGTTCAGAAGCTGTGCGTAAATCATTGTCATTGCTAGGAGTGCCTGATTCACAGATGGAAGCAGTGAGCTTTGGTAAAGAAAAACCAAAGGCACAGGGTAGCAACGAAGCAGCTTGGCAAGAAAATCGCCGTGCTGATATCGCTTATTAATCGATTTAAATTGATTTAAGAAAAGAATACTCATGCAGCAATCAAAGTGCTTTAGTTTTCTGCACAATTCAACAGCGGCTTTGGCCGCTGTTGTTTTTGTAGGCCTATCTTTCACATCTCCCTCTAGTTTTGCTTTCATAGAGGATGGTGAAGCGCGCCGCGCTATTTTAGATTTGCGAGCGCAACTCTCAGCCAGTCAAAAAGCCCAAGTTGAACTTCAGGGTCGTCTTGACGAACTCAATCAGGAAACCGCTAAATTGCGGGGTCGTTCAGAAGTCTTGGAAAAGCAAGTTGAAGAGTTAACTGCGCAACAAAAAACTTTTTATCAAGATCTCAATGATCGGATGAAAAAACATGAGCCTCAAGTGATGGAGATTGAGGGTGTTCAAGGCAAAGTTCAACCTGGTGAAAAAGAAGCTTATGACGCTGCTTTAAAGGCTTTTCAGGATGGCAATTTAAAGAGAGCTGATACAGGGTTTCAGTCTTTTGTTAAAAAATACCCAAACAGCCCATATTGGCCATTGGCTCAATTCTGGTTAGGTAATTCAGAGTACGCACAAAAAGACCATAAGTCAGCGATTGCAACGCTCCAATCAATGGTTAAACGCTATCCTTTGCATGGACGTGTGCCTGATGCACTGTTAACTTTGGCCAATAGTCAGATTGAAGCAGGTCAGAAACCTGCTGGCAAAAAGACATTGGAAAATTTAATTGCCAAGCATCCAGATACTGAGGCTGCTGATTTGGCTAAACAGGCCCTCAAACGCTTGAAGTAATCGAAGATCGTATGTCCGTTAATTTTGAGATGATGCATGCCAGGAAGCGGAATGCTCCCGCCGTTGTTTTGTTATCGGGTGGTTTGGATTCGGCAACTGTTTTGGCGATTGCAAAAAAACTTGGTTACGCTGTCTATGCCTTGTCGTTTCGTTACGGCCAGAGACATTCTTCTGAGTTAGATGCTGCGACAAGGGTCGCAAAATCTTTGGGTGCAGTTGAGCATCAAATCATTGATTTAGATCTGCGCCGGTTTGTGGGTGGCTCTGCTTTGACAGATGATGCCTACGATGTTCCAACCAGTCCGGGCGCCAACAATGAAATACCTATCACCTATGTGCCTGCACGCAACACCATCATGCTCTCAGTGGCCTTGGGTTGGGCCGAAGCTTTGGGTGGTTTAGATATTTTCTTTGGCGCTAATGCGGTTGATTACTCTGGCTACCCAGATTGTCGCCCTGATTATGTGAAGTCTTTTGAAGCAACGGCCAATTTGGCCACCAAGGTGGGCGTTGAGTCTCATCAAGAGTCCACGCGCTTCAGAGTTCACGCCCCCATCATTCAGATGAGCAAGGCACAAATCATTGAAATAGGTATGTCATTGGGTGTGGATTTCTCGCAAACGGTGTCTTGTTATCAGGCCAGTACCGAGGGTTTGGCTTGCGGCCAATGTGAATCTTGCCGCCTTCGCAAACAAGGCTTTAAAGCATCGGGTGTTCCTGATCCAACTCATTATCTTTAAATTATTAGATATGAAAAAAGCCGGTCAAGCTAATGCTTCACCGGCTTTTTTATTAAGGCTTTTTGATTTATTTCAAAGCAGCAAAAACGCTCGCTGTGATGACATCGACTGAACCAGTGCCTTCAATTTTCCGATAGGCGGGTGCTGAAACTTTGGCTGCTGGATCACCATTCTTAGACCAGCCAGAATAGTACTCAACCAATGGTCTAGTTTGAGCGTCATAAACATCTAAACGCTTTTTGACTGTTTCTTCTTTGTCATCTTCACGCTGAATTAATTCTTCACCAGTTTCATCATCCTTGCCAGCCACTTTTGGCGGGTTGAATGTGACATGGTAAGTACGGCCTGAAGCAACGTGTACGCGACGACCGCTCATGCGATCAATGATGGCGCTGAAAGGCACGTCAATTTCAAGAACGTAATCAATCGGCACGCCCGCATCTTTCATCGCTTGTGCTTGAGGAATGGTGCGTGGGAAACCATCAAATAGATAGCCCTTGGCGCAATCAGCTTGAGTCAGACGATCTTTGACAAGACCAATGATGATTTCATCCGAAACCAAACCACCAGAATCCATGACTTTTTTAGCTTCGATGCCAAGCGGAGTGCCAGCTTTAACAGCTGCACGTAGCATGTCACCAGTAGAAATTTGGGGGATACCAAACTTCTCACAAATAAATTTAGCCTGCGTGCCTTTTCCAGCGCCTGGTGCGCCCAATAGGATCAATCGCATGGTTAACTCCCTTTTTATTATTGAATCAGGTAATACAAAATTTAAAAAAGTATAAGAGTAGGCTGATTGTTTGACAGCTTGCTGACTCTTTCTAATATCTGGGAGATTTTCCCATTATTTGCCCTTGAAGGCTAATTTTTGAGCCTAGGATTTACCCAGGCTGTTAAAAACCTGGCGAACACGCTCTAAATCATCAGCTGTATCAACGCCTGGGGGCGGGGCCTCATCAGTTAGTAAAACTTGTATAAGGTGACCATGCCATAGGGCTCTGAGCTGTTCTAAAGCTTCGGCTTCCTCGATGGGGGCTGGGGGAAGTTGCGAGAATTTCTTCAAAAAACTGGCTCGATAGGCGTACATCCCAATATGTCGATAACACTGCGCTTGGTATTGCTCAGGATTGCGACTAAATGGGATGGCGGAGCGTGAAAAATAAAGTGCCTGTTGAGACTGGTTCATGACCACTTTCACCACATTGGGATTGTTTACTTCAGCAAGATCATGAATCGCTAAAGCTGTGGTCGCAATCGATGCTTGAGGGTGTTGTGAGAGTGTTTGCGCAACATCAGTGATCAAGTCAGGGGGTATCAATGGTTCGTCACCTTGAACGTTGACAATGATTTCATCATCATGCAAATTAAGTTTGGTGACCACTTCACTCAATCGATCAGTACCTGTTGGGTGATCTTTGCTGGTCAGCATCACATCTAAGCTATGAGCTTTACAGGCATCAAAAATACTTTGATCGTCAACCGCAATCACCACTCGTGAGGCCCCAGACATCAGTGCACGCTCCGCCACTCTGACCACCATGGGCTTGCCAGCAATATCAGCCAATGGTTTGTTGGGTAAACGAGTCGAGGCTAAGCGCGCAGGAATCACAACCAAGAATGGGGTGTTAGGCTTCATTAAGTTTTTGCTTATTTGGTTTTATTTAGAAGCGTTCAGTTCACGTGCTTCATTCACCAGCATCACTGGAATGTCGTCACGAATCGGGAAGGCCAGTTGATCGGCTTTGCAAATTAATTCATTGGTCTCAACATCGTGATGTAAAGGAGATTTGCAAATTGGGCAGACCAAAATATCAAGTAAACGTTTATCCATGATGTGTCAGCTAAAGAGTTATTGGATTATCTTAAGAGGCGGTGAATGAATCTAATGCTTTAAGTGTTTGTGTCAAGGTTGGGGTCTTTTTAATATCTCAACCATTTGGGCAACAAAGTCTTTTGGCAAATCCACCGTGATAGGCAAAATCCAGATACGCTCATCATCCTTATAGTCGTTGAGTTGTTTGCATTTTACGGCATCCTTCTCGGTGATGAGTATCACTTTTGCAGTATTTTCTTTGAATGGATTGGTGGAAAAGTCAAAATGATCTGGTAACGCCATTTCTTGAAACTTCAAACCAGTTGATCTTAATAAATCAAAGAATTTCTTCGGATTGCCCAAGCCTGCTGCAGCTAACAACTGTTTCTCGGTATCTTCGTTTGGATCGAGCAGTTGAGTGATTTCACTCAAAGCCATTCGATGACTTGGTGTTGCCAGCTGATAAAGCTGATCGGTCTTAACGGGCAGTACAAAATTTGGGGCATCCTGAAAGTAGGGCGGCAAAGCTTTGCTTGTGTCTTCGGCGCCAACAATGTTCAAGGTAAAGTCGCGTGCACGCTGAGGTTTTTCTCGTAGCGGTCCGGCAGGCATCAGCCATTGATTACCTTCTCCTCTGGCATCGCGAACGACCAGTTCAATGTCTCTGCCACCTTCTCGTGCAGGCCAACGTTTCAGCTTGTAATGCTGAAGGCCATCATCACTGATGATCACATTCACATCAGGATGTTTGATCATCAATGCTTTTGCTGCATTCACGCGATGGCTGTGAACCATCACCGGAATTTTTTGATCAGCTAATTCTTGGGCCATATAGCAAGGCTCATCACCGTGCTCGATTGGTGAAGATTCTGGAGTGACTTCTTCTGGAGCTGACTGAGCATTTGATGAATTGCTTTGATAGCCACGAGAAATGATGCCTGGCTTAAAACCATGAAGATGCAAAGCTTTTGCAATGGCTAAAACTGTGGGTGTTTTTCCGGTGCCACCAACCCGAATATTTCCAACAATCACTAGGGGTACAGAGATTGCTTCGCTTCTAAGTATGCCCACGACATACAGAGCTTTTCTGAGACCAGTGAGCCAGCCAAAAATAAGCGATGCGGGCCACAATAAAAGTGCTTTAAAACCTCTTTTTTCCCAAAAGTTAGGCGCTTGAAGAGCTTGTGTGTTTTGGGTAAGTTTTTGTTGGCTCATATTGCCAATGCTACTTTGACTTTGATTGGGTGGCAAACACGATGTTCGGCAAATTTGCATTGCGCGCAGCTTCCATCACTTGCATCACCGCTTGATGAGGCGCTTTACCGTCGGCAGCAATGATCACCATAGGACCATTGTCGCCACCAGTGTTTTTTGCTGATTGACTCAAGCTTTGGGTCAGTTGCTCCATCGCTACTCTTTTGCCATCAATCGCCACTCGACCATCTGAAGAGATTGCAACAGAGATATCTTTTGGTTTGCTTTTTGATGCAGCACCTTCTGCAGCTGGCAAGGTGATGGATAGTTCTTGATAGCGTGTGAAAGTTGTAGAGATCATCAAGAAAATCAATATCACCAACAGAACATCGATGAAAGCAATTAAATTGATTTCAGGAGCTTGTTGCTGACTATTGGGAGCGCTTGATTTTCCTAAGAAAAAAAGGCTGCGATGATTTTGACGAAAAAGCATGAGGGCTAATTAAATACTGTTCAAGTGAGCGAGTAATTTTTTTGCAGCAACATCACACTCACGTTGGCGCTTTTCAGCCATTGCTTTGAGACCTCTCCAACCAGCATATGCAGGAATCGCAATCAATAAGCCAAAGGCAGTGTTGTACAAAGCAATTGAAATACCGTTGGCCAATTGTTGAGGGTTGGCACCAACGCCTTGCTGGCTGCCAAAAATTTCAATCATGCCAACAACAGTACCAAACAAGCCTAAAAGAGGCGCAATCGTTGCAATCGTTGCCAGGGCACCTAAATAGCGTTCCAACAAAATAGTGACGAATTCGGCGGCATCTTGCATCGCTGCAATGATTTTGTCCTCTGAGCCACCGTTTGCTTTTTCCAATAAGGCTGCCGCCAAAATTTGTCCAAGGGGCGCAGCATCTGATAATGCTTTCGTAGCGTCTTGAGCGGTTTTAGGCTGTTTTAGAGCCCCAGAACTGGCTAATTGGATAGCGCCTTCTAATAATTGGGGTGGTGTGATCCGTTTGGTCTGTAAAAACCAGATTCTTTCCAAAAGAATCGCCAAAGCAAGAATGGATGTGATCAATAAGGGCCAAACTGGCCAGCCAGCGGCAATAAGAATTGTGTACATACCCTATACTTTAAACGATGGAGTTATGTGGGGCTCAAAGGTCTGTGGGAAAAAGCATCAAGCTTGTGGATAACTATGTGAAAAACTTTCTTTAAGATGCGTGCTAAGCCCTTGATTCTTGGTTGTGAGCTTAAATTTTCAAAATTTATAAATTGAATATTTATATTAAAATCAATAAGTTGCATGATGATGATTGATTCTGATCGGAATTATGGGAAGGCACCCTAGTTTTTAATTGGCCCTGTGGATAGTTATTAACCGCGAAGCCATATAGTTACTAATTTGACATGGACAAATGACAGAAATATCAAAAGAAATTATCGGTGTTGGAGATCTGAACCGCGCGATTGCCAGTGTTTTGGAAGAGGGTATCGGTAGCGTCTGGGTTCGAGGGGAGATTTCTAACTTCAAGGCTTATGACAGCGGACATTGGTATTTCTCTTTAAAGGATGCCGAAGGTCAAATTCGTTGCGTCATGTTCCGCGGCAGGAATGGTCAAGTTGGTTTTTTACCCAAAGAAGGGGATTTAGTTGAAGTGGCCGCTAACATTTCTATGTACGTTCCACGCGGAGACATTCAATTAAACGTTGGGATGATGCGTCGAGCCGGTCAGGGTGGTTTGTATGAGGCCTTCTTGAAGCTCAAAGATAAGTTGAGTAAAGAGGGTCTGTTTGATGAGGATGCCAAGCGTTCACTGCCCAAGCACCCTAGACGCATTGCAGTGATCACATCACCGCAAGCAGCCGCTCTGAAAGATGTACTCAGTACCTTGGCTCGAAGGGCGCCTCACATCCCCGTCACAATCTTTCCAAGCTTGGTCCAAGGGGTTGATGCACCCCCAGCTCTGATCAAAGCCCTGGAGGCCGCTTATGCGGTTGCTAAGGCGGATGAAATTGATGTCATCCTCTTGGTCAGAGGTGGTGGCAGTATTGAAGATTTATGGGCGTTCAATGATGAGGGCTTGGCCCGAGTGATTGCGCAATCGCCTGTTCCTTTAGTTTCTGGGGTCGGGCATGAGACAGATTTCACCATCGCAGATTTTGTGGCTGATTTGCGTGCCCCTACACCAACTGGTGCCGCAGAGTTAGTCACTCCTGATCGACAAGCTTTGTTGCAAGACTTGAGTGCGCTTAGTCAAAAAATGTCGACACGGGTCAGTCAAAGAATTGATAAGGAAGCACAACGTTTAGATCAACTGTCATTGAGACTTTCTCATGCCTTGCCCAATGCTGATCGGATGAAAGAAAAGATTGAACAATTGACAATGCGTTTAGATCAATCCTGGCAAGTCAGGATCAATACTTATTCAGAAAAACACCGCAGTTGGGCCAGTCATTTGGAACTTTTAAGCCCACAAAGAACCTTGGATCGTGGGTATGCAGTTCTTTTGAATAAGCAAGGTCAAGCTTTGCGGGATCCTAAAAGCATCGATCAAGGCGATCAAGTGGATGTTCATTTGGCCTTGGGCAGTGCTCAGATTGAAATATCAAAAGTGAGCCTTTCGGCAAAGATAATTTCAAAAGAATAGAATAGCGTTTTAGTTCAGTCACAACACTCAAAGATCAACAGGAGATTTTATGGAACATACATTACCGCAGTTACCTTATGCACTAGATGCATTAGCACCACACATTTCTAAAGAAACTTTGGAATTCCATTACGGTAAGCATCATCAAACCTATGCCACCAACTTGAATAACTTGATCAAGGGCACAGAATTTGAATCAATGAGCTTAGAAGACATCGTTAAAAAATCTTCAGGTGGTGTGTTCAATAACTCCGCTCAAGTGTGGAACCATACTTTTTACTGGATGGGTTTGAAGCCAAACGGTGGCGGTGCTCCAACAGGCGCATTGGCTGATGCCATCAATGCAAAGTTTGGTTCTTTTGATAAATTCAAAGAAGAGTTCACAAAGTGTGCGGTTGGCACATTTGGTTCAGGCTGGGCTTGGTTGGTAAAGAAGTCAGACGGTACTCTTGATTTGGTTTCAACCAGCAATGCTGCAACACCTTTGACAACAGATGCCAAGCCTTTGTTGACTTGTGACGTTTGGGAGCACGCTTACTACGTTGACTACCGCAATGCCCGTCCAAAATATGTTGAGGCATTCTGGAACTTGGTTAACTGGGACTTCGTAGCAAAGAACTTTGCTTAAGGTTTAAATCTTAAGTTTTAAGCACTAAAGAACATTAAGCAAAAAACCTCTTGGTTGAATAGACCAAGAGGTTTTTTATTGCTGAATTTTTTCTAAATTAGTCTCTAAAGTTATTAAAGTTCAGTGGAGCTTCCTCCACATCCTTGCGAAGCATCGCCATGGTTGTCTGAAGATCATCTCTCTTAGCGCCTGTGACACGCACAGCATCACCTTGAATACTCGCTTGGACTTTGATCTTGCTGTCTTTGATGATACGGACAATCTTCTTGGCAAGTTCCGTGCTGATACCTTTTTGAATTTCAACAATTTGCTTGAGCTTGTCGCCTGAAATCTTTTCAAGCTTGCCGTCTTTTAGAAAGCGCACATCAACATTGCGCTTGGCTAATTTGGCCAACAGCACATCACGCACTTGTCGTAACTTAAAGTCATCGTCACCAAAAAGAGTGAGTTCTTCACCTTTGTGTTCAATTCTGGCATCAGAGCCTTTGAAGTCAAAACGCGTAGAAATTTCTTTATTGGCTTGTTCCAGAGCATTTTTTACTTCAATCATGTCTGGTTCACATACAACGTCAAATGAGGGCATGGGTCACCTAAAAATCAATTGAAAAGTTAATCACAGTTAAGATTGTGGCATGAAGATTGAATTAAATGCCACATTACGCGAACACAACACCTTTGGTTTTGATGTGTCTGCCCAATATTTGGTGCATTTGACCGAAGTTGTGGATGTGCCTGAATTGATTCAAAAAGCTCAAAAAGACAATGTCCCTTGGCAAATCTTTGGGGGTGGCAGTAATTTGGTGCTCGCCAAAGATTTGGCTGGCTATACCGGTTTGATGGAAATCAAAGGGCGCCAACTGTTAAAAGAAACTGCCACGCATTTTTATATTGAAGCGATGGCTGGTGAATCTTGGCATGAGTTGGTATCTTGGTCTTTGGATAATAACTATGAGGGGCTTGAGAATCTAGCCCTGATTCCAGGAACAGTGGGTGCAGCACCGATTCAAAATATTGGCGCTTATGGTTTGGAGTTGGCCGAAGTGTTTGATAGTCTTTGCGCGTTTGATACTTTGAGCAATAAGTTCATCAAGCTATCTAAAGAGCAATGTGATTTTTCATACAGAAACAGTGTTTTTAAAAAGCAGCCGGGACGCTATGTAGTTGTTTCAGTTTGCTTTGCGCTTCCCAAAGAATGGAAGGCCAATCTTTCTTATGCAGAGTTGAACAAGGCTTTTCAAGATCAAGCAAAGGTTTGCGCCAAAGATATCTTCGAAAAAGTTTGCTCGATTCGTCAAGCGAAGTTGCCAGATCATCGAGTGATTGGTAACGCAGGTAGTTTTTTCCATAACCCTGTTGTGGGTTATCAGCAGCATCTTGAATTAAAGAAACAATTCCCATTGATGGTGAGCTACCCAACTGATGCAAGTAATCTTGAAGGTGATTGGAAATTAGCTGCGGGCTGGTTGATTGATCAGTGCGGCTTCAAAGGTCAGCGTCAGGGCCATGTGGGTGTGTATGAAAAGCAAGCTTTGGTCTTAGTCAATCATGGCGCTGGCACAGGACTTGAATTGCTTGGCTTGGCTGATGCGATCAAACAAAAAGTTAAAGAAACATTTGGTGTTTCTTTAACGATTGAGCCGATCATTTATCAATGATCTAAGATCTAAGATCTAAGATCTTGTTACTAAGTGCTAGATTGAAAAATCTGTTGATCAGAAAAAGATTTTGATGATTAAAGCAGTAGTAGCCACAGCGGTAGTGTGACTGCAGCAGCAATCGTCATGATTGAAATGCACACTGCCACTAAAGCTCCATCACCACCCATGCGGTTGGCTAAAACATAAGCTGTTGTCGCAGTTGGCATAGCGGCAAATAGCACTACACTGTTCAATTGCGCTTGAGACAAGCCCATATAACGACCCAGAATAAGTGCCACAGCTGGCATAGCCAATAATTTAATCGCGCTCCAATAAGCAATCAGAGCACCATCTTTTTTGCTCTGGATCCACATCAAGCCAGATCCAACGGTGAGTAGGCCCAAGCCAATCGATGCCGCTCCTAAGCGTGACATGCTAAGAGCGATGGGTTCTGGTAGTTTTAAGCCTAGAACGTTGCTGATCAATCCTAAAGTGGTTGCGATGATCAAAGGGTTCTTTAAGAGCTCTTTGAAAATGTGAGATTCGGAATTTTTCGCCAAGGCCCAAACGGCAAAACCATTCGCGACTGGTACAAAGCATCCAGTGGTGATCGCCATCAATGCCACACCTTCTTCACCGGCTAAGCGACCAGCCGCAGCAAAGGCGATGTAAGAATTAAAACGAAACGCTGTTTGAAAACCTGATGACCAACTCATAGAAGATGGTTTGAAAATCCATTTAGCTGCAAAGCTAAGACCCATGGCGCTGAAAAAAGCCACAGCAGCAACCAACAACATATTGCTGGTACCGCCCCAATCAAAATAGGTTTGATTGATGGAGTGGAATAAAAGGGCAGGGAAAAGCACGTAATAAACCAGCTTTTCAACACTCTCCCAGACTGTTTTGTCTAAAACTGTGTAGCGCACCAGCAAGAAACCCAGCAAAATGAGCAGGAAGTCTGGAAGCAGTAAAAATGCAGGATTCACAGTGTCTCTTTTAGAATAAAAGCTCAATGGTAGTCAAAAAAACAACTTCTGGCAGAAAAACTGATATTGGAGAGCAATTTCAGGATGATGCCCCCATGAGTAAAGTCTTGATCAGAAGCATGGAAGCTGTTGATATCTTTTGTGATGCTTGTTGGCTTGAAGATGGTTTATCTAAAAATACATTGAGCGCTTACCGACAAGATTTAAATATTTTTTCCAAGTGGCTGGATGCTGATCGCCAAAAGTTTATTTACGATGCCAACCCGGCTGATGTGATGGCCTACATTGCTCATAGACGATCTGACAAAGCAACCACGGCCAATCGTCGTTTGACTGTCTTAAGACGTTTTTATCGTTTAGGTATTCGCAAGAATTTAATCAAGGCAGATCCCTGTCTTAATTTAAGAGCAGCAAAACAAGCGCCACGTTTTCCGAAAACACTCAGTGAGTCTCAGGTCGAATCTTTATTGGCCGCACCTGATTTAAATACAGCCTTGGGGGTTCGCGACAGAACCATGCTCGAGTTGATGTATGCCAGTGGTTTGCGTGTTTCCGAAATAGTTTCTTTGAAAACCATTGAAGTTGGTTTGAATGAAGGTGTTGTGCGCGTCGTCAGCGGCAAGGGTGGTAAAGAGAGATTGGTGCCTTTTGGGATGGAAGCTGCCACATGGTTAAAGCGCTATCTTGATGAATCAAGACCACAGCTTCTCAGCGCATCAAAACAAAACTCTTCAAGTCAGTATTTGTTTTTGGCTCGTCATACGGGTGACGGCATGACTCGCCAAGCTTTTTGGCACATCATCAAGCGCTATGCCACGATTGCTAATGTCAATGTGCCTTTATCCCCTCATACGCTACGTCATGCCTTTGCCACTCATTTACTGAACCATGGTGCTGATTTGAGGGTGGTGCAATTATTATTAGGTCATGCAGATATTTCAACGACTCAGATATACACTCACGTGGCACGTGAACGTTTAAAAAGTATTCATCAACAGCATCATCCAAGGGCAAGCATATGAACCAATTCATGTTCAGTGGTTTAGTGGTTTTAATGGCGTATTTGATCGGTTCTATTTCTTTTGCAGTAGTTGTTAGCAAGCTCATGGGCTTGCCTGATCCGCACAGTTATGGCTCTGGTAATCCAGGGGCCACCAATGTATTGAGAACAGGTAGCAAGGCTGCGGCTGTGCTAACTCTTTTGGGTGATGCCGCCAAAGGATATATTGCTGTCGTTCTTGCCAGAGCTTTGGTGGGGGTGGATATTGATTCTTGGGTCTTACCAGCAGTGGCCGTGACAGCATTTATAGGCCATCTATTCCCAGTGTTTCATGGTTTCAAAGGTGGCAAGGGTGTTGCGACAGCCTTGGGTATTCTTCTGGCCATTAATTGGGTGTTGGGACTCACAACTCTATCAACTTGGTTGATCGTAGCAGTTTTCTTAAGATACTCATCTTTGGCAGCTTTGATCTCTGCTTTGTTTGCCCCAGTTTATTTTGTTTTCTTATTCGGCATCCAGCCAATGGCCATGGCTATTTTGTTGATGAGTACTTTATTGATTTGGCGTCATCGCTCAAACATTGCAAATTTACTGAATGGCACTGAGGGTCGTTTGGGTAAGAGGAAATAACAAAGTAGTGACAAAGAAGTAACAAAGAATTAACAATGCATTAAAAAAGCCACTTAGTTGACTAAGTGGCTTTTTGTTTACGAGCTTTGGTTCAGCTGTTTTGATTTTAATTATTTAATGATCAAAACTGGTTGCTTAGATTGAGCCAATACTTGAGATGTCACTGAGCCCATCACAAGACTCATCAAAGAGCTGCGGCCATGAGAACCCATCACAATCATTTCTGCTTTGGCTGTTTTAGTTTCAGCGAGGATGGTGTCAGCAACGTGACCAATTTTTTGAACTAATTTATAAGGTACTTTTGCCTTGTCTAATTTAGCTGTTGCTGCTTTGATGGCGGCTTTGCTCTGATCGGCGTACCAATCAGCGATATTTTTTTTGGAAATATATTGAGTAACTTCAGGTGGGATGACGTTTGGTTCAACGTGCAAAACGATCAAACCAGATCCTTTGCCTGAAAACATTGATGCATTTTGAATCAAATAATCAATTGCTTTGATGCTGTGCTTTGAGCCGTCAATCGATACAAGAACTTTCATTGAATCTCCTTTAGTTACTTTATTAATATTTCTACTATTCAATATTAAGCCATATTTATTCAATCTAATCAAAAGATTTGATTTTGATGCGGCTGATTCTTTTGGAGGCTTCTTTTATTGAAAAACTTGATTAAATCAATGCATCTTTCACTGCATATTGCTTGAGAGTTTCAAGGTCAACGTATTCAAGGGCATTGATGTGCGTGCTTTCTAGTTGTATGAGGGGTGCGCAGTTGGCTTTAAGAGCTTCTCTCCAGCGATTCAAACACAAGCACCATTGATCACCTGACACGAGACCAGGGAATGCCCATTCTGGCCGAGGGGTGATCAAATCATTGCCTCTTTGAAGACTGAATTGCAAAAACTCATCGGTAACAACTGCGCAAACTAAATGACTGCCTTTATCTTGAGCATCTGTTTTGCAACAGCCATCTCTAAAAAATCCTGTGAGTGGATCAAATGAGCAGGGAACGATGGGTTCACCAAACACATTGAGAGTGATCTCTTGGGATGCGTGATTGTGAGCTTGCTTCTGTGTCATGAAATTCAATCAATGTATTAACAATGTCACCAGTGTATTGGTTTTATTTTATTTGCGTGGTTGCGCACTAAATTCACTAAAAACCCCTAAAAGCCGCTAAAAGCGAAGGCTCTTAATAAAGATTACACTGATTCACATGAGCTCATCCCATCACTCATCTACTAACTTGCCCATCAATTCACTGAAGCCATTCACGCTTTTTTATGATGGTGCTTGCCCTTTGTGTTTGGCGGAAATCACTTTTTTAAAGTCACGCAATCAAGCTGGTTTGTTGAGTTTTGTGGATATCAATTCTGCGAACTATGATCCCCAAGCGGTGGGAGTATCGTGCAAAGATGCTTTGGCCAAGATGTACGGCCAAGTAGAGGGAGAAGCACCCATCAATGGTGTTGCTGTTTTTGGCGAAGCTTATCGCAGGGCTGATTTGAAAACATTGGCTTGGATTTTTACGAGAGCATGGATGATGCCCATCCTAAAGCCGAGTTATTGGTTCTTTGCCAAGTATCGGCACGGCATTTCTTCTTTATTGGGTCCATGCCTTTTGAGGTTCGTTAAAAAACGCTATTCCACTTTTTATGAGTAAAGTTTTATTTAAGAGAATATAGTTGGGGCCTTGAATCTGGGGTAAGAGGTCTCGTAAATATGTGTAGCATAAACAACTAATTCCAGCGTCATAATGAAGAGAAACTTATATTTTTTGATGGGCAAATTTAACCTCTCGATCAGGTAACTAAGTGCCCATTCCCTCTAATACTTTTTTGTAGGTTTCAAACCACTCTGATGACATGCTGGTTGACTCATATTCTTTAAAGCAGGGGGTTCCTAGGGTGTAGTGAATGAGTTTGGCTTTAGGGTTATCTTCATACTCAATAGCAAGCCAATTCCATTCAATACTTAGTTCGCCAATCTCATTATCTGCGAGCCATGAAAATCTATGAAGGAATGAACCTGACTGATTTTGGACAAATTTTGGAGTCAAAACTTGATGCTTGGGATGTTCGCAATTCCATAATATGACGCTAGACCAATTTTTTCTTGGGTAATTTTCATTTTTATTGCCAAGATATTTGGTTGTGGCTTTGGTTTTATAGTCATGTTTGATAACCTGAACAGCCTTATTGGGATCCCTGAGCTTCCAAAGGCATGCTAAATCCTCTTTGCATATCATGTCGCCATCTGCAAATATTGCCCACCCTTTAAAGTTCATAAGGTATGGAGTTAAGAATCTAGAGTAAATAAAGGTGTTGCTTCCATCTTTATGAGATTCAGCATAGCTGGTCATTAAATTAAGTGCCAAGGGCATAATTTGAACTGGCATTGTTGAGTGTTCGATAACACTCTGACAAAACACATGGTATGCAATTGCCTCTCTTTGGTCAAAGCCAACAACTAAATTAATTTTTTCTAGCAATTTCTTGCTCCAGTTCTTTAGTTATTTCTCTAATTGCATTATTCCACGTGAAGTCACTATCTTGAAAAAATTGCTTAATGCTGGGGTACCAGACGTTGATTTTATCGTAGTGCCAATACCAAATTCTTCCTCGAGAGTAAGGTGCAATAAGTAATGTTTTTTTTCCAATAGATCCAGCAAGATGAGCAGTTATGTTACAGGTGGTGATAATAATATTGCAGCTTTCGATGATTGATAATAGTTCATCAATGTCATTAAATAAGTCAATGCCATTTATCTGACGTATAGGATTTCTACTTAAGCTGGAAACTTTAGCAAGCTCATCTTGAACATTGCCATACTGCAGATTAATAAAATCGGATTCAGAATTATTAAAAATCTCTTTGAGGTCAATAAGATCAATGCTTTTTGCGTTACCAATTTCTTTGTTTGTACTTTTCCATGAAATGCCGCACTTGAATTGGGCGGTATTATTGAATTTATTAGTTGCAAGGGGAGTTGTAGTTAAAAATTGACCACTTAATTTTTCGACGTCAAGTAAATTTTTTATTGTCAATTTCGCGAGGCTTCCCATGGGGATTTGATAGTCAAATGAAGATTTCTCAAGATGAGAGCCTCTACTGAGAAATTTTACTTTTGGGAAAGATCTTGAAAAAATATTTACAAGCCTCTTGTCAACTAATGTGGTTATTTGATTGTCTGTAGCGTGATTGTTTAAAAACCGACTATAAAAAATTTCATCACCCAATCCCTGCTCACCTACTACCAGTATTTGGCTATTCTTTTTTAGCCCATTCCAAACTGGGACTTCATTCAAATCTAGTGGAAATGAAAAATTAATCTTTTTGAATCTGGATTCATAATCTTTAAACCCTGAATCAAAGTTTTTATTTGATAGGTTTATCAGTGATTTATTGTAGATAGTTTCATGGTGGGTTGAATCTATTTTGATGGCCGCGTTGCAACATTGAATAGCTTCTTCAAACCTCTTTAAGTCATTCAAAACTATGGCTTTATTTAGCCACGCTTCAACATATTGAGGATTTAGGGTAATGGCTTTTTCAATACACTCGATTGCTGTATCAAATTGTCTGAGGTTATTTAGTGTGAGGCCCTTATTTGACCAAGCTTCAACATAATCAGAATTTATTCTTAATGCTTCTTCGTAGCATTCAAGAGCTTCGCCATGCCTTTTCATCTCGTTAAGAGCGGCACCTTTATTTCCCCAAGCTTTGAAGTATTCTGGCTGAAGATTTATTGCATGGTCGAAGTGTAGGAGTGCTTCATCATATTTACCAATTTCTTTTAGGCTTACGCCTTTGTTTAGCCAAGCTTGATAATTAGATGAATCAAGTTTGATTGATTCATCATAATTTTTGATTGCGTCTTCATATTTTTCAAGTTGATCGTAAATTAATGCAATATTGAAATAAAGCTCCGGTGAATTTTTATTGCAATTAAATGCCGCCTTGTAATAATTTAGGGCGTCTTGTGTTTTTCCAAGGCGAGAGCAGGCAATTCCAGCGTCGTGCAAGCCTTCAAAAAAATCACCGGCCTTTTCAAGCGAATCTTTAAATGCCTGTAAGGCTTCTTCAAAGCTCTCAATTTTTAATAGGCATGAACCAAGGTAATAAAGAGATTCTGGCGAACAATTTTTTGACTTGGTAGCGTTTCTTAAAAGTTGTAGTGATGTCTCAAAGTCACCTTTTTTACCATAGATGTAAGCTAATAACTCATTAGCTTTTGAGTTTAGGCCATCTACTTTAATTAGGTTTTTTAAAACTTCTTCCGCAAAGGGGTAATTTCCCCTTAGATAATTTTCTTCAGCTAACCTTAGTAAATGCTCGTTGTTTGTGTCCATAAACTCATTTTTCGTAGATGTTTAGGAAGCATTAGATAGCCAACAGTCAAATTGCAGAAATAGCCAGTTTTTAGAATTTACTGTTTTATTCTGGTGGGTCGGGCGAGATTCGAACTCGCGACCAACGGATTAAAAGTCCGCTGCTCTACCGACTGAGCTACCGACCCAATCTTGCCAAAAAAAGATTATAGCGGACTTTTTAAATTAGAGCTAGATTTGTCTACTTTTAGCCACTGGTGGGTTCTTGGCAAAGTAGCTTCGAATGCCTCTCAGAATGGCTTGGGCAATCTGTTCTTGGTATTCATGATCATTTAAGCGAGCCTCTTCTTCAGGATTGCTGATGAATGCAGTTTCAATCAAAATTGATGGAACATCGGGTGCCTTAAGTACAGCAAAACTAGCTTGTTCAACTTGTGGTTTATGTAGTTTTGCGAAGCCACCAATTTGTTTTAGAACAGCATCACCTAACTTCAAGCTGTCTTTGATTTGAGCGGTTGTTGACATATCAAGCAGTAATTGAGCGACTTGCTTGTCTTGAGTTTTGATATTGAGGCCGCCAATCAAGTCAGCACTGTTTTCTTTATTGGCCAACCATCTGGCTGCAGTGCTGGTTGCTCCTTGTTGTGAAAGAGCAAATACCGAAGCACCGCGTGCATGAGGTTTGACAAACGCGTCCGCATGAATCGATACAAACAAATCTGCTTGAACACGACGCGCTTTATTGACGCGCACATGCAGTGGGACGAAGTAATCGCCATCGCGCGTTAAGTAGGAGCGCATATCAGGCTCAGCTTCAATCTTTTGCTTCAATCTGCGTGAGATGGCTAAGACGATATCTTTTTCTCGAGAGCCCCTCTTACCAATCGCGCCAGGATCTTCACCGCCATGCCCAGGGTCAATCGCAATGGTCAAAAGTCTGCGATGACTTGGCTTAGTTGCTTTGCTATCTGGCTTGCTATCAGATTGATTAGGTTTGATAGTTTCAGCTTTTTGAGATTCTCTTTTGGCAATTGCACCAATGGGATCATCTGCATCCAAAGCAGCTTCTTTTTTTGCACTCTGGCGTACCAGCTCCATCAAGGGATCATTTGCAACTGTTGGGTATAGATCAAACACCAAGCGATTTTGATAGCTGCCAACTGGATCTAAAGTAAACAGCTGAGGCTGAATACTTTCTTTGAGATCGAACACCAAGCGCACAACTTTTGGCTGAAATTGACCAACACGAACTTGAGCGATGTACGGGTCGTTGCTATTAACTTTTGCCACCAATTCTTTGATGGTGTTGTTGAGTTCTAGTCCCTCAACGTCTACAACCAGACGATGTGGATTGGTCAGAAGTTGATGGTTTACCTTGAGTACTTGGTCCGACTCTAAGGTCACGCGCGTGTAGTCTTCTGCCGGCCAGATGCGGACCGCCATTAATTTTGCACCCCAAGCAATTTGACTAGGGCCTAAAAAAATGAGTGCGCTGGTTTGAGCAATTCTTTTTAGAAGCTCGCGTCGCTTGAATCTATTTGCTCGATTGCCACCAATGAATTTCATGTTACTTGAAATCCTTTGGCCAGTTCGTCGCCAATAGCTGTTTGACTCGTGATCATGAGTGATCTGGTTTCATCATCATTGGTCGATAAAGTGATGATCCAGTCAGCCAAAGGCAAAGTACCTTCAGCTTTTTCTGGCCACTCAACCATGCAAATACCAGCTTCGCTGAAGACATCTCTAAAGCCAGCATCTATCCATTCTTTGGCATAACTCATGCGGTACAAATCAAAATGATGAAAGGGCAGGATTGTTTGCGCTATTTCATTTGGTTTGTTTTTTAAATTGAGGTTCACTTGGTAGGGCTCGCACAAACCATAGGTAGGGCTTTTGACTTTGCCCATGTGACCCAATGAGCGAAGAATGTGTCTTGTCAGTGTGGTTTTACCAACACCCAGATCACCCACCAAAGAAAAATGAAGAGCTTTACCCAAATGATTACTTTTAGCTTGGAAAAGATGTTGAATCTCTTGGGCAAGTTTTAAAGCAAACGCCTCCGTGTTTTGCTCAGAAGAAAGAGTTCTGGACGGAATCATCAGATGAGTATCTTTTGTCATTGGGCCCTACAATCTCATCATGGAGCAAAAATTGTGACTCAAACCCAAGCAGCCAAAGATGATTTCATCCAAGATATTTCTTGGTTGAGGCGCGAGGCCATCGACTTGGGATTTGGCGATATCAGAGTTTCTGACACAGATTTGAGTGTGGCAGGACCAAGATTGAAAGAGTGGTTGGATGCTGGACGTCACGGTGACATGAATTATATGAGGGAGCGCGCTCATTTGCGACTCAATCCTCAAGAATTGCAGCCAGGCACGGTTCGGATTTTAACGGTTCGGATGGATTACCTACCTGATACCTCTGAAATGCGCCAAGCAGTTGATTGGCGCAATAAAGAAATCGCCCGATGGGATGAGCCTTCCCAGGCGGTGGTGGCCATGTATGCCCGAGGTCGTGACTATCACAAGGTTCTGCGCCAGCGCTTGCAATCTCTGGCTGATGTGATTGAGAAAAAGATAGGCTCTTTTGGTTATCGGGTATTTGTTGATTCAGGCCCAGTCATGGAAGTTGAGTTGGCGAATAAGTCGGGTTTGGGTTGGCGAGGTAAACACACTTTGTTACTCAATCGTGAAGCCGGGTCGATGTTTTTCTTGGGTGAAATCCTCGTGGATGTGCCATTCCCTGTTGATGAACCTATCACCAGTCATTGCGGTGAATGTTCTGCTTGTATTAATATCTGTCCGACACAAGCCATCACAGCCCCTTACCAATTAGATGCGCGTCGTTGTATTTCATATTTGACGATTGAGCATCAAGGGTTTATTCCTGAAGAGCTAAGGCCGCTTATGGGTAACCGGGTTTACGGTTGCGATGATTGTCAGTTGGTTTGTCCTTGGAATAAATTTGCTCAACTAAGTTCAGTACCTGATTTTTTACCAAGGCATGGTTTAGAGCATGCTGATTTATTGAATTTATGGTCATGGTCAGAAGAGGACTTTTTGTCAAAGCACGAAGGCAGTCCGATCCGCAGAATTGGGTATGAAGCTTGGCGACGAAATCTTGCCGTGGGCATGGGAAATGCCCTCAGGTCAGAGACTCTTGATAGTGGTGCCAGAGAAAAAATCATTGGTGGTTTAAAGCAAGTGTTACCCAATGCCAGTGACATGCTGAAAGAGCACATTGAGTGGGCTTTGATGCAGGCAAGTAAAGTATCTAAATAGATCAAATAACCAAAAATTAAAAAACCAATAAACTGCATCCCATGAGTTTGAATAGAGACATCGTTTTTAAGGGCGCCAAAGACGCATTTGGTGCCCCTGCTGCTATTTTGTTTGCGGGGATGTTGGGTTTTGGCGCGATGGGGCAGGCCAATGGTCTAGATATTTGGCTAACCAGCGCCACCAGCTTTTTTATGTTCGCACTCCCTGGTCAGGTGGTACTCGTCGAGTTGCTCGTCTTGAGTGCCTCGGGTGTCACGATTGCGATTGCTGTGACACTCACGGCCACGAGATTCTTTACGATGTGTTTAACGCTCTTTCCACAATTCCCTGAAAAGCAGCGCAGTTCTTTTTATTACTTGGTGGTTCATTTTGTGGCGATGACGGCATGGGCTGTGTCCATGAGAGATTTTCCAAAAATGAAACCTGAAGATCGTCTTTCTTACTTCACCGGATTTGCTTTTGTATGTTGGGCCGTATCAACGCCAGCAACGGTCTTAGGTTACATGGTGGCAGGACAAGTGCCAAGCTATATCAATTTGGGTTTGGTGTTTATCAATCCACTCTTTTTCTTATTAACTTTCACTGAAGTAAAGCCACGAGCAAATCGTATCGCTATCTTGTTGGGTGCACCGATTGGTTTGCTCTCATATCTTTGGTTTCCTGATTACTCCTTATTGATCGCTGGAATTATGGGCGGCACGATTGCCTACATGATTGATAAACATTTTAGGAATAGACAACATGCTTGAGTCATCAGAACTAAGCACCATGTTCAACGATGCTGGTATGTGGGCTGCTTTGATTGCGGCTTGTGTCGGAACTTATTTTTGGCGAGGCTTGGGCGTTTACCTCTCTGGGAAAATAAGCCAAGACAGTGAATTATTTAAATGGTTGTCAGCAGTCACTTATGCGATGGTGGCAGCATTGACTGTCCGAATTATTTTGTTACCGGTTGGTTTGCTTGGTACGGTGCCAATTTATATTCGTTTGGCAGTGAGCATTGTGGCGCTCATCATCATGTATTCAAAGCCAGGTGAGCGCATGATTCCAGCATTGCTGGTGGGAACATTTAGTTTGGTGTTGTTCGGATTGGTGATGAACTTTTTAGGTTGATCACCAACCGTATTTAGCTATAAAGCAATTAATCAAAATCAATCTTTTTTACAAGTTTTAATACCTAGCAATGGGTAGGCCGGGCAAAAACGAAACACACCCGTTGCGATTGGCAATAAACCAATCCAGCCCCAGTTACCAATCACACCAATAATTGCCAAAACAACTAAGAGTGCGCCAATCACGATACGTAAAGTGCGGTCAATTCCGCCGACGTTGCATTGCATAGACTTCTCCTTATTTGCCACAGTAGCTGGCGTACAACAATTCCATCACGGACATCGCGATGGGGCTCGAAATCTTGTAATAAATATGTTTACCATCACGACGTGTTGATACAACGCCTTCTTCACGAAGCACGGCCAACTGTTGTGACAAAGTGGGCTGTTGAATATTGGTGACTTCTTCTAATTCTCCAACGCGCTTTTCACCTTGGCTTAATTGGCATAACAACATCAAGCGGTCACGATTAGCCAGTGTTTTCATCATGCGACAAGCTTTGTCTGCGTTATCTCTCATCGCAGCAATATCAAACTGCATGCCTTCGCTCATGGATAGTTTTTCTTTTGCGTCCATCAAGTTCACCAATTTATTAATTAATTATTTACATTATATATTAATATTAACTATTCATTGAGATTAATAGAGGGTGCTTGGTTACTGTTCTTAATGGCTTCTTGGCTAAATGCGATAGCAATTGGCGGACGAAAAGACCAATTTAAGGTATCGTACAAAGTCTTAAAAAACATAAATCTTCATAGGAGAGCACCATGCCAAGTCAAAAAGCTTATTTAAATCAATCAGATGTACAAAAAATATTGGCCGCAGCCAATGCTCATGCTGAGAAAAATAATTGGGCAGTATCAATCGCAGTGGTAGATGATGGCGGTCATTTATTGGGCTTCACGCGCCGTGACAATTGCCCACCAGTATCCGCTTATATTGCTCAAGAAAAAGGCCGTGCATCAGCTTTAGGACGTCGTGAGAGCAAAATCTATGAAGACGTGATCAATGGTGGTCGTTACTCATTTTTAAATGCCACAGCAGTTCTTCAGGGAACGCTTGAGGGTGGTGTGAACATCGTGGTCGATGGTCAAACCATCGGTGCTGTTGGTGTTTCAGGGGTTAAGTCAAACGAAGACGCTGAAATCGCCAAGGCTGGTATCGCAGCTCTTTAAGAAGCGGTCGACAAGCAGTTAAGCAATAAATCAGTGCTAAATACTCACAGGCCTCATAATAGAGCCCTGTGAGTACAGAACAAACCAATACCCCCCCAAGTTTTACCGATTTCGGATTTTCCGAACCAATCCTGCGCGCTGTTTTAGAGCAGGGCTATACAACGCCTACACCAATTCAAGCGCAAGCGATGCCGCATGTCTTGAAGGGTCAAGATGTGATGGGTGCTGCGCAAACTGGCACAGGCAAAACTGCCGCCTTTGTTTTGCCGATTTTGCAAAACATTTTGCCAATGGCCAGTAGCAGTGCGTCTCCTGCTAGACATCCAATACGTGCTTTGGTTTTAACCCCAACCCGTGAGTTGGCAGACCAGGTGGCTGATAACGCATTCAAATACGCCAAGTACACCGATATCAGAACAGCCGTGGTGTTTGGTGGTGTTGATATGTCGGCTCAAACAAGTTTATTGCGCTCTGGTGTTGAACTATTGATTGCAACACCAGGTCGCTTGCTAGATCACATTGGTCAAAAAACTGCGAATCTATCTCAAGTGCAATTTTTGATTTTGGATGAAGCAGACCGCATGTTGGACATGGGCTTCTTGCCAGATCTTCAACGCATCATTGGCTTGATCCCTGCGAAACGTCAGACACTTTTGTTCTCGGCCACTTTTTCACCGGAGATTAAAAAATTAGCGCAAAGCTATTTGCGTGATCCAGTGACCATTGAGGTCGCAAGACAAAATGCTGCTGCAGATACGGTTCGCCAAGTGATACACATGGTGCCATCTGAGCAAAAGAAAGATGCGGTCATCAAAGTTTTAAAAGCCCGTATTCAGCAAGGGTTGACTCGTCAAGCCATCGTGTTCACCAATAGCCGCATTGGTTGCGGCAAACTGGCCAGTGCTCTTGAGCGCAGCGGTATCAAAGCTGGTGCGATTCATGGAGACAAGAGTCAGATTGAACGCATGCAAATCTTGGAGTCTTTCAAAAAAGGCACGATGGATGTATTGGTTGCAACTGATGTGGCAGCGCGAGGCCTTGATATTGCAGACATGCCTTGCGTGATCAATCATGAGTTGCCATTTAATGCTGAGGATTATGTGCATCGCATCGGTCGTACTGGTCGCGCAGGTGCGCAGGGTGATGCAATTGCATTGGTCGATGCTTCTGAAGAAAGACTGTTGGCTGATATTGAAAAGTTAATGAACCGCAAGCTTTTGCGATTGCCAGTACCGGATCCTGCTAATGGTCCAGCTGGAGATCCATTCTTTTATATGCCTTATCAAGCATCCGCTGCAAAAGACGAAAAACAATCCACACCTGGTCAAGCTGAACCAAGTGCGCAGGCAACAACTCAAACTACCTCTCAGGTAGCTAGCAAGCCATCTATTCAGCCTGGCGGCAAGCCAAGAGCTGCTCTATTGGGCGGTTTTAAAAAATAAGTTGTGGTTAAAGCTGCAGTGAAAGCTGCAGTGAAAGCTGCAATTAAAGCCACATTTACATTTACAAGCGGGTTTTTCTGTAATACTCAACAGCGATTTCTAACCACTGTGTAATCGTTGATTCATGGATTGTTGATTCGCTGAATTGAGTGCTATCAGAGCCCTGTTTAAAAAGTTCTGGCTCATCTAATCCTAAATGTCGCGCAGCTGCTTGAAGAGCCTCTAATGCTTCTTCAGGGGTATTGCAAGCACTCGCAGTTGCATTGGTTTGTTTACTGAGCTTCTCATTGTTGTCATCTCGTACCAACGGCAGGTGAAGGTAATGAGGTTGAGGATAGTTCAATTGTTTTTGTAAATAAATTTGCCTTGCGGTGTTGTCCAATAAATCTTCACCTCTGACAATGTGTGTGATTCCTTGTAAGTAGTCATCCACGACAACCGCCAATTGATAGGTGAACACTCTGTCTGAGCGTTTTAAGACAAAATCACCCACGGATGATTCAACCTCAGAATCTGTGACCAATAAACGCCAAGCGCATGGTTCAGTGACCTCTTTTAAATTTCGGCAGCTTCCTGGGTAGACCAACTCACCATGACGGTCTTTCTTTTTGCCCAAACTCAGTAATTGATCTTCTATTTGTTTGCGCGTGCATCGACAGCCGTAAGCCTTTTTTTCTTGCAACAATTGATTCAGTGCTGATTCGTAGAAATGGCTTCGTTTGGATTGGTATTCAATCTCTCCATCCCAATGTAAACCGCAATTGAGCAGTTGTTGGATGATGATTTTGTCGGCGCCTGGAACGCACCTTGGTAAATCAAGGTCCTCGATCCGTAAAAGCCACTTTCCTTGATGTGCTCGGGCGTCGAGCCAACTGCCTAGGGCGGTTGCGAGCGACCCTGCGTGGAGAGCTCCTGTGGGTGAGGGTGCGAAGCGACCGCAATATTGGGGTTTTAAGCTCATAAATTTTGTAGGCGATGCTTGCGTAGATAAAGCTGGTGAAATGTATTCTTTTTTGAGTGAAATGAGTTAATTTTACTAAGTAGTGCAGGTATGTTTTGGATGTATCATTGAACCATCTTACACAACACAAACACAATGAAAACATTTATTTCGGCTTTTCGAAAGGCTGTTCTTTCCCCCGCAAAAGCTAAAACTTCTTATTCCCAATTTGCTGAAGATTTAATTATTCAATTCGAATTAAAAGATCAGCAATCTGAGCCAATTTATGTCGACGTTGGTTGCAATAATCCTCGCAGAGGGTCGAATACTTTTTTGCTTTACAAAAAAGGATGGAGAGGCTTGTTAATTGATTTAGAGTACGAAAAGATATTGGCTTGTAAATTGGCTCGACCTCGTGATAAAAGTATCCTTGCAGCAGTCAGTGATGTTAGGGAGTTAGTTGACATATACAGCCAAAAATCTTTTTCTACCAACACCACAATTGCGCCAGAGTGTATTTCTGACACAAGTACTTATAAAAAGATTGGCCAAATTGAAACTAAAACATTAAATGAAATTCTTAAGGAAAATCAGATTCCCAAGTGTTTTTCATTTTTGAATATTGATGTTGAGGGAGTTGATTTTAAAGTTTTAAAAAGTCTCAATTTTGATGAATACCAGCCGACTCTTATTTGTATAGAAAACTGGGATTCACGTGGGGGTATTGATAAGATAGTTGCTAGTGAAATACATCAATATATCGTCCAGAAAAATTACACGTTATGTGCTTGGTCTGGTCTTTCAACTATCTATAAAAAAGATCCTAAGTTGTGTATTTAGGATTGCCCGCATTGATTTTATTTTTTTGAAAGTATCTTTGAGTTTCTAGTTACCTAATGTCGCCTATCACTAACTTTGTTCATTTGCGTCTTCACTCCGAATATTCGATTGTGGATGGGGCTGTGCGCATAGATGATGCCATTGCTGCAGTGGTTAAAGATCAAATGGGTGCATTGGCTCTGACCGATTTGAGCAATGTGTTTGGTTTGGTTAAATTCTATCAAGCCGCACGCAAAGAGGGTATTAAACCTATTATTGGTAGTGATGTTTGGATTACCAATGCCGAAGATAGAGATAAACCATTCAGATTACAGTTGTTGGTAAAAAATCATCAGGGTTATTTGAATCTATGCGAGCTATTAACCAAGGCATCGTTAACCAATCAATTCAAAGGCAGATCTGAAATTGATGAAACTTGGTTCAAACAGCATGCTGAAGGTTTGATTGCATTATCAGGTGCAAGGTTGGGTGATGTTGGACAGTATTTATTGGCAGCTCAGCATGATGAAGCAACAGCTTGTGCCAAAAAGTGGGCAAACTACTTTAAAGATTCTTTTTATATTGAGATTCAGCGCGCAGGTCATCCTCAGGACGAAGCTCATCTTCATGAAGCCGTTCATTTGGCAAATGAACTTCAATTACCGGTAGTGGCAACGCATTCAATTCAGTTCATGAAGCCTTCTGACTTCAGAGCACATGAGGCGCGAGTGTGTATTGCTGAAGGAGAAGTGCTCGGTAATCCTAAGCGCGCAAAGAAATTTACTTCTGAGCAGTACTTTAAAACGCAAGAAGAGATGCAAAAACTTTTTGCAGACTTGCCAGCGGCCATCACCAACAGTGTAGAAATTGCCAAACGTTGTAATTTGTCATTGACCTTGGGTAAGCCTCAGTTGCCAGATTTTCCAGTGCCTAAAGGTATGACATTGGATGATTATTTGATGGAAAAAGCCATGGAAGGCTTATCCAAACATTTACTGCATTTATATCCTGATGAAACTGAAAGAGAAAAGCAGCGACCCAGTTATGAGGTGCGCTTAAAGTTTGAAGCAAGAACCATTTCTCAAATGGGTTTCCCAGGTTACTTTTTGATCGTTGCTGATTTTATTAACTGGGCAAAAAATAATGGTGTGCCAGTGGGCCCTGGTCGAGGCTCTGGGGCGGGCTCTCTAGTAGCTTACTCCTTAGGGATTACCGATCTAGATCCATTGAGATACAACTTGCTCTTTGAGCGATTCTTAAATCCTGAGCGCGTCTCGATGCCTGACTTTGATATTGACTTCTGTCAGCACGGTCGCGATCGTGTGATTGCCTATGTAAAAGAAAAGTACGGCAAAGATGCGGTCAGCCAAATTGCCACATTTGGCACGATGGCAGCGCGTGCGGCGATTCGAGATGTGGGACGTGTGCTAGAGCAACCATACGGATTTGTGGATGGCATCTCTAAACTGATTCCTAATAAACCAGGTCAGCAAGTCACGATTGAGCAAGCCAAAAAAGAAGAAAAGCTTTTGGCTGAGCGCGAGTCTCGCGAAGAAGAAGTTAAACAATTATTGGGTTTGGCTCAACAGTTAGAGGGCATGACCCGAAACGTAGGCATGCACGCTGGTGGCGTATTGATTGCTCCAGGCAAGCTCACAGATTTCTGCCCTCTGTATACCCAAGGCAGTAAAGATGGCAAAGAAGGTTCGGATTCTGGAGTGGTCAGTCAGTTTGATAAGGATGATGTTGAAGCAGTCGGCTTGGTCAAGTTTGACTTCTTGGGACTCACAACACTCACGATCTTGGATTGGGCTGAAAGATATATTCATCAGCTATACCCAGAGAAGAAAGATTGGCGTGTTGGTCAAGTGCCACTCGATGATCCTGCTGCATTTGAAATTTTAAAAAATGCCAATACGGTCGCAGTGTTCCAGTTAGAAAGCCGTGGCATGCAAGGCATGTTGCGTGAGGCAAAGCCCGACCGCTTTGAGGACATCATTGCCTTGGTGGCTTTGTATCGGCCAGGTCCGATGGATTTGATCCCATCGTTCATTGCGCGTAAACACGGCAAAGAACAAGTTCATTACCCAGATCCACGTGTTGAACCAGTTCTAAGAGAAACCTACGGCATCATGGTTTATCAAGAGCAGGTGATGCAGATGGCGCAAATCATTGGTGGTTACTCACTGGGTGGCGCTGACTTATTGCGTCGTGCCATGGGTAAGAAAAAGCCTGAAGAAATGGCTGAGCATCGTCAGTTATTCAGGGATGGTGCTGGTAAAAGTGGTCTCAAGGCTGATAAGGCTGATGAAACTTTTGACTTGATGGAAAAATTTGCAGGCTACGGTTTTAATAAATCGCATGCCGCAGCCTATGCTTTGTTGGCTTATCACACGGCTTGGTTAAAGGCACATTACCCAGCTGAATTTATTGCAGCCAATATGTCATTGGCAATGGATGACACCGATAAAGTAAAGATACTTTATGAAGATGCATTGGCCAATAAGATCAAGATACTTCCTCCAGATGTGAACACCAGTGTTTACCGCTTCATGCCATTGCGCGAAGATCCCCAAAATAAAGAGCAGGCTGCCACCATGATCCGTTATGGCTTGGGAGCTATCAGAGGTTCTGGAGAGGGTGCGATTGAGCAAATCATTCAGGCAAGAGCGGATGGTCCTTTCAAAGACTTGTTTGATTTCTGCTCTAGATTAGATCGTCGCGTGGTCAACCGTCGCACGATGGAAGCTTTGATTCGTGCGGGAGCGTTTGATTCTTTGTATGGCGGTTTTGACTCTCGAGCAACACTCTTAGCATCTTTGCCAAGAGCGATGGAAGCTGCTGATCAAGCAGATGCTTCTGCGCAGCAAGTGAGCTTATTTGATATGGCTGGGTCTTCAGATGAGCATAAGCCAGAGTTAATCAAGGAAGATGCTTGGTTCGAGAAGCGTCGCTTGCAAGAAGAAAAAGCTGCCTTGGGTTTGTATTTAACTGGCCACTTGTTTGATGCTTATCGTGATGAGGTTAGTCATTTTGTGAGAACCAAGCTAAATCAATTGACCGAAGGTAAGGACAGATTGATTGCCGGCATCATGACTTCCACCAGAAGCATGATGGGCCCACGGGGCAAATTAATGATTGCAACGATTGATGATGGATCAGCTCAAATAGAGATGACCATTTACAGCGAGCTATTTGAACCCAATAGACATTGGTTGAAAGAAGATGAATTGATCATCGCCAAGGTCGGTGTCACGCCTGATAAATTTTCAGGGGGCATGAGGGTCGTTGCCGAATCAATCATGGATGTGACTACGGCGCGTTTAAAGTTTGCCAGAAGTCTTCACGTTCAATTGCAGCAAGGCATTGATCTTTCTGGGTTCAAGCAGCAAGTCAGTACCTTTGCAGGTAAAAATCAACAAGGCTTGATGATGACTGCAGATGTTATTTCAAATGGAACTGCCTGTTTGGTTCAGTTCCCTGATACCTGGAAGATCTATCCTGATGATGAAAGTATCAGAAACTTGAGCGTGGCTTTGAATAAGTCAGGCGGTCAAGGGATGGTCGAAGTTAAGTACGCTTGATGGGTACACCTATTAGACGTACTTAATTTCTTATTTAAAAGTAATACCGTAAGTACTCACAGCTTCAAGAACCAATCTAACAGGTAAATTGATCAAGCAATCACTTCTGCTGTCAGGCTTATCTTCACAACCAGCTTTTCTGCACGGCACACAATCACCAGGACCTTGGAGTATGGTGATCTTGCCAACCTTTTGAGTGGTAGCTTTTAATGCATATGGTTGCTTACCAACAAATCCATTCGGCCATGGCCCAAAATTTGTGGGTGGTGTCGCACCAAACAGAGTAATGGTAGGGGCGTTGCATGCTGCTGCTAGATGAGTGACTGATGTATCAACTCCAATATAAAGCTTGGCTTGGCGCAACAAGGTGCCTAATTGATCTAACTTTAAGCGACCATCAAGATTCAAAATACTCTTTTTTGCAGAGTCACTCAATAAATCAATGATTGCTTGATTTAGTTCCCTATCTTGAGCAATTGGCGCGCCACTTAAAACAATTTGATGATTTTCGGATAGAGATTCAATCAGCTCCACCCAATTAGCCAGTGGCCAGCGTTTATAAGCTGTCAAAGGTGTTGGGTGAATGACCACGAATGATTCTGATAATTCAGTTTGAATTTCAGAAGGTAATTCTACGGGCTTTGGTGGCCTCACTGATATTGGGTGGCCAAATGAGTCGCCCTCACTGACGAATGGCTCTAAAAGTCGAAGTTTTTCTGTGATCACGTGCTGATGAAAATAGTCAACTTCAACGTTGTGAATTGATATCTTCTTTTTCCACCAATTTAATTTGGGTTCAACTGGAATTACACCCACGCGGTGTTTTGCAGCAATCAATCCATAGATATAAGCTCGGTCACTGGGTTGGGTGATGACGGCCAAGTCATATCTTTTGAATAATAGAAAGAACTGCTTGAGATAATCAATAAATGATAGTTTGGGTCGCGTTCCAATCAGTTGATGGATGTCTGTGTTTCCGCTGAGCATGGATAAACTATTTTCATAGCCAAAGAAGTCAATTTGAGCATCTGGCCAGATTCTTTTCGCTGCTGAAATGAGTGGCGTGGTTATCAGCGTATCGCCAATTTGGCGTGTGGCAATGATCAGGATTTTTTTAATATGTTTTTGACTCAATTAAGAATTCCCTTTTGCCAGAATTTTTGCTCTAACAATGGCTGCATTTTTTTCAGCATTTTCTTTGTTAGCCATTTTGTGCCATAAATGCAGCACTTCAGTACCCCAGGCACCTGATTTTCTGTTAATGCCATTTTGATACATTCTAAAAACAAAATCGGCGTCTTCATGACCCCAGCCAATCAGCGCTTCATCAAAGCCATTTATAAGCATGGCATCTGATTTCCAACATCCTAAGTTACATCCTTTAATTCGACGCCATTGAAATTTTTTATATTTTCTGAGGGGGTGATCTGGAAGCTTAATAAATAATGGTAAAAATTTGTTAATTTGCTTCTTGATTAGATATTTAAAAGAGTTTCTTTTAAATTCTGAAAAATTAAAAAATCTGTCTTTGCAAATTTTTTCTGTAATTTCTTTCTCTAATAGAATTCTACTGCCAGTGACAATAAAACCTTTTTCAGATAATCGTCGATGGCTTTCTATAAAATCTGGCTGAACAGCGCAATCACCATCTAGAAAAATAAGATAACTTCCCGTGGCGGACTGCATTGCTAGATTTCTAATTTTTGATAATCTAAAACCAAGATCTTCATGCCAAACATGCTTGATTAAATTCTTTGTATTTTGAATATGTATTTCTACAAGAGATCTTGTTTCATCATCAGAGCCATCATCGGCAACAATTATTTCAAAATCATTGTCTGTTTGACACTCAAGAGACTGTAAAACTACGTCAAGTGCATCCGGCCTGTTGTAGGTAGCAACAATTACACTGATTTTCATTTAGTATCTTTATCGTGCTCTTCAATAAGCCACATTTTGACGTATTTGTAATAGCTTCCTTCAGCATTCGATATTGCTAAGGCAAGACCTTGGGGGCCGTCTAAAAAGCCTAAGCGTAAGAAATAGGTTCTGATGAACGCCCACACGGCATGCCAAAAAGCTTTGCAAACTGATGATCTTTTACCTTTTTTAAATGCTTGCTCAGCTGAAGCGCTTGAATAGGCGTCAATCTTTCTTAAGACTTGTGAGAAATCTCTAAAACTGTAATGTAAAAAGTGGTTTTTTAGTCTCCCACTCAATCCAGTGGGGAGTAAACGTTCATGAACCAAGTGATCGGAAAATTTTGCAGTGCCTCGTTTAAATAGGCGATCAACGTAATCTGGGTACCAGCCTGAGTGCTTCATGAAGCGGCCGCAGTACCAAGAAGACCTTGGAATTGCATAACAATCTGCAGCACTCGGTGATGCCATGGTGGCCAGAATCTCTTGCTTTAGTTCAGGGGTGACCCTTTCATCGGCATCAATCGATAACACCCAATCTTGCGTGGCTAAATTGAGGGCGCGGTTCTTTTGTGGGCCAAATCCAGGCCAATCTGAGGTAATTTCAAGCTTTGCCCCAAAAGATTGGGCGATTTCTTGAGTTTTATCGCTACTTTGACTGTCTACAACGATAATCTCATCTGCAAAAGAAACACTCTCAAGGCAGTCCTTGAGGTTGGCTTCTTCATTTTTGGTAATTAAGATGACTGATAGGCTCATAGAGCGATGTTAGCACCGGTGTAGGTTACGATTGAGGTTATGGATTCAAATAGCATTGAAATTAAGACGCAAACTGCGCTAACCCGCATTTTAAGGTATGCCTTGCCTCATAAGGTGGCTGTTGTTTTGGCATTGCTGGGTTTGGCGATTGTTGCTGCCACTGAAACAGCCATTCCAGCTCTTCTCAAGCCTTTATTGGATCGTGGCTTCAGTGGAAAGTTGGATGATAAGTTGTGGCATGTACCAGCCTTTTTGGTAGGTTTGGCATTTATCCGAGGTTTTGCTCAATTTGGCTCGAATTACGCCTTAAGTCACATCACCAATTCTGTTTTGTTCAAATTGCGTGAACAAATGTTCAACCGCTTGCTACAGGCTCCTGCTGATCTATTCCAAAATCGCTCAGCAGCATCGCTCATCAATGCGGTGGTATTCGAGGTCAACGCAGTTCTTCAAGTGATCACCAGCATTGCGATGAACCTGGTCAGAGACAGTTTGACGGTCATCGGTCTGATGGCTTATTTGTTCTACCTCAACTGGCGCTTAACACTTTTAATTTTGATCATCTTTCCAATCATTGGTTTTATGGTGAAGTTGATCAATACGCGTTTGCGTAAATTGCACAAAGTCAGTCAAGATATGACCAATGAACTCTCCTATGTTGTTGAAGAGAGTGTTGGTGGTTATAAGGTTGTGAAGTTGCATGGCGGCCAGGCTTATGAAAAACAGCGTTTTGCGCTGATCGCTAACAAACTCAGACGTTATTCGATGAAGATCGCTGTGGCTGGTGGTTTGAATCAACCCATGACTCAATTTGTGGCCTCGATTGCTTTGTCAGGAGTGTTGTTGGTGGCCTTATTCCAATCATCCATGGCAGAAGTCACTGTGGGTGGTTTTGTGGCTTTTGTCACAGCTTTGATTTTGATCATTTCTCCTTTGAAGCATTTGGCTGATATCAATCAACCTTTGCAGCGAGGCATTGCTGCTGCAGACATGATTTTTAAATTGATGGATCAGCCAATTGAAGAAGATTCAGTGCGCAGAGGCGATGCAATTAAGTTAACAAAAGCCCGTGGTGAGCTTGAATTCAAAAAAGTTGGCTTTGGCTACTCTGGTGTGAGGGCTTTGGGCTCTGATGATGAGCAGGCTATCAAAGAAGTACTGAAAGAGATTGATTTAAAAATTCCGGCAGGCGAGGTGGTTGCATTTGTAGGACCGTCTGGCAGCGGTAAATCTACTTTGGTTAATTTATTGCCACGCTTTTTTAATCCAACCAATGGTGCCATTCATTTGGATGGATTAAATATTCAGGACATTGATTTGAAGGATCTACGTCGTCAAATGGCTTTTGTGAGTCAGGACGTGGTTTTATTCAATGACACCATTGCGGCCAACGTGGCGTATGGTGCTGCAAGCCCTGAAGAGATTGATCGCGGCAGAGTTCATGAGGCACTGCAGGCTGCAAACTTAACGGAGTTAATCAGAGAGTTGCCTGAAGGTATTGATTCTGAAGTTGGGGATAACGGTAATCGATTATCCGGTGGCCAAAGACAGCGTTTGGCGATTGCAAGAGCGATTTATAAAGATGCGCCTATATTGATTTTGGATGAGGCCACTTCTGCCTTGGATTCTGAATCAGAGCGTCAGGTTCAAGAGGCCCTTGAGAAGCTCATGGAAGGTAGAACCACCTTGGTCATTGCACACCGACTATCGACGATAGAAAATGCTGATCGCATTGTGGTCTTAGATCATGGAAGAATCGTTGAGAATGGATCGCACGCTGAGTTGATTGCTGAAAATGGTCTGTATGCCAGCTTGCACCGCTTACAGTTCTCGCACGCTTAAATCTAATGAAAGACAGTACGTTTTAACTTAAGACAATATCGTATTGCTCTTGATTGAAGCTTGATTCAGCTTGAAGGCGAATCGGTTTGCCGATGAATTCAATCAACTGCGCAAGGTGAGTGCTTTCTTCTTCTAAGAAGCGGTCAATCACATCAGCGCTGGCAATGATTCTGAATTCTTTCGGGTTGAACTGGCGATGCTCGCGCAATACTTCGCGCAAAACCTCATAGCAAATACTTTGGGCAGTTTTAACTTGACCTTTGCCCTGACAAACTTCACAAGGCTCGCATAAAAGGTGTGCCAATGACTCACGAGTTCTCTTTCGAGTCATTTCGACCAAGCCTAATGAAGAGAAGGGGTTGGCAGAAGTTCTGATTTTGTCTCTGGCTAAGTTTTTATTGAGTTCTTCTAGCACTGCATCTTGATGTTCTTTGCTGTGCATGTCGATGAAATCAATGATGATGATTCCGCCAAGATTGCGTAAACGCAATTGGCGTGCAATGGTTTGAGCAGCTTCTAAATTTGTTTTGTAAATGGTGTCATCAAATGTTCTGGCACCCACATAACTGCCAGTGTTGACATCAATGGTGGTCATTGATTCTGTTTGATCAATCATCAAGTAGCCGCCTGATTTAAGATCAACGCGACGACCCAGAGCGCGATTGATTTCTGATTCTGTGTCGTACAGATCAAACAGTGGGCGTTCCCCACGATAAAGAATCAATTTAGATTCTTGGTTGGGCATAAAGTCTTTGGCAAATGTTTTGAGTTTTTCAAAGTTTTCGGCAGAGTCAACGCGTATTTGGCCGATGGCATCCGACGCCAAATCTCTTAATACTCGCTCAGCAAGGCTTAAGTCTTGATGAAGCAAGCATGGAGCGGGTATCTGCTTGCTGCCATCCTGAATCTTTTTCCAAGTAGCGCTCAGATATCTCAAGTCATTGGATAACTCTTGATCATCTGCATCTTCGGCGCTGGTTCTTAAGATGTAGCTACCAGATTCGTTTTGGTGGTCAGTCAGTAAACCTTGAAATCTTTTCTTTAAAGCATCACGGTCTTCAAGATTTTCAATTTTTTGAGAGATGGCCACTTGTTGGCCATTGTCTTCTTGTGGCAAGAAAACTAAATTGCGACCAGCAATACTGATGTGCGTGCTCAAGCGAGCCCCTTTGGTGCCCAGTGGATCTTTGAGAACTTGAACCAAAATGGTTTGTCCATCGAACACTAGTTTTTCAATGGGGGTGTTATCGGGCTTGGAATTTTTTGGCATCCATAAATCAGCCACGTGAAGAAATGCTGCCTTATCTAAACCAATGTCCACAAATGCAGATTGCATACCTGGTAGCACGCGCGTTACCTTACCTAAATAGACATTACCAACAATGCCTCGACTTTGGCTTCTTTCAATATGAAGCTCTTGCACCACTCCCTGAGCAATGATGGCTACTCGGGTTTCTTGAGGGGTGATGTTTACGAGGATTTCTTCAATCATGGTTGAAACTTATCAATCTATTGAGTCAGTGCGCAGGGGTTTTAAATCAGTTTTAAGGCCTAAGAGAAAACTGTACACCAGTTTCATTTAAGAGTTGGGAGGTCTCAAAAAGAGGTAAGCCCATGATGCCGCTATAGCTGCCTGAGATACTGCTAATCAGACAGCCGCCAATGCCTTGTATGCCATAGGCACCGGCTTTGCCCATGGGCTCATTGCTGGAAATATAAGCATCAATTTCTGCATCACTGAGTGACTTAAAAGTTACTTGTGAGCTTGAGACAAGAAGTTTGGGTTGAGCGTCATTCATGTGAGGCGTTCCCAATACAGCAACCGCTGTGTGGACTTGATGTGTTTTGCCGCTCAAGAGCTGCAAGATTCTTTTGGCATCCTTGCGATCAGTAGGCTTACCCAAAATGATTTCTTTGCCATCTTCCAGCATAAGTGCCACAGTGGTATCAGCGCACAAGATGGGTGCTGAATCTAATCCTCTGGCATGAAGTCGTTGTTTGGCGGCTGATAGCTTTGCCAAAGTGACGCGCTTCACATAAACCAAAGCTGGTTCATTGGATAATTGAGCCTCTAATGATTCGGCATCTTCACTTGAATCGGCCAGGAGTAATTGAAACTTAACGCCTATTTGCTTGAGAAGTTCTTGGCGGCGAGGGCTTTGAGAGGCCAGATAAATCAATGAGTGCATCACACTTACTTTTTAATGAGGCGCTCTTAAACGCGATGATAGGGATGGCCTTGCAAGATGGTCCATGCGCGGTAAAGTTGTTCGACCAATAAAACTCTGGCCATGGCATGTGGAAGGGTCATGCTGGAGAGTCGAATCATCGATGCAGCTTCTTTTTTAAGCTCAGCATCCAAGCCATCCGCACCACCAATCAATAATGCAATGTCTTTGCCATCTTGGCGCCAAGTGCTGAGTTGGTTGGCTAGGTCTTGAGTGGAAAGATCTTTACCTCGCTCATCCAAAGCAATGATATGAACACCCTTTGGCAGGGCTTCACGTATTTTGATTGCCTCTTTGGCAGGGCTGATGTCTGGTTTGAGTTCTTTGATCTGAATCGCGCAATCTGCTGGCATGCGTTTCAAATAATCTTGGGTTGCAGTTTCAGCCCAGGCGGGCATCTTGTGACCCACTGTAATGACCCAAAGTTTCATGATTGAAAAAGGAGTCTTAAACCTGAGGTTTAGTCGTCCTCATCATCCTCAGGTTCGCTAGCGAAACGTTTTGACTTGTTAGCCTTGCTGCCTAATTTGACGCGCACAGGCTTATCACCCCAAATACCTTCGAGTTGGTAGTAAGAGCGCAACATCGGTTGCAAGATGTGAACAATGATGTCGCCACAATCGACCAACACCCATTCACCAGTTTCCATGCCTTCAACAGAAATAACGTCACCACCTTTTTCTTTGACTGATTCCTTGACGGACATCGCTAAAGATTTTGTTTGACGGTTGCTATTACCTGTAGCGATGATCACGCGATCAAATAGATCGCTGATCTTGGTTGTATCAAAAACACGAATGTCTTCTGCTTTGACATCTTCAAGAGCATCAATGATCACGCGTTGTAATTTTGGAATATCCATTATTTATTTCTATAAAGACCTTTGGTTTCGATGTATTCGAGTACCAAGGGTGGTATTGCATCTGCCAATTCATCCCATGATGCGTGGTTGTAAAACCCATCACGAAGTTCATTGGAGGCAAGATTAATCTGCAGGCTTTGATCAAACAAAACATGTCCCTGTGGGCTCAATTGTAACAACTGAGGGTCTTGTGTCTGTTTATCTGAAAAAACGCTGCCAATTGGGCTTTGATCTGCCTGATTAGCAGTCTTGGGACGGCTGGCAACCGCGATGTGCACGTAGTTAGGTAATTCTGGCCACTGATGCCAAGTTTTGATGTTTTCCCAGCTATCGGCACCCATGATCCAGGTGATTGACGCCTGTTCGCCATAAAGTGCACGCAGCTCTTTGGCAGTATCAATCGCATAACTAGGACCTTCTCTAGACATCTCTAGAGTACTGATGTCAATTTTTGTATAAATGTGGTGATCCACAAATAAATCATGCAAGGTTTCGATCGCATATTCGCTCATGGCCAAGCGATGCTTGGCGGAAGTGATGTCATTGCCTTTTTGCCATGGTTGTCCAGCAGGCATCCAGATGATGTGATCGAGTTGTAGCACTCTTGAAAAATGCTCAGCCAGACGCAAGTGACCCCAGTGAGGCGGATCAAACGTGCCGCCCAAGATTCCGACGGATAAACGTTTCTTGCTGGCCATGTTATCCATGTTGCTCATGTTGTCCATCAGCGAGCAATCCAATCAATCGGTTTTAAGAAATTGGTATATAGCAGAGCCTCTGGACTGTTGGCTTCTGGTTTCCAGTCATAGCCCCAGCGAACAATCGGTGGCATAGACATCAAGATTGATTCAGTGCGCCCACCAGATTGAAGGCCAAACAAAGTGCCTCTATCAAAGACCAAATTAAATTCAACGTAGCGACCTCGACGGAAGGCTTGGAATTCTCTTTGGCTTTCTGTGTAAGGGTCGTGTTGATGTTTCTTAACGATTGGCAAGTAGGCTTCTAAGAAAGCATCTCCAACTGAGCGAGTCATGGCGAAACTCTGCTCAAAGCCTAATTCGCTGAAATCATCATAAAAAATACCACCAATACCGCGTGGTTCATCACGGTGCTTGAGATAAAAGTATTCATCACACCATTTTTTAAAGCGTGGGTGTAGTTCTGGCTTGTATGGATCTAATGCGTTTTTACACGTTTGATGAAAATGTTTGCAATCAGCTTCATCACCATAGTAAGGAGTTAAGTCCATGCCGCCTCCAAACCACCAGACAGGATCCTTGCCTTCTGCTTGAGCAATAAAACAACGAACATTCAAGTGAACGGTTGGAATGTGTGGATTGCGTGGATGGAATACCAGTGATACGCCCATGGCTTCAAAGGCTCTGCCGGCAAGCTCTGGTCGGTGAGCTGTTGCTGAAGGTGGCATTGAATCGCCACGCACGTGAGAAAACCCAACGCCACCGCGCTCCAAGATATTGCCTTCTTCAAGAATCATTGAGCGACCATCGCCCTTGAGTTTGGCATCGGCTGGTTTTGTCCAAGAGTCCGTGGCAAAAGATTTGCCATCAAGCTCACTCATGCCTGCGGTGATGCGCTCTTGTAAACCTAAAAAGTATTGACGAATTTGATCGACGTTGATGCTTGTGTTTGACATAGGATTTAATTAATTAAAGTGCGCGATAACCAATGTCGCGACGGAACTGTGCGCCATCAAATTTAATATGATCTAAGTGTGCATAAGCTTTTTGTTGAGCACCTTTTGTGGTGTGGTCTAAGCCCACCACGCACAAGACTCGACCACCCGATGTTTTGAGTACGCCGTTATCCATTGTTGTGCCAGCATGGAATGTCACATGATCCACATCATCTGCAGGAATACCTGTGATCACATCACCTTTGCGCGGAGTCTCTGGATAATTGTGTGCGGCCATCACGACGCCTAAAGCGATTCTGGCATCCCAATCTAATTCCACTTGATCGAGTTTGCCGTCTACTGCGGCATCTAAAGCAATCAAAAAGTCGCTCTTCAGGCGAGCCATGATCGGTTGTGTTTCAGGGTCGCCCATGCGGCAATTAAATTCCAAAGTTTTGACTTGGCCTTTGCCATCAATCATCAATCCAGCATATAAGAAGCCTGTGAATGGAATGCCATCAGCTGCCATGCCTTTAACGGTTGGCATGATGATCTCTCTTAGAGCGCGTGCATGTATTTCTGGGGTGACCACGGGTGCTGGTGAATATGCACCCATGCCACCAGTGTTAGGACCTTGATCGGCATCCAGCAAACGCTTGTGGTCTTGGCTGGTTGCCAAGGTCAAAACATTTTTACCATCGACCATGACGATGAAGCTGGCTTCTTCGCCCTGTAAAAATTCTTCAATCACCACTCTTGCGCCAGCATCACCCAATTTGTTATCAGACAACATCATGTCGATCGCACCGTGAGCTTCTTCTAGGCTCATGGCAACGACCACGCCTTTGCCTGCAGCTAGGCCGTCTGCCTTGATCACAATTGGTGCACCTTTGGCATCAATGTAGGCATGAGCTTCTTGGATGTTTGAGAAGGTTTGATACTCGGCTGTTGGAATTTGATGGCGTTTCATGAACGCTTTTGCAAAATCTTTTGAAGACTCGAGTTGGGCGGCTTTTTGAGTTGGTCCAAAAATACGCAAACCTTGGTTTCTGAAAATATCCACAATGCCACCAGCCAATGGGGCTTCTGGGCCAACCACGGTCATATATATTTGCTCGTCTTTGGCAAAAGATGCCAAAGCATTTAGATCAGTGATGTTGAGGTTCTCAATTCCCATGTTTTTGGCGGCGGCTGTTGCTGTTCCACCATTGCCTGGAGCCACAAATACTTTTTGTACTTTTGGAGACTGAGCCAACTTCCATGCAAGAGCATGTTCACGACCACCAGAACCAATCACTAAAATTTTCATAAAAAACTTTCAAAATCTATTTAAATATTGACTCGATCAAGCTGAAGAGTTGTTGTTTGTTATTGCTATTCCATGGATGCGTTGGTGAACACTTCTTGCACGTCATCCAATGACTCAAGAGCATCCAATAGTTTTTGCATTTTGAGAGCATCCTCACCTGATAGATCAGTTTCAGTATCAGGGCGCATCGTTACCTCACCCATCTCTGGAGAAAAACCTTTGGCAATCAAGGCATCTTTGATTTGTGCGAATTCATAAGGAGGCGTCACCACTTCAATCGAGCCATCTTCCTGAGGAATCACGTCATCTGCACCTGCTTCTAGCGCAGCTTCCATCAAAGCATCTTCAGAAGTTCCTGGTGCAAAGAACATGCGACCGCAATGCTTGAATAAAAAAGCAACTGAGCCATCGCTGCCCAAATTACCACCATGTTTGGTAAACGCATGACGAACTTCGGCCACCGTTCTGGTTCTGTTGTCAGTCAAAGCATCCACGATCACGGCAGCACCATTGAGACCGTAGCCTTCATAACGAATTTCTTCGTAGTTAACACCTTCTAGTGATCCTGTGCCACGTTGAACAGCGCGCTGCACGTTGTCGTTGGGCATATTGGAGTCTTTGGCTTTATCAATCGCCAAGCGCAAGCGAGGGTTTGTTGCAATATCACCGCCACCCATTTTTGCAGCCACTGTGATTTCACGGATCAATTTTGTCCAAATTTTGCCGCGCTTCTCGTCTTGGCGTCCTTTGCGATGCTGAATATTGGCCCATTTGGAATGACCGGCCATAAAGACTCCCTGAATAACTTTTATTGAATAATTGCTATATATTTAGCTAAGATTGTAATTTTAGGCAAATTAGCGCCTGATTAGCCAAAAAACTCAAAAATTAAGCAAAAAACTACTAAATAAAAACAGGAGACAGTCATGAGTGTGATTCAGTCAAAAGCCATCAAAATGATGCAAGTGGGTGGCCCAGAGGTTTTGCAGTGGGTTGATATCGAGGTTGCAGCCCCAGGCCCAGATGAAGTCAGGGTGGTGCATGAAGCCATTGGCCTGAATTTCATTGATGTTTATTTCCGCAAAGGCGTTTATCCACAGCCATTGCCAGGTTGGCTTGGTATGGAAGCTTCGGGCGTGATTGAATCTGTTGGCTCCAATGTGAAACATGTCAAAGCTGGTGATCGCGTGGCTTACGCAGGTAAACCAGCCGGCGCCTATTCTCAAGTACGTGTGATGCCAGCCGAAATCGTGGTGAAGTTGCCGGATGCGATTTCTTTTGAAATGGGCGCTGCCATGATGTTGCAGGGCTTAACGGTTAATTACTTGTTGACTGATAGCTACAAAGTGCAAGCAGGCGATACAGTTTTATTCCACGCTGCTGCTGGTGGCGTTGGCTTGATTGCGATGCAGTGGTTGAAGCTATTGGGTGCCACAGTGATTGGTACAGTGGGCTCAGAAGAAAAAGCAGCCTTAGCAAAATCATATGGTTGTGATCACACGATTTTGTACACCAAAGAAGATTTTGTGGCGCGCACCAAAGAGTTGACCAATGGCAAAGGTGTGAATGTTGTGTATGACTCCATTGGTAAAGACACCTTCATGCAATCTTTGGACTGCATCAAGCCACGCGGCATGATGGTGACCTACGGCAATGCCTCTGGTCCTGTGCCACCGATTGATGTGGGTATTTTGGGTGTTAAAGGTTCATTGAAATTGACTCGTCCAACTGTGATGACTTATGCCCACGATCGAAGCTTGTTAGAACCGATGTCTGCTGATTTATTTGACAAGGTGATCAACGGCAAAATTAAGATCGAAATCAATCAACGCTATCAATTGCAAGATGCAGCTCAGGCTCATCGTGATTTGGAAGATCGTAAAACCACAGGGTCAACGATCTTTTTGCCTCGATAAAAATATCTTCATTCATCAACAAAGGTTTTAAATCAAATGAGCACGATTGCATTTATTGGATTAGGAAATATGGGACGTCCTATGGCCGGCTTTTTATTAAAAGCGGGTCATCAACTGCGTATTTACGCTAGACGTCCTGAGGTTTTTCAAAATGAAGCAAAACATTTGATTGAAGCCGGCGCTGTTGCTTGTTCAAGTCCTGCGGAAGCGGCGCAAGGTGCTGATTTCATCATCACCAATGTGATGGGCACCCAGGATGTGGCAGAAGTCTTACATGCTGGCGCTGATGCAGTTATTCAAACAGCAAAGCCTGGAGCCATTTGCATTGATCACAGCACGATTGACCCTCAGGGTGCCAAAGACATCGCTGCGGTGATGGCCAGCAAAGGCGTGACTTATGTGGATGCGCCTGTGAGTGGAGGCGTGAAAGCAGCCACAGAGGGCACTTTGGTGATGATGATGGGTGGCTCTGATCAGGATGTGGCCAAAGTAAAAGAAATTGTTAAGAACTATGCCAAGACCATCACGCACATTGGTGGCGTGGGTCATGGCCAGGTGGCAAAGTTATGTAATCAGATTGCTCAGGTGATCAATATTCAGGGCGTTGCTGAATCTTTACGTTTTGCCCAAGCGAATGGTGCAGACTTACAAAAAGTATTTGAGGCGATTTCTGGTGGCATGGCCGGTAGCCGAATGCTTGATTTGATGGGTCCTAAGATGGTGTCCAGAGACTTTAAAGCGGGCATTGAGGCAAGGCTTCATGCCAAGGATTTTTTCTTGGTAAAAGATGCTGCTACAAAAAGCCATTTAGACATGCCAGCCTTACAAACAGTGGCTGTGCAACTAGAAAAATTGATGGAGTCTGGGTGGGGCTACGATGACACTTCTTCACTTCTGAAGGTTCTTGAGGCATAATAGCGGTCTTGTTTGCAATTCATTGAAAATTGATGAGCAGCAACACACATGCCGCGGTGGTGAAATTGGTAGACACAGGAGACTCAAAATCTCCCGCCCAAAAGGTGTGACGGTTCGAGTCCGTCCCGCGGCACCAAACTTAAGTTACTTAAGTTGGCAATCTCAAAACACTCAAGCCACTCAAATCTTAATTACTCAAATAGTTTTTTGGCGTTAGCCATTGCCCATTCTTTTAAGTCGATATTTTCGGGCTTTGATAATTCGGCGTGCAATTGATCATGAAATTCAATTTCACCATCTTCACGGAATTTGAGAGGTAGTTCTTCGCCGTTATCAGGCAATTGGTCTGATACCCGACTGATCAAGTCGAGAAGACGCTCAGCTTTTGTATAAAAATCGTCCATCGCGTCCATTGATTTATATTTTATATAAATTGAAAGCCTAATACTAACATTCAGTTTGTTTATACAGGATGAGATTTTTTCTTTCAATTAGCTTCATGGGAGGGTTAGAATGAATAGCTATGAATCTCAATCAGAAAATTCGCCAATATTTGCTTTATCTAAAGCAATGTGACGAAGTAGATGCCAAATACAATTTGGATGCCACAGAGATCAAGCTCCTCAATGAAATTGCCACAGCTCTTTTAGCCGAGGACAGCTTAACCGTATCAGGAGCGCTGGCTTTAAAGAAAATTGCTTCTCCAGCGACTTTGCATGCTGCAATGAAGCGCTTGATTGTGAAAAATTTAATTGTGCAAGTTCCAGCGCAAGACTCGCGTACCAAATACCTTGATTTGAGCAAGTTGGGTTGGAAAAGATATTCTGAACTTTCTGCTATCTCGCCCACTGTTGCCAAGTAAGAAGTTCTTTCAAGCGATTTAATTTACAAATATCCAATGCTTGCATACCGTCACGCCTTCCATGCTGGTAACCATGCTGATGTTTTAAAGCACTGCGTGCTCCAGCAAATTTTGCTCTACATGAATCAAAAAGATAAACCCTATTGGGTGATCGATACTCATGCTGGAGCTGGCATGTATTCACTTGAGTCAGAGTATGCGAACACCAAAGGCGAATATCACAATGGTGTGGCCCGCTTGCAAGGTCGTGATGATTTGCCGCCAGTATTGCAAGAGTATTTGGACTTGGTGAAGGCATGCAATAACAAAGGTGAGTGGACCTTGTATCCTGGTTCTCCTGAAATCATTCGTCGCACCATCAGAGCAGAAGATCGAATGCGCTTATTTGAGCTTCATCCAACCGATCATGATTTGCTTGCTGAACACTTTGATCGCGATCGCCAAGCAAAAATATTCAAGAGCGACGGCTTTGGAGCACTCAAGGCTTTATTGCCACCACCAACCAAGCGCGGTCTTATTTTTATGGATCCGCCCTATGAGATTAAAAGCGATTACGCCAAGGTGATCACTGCTCTTGAAGAAGGCTTGAGTCGCTTTGCTGAAGGAGTTTATGTGGTTTGGTATCCGATACTGACCAGGGGTGATCACATTCCACTGGTAGAGTCGATGAGAGCGCTTTCAGATAAAACCTTGAACGTTTCAATCACTGTTCAAGAGCCTGATGATAGAGGCTTTGGCATGTTGGGTAGTGGTTTGTGTGTGATCAACCCACCGTGGGTGTTAAAAGAAAAACTTCAAAACATCTTGCCTTATCTTGTGGATGCGTTGGCCCAATTCGATGGCGCTCATTACGAGCTTTCATAGCTTCGAGTTCGTAATCTTTTAGATTTGGTAATCAACGCTTTCACCCAACATGGCTTGATCCACTAATTTGCGCGTCAAGCTTGGTGAAAATAATTCTATGAATGTGTAAACAAAAGAGCGCAGATAAGCATTTTGCTTAAGTGCAATTTTTGTCACATTGTTACCAAATAAATGTCCTGCCGGAATAGCTCTTAAATTTTTATCGCGTTCTGCATCGTAGGCAACACCCGCCACAATACCAATGCCCATGCCTGTTTCAACATAGGTTTTGATTACATCGGCGTCAATTGCTTCTAAAACTACGTCTGGTTTTAAATGTTTGCTATCAAATGCTTTATCTATTTTTGAGCGACCAGCGAATGCTTTGTCATAAGTGATGATGGGATATTCCACCAAGTCTTCAAGTGAGATGTTCTTTTTTGAGAGCAGGGGATGCTCGGATTGAACCGCGATCACGTGTTGCCATTGATAGCCTGGCAGTGTGAGCAAACCTTCAACATCTGAGACTCCCTCGGTAGCAATCGCGATGTCGGCTTGGTCATGTAGCAACATGTCTGCGATTTGCTGGGGGCTACCCTGTTGGATGCTGACCCTGACTTTGGGGAAACGCTTGGTGAATTCTGTTAACACCTTGGGTAAGGCATACCTTGCTTGGGTATGGGTGGTAGCAATCACAAAGTTACCCTGGTCTTGAGCGGCAAAATCTTTGCCAACTCTCTTCAAACTCTCAACTTCTACTAGGATTCTTTCTATTGAAGTTAGTATTCGCTTACCTGGTTCGGTAAGATTTCTAATCCTTTTGCCGTGGCGTCGGAAAATATCAACGCCTAATTCGTCTTCAAGCTCCAAAATCGCTTTGGATACGCCGGGTTGAGAGGTGAACAAGGTTTTGGCAGCTTCAGTCAGGTTGAAGTTCTGACGGACAGCTTCTCTGACAAACTTAAATTGATGAAGATTCATGGCTGACCACCCTTATATGTATTTAATCGTATATTAAATACATTCTATATTATTTTTAGAAATTAAGGGGTTTTGGAGCTACTTATTCTTTTTAAGGGGCTTTATTTGCACCGCTAGGACTTTTTAGACCTTAGACACCCAACGAATACCAGCAATCGCCAAGATGAAGTAAATGAGAGCCGGAATGACAGCACTCAAGAATGGTGGCCAGGCTCCGAGTAAGCCGGCGTGTGAGAACAAACTATTAAACAACTGGAAGCTGATGCCCAGCATGATTCCGCCGAAGACTTTGTAGCCAATGCCACCAGAACGTGTTTGTAGGTAGGCAAATGGCAAAGCCAATGCAAGCATCACCAAGATCGTGAATGGATATATGACTTTTTTCCAGAAAGAAATCGCGTAACGTTGATAGTCTTGCTTGTTTTCTTGAAGGTGGTTGATGTAACTGAACAAATTAATGATGGATAAGCGATCAGGCTTGATCAACAAGGCACCTAATAATTCTGGGCTGACATCCGTTTCAATATCCAGTAAATCAGCACGTTTGATGGTGGTTGAAAAGCTTGGGTCTAAGCGATTCGATGAGTTAATTTCAGTGAATCGTGTTTCGGTCACTTTATTTAAGCGCCAAATACCGTTACCCACAAACTGAACTGTTTCAGCCGTGCGACTCAATAACAGACGGTATTCGCCGTCAAATTCATACATCCGAAAGCCGCGAATGATTTCATTGGTTTCTAAAGAACCCACATTGATATAGCGAATTCCTTTTTGGACTTGGCCTTTACCATCATCGCCCCTTAATTTATCTTTGATCCAAGCGCCTGAACGGAACTCCAAAACTTCTTTGCCTTGATTAAGGGCGCTGAGCCGCACATTCTTAGAGACCCCTTCACTCAAGGGGCCTAATACTTCGCTCATCAACAAGATCAAGAAAGCAATTGGTACTGCGACCTTCATTAAAGTGACCAAAGCTTTTTTTGTATCAAGACCTGCAATACGCAAGATGGTGTATTCAGATTGCGCAGCCATATTGGCCATGACGTAGATGCCCGCAATCAAACCCGCAATCGGCATGATTTCAACCAGGCGACTAGGCACTCTGAGAAGAACTGTGATGAATGCTAATAACACTGTGTAGGTGTTGGTGGTGTCACCCATCTCAGCAATGAAATCAAAAAATATGAACAATGAAATCAAGGCAAACAAAATAAAAACAAACGCCAAATAAATTTGTTTTGCCAAATAACGTTCGTAAACGAGTGGAAAGAGCTTATGCCACATATTTATTTCCCCCCATTTTGTTTAGGGGAGCTTTTACTGAGCATCCATTTTTTATAGCGACCAAACAATGTGATTGATCTATTTTGGCGATAAATAATCAAAGTGAGACCAATCAATGCAATCATCACATGAAGCAGCCACCAACCGATAGAGAATGACAGCTTGCCTGTGCTGACCCATGCCTGCATTAATTTCAGCAAATTAGAGTAAGTGAAGTAAAGCAAAACAGCCATGATCAGCGCGGTATATCTACCTCTGCGGGGATCCATGTATGACAGTGGAATGGCGATGATGGCAAAAACAAAGGCCATCAAAGGTAAGCCGATGCGCCAAAGGATTTCACCAAGATGTGCTTTATTGAGATCTTGAATCAAAACCCATGCAGGCATAGTTCTTGGGCCATTGATGATGGGATCTACCACTTTGTCTTCAAGCTTGACGGTGTATTTATCAAATTCGGTGATTCTAAAATCTGTGTTGCCGGGAGTTCCTTCGTAGCGTCTGCCAGTTTCTAGAATCAGTTGCTTTTCGCCAGTGGGCAGATTTTGAATAAAGCCTTCTTTGGCCACAGCCACTAATTGGCGCTCTTTACCAAAATCAGTGACAAAAACATTTTTGATCACATCTGTTTCTGGATTCATGCTCTCGATAAAAAACACACGATTGTTGCCAGAGGACTCTCGGAACTGGCCAGGGGCTAACATCGAAATATCATCACGTTGCTGAAAGCGCTGTTTGATTGTGGCAGATTTTTCACTGGCCCAAGGAGAGGCAAAAATTGATAAAACCGCAATCGCTACAGCTATGGGAGCTGTGAAATTTAAGATGGGGCGCAAGATCTTTAACAAGCTGATGCCGGCAGATTGCCAAATCACCATTTCTGAGTCTTTGTACCAACGAGTCAAGACCATCAAGATAGCCACAAAAACCGAGGCGGTTAATAGGATTGGCAGGTAATTGATCATGCCAAGACCAATTAAAACCAGTGCGTCTTTCGGGTTGGCCGAGCCGCTGGCGGCATTTCCCAAAACCCTGATCATTAAATTGGTTAAAACAAGCGTGACCAAAACCATGAACACCACACCTGTGGTGAAATTGAGTTCTTGGCGAAGGGCTCTTTTAAAGATCATAAAAAGCGAAGCTGGGCGATAATGGTTGTTATTAGAAACTTGCCTTGAGCAAAGGTAAAGCAAAGGAAATCCACATGGAATGTAGCACGAAAGTATATGGAGAGGGCTCTTTAGGAATAAAGGCTCAAATGTCTGCTGTCACCGGTTGCTTGGTGTGGGCTTTCCCTGCCAGCAATATCAAGAATGCCAAGAAGTTATCTGGTGGCTTAGCTGCCTTAAACGCAGCTACCCATGGGGCAATTGCTAGAGCGATTGAGAGCAAAGATCTTGATGCAACATCTGGAAGTACTCTTTTGCTTAATGCAACTGATGCATGGGCCAAATTAGGTCTTAAAGCCGATAGATTGCTATTGGTTTGCTGTGGTGAGGAACAAAAGGCCAAACCAAAACAGGGCAGTAACAATTGTTCTAAGTGGATTGCTGCTGGCTTAAAGTCTTTGCTTGCCACCACTGCCAAGGATGCGGTTTGGGTGTTCGATGATTTTTCTGCCAAAGATGGTTTGACTCAAGTGCGTCTCTTGGTTCAATTGGCGCGTGAGCAAGTGTATAAATTTGGTGCTCGTCATCCTCAATTTAAAACTAAGCCCGTTGAAAAATCTCCAACGCTCAAGAAATTAATCATTGCCAGTGAAGCAAAAAATAACAAAGCCGTGATTGAGGCCGTTGCGGAAGGTCGCGCGATTGCCAACGGTATGGATCTAGCAAAAGATCTTGGCAACTTGCCTCCTAATATTTGCAATCCAACCTATCTATCCACAAGCGCCAAGAAATTGGGCAAAGAGCTTGGTCTAAAGGTTGAAGTTTTAGGTCGTAAAGAAATTGAAGCATTGAAGATGGGCGCATTTTTGGCGGTCACTCAAGGCTCTGTGACTCCTCCTCAGTTCATTGTGATCCGTCATCAGGGTGGTCGTGCCACCGATGCACCAGTTGTGTTGGTCGGCAAGGGCATCACATTTGATACGGGCGGTATTTCATTAAAGCCTGGTGAAGGCATGGATGAAATGAAGTACGACATGTGTGGCGCTGCATCAGTGATTGGCACGATGCGCGCAGTGGCCGAACTCAAATTAAAGAAGAACGTGATCGGCGTTATTCCAACTTGCGAAAACATGCCTTCAGGTCAAGCTACTCGTCCTGGTGACATTGTCACCAGCATGTCTGGTCAAACCATTGAGATCTTGAATACCGATGCAGAAGGTCGTCTCATTTTGTGTGATGCATTGACCTATGTTGAGAGATTTAAACCTGCAGCTGTGATTGATATTGCAACTTTGACAGGTGCTTGTGTGATTGCATTGGGTGCAGTTCACTCAGGCTTGTTCTCCGATGACGATGCATTGGCTGAGAGTTTGCTCAGTGCTGGTCGTACATCACAAGACACTGTTTGGAGAATGCCTCTTGATAGCGCGTACCAAGAGCAACTCAAATCTAACTTTGCAGATATGGCCAACATTGGTGGACGTCCTGCGGGTAGTGTGACGGCCGCTTGTTTCTTAGCCAGATACACTGAGAAATATTCATGGGCACATTTGGATATTGCTGGCACAGCCTGGAAGAGCGGTGCGGCCAAGGGTTCTACTGGTCGACCAGTGCCTTTGTTGGTGAACTATCTTTTGACAAAATAAGTCATGGCCAGAATCGATTTCCACAGTCAAGTTGACAACAAGCCTCTGTACAGTTGTCGCTTGATCAGAAAAATCATGTCAAGTAAGCATGAAGACTTACCCATGAGAAATATCGTGGTGGTGGGGTCTTCTACTTTTTTGAAAGAACTTGATCAGCAACTTTGGTCTTTCAGCGCAACAGAATTTTTGCCACATGCCTGGGGCAAAGATGATGTTGCCAATGAAACGCCGATTGTCTTTGTTGAGAGTTTTGAGTCGCCAGAGTTGGATCATTTACCTCATGGTGATGTCTTGATCCATGTGGGGCAGAATTTACCTGTTTCAGTAGAAGCGCTTGCGCAAAGATTTCCACGCATTGTTGAAATTGTTTCTACCGATGAAGCAGATCGTCAAGCGGGCCGTCAACGTTATAAAGCTTATCGTGATCAAGGTCATGAGCTGCATAACTTTGATCAAACAGGCCAATAACTGTATTTAGCTGAATACCTATCAATCATTTAACACCTGACACTTTAAGAACATTCAAATGGCTTTGATGCACCCTCAGTTCGATCCCATTGCTATCAGCCTAGGGCCTGTTGCGGTTCATTGGTATGGCTTGATGTACTTGTTAGCATTTGCTCAATTTTTACTTTTGGGTAAATTGCGCACCAAGCAAGCTCACTATCAGCACCTCAGTTACAAATACATTGAAGACCTTTTATTCGCAGGCGTGATTGGTGTGATTTTGGGTGGACGTTTGGGTTATGTGATTTTTTATATGCCGGCTCATTATTTAAGTCATCCCTTGGATGCACTAAAAGTGTGGGAAGGTGGTATGTCTTTTCATGGTGGCTTCTTAGGTGTGTTGGTTGCGATGCTTTGGGCTGCTAAAAGAAATAAGCAGACATTCTTTGAAGTAACAGATTTGATTGCACCTTTGATTCCATTTGGACTTGCATTTGGACGTTTGGGTAACTTCATTAATGGTGAGTTATGGGGAAGACCCACAGATATGGCGTGGGGCATGATTTTTCCGCAGGCTGGTGATATGTTGGCAAGACACCCATCGCAACTGTATCAATTCATGGGTGAGGGCATCATTTTGGGCGTTGTGCTTTGGTGGTATGCATGTAAAGCTCGAAGAATTGGTCAGGTATCTGGTTTATTCCTCTTGGGCTATGGCCTCTTTAGATTTTTAGCAGAGTTTGCTCGTGAACCTGATAGCTTCTTAGGACTTTTGAGCTTGGGTTTATCCATGGGTCAGTGGTTATCTCTGCCAATGATTGCTTTTGGTGTTTATTTGCTCAGTCGCAAGACTCAATAAACTCATCGGGTACTGCTTGTAACCCTAGGTAATTTCCCTTTACGAGGGTATTTACCAATGTATTCAATAATGTATACAAAATATATTGAACACATGTCATTAAAAGTAGTTAAAACAGCCCTCTATGTCGAAGTGACCGAGCAATTGCGCTCGATGATCGCTGGCGGTGTTTTATCTCCAGGCACTTGGATTGATGAGCAAAAATTAGCAGAGCAACTAGGGGTCTCTAGAACTCCTTTCAGAGAGGCGATCAGAATTCTGGCATCGGAAGGCTTGCTAAGAATAGAACCGCGTCGTGGCTGCTATGTCACCGAATTGACTGAAAAAGATTTGGACGAAATCTTTCCTTTGATGGCGATGCTTGAAGGTCGTTGTGCATTTGAAGCATCCTCCAAAGCCAGTGATCAAGATTTAAATGCCTTAGAGATGTTGCATAAAAAACTCAAGGCGTATGCCAAAGATAAAGACATTGATCGCTACTACGCCACCAATAGAGAAATCCATTTAGCGATTCAACACCTGGCTGGTAATGAGTGGTTGACGCAAATGGTTCATGATTTGAGAAGAATCTTGAACTTGTCTCGTCATCGCAGCTTGCATCATCGCGGCAGAATTGAAGAGTCTTGCAAAGAGCACATGGCAGTGTTTGAGGCTCTCAAAGCAAGAGATGGCAAGAAGGCTGAGATCTTGATGAAAGATCACATCCAAAATCAACGTGAAGCACTAAGGCAGCTCAAGTCTGAGCAGAGGTTGACAGCATGATTTTGGATAATATGCTCAGAGCCAGGCACATGACTAAAACCATCAGTGCCACTAAAAAATTGTTATCTGAACGCGGAGAGTCAAACGCTGCGAGCATGGCCAGTGATTTGATTGAAAACTTTAAAACGCTGGATGATGAACAAAAATCAGAATACTTTGTACATTTGTCAGAAAAATTTAATCCAAGCCCCGCTGATGTTTTGAGTGCGGCTGAGTTGTACGCAAAGGATCCAACGGCTGATAACTTTGTTTGGTTGATGAAGGTTTCTGAGTCGCCAAGACAAGAACTGTTGCGTCGCTTGAATCGTGCCCCCGGTGGCACGCACATGATCATCAATATGCGTCAACAAGTGCTGAAGTTGTTGCCGAAGAAGCCTGAGTTGAAAGCGGTTGATGCGGACATGCAACATTTATTGAATTCTTGGTTTAATCCAGGCTTCTTGAAAATGCACCAGGTCGATTGGAAGTCGCCGGCGCATATTTTAGAAAAAATCATTCAACATGAAGCTGTTCATGAGATCGATGGTTGGGATGATTTGCGTCGACGTTTACAGCCAGATCGCCGTTGTTTTTCTTTCTTTCATCCGCAGTTACCAGATGAGCCATTGATCTTTGTGGAAGTGGCGCTGCTACCTGATATTCCAGAATCGATTGCACCATTGGTGGATAAGAAATCTCCAGCATTGGAGTGCAGTCAATATAAGTGCGCTATTTTCTATTCAATCAGTAACTGTCAACCTGGCTTGCGCGGAGTTTCTATGGGGAACTTCTTGATCAAGCGAGTGGCTGAGAGTTTGAAAAAAGAATTCCCTTCGCTAAAGACTTTTTGCACTTTATCGCCGATTCCAGGCTTCATGGAGTGGTTGGGCTCACATGCGGACTTACCCCTAGATCATTTGAAGCCTGCTGTTCTTGAGAAGTACCAAGAGGCCATTAAAGTCTTTAATTTAAAAGACAAATCTTGGCATGATCGCTTGCAAAATGGGTGGCATCCAGATCTTTCTTCCTTGAAGGAAAAAGAGGCCTTGATGGCTTTGTGCGCGATTTACTTGCTATATTACTCACCACGAAGAGGTGGTAATTCTGTGGCCAAGTTTCATCTTGGAAATGGTGCAAAATTGCACCGAATCAATTGGTCTGGAGACTTATCTAAAAAAGGTATCAAGCAGTCAGCTGGTTTGATGGTGAACTACCTTTACGACCTCGATAAGGTTGAGGATAACCATGAGCGATTTGTGAATGGTGAAGTGATTTATTCGAGAGCAGTTTCGCAGTTGGTATGAGTTTCAATTTGATGTAATCAGTAATAGTGGTTTTAGATAGTTTAATTAGAGTACGAGGAGACAAAATGAAAAAATCAGTAAATGTAGTGGGTCGCTTGACCTCAATAGTGGGTGCAGTAGCAGCGGTTGCTGCAGTGGGCTTGTCCATGGGCTCGACAGCTGTGATGGCTGACCCTAATTGGCCTAATAAGCCAGTCACGATCATCGTGCCATTCCCAGCCGGTGGCGGTACTGATGCCTTCGCACGTCCTTTATCAACCATGATGAATAAGCAGATGAACAAACAGTTCATTTTGGACTACAAGGGTGGTGCGGGTGGTACGTTGGGCGCAGGTGTTGCTGCTAAAGCAGCTCCAGATGGTTACACATTCTTCATGGGTGCAGTTCACCATGCGATTGCCCCATCTATGTACCCAAAACTAGACTACGATATTGAGAAGAGCTTTGTACCAGTGGCTTTGGTTGCAGCTCCACCACAAATTATTGTGGCCAGCCCAAAATTGCCAGTGAATGATTTAAAAGGTTTGATTGATTACGCCAAAAAGAATCCTGGTAAGTTGAACTTCAGCAGTGCAGGTAATGGCACATCACACCATTTGGCTGGTGAGCAGTTCAAAGAAATGAGCAAGACATTTATCACGCACATTCCTTACCGTGGTGCTGGTCCAGCATTGGTTGATTTGATGGCTGGTCAAGTAGACATCATGTTTGACGGTCTAGGTTCATCTGCTCAGCACATCAGAAGCGGTAAGATCAAAGCGATTGCAGTTGCTTCAAGCAAACGTAATCCTGCTTTCCCAAACATTCCAACAGCAACAGAAGCAGGTTTGCCTGGTTATGAAGTTAGTAGCTGGTATGCCTTGTGGGCGCCAAAAGGCACACCACAGCCAATCATCGACAAGATGACAGCTGAAGTAACAAAAGCGATGAACACACCTGAGCTAAAAACAATTTGGCTTAACAATGGTTCAGAAACTCCGACTTTGACTGGTGATGCATTTGGTAAGTTCGTTAATGCTGAAATCAAGCGTTGGAACCAAGTTGTGAAAGCCTCTGGCGCGAAAATGTAATCCGCGTTTAACAATTTAAGTTGAGATTCAGATGAATTTATATCAGTTACTAGAATCCGGCTTTCCAAAAGATAAACCATCATGCGCAATTGAAACGCATGATGGTTTGTTTTATAGCTGGGATGATTTAGAGAAGGCCACATCAAAAATGGCCAACCTTTTGGCGAGCTTGCGCTTACCTCAGGGATCCAGGGTTGCAGTTCAGGTTGAGAAGTCTCCTGAAGCACTCTTTTTATATTTGGCTACATTAAAAGCAGGTTTGGTTTATTTGCCATTGAATACTGCTTATCAAGCTGCCGAGATTGAGTACTTTATTGGCAATGCTGAACCAGCCGTGATGGTATGCAGTCCTAAGAACTTTTCTTGGGTGTCAAAGGTAGCATTCAAAGCCGGCACTAAAAATGTCTTCACCTTGGGTGACGATAGAACTGGCACACTCCTAGATCGTGCAGCCACACAATCGGATAAGTTCAAAACGGTCAAACGTGATGACGATGATCTTGCGGCCATCTTGTATACCTCTGGTACTACTGGCAGAAGTAAAGGCGCGATGCTGACCCACGGTAACTTGGGTAGCAATGCTGAAGTGCTGAAGAAGTTCTGGGGTTGGAAAAAAGGCGACGTTCTATTGCATGCCTTACCAATTTTCCACGTGCATGGTTTATTTGTTGCTTCCCATGGAGCCTTGCTCAATGGTAGCAAGATGATCTGGTTGCCACGCTTGGATACCAAAGAACTCATCAAGCACATGCCAAGATCAACAGTGATGATGGGCGTGCCAACGTTTTACGTGCGCCTATTGCTAGATAAAGAATTCACCAAGCAAACAGTTAAAAACATGCGCTTGTTTGTTTCTGGTTCTGCTCCGTTGTTGACTGAGACCTTCAATCTTTTCAAAGAAAGAACAGGTCACACGATTCTTGAGCGTTACGGTATGAGTGAAACAGTCATGTTGGTTTCTAATCCATATGAGGGTGCTCGTGTGGGGGGTTCAGTGGGCTTACCTTTGCCTAAAACCAAGGTTCGCATCACAACAGATGACGGTAAGCTATGTGGCGTCAATCAAATCGGCAGTGTTGAAGTCAAGGGTCCGAACGTATTCAAAGGTTACTGGCGCATGCCTGAAAAAACCAAAGAAGAGTTCACCAAAGACGGCTGGTTCAAAACAGGCGATGTTGGACGTTGGGGCGGTGAGACCAGCGCTGGCAAGGTTCCTGATAGCTATCTCTGCATCGTTGGCAGAAGTAAAGACTTGATCATTTCTGGTGGTTACAACGTGTATCCAAAAGAAATTGAGAGTTTTATTGATGACATGGCTGGTGTTGATGAGAGTGCTGTGATTGGCGTGCCTCATCCTGACTTTGGTGAGGCTGTGGTGGCAGTTGTGGTTGCTAAGCCAGGTGCCAAGCTCAATGCAGATGCAATGATTGCTGATCTAAAAGGCAAGATTGCAAACTTTAAGGTACCAAAGAAAATCATCGTTGTTTCTGAGTTGCCTAGAAATGCGATGGGTAAAGTGCAGAAAAATGTTCTGCGCCAAACTTATGCTTAAACCTTAGATTTTTGATTGAGCGGTAAGAGTAGTCAATGCAAGGCCTTCGCAAGAAGGCCTTGTTCTTTTATAAACACTTTTTAATAAAGACCCAAAGTAATCAGACCTTTGTTAAGCATATAGGCTGATAGCGCGAACAGCACCAAGGCAAAGACTTTTTTAAGTTGTGCCACATTGAGTTGGTGAGCTACTTTAGCGCCAAGAGGTGCTGTCACTACGCTGGCCAGTGCAATACAAATAAGGGCTGGCACGTAGATGTAACCAATCGAGCCACTGGGAAGGTTGGGGTTGCCGTAACCACTGATGATGTAAGCAATCGCGCTGGCCAATGCGATTGGAAATCCCAGGGCAGCAGAAGTGGCAACAGCATTGTGCATCGCGACGTTGCACCATGTCATGAAGGGGACTGATATGAAGCCACCGCCAGCACCAACCAAGCTGGATAAAAATCCAATGAAACTGCCAGCACCAAACATGCCAAGTTTGCCTGGTATGGTGCGACTTGGTTTAGGTTTTTTATTGGCCAACATTTGGTAGCCTGAGAAGCCAACGAATAAAGCAAAAATCAAGGATAGCCAAGATGTTTTGAGTAGGGCAAATAATTTACCGCCACCCAAAAGAGCGCCGATCAAGATGCCTGGCACTAAAAGAATGACGATGTCCCAGCGAACTGCGCCACGCTTGTGATGAGCTCTCACGGACGATAGAGAGGTAAAGATGATGGTGGCCATTGATGTGGCAATGGCTATGTGAACCACCACTTCAAGGGGAAAGCCATAGAGTGTGAATAAGAAGGTCAGGAAGGGCACCATGATCATGCCCCCACCAATCCCTAATAAACCGGCCGCAAAGCCTGTGAAACCGCCAAGAACTGCCAGTGCACCGATTTGAACAAGGGTCATTGATTACTCAGTTATTTAAATTTATAAAACTGTTGATTGAGGTAAGCCACTAAATCAGCTTCATCTTCTGGGAATAGGTCCAAGCGTAATTCTGTGTTGCACATACTCACCATGAACTTGAGGCGAGCAGGGTCTTGCACTTTACGATCAGCCCTGGTGTAGATGATGTCGCCATTGCCCAAGCCTGATTTTTCAGCATGGCATTGATAGCATTTGGCTTGATGAAGGGTTTTGCCATTATTCACATCTGCAGAGAATGCTGGTGATGCAATGGTGGTTGATGCAATTAAAAAACTTGCTGTGATGATGGATTTTTTAAACATCGCAATCTCCTTCTAAAGCTCTTTTTAAAGATTCCCCACCTTGGCCGCTAGGCCGTCATCCTGAACCCAGTAGGTTCAAGGTGGCATGGCAATAATGTTTCGGGTGCATCAAGTCTTTCAGGGAGAGTATGACCCAAAGGCTGACTCTGTGAGTAACGAGACGCTCGCGCCCACACTATATGGCCCACGCCTGATGCTTGCGCATCGGTTCAAGGAACTATTGGCCTTGGCGCACCAGGTAGGGAAAGCATTTTCAGCGCAGAATCAACGGATGCTTCAATTTGATCAACTTTGCCCTGCAAGGCAGTCATTTGATCAAGGCTTGCACCAGGATTTTCTGTGTTGCTGAGATTCATTTTGGCTGCTTGAAGGTCGCCCGCTAATTTGATAGCAGTCATGATGGCGGCGCGTTCAATGCTGCGGTTACCAGCTGATAAAGCTGCTTCTAGTTGCTCGTCGACAATCGCAGCTGCTGCTCTTAAGCTGGTTTCATGTTCTGGCGTTGTAGAAAACGCAAACTTTTGACCTGCCAATGTAAGTTCAATGCGGTGTTGGCTCATTGCATATCCTTAGGGTGGACAGAAAGTAAGTCTAATTGGCCGGTATCCGCTTGGCTTGGAAGTTTTTCCAAGATCTGCTGAATGCGTGCTTGAGCATCTTCAATCTTGGTCTCTAGGGCCAAGCGTTCTTTATGGGATTGCTCCACAGCTTCTAGTAAAGCCTTGGTTTTACCCTCTAGGCGCTCTAGACTGTCTTGCAAACGGCTATATGAATTGTTTGTAAGTTCTGACATAGGCATATTGTATATACTACTCTCGTTCTTAGGTGCTCTTGGAAGATAACAATCTACCAAAGTTAAACGGGAAACAGGGGTCTTATTAGTCTAAGGCTAAAGGATAACCTGTGCTGCCCCCGCAACGGTAAGTGAACGCACGCAAGTGCCGGCTCAATCGATATACCACTGGCTTAGGCTGGGAAGGTCATTGAGTTAGTTTCATGAGCCCGGATACCGGCCTGGAATGGTTAATTGAGTTACGGGGACGTTACTCGGTTATGAAGGTTCCGTGCTTGCGGGGGAACAAGCCAGCGACCATTGTTTTTTGAAAGTTCATCCTATGTTTACAAAACCAAGCAAGGTTGCGCTCGCCTGCGCAGGTATTTTTGCAGCCATCACAGTCGTACATGCGCAAACTAACTCAGAATTTAATCCGGTGGTGGTATCGGCAAGTCGATTTGAGCAATCAACAATTGATGTGCCAGCCCTCGTTGAAGTTATTACAAAAGAGCAAATAAAAGAAAGTGGCGTAATTAGCATTCCAGAAGCCTTGTCTCAAATTGGAAATTTAAATGTTAGAAATTTAAATGGCGGGCAGCTAGGCGTTGGCGCCACTGTCGATATGCGCGGATTTGGTGCAAGCGCTCAAGACAATACTTTGATCTTGGTCGATGGTCAAAGAATGAACCCAATTGATAGCGGCTCAGTTCGTTGGGAATCAATCCCCATGAATTCAATCGAAAGAATTGAAATTCTAAATGGCAGTGGTAGCGTTCAGTATGGCGACAAAGCGGTAGGTGGGGTTATAAATATCATTACTCGATCTGATCGAGTTTCTGCCCCTTCAATTTCAGTGACTGCAGGAAGCTTTGGAACAGCAATCGCATCTGGTAACTATGGCAAAAAATTTAACGATACAAAATTTGATGTTAATTTTTCTGCGTCAAATAGTGAGGGATGGAGAGATAACGGTCAGGCCAGTCAAGGCGTAGCAAATGTTGGTTTAACTCATTACCTGAATAAGATTGATAAGGTATTTTTGAATAGCTCATTCAATTCTCAGTCTTATGGCACACCTGGGGGTGTTCTGGGTGAAGTTGGGCAAGGTAATCCACGTGCAACAAAATGGAACAATGTGGGTGATAAAACTGTCACCAACGGAAGTAATCATTTGATTGGGATTGTTAAATCAATTGATAGTCAAAGTTTGTTTGAGGTTGATTTCAATTACAGAGATTCTGGCGCTACCCAGTACACGCCAAACCTATCAGCTAAAACAACAAACTATGACAAATGGAGCTACAACTTAAACCCAAGGCTTAAAAAATCCTGGCAGGATCTTGGTGAATCAGTTTTTGGTTTTGATTACTCTCAAGCCATGGGTTCATTTGTAACAAATACAGGCAATATTCAAAAAGCAAATTTAATAAATCAATCATATTATTTGACACATAGAGTGCCATTATCAAGACAGCTAGATTTGTTGGGTGGATTTAGAAGGCAAACTCAAGATGCGGCTGCATATGATTTAGTAAGTGGTGCTTCAAGAAATGCTAATAAAGAGCAATCAGCTAATGCAAGTGATATAGCTCTTAACTACAAATATGGTCCTTCAGACATGAACAAAGTATTTGTAAGAACTAATAACTCATATAGATTTGCGAATATTGATGAGTATTGGGGTTGGGATCCTGTGACTTATGATCGGGTGTTCTCAGGCATTCTTTCCCCTCAAAAAAATACCACTCTAGAGCTAGGCGGTGATTGGCTTTTGACGGGTAATCAAAAGTTTGGAGCATCCGTCTATCAAATGAATAGTTCAAATGAAATTAGATATGACCATGCTACTGGGATAAATATCAATTCTGCTGATATTAGAAGGTATGGGGTAACTGCAAATGCTGATCTTCTCCTTGCAAAAAATTGGACAATGTCCCCCAAAATTAATTTGCAATCAGCAAAATATACAGCTGGATCATTTGATGGTAAGAGTGTTGCATTAGTGCCAAAAGTTACGTCTTCAATTGGGTTAGCGTATAAGCCTAAATCTCATACAACCTATACAACTTATCTAAATTATGTTGGATCTCAATACTATGAGGGTGATGAGAGTAATACGAAAAATAAAGTACCATCATTTGCTACGGTTGATCTCTCTGCAACGTATAAATATGGTTCTTGGGAATCTGCACTGCGGCTAAAAAATATTTTTGATAAGAGATATGCCAATTATGGCGGGTATGGATTTGTTCATTTGGCGCCTGGAAATAATTATGGAAATAGCTATTACTATTACCCAGCAGACCCTAGGGCTATTTTTATAACGACAAGGTACACCTTTAAATAATGACCTCATCCAAAACCACTCTTTTTGTTTTGCTGGTGATTGCATCACTGGCAGCGGTGGCTTTGGCGCTATCCATTGGCAGTGTCTCTAATGCAGACGCTGCCATCATTTACCAATTGCGCTTACCCAGAGTGTTGGCAGCATTTGCTGTGGGCGGTTTATTGGCAATGTCTGGCAGTCTTTTGCAGGTCTTGACTCGCAATCCTTTGGCTGAACCATCTGTCCTGGGTGTGTCAGGTGGAGCATCTGTGGGTGCTTTGGCTGTCTTGATGATGGGTGGTGCCGGAACTATTTGGGTTGCTGGCAGTGCTTGGATGGGGGCGATCGTTGTGATGCTCCTGTTGTGGTTACTGGTTGGTGGTTACTCTGCTCATCCATCACGGATGTTGTTGGCGGGCGTCATGATTGCCACTGCTTGCGGTGCAATCAGTACTCTCATGATCACCTTCGCTTCAAATGTGGCGATGCCTGGGATGATTCATTGGCTGATGGGTGATTTGGACTCGGTCATCAGCCTTGAAGCTGTGGGCGCCATATTGGGTGTTTGGATATCTGTGTTGATTTTGGTTTGGAAGCTTTCTCCAAAAATCCATTTGCTTCAATTGGGCAGTGATAAGGCTTTGACCTTGGGTGTTGATGTCTCTTACGTCCAATGGATGATGGTGTTGCTGTCTGCTTTATCTGCAGCCGCAGCTGTGTCAATCGCAGGATCGATTGGATTCGTTGGATTATTGGTCCCTCATCTTCTGCGAGCGTGCATCATTAAAAAACACGGCCCTGATCAAAGGTTCTTATTGCCTGCCTCTGCTTTATTGGGCGGTACTTTTTTAGTTTTGGCTGATATGTTTGCTAGAACCATCATTGCTCCGTCTCAGTTACCAGTAGGCATCATTACCGCATTGATCGGAGTGCCGAGTTTCTTATGGATCTTGTCTCGTTTTAGGCATTGGAATACATGATGACTACTCATTCTGTAGAAGATGCAAATATCGTTCTAGAAGCAAAACATTTGGATGTTGATGTTCCAGGGCGAAGCTTGATCAAAGATTTAAATTGGCAAGTGAAAAAAGGTGAGCGCTGGTGTTTGATCGGTCGCAATGGCGCGGGTAAATCAACATTACTAAGAATCATTGCAGGCGTTCAAGCCAATACTTCTGCTGGTGAAATCAATTGGTTGGGTCAAGCACTACTCAGTTATAAGCCAGAAGAACTTGCAAGGATTCGGGCTTATGCGGAACAGTTCCCTTTAGGTGGTGTGGGCTTAAGAGCCATTGATATGGTCTTGGCAGCCCAATGGCCATGGCATCTTGATTTTGCCGATGAGATGCACCAAGCCCAAGCGGCTTTGCGTGCGTGTGATGTTGCTCACTTAGAAAACGCCCAGTGGCAAACCCTATCAGGGGGTGAGCGTCAAAGAGTATCTTTAGCAGCGTGTTTTGCGCAAAATACCCAAGCCATTCTTTTGGATGAACCTACATCTCATTTAGATATTGGTCATCAAGTGAGCCTATTAAAAACACTGACTGAAAGAAGTCAGTCATGTCATCAAACCATCATCGCAAGCTTGCATGAGATTGGTTTGATTCATCGAGGCTTCACACACGCACTCTTGCTCATGAATGATGGCTCTTATTTGGCTGGGTCTTTATCAGAAGTGATCAATCCGATTAATTTGGAAAAATCATTGGATCACCCAATTGCAACTGCTCAAACAGTTGAGGGTCAAGTCGTTTACATCCCAGCTTAATTACTTGGTTAATGGCTTAGCGAAGTCGATTGATTTCAGCGCAAATCTTTTGGGCGCCTTGCATGATTCGAGGTGATGGTCTGCTGATGATGTCGCCATCAAGATCAATAAATGCTTTGTTTTTGGTCGCAGCAAGCTGTGGGAAGGAAGTCCACATCGACCAATCACTGCTCATTTTTTGATTGTCTACTGCGGTAAAAATAATTTCTGGGTTGGCTTTGATGACAGCTTCTCTGCTGACTGTTGGGACCAGAACTTTTTCATTGGCAAATAATTGCTCGCCACCACATAGTTGAATGATGTCACTGATGATGTGATCTTGATTGAGTGTCATCAGGGGTTGTGCCCAGACTTGATAAAACACCCTGACTTTTCTTTGACTGATATTTTTTTTCTTGGTTTGATTATTTTCCTGATTTCTTAGCTCTGTTATTTTGAGTCTAAGACCATCAGCATTCTTTTTGGCAATTAGGTCAGTGCCTAAGGCTTTGCCAATGGATTCAATATCAGTGGCAATGTCCGATAGCTTTTTTGGCTCCACAGCAATGAATTGCACATCCTTATTGAATGTCTTTTTGATTGATTGAATCTGAGATTCAGAGGTGCCACCTCGCCAGTAAATAATCAAATCTGGGCGAAGTGATTTCATTTTTTCAAGATCAATTGATCTTGCATCGCTGGTAATAGGTAATTGTTTGACAGATGCCGGGTGGTTGCTAAAAGCACTAACGCCCACGAGCCGATCAGAGCTTCCGGCTGAATCCACAAGCTCACTCAAGTGTGGTGCCAGTGTGATGATGCGCTGGGGGTAAGGTTGGGTGTAGCGATCTTGTTTGGCAAAGCTGTCATGACTGCTAAAACTTAATGAGATGCCAAGCAGTATTTGAGAGGCAATCAATGCAATTGAAAAGCCTTTTGAGCGCATCTTGATCAGATTTCTAGGTTATCGATGAGGCGAGTTTTACCTAGTTTGGCAGCAGCCAAAACAACCAATGGTTGATTGCTAGAAAGGTCGGCATCGCTGGCGCTTAACAAGTCATTTCGTTTGCGCACAGAGATGTAATCAGGAACCCATCCTCTTGTGCTTAACTTAGCGCAAGCGTCTTGTTCTATCTTCAAGATGTCTGCAGAGCTCAATTTGCCTTGCAATACTTTTTCTTGGATTTCTTTCAAGGTTTGAATCAACTGCACAGCCTCTTGGCGTTCTTCTGTTGATAAGTAACCGTTTCTTGATGAAAGAGCCAAGCCATCTTCTGCGCGAACTGTTTCTGCTGGAACAATGTCTACTGGTAGAGCTAGTTGGCGACACATTTGACGAATCACCATCAACTGCTGATAGTCTTTCTTACCAAACACTGCAACCTTCGGTTGAACGCAAGAGAATAGTTTTAAAACAACCGTACACACGCCTTGGAAAAAGCCCGGACGGAATTCTCCTTCAAGGATCTTGCCTAGATTCTGGGGAGGTTCAACGCGATACTCTTGAGGCTCTGGGTACAAGTCTTTTTCGGTGGGCGCAAATAGCACGTACACACCTTCTTTTTCTAGCTTCTCAACGTCTGCTTCAAAAGTGCGTGGATATTTATCAAAATCTTCATTTGGCCCAAATTGCAAGCGATTCACAAAAATACTGGCAATCACCGGGTCGCCATGCTGCCTGGCTAAGCGCATCAAAGAAAGATGACCTTCATGAAGATTACCCATGGTTGGAACAAACACTGCTCTGTTTTGTCCGCGCAATTGATCACGCAAATCTTGAATGTCGCTGATGATCTTCATGAAAAAATTTCTTTAGAGGACGGTGTTAGTTAGGCGAATATGCCAAACGCACATAAATAGGGGCGTAGGGTTCTGCTTGAGTGATTTCAATCAAAGACTCTCTGGAGAGCTCTAGCATCGCAATGAAGTTAACAACCACCATTGGTGCACCTTGACCGGTGGCAATCGCATCTTCAAATAAATCAGTAAATTCAATGAAGCGCTCACCTTGCAAGCGTCGCAAAATACGCGTCATGAAGTCACGCACAGATAATTGCTCGCGCGTGATGGTGTGATGTTGATTGAGTTTGGCGCGATAAAGAACATCTCTCCAAGCCGCTTGGATGTCGTTTGGATTGATGTCAGGCCAAGTAACCGCCACAGTGGTGTCAACGTGACCGCTGGCTTTATAAAAGTCACGACCCAGTACTGGCATCTTATCGAGCTCTTGAGCTGCTAATTTCATGCGCTCATATTCGAGCAAGCGTCTCACCAATTCTGCGCGAGGATCTTCAACCTCTTCATCACTGTCCGCTTTTTTCATTGGCAAGAGCATGCGTGATTTGATTTCAATCAGCATGGCAGCCATCAATAAATACTCTGCGGCAAGTTCTAGGTTGGTGTGACGAATTTGTTCAATGTAGCCAAGGTACTGCTTGGTAACCTCGGCCATTGGAATATCTAAAACGTTGAAATTCTGTTTACGGATCAAATAAAGCAAAAGATCCAGAGGACCTTCAAAGGCCTCTAAGAAAACTTCTAGAGCATCCGGTGGAATATATAGATCAGAGGGAAGCTGAAATAAAGGCTCCCCATAGAGTCTCGCAAAAGACTCTGACATGCCATCAGTGACATCAGGAATGGCAGTAATTAAATCGCTCATTGATAAACGTACGCTTTTTGCTTCACACGAGCTGCTTTTTGACGCTCTTGCTCTTCTGGGCTGATTGGGGCTTTATCCCATAAAAGGGCACGCCCCTCTTGCTGAGCCTGCTCTAGCTGAGGGTTTTGAGCTTTTAGCTCTTCCAAAAAATGGGTGATATTTGATTTGTATTGGGCCATAGTTTGTCAATTGTAGCGATTTAGCTGAATCAACTACCTACATTTACCTTACAGGCCTCAGCACTCAGCTTTTTAGCTCGTTCAAAGGCCGTCTCCAGGGTTTCTAGACTATTCTCCGGACCAATTTCATCAATGAAGCCACTGCGCACCATCAATGATGATGGTTGGCTATTAGCACAGCAAACCAAGAGTTGGCCGCCATGCTTGTTGAGGGATTTACTCAAGGCTTTTAATGCATCAATGCCGCTGGTATCGATATTGATCAATTGATGCATTTCTAAAATAATTACTTTGGGTTTTAAGCGATTTGGATCTTGAGGATTAAATAAGTCTTCAACTTTATCAACCGCTCCAAAAAATAAAGAACCATAAATGCCATAAGCTTCAACACTGTTTTTTAAATCAAATGAATCATTCAGTGGCAAATCATCTTCATGGGTAAAAGATTCTGGAAGCTCAAGTTTTTCAATGCGAGTCAATGATGAAATTCTGTAGATAAAGAAAATGCACGCTAACACTAGGCCAACTTGCACTGCCACAGTCAGATCAAAAATAATCGTTAAGAAAAATGTACCTAACAAAATCAATTGGTAGGTGATGTGGAATTGTTTTAAGCGTTTGAACTCAGTGCGATCAAACATATTCCAAGCAATGTAGATCAAGATGCCTGCTAAGCATGGCATAGGAATATGGCTGGCAAAAGGTGCAGCAATGATCATGATCAATAAAATCACCACAGCATGAATCACCCCTGACACGGGTGTTTTTGCTCCAGCTTTGGCATTGGTCGCAGTTCTGGCAATGGTTCCTGTCACAGGAAGTCCACCAAAAAATGGCACCACCATGTTCGCAATGCCTTGTCCCATCAACTCTTGATTAGGATCATGTTTGTCGTCACTCAAGTTATCTGCAACGCGAGCACAAAGCAAAGATTCAATTGCTCCAAGAATGGCAATCGTAAGTGTTGGTGCAAACAGTTGTTTGGCTGTTTCCCAGTTCAAGGCTGGCATCTTGGGGCTTGGTATTTGATTGGGAAGTTCGCCAAAGCGACTGCCAATGGTCTCTACAGGTATGTCCAGTATGTAAACCAAGATAGTGATCGACAGAAGGGCGACGATGATGCCAGGAACAAAGCTGATCGGATGCCAAGCACGGGCGATTAAGCTGCTGACTTTGGGCCACACAATGATCAATACCAACGTACTCAAAGCAATCATCAAGGCATATAAATTGGCGGTGTTGGCGTATTGATAAAACGCATGAATTTGAGAAAAGAAATCAGCCGGCAATTTCTCAATTTGTAAACCAAAGGCATCTTTGATTTGAGACAGGCCAATCAATACTGCGATGCCACTGGTGAAACCAATGATGATGGCCACAGGAATGAAGCGAATCAAATTGCCCACGCGAAACAAACCCATGGTGAACAATAAGACTCCGGCAAAGAATGTTGAGAGTATTAAGTTGGGAACGCCATAGCGTTCAACAATCGCGTAAACAATCACGACAAAGGCGCCTGCAGGACCACCAATTTGAACTTTGCTGCCGCCAAAGACTGAAATTAAAAAACCACCAATCACTGCAGAAATTAGGCCCGCTTCAGGTTTAAGTCCGGAGGCAATCGCAAATGCAATCGCTAATGGGAGGGCAATGACACCAACGGTGATGCCGCTGCTTAAATCTCTGACAAATGTTTGGCTGTTATAGCCTTTAGCGGCATTGACGATTTTGGGTCGAAAATGCGCTAAGTTCATCATTGCTGATTGGCCTCAATGAGTTTTTCTATCATCACAGGATCAATGCGAGTCATCAAGTGCTGATAAGGATTGATCGCTTGCTTGGAGGATAGAGATTTGTTCACATCATCCCAAGACATCGCTGGGATGTTGAAGAATTTTTCAACGCCTGCAGCCACATTAGGAACCACGGGCTTGAGGTACAAGGTCAAACGTCTGAACGCTTCTAAAGTGATGCTGCAAATAGTTTGTAGTTCTTGTTCTTTGCTAGGGTCCTTAGCGATTTCCCATGGCTTGTTGCTATCAACAAATCCGTTGACCAAGTCTGCCAATTCCATCACGCGACGCAAAGCTTTGGCGTATTCACGGGTTTCGTATAAATCTGCGATTTCATCTTTGGCATCTGCCAACTGACCGAGCAGTGGATGATTCATTGCTGCATCATCAACGATGCCGCCAAAGCGCTTCACTAAGAATCCAGCACTGCGACTCGCGATGTTGATGTATTTGCCTAATAAATCACTGTTCACGCGAGCAGTGAAGTCTTGTAAGTTCAAATCCAAATCTTCCATGCTGGCATTCAGCTTGGCTGCAAAGTAATAGCGCAACCACTCTGGGTTCAAGCCACATTCAATCACGCTGTGCGCGGTGATGAATGTACCGCGTGACTTACTCATTTTTTCGCCATCAACCGTCAAGAAGCCATGAGCAAAAACATTGGTCGGTGTGCGGTAGCCAGAGAAATGCAAAGTCGCTGGCCAGAACAAAGTATGGAAATACAAAATATCTTTACCAATGAAGTGGTATTGCTCAGTGGTCGTGTCTGGTTTGGTCCATTCGTTAAAGTCCAAACCTTTTTGTTGACATAAATTTAAGAAGCTGGCGTAGTAGCCAATCGGTGCATCTAGCCACACATAGAAATACTTGCCTGGCGCATCTGGAATCTCAAAGCCAAAGTAAGGGGCATCTCTGGAGATATCCCAATCACCTAGTTGGCTCTCACCTGGCTCGCCGACCCATTCTTTCATTTTGTTGCGAGCTTCAGCTTGCAGCGGAGTTTTAACTTGAGTCCACTCTCTGAGGAAGCTTTCGCAACGTGGATCAGATAGCTTGAAGAAGTAGTGATCGGATACTTTGCGAATCGGTGTTGCGCCACTGACCACAGAGAATGGGTTCTTTAGATCTGTGGGGGCGTAAGTCGCGCCACACTTTTCGCAAGAATCGCCATATTGATCTTTGGCGCCACACTTCGGGCACTCGCCTTTGATGAAGCGATCCGGCAAGAACATTTCTTTGACGGGGTCATAGGCTTGTTCAATGGCACGCTTCTCAATCAAGCCAGCTTCACGCAGCTTGATATAAATTTCTTCAGAAAGTGTTTTGTTCTCAGCGCTGTCTGTTGAGTAGTAGTTATCAAAAGAGACCAAGAAATCATCAAAATCTCTTTTATGCTCTTTCCAAACATTGGCAATCAGCTCTTTGGGCGTGATGCCTTCTTTCTCAGCGCGTAGCATGATGGGAGTACCATGCGTATCATCAGCGCCTACGTAGTGAACTTCGTGCCCGCGCATTCTCTGGAATCGCACCCAAATGTCGGTTTGAATGTATTCCACCAAGTGACCAATATGGATTTGACCATTGGCATAAGGGAGGGCTGAAGTGACTAAAATTTGGCGCATAGGCATAGATTTTAGTCTGCGGATATAGTTGAGAGCTGAAAAAACAAAAAAAGCACTAGGAGATAAGAGTGACGGTTACGGTAGAAAACATACAAAATGCGCTTAAAAGCGTTATAGATCCTAATACTGGCAAAGATTTAATTTCTTCTAAATCTGCTAAAAATATCAAGGTTGATGGCTCTGATGTGAGTTTGGACGTGGTTTTGGCCTATCCAGCCAAGAGTCAGATTGACCTTATACGAAAGTTGGTTATTACTGCCTTGCGTGAAGTGCCTGGGGTTAAAAACGTCAGCACCAATGTGACCATGAACATCGTGGCCCACACGGTGCAACGTGGCGTGAAATTATTGCCAAATGTGAAAAATATCATCGCAGTATCCAGTGGTAAAGGTGGTGTGGGTAAATCCACCACGGCTGTTAATTTGGCTTTAGCTTTGGCTGCAGAGGGCGCCACGGTTGGCATTTTGGATGCTGATATCTATGGCCCAAGTCAGCCAATGATGTTGGGTATCACTGGTCGCCCTGAATCAATTGCTGAGAACACTATTGAGCCTATGGAAGGCCATGGCTTACAAGCAAGCTCCATTGGCTTTTTGATTGATCCAGACAGTCCAATGGTTTGGCGTGGTCCGATGGTCACATCTGCGCTTGAGCAGTTACTTCGTCAAACCAATTGGCGTGATGTGGATTATTTGATTGTTGATATGCCACCAGGCACTGGTGACATTCAATTGACCTTATCTCAAAAAGTGCCTGTCACGGGTGCTGTGATTGTGACAACCCCACAAGACATCGCTCTATTGGATGCTCGCAAGGGTCTCAAGATGTTTGAGAAGGTGGGTATTCCAATCATTGGCGTTGTTGAAAACATGAGCATTTATGTCTGCCCTAACTGTGATCATCAAGAACATATCTTTGGTCAAGGCGGTGGTCAAAAAATGTGTACTGACTACGGCATTGATTTCTTAGGCAGTTTGCCTTTGAACTTATCGATCCGTGAACAAGCTGACTCTGGTCGCCCAACTGTGGTGGCTGATCCTGATGGCGCCATCAGTGCTATCTACAAAGGAATTGCTCGCAAAATCGCGATTCAAGTAGCAGAGATGTCCAAGGATATGAGCAGTAAGTTCCCAAGCATTGTTGTGCAGAACACCTAAATCATGAAGTTGAAACTTGCCGTTGTCATGCGCAAAGATTTCATGGATAACCCATGGCAGTCTTACCGCTGGGTTTTGGATGAAGTTGTGTATGACGTCGGCCAGTTCGCACACAAAACCCCTGATCATGTTCTTTCTGATCGCCCTGCAATTTGTATGCGAAGCGATGAGAAAACTGAGCGATGGTTGTACACCGGCTTTGAAATCCAGTTGTACAAGGATGAAGCAGAGGGCTATTACTTAAACTCAACATCAACAAATCCAGCATGGTTTGTGATGTGGCGTCTTGAAGACCATCCAGAGGGTGGTGATCCAATCGCGGTTCCTCACTTCTTGAGCATCAGTTACTACGAAGCAGGTCGTTTGCTCGATGGTGGCGAGACGGTTGAGAATGTTCCTTTAGATCCTGATACTGCAGGATGGTTGGCTAATTTTGTTGCAGAAAACTACAAGCCTGAGCCTAAAAAACGCGCTCGCCCAGTTTCATTCAAGGGTGCGCATAGACCAAAAGATGAGGCGAGTTAATGGCTGGTTTTTTAAATCGTTGGTCGAAAAAGAAATTGGGTGTAGAGCCTGAGTTGTCGACTTCAGAATTGGCTGAGAAACAATCGCCTGCGCAAGATTCAAAAGGTTCAAAAGATCCTGTATTGGGTGAGCAATCATCCGAGAAAAATTTAGAGCCAGTGGCTGGCGCTGCTCAAGCGCAGGAAGTTGCGCCAACGCTTGAAGATGTTCTCAAGCTCACCAAAGATTCTGATTTCTCCGCATACGTCAAGCCAGGCATTGATCCTGAAGTGCAAAAAGCGGCAATGCAAAAGCTATTTTCCGATCCTCGCTACAACATCATGGATGGCTTGGATATTTACATTGATGATTATTCAAAGCCCGATCCAATTCCTTTGGAGATGCTCAAGAGAATGAATCAATCGCAAATGCTTGGTTTATTTAAAACGCCTGAAGAAAAGCTGGCGGATGATGAAGCTGAGCGCATTGAAAGAGCTGAATATCACGAGCGTTTGAAGGTTTTGGAAGACAAAGAAGCTGCAGATCTAAAAGCCCTGTCAGACGAAAATTCACGGACTGATGTAAGCCCTAGTGCTATAAATGACGAAAATTCGGCAAAATCACCAGAATTGACTGATTCTCAAGAGTCAACAGAAGTTCCAGTGGTGAAAGCAGAAGTAAAGACTCAAACAAAAACATAATTAGTTAATCGAACCAGGTCTGGGCCTGGTTATTGAATATAAAAAGCCAGGTGTATTGATTAAATGGCTGAAGGTAGAGGATGACAAAGAAGACGCTCGTTTGTAGCTGTAATCAAACCATGCCCATAGATATCGTGCAGATAGCTAAGGGTATGGGGGTCGACAGCAAAAATATCTCACTCAATAATGCCTTGTGTCGCCAAGAGGTGGGAACTTTCATTGCGGCCTCTCAGGGTTCGGATGAGATTGTGTTGGCTTGTACTCAAGAAAAACGTTTGTTTGATGAAGTTGCCAGCGAACAAGAAAAGCCACTGATTGCCCCAATTAAATTTGTGAACATCCGAGAAACTGGCGGATGGTCGGCAGATGCAAAAAATGCGATGCCAAAGATTGCTGCTTTATTGGCCATGGCCTCATTGCCTGAGCCCGAGCCAGTTAATACAGTCAGCTATCAAAGTGGTGGTCGCGTATTGGTGGTTGGTCCAGGAGATGTTGCTATTCAATGGGCTGAGCGCTTATCAAAAAACATGAGCGTTGGGGTGCTTTGCACTGAGAAGGGTTCTTTGCCACAGCTTCGCGAGTTTCCTGTTTACAGCGGCAAGATCAAAAACCTCAAAGGTTATCTCGGCGCATTCTCTGTTGAGTGGGCTCAGGAGAATCCAATTGATCTTGAGTTGTGTACTCGCTGTGGCGCTTGTGTGGATGCTTGCCCAGAGAATGCAATCGATCTCAGCTATCAAATTGACTTGAATAAATGTAAGAGCCATCGCTCTTGCGTGAAAGCTTGTTCTGCAATCGGCGCCATTAATTTTGACCGTGTTGATACAAGCCGAACTGAATCATGGGATTTGATTTTTGATTTATCAAAAGATCCAATCTTGAAGATGAGCCAACCACCGCAAGGTTATTACGCTCCCAAGGCAGATCCATTAGATCAAGCAATCGCAGCATCCGAGTTGATGGGCATGGTTGGTGAATTCGAAAAGCCTAAGTTTTTTGCCTATAACGAAAAAGTGTGTGCTCATGGACGCAATGGCAAAGTAGGTTGTTCTGCCTGTGTTGATGTTTGTTCAACGAAGGCCATTGAATCTCAATTCAGAGATGGCAAAGGCACGGTCAAGGTCAATCCAAATCTTTGTATGGGTTGTGGTGCTTGCGCGACGGTGTGCCCATCGGGGGCGATGCGTTACAACTACCCAAGTGTTCCTTACCAAGGTCAGCAGATCAAAGTGATGGCCAAAGCTTATCAAGCTGCTGGTGCAAAACTTGCGCCTAGCTTGTTATTGCACAGCAATGGCAAGGGTCAGGAGTTGATTCAATCTTTGGGTCGTCTTGCAGCAACAAACAAAACTAATTTCAAAGGCTTGCCTGCTCATCTAATTCCATTTGGTTTGCATCACAGTGCATCAACCGGCATGGACTTGTGGTTAGGTAGTTTGGCTCATGGTTTTGGCCAAGTGGCCATTTTGTTGAGTGGCGAGGAAGCTCCTGAATACCAGCAAGCTTTGAGCACTCAAGTGACTGTTGCTCAATCCATGCTCGAAGGTTTGGGTTACGCGAAAGACAGTATTGTCTTGTTGCAAGCTGATAGTGCTCAAGCATTAGAAAAACAAACTGCTGCATTGCCTGCAAAAGCAGCGTTATGTCCAGCAGCAACTTTTGCATTTGCTAATGAAAAGCGTGAAACATTAGAGGCTGCTTTAGAGCATTTGATGTTGCATGGATCAATCAAGGTCACAAATGAGAAGCCTTTGCTTTTAGCGGCTGGCTCTCCCATTGGTGGTGTGCTTGTTAATCAAGATGCTTGTACTTTGTGTATGTCTTGTGTGGGCGCCTGCCCTGAAAGTGCTTTGCGCGATAACCCAGATGCGCCACAGCTATCAATGATTGAGCGCAACTGCGTGCAATGTGGTTTGTGTGTTCAAACCTGCCCTGAAAATGCTTTGACTCTGGCGCCGCGTTTGCAAACCACTGAGATCAGAAAAAAGACTGTTGTTCTTAATGAAACAAAGCCATTCCACTGCATCAGTTGTGGCAAAGCATTTGGTACGCTGAAAATGGTTGAGTTGATGGTTGGCAAGTTGTCATTGCACGCTGCGTTCTCGGGTGCGGCCACTGAGCGTCTCAAGATGTGCAGCGACTGTCGCGTGATTGACATGATGAATAAACCTAACGATAACGATGTGGTCTGATGAGTGATATGGAAAAAAAATTAGATGAAGAAGTCACTTCTTTAAGTACTGATGGACTAGAAGAGGACGTAGCTCGCGCAGATCTTTATGGTTTGTTGGCAGCGCTCTTCTACCAAGCGCCTGATGATGATTTATTACATCGTATTGCAGCTTCTGCTGCTTATGGCACAGGGTCTGAAGCACCTGATAACGCAGCCTTGACTCAAGCCTGGGATGAGTTGGTACGCGTTGCTTCATCTTCATCTGCCAAAGAGTGGGCAGATGAGTATCAGGAGCTTTTCATTGGCATTGGTAAGCCAGAAGTATTTTTGTATGGGTCTTATTACCAGTCAGGCTTCATGAATGAAAAGCCACTCGTGCGCTTGCGTGATTCTTTGCAAGAGTTGGGCCTTGAAGCTGCTGAAAACATCACTGAGAGTGAAGATCACATTTCCTCCTTGTGTGAGGTGATGCGTTATTTGATCGCCGGTGATGATTTGGCAATTGCCAATCTAACACAGCAAAAAAAGTTTTTTGATGAGCATTTGCGTTCTTGGGTACAAGAATTGTGCGATGCAACAGATGTACACCCTTTGGCCAATCATTACAGGTCAGTTGCCATGCTCGCTAAAGCCTTTTTTGAGGTAGAGGCTTATGCCATGGACATGGTTGAATAAAGTTATAAAAATTCAATCTATTTTTAACTTAAGCGTTATCGAAAAAGGCTTGTTGATTCAGACTCAGCAAGCCTTTTTGACTTAGGGAAACCCCTAGTCAAGTATTTGATTTGTCGTGTGCAAAAAAAATAATAAAGGTTTATAGTTAGACCATAAATGCAAGTGTTACTTTTGTAATTTAGTGGCAGATTGTTAAGAATTAATAGGAGATAGTTATGAGTGAAAACAAACACAAAGATTCGCGCAGAAAATTCTTTGTTACAGCAGGTGTTACTGCAGGTGCAGTAGCTGTTGTGTCTCAAACCCCATTGGGAACAGCGATTGCTGAGCAAGCCTCTACCATGATGGAAGATAGCAAGGGTTACAAGTTATCTGATCATGTCCGTAAATATTACAAAACTACACTCGTTTAATTTTTAAACGAGTGTTTTTTTATTTCTCTTGAATCTTTGAGGGTTTATCCATGAGTCTGATTCGTAAAACATCACAACAAGCAGTTGCTGCTTCTCGTCACTCTGCCCAAATGGTTGGCAGCTTAGCGCGCAGTTTGCAATCCGCGATCCCAATGATGGATCGTCGTACTTTCCTTAAGCGCTCAGGCGTTGGTGTGGGTGTGGGTTTAGCCGCATCTCAACTAACCTTGGTACAAAAAGCCAAAGCTTCTGCGGGAGCAAAGGTTGACGGTAAGGGCAAAATTGAAGTTAAACGTACTGTTTGTACACACTGTTCAGTTGGCTGCGCCATTGATGCAGTAGTTGAAAACGGCGTTTGGACTCGTCAAGAGCCAGTGTTTGATTCACCAATCAACTTGGGCGCACACTGTGCCAAGGGTGCGGCGATTCGTGAACACGGTCACGGTGAGTTCCGCTTGAAGTACCCAATGAAGCTTGTGAATGGCAAGTACGAAAAAATCAGCTGGGATCAAGCACTTGACGAAATCACTGCAAAAATGAAGAGCTTGAAGAAGACTTCAGGCCCAGATTCAGTATTCTTCATCGGTTCATCAAAGTACAACAACGAGCAAGCTTACTTGCTACGTAAGTTCGTTTCTTTCTACGGTACAAACAACACTGACCACCAAGCGCGTATCTGTCACTCAACAACAGTGGCTGGTGTAGCGAATACTTGGGGTTACGGCGCGATGACCAACAGCTACAACGATATGCAGAACTCTAAAGCTGCTATCTACATTGGTTCAAACGCTGCTGAAGCTCACCCAGTTTCAATGTTGCACATGTTGCACGCTAAAGAAGCCGGTTGCAAAATGATTGTGGTTGATCCACGTTACACACGTACAGCAGCTAAGGCTGATCAATATGTGCGTATTCGTTCTGGTTCAGACATTCCATTCTTGTTCGGTGTGCTTTATCACATCTTCAAAAATGGTTGGGAAGATAAGAAATATCTTAATGACCGTGTTTACGGTATGGAAGATGTTAAGAAGGATGTGCTTGAAAAGTGGACACCTGCAAAAGTTGAAGAAGCTTGCGGTGCAACTGAAGCAGAAGTATTCCAAGTTGCTAAGACTCTTCATGAGAACCGTCCAGGAACAATCGTTTGGTGTATGGGTCAGACTCAACACACGATTGGTAACGCGATGGTTCGTGCCTCATGTATCTTGCAGTTGGCATTAGGTAACGTTGGTAAGACTGGTGGCGGTACAAACATTTTCCGCGGTCACGACAACGTTCAAGGTGCTACTGACGTAGGTCCTAACCCAGACTCATTGCCAGGTTACTATGGCCTAGCAGCTGGTTCATGGAAACACTTCGCTGGAGTATGGGGTGTTGACTACGAGTGGATCAAAGCTCAATACGCGCCAAACATGATGGAGAAATCAGGTACAACAGTTTCACGTTGGGTGGATGCTGTGCTTGAGAAAAATGATCTTGTTGATCAAGACAATAACGTGAAGGGTGTGTTCTTCTGGGGTCATGCTCCAAACTCACAGACTCGCGGTCTTGACATGAAGAAAGCCATGGACAAGTTAGAGCTATTGGTTGTGGTTGATCCATACCCAAGTGCGACTGCTGCGATGGCTGCTATGCAAGTTGAAGGCGCTCAGGTTAATAAGGATCGTGCAGTTTACTTATTGCCTGCTGCAACACAGTTTGAAACAAGTGGTTCTGCCACAGCTTCTAACCGTTCAATTCAGTGGCGTGAAAAAGTTATTGATCCGTTGTTCGAGTCAGTACCTGACCACGTGATCATGCAAGCAATGGCTGACAAGCTTGGCTTTGGCAATGAGTTGTCAAAGAACTACAAGATGTTGAAGAGCAAGTTTGCTGGTAAAGAATGGAAAGAACCAGAAGTTGAATCCATCTTGCGTGAAATCAACAAGTCAGTATGGACAATTGGTTACTCAGGTCACTCACCAGAGCGTCTAAAAGCTCACATGCGCATGATGCACGTGTTTGATGTGAAGACGTTGAAGTCTAAGGGTGGTAAAGACCCAGTGACTGGTTACGATACAACTGGTGATTATTTCGGTTTGCCATGGCCTTGCTACGGTTCACCTGAAATGAAACACCCAGGTAGCCCAAATCTTTATGACACCAGCAAGCACGTGATGGATGGTGGTGGTAACTTCCGCGCTAACTTTGGTGTGGAAAGAGATGGCAAAACACTATTGGCTGAAAACGGTTCTTACTCTAAGGGCGCTGACATCAAGACTGGTTACCCAGAGTTTGACCATGCTCTAGTTAAGAAACTTGGCTGGTGGGATGAGTTGACTGATGCAGAGAAAAAAGCTGCTGAAGGTAAAAACTGGAAGACGGACGTTTCTGGTGGTTTGATCCGTGTGATCATGAAGAACCACGGTTGTCATCCGTTCGGTAACGCTAAGGCACGTGCAGTAGTTTGGAACTTCCCTGATCCAATTCCACAGCACCGTGAGCCTTTGTATGGCACACGTCCTGACTTGGTTGCTAAGTACCCAACTCATGATGACAAGAAAGCTTTCTGGCGTATGCCAACGCTTTACAAGTCAATTCAACAGAAGAACGTTGAAGACAAGTTGTATGAGAAGTTCCCAATCATCCTTACTTCAGGTCGTTTGGTGGAGTACGAGGGTGGTGGTGAAGAGACTCGTTCAAACCCATGGTTGGCTGAGTTGCAACAAGATAACTTTGTTGAAATCAACCCAGCGGCTGCTAACAAGCGTGGCATTCGCAATGGTGAATATGTATGGGTTAAATCTCCTACAGGCGCAAAGATCAAGGTGAAAGCTTTGGTGACTGAGCGTGTTGCTGCAGATACAGCATTCATACCGTTCCACTTCTCTGGATGGTGGCAAGGTAAAGATATGTTGGATGCTTATCCAAAAGGTGCTGCACCGATCGTACGTGGTGAAGCTGTGAACACTGCAACAACTTATGGTTACGACAGCGTGACCATGATGCAGGAAACCAAGACAACAATTTGTCAGATTGAGAAGTTCGCTTAATAGCGGCGGAATTTAGGAGACGATAATGGCAAGAATGAAATTTATCTGCGATTCAGAGCGCTGCATTGAGTGTAATGGTTGTGTGACAGCGTGTAAGAATGAGCATGAGGTACCTTGGGGCGTTAATCGCCGTCGTGTTGTAACAATTAATGACGGTCAAATTGGCGCTGAAAAATCAATCTCAGTAGCATGTATGCATTGTTCAGATGCACCATGTATGGCTGTATGTCCAGTAGATTGCTTCTATAGAACTGATGAAGGTGTAGTGCTTCACGATAAAGATATCTGTATCGGTTGTGGCTACTGTTCATATGCATGCCCATTCGGCGCGCCACAGTTCCCAAGCGCTGGTACATTCGGCCTTCGTGGCAAGATGGACAAGTGCACATTCTGTGCTGGTGGTCCAGAGAAGAACGGTACTCAAGCAGAGTTTGAGAAGTATGGACGTAACCGTTTATCAGAAGGCAAGTTACCAGCCTGTGCTGAAATGTGTTCTACCAAAGCATTGATTGGTGGTGATGGCGATGTGGTTGCAGATATTTTCCGCAATCGTGTTGTTAAGCGTCAATCAAATGGTAAAGCAGCTGGTGCCAACGTATTCGGTTGGGGCACTGCTTACGGTAAACCACAACAAGCTCCAGGAAAAAAATCATGATTAAAAGAATTTCTTTAACTGCAGCTTTAATCGCAACAACATTCACACTTGGGGCATGTTCTGAAGTGCCTCAAACTGTGGTTGCAGCAAAAAAAGGCGATGAAAAAGCTTATGTTGCTGCTGACAACAAATATGTTGAAAAGGGTTGGACTTCGGGTGATCAAGTTAGCTGGGAAAAACAGCTAAAAACTCGTAGCCTAGGTCAAGACGATTACGTTAAAGCTAAGTAAGTTACTCGAGTAATTTAGGAGACGGTATGAGAATTACAATAAGAAACTTACTCGCCAGCGTTGTACTTTCTGTAACAGCTTCAGTGGCATTTGCGCAGGGGGCAGCTCCTGCCGCAAAGCCACAAGTTGAATCTGTGAACATCTTGGAAGTAAGTAAGGATGTTCAGGCTCAGCGTGAGGCCGGTGAAAACAAACCTGGTAGCAACCAACCAATTTGGAAAAATGTTAATTCTGATGTAGCTCACTCAGTTAATTTCCCGAACAAGGAAATGGGTGTGTTGATTCAGAAGTCTGGTCAGCAATGGCGCCTTATCCGTAACGGTGTGATCACTGTTTGGGGTGGTTGGTTGTTGGTGATCATGGCTGGTTTGATCGCCACTGTGTTTGTGATCAAAGGTCAAATCAAGTTGCATGAACCTAAGACTGGTCGCTTAATCAAGCGTTTCAGTGGTTTAGAAAGATTCTCACATTGGTTAATGGCGTTCAGCTTCTTGGCGCTTGCATTCACTGGCATCTTTATTCTTTGGGGCAAGTTCTTCTTGTTGCCTATCATGGGTGGCGCTGCGTACGGCACATTCTTGTTGGTGATGAAGAACATCCACAACTTCACAGGTCCTTTGTTCACAGTTAGCATCCTTTTATTCTTCGTCTTGTACGTTAAAGACAACATTCCGAATAAAGGTGATTTAACTTGGATAGCTTCATTTGGCGGTTTATTGTCAGGTAAGCACATCCCATCTCACCGCTTCAATGCTGGTGAGAAGATTTGGTTCTGGGGTGGTGTAACAGTTCTTGGTTTGGTTGTGTCTGCATCTGGTTGGGTTTTGGATATGATTGTTCCAATTCCGGGTATCGAATACTGGCGCGGCACAATGCAGTTAGCTAACATCATTCACAGTATTGCGGCAATTGTGATGACAGTTATGGCCATGGGTCATATCTATGTTGGTTCAATCGGCATGGAAGGCGCATTGCAAGGCATGAAGACTGGTTACGTTGACGAAGCTTGGGGTAAAGAGCACCATGAACTTTGGTACGACGATATCAAATCTGGAAAAATAAAATCATAGATCCAAGAAAGAACAATCATGAAAAAACTATCATTACTATTGGTCACATTGTTAAGCTCAGGTTTCGTGTTTGCTAAGTTGCCAGCTCCAAGTCCTGAAGCAGCTGCTGCTGCTGAATTGGCTAAAGCCAGAACAGCGCACGGTGATAAAGTTGGTGCTTACAAACTATGCTTGTCACAAAACGAAGTTGCTAACAAGTACAAAAAGGCTGGTGCTCCTGCGCCAGCAGCTTGTACAAATCCTGGTCCATTTGTTGCTCCTACTGCTGCACCGGCTCCAGCGCCAGCGGCTGCACCAGCAGCTAAAAAGTAATCAGCTTTAAAATCCTAATCAGTAACTAAGGTATCTTAGTTACTGATTTTTTCTTTTAAAGAACTAACAGTGGTTAAATTATCCAAAGCCGTCGCCCCCTTGATCAGTGAAGTCAAAGTGATCGATGAGCAGGGCCGCGAGAAGCTAATTCATATTCCAGGTGAGCGACCACTGACGATCTACCTTGATAAAAAAGAATTGGTCACTCTCATGACTCTTGGGGGTGCGCCAGAGGCTTTGATTTTGGGCTATTTGCGTAATCAACGCTTAGTCCCGTCAATTGATTACATTGAAAGCATTCAGGTTGACTGGGACACAGAATCAGCTGCTGTTACCACCAAGGGAAACACGGTTGATATTGAAGAAAAAACTAGTCGCAGGGTAGTAACAACAGGTTGCGGTCAAGGAACTATCTTTGGCGGAATCATGGATGACATTGACTCGATTCAATTGCCAGAGAATGCTCAAATCACGCAACCTGCTATTCATGAAATCGTTGACCACATCAGAACCAGATCATCAATTTATAAACAGGCCGGATCCGTTCACGCCTGCGCTGTTTTTAAAAATAATGGTCAAAGCGTAGAGTTATTGCATTTCATTGAAGATGTGGGTCGTCACAATGCCGTTGATTCAATTGCTGGTTTGATGTGGCTTGATGACCAGTCTGGCGAAGATTTAATTTTTTATACCACTGGCAGATTAACATCCGAGATGGTGATCAAAGGAGCTCAAATGGGCATACCATTTTTATTGTCACGCTCGGGTGTGACAGCAATGGGTTTGGAAATGGCCAACAAGGTCAATATGACATTATTCGGGCGCTGCAGTGGCCAGCATTATTTGGTTTATAGCGGCGTTAATCGTCTTAATACAAAGGAAGTAAATGTTCATTCCGCGTGATGTGATTTCAGGCTTGGTGCTCTCTGGTGGTCAAGGTCGTCGAATGGGCGGTACAGACAAGGGCTTGCAGCAATTCAAAGGAGCACCCATGGCGATGCACACCATCATGCGTTTAGAGCCTCAGGTAGATGTTGTGAAAATTAATGCCAATCGCAATTTGGCAGCTTATGAATCACTCGGTGTTTCAGTTTTGCCAGATGTGATTGGTGATTTCGCAGGTCCTTTGGCTGGTTTTCAGGCGGGTTTAGAAAACTGTGAACATCCTTATTTGGTAACAGTCCCATGTGATTCACCAAGATTCCCGATGGATTTGGTTGAAAAACTTTCCGAGGCATTAATCATTCAGGATTTAGATTTAGCCTATGCCGCCACGATGGAAAATGGAGAGTTAAGAACTCACCCAGTATTCGCCTTGATGAAATCTTCCGTGACTGATAGCTTGTTGCCATTTTTATCAAATGGTGGAAGAAAGATTGATAAGTGGTTTGAAGCCATGAAAACAAATTACGTGGTGTTCGATGATGTTGCTGCTTTTGCCAATGTGAATACCGTGGAAGAGCTTCGAGCACTTCAGGGCTAAGCGTTGAAGCGATTAATTTTGCAGCTTTGGCGCACCAGCCCAGATCAGCCAAATCTTGCAGCAACACCATTTTTAATGGCCAGTACTGCGGCAGCCATGAGCATCGACGTTGAAATCCATGTGATTGGTTCTACCGTGGATTTATTCATCAAAGACAATCCCAAGAATCAGCAAATCATTGCGCCCTCCAATCGACCTTTATCTGCTTTCATTGAGGATGCCATTCGAACGGGCGTAAAAATCAAGGTTTGCAGCACCGCTCTAAGAGACAGGCAGCTAGAGCTTGGTGACTTGGTTGAAGGGGTTAGTGAGGTGATTGGCATGGTGACCATGATTGACCTTGCCACTGATTCAAATACCACCGTTTTGACTTATTAAACCAAGGACAATTGATGGTGTCTAATAAAGAACTGGGCGGGGCATCTGAAAACAGGCAATTCAACTTAGATATGTCAAAATAGAGCTTATGACTATTAAATCTGACCGCTGGATCCGCCGCATGTGCGAAGAGCACGATATGATTTCCCCATTTGAGCCAGGCCAAGTTCGCCAGTCTCCTGAGGGGCAAAAAATCGTGAGTTATGGCACATCAAGTTATGGCTATGACATTCGTTGCGCAAACGAATTTAAGATTTTCACCAATATCAATAGCACCATCGTTGATCCAAAGAATTTTGACGATAAATCCTTCGTTGATTTCAAGGGCGATGTTTGCATCATTCCTCCCAACTCATTCGCCTTAGCGCGCACGGTTGAGTATTTCAAGATTCCAAGAAGTGTTCTGACAGTTTGTTTGGGTAAGAGCACCTACGCTCGCTGCGGCATCATTGTGAACGTGACTCCTTTTGAGCCAGAGTGGGAAGGTTATGTGACTTTGGAGTTCTCAAATACAACGCCATTGCCAGCAAAAATTTATGCAGGCGAAGGCTGTGCTCAGGTCTTATTCTTTGAGAGCGATGAAATTTGTGAAGTGTCTTACAAGGACCGTGGTGGCAAATACCAAGGTCAGGTGGGCGTAACCCTCCCAAAAACCTAAATAGGCCACATAAAGCGTGTAAAAGCCCGCAAAGTCTTATTTAGTATGAGCAGGACTGAAAGCACCTAAATAGGTGCTTTTTTAATTGATTTTTCTGTCCATTCAAGGTGTGAATGGCTAAACTAACCCTCTGGGGCTTATTTTTGTTGAAATAAATTCAGCGAAACATTGGTTTTATCGATATAGTCACGTTTTTAAGAAAAAACCCCCTTCTTTCAGAGGGGTTGCTAGGTAGGGAGTTGCTATGAAATTTCGTTTTCCTGTGGTCATTATTGATGAGGATTTCCGTACTGAAAATATTTCAGGTTCGGGCGCTCGTGCATTGGCACTTGCTATCGAAACCGAAGGTATGGAAGTTCTTGGTTTGACCAGTTATGGAGACTTAACTTCATTTGCTCAGCAGGCTGCCAGAGCCTCTTGTTTTATTCTTTCGATTGACGACGAAGAGTTTGGTACAGGCTCAGTTGCTGAGATTGATTCAGCGCTTGAAGGTTTGCGCGCTTTTGTGATGGAAGTTCGCAAGCGCAATGAAGAAATTCCAATTTTCTTGTACGGCGAAACCAGAACTTCAAGACATATTCCTAATGATGTATTGCGAGAGTTGCATGGCTTCATTCACATGAATGAAGACACGCCAGAGTTTGTGGCTCGTCACATCATCCGTGAAGCCAAGGTTTATTTGGATTCATTGGCACCTCCATTCTTTAAAGCATTGACGCACTATGCCTCTGATGGTTCTTACTCATGGCATTGTCCAGGTCACTCAGGTGGCGTGGCTTTCTTGAAAAGCCCCGTGGGTCAGATGTTCCACCAATTCTTTGGCGAGAACATGCTGCGTGCCGACGTTTGTAATGCCGTTGATGAATTAGGCCAATTGTTAGATCACACCGGCCCTGTGGCTGCGAGTGAGCGCAATGCGGCCCGCATCTTTAATGCGGACCATTTGTTCTTTGTGACGAACGGTACTTCAACATCGAACAAAATCGTTTGGCACTCAACAGTGGCGCCTGGCGACATCGTGATTGTGGATCGTAACTGTCACAAATCAATTTTGCACGCCATCATGATGACCGGTGCTGTGCCTGTTTTCTTAATGCCAACGCGCAATCACTACGGCATCATTGGCCCAATTCCAAAAGAAGAGTTTGACTGGAAAACCATTCAGAAGAAAATTCAGAATAATCCATTCATCACTGATAAAAATGCCAAGCCACGTGTATTAACGATCACGCAAAGTACCTACGATGGTGTTTTGTACAACGTTGAAATGATCAAAGAGATGTTGGACGGCAAAGTTGACACATTGCACTTTGATGAAGCATGGTTGCCTCATGCAACTTTCCATGACTTCTATAAAGATATGCACGCGATTGGTAAAGACCGACCACGTTCAAAAGAGAGCATGGTCTTCTCAACACAATCAACGCACAAGTTATTGGCAGGTCTATCTCAGGCTTCCCAGATTTTGGTGCAAGACTCAGAGTCCAATAAATTGGACAACGATTGCTTCAATGAATCATATTTGATGCACACATCCACCAGCCCGCAGTACGCCATCATTGCTTCTTGCGATGTGGCAGCCGCCATGATGGAGCCACCAGGTGGTACAGCCTTGGTTCATGAATCAATCGCCGAGTCGTTGGACTTCCGTCGCGCTATGCGCAAGGTAGATGAGGAGTGGGGCGCTGACTGGTGGTTCAAGGTTTGGGGCCCAGAGTACCTAGCCGAAGAAGGCATTGGCGAAAGAGATGATTGGGTGCTTCAAGCTGATGAACGTTGGCACGATTTTGGTAAGTTGGCTGCGGGCTTCAACATGCTCGATCCAATCAAGGCCACCATCATCACCCCAGGCTTGGAGATGGATGGTAGCTTTGCAGATACCGGTATTCCAGCCAGCATTGTGACCAAGTATTTATCTGAGCACGGTGTGATTGTTGAGAAGACTGGTCTTTATTCTTTCTTCATCATGTTCACCATCGGTATCACCAAGGGTCGTTGGAACACCATGGTGACGACTTTGCAACAGTTTAAAGATGACTACGATAAGAATCAGCCTTTGTGGCGTGTTCTTCCAGAGTTTGTTGCTAAGTACCCGCGATACGAGCGCATTGGTCTTAAAGATCTGTGCCAGCAAATCCATCAAGTCTACAAAAAGAATGATGTGGCACGCATGACAACAGAGATGTATTTGTCAGACATGATTCCTGCGATGAAGCCATCTGATGCATGGGCAAAAATGGCGCACCGTGACATTGAGCGTGTGGTCATTGATGACTTAGAAGGTCGTGTCACAGCAATGTTGGTAACGCCTTACCCACCAGGCATTCCGCTTTTGATTCCAGGCGAACGTTTCAATAAGCGTATCGTTGATTACTTGCGCTTCACCCGTGACTTCAATGAGCAGTTCCCTGGCTTTGAAACCGATGTTCATGGTTTGGTCAAAGGTGATTTGAATGGTCGCAAAGAGTATTACGTTGACTGCGTTAAAGACTGATTGAAAGATTGATCCAAGATTTGATTTAAAAACGGAATCTTCCTAGTCAAAAAAATGGGCTCACTAACAGTGAGCCCATTTTTATTTGGTTTGTTACATTATCTTTTACTTCGGGTGTTACTTTGTCTTTTACTTCATGTTCTTGCGATAAGCTGCAATAGCTTTCTTTACCTGCTCTGGAGCGGTACCGCCCACATGGTTGCGGCTGTTGATAGATCCTTCAAGGGTCAAGACTTTGAAGGCATCCTCACCAATCAGATTGGCTTTATCTCCAAGGTCGCATGCTGCTCTTAAGTCAGCTAAAGATAAGTCTGCTAAGTCGCAACCTTTGTTAGAGCATGCCTTCACTGCATGAGCAACAGCTTCATGTGCGTCACGGAAGGCCAAACCTTTTTTAACCAAGTAATCGGCTAAATCAGTGGCTGTTGCAAAACCTTGAAGTGCTGCGGCTCTCATCACATCTGCTTTGACTTGAATGTGGGGCACCATGTCAGCAAAAATACGCAAGGTGTCGCGCAAAGTATCTGCTGAATCAAATAATGGTTCTTTGTCTTCTTGATTGTCTTTGTTGTAGGCCAAAGGTTGGCCTTTCATCAAGGTCAATAAAGAAATGAGATTGCCGTTCACGCGACCAGTTTTGCCTCTTGCCAATTCTGGTACATCAGGATTCTTCTTTTGCGGCATGATTGAGCTGCCTGTGCAAAAGCGATCTGGCAGATCCACAAAGCCAACTCTTGGGCTCATCCAAATGATCAACTCTTCTGACAAGCGTGAGATGTGTGTCATCACCAATGAGGCTGTGGCGCAAAACTCAATCGCAAAGTCTCTATCCGAAACCGCATCTAAAGAGTTCCGGCATACGCCATCAAAACCCAAGGTTTTAGCAACACGTTCACGATCAATCGGATAGCTCGTGCCTGCAAGAGCTGCAGCACCCAGAGGTAAACGATTGACACGCTTGCGGCAATCAGCCAAACGTTCAGCATCACGCGCGAACATTTCCGCGTAGGCCATCACATGGTGACCAAAGGTGATCGGTTGGGCTACTTGTAAATGAGTGAAGCCAGGCATGATTGTTTCAGCATGCTTCTCAGCTAGACCAAGCAAGCCTGAACGCAAAGTCGTGAGCTCTGACTGAATCTCATCAATCGCGCCACGCAACCATAAGCGAATATCTGTTGCCACCTGATCGTTTCTTGAGCGACCAGTGTGAAGACGTTTACCTGCATCACCAATGAGTTTGGTCAGGCGTGCTTCGATGTTCAGATGAACGTCTTCAAGAGCGAGTTCCCAAACAAATGAACCTGCTTCGATTTCAGAGCGTATCTCTGCCATGCCTTTTTGGATCGCGGCGAAATCTTCCGCACTGATGATCTTCTGTGCGGTCAACATTTCGGCGTGAGCCAATGAGCCCTGGATATCAACCAAGGCCATGCGTTTATCAAAATCAACAGAAGCGGTATATCGCTGCACGAGTTCCGCCACAGGCTCAGCAAAGCGAGCCGACCAAGCTTGGTCTTTGTTGTCTAAAGAATTCTTGTTTTTATCTAAATCTGCCATAAATATAAGTATATTGCCTCAAAGGCCTTATCCTTATGGTTATGACACAAATTTCTTATCCTAAAAAGCTGGTAATTGCCTCCCGAGAGAGCCGTTTGGCGATGTGGCAGGCTGAATATGTTCGTGATTGCTTGAAAAAGCTCTACCCAGAGTGCGATGTCAGTATTTTGGGTATGACCACCCGGGGCGATCAGATTTTGGATAGAACCCTGTCTAAAGTCGGCGGTAAGGGGCTTTTTGTCAAAGAATTAGAGGTTGCCTTGGAAGAAGGGCGATCAGATTTGGCCGTTCATTCCCTCAAGGACGTGCCGATGCAGTTACCGGTTGGCTTTGAATTGGCTTGCATCATGGAGCGTGAAGATGCCCGGGATGCCTTTGTGTCAAATAACTATGCAACTTTGGCTGATTTGCCTCCTGGAGCAGTTGTGGGAACCGCTAGCTTGCGCCGTGAGGCTTCATTGCGTTCACGCTATCCCCATTTGAATATCCAGCCCCTACGAGGCAATTTGGACACTCGTTTGGGTAAATTAGATAAAGGCGAGTACGCTGCCATCATTTTGGCGGCTGCCGGTCTTAAGCGCTTAGGGATGGCTGAACGCATCCGCAGCTTATTGACTCCTGAAGACAGTTTGCCAGCGGCTGGTCAAGGTGCTTTGGGCATTGAAATCAGATCAGGAAGACCAGAGATGAAGAGCTGGCTGGCTCCTTTGAATCACGCCCCTTCAGCGATGGCAGTGACAGCAGAAAGAGCTGTTTCCAGAGCGCTTGGTGGTTCTTGTGACGTTCCTTTGGCGGCCTATGCCATTTGGGAAGGTACTGATTCTTTGTATCTTCGTTCCTTTGTGGCCAGCACGGATGGGCAAAGTATTTGTCGATCTGAAAAGAAGTTATCAATAGCCAGCATGGATCATGCAGACAAGATGGGTTTACAAGTGGCCGATGAGTTGATTGCTCAGGGTGCTAAAGATTTATTACCCCCAAGATAATCTAGACCAAAACTCATGCCCAACATTGTTCTGACTCGCCCACTAGGACAGTCTCTAAGATTGGGAGAGTTATTGCATCGGAAGTTTCCGATGCTGGAACAAATTCAATTGCCTTTGCTGTCGATTGTTCCCAATGAAAACCCTGCAGATGCCAAGCGTTTAAAAGAACTTTTGCCAGTCAGCGATTTGGCAGTTTTCGTGAGCCCTAATGCGGTTGAATGTTCAATGCGTTTGTTGCAAGCGGCATGGCCAAAAAGCCTTCCTGTAGCGGTCGTCGGCGGAGGCAGTTTAGAAGCATTGAGCCATCATGGCATCACGGCTGAGAATGGGTACACCATTCACGCACCCAATAATCCAAGCGAATGGGACTCAGAAGGATTGTGGAAGATTTTGAATCAATCTCAAGCATCTTGGTCTGGCAAGAAGATCCTCTTTCTCAAGGGCATTGGTGGAAGAGCCTGGCTTGGTGAGCAATTTTTATTGCAAGGTGCTGAAATACATTCAGTGGCCACTTATAAAAGAATGCCTTTGGCCGACGATGCCCCAGCCTGGCTCGGTTTAAAAAAATCACTTCCCAATGACTCAATATGCGTTCTAACTTCTTCTGAAGCCACGCGCCATTTTGCTCAATTTTTAAAAGAAAACTCATCATGGGCAGAGTCTTGGTTAAATGAAGCTATGATGTTATGTACGCATGAGCGAATTGCTCAGGTATGCAATGAACTTGGATTTAAAAATATAGATTGGTGTGCTCCAGGCGATGATTCATTGCTTGTGAAAATTGAACAATGGCACACCAATAAAAATTAGGAATTGAAATGGCTGCAGATCTCGATCAAGTAAATACCAAAACTGCTAAACAATTGCAGTCGGAAGCTTTGGGTAAGGGCTTATGGAGAGCTTTGTGGATCGCCATTGCTATTTGTCTGGTTTGGCTAGTGATTGAAGGTGGCTTTCGTCTTTATCATCGCCCAGCTCAGCTTGATGCCAGAGTTGTTGAATTAGAAACTCAATTGAGCAAAGTATTAACGCAAGAAGCTGAAATCAATCTGGCTTTAAAAAGCTCTTTGGAAAATCAAAAAAATCTTGCTCCAGTAGCCAATCAGTTAAATCAATTGTTGAGCCAAGTGGCTCAGTTGCCAATGAATGCATTGCCTGTGGCAGGGGCGCCAACTGTAGCAATTAATGCAGGAACTCAAACCATTATTCAAAAAGTAATGGCAGCTATTCAGGGATTGGGTGATCAGTTGATGCGTATTCAGGTGGTGGGTGATGTGAAGGATGTTGCCATGACCCCAGCTGCGCAAGATTTGATTCGTCAGCAATTGAGATTGCATTTTTTGAGCGCAAGATTGGCTTGGTTGTCTCAACTGCCCCAAGCAAGTAGGGATGATTTAATCCAAGCAGAACAATTGATTGCAAAACATTTTCAGGCGCAAGCGAGCTCGGTGATCCAGGTTCAAAAAAATATCAGCGAACTGCGCGTTGAAATATCTAAAACAATTCCAATTGGCAAGGGTCAGTGATGATGCGTGGCGCATTGTGGTTGGCTTTCTTATTTGCAGCAGCAGTCTTGCTGGCTTTGTTTGCCAGTGGCAATGCTGGTCATATCACCATTTACTTCCCGCCTTATCGCTTGGACACCAGCCTCAATCTTTTCATTGTGGTGGTTTTGGGTGCCTTGATTGTTAGTTTGTTGGCCTGGCGAACCTTTGCTGCGGTATTGGATTTGCCAAAGCAGGCGGCTTTGTACCGCCGCAAGCAGCGCGAAGCTCGTGCGATTGTTTTACTCTCTGAAGCCGTCGAAGATATCTTTGCGGGGCGCTTTTCAAAGGCGCTTAAAGCAGCAGAGGCTGCCAGTGTTAATCAAGCATTATCAGAGACGGCCGCTTTATTGGCGGCTAGAGCGGCGCACCGCCTGAATCGTTTTGATTTAAGAGATCAGTGGTTATCAAAAATACAGTCAGCCAATAAACAGCAAGCTCGCTTGGTAGCTATGGCAGATATGCAAATGGACTCGAATGATCCAGCCGGCGCACTTGCCACCATTGAGCAATTGCAAAAGGGTGGTGCCAGACAATTATTGGTTCAGCGGATTGCGCTCAAAGCAAATCAACAGTTGAAGCGCTGGGAAGAAGTCTTAAGGTTGAGTCATAGCTTGAGTAAGCGCGAAGCCATTCATCCAGTGTTGGCTCAAAAAACAGTGCAAGAAGCTGTGTCGAAATTGGTTCAAGAAAAATCAACTGATCATCAAGCACTTTTAGCTATTTGGAAGAATTTGCCAAAGGCTGATAGAAAAGCATCTAGAGTTGCTTTGGTGATGGCCAAAGGATTATTGGCAGTCGGTCAGCAAGACATTGCTCGTGGGTTGATTGAGGAATCCTTAGATGAGCAGTGGGATGAGTCATTGATTGCCATTTATCCAGATTGCTTGCCATCAGGATCGACGACCTTGAGCTTGGTTCAGAAGATTGAGGCTTGGATGATGAAGTACCCGAGTGAGCCAGCTCTTTCTTTGGCTTTGGCCAAAGTTTGTTTGGCTCAAAAGTTGTGGGGCAAAGCTAAATCAAGTTTGCAAGGCGTGATAAAAGATCCAAAAACAAAACCTTTGCTTAAAGCCAATGCGCACATGAATATGGCCAAACTGCATGAGGCTTTAGAAGAGCCTCATGAAGCCGCGACTCACTATCAATTAGCTGCGCACATCTACGCATCTAGCTAACTGATTTAGCTAAGCCAGCGCAATAATCGTTCTGTGGTTTTATTGTAAGGAGGGTGAGCTAATTTGCTGCCCATCCAGGCTTTAATGCCAAGCAAGCCACGAACCTGAAGAGTTGGCTTGAAATGGCTGAAAGTATCAAAGCCAGCTTGACCGTGATAAGCACCCATGCCACTGGCGCCGATTCCGCCGAAAGGTATTTGTTCAATACCCGCCTGAAGAAGCGTGTCATTGGCAGTAACACTGCCTGAATGAGTCTTTGAGATTAAATGTCTTAATGCCTTTTTATCTTTACCAAACCAGTAGATGCTCAGTGGATGATCTTTTGAATTGATGAATTCAATCGCGTCTTCTTGGGATGACACGCCGATGATTGGCAAGATGGGGCCAAAAACTTCTTCTTGCATCACTAAACTGTGGGGTGCAACTTGAGTGAGTATCACTGGGGTGAAAGGACGGTTTTCTGATTCGGGCAGAAGGGGGCTGACTTGGGCGCCTTTGCTTGTTGCATCAGAAACGAGTTGTTGCCAACGTGATAGTTGCTCCTGGTCGATTGGATGAGTCAACTCAGAAGGATCTTTGAATAGAGTTTCAGCAGCTTTAACTAAAGCATTTTTAAGTTCTGGAATTAACTCATGCTTGATCAAAATGTAATCTGGGGCAACACAGGTTTGTCCGCCATTGATCAATTTGCCGTAAATGATTCTTGTGGCCGCATCTGCTAAGTTCGCATCTTGATTGATCACCACTGGCGACTTACCGCCTAGCTCTAAAGTCAGTGGCGTGAGGTTCTCTGCGGCAGCTCGCATCACTCGCTTGCCAATGGCCGTTGAGCCTGTGAAAAACAAATGATCAAAAGCTAATTCTGAAAAGTCACGAGCAACGTCTTCTCCACCGGTTGTGACGCAAAGCTCAAGAGGATGAAAGAATTCTCCGATGATGGTGGCAAGGTAGCCTGATGTTCTGGGAGAGCGCTCTGAAAGCTTGAGCCAAACTCTGTTGCCAGCTGCTATGGCTGATATGGCAGGAATCAAGGCCAGTTGAATCGGGTAATTCCAAGGGCTGATGATGCCAACCACTCCTTTGGGCTGAGCTTGCACCCAGGCTTTTGATGGTTTTAGATGCATCGGCATAGAAATGTCGCGCATCTTCATCCAAGACTTGAGATGTTTTATGGCGTATTTGGCTGCCTGACGCACCATGGCTAGTTCAGTTAAGCGTGTTTCAACGTAGTGGCGATTACCAAAGTCGGCATGAACCACCTTGCACAAGTTCTCTTCATATTTATCAATCATTGCAATCACACGCTCAATTCGTTCTTTGCGTTCAGCAAAGCTGGGTGATGGGTCATGAGCAAAGGCTTGCTGCAAATCTTCAAGTTGTAATTGGAGAGCGTTCATTTGGTATTGGAGAAAAGTGAATGTGAGAAGTATATGGGGAATTGCTGGAACAAAAAATCAGGGATTTGACTAATACGGGCTAACTGAATGCCCTTGCTTCAAGCAGGTTAATGCCCAGAGGATTAAGATGACATCATTGATATAGAGGATGAGCATCATGAATCAACAAGCAACGTTGGGCGGTGGATGTTTTTGGTGTTTGGAGGCTGTTTATCAACACGTGAGAGGTGTTCATCGTGTTGAGTCTGGTTACGCTGGCGGCAAGGCTTCTGATGCCAACTACGATGCGGTCTGCAGTGGCAGAACCGATCATGCAGAAGTGGTGCGTTTGGAATTTGATTCTTCTGTGATCAGTTTTAAGCAATTGCTAGAAATTTTTTATGCCATTCATGATCCAACGACGCTTAATCGCCAAGGCAATGATGTGGGCTCACAATATCGCTCAGTCATTTTTACTCATGATGAGAGTCAAAAGACCACCGCTATGGAATTAGTCAAGCATTTAGATGAATCTGGAATTTTTGGCAATAAGATTGTCACTGAAATTTCAGATTTGCCAATCTACTATCCGGCGGAAGAGTATCACCAGAATTATTTCAACTTACATCCTGAGCAGGGTTATTGCGCTTTTGTGGTCAGCCCTAAAGTGGCTAAATTCAGAGAGCAATTCAAAGATCTTTTGATGTAAATCAACTAAAGTAATTACGGAGCAAGGCGATCAATTTTCCAGGTATTTTGCTCGAGTGTGTAACGAATTCTGTCGTGTAAGCGTGAAGGCCTGCCTTGCCAAAACTCTGCAGCCTCGGGCCTGACCCGAAAGCCTCCCCAGTGAGGTGGGCGCGGTGGATTGAGGGCAAACTTAAGAGCGTACTCTGCCGCTTTGGCAACCAATTCACCTCTTCCAGAAATCACTTTGCTTTGTGGTGAGGCCCATGCGCCAATTCTTGAGTCTAGCGGTCTTGAGTCAAAGTATTCATCACTTTCTTTTTCAGAAATCTTTTCAACGCTGCCTTCAATTCGAATCTGTCTTTCTAGCTCTGGCCAAAAGAACAAAAGGGCTGCGTGAGGATTGGCCAATAAAGCTTGACCTTTGCGGCTGTCGTAATTGGTGAAAAAAACAAAGCCTTCTTGAGTCACTTCTTTGATTAAAACTATTCTGGCGCTGGGTTTGCCATTTTCATCAACCGATGCTACTGTCATAGCATTGGGTTCAGGTAATTCTGCATGTTGAGCTTGATCAAACCAAATCTTGAATTGATCAACTGGGTTGGCTTGAACATCCTCTTCAGAGAGGCTGCCTTTCATGTACGATTTTCTGAGATCAGCTAGCTTTGTCATAAGAGAAGTATATATAGTCTTTTGTGGCTTTGCTGGATTGTGCTCGAACTAAAAGGAATGAATTGATGTCAATTGAAGTGCCAAAAGAGGTGACCCCATCAAGAAGCTTGGTGATGAATTTGCGTCAGCAGTTGATGCAGGTGATTCCTTTTTCCGAGATGAAAGCAGAGCACGTTGATTTTTTCATCAAATCAGCTAAAGAACATTACTTCGGTCCAGATGAAATCATTCTTGAACCTGCTCATGGAGAAGTTAAGCAATTATTTTTTATTCGTCAGGGCAGCGTTATTTCAAGACGAGGTATGGCAAATGAAGCGGGTGGTGCGCATGAGATTGAGGCAGGTGAATTATTCCCTGTGAGCGCAGCTGTTGCAGGTCGTGCTGTGACTGCGACCTATGCAGCCTTGGGGGATTGTTTTTGTCTGAGAATTTCAGTCGAAACCATGAAGGAGTTGGCTAACTTATCCAGTCCGTTTGCAGATTACCTAAGTTTGCGAATTTTGAAATTCTTAGAGCAGTCTCGCCAAGTTCTACAAAGAACGTATGCATCACAAATTTTTTCCGAACAATCCTTGGAAACACCTCTTGGGCAATTGCCGCGAAAGAAGCCTTTGTTCGTTTCGCCAGACACTCCGATCAAAGATGCTTTGACTCAAATGCATGAGCGTCGCGTTGGCTCAATTTTGGTGAGCAATCAACAAGATGGTTTATTGGGTATATTGACTCGCTACGATATCTTGGGGCGTGTGACTATTCCGCAGATGAGTCTTGATACGCCGATCAAAGATGTGATGACCACAGGCGTTAAAGCTTTGACCATCACTCATACAGCTCAGGACGCTGCTTTGATGATGTCCAAGTTTGGTATTCGACATGTGCCAGTGGTTGACGGCAAAGAGATTGTGAACATCATCTCTGAACGAGATCTGTTTGCCACTCAACGTCTGTCTTTGAAAAACATCAGTACCTCTATCCGATCAGCCCCAGATTTATCGGACATGATTGTTTGCGCCAAAGACATCAGAAAGTTTGCGAAAAATTTGATTGGCCAAGGTGTTCAGGCAAGACAACTCACGACTTTGATCAGTTATTTGAATGACGTTGTATGTGAAAGATTGGTTGAACTCAATGCCAAGAAACATGGCTTGGATTTGAAAGAGTTCGCCTGGATTGCTTTGGGCTCAGAGGGGCGTTCTGAGCAAACGATTGCCACTGATCAAGATAATGCCCTGGTGTTTTCTGGGCAAGCCAATGATGCAGTCAGGGATAAATATTTGAAATTCGCGCTTGATGTGAATCAAGCCTTGGATGCTTGTGGCTACCCTTTGTGTAAAGGCAATGTGATGGCAAGTAATCCAAAGATTTGCTTGAGTGAAGCCGAGTGGTTGGAGCGATTCTCACAGTGGATTGAGCATGGCACGCCTGAAGATCTGTTGAATGCAAGTATCTATTTTGATTTCCGCTTGGTGGCAGGCAATCCTGATTTGCTGGTAGAAATGAAAAACACCGTGATGCAAAAAGCCAAAGCCATTCCGAGATTCATCAAGTTGCTGGCTGAAAACTCATTGAATATGAAAGTGCCTATCAGTTGGCATGGTGGTATTGATACCATCAAGCTCGAAGACAAAGAATGCATTGATTTAAAACTTCACGGCACTGCCATTTTGGTTGATGCTGCACGTATCTATTCCTTGGCAAATGGCATTGGTGACACTAACACCAGAGACCGATTGATTGCAGTGGGTCTTGCTTTGAATATTCCAGAGCGTGAATACTTGGCTTGGGTTTCTGCTTTTGAATTTTTACAAATGTTGCGTTTATCGGTGCAAATTGATTCGCATGCGATTGGTGGAAATTTCAATGCGCTCGAGTTGAGTAGTTTGAATAACATTGACCGCAGAATTCTCAAGGAGTCTCTGAGAGCTACCAGAGATTTGCAGCAGCGCATTGAATTAGATTACGGTCGTTAAGATGTTTTGGTTAAAACGCTTATTCGGGCAGGCCTCTGTCATCAATCAAAATCGCTGGGTTGTTTTAGATGTTGAAACCAGCGGTCTGGATCCACGGCAGGATCGTTTGCTAGCCATTGCCGCTGTGTGCATTCATGTGAACGATGATCAAAGTCTAAAAATAGATATTTTTGATAGTTTTGAGGCTGTCTTGAAACAAGACTTAGCTTCAGATAAAGACAATATCTTGTTGCATGGCATTGGTGCTCAGGCACAAATGATGGGGGAGGACCCTCAACAGGTATTGCGAAATTTCGAGCGTTGGGCAGGGGATGCCCCTTTATTGGCTTTTCATGCGGCTTTTGATGAATCGATGATTCAAAGAGCCTATCAATACCAGCTTGGATACAAGCTTAAAAATACTTGGATTGACGTTGAGCCCCTCGTTTCAGCTTCCTACCCTGAGGTCAAGGCGAGATCCTTAGATCAATGGATGGGACATTTAGGAATTGAGTGTGCAGTGCGTCATCAAGCAGCCGCAGATACCTTTGCCACAGCTGAGCTAATACTGCAAATTTGGCCTAAGCTCAAGCCATTAGCGCCAACGATTGATTTAATGGAAAGATTGGCCCGAGAGTCGCGTTGGTTACCTCGAAATTGAGAATATATACCTTATTTTCCTTAGGGGAAATATTGCAGTAATTATTTGATTTATATAGATAAATAAATAGGGTAATTACTTATTTTCGAATCGCCAAAAAAAATTCATAGTTCGTGTGTTGTAAGAAATCCCCAAATTCGGGGTTTAAACCTTGAGGTAAGAATTTGATTCAGTTTTTGAATGTGTTGCAGTTGGTTTTGTATATCGGTGGTTTGGCTTTAGTGGGTCAAGCGATTCTTTATGCGATTGTCGGTCACAAAAGAGAAACCAATATGTTCTATCAATTGTTTGTGGTCTTGAATAAACCTTGGACAGCTATTGCCAAGTTAATTTCTCCAAAAATGGTTGCGGAGCGACATATTCCAGTTGTAGCTTTTTGTGTTGTTTCAGTTTTATACATCGCAGTGACTCTGGCAAAAATTGAGCACTGCGTATCGATAGGGATGGTTGGCTGCAGATGATAAAAATTGATCTTAAATGGCAGTTGCACAAGTGGCGAGCAATCACATTCATTGTGCTTGGTCGTAGGGCTTGGGCGATTGAAACATTTGAAGATATGTTGGCTGACTATCCAAATGATGCTTATGCATTAGGTAGCTTGGCTCACCTTTATGCGGAGGTGGGTAACAAGCAAGCCTCCGTCGATATGTATAAAAAACTAGTTGCCAAGCCAGATGCTCCTGCATTTGCTTGGTACAACCTTGGCTATCTCCAAGAAGAACTCAAACAGATTGCTGACGCTGAATTCAGCTTTCGTCGTGCTCTTGAATTAAACGAGAAATTAGATCAAGCCTGGTACGGCTTGGGTCTAACCTTGATTCAACAGCAGCGCTTTGAAGAGGCTATCAAAGCCCTTAAGCGCAACACCCAATTGCAGCCTATGAGCCCTTACGCTTGGTATCAATTAGCGCGGGTTCATGTGGATCGTCAGGAACCTGAAGAGGCGGTGAAGATCATTCGCCATCTCAAAGGGTTTGAGCCTAAATTTGCCGCTCAATTAGAGCGGGAAACTGGGCTTGAAGTGAAAGCTTCTTGACAAATCGCGGTTCGGTTGCAAGCCAGAGGTAAAACTCTGGTGAATCGCAAAAGGTTCCGGGGAAACCTGGTTTTAGAGTAACAACGAGGAGAAACTGTTATGCAATTAACGGAATCGCATCGCCAGTATTGGGCAAAAAACCTAAGAATCACGGCCATTTTGTTGGGTCTTTGGTTTGTTGTCACGTACGTGGTCGCTTATATGGCTCGTGACCTAAGCTTTACATTCTTTGGCTGGCCTTTCAGCTTCTGGATGGGAGCGCAAGGATCATTGATCGCTTACGTTTTAATTATTGTCTACTATGCTCATTACATGAACAATTTAGACAAAGAGCACGGTTGTGCTGAAGAAGTGGAGGACTAATCATGGCTGGAATGTCTCCTGATAGCGGTAGCGCGTTCAGTGGTGGCGGTTCAAACGCTGCTTTTAAAAAACAACTTAACAAGGTTTACGCCTGGTACGTTGGTGGTTTCGTTTCATTTGTTGTGATTCTTGGAATCCTAGAACAAATGGGCTTGACTCGCCAATACATCGGTTACGCCTTCCTTGCAGCAACAGTATTCCTCTATGCCGGTATCGGTTTTATGAGTCGTACAAACGATGCTGCTGAGTACTATGTAGCGGGTCGACGTGTTCCTGCTATGTATAACGGTATGGCGACAGGTGCTGACTGGATGTCTGCAGCTTCCTTTATCGGTATGGCTGGTACTCTTTACTTGACAGGTTACAGCGGTCTTGCCTTCATCATGGGTTGGACAGGCGGTTACTGTTTAGTTGCTTTGTTCCTTGCACCATATCTACGTAAGTTTGGTCAGTTCACAATTCCTGACTTCTTAGGTGCTCGTTATGAAGGTAACTTGCCACGCTTCCTAGGCGTAGTTGCTGCGATCTTGTGTTCATTTGTTTACGTTGTTGCCCAAATCTACGGTGTAGGTTTGATCACAACACGTTTGACAGGTGTTTCATTTGAGCTAGGCATCTTCTTGGGCTTGGGCGGTATCTTGGTTTGCTCATTCTTGGGTGGTATGAAAGCCGTTACTTGGACTCAAGTGGCTCAGTACATCATCTTGATCATTGCTTACATGATTCCTGTGGTTTGGTTGTCAGTGAAACAAACTGGTTTCCCAATCCCACAAATCGTTTACGGCTATCAGCTTGAAAAAGTGACAGCTCGTGAAGCAGAGTTGATGAAGGATCCAAAAGAGTTAGAAGTTATTGCGATTTTCAAAGAGCGTGCAGATGCTTTAGGTGCAAAACTTAAAGATATCCCAACAGCTCTAGCTGCTGACAAAGCTGCTGCAGAGAAGAAAGTGGCTGATCTAAAAGCTGCTAACGCTCCTGCTGCTGATTTGGCTGCTGCTGAAAAAGCATTGGCTGCTGTTCCTAAGGACGAAGCTGCTGCTAAAGCAGATTGGACTAAAGCAAAAGCTGCAAACGAAGCAAGAGCTAAGCCTTTGGCTGGTATGCCTCGTCACGCAGCGCAGTACGCTGGCGATCCAAATGGCGATGAAAAGGCAAAAACTGCTTACGACACATCACGTCGTAACTTCTTAGCCTTGATTTTCTGTTTGATGGTTGGTACAGCTGCATTGCCACACATTTTGATGCGTTTCTACACAACACCATCTGTGAAAGAAGCTCGTGAATCTGTGTCATGGTCATTGTTCTTCATCTTCTTGTTGTACTTCACAGCTCCTGCGTTAGCAGTGCTTGTTAAGTATGAAGTGTTCAACGTTCTCGTTGGCACACCATTCGATAAGCTACCAGCATGGATTTCAAGCTGGGCAGCGGTTGATCCAACTTTGTTGTCAGTATCTGACATTAACAAAGACGGTATCTTCCAATTGGGTGAGATGAGAATCGGTGGCGACATCATCGTGTTAGCAACTCCAGAAATCGGTGGCTTGCCATACGTTATTTCAGGCATGGTTGCTGCGGGTGGTTTGGCTGCTGCGTTGTCTACAGCTGACGGCTTGTTGTTGACAATCGCTAACGCTTTGTCTCATGACTTGTACTACAAGATGATCGATCCAAATGCTTCAACAGGTCGTCGTGTAGCAATTTCTAAGGCATTGTTGTTGGTCGTTGCTCTTGCTGCTGCTTATGTAGCTGCACAGAAACCAGCTGACATTTTGTTCTTGGTTGGCGCTGCGTTCTCATTCGCTGCTGCTGCTTTCTTCCCAGCTTTGACATTGGGTATTTTCTGGAAGCGTGCTTCTAAGTGGGGCGCAGTAGCAGGTATGATCGGTGGTCTTGGTATTACCATTTACTATATGGTTACTACTCAGCCATGGATGCGCGGTGTATTCGGCGTGACATCACCAATTGAACTTTGGTACGGTATTGCACCAATTTCAGCAGGTGTGTTCGGTGTGCCGGTTGGTTTTGCTTTGATTATTTTGGTTAGCTTGGTAACACCAGCTCCGAAGAAAGAAGTTCAAGACTTGATCGACCACGTACGTTACCCAACTTTGAAGTAATCAGTTGATTCTTAATTGATGAAACATTGGTGAAGCCCTTCGGGGCTCACATTAAAACCCGCCTCTCGAGGCGGGTTTTTTCTTATATAGTCATGGCTATGGATACAAATCAGGATACAAATCAAAATAGGCGCTTCGCAGGAGTGGCTCGTTTATACGGCGAGACTGGTTTGCAGGCCTTTGAGAAGGCGCACGTGCTCATTGCTGGATTGGGTGGTGTTGGTTCTTGGGCAGTCGAAGCTCTGGCCAGAAGCGGCATTGGTGAGCTGACATTGATGGACTTTGATCACATTGCTGTGAGCAATGTGAATCGGCAGTTGCATGCGATTGAAGATAACTTCGGGAAGTCAAAATCAGAAGCCATGGCCGAGCGAGTCAGGCAGATCAATCCACTGATCAAGCTTAATATCATCGACGAATTTTTATCACCAGACAATTTGGATGCTCATCTGCGTAAGAACGCTGAGAACCCATATTTTGCAGTGCTTGATGCCACAGATGATGTCAAGATGAAGATTGCCTTGGCGGCCTATTGTGAGGGCAGGGACGAGCTTGGTAGAGCTAGGTTAGCTGAGCAAAAAGAACAAGAAATCACAAAACATAATGGTAAAAAGTCTTTAACAATTCCGTTAATCATTTGCGGTGGCGCTGGTGGCAAGCTAGATCCAAGTCGTATCAAGGCAGTTGACTTGGCTAAAACAACCCAGGATCCAGTCTTATCAAAAATTAGATATTCATTGCGTAAAGAATATGGCTTTAGCAATGATCCTAAGAAGAAGTTGGGTGTGACAGCGATTTACTCTGATGAACCGAGGCAAGGTGTGGCCAGCGGAGGATTGTCTTGCGCAGGATATGGTTCTGCTGTGACTGTCACGGCCACCTTTGGATTTGTTGCCGCTGCTGAAGTATTAAAGCTACTTCAAAAGCGATGACCCCTAGAGCTTTGGTCAGCGAACATTTTTGGCGATGTGGGCCAAAGACTCTTCAACCTGATCAACCAAAATAAGGCAAACGTCGCCTGCTTCAATTTGAGATAAAGCTTGGTCTATGGCTAAAAACTCGCCATGGAATTCTTGAATTTTCTTGACTTGTTTTGAGGCCATCAAGCCTTCTCTCATGATGCCAATCACTTCGCCGTCTGGACGGCCACGTTGGCATTGGTCTTCATAGAGAATCACGTGATCGAAGTACTGTCCAAGGATTTCTGTTTGGCGGCGCAAGTCTTCATCGCGACGATCACCGGCACCACTGATCACAACCATGCGTTTCTTGGCAGGCATGTTGATGATGGTTTCTGATAGGGCTTTGATTGCATCTGGGTTATGGCCGTAATCAGCAATCACTGTGGCACCCTGATGTTTGAATATATTAAAGCGACCAGGCACTGTTTGTGAGTCGCTCACAAATGTTTCTAATGCTTCAGCAATCGTTTCCCAAGAAATATTCAATGCCCATGCAGCTCCAACTGCTGCTAGGACATTTTCTACCTGAAAACTGATGCTGCCATTGACCGTGACAGGTACTTGGTTCAAGTCAATATGGAATTCTTTTTTACCTTCGCTTGCAACGATTTTGTTGTTTTCAACAAAAACCACGCGCTGACCTTGAGCACGATGCTTTGCCATCACTGGGTGCTGAATATCTCTTGCGAAGAAAGTGACTTGGCCAGGGCAAGACTTTGCCATCTTGGCAACCATCGGGTCTGCTGCATTAAGAACAGCCATACCATTGCTGGCCACGTTTTGAACAATCACACGTTTAACAGCGGCTAACTCTGAGGTGGTGTTGATGTAATTCATGCCAAGGTGATCGCCTTCGCCCAAATTAGTCACAATCGCAACCTGGCAACGATCAAAGCCGAGACCCTCACGCAAAATACCGCCCCGTGCCGTCTCTAAAACAGCGGCATCAACGTCTGGGTGCATCAAGACATTGCGTGCGCTCTTAGGGCCGCTACAGTCTCCTGTGTCGATTCTTTTGCCATTCACATAAACACCATCCGTGCCTGTATGGCCAACACGCAAACCTTGTTGCTCAAACAGGTGGCTCATCAATTTAACTGTGGTTGTTTTGCCATTCGTGCCGGTCACTGCCACCACTGGAATTCGGCCATCATCTTCTTTACCAAACATGGTTGAAATAATGGCTTCACCAACTGGTCTACCTTTACCGTAAGAAGGATGCAAGTGCATGCGCAACCCTGGTGCGGCATTGACTTCAACAATGCCGCCACCTTGTTCTTCTAGTGGTCTGTAAACGTTGTCACAAACCACGTCTACTCCACAAATATCCAAGCCAACCATTTGTGCTGCGGCAATGGCTGAAACAGCTAGGTCTGGGTGGACGTCATCAGTCACATCAGTGGCGGTGCCACCGGTGCTTAAGTTCGCATTGTTGCGCAAGGTGACGCGCAAACCTTTTGGAGGAATCGAGTCTGGAGTCAGTTGCTGATTCTTAAGAGTAGCAATAGCGATTTCATCGATACGAATCTTGCTCAGTGAAGTGGCGTGACCATCACCTCTTAAAGGATCTTTGTTCACTTCTTCCACTAATTCGCGAACAGTGTTTTTATTATTACCAATCACGTAGGGCGGTTCACGACGAGCGGCTGCTACTAACTGACCGCCGATGATTAAAAGACGATGATCATGTCCTGGCATGTAACGCTCAACAATCACTTCAGAAGAAATGGCTGAGGCTGCTTTAAAGGCAATCTCTATTTGCTCGCGATTATCAATATTGACTGCAACACCTTTACCTTGATTGCCGTCACGTGGCTTGACTGCTACAGGGGACTTGATTTCTAAATAAGCTTCCCATGCTTCTTCAGCAGTGGTCACAATTTTTCCCATGGGTACTGGCACGCCAGCAGCATGGAGTAAGTCTTTGGTTAACTGCTTATCTTGGGCAATTGATTCAGCAATCGCACTGGTAGAGCTTGTTTCAGCAGCTTGGATGCGGCGTTGTTTACTGCCCCAGCCTAACTGAACCATGCTACCTTCGGTTAAACGACGATAAGGGATGCCGCGCGCAATGGCAGCTTCAACGATTGATCCAGTGCTTGGCCCCAGACGAATATCTTCATCCAAATCTCTTAATTGCTTGAGGTATTCATCGAGGTGTGAGCCGTTATCAATTAGAGCTGAACGACATAACTGCATGGCCAAATCAAGTGCCAAGCGACCGACTTTTTCTTCGGTGTATTCAACGACGACAATGTACACACCATCATCAGGTGTTGACATGGTTCGGCTGAAAGTGATCGGGCATCCTGCTTGAGCTTGCAGGTCTCTTGAGCACACCTCTAATGCATGAGCTAAAGAGACGGTTTCATTTTGTGTGTGTGGGCGCAATGGGCCGAGTTGTGGAAAGCGTTCACGCAAGCGAGTTTCAAAACCAGAAATATTGGTGATGATTTTTTCGTTTTCTTCGCACTTGACCAATGCCTCTAGAGAAGTGTGTTTGCCCCAAAAATTAGGACCTCTGAGAGCGCGTATGCGAATTAATTCCATGATTGACTATTGGTAAGTTTGAAGACCTGCAGCAATGATGTCTTTAGGTATGTTTAAAGACCATGCTGCAGCGACAGCAGCCAGTATGCTTTCTAGAGTATTGGTTTTGCTGCTGGCTTGTAAGAGAGGAATGCTGGCAGTACTGATGAGTGAGTATTGATCAGTGCCCGTTGCCAAGATGATCATATTGTTTTCTGTGAACAGGGCTCGACCACCTTTTTGCAAATGTTTCTTGGTGTGTTCATTGGGTCCATATTTACTAAAGAAAATCACTTCGCCATCTGATAGTTCAGCCATGTTGACGACTGCTTCATCATCGGCATTAAGAACGGTGCATCCCTTGGGTAATACAACGTCTACTTGAGTTCGTAAGACGTTATAAATTTGCTCTGGTTCAGTGATTGAGCACTCAGGTACCGTATCAAGTGGATCAAGATTAGTCACCACACCAACAGTGCAGCGATCGTATGCCAAACCTTCATTCAAAATTGTGCGGCTGTCGTTTTCAAAAACTGCGGCCTCAACCTGGCGGTTTAGCAAGATTCGATTGGCACTGATCCAGTTGGCACAATTGCCCTGGGTTTGGAGTCGATGATTGAAGAAGGCCCCCTTGCTGCAAGCTAAGCCTACTTTCATACCAGTCAATTGCATCAAGTGGGTCGTGAGTTGCGCCACCATGGTTTTGCCGCGTGATCCTGTGATGCCAACAACTGGAATTCGTCCATCCGCATTATTCGGGAAGAGATGATCAACGATTGCGGCGCCGACTGGTTGCGGTTCACCAACACCAGGTTTAAGGTGCATGATCAAGCCAGGTCCGGCATTGACTTCAACAATCGCACCACCTTGATCTTCAAGTGGCTTCGAAATATCTTCAGCCACGATATCAATACCTGCAATATCTAAACCAATCACTCGTGCAGCTAAGGCAGCTTGTTCGGCAACTGATGGATGAACCAAGTGAGTCACTTCAAAAGCCATGTTGCCTGAAGCTTGAACTAAAACATCGTGACCTGCCTTAGGGATTGAGTCCAAGGTGAAGTTTTGACGCGCAAGCTCTAGTTCTAATTTTGTATCAAAGACAACAGGGCTCAATGGCAATATCTCTGCATCACCACGGCGAGGATCGGTATTGATCTCTTCTTCAATCAGTTCGCGGATGCTTCTTTTTCCATCACCTTTGGCCCAAGCTGATTCACCTTTGGCAGCAGCAACTACTTTTTTACCAACCACCAATAAGCGATGCTCATTGCCTGGTATGTAGCGTTCAACAATCACGCCGCTGCCTTCTTTTAAAGCGTCGTCATAGGCTTTTTTAATCTGGGCTTGATCTGATAGGTTGGTGAACACACCCCTGGCGTGATTGCCGTCATAAGGTTTGACCACCACAGAGCCATCGATGTCTTGAGCGGCAGCCCAGGCGTCTTCAGCGCTATCCACCATGCGACCCTCAGGAACCTGAACGCCACATGAGGCTAATAGAGATTTGGTTAAGTCTTTATCTTTTGAAATGCCTTCAGCAATCGCACTGGTCAAATCGGTTTCAGCAGTCCAAATTCTGCGTTGCTTATTGCCATAACCCAATTGAACTAAATTGCCTTCAGATAATCTGGTGGCTGGAATCTTCTTTTCTCTGGCTGCATCAACGATGCAAGCAGTGCTAGGGCCCAAATAAAGACTATCGACCATGTCTTCAATTTCTTTGATGGCAGCTGGCACATCAAATGGGCGATCTTCAATAGCGGCCATCACCAAGTCACGTGCGTGATAAAGCGCTTTTTCAGTGATCTTTTCATGCCAAGCCCGAACCACCACTTTATAAACACCGCGTTTATTGGTCTCACGAGCCTTACCAAAGCCTCCTGGCATACCAGCTAGATTCTGTAGTTCGAGGGTCACGTGCTCAAGGATGTGTGCTGGCCAAGTGCCTTCTTCAAGTCTTTTGATGAAGCCGCCTCGTTCCTCGTAAGAGCAACGATGTTCAATCAGGCTGGGAAGCCAAGCCACCAGCCTATCAGTAAAGCCTGGCAGGGTGTTTGAGGGGTAATCTTCTAGATCATGTATATCGACCCAGGCTTCTAAAACCGGGCGATAGGTCCACATGCTGGGTCCTTTAAGAACCTTTATATCTATGATTTCTATAGTTTTTTTAGTCATGTGGGGCTAAAGTGCCAAAAATACCTAATTGTACGTTGTCGTTTAACGCTTTGGGCAATCTTTGGTTGACAGAAAAAGGTAAATATTTTGATTGGCAAATTTGCGATAATTGCCGACAAATAAAGATATAAAGCCATCCTTGACCACTACTTCTATTACCACCCCCAACGCTATTCATAGCCATCCTGATCCTTTGGAACGATTGCCAAAGGAATGGCGCCGCTCCATTGCTGAAACTTTGAATACCAATGAGTCAGTGATTGCTGTTTTGGAGTTAGATCTCAACGAACAACTGCATTTTGCAAAAGGATTGGTTTGCTTAACCAATCAAGGCCTGATTGCGAGCAAAGAAGACTTTTCGTCATGGTCGAGATGGTCTTTTTCAGAAGACTTGAAATTGCAGTTACATGATCATGCTGGCGTGGCAAATTTAGAGTTGCTCAACCAATCTGGAAGATTGGCTAGCTGGCGATTCACATTGGCACAAAATCCTGTGGCCAATCGCCTGGTTCAACATTTTCATATTGAGTTAGCCAAGTCTTTAGGAAAATTTAATGCTGAGCTTGCTGAAACTACACAGCCACTTTGTCCAACTTGTTGGGTGCCATTACCACCTGATCAGGACGAGTGCCCAGCTTGTAGTTCAGAAAACTTAACGCCACCATCAACTTGGACTTTATTAAGACTCTGGCGCTTTGCTAAGCCTTACAAAGGCCAATTGTTTGCAGGCTTTGTCTTAACGCTTGCCTCTACTGCTGCCACCTTGGTGCCACCTTATCTGACCATGCCATTGATGGATGACATTTTGTTGCCTTATCAAAATGGTCAAGCCATCGATGTCAATTTAACTTTGCTTTATTTGGGCGCCTTGCTGGCTGCCGCAATATTGGCTTGGGTGTTGGGCTGGGCCAAAACCTATATTTTGGCTTTGGTGAGTGAGCGCATCGGTGCCGATCTTCGCACCACCACTTATCAACATTTGATGAAGCTGTCCTTGGAATACTTTGGCGGCAAAAGAACTGGTGATTTGATGGCTCGCATTGGATCTGAGTCAGATCGTATTTGCTTGTTCTTGTCATTACACCTTCTAGACTTTGCAACTGATGTCTTGATGATTTTGATGACAGCTGCCATCTTGATCTCTATCGATCCTTGGTTGGCTTTGGTGACATTGATACCTTTGCCATTCATTGGATGGGCCATTCATGTGGTGCGAGATAAATTGCGTTATGGCTTTGAAAAGATAGACCGCATTTGGTCAGAGGTCACGAGTGTGTTGGCTGACACGATCCCAGGTGTTCGTGTCGTGAAAGCCTTTGCCCAAGAAGAGCGTGAGTCTGACCGTTTTAGATTGGCCAATGAACATAACTTGGCTGTGAATGATCGAGTGAATAAGGTCTGGGCCTTGTTCTCGCCAACCATTACTTTGTTAACAGAAATTGGATTGTTGGTGGTTTGGGCTTTTGGTATCTGGCAAATATCACACGATGCCATCACAGTTGGTATGTTGACGGCGTGCTTGGCATACATTGGGCGTTTCTACACACGTCTTGACTCCATGAGCCGCATTGTTGCTTTCACTCAACAGGCGGCCACGGCATCTAAACGTATTTTTGATATTTTGGATCACGTGTCCAGTGTTCCAGAACCAAGTCAGCCAATCAAGCTAACAAAAGTAGAAGGTCTCATAGAATTAAATAATGTGGGCTTCAGGTACGGTAATCGCTCTGTGACACGAGGGATCAATTTAAAAATTGCTCCTGGTGAAATGATCGGCTTGGTTGGTCATAGTGGCTCTGGTAAGAGTACTTTGGTGAATTTGATTTGTCGTTTTTATGACGCAGCCGAAGGCACGATTCGCTTGGATGGCGTTGATATTCGTTCAATCGCTGTGGCTGACTATCGCAGACACATTGGTTTGGTGCTGCAAGAGCCATTTTTATTCTTCGGCACGATTGCTGAAAATATTGCCTACGGCAAACCAAATGCAAGCCGTGCAGAGATCATTTCTGCTGCAAGAGCAGCTCATGCTCACGAATTTATCTTAAGACTGCCTCACGGTTATGACTCTTTGGTTGGTGAGAGAGGTCAGTCTCTCTCTGGCGGTGAAAGACAGCGTATTTCGATTGCAAGAGCTTTGTTAATTGATCCACAGATCTTGATACTGGATGAGGCAACTTCATCAGTGGATAGCACGACTGAAAAAGAGATTCAAAAGGCTTTGGATAATTTGGTCAAAGGTAGAACCACGATTGCCATTGCACACCGTTTATCAACACTGCGCAAAGCGGATCGCTTGATTGTGTTGGATAAAGGTCAAATCATCGAGCAGGGTGGACATGATCAGCTCATGGATTTAAACGGTGTCTATCGTCGGATGTATGACACTCAAGCTAGGCAAGCGATGGATGCAGTTGATGCGGAGTTGGGGGCGAAGAATGGGTAATTCTATGAAGAACTTCGCCTTATCAAAAAATACTTTTGGCCAGTTGTGCTTGCGGACTGAAGATGGACAGTTTTACGAACAGGTTTTGCCAGTCAAAGCTTTTCCTATCAGCCTGCCAGGAGAATGCATTGCAATCGTTGATCGTGATGGCCATGAATTAATTTGGTTAGACAACTTAAATCAAGTCAGCGCCGAGAATCAGTCAATCATCAAAGAAGAGCTCGCCAACAGAGAGTTCATGCCAGTTTTGACAAAGATTGCTGAAGTTTCTTCATTTGCAACCCCTAGTACTTGGACGGTTGAAACAAGTCGGGGCGCCACTCAGTTTGTTCTAAAGGGTGAGGAAGATATTCGTCGTATCAGTAAAGATACTTATTTGATTTCTGATAATCATGGTGTTCAATACCTTATAGAGAATATTCAGACATTAGACAAACACAGTCGAAGATTGTTGGACAGATTCTTATAAAAAAATAATGACAGCCAATCAAACCAATATTCACTTTGAGTCTCGTGGGATTGAGTTTGTTGTCAAGACCACCGAAGAGTTAAGCGCCCTGCAGACCAGTATGCAAAGACATCTGGAGGCCTTGCAGTTGTGGCAGCACGTCGATGCAGTTATCTTGAGTGGTAACGGCACCTATCAATGTGCCTATAAACTAAAAGAGAGTGCTAGAGAGCAGTGGGCACCCGCTTGGGATACCACTCGCTTGTATTCGACCATGGGCATTGATGGTCAAAAAAATACCGAAGATTTAGAGAAAGAAATCTTGGTTGCAATGTTGATGGCAACCATCCCATTCACTTTTCCTAGTTTTGATGAGTTGGTGTCAGCCATCAGAATTCGTCATTATGTGGTTAATGCTGGCTTTAAGGCAGCCTTGAACTTTGATACTGAAGCCGCTGAGAGACCAACGGATTATTGGCATTATGACGAAGAAGAAGGGTTTTTGTTAAATAAAGGGCAGTCGATCATCGATGGCTTGATCAAGGCCACTCAACCGCCGAGTGCCAAAGAGGCTTACTCTTTTTCTTGTTATCGAGCCACTGAATACGTGATCTTGCTCAGCATTGCTCAAGAGCTAAAAAATGTGAATCCTGACTTATTGAAAAAGCTCGAGTTACGTTCTGAGAGAAGTGCCATCCGCTCCGGTGAGTTTCATGAGATTTTTCTCAAAGAATACGGCACTTTAGATCATCCATTCCCCATGAAGTATTACGTGCCAGGGGACCGCGTATGGTTCCGTAATCCTGATGACCGCTCTTCAGATATTTCTGGGTATGAAGGCTCTTGGGTCATCTATTTGGGCCACAACTTATTCACCAATTTTTGGAAAAGAGATCAGCCATTCAGTTTGGAGGCAAAGTGTGTAGAGGTTTACCACTGGCGGGACGGTGCATTTGTTGGTGATGATGGTGAATTGCATATGAATGAAGAAATTGTTGAATCTTGCGTCAAGCAATCATTGGCAGATCCATCAAAGTATCAGATGATCATTGATCGAATGATGTGTTACCGAGATCCTCAAGGCGTTTACAAAGACGGTGGTTGTATTGATGCATCGAGAGAGTCTCCGCGATATGTTCGCCCATCCACATCAGATTTAAATTTTTCTAATTAGTTAAATTTTAAAACTCTTCTAAATTCCCCCTAAATTCCTCAAATATTTGGATTACTTCCTTGTAGGAATATTCTGATTTCTTTGTAGGAAACTTCCTATTTTCTCGTAAGTAAAAATTACAGCTTTTCTCTCAAGCCTTGATTCTTATTGGCTATTGAAAATTTCGCATTGTTACTTTTCTTAAATTAAGTATTTCATGCATTTTTAGGCCATATACAAGCGATTGATTGCCTCCTATTCTGCCCGTTCAAATTTTTGAATGACACAGTAGAGGTGAAAAATGGTTCATGACAACCATGGTTTAAAAAGAAGTCTTCAGCCACGACATATTCGTCTAATGGCTTTGGGGTCAACAATTGGTGTTGGTTTATTTTTAGGGTCAGCCACAGCCATTCAGCTGGCAGGGCCATCCATCATGTTGGGCTATGTTCTGGCTGGCTTAGTGGCTTTCATAGTTCTGAGAGCACTTGGTGAAATGGCAGTGCATGAGCCTGTAGCAGGATCCTTTGCACATTACGCTGGCAAATACATTGGTCCTCTAGCGGGCTATCTGGTTGGTTGGGGGTATTGGACTTACTGGATTGTGGTGGGCTTGGCTGAAGTCACCGCTGTTGGTATTTACATGATGATGTGGTTCCCGGATGTTCCTCAATGGGTGTGGGCCTTGTCTTCATTGTTGGCCATGGGTGGCATCAACTTTGTGGCAGTAAAAGTTTTCGGTGAATTCGAATTTTGGTTCTCTCTCATCAAAGTGGTCGCGATTGTGACGATGATTGCGATGGGCTGCGGAATGATTTTCTTTGGCCTTGGTGTTGGCGGTGAGCCGATTGGTATAGCCAACCTTTGGCAGCATGGTGGATTTTTTCCTAATGGGGTGAGTGGTTTCTTGTTATCGCTTCAAATGGTTTTATTTGCTTATGTTGGTATTGAAATGATTGGCTTATCAGCAGGTGAAGCTGAAAACCCAATAAAGACTATTCCTATGGCCATTGATTCATTGGCCTGGCGCATATTGATTTTTTACGTCGGAGCCTTGTTTGTTATTTTGGCGATCTTCCCTTGGCATCAAGTCGGTCAGCAAGGTAGTCCATTCGTCGCTATGTTTGAGAGCATTGGCTTAAGAGAAGCAGCCGGCATCATCAATTTTGTGGTGATCACAGCAGCGCTTTCTTCTTGTAATGCAGGCATATTCAGTGGCGGTCGATTGCTCTTGGGTTTATCCAAGATTGGCAATGCACCACAAGCATTGGGCGAAGTGTCTAAATCAGGTGTGCCCATGAAAGCCATCCTTATGACAATTCTGTTGCCAACACTCGGAGTTGCTTTGAACTACTTTGTTCCTGAGAAGGCATTCCAGTGGATCACGGCAGCAGTGACTTTGATTGGCTTATTGGTTTGGATTGCCATCTTATTCACGCAAATCCAATTTAGAAAATCTTTAACTCAGGTACAAAGAGATGCCTTGCCCTACCGCGCAATCATGTGGCCATACGGCTCATGGTTCGCCATCTTCTTTGTGATGTTTGTGATTGGCTTAATGGCTTATTCAGAATCAACTCGCATGGCGTTTTACGTCGGTCCTCCAATTTTGATTGGATTGACGTTGTTGTATTTTATTTTTGGTCTTCATAAAAAAGAGAGGAGTGCATCATGATTGTTGGCGTACCTAAGGAAGTTAAAAATCACGAGTATCGAGTTGGATTAACGCCCGATCAAGTCACCGAATTAAGGCTTTGGGGTCACCAGGTGTTGGTTCAAAAAAATGCAGGGGAAGCCATTGGATTCATGGATGAGCATTATGTGATGGCTGGAGCTCAGATGGTGGATTGTCCAAGTGACATATTTGCCGAGGCTGAGATGATTGTTAAGGTCAAGGAGCCGCAGCCTGAAGAGTGCAAGATGCTTCGCTCAGGCCAGGTTTTATTCACGTATTTACATTTGGCGCCAGACTTACACCAAACCCAAGCTTTGGTTCAGTCCAATGCAATTTGTATTGCCTATGAAACAGTGACCAGTGCTAATGGCCGATTGCCTTTGTTGGCTCCTATGAGTGAAGTGGCAGGCAGAATGTCGATTCAAGCAGCAGCACATCATTTAGAAAAGGCCAATGGTGGTCGAGCATTGCTATTGGCAGGTGTACCAGGTGTTCCCGCAGCTGATGTGGTGATCTTAGGTGCCGGTGTTGTGGGCAGTGCTGCTTTGCAAATGGCTGTTGGCATGGGGTCTCGTGTGACCATCATTGATAAAAACCTTGATCGATTAAGAGAGTTAGATGCTTTGTACGGCAACAAAATTCACACCTTGTATTCAAGCACAGCCAATATTGAGAGATCGGTGTTGAGTGCCGACGTGGTGATTGGCAGTGTGTTGGTTCCAGGTGGCGCCGCACCGAAGTTGGTGACAAGAAGAATGGTGTCTGCCATGAAGTCTGGATCGGTCATTGTGGATGTGGCGATTGATCAGGGGGGTTGTTTTGAGACATCTCACGCAACCACGCACCAAGAACCTACTTATCAAATCGATGATGTGATTCATTATTGTGTTGCCAATATGCCTGGGGCGGTTGCTAGAACTTCAACGATGGCTTTGACCAATGCAACGGCACCATTTGTGATGCAGATTGCAAATAAGGGGGCTCAGCAGGCATTGATTGAAAATCCTCATTTGATGAATGGCTTGAATGTTTATCAAGGTCACATCACATGCAAGGCTGTTGCTTGTGCCCATGGGCTTGATTACATGGATCCCACAACGATGATGCATTGATGATCTTGCCCTAAGAAAAAAGCTTCTGATTGAAATGAATCAGAGGCTTTTTTATTGGATAAGAATTTATGGAATCGACTAGGATCCTTGGTGATATTTCTGAATTAAATCCACTTCATTTTTTGAACCAAGTACAACAGACACGCGTTGGTGTAATTTTTCAGCTGGTAAAGTCATGATGCGGTCTTTGCCGTTGACTGAGGCACCGCCGGCTTGCTCAATCAAAAAGCTCATAGGGTTTGCTTCATACATCAAGCGTAACTTGCCTGGTTTGCTTGGATCACGTTTGTCCCATGGGTACATGAATACACCGCCACGGCAGAGGATGCGATGCACATCAGCCACCATTGAGGCAATCCAGCGCATATTGAAGTCTTTTTTACGAGCACCTTCAGTGCCTGCAAGACACTCATCAACATAGCGTTTCACTGGTTGATCCCAGTGACGCATGTTCGACATATTGATCGCAAATTCTTTGGTGTCTGGTGAGATCGTGATATTTTCTTTGATGAGTAAAAACTCATTTGTTTCATGATCGAGCGTGAACATGTGAACACCTTGACCGGTGGTGTAGACCAAGGTGGTTTGTGGGCCGTAGACCACATAACCTGAAGCAACCTGATCGCATCCAGCCTGAAGAAAATCTTTTTCAGTTAATTCGCCAGTGGTTTGTTTTTTAAGGATCGAGAAAATGGTACCAATAGAAACGTTCACATCAATATTGGATGAGCCATCGAGTGGGTCAAACAAAAGTAGAAAGCTACCATTTTTATTCGCTGGGAAAATGGTTTCCATTTCTTCAGACGCCATGCCCGCCAATGTTTGATCTAATCCACAAGCCTCTAACAATATGTCGTTAGAAATGATGTCTAGTTTTTGCTGGGTTTCACCTTGAACATTGCCACTGCCAGCAGAGCCAATGATGCCGGCAAGTGCACCTTGCTCGACTTGTTTGGCAATTAATTTACAAGCGTTGGCAACAGACACCAACAGTGATGCTGGAATCTGAGGGTTCTTAGAGCCAAGCTCTGTGATGTATTTGGTAAAAGTAGTGCCTTGCGACATATGTATTTCCTGATTAACTATTGAGTGCCTTTTCAATGACTTCAGCCACGTCTGAGGACAAGTTATCTTGCTTAGCTATCAATTCTAGTGCTGATTTCATGTGAACTTGATAATTCGGAGCAAATTGTTTCCAACGATCCAGTCCCCTGGCCAATCTTGCGGCCACTTGAGGGTTGATTTGGTTGAGTTCAATCACGTGCTTGGCCCAAAACTCATAGCTTGCTGCTTCAGGCTGATGGAAGGCTCCCGGATTATTCATGCAAAAGGCGTGTATCAAGCTTCTGACTCGATTTGGGTTTTTAAGGCTGAAATCTGTATGTTGACGCAGAGCCATCACATCTTTCAGTACTGACTGAGGATTGCTTAAATCTGATTGTCTTGTTGCTTGTAAGGAAAACCATTTATCAATGACCAAGGCATCTGATTGGAATGTTTGATGGAAATGTTGCAGGCACTTGGCGGCATGGGTTGATGCAAAGTTAACCATCACTGCCAATGCGCCATATCTTTCAGTCATGTTGTTGGCAACCTCATACTGCTTGAGAGCGAAATCACCCGCACCTGCATGACCAGATTCTGAAAGCATGTGAAGCGCTAAGTTTTTGAGTGAGCGTTTGCCTGCGCTCATGGCATCTGGGTTGAATTTGCCAGGTGTTTGATGGTGCTCGTAAGCCCATAACCAAGCTTCTTGCAAATGATTGGCTAATTGATGGCGTAATTTACGGCGTGATTGATGGATGGCCTGTGGATCAATGACCTTGACTTGTTCATACAAGTAACTCTCAGCAGGCAATGTGAATATCAGATCTTTGAATGCAGGATCTAATTGACCGTCTAAGAGAATTTCTTTGAGGGTGTTGAGCAGGTCTGAAGTGAGGGTTTCACCATTCAGAATACTTCTCATGAAAAGTTTTTGCGCAGCTTCCCAACGGTTGAATGCATCATCATCTTGGCGAAGGAGCGTTAAAAGATCGGATTCTGATTGTTCGAAGTCCAACACAATCGGCGCTGAAAAGTTTCTATTGATTGATAGAGTGGGCTTTTCTTTCAATCCTTCGACTGTGATGGTTTGAGTTGTTTGGGTGAGTTCAAATAATTGCTCTTTGGATGCTTTGCTTGAATGTGAAGATGATTCAGATCCAAGTATTTTGTAGAGCAATGGAATGTGAAACGGCTCTTTTGTATCTTGCCCTGGTGTGGCTGGACAAGATTGCGTGAGTTTGACTTGGTAGGTGTTGCCTGCAAAGCTCTCTTCAACTTTTACCCGAGGTGTTCCAGCTTGGCTGTACCAGCGCTTAAATTGGGTTAAATCCTTTTGATTGGCATCAGACATGGCGGAAACAAAATCATCACAAGTGACCGCTTGGCCATCATGACGTTTGAAATACAAGTCCATGCCTTTGCGAAAACCATCGCGCCCCAAGAGGGTTTGTTGCATGCGAATGATTTCAGCACCTTTTTCGTACACAGTGACTGTGTAGAAGTTGTTGATTTCTTGATAGCTATCAGGTCTGATGGGGTGAGCCATCGGACCGGCGTCTTCCGGAAATTGCACTTGACGAAGTAAGCGCACATCTTCAATGCGCTTAACTGCTTTGCCAGAGGCGCTGCCCATTTGATCGGCTGAAAATTCTTGATCTCTGAAGACAGTCAAACCTTCTTTGAGTGAGAGCTGAAACCAATCTCTGCAAGTAACGCGGTTACCAGTCCAATTATGGAAATACTCGTGTGCCACAACGCTTTCAATGTTGCTGTAATCAACATCACTGGCAGTTTCTGGATTGGCAAGAACGAATTTTGTGTTGAAAATATTCAAGCCCTTGTTTTCCATGGCTCCCATATTGAAGTCACCAACCGCCACAATCATGAACCGATCAAGATCTAGTTCAAGACCAAAGCGCTGCTCATCCCACTTGATGGATGCAATCAATGAATCCATCGCATGCTCTGTTTTATCGAGATCCTTGGCTTCTACCCAGACTTGTAAGAGCTTCTCTTTGCCAGATTGGCTTTTGATGGTGCGTTCAATGGCTTCTAATTTGCCAGCCACCAATGCAAATAAATAAGATGGTTTTGGAAATGGATCTTGCCAAACTGCACTGTGCCAGCCATTGGGTAATTCTTCTTCTTTGATCAGATTGCCATTTGATAGCAAAACAGGAAAATCTTTTTTGATGGCACGCAAGGTCACTTGATAAGTGGTCATGACGTCTGGTCTATCTAAGAAGTAAGTGATTTTTCTGAAGCCTTCAGCCTCACATTGTGTGAAGAAGTTGCCATTGGAAACATACAGCCCCATCAAAGATGTATTTTTCTCGGGAATGTTGGCGCTGGTGATGCTTAATTCAAATTGATCAGGCAGGTTGTGAATGGTCAATGTGTGTGGTGTTAACTCATAGCCACGAATAATTTCACCATTGACTCTTACGCTGATGAGTTCTTGCTCTTCACCATGCAGTACCAGAGATTGGCCCAATTGACCGGCTGCTCGTTGAATCATCATTCGATTCACGACCATCGTCTTGGATGGGTTCAAGGCAATATCTAGGTTGACTGTTTGAATAGTAAAAGCCGGTGCCTTGTATTCACTTCTTAGGAAGGTGATGGGGTTTTCTGTGCGTGCCATTCAATGTCTCTTAGATGATCTTTGGTTAAACAGTTAAAACAATTTGATTGTTATTTGTATTGATTAAAACTTCACAAATAATGTCGCTACGCCAATAGCAATGAAGATGACTGCGGCAATGCCATGCACCCATTTGATTGGTAGAGCTTTCGTGAATTTTTTACCTAACCACACGGCAGGAGCATTTGCGAGCATCATGCCAACGGTCGTGCCCATCACCACAGCCAATAAATCATCATAGCGTGCACCTAAAGCCACAGTGGCAACTTGGGTTTTATCGCCCATTTCAGCAATAAAAAATAGTGAAGTGGTGATCGTGAAGACTTTCCAAGAGCTGCTTGTTGGAGGAGCCTCTTCATCACCATCGAGTTTGTCAGGGATTAAAAGCCATAAACCTAGGGCGATAAAACCACCGCCCAAAATCCATTTCATGACTTCTGGGCTGATCCATGCAGAAATGGTGCTTCCCAGTAGGGCTGCCAAAGCATGATTGAGGAGAGTGGCAATAAAGATTCCCCCAATGATCGCCCAATGATGATCTTTGTATCTGGCAGACAGCATGAGGGATAAAAGTTGGGTTTTATCGCCAATTTCAGCGAGGGCAACAATGCTGGTTGCCAAGAAAAAGTAATTTAAATCCATTTAAAAACAATAGGTTAGTCGATTAATTCTATTTTAGTTAAAAACTATTAGAAAAATTAATAAATACAATTTAACTATCGAGTTGTTTTAGACATAAACTATGTCTGTCTAGTTAGATTGCTGTGTGTATTTGGATGACCAAAGCCATATAGCTATCGTAACCGACTTGGAAGTTAAATCTATCGATAGGAGTAAAAAAATGCCAACATTAAAAGGTAGCAAAACAGAACAGAGCTTGAAAGAAGCTTTTGCTGGTGAGTCAATGGCTAACCGCCGTTACTTGTATTTCGCGAACATGTGCGATATCGCTGGTGAGAACGACACAGCAGCATTGTTCCGTTCAACAGCTGAAGGTGAAACTGGTCACGCCCACGGTCATATGGAATTCTTGATCGAAGGCGGTGCAGGCGAGCCAGGTACAGGTCTTCCAGGCCGTACACCAAAAGAAGCTCTAGAAGCTGCTGTTCACGGTGAAACACACGAGTACACAGATATGTACCCTGGTATGGCTAAGACAGCCCGTGACGAAGGATTCGACGAGATCGCTGATTGGTTCGAAACTTTGGCAAAGGCTGAGCGTTCACACGCTAACCGTTACCAGAAGGCTTTGGATACATTAGGCGCGTAATTCGCTGATGTACTAAAGGCTTTTTAAGGATTCCTGAGATGCAAATCTCGGGAATCTCATAAAGAGTCTTGAGTGAAGTAAAAAAATTAAATTAACAAGTAAGCACACAAAATTAAAAATATAGAAGGTGAATAGTCATGAGTCAGAGAGAAGGTAACTTAGAAGCCCCAACAAGACACGCCCTTGATTGGAAAAATCCTGATTTTTACAATGAAGAATCTCTAAATACTGAATTAGAGCGTGTATTTGATATTTGCCACGGCTGCCGTCGCTGCGTGAGCTTGTGCGGTTCATTCCCAACATTATTTGATTTGGTCGATGCCACTGAAGATGGTGAAGTTCATGGCGTGGATAAGAAAGATTACGACAAAGTAGTTGATCAGTGCTACTTGTGTGACCTTTGCTACATGACCAAGTGCCCATACACACCACCACACGTTTGGAATCTTGATTTCCCTCACTTGATGTTGCGTGCAAAAGCAATCAAGCACAAGAAGGGTGAAACAAGCTTCCGTGACAACCTATTGTCATCAACTGACAAGATGGGCAGCTTTGCTGGTATTCCAATTGTGACTAAAGCTGTTAATGCGGTGAATAGTACAAAAGTGATGCGCTCTGTGATGGAAACAACGTTGGGTGTGGATAAGGATGCATGGATTCCTGAATATGCTCCGCAAACATTCAAGCAAGTGGCCAAAGAGTCTGCAGCATGGCCAGTAAAAGCTGGCGAGAAAACACCTGGCAAGGTTGCTGTGTATTCAACATGCTTTATCAATTACAACGAACCAGGCATTGGCCAAGATTTGTTGAAGCTATTAGCTCACAACGAAATCCCTTACAAGTTGGTTGAAAAGGAAGCTTGTTGCGGTATGCCAAAGTTGGAGATGGGTGACTTAGAGTCTGTTGCTAAAAACAAAGATATCAATATTCCACAATTGGCTAAATTGGCCAAAGAGGGATATGCGATTGTGACTCCGATTCCGTCATGCACATTGATGTTCAAACAAGAGTTGCCTTTGATGTTCCCTGATGAAGCCGATGTTCAGTTGGTCAAGGAAGCCATGTGGGATCCGTTTGAGTACCTTGTTGCGCGTAACAAAGATGGTTTGTTGAAGAATGATTTCAAAGTTGAGTTGGGTAAAGTGAGTTACCACGTACCTTGTCACTTGCGTGTACAAAACGTTGGTAAGAAAACACTGGAAACTCTACAAATGATTCCTGGTACAGAAGTGAATGTGGTTGAGCGTTGCTCAGGTCATGCTGGTACTTGGGGTGTGAAGAAAGAGTTCCACAAGACTGCTATGAAGATTGGTAAGCCAGTATTTAAGAACATGGCAAGCACTGAGCCAGATTTCATCAGCTCAGACTGCCAGTTAGCTGGACACCACATTGAACAAGGTATGGAAGAGGGCGGGATGAAGAAGTCACAAATGGCTCATCCAATTTCTCTTTTAGCTAAGGCATACGGCCTTTAATTGAATCGTTAGGAGTAGTTAGATGGAGATGACAATGGGTAAGATCAAGCGTGAAGAATTATTGTCCTTAGAGGCATATTACAAGGCACGCCCTGAAATGCGTCTTAAGGCAATTGCCGAGCGTAAAAAGAGAACAGTGATTTTGGGCGAGCATCTCAATATGATTTTTGAGAACAAGTATTTGATGCAATACCAAATTCAAGAAATGCTTCGCGTTGAGAAAATCTTCGAAGATGAAGGTATTCAAGATGAGATGGAAACATACAATGCTTTGGTTCCTGATGGCACTAACTTCAAAGTGACCATGAAACTAGAGTACGTGAATGAGGCGGATCGTAAGATTGCTTTGGCCAAGTTAATTGGTGTTGAGCACCGTGTTTTCGTCGAAGTTGAAGGTCAGCCTCGTGTTTACGCGATTGCCAATGAAGATTTGGACCGAACAACTGCTGACAAAACTTCATCAGTTCATTTCTTGAGATTTGAATTGACTCAAGACATGATCAAGTCTTTGAAGGCTGGAGCTCAATTGAAGGTGGGTTGCGATCATAAAGAGTACCCATCACATGTTGAATCTTTGCCTGCTGAGACCTTGGCTTCATTGCTAGAAGATTTGGTTTAAGAAAAGGTGCCCAGTTGATCTAGCTGGACAACTGGTTTGACTTAAAAAATGCCGCTGTTGCGGCATTTTTTACATCTACTTAGTTCAGCTTGATTGCTTCCAGCCTATTTCAAACTTATTTCCAACCCAATTCTCTGGCAATGAACTTTTTGGCTTGTTCTGTTTGCGGGCGCTCAAAAAAATCTTCTGTGCGGCAAGATTCGAGGCATAGGCCTTCATTTAGAAAAATAACTTGATCTGCCAGTGTTTGAACTTGTCCCAGATGATGTGATGTGAAGATGACACCGCACCCATCATTCGCCATTTGCTGAATGATGGCTTCTACTTGTTCTGTGGTGCTAGGGTCTAGATTGGCGGTTGGTTCATCTAAAAGTATCACCTTGGGGCGTTGGCACTTGGCTCTAGCCAAACTCAAACGTTGTCTCTCGCCAGCTGAAAGCTTTAAAGCAGATTGATTTTTAAGATGAGTGAGTCCTACCAAAGCCAATGCTTCATCAATATCACTTTCGGTGATTTTTTGTTTGCCAAGACTGTCTTTAACAATGGCCATGTTGGTTCTAACGCTGGCCTTGATCAGAGGTGTGTGATGAAGTACCAAAGCTGATTGAAGCTCTATCCAGCCAGGTTGATAAATGCCTGAATCCGCTTCTATTGCGCCATGTAAAAGTTTTAGTAGGGTTGTTTTACCCGAACCATTTGGGCCGATTATGGCTGTGATGCCTTGTCTTGGAATTTGGGTTGAAATAGAAAGAATCTTGCGTTCATCACGATGAATCACGATATCTTTTAATTCAATCATCAAGTCTTTATCCATAGCGGCGCTCAGCAAAAGATTTGATGACGGAGGTCAATAAATTCGCCAACAACACTATTCCTAATAGAACCATGCCTAAGGCAAGAGCAAGGGGCAAATCACCTTTGCTGGTTTCTAATGCGATTGCAGTGGTCATGGTGCGTGTCACGCGATCAATATTTCCACCAACAATCATCACCGCGCCAACCTCAGAGATGGCTCTAGCAAAACCAGCAAGCAGAGCAATAGACAAAGAGAAGCGACAGTCCCAGACCAACCATTTAAGCTTTGCAGCGATGGGGAGTCGCAAGGCTGACATGGTTTCACCATGAATGCGCCAGCCATCCTCAATGATTTGGCGGGTGAGGGCAGCAATTAGTGGGGTAGTCAAAACAGACTGGGCCAAGATCATGCCTTTGGGTGTGAACAGCCAATTTAAATCACCCAATGGCCCAGTTCTAGAAAGAAGTAAGTAAATAGCAACGCCCACAATGACAGTGGGCACGCCCATGAGGCTATTTAAGATAACGATGACAATCTGTCGACCTGGAAAATTTTGAATTGCAACGAGGGCGCCAAGAGGCATGCCTAAAACGCAACCAATGACAAGGGCTGAGATGCTGACATGCAAAGAAACAATCACAATTTCCAATAAATTGGAATCGAGTGTTTCTAAGAGGGAAAAAGCATCATTGAAGGCCGATAACATGGCGATAGCTTAATGGTTTTTTCGACCTCGTGTTGAAACGAGGCCGAAAGATATGACGATGTCAGATGAGGTTTATTGAGAGCTGCTAATAAACCTTATTTTTTAGCGTTAGGGAAAAAGCTTTGTTGGCCTTCAACCTTATAGCTGGCGATGGTTTGTTGTCCTTCGCTAGAGATGATCCAGTCAATGAATGCCTGGCCCTCAGTCTTTTTAACGTGAGGATGCTTGCTTGGGTTAACCAACATCACACCATATTGATTGAAAAGTTTTGGGTCACCTTCAACAACAATGGCCAAGTCACCTCTATTTTTAAATGTGAGCCAAGTGGCTCGATCTGAAAGAATGTAACCATTCATGCCTGATGCTGTATTCAAAGCTGGGCCCATGCCTGAACCAGTTTCTTTGTACCAAGGCTGCGTGGCTGAAACTTCCACGCCAGCACCTTTCCAATAGCGAAGTTCTGCAGCATGGGTGCCGCTTTTATCGCCACGAGAAATAAAGGTGGATTTAGCATTTGAAATTTTTTGAAGAGCGGCTTGGATATCCTTGCCTTTGGTCTTTGCTGGGTCAGCTTTAGGGCCAATCAAAACAAAATCGTTGTACATGACTTCAATACGTTTTTCAGCAAAACCTTCAGCCACAAACTTCTCTTCAGCAACTTTATCGTGCACAAAAACCACGTCTGCATCTCCGCGACGACCGATGTCCAAGGCTTGGCCAGTACCAACAGCAACTACCTTGACCTGAATACCTGTTTTTTTCTCAAAGACAGGAAGTAGGTGCTTAAAAAGACCTGATTGCTCTGTTGATGTCGTTGATGACACCACAATGCTCTTTTGAGCATGGCTCATCCCAATGGTGGAAAAAGTCAATACAGCTAAAGCACTGATTTTTAAAATATTACGTCGATTCATCTTGTCTCCTTTATAAATATGGCTATATCATCAACAATCATTTAAACAATATCAATATGTAATTAATTTCATATGCAAATTAAGATTAAGCCCAGTGTTTTTATTCATAAAAAACATAAAGTTCATACTGAACCAGTCGATTTGAGCTGGGTCGCTGGATTGCTGAGGGGCGTTCAAGATGGCCGCTCTTTGCAGTCAGCTGCTGAAATCATGGAGATGTCTTATAGAACCCTTTGGAATCGTTTAAAAGCAGCAGAAAAGGAGTTGGATTGCCGTCTTTTGATGAGTGTGAAGGGACATGGCTCAACTTTGACCGAGGCTGCTAAAACCCTATTGGCCATTGTTGATGAGGTGGAAAAAGAGTTTTCTGGCGTGAGTAAGGAGCAAGAAAAAAGATTGCAGCTTCACCTGGAGAACTTAAACAATGATGACCATAAGAAATGGTTACTTTGTGCAAGTAATGACCCCATCCTTGAAGACTCCGCCCAAGGAATTAATGCTTTTGAGCTTAGAACCATGGGTTCAGGCCAAGCTCTTGAGAGATTGTTATCAGGTGATGCTGATTTAGCTGGTTTTCATGTGCCAGACGATGACAGCATTTCTGCGGTTCGTAAGCGCTTATCCTCTGAAGGCATTCAGGCATATCCAGTGATGAGGCGCAGCCAGGGATTGATTGTTGCTAAAGGCAACCCTCTGGGTATCAAACAATTAAAAGATTTGGCGCGACCTGAGATTCGTTTTATCAATCGTCAACGAGGTGCTGGCACCCGATTAATGTTAGATAAGCTCTTGGATGCACAAGGCCTTCCGGCACAAAAAATCAAAGGGTATCAGCGTGAAGAGTTCACTCACAGCGCCATTGCCACTGCGATTTTGGCGGGTACTGCCGATGTGGGGGTAGGGCTTAAAAGCGTTGCTATTGAGTATGGGCTGAACTTTATCCCCTTGGGCGATGAAACTTATTTCTTGGCCATGTCACCCAGCTTGATTAAGCGCAGTGCGGTGAGTGAATTAATTCGAAAAATCAGAGGTCACGCTCATTCACGCGCTGGATACGAAGAAGTGAAGCTTAGAAAAAAGCAAGTTAACAAATAACTTAACATTTTCTTCGTTATAAATTTGATTAACTTCTTACGATATGAACGCTGCAAGATGCTTCCTCAACAATTTTAGTCATTGAGGTTCGCCAAGGCGCCACCTTATTTGGAATCTTGTGTGAGGCGCCAATCATGATCATCGAAGCGTGGTTATCGTTCGCAAACTCAATGATGCGGGTAGCAGGGTCAATCGCCTCAAGTACATGAAAAGAAACTCTTTCAGTTGGCATGTTCAAGGGCTGTGCCCACTCCATTAACTGTGCCAAGTGATTGCGAACAATGCCTGAGGCAGTTTGTGTTTCTTCATTACCCTCAAATGTTGGTGTGCTAAATATAGTACTCAAGCAAATAATCCGACTCTCTGGATAGCCTTGCAATAAATGTTGCGCCGCATTTTGCATTTTGGAGCGCAATACCTCGTCATGTTGCCTGGTATCAATAGCTACGATCAGTACTGGCGCAGTATCTATTGCATTACTTGGTCTAGGGCATTCAGAGGGCTGATAGCCGGCCGCTTTGATCCATCGTTTGAAATTTGCCCATGGACTATTCGGAAAAATCTTTTCTGAGCGTTCGGTTAGTTGAATACTTTGAGGATTTTTAAGAAGATGCCCCAAACGTTTTGCGCTTTGATACCGTTGATCGGCTAGAGGCTCCAAACAACGAAGAACAACTTCTTGGAGCCAAGGAGGTATTTCTTTTCTGAGAGCTCTTGGAGGTAGTGGTTCACTCCACATTCTTTTTCTGAGGCCATTAATAGAACTGGGAGCGCCAAATGGATGTTCTCCAGTTAGCATTTCATAAAGCAGGACGCCAATAGAGAAAATATCACTGCGCCAATCATTTCTGATGCCCATGATTTGCTCTGGCGAAATATAAGGGGCAGACCCAATACCTTTGATCATCGCCTCAAGAAGTAAATCAGGGAAACGCGCGTGGTGTGCTAACCCAAAATCAATCAAAGCTATTTTGCTATTAGGTTGAACCAAGATATTTTCTGGTTTGATGTCTAGGTGAATCACGTCTTGCGCATGAAGTGACCCTATGGCTGTAGCAATATTTGAAACAATTTCAATAACTTTTTCTATATCACTCAGTTTGCCACCCTCTGCCTCAATGATTTTATCTAGAGGGATGCCATTTAAATGCTCCATAGCTATATAGGGTTTGGTGGCCATGTCACCTGTTCCAAAGACTCTTGGGACAAAAGGGCTGTTAATGGCACTCATGATATTTAACTCAGTTTCAAAACCAATCAGACTTTCGATAGGTTGATCTCGCCCAACGCGGGGAACTTTGATGAGTATTGGATGGTCAATCCCAACTTTAGTGGCTTGGTATAAGACTGCCATGCCGCCTTTGTGAATTGGCTCGCCAATCAAAAAGCCATCAACTTCATTACCTTCTTGAAAAATATCTTTGATGGGATCTAGGTTTTTATATAAGACCATTTTGATAATAATTACTTTGCATTGAGAAGGCGGAGAGCCAGTTTTAGAGGTAGACCAGCCTGTTCAACTTTAGCGGCAGCTTTATGATGGTCGTAGTCTATGCGATTAAAAGTAATTATTTCTTGATCTAGTTCAAATAAGGCGTAATTGGCTGCAGGATTACCGTCTCTTGGTTGCCCCAAAGAGCCTGTGATAGTCACCCATTTCCTGTGTTTAGATACCGGTATTGGGTTTCCAGGTAAGGGCTTAAAGTGCAGTAGTTTTCCAGATGAGCTTTGGTAGTAAAGGGCGGGCTCATGAACGTGACCAACAAATGTGTAGCTTGTACCAGCTGCCTCGCTACACCGCCATGCCGCTAAACTATCTTGAATATAACTCCAGCTCTGTGGATTAGATGCTGTTGCATGTACATATGAAATCTCATCAGTTTGATGTATCAGAGGTAAGTTTTTTAAAAAGTTGACATGATCATCATTGAGTTGTTCTCGGGTCCATTGAATGGCTTGCCAAGCATCAGAATTCATGAACTTTGAATGATCCATAAAAATTGCCTGATCGTGATTACCTAATACGGCTTTTGCTTTTCCTTTATCAATTAATTCGGCAATTTTTTCAATGATTGCAACTGGGTCAGCGTTATATCCGACCAAATCACCTAAAAATATATATTCATCTGCGCCACATTCATTGGCATGCTCTAGACATGCTTCAAAAGCTTCTAGGTTGCTATGAATATCTGCAAAAAGAGCAATCTTGTGGTTATTAGACATTTTGATTGGCGAGTATTAAACACCTACATTTTCAGCCATAAATTAAGGTTTTAGTTGCAATTTATCAAAAAGAATTGAATTCATATAAAATCACTCTTTATGGGAAATTCATTCAAACGCCACTTTTCACATTGGATCGCAATACTTGCGGTTTTAATGAGTTCTGTGGCGCCTACAGTTTCTCAAGCTGTGTCATTGGCTCAGAATGGTCAGGGCATATCCATTGAAGTATGTACCACCACAGGCATCAAAATGACTCAAGTCATTGATGCCAGCGATGCTGATGAGCCAGCTCAGGCAAATGGCCATTGCCCTTTGTGTGTGGTTCATGGCAATTTCGTGCTTCCTCTGAATCACGAGCTTTCATTTGCAAAGCCTGTGAACAGTAATATTTACCCTCAACTTTTCTATCAGTCACCTAAGCCCTTATTTGCTTGGGTTGCACTTCCTTCTAGGGCTCCTCCCTCACTCGTTTGATTCTTAAGGTCGGCAACTATCTTTAGTTGCTCGGTATTGGAATGCGCACGCGCATTCAAAACAGATTCCATGCGAGTAAAAAATGAAAAGAAATTATTTATCACCAAAACCAATCGCTTTAGCAGTTGCGATGATGATTGCAGGTAATTCTGCTTATGCAAATCAAAATGTAACAATTCTTGAAGATGTTGTTGTGACGGCAGCTCAAATGACAACACCTACCACCATTGAATTGGATCCAAAGGTTCCTCGTCAACCTTTGCCAGCACATGATGGCGCTGACTTTTTGAAATCAGTCCCGGGATTTAGCATCATGCGTAAAGCTGGTACAGATGGTGAGCCAAACTTCCGCGGTATGGGTGGTTCACGCGTGAATATCTTGGCTGATGATCAAAATATCTTTGGTGGATGTGGTCAGCGCATGGATGCGCCAACAGCCTATATTTTCCCGGAGATTTACGACAAAGTAACAATTGTGAAAGGTCCTCAAACAGTTCTTTATCCGGGGCATGGTTCAGCCGCCACGGTGCGTTTTGAAAAAGAGCAAAAGACCTATGACAAGCCGGGTTACGATGTTCATGCATCAGGTTTGGTGGGTAGCTTTGGTCGTCATGACGAAGTGGTCGATGCAAATCTTGGTAACAAAGATTACTTCGCCACATTTACAGGTTCAAATTCAAAATCAGATAACTACAAAGACGGTAATGGAACAGAAGTGCATTCCAAATACCATCGCTATAGTGCCTCATCTTCGGTCGGTGTAACACCTGACAACAATAAGCGTTTTGAGTTATCCGCAGGCAGAAGTAATGGCTACGCAGCTTACGCTGATAGAACGATGGATGGCACTAAATTCTTAAGAGAAAACGTTGCTGCCAAAGGTCAAATTAAGAATGTTTCTGACTTGGTTGAAAAAGTTGAGTTCCAGCTTTCAAGAAATACTATTTTTCATACTATGTCTGAGTCTATGAGGGGTAATCCATCCAGCTATATGGATGTAACTCATGATACAAATGCTGCGAGACTAACTTCAGATTTAAATTTAAGAGCCACAACAAAAGCCAAGGTTGGACTTGATTATTCTCAATCGACCCATGGAGGCAATATGCCAGGTATGGGTGCTCTTGCTATTACAGATGATTCAGAGTTTAAAAACACTGCATTATTTGCTGAAATTACTGAAGAATTAAGTAAAGGTAAGAAAATTATTGCTGGGTATCGCGGTGATTACTGGAGCGTTATAGATAAGCGTTCATCTATGAGTTCTGATACTGCTGGTCAAACCAGAACGGAGTTAACTAACAGTGGGTTTGCTAGATTGGAAAATCAATTATCTGGTCTTCAAAATACAAATTCATTTGTTGGTACTGGTCGATCTGAGCGTATGCCAGATTATTGGGAGTTATTTTCTAACCGCAGAGATGGTATTGGTAATTCGGGAGGTAGCAACTATACCAACGACAACAGCGCATTAATGTCGACTAAAACAGAAAAAACATATCAACTTGATGCAGGTTTGATTCATAAATCATCAAAGTTTGAAGCTGGCATTTCAGTGTTTTATAACCAAATAAAAGATTTTATTTTGGTTGATGCTAGAAATGAAACTTATACCTCTGGAGCATATTACACACCAACATCAAGAAATATCGATGCTCAAACACATGGTGCCGAATTAAATGGCAGCTACGCTCTAACAAATACTGTGAAATTTAATTCAAGTGTTGCTTATGTAAAAGGTAAGAACAAAACTGACGGCTTACCTTTAGCTCAATTAGCGCCATTGGAGGGTAGATTGGCGCTTGCTTATGATGATAAAAAACATTCATATGGCGCATTGCTAAGATTGGTTGCACCAAAGGATGAGGTCGCTGTTGGTCAAGGTAATATTTCTGGACAGGACGTTGCCAAATCAGGTGGATTTGGGATCTTCTCTCTAAATGCCGGATATAAGCCTAATAAAAAGACCTTGATTGCAGCTGGTGTTGATAACGTTTTTGATAAAGCATATGCTGAGTTTATAAGCCGAGCAGGTGCTAGTGTGGCTGGTTATACTCAAACCACTCGCGTCAATGAACCAGGTCGCACTGCTTGGTTAAAAGCAACAATTGCACTTGATTAAATAATTTGAATTAATTTAGGAGAAGTAAATGAAAAAAGTAATTAGCTCTGTATTTATTGCATCAGCTTTTATTGCATCAACTGTATTCGCAAGTGGTAACGAAGTGAAGCTTGGTAACTTGAAGATTGAGAACCCTCAAGCAAGAGCGACTGTGCCAGCTCAAAAAATGAGCGGTGGTTTCATGAAGATTGAAAACAAGGGTGGTGCTGATAAGTTGTTGTCAGCATCTTCTCCTGCCTCTAAGAGCATGGAGCTACACACCATGAGCATGGATGGCAATGTCATGAAAATGCGCGAAGTCAAAGCCATTGATATTCCTGCAAATGGTACTGTTGAACTAAAACCAGGTGGTTTGCATTTGATGTTCATTGATCTAAAGAGCCAGTTGAAGCCTGGTCTATCTGTACCTGTCAAACTTAAGTTTGAAAAAGCAGGTGAGGTTGAGGTTAAATTCAAAATAGGTGGTTTCCCAGCTCACGGCGAGCCAGGTCATGATCACTCAAAACATCATTGATTGATTTTTGTACCCAGCAAAAAGGCCGCACACTGTGCGGCCTTTTTCTTACCCTCAATTATTGAGGGAATTATTGATTAGTGCTTAATCTAAGTTTCGATCAGTCACAGCACCTTTGCTTGCAGAGCTGGCAAGGCGTGCATACTTGGCTAATACACCACGTGTGTAGCGTGGCTTAGGTTGCTTCCAAGCAGCGCGACGCTTAGCAATCTCTTCATCGCTCACATTCAATTGAATCAATTGTGTGTGTGCATCAATCGTGATCGAATCACCTTCTTGAATCAGAGCAATTGTGCCGCCCACGTAAGCTTCAGGAGCTACGTGACCAACCACCATGCCCCAAGTGCCGCCTGAGAAGCGACCATCCGTGATAAGACCAACTGATTCACCCAAACCTTGACCCACTAGGGCTGAGGTAGGGGCTAGCATTTCGCGCATACCGGGGCCGCCTTTAGGGCCCTCGTAACGAATCACCATCACATCGCCAGCTTTGATCTTGTTGGCCATGATGGCTGTCATAGCGTCATCTTCAGAATCAAACACTCTTGCTGGACCAGTGATGCTTGGGTTCTTAAGACCAGTGATCTTAGCCACGCAACCTTCAGGAGAAATGTTGCCTTTAAGAATAGCAAGGTGACCTTGAGCGTAAATTGGATTAGCCAAAGTCTTGATCACGTCTTGATCAGCGCGAGGTACTGAAGGAACATCTTTCAATGTCTCAGCAATCGTTTTGCCAGTAATGGTCATGCAGTCACCATGCAACAAACCGCCATCCAACAAAATCTTCATGATTTGTGGAATGCCACCAGCTTGGTGCAAATCAGTGGCCAAATACTTACCAGATGGTTTCATATCAGCAATCACTGGAACGCGGCGACGCACACGCTCAAAGTCATCAATCGTCCAATCCACTTCAGCTGCGCTGGCAATCGCTAAGAAGTGCAACACAGCGTTTGTTGAGCCACCAACGGCCATGATCACGCTCACAGCGTTTTCAATTGATTTCTTCGTGATGATGTCACGTGGTTTTAGATCATTTCTGATGGCTTCAATCAGTACGCGTGCAGATTCAGCTGCGCTATCAACCTTTTCTTGATCAACGTTTGACATGGTTGATGAATATGGCAAGCTCATACCCAAAGCTTCAAAAGAAGAGCTCATGGTATTGGCTGTGTACATACCGCCGCATGAGCCGCTGCCTGGACAAGCGTTTTGCTCAACGCCTTTGAAATCTTCTTCATTTAAACGGCCAGCTGTGAATTCGCCGACAGCTTCAAATGCTGAAACGATGTTCAGTTCTTTACCTTTGTAGTGGCCAGCTTTGATGGTGCCGCCATACACATAAATACTTGGCACATTGGTGCGGGCCATTGCCATCATGCCGCCTGGCATATTCTTGTCGCAACCACCGACCACAACAACGCCATCTTGCCAAAGGCCGTTCACGCAAGTTTCGATTGAATCAGCAATCACTTCACGAGACACCAATGAGTATTTCATGCCCTCTGTGCCCATGCCCATACCATCAGAAATCGTTGGGGTGCCGAAAATTTGAGAGTTGCCGCCACCAGCTTCAATGGCTGCTACAGCAGCATCAGCGATGCGTTGTAAACCACTATTACATGGAGTGATGGTTGAGTGACCATTGGCCACGCCAATCATAGGCTTGTTATCAAAATCAGAATCTTTGTAGCCCATTGCGTAATACATAGAACGGTTAGGCGCACGTGCAACACCTTCAGTGATCATTCTTGAGCGCTCATTCATGCGCTTAGGCTTTTTTTGCTCTGACATACAGTATCTCCAAGGGCTAATTTTTAGCAATTTTGTGTGTAAACCGCTATTTTGCCTTTTTTCCAGACCGAACTCACGTTAAAGGGATAAAGCCTTCAAAATAGAGGGTAAAGTTGAGTGTATTAATCAAGATTAGCCATAAAAACAGAAAGAAATGAATGTCAGTCGAGCAAGCGAATAATTGGGATGCCATTGTTATTGGTGGTGGTGCGGCTGGTTTATTTTGTGCAGGCGTGGCTGGTCAATTAGGGCAGAAAGTCTTGGTTTTAGATCATGCTGAAGTTTTGGGTGAAAAAATCAGGATCAGTGGTGGTGGTAGATGTAATTTCACGAACATGAATAGCTCGCCAGCCAACTTTCTTTCAATGAATCCTAATTTTGTCAAAAGTGCTTTATCCAGATATAAATCAAGTGACTTCATAGAGCTGGTCAAAAGTTACAACATTCCCTTTCATGAAAAGCACAAAGGGCAATTGTTTTGCGATGTATCTGCTAAACAAATCATCGACCTTTTGTTTGAAGAGTGCAAAAAGGGTGGTGTGATCATTAAAAACCCAGTGACGGTGACTGGCATTAAAAAGATCACCCAAGAAGAAGGTGCGTCTCAAGAAAGCTATCCATGGTCAGTCGAGACCTCTGCTGGGACTGAGAAAGCCAAAGCTATTGTGATGGCCACCGGTGGACTTCCTGTACCAGCCATTGGTGCTACCGACTATGCCCTTGATGTGGCAAAGCAATTCAACATGCCTGTGGTCAATGTCAGACCTGCTTTGGTTCCTTTGTCTTTCACTTCTGATGAGTTTGCTAATTTAAGTGAGTTATCAGGCTTGAGCGTTCCTGTGAAGGTGAAATCTGGAACAAAGTCTCAACGTTATGGAGCGTGCCAATTTGATGAAGACTTGTTGCTCACGCACAAAGGCCTGTCTGGCCCTGCAATCCTTCAAGGCAGTAGTTATTGGCATGAGGGAGAAGCCATTCATATCAACTGGTTCAATGATGTTGATATTGACGAGCTGTTTGACGATGATGCCAACCGTTTGAAACTCACTGAAAATATTTTGGGTGCTGTATTGCCACAACGCTTGGCCAAAGCATTTGCCGAACAAAAGAATTTAATGGGGCGCAAGTGGGCTGAAGTTGGTAAGAAAGACCGTCAAGCCTTGAAAGATCTGTTGACTAACTGGGCGGTTAAGCCTGCTGGCACCTTGGGCTGGAAAAAAGCCGAAGTGATGTTGGGTGGTGTTGATACAAAAGCCTTAGATGGGCAAACCATGATGTCCAAAGACAATCCTGGTTTGTACTTCATTGGCGAGTGTGTGGATGTGACCGGTCATTTGGGCGGACACAACTTTCAATGGGCTTGGGCCAGTGGCTTTGTCTGCGCACATTCACTAGCAAGGAAATAGATCACCTTTTTGGGGAATGATCACATTTTCCCAATGTAATTCTTGCTTGATCACTGCTGCAAAATTTGAGCTTGCATGCGATTCACCATGAATCACAAACACTTTACCTGGAGCAGATTTAAATCCCTTGAGCCATCTCAATAAGCCTGCCTGATCAGCGTGAGCTGATAAACCGCCGATGGTGTGCACAGAAGCTTTAACAAATAGCTCTTTGCCAAGCACTTTCACTGGATTGACCTTGTCGACCAAGCGTCTACCCAAGGTGCCCATCGCCTGAAAGCCTGTGATGATGATGGCATTTTGACTGTATGGCAAATTCCAATTCAAGTGGTGAACTACTCTGCCAGCTTCGCACATGCCGCTTGCAGAAATAATGATGGCGCCACCCTTGATTCGATTCAAGGCTTTTGATTCTTCTACGTCTGCCACAAACTTAAGATCGACGACTTGATGATTTTCAGCAAACCATTCCAAAGTATCTTGAGCCTGCTCATCCAGTTCATCAAAATACTTTTCGGTCAAATGGGTGGCTGCCGTGGCCATTGGAGAGTCTAGCCAAATGTTGAGGTGAGGCAAGCGCTTTTGACGAACGAGTTCAATCAACATCAACAGTATTTCTTGGGCACGACCCACGGCAAATGCTGGCATCACAATATTGCCACCATGCTTCATGGTTTCTGAGATAACTGATACCAACTCATCTTTGGTGTCATCGAGGGTGCGGTGCAATCGGTCGCCATAGGTTGATTCAACCAATAAGATATCGGCGGATTCTATTAAATCAGGATCTGGCATCAAGGGTTGTCCATACATGCCCAAATCGCCTGAAGCCACAATGCGCTTCTTATTATCTTCTTGTTCAACATCAATCACTGCGATGGCTGAACCCAAAATATGGCCTGCATTTCTGAAGTGAGCTTCAATGCCATTGATTGGCTCGAATACTTGCCCATAGTCGAAGGCTTTGAGTTGAGAGAGACACTCGGTGGCTTGCTTCACGCTATACAAAACCTGTGGCAAATCTCCATGCCATTTACCTAATTTTTGTTTTCTTTCGGCTCGTGAAAAATCACTTTCTTGAATATGAGCGCTATCGAGCAGAAGAATATTTAATAAGGCTTTGGTGGCTTTGGTGCAATAAATCGTGCCCTTGAATCCTTGTGCACTTAGACGGGGCAGTAGACCGCTGTGATCAATGTGTGCGTGAGTCAAAATCACGAAGTCTAGATCTGCAGGGTTAAAAGGTAGTTCCTCTAGGTTCTTTTCATCTGCGTCTCTGCCACCTTGAAACATCCCGTAATCAATCATGAAGCAAAACTTTTTGCCCTTGATCTCACCCTCTAAATAATGACGAGATCCTGTGACTTCTCCGGCTGCTCCAAAAAACTTGATATGCATTAATTGTCCTATGGCCTTTTGGCTTAATTACTCAGTTGCCCAATGATTTCTTGAGTGCAGACACAATCGCATCAACGTCATTGATGACTTCAGCACCTTTGAGATGATCACCATTTAAAAACCCATGTTCGTCTGCCTGCCTTAAGAAAGACAATAACTGATCGTAATAGTTGCCCCAATTGGCAATGATGATTGGTTTATTGTGGGCTCCAACTTGTAGACCAGTCCAAACTTCGAATAACTCATCAAGAGTGCCAAAGCCGCCGGGCAAAATTAAAAAAGCATCTGATTTCTCTATCATCAAACGTTTTCTTTCGATGATGTCATCGACCACATGCAATTCAGTCAGTTGTTGTTGAATCGGTTCGCGGGAGGTCAAGCCTTTTGGGATGATGCCAATCACTGACCCATTGGCTTCAATCGCGGCTTTGGCAACTGCGCCCATCAGACCTAAACGACCACCGCCAAAGACTATGCCAAATCCTGCATAACTGAGTTCTCTGCCGACTTCTGCAGTTTTAGCAATCATGTCTAAATTATTGCCGTCGCGTGAGCCGCAAAATACACAAATGTTTTTCTTCATGCCTCAAGGATAATCTACTTCGAACACCATTTTGAGTATAGGGGTGTCTCAGAGTAAGATTTAGGTATTGAGGGAATCAGCCCACAAGTATTCAAAGGTAATCAATGCTTTCATCCATATTGGCCATCGGCGCAGGAGCTTCATTGGGAGCAGTCTTGCGCTGGCTATTGAGTTTGGGCTTGAATGCTGTTTGGGCAACCATGCCCTTGGGTACTTTGGCTGCTAATTTGATAGGTGCCTATCTTGTTGGTTTCTTGATGAGTCTCTTAGAGGCTCATGCAGGAATGTCGGCAGAATGGAAACTGTTTCTGATCACAGGTTTTCTGGGTGGTTTGACCACCTTCTCAACCTTCAGTGCGGAAGTTGTGGCTATTTTGCAATCAGGCGCCTATGTTCGTGCATTTGCAACTGTTTCTCTTCATCTCCTTGGCTCGTTAGCTTTGACCATTTTGGGCATCGCTAGCTACCAATGGTTGAAATAATTATTTTTATAAAACTCTAAGGACAAAAGCATGATTTTAGAAATTGTTGATATCAGTATCGATCCAGCCAAAAAAGCTGATTTTGAAAAGGCAGTTGCAGCAGGAGTGGCTGAAGCAATTGCTCCAGCCAAAGGATTTTGTGGATACAAATTAAATGCTGGTATTGAAAAGCCAGGCCGCTATATTTTGATGATCTACTGGACCACTCTTGAAAATCACACAGTTGACTTCAGAGAGTCAGAAGCTTTCACGCGTTGGAGAGGTCACGTGGGACCATTCTTCTTGAGCCCGCCAAACGTTGAGCATTTCACTTTGGCACACAAGTCTTAAGTAATTAATATTAAGACTTAAGGTTTGTGCATGAGAGTTGTGATTTTGTGTGTCATCTGAACGTCACACACATCCAACTCTCCATAAATCGGCATCGCATTACTAGGATCTGGGGCTGCTGCTAAGGGAATGTGTCCCTCAGTTGCTAGCAAACCTGAAGTTGGATCGATGCCCACCCAGCCAGCTCCGGGAATAAAAACTTCGCACCAAGCATGAAGCTCAGCCACGTTTTCTTGGCTTTCGGCAGGACTGTTTAAATTATGCCAATCTGCCGTAGCTTCAATTAAATAGCCTGAAACAAATCGTGCGGCAATGCCCATGTGGCGACATAACTGCACCAATAACCAGCTTGAGTCTCTGCAAGATCCGGAATTTAATCGAAGTGTCTCTTCGGTCGACTGAACGCCAGGTTCGTGTCTGACCATGTAGCGCACTTTATTGAAAACGAGTTGATTGAGGTAAACAATGTATTCAATGGTGCGTCTTTTCTCTTGCGGTACAGTTTTGATGAATGCTTGAAACAATGGCCCACATACTTCAGTTTCTAAGTATGGCGACAATCCTGCAATCAGATTTGGCTCATATTTGAATGGGTGGTGCTCAGCTGATGGCTCAACAAAAAAGTCAAATGGGTTGATTGTTTGTAAGTCTGCCGTTAACTCAACATTGATTTCAAATGAATTGGTTTTTTCGGTAAACACCAATCTGGCCACGTGATTGGAAAAGGGATCTTGCTGCCAGTTAATGAAGTAAGTTGATGGCTTGATATTTAATTGATAAGAGCTGATTGGTGTTCTGCAGTGTGGGGCAGGCCGCAGTTTGATCAATTGCGGTCCCAATTGAACTACTTGGCTGTATTGATAATGGGTGACGTGCTTTAGAGATACTTTCATGTTCATTCAATTATCAATGCAAGTCTTATGCCAAAGTCAGTCAGTTAATAAAAAAGGGCTTAAAAGAGTTAAGCCCTTTTAAACCCTATCAGAATACCAGTCAATTGATGATCAGGCTTCCATGATTGGGATTTGCTCAATCTTGGAGGCATTTTCTTGCTCAACATAACGTGCAATGAATGCACCATTGCTGTTCATTGGAAGTTTTGCCCAGACTGTATAGCCCGCACCTGGCACTACGCGCATCGGCTCACCTTTTTGACTGAAAATTTCTTCAATCACGAAATCAGTGTTACCACTTGGCTGAATGATTTCTAATTTATCGCCAACAGAGAAGCGGTTCTTAACTTCAATCTTGACCAATTGTTTCTCGTTATCAACATCAATCACGTTACCAACATAAAGGCTGCGACCTGAGAGTGAGAAACCGCGCAAGTAATTTTGCTGATCTTTGTCTGGATGACGAACATAGAAACCATCGGTGTAGCCACGATTCGCCAAACCTTCTAGGTGACCCATCAATACTGGATTGAATGGACGGCCAGCCACAGCATCGTCAATCGCAGAGCGATAGGCTTGAGCTGTTCTTGCCACGTAGTAAGGGGATTTGGTTCTGCCTTCAATCTTGAAGGAGTCAATGCCCATTTCTGTGAGGCGTTGAACGTGTTCAATCGCGCGCAAATCTTTTGAGTTCAAAATGTATGTGCCGTGCATGTCTTCTTCGATCGGCATCCATTCGCCAGGGCGATTACCTTCTTCTAGAAGATAGATGTCACCAGTAGCATCTTCATCAGCTCTGGCAACTTTGTAATCCCAGCGGCATGAATTGGTGCATGTGCCTTGGTTAGGGTCGCGATGGTTGAAGTAACCAGACAATAAGCAACGGCCCGAGTAAGCAATACACAAAGCACCGTGAATGAATACTTCGACTTCCATTTCTGGGCAGTCTTGACGAACTGCTTCGATTTCATCAAGAGATAGTTCTCTTGAAAGGATTACTCGGCTAACGCCCACTGAACGCCAAAACTTTGCAGCATGACCATTCACTGTGTTCGCTTGTACTGATAAATGAATCGGCATGTCTGGCCAATTTTCACGAACCAACATGATCAAACCAGGATCTGACATGATCAATGCATCTGGTTTAAGAGCAATCACAGGCTCCATGTCTTTGACATAGGTGCGTGTTTTTGCGCCATGAGGAAAAATGTTTGAAACCAGGTAAAAGTTCTTACCTTGAGCATGAGCTGTTTCAATGCCTTCGCGCAAAACTTCAATGTTGCCAAAGTCATTATTGCGAACACGCAATGAGTATCTTGGCTGACCAGCATAAACGGCCGTCGCACCAAAGTCGAAGGCGGTGTTGAGCATGGTCAGGCTACCAGCAGGGGCTAAAAGTTCAGGTGTTTTCATAGCCCGTATTTTAGGTGTTTTCAGGGCTTTTTGCCCGTTAAGCCTATCTTTTGGCTAGGGGTATTTCAGATTGTGAGCAAAAAAAGCTCTTAATTTAGAGAAATGTCCTTAAAACAGAAGGACGCAAATGAAATTGATTGCTTTGTGAGCTCTCTAGAAGCGCTCTAGAAACGCTCATTCGGACCCAAATGGCGCCACTGACCAACCGGAAGATTGCCAAGAGGGATTTGTCCAATACGAATACGTTTTAAACCAATCACTTTTAAGCCAACCAATTCGCACATGCGGCGAATTTGACGTTTCTTACCTTCACGCAAAACAAAGCGCAATTGGTCGGTATTCTGCCAACTCACTTTGGCAGGTTTGAGAGCCTCATCATCCAGCTTTAAACCATGATTGAGTAGTCTTAAACCTTCTGCAGTCAAAGTGCCTTCGACTCGCACCAAATATTCTTTTTCAATTGGACTGTTTTCACCAATCAATAGTTTGGCAATGCGACCATCTTGAGTCAAAACAAGTAAGCCGCTTGAGTCGATGTCCAAACGACCAGCAGGTGCTAGACCGCGGGTGTTGAATTTGCCTGGAAGATTGGCTGACAACTGGTGCACGAATTGATTTTCTGGCGTGATCAGAGAGGCAGCAGGTTTGTACTCTCTGTCTTCATCGAAGTGAGAGATATACCCAACTGGTTTATTGAGAATGATTGTGTAGCGACGAGCTTGTTGTGCAATCGCCGCTTTCTTTAATTCAATTTTTTGATTTGGGAAAGCTCTTGCGCCTAACTCATTGACAACTTCGCCATCCACCAATACCAAGCCCTGCTCGATATAGTTATCAGCTTCGCGCCTTGAGCAAATTCCTTGCTCAGACATTAGTTTTGATATGCGTACTTTTTCCACGAGGGTAATTATCGCTTACTTAGCAGGACCAAGCCAAAATAATCGATGTCCTGCTGATCATCAAGGTTGGGGAGTTTGACTATTTTCTTTGAACGATTCTGTCAAAGCTATCTGAAGTTTGGTGTGAATCTTCATCAATTGTTTGCGCAATAGATAAATGACGGTACCCATCAATATCGCCAAAACAAAAAGCATGCCCACCGGAGGGAGGATGCTGGAGCTTAATGCCGAAACCAAGACCATCAACGAAACAATCGCCAAAACAGGCATCAGTTGAGTGAACAGCATTTGTGTTGCAGCAGTGTCTTCTGAAGAATGCTGACTGGAGTGAAGTCGAGCATCCGCCAGCAACATTCCAAGAGCCTCTAATTTTTTGTAAATAGCGAATAAAAATGGTGCTGATAGCAATAGGCTTGTGGCCCACATGAATGCTTGTTGATAAATTTCAGTGAACCAAACCAAGTGACCTGTGTCGACATAGCCATTGATGAAGGTGAACACTTTGGTGGCGGACAGGAAAAGGGTGATGACCACGCAAGCATTCACAAAAACGTGGAATGTGATTCTTCTAACAAAAGGTCTGATATCTGAACGCATTTGATCATCAGAGCGAATTTGGCCAAGCCATTCTGAATATTGCACGAAGACATTTTTAATCGGATTTGGAATGCGCTTACCCATCCAATCACTCATTGGATCAGACCCTTTGATCAAATAGGGCGTGAAAAGGGTTGTGATGGTTGAGACTGCTACCACAATGGGGTATAAGAAGTCGCTGGTCACGTTCAGCGTTAAGCCAAGCGATGCGATGATGAATGAGAATTCACCGATTTGCGCTTTACCCATACCAACACGCATCGATGTTCTGCCATCATGGCCGGTGATAAATGTACCCATGCTGCAAGAAACAACTTTGATGGCTATCACGGTGAAGCTGATGAGTGCAATTGGAATAGCGTACTTCCAGATGACACCAGGATCTAGTAGAAGACCAATGGTCACAAAGAAGATTGCAATGAACATGTCTTTGACAGGTTCAATTAATTTCTCAATCGAGTGGATGTGACGAGATTCAGCCATGATGGCGCCAATCAAAAACGCACCCAAAGCAACGCTGTACTCCATCTTGATCACTAAGAGGCAAAAACCAAAGCAAAGGCCCAGTACTGTGACCAACAGCATTTCTTTGCGATGAAACTTTGCCACCACATTCAAAAGTCGTGGAATCAATAATATGCCAGCAGCTAAAGAAATGGTCATGAATAAAATCAACTCGCCAATCGTCATGGCTGCATCAACCGCGGCTAATTGACCGGTTGTGGCGATACCCGTGAGCATCACAATCAAACTGATGGCAAGAATATCTTCAACAATCAAAATGCCATAAATGAGGTGGGCAAACTTTTCTTTTTTTAAGCCAAGCTCTTCGAGAGCTTTGACAGTGATGGTGGTTGAGGAGATGGCCATCATCGCGCCCAAGAAAATAGAATCCATTGGCGACCAGCTAAAGAAGCGGCCAATTTCATAGCCAACCCAAATCAATAAAACAATTTGGGTGATGGCTGCAACAAATGCTGTTGCACCCACTTTAGCGAGCTTTCTTAAGCTAAATTCAAGGCCTAAGCCAAACATCAAGAAGACAACCCCGAGTTCTCCAAGGGTTTTAATGGTCTTTTCGTCAGAAATAAATGGAACAGCGGTGGTATATGGCCCGATAATGAGGCCCGCAATGATGTAACCCAAAACAACCGGTTGTTTTAGGTAATGGAAGATCACCGTGACTACGCCGGCAGTCAGCATGATGACTGCCAAGTCCTTGATGAAATCAACTCCATGCATATGATTGGTCTCTTCTTAAATTTAACCGCGATAATGTGATTATGGCTTTAATTGTTTTAAATGACGCAAAACTGGCTTTTGGCCACGTAGACTTGCTAGCAGGCACCCAATTTTCACTCGAATCCAGTGAGCGGATTGGCTTGATTGGCCGAAACGGCACCGGTAAGTCATCCTTGCTCAAGATTTTAGCGGGTTTAGAAAAACTCGATGACGGAAGCCTTCAGTACCAGCAGGGTTTGCGGATGGCCTATGTTGCCCAAGAACCAATCTTTGATCCGGTTGAAACAGTTTTTCACGCAGTTTCTCAAGGTGTGGCTGAGGTCAAAGCGCTCAGAGAAGAATATGAAGAGCTCAGCGTGGCTGAGTGGAACGATGATTCTCATCATCGTTTAGATGAAATCCAATCTCAATTAGAGTCAATGAGCGGTTGGAACTGGGAGCAGCGCGTTCATGAAACTTTGGATCGTTTGCATTTGGATCCAGACATTGCAATCGGTTCTTTATCGGGTGGTAATCGCAAGCGCGTGGCTTTGGCCCAAGCGTTGGTGGCAGTGCCTGATGTTCTCTTCTTAGATGAACCTACCAACCACCTGGACCTAGATTCAATCACTTGGTTAGAGGAGTTATTAAAAGCATTCAAAGGCTCTGTGGTTTTAATCACCCATGATCGTGCTTTCTTGGATGCTGTGAGTACTCAGATTGTTGAGCTCGATCGCGGTATCTTGAGAAGCTACCCAGGTAACTTCACAGCGTATGAAGCTTTAAAAGAACAAGAAATAGCTTCTGAAGCTATGGCCAATGCCCGGGCTGACAAACTATTGGCACAAGAAGAGGTTTGGATCCGTAAAGGGGTTGAAGCTCGCAGAACCCGAAGTGTTGGTCGTATTGCGCGTCTTGAAAAACTCAGAGAAATAAGAGCTGCGCGCAGAGATGCCATGGGGCAGATCAAGTTATCAGTTGCTTCAGGCAATCGCAGTGGAAAGATCGTGGCTGATTTAGAAAACGTCAGCAAATCTTATGGTCGACCGATTGTTAAAGATTTCACCGCCACCATTTTGCGCGGCGATAAGGTTGGCTTGTTGGGGCCTAATGGAGCTGGCAAAACAACATTGCTTAAGTTGATTCTTGGATCTATTCAGCCTGACAGTGGTACTGCCACCATGGGTTCTCAAATAGACGTGGCTTATTTTGACCAGATGCGCGAAGGCCTTGATCTGAATGCAACGCTAGAGGATTACATCAGTCCTGGTAGTGAATGGATCGAAATTAATGGCGCGCGCAAGCACGTCAAAAGTTATCTGAATGATTTTTTATTCTCTCCAGAGAGAGCAAATTCACCGGTGAGTACTTTATCGGGTGGCGAGCGCAATCGACTCTTGTTGGCTCGATTATTTGCCAGACCGGCCAACGTCTTGGTTCTTGATGAGCCGACCAACGATTTGGATATAGATACCCTGGAACTGTTAGAGCAACTGCTACAAGATTACAAAGGCACTGTTTTCTTGGTCAGTCACGACAGAGCTTTTCTAGATAACGTGGTCACCTCAATCATTGCTTATGAAGGTGATGGCTTCTGGCGTGAATATGAAGGTGGCTATGAGGATTGGAAGATCCAGAAAAAGAGATCAGAAGAGTACCGAAGCAATCAAGCTGGAAGTACTGAGCCTGCTAAGTCAAAGTCTTCAGTATCAGAGCCTGTTAAAGCCTCAGCAAGCAAGGAAGCCCCTAAGCCTCAAAAGTCAGCGGTGCAAAAGTTAAATGGCAAGGAACGTGCCGAGCTTGAGGCTATTCCTTTGCAAATTGATGAGCTTGAAAAAGAGCAGGCAAGTATCAGTGAGAGCTTGGGCGATCCAGAGATTTATAAAAACAGACCGGCTGATGTGATCACTTTACAAGAAAATCTCAAAATCATTGAGGCAAAGTTAAGTACATTGATGACGCGCTGGGAAGATCTCTTGCAACGCTCAAGTTCTTAATGATTCAAGTATCAGTGAAGTGCTGCATAAATTGCTGCTGCAAGAAGTGTGGCGCTTCCTAAAATTGTACTGATCACACAGCGCTTGTTTTTAGGATTCCTTTTCCCAAAATCATATTGAAACTTTTCTGATGCAATGTTTGCCAAAGGAGCGCCAAATTGATCAAGGCTTGTTTCTACAGAATCAATCATCTCTGCGGGACCACAAATCAAAAATTGAGATACTTTCAGATTGATTTGATGGGAGCTCAATATTTTTTCAAGTGTTGTTGAATCCAGCACCCCTTTGAGACCCTGCCAATCGTTGCTTGGCTCAGACACTAATTGAACCACTTCCAGGTTCCTGAATGCTTCAAGATGAACCATGTCCTTGAGATCAATGACTTGCTCTGCGACTCGATTACCGTATATCAATAAGATTTTCTTAGCTAATATTTTGGCGTCTTGATCGCGTTCCATTTGTCGCAAGATACTGACCATTGGGGCTATACCTACGCCACCTGCAATCATGACCAATTGATTGTGCTCAGCTGAAAAGGCTTCAGTGCCAAAATTACCATATGGCCCATCCATGAAGACCTTCTGTCCAACTTGAAGTTGACTGATTTGATGGGTGAAGCCCCCCACATCTTTGATTAGGAATCTGATGTCAGAAGAGTTTTTATTGGAGCAAGAGGCAATTGAAAAGGGGTTTTCAGAAAGAGGTGAGCTGCTGCCAATTTTTAGCCAAGCAAATTGACCTGCCTGGTAATTCATTTTTTTTGTTGCAGGTTGTTTGATCACTAACTCCCAAATGCGCATGGACACTTGCGTGATTGATATCACTTCATGAACATTTTTATTCTGTATAAGAGGTTTAACAACGTAAGTCCAAAACAAACTCAAGAAGGCAAGCCCCAGCATCAACTGCCAATAAGCCTTCATCCAAAATTCTTGAGCAAACCTGCCAGCATCAATGGTGTGAATAAAACCAACTGTCGCGATGGTGAGGGCCAAAATCATGTGACTCAATCTCCAGGCTTCGTAGCTGATTTCAGAACTTTTTCGAGTGAGTGCTAAGCCAATCAGAAAAATCAAGGCAAACAAACTCAACATGCCCGTTAAACCAGATGTGAGAGTCAGACCTATAAAGTTTTGCTGGGCTGCACCCATCATCCAGACCGGTTGACTTGGCAAGGTGTACATGAAAGGGTGAACCAATAAAAACACCAAAGCAGTTCTGGCAAATAGCTGATGCACCTGTAGGACCCAATCAATGCCCAAGATTTTAGAAAGCAACTTCACTCGACCGGATAACCAAAACTCAATGAGAACAATGTTGAAGCCAATCATCGCCAAGCTTGAAGAAAGCTCATCAAGCCATGGCCTATTGGGAAGGTTGATCCCCATGGAAATGCCCAGGGGCAGCAAAACAAGGCTCAGGTAAATCAATAAGCTGATGAAGCTCAACACATTTGTGGTCATATTCCCATTATGATTGCGTACGCAAGTTATTTCTAGCAGAAATGACAAATTTGTAGGTAATAAGAATATCAATCCATTGATTAATCAATTTAACTGGTAGCCATGAGAACATTTTTAGCCGCACCTCCTGTTTCAGCCTTTGCGATGGTCATGGGTTTATCTGGCTTATCTTTGACTTGGTCAAAGTTTTCTCAGGTGGTTCAAGTTGAATTTGCCCAACATGTTTCACTCGCCTTTGGCTTGTTGGCGGTCGGTGTATTTGTGGTGCTTGCCCTGGGCTTGCTGCGCAAGCAATTACAAACACCTGAAAAATTGGTTGAAGAGTGGAATCATCCTGTTAAGTCTTCATTCTTTGGAGCTATTTCAGTGGGCGTTTGTTTATTAGCTGCTGTGATTGTTCCTTATTCATTTCAAATAGCTGAAATTGTTTGGCTTTTGGGAGCGGGCTTACATTTAATTGCTTTATTGGCTGTTGTGAACGCCTGGGTTCATCGTGAAAGTTTGCAAGCGGCCCATGCTTGTCCGGTTTGGTTCATTCCAGCGGTAGGTAATGTGGTCATTCCTTTGGCTGGCGTGAAATTAGGTTATTTTGAAATCTCATGGTTCTTCTTTGGTGTTGGCCTGATTTTTTGGGTTGTGCTTTTATCTTTGGTAATGCACCGCTTGATGTTTGTTCAACCAGCTTTGCCTGATCGACTCAAGCCCACCATGGCGATATTTTTAGCTCCGCCAACAGTGGCTTTCTCATCATGGCTCTTGTTGACTCAAAGAACAGTAGAGCAGGGTCTTGATCCTTTTGCGCATATTTTGATTGCGATTGGATTCTTCTTTGCCTTCTTTTTGATCACGCAATTTAAAAAGTTTGCGCAACTGCCTTTCTTTATGTCATGGTGGGCTTATTCATTTCCATCAGCATCGTTCACCGTGGCTGCATTTAACTATGCTTTATTTGTACCAGCCGCCATATATGTTGCATATATCGCTCTGATTTTTACAACAATTTTGATTGTGGGCTTATTTATCAGAACTTTGATGGCCATCCACATGAAAGACCCTCATTGGGTTGATTGATCATTTACCCCATTCTTATTGTTGAGAATGATTCTCATGTAAGATGGTGTTTGTAGTTCACTCATTTCGCACAAGCCAGCGGTTCTCTCCCTTTAGCAAGCCAGTGCCTATTTTTATAGGAGGGCTTATGTGCAGTACGTTTCAAGATATTCGTAAAAGCTTTGCTTCGTTAAGAGTTGAAAATAAACAACGACATCGAGAGATTGCTTCGTTTCTAAACGTCACCGAAGTTGAGTTAATAGACTCACATGTGGGCGTCACAAAATTAGAATCAATCAAGTCCTTTCCCAATCTTGCCAGGGCTATTAGATTAAAGCCATCATGGTCAAATATCATCCAAGACATTCAAGGTTTTGGTGAGGTCATGAGTCTGACAAGAAATGCTCATGCAGTTCATGAAAACTTATCGTTTTATAAACATGCATCATCCAGTGATGATGTTGGAATGCTCCTATCTGATGAATTAACAGCACGTTTGATGTATGAAAAATGGGAGTTTGGGTATCTCTTTGAAGAGTGCAAATCCCATGTTTTACAACGCAGCATTCAGTTCTTTGATGAGTTTGGAGTGCCAGTTCATAAGATCTTTCTCTTACCGCACAGTCATCACTGGTACTTTGATGAGCTTGCTAAAAGATGGGCAGATTCAAATCAGGAGCCAGGGATTCTGGTTCAAGAAAAATTAGAACCTGATCAACAAACCAACACGGGTGCTTTGACATCCATCATCAAGGAGCGACATACCGATCAAAAAGAGATCGTTGATGCTGAAGTGGCGCAATCCTTATTGCTTTCATCTAAAGAGCTCAAATTGCCTTTGATCATCACCGTTCAAAGTAATGGGGCAAAGCAATCTCACGATGGAGTGTTGGATGAAATTCGATATCACAACGATTGGTTGCATCTCACCAATCAACAATTCAATTGTCATTTGCAATTGAACCGGATGCCTAAAATTTGTATCAACCATCAAGAGAGCCCATTTCTGATAGAGATGTCAGACGATGAAGATTTTCTTTTGGCATCGATTACTTTGTCTACGAAAGCCTCGCCTGGAGATACAGAAGCTTGGGAAGGGCTGCTGGAGCAGGTCAAGGGTAGAGAATTAAGTCTTTTGGAATAAATCAGCAGCTTTTGGGTAAAAGGAATAAAATAGACACACTGATATGCGTATATCGGGGCCGACATGGTTTCGACGTGGATTGCAAAGCATTGAGGGCATACCGAGGACCCGTCATCTCGTAAAACAATGGGAATGCAACAACTGCAAACGACGAACGTTTCGCACTAGCCGCTTAATTGCGGTTGCCCCTGAACTGATTCTCTCTTGGGTCAGCTAACGCAAGTTAGATCAGGGTCATTTACAAGAGATAAGGTTACATAATGTCACGATGTGTAACTCGAAAATTTAGTGAATCGCTAGTCTGTAACGTGTTGGTCCGTGACTGATTGGTTAAATTAAATGACACAACTAAGTATGTAGAACTCTATGTGGAGGATTTGCGGACGCGGGTTCGATCCCCGCCGGCTCCACCAATTAAAAAGCCTCATCTTCGGATGGGGCTTTTTTCTATTTAACGCCACCGTTGGCATCTTTAAATTAACTGTCATTGATGTCACAATCAGTTCATTGCGAGCACATTTTTATGAATTTAAGATCAATCATCTTCTCTTTATTTATTTTGACCCAAGCCACTTCCTTGGCTGCTCAGACCAATGGTGGTGTGATTTTTGAGTGTGGATCAGATAAGCTGAACCAATTAAAGGGTCAACTGAATGCCTATCAACAAGACTTAGGTATTGATACATCCGTTTATAAGGTTCATCAGGGCGAGGGTCGCCTGCGTGTGAGTCTAAAAAACCCATCAGTTTATGGAACCTTGTATTTGCGATGGGATCCTCAATACGGCATCACTGAAGAGCGCATTTCTTTACCGGGTAAAGAAGCATTGCTTGAGGTTGAAACAGTTTCCAAAAAAGAAATCCTGCTGGCTCTGATGCATGAGGGTCGAGAGACTATTTTCAAGGGGGATGCTTGTCATATTGATGCCCTCAAAGAACATATACAAATTAGACAAATGATTGTGGCTTGGTCCGAGCATCTTCATTGGAGTTTTCCTGATGGTGAGCCAGCTCAATGGAATCGACGCTATTGGGATCAAGGTAATTTAAAACCAAAAGCTTCACTAGATGAGGCCATGAGAGATTTTTTTATTAATCCTGATAAGTGTTCTTTGGGATGCTATACCGCCACGAAGATTGTGATTATTCAGGGAATCTTGGATTATTTTCGAAGAATAAAAAAAGATGATGCGATGGCCGACGCCATTATCAAAAGACTGAAATCAGACGATGATGTGTTGGTGGGCATTGAGCCTGGTGCGATGTGGTCTTTTCAAAAGCCAATCAATCTGGATGAGCAAAAGCGTTTAGGCAAGCTCTTAAAGATTCAAACTCGGGTGGCACCCATGAACTTTATCCCGGGTGATTGGGTTTACTTTGTGAATACAGATAAAGACTCTTCAGAGAAAGACGGTTATGAAGGATCTAACTCTATTTATATGGGCAGAGCTTCGTTCGATGATTTTTATAATGACAACGAGCATCATTATCTTTACAACGAAAAAATCCAGAATATCTATAACTGGCGTAATGGCGTATTCAGTCGTTCGCGTGACTATCACCGCATGCAAACACTCTCCGCAGACCAACTTCATCAGTTTGGATTGAGTCCTGAGGAAGGCGGATTCTTAATTAAGAACCGCGCCATTCCCTACTTCTTTGGATTTGAACCTTTTTAGAGATTGATGAGCGTTAAGTGCCTAAGGACCTAAGCGTCTAGACACCTAAGCGCCAAAGAGAAGTCACTTCAGCGGCTCTTGCGCGATACAAAGGATCTTGGGTATCAAGCGCTTTGATATGAGTTGGTCTGACATCATTGCGACCCAATACTTTTAATCCTGCTGCTTCAATCCATGACAGCAATTCTGCACGTGTTCTCAAGCCTAAGTGTTCTGCCAAATCTGACAAAATTAACCATCCTTCACCATCAGAAGTAAGGTGATCTTTTAGACCAGCTAAAAATCCTTTGAGCATTTGACTGTCTGGATCGTAGACGGCATATTCAATCGGTGAGCTTGGTCTTGCTGGCACCCAAGGAGGGTTACAAATAATCAAGGGAGCCTGACCTTCAGGGAAAAGATTGGTTTGTAGTAGTTTGACTTGTTTGCCAATTCCCAGACCTTCAATGTTCTCTGCCGCACATTCAATGGCGCGTTCATCTTGATCTGTTGCGATAATCTTTTGAATGCCACGTTTAGCCAAAACTGCTGCTAGAACACCTGTTCCTGTACCGATGTCAAAAGCCAATGATTGTTTAGTGACAGAAGCTGGGAAAGGAGCTTTTTCTAATAAGCCAATGTATTCATGACGAACTGGTGCAAAGACCCCGTAATGAGGGTGGATGCGCCCATCGCCTAAATCTTTGAGGGCATCGAGTGCCATGCCATTCTTGCGCCACTCCAATGAGCCAATGAAGCCCAGTAAATCTCTCAAAGACATCACGTAGGGCTCAGTAACAGCTCCGTAGACTGCCAAACAAGCTTGACTGACATCTGGTGCTCTTCTGAGTGGAATCGTGTGATCTGGGTCCACTTGTATCAACAGCATGCCGAGTGTTCGGCTTCTTTGTGATTGGGTGAGGCGATGCTTGTGAAAAATTTCTGACATCGGCACAGCAAGAGGGATAACACCTTCTTGTTTGTTCTTTGCAGACTTTAGATTACGAATGCTTTTCTTAGAAGGTTTGTCAGCACGTCGTGACATCGCTTGCAGTAATTGCTTGGCGTTTTGAAAGTCTCCTCGCCAAATGATGCCAGTCCCCTCGCAAGCAACACGGTAGGCTTCGTCAGCCGTGAGGGTGTCATCTGCAATGATCAGTTTTTTAGGCGGTGGCAAACCTTTTTCAGAGCGCCAACGGCAAGAATGTGTGGTTTCACCCTCGTCCCAACTGATGGGTGGGTGAGCGGTTTCGTGAGAGAGATTTTTATACATGATGGTGTCCCATCAATATTTGCTTGGCTAAGATATCAATTCCTTTGGCAGATAAGTCTGCGGTGTTGTAGCTTGTGGCTGTTTCGTAATTCACATAATTTGAGTTCTGTGAGCGACGGTAGAGGGCATCATAGTGCTGTTCAAGTAACTCGCTCACCAATGAAGGCCAGTGACCCTCTTGAGCGAGTAGTTTCCAGCGGGCTAAAGTTTCTTTGCTGTGCAGGTCCTTGAGGTAATCGATGGTGCTGATCAAATGTTTAGGGTCTTGAACAAAGTAATCGTAGTCTGAGATCAAGAATTCAACTCTGGCTTCAATGCTGGCCTCGATCTTGATGCAAGGACTTTTGCGCATGGTTTCTAATAAAACATCGGGCACATGAAGGCTGCCAATTTTTCGGCTTTCAGCTTCGACAAAAACAAGCTTGCTTGGGTCAAATTTTTCCAAAGCTTGAATCAGCTTGGTCTCAAACATCTTTTGACTTGGCTGAGGGATGTTGGGGATATTTCCAAGAACAGAGCCTTTATGAATCGCCAATTGCTCCAAATCTAATACTTGTGATCCCAATTGATTCAGTTTTTCTAGAACACGGCTCTTGGCACTGCCAGTCTGACCAGTGATCACCATGTAGCTGAATTGTTGAGGCAGGGTGTTGAGTTTGGTGACCACTTCTTTGCGGTAAGACTTGTACCCACCATCCAAGATTTGAGCATTCCAACCAATTTGTCGGAGGATGTGCGTCATTGAGCCGCTGCGCTTGCCGCCGCGCCAACAGTAAATCAGGGGATTCCAGTTTTTAGGCTTGTCTTTAAATTCAGTTTCAATATACGAAGCAATTTTTTTTGCAATCAATGCTGCGCCAACTTTCTTCGCTTCAAATGGTGATGCTTGTTTGTACATCGTGCCAACGACGACACGCTCCTCATCAGATAACACTGGGCAGTTGATGGCTCCAGGGATGTGATCCTCGGCATATTCCGCAGGCGTGCGCACATCGATGATTTCATCGAAGCTTGAGCGCTCAAGGATGTCGGCGGTTATGGAGGATTTCATGGGCTTACAAAGTACTTAAGGCAATTGAATGGGCTCAATTTTCCCATGGTATTGACCAACATTCTTAAATTATTGATTTTTTTACAAAACAAATAGTCTGATGCTTGCAAACAAAAGGCAAAGCCCGATGATTTGCATGATGGACCAGCGCCTCATCAACAAGAGGTAAAGCGAGATCAATGTGATGCCAATTGAAAGTAATTCAGGGTTTTGTGTAAAGCCCTTGGGCCAATAAACATGAATCATGAAAAAGCTGCCCAAATGAAGAATCATCCCAACAACTGATGCTGTGATGAATTTCAAGATTTGATTGAGCTTGTCGTATTGTTTGCTGATCTCGACCAGAGGTGCGCCCAATAAGATGAACATGAACGATGGCAAGAATGTGAACCATGTGGCAACAAGGGCACCCAGGGAGCCCGCCCAAAATATATTTTCAATGCCGAGCAACTCTTGTTTAAATGAGCCCAAGAATCCCACGAATGCCACAATCATGATCAGTGGACCAGGCGTGATCTCACCCAGCGCCAAGCCATCCAGTATTTGCGTGGAAGTGAGCCATTGAAATTGTTCAACGCTTGCCTGATACACATAAGGCAATACCGCATATGCACCACCAAAGGTTAAGAAGGCCGCTTTGGTAAAGAACCATGACATTTGACTATAGGTATTGCCCCAGCCAAAGAAGCTGATGAGTAATCCAAAGGGTATTAGCCAAAGCAGTAGGCCGGATAAACCAATTTTAAAAAAGTGTTGAGCGCTTAATTTGGTTTGATTTGCAACCGTAAATTTACTTTCAACTTCAACGGGCTTATTTGGCTTTGCTTTGTGATGAAATAGTCCGGCAAAGATCGCGCCAAATATCACCAGTGGAAAGGGGATATTGAATACAAGCAAAGCTATAAATGTAATCAAACAAACAGTGGTTAATGAAACATTGGTGAGTGTTTTCTTGCCCATCTTGTAGGCGGCAAAAAAGATGATTGCGATCACTGCAGGTTTGACAGTATCAAAGAGAGTGATGAGCCATGCTTGTTCGCCAAAAATCAGATAGACCCAAGACAGGCCAATGAATAAAAACAAGGAAGGCAAAATAAATAAAACACCGGCAATGATGCCGCCCCAAGTTCGATGCATGAGCCAACCCAAATAAGTGGCTAATTGCTGAGCTTCAGGCCCAGGTAGCAACATGCAGTAGTTCAATGCATGAAGAAAGTTTTCTTCAGAAATCCATTTCTTTCTCTCGACCAATTCTTGATGCATGGTGGCAATTTGACCGGCCGGACCACCAAAACTGATGAAACCGAGTTTCAACCAAAACCAAAAAGCTTGGCTTTTGCTCGGAATAGAAATGGTTTGATGATTGAGTGTTTGATCAGGAGTTGATTGAGATGGGTTCATGCTCAATTAACTGGCCAATAAAATGGCACTTAATTCTGATGGGTGTTGGATGATGTGATCGGCACCCCATTCACTGAAGTGCTCATCGCATCCACAGTAGCCATAGGCTGCAGCCACTGTTTTCATGCCAGCAGCTTTGCCGGCTTCAATGTCTCTGAGGTCATCGCCCACATAAATACAATTCGCAGGGTTCACAGAACAAATTTCTGCGGCCTTAAGAATTGGAGCAGGATGGGGTTTTGCAAATGGCGTTGTATCACCACCAATGATGGCTTGACTACGTGTTGCCAAGTTCATCAAGTTCAATAACGGGTGAGTCAAGCGCTCAGACTTGTTGGTCACAATGCCCCAGATGATGGAGTGATTCTCAAGGTCATCCAATATTTCTGAAACGCCATCAAACAACTTGGTGTGAACGCAAATATCTTTTTCGTAGTTTGCTAAAAACTCAAGACGAAGTTCTTCAAATTCTGGATGATCTTTGTCATATCCGAAGGCGCCATAAATTAAGCCCCGAGCTCCAGCTGATGCGCGCGGACGGAGGACTTCATATGGCATGGGATCTAGATTCCTTTTGATGCGCAGAAGATTGGCTGCCGCCACCAAGTCAGGTGCTGTGTCAGCCAAAGTACCATCTAAATCAAAAAAGACTCCCTCATAAAGAGGTGTTTTTCTTGCTTTCGATAAAGACTCTGAATCTGAATTCGCCATTAGGTATTTTTTGAAGTTGCGATCATGTAGTTAACGTCGGTATCGCGACCCAGTGAATAAACTTCTGTGAAAGGGTTGTAGGTCATACCCATCAGTTCATTCATTTGTAAATCAGCTTGTCGAATAAATTGACTGAGCTCTGAAGGCTTGATGAATTTTTTGTAATCGTGAGTACCTTTAGGAAGCAAACGAAGTACATATTCAGCCCCAATGATGGCAAATAAATAAGATTTAGGGTTTCGATTCAAGGTGCTGAAGAAAACATGCCCACCAGGCTTCACCAGAGTTGAGCAAGCTTGAATGATGCTCAATGGGTCAGGTACATGCTCAAGCATTTCCATGCATGTCACCACGTCATATTGGCCAGCTTCTCTTTGCGCCAAATCTTCAGCGCTGATCAATTCATAGTCAACTGGAACAGAGGTTTCTAAGCTATGAAGCTCGGCCACCTGCAAAGCTTTTTTAGAGAGATCAATCCCCTTGGTCTTGGCACCCATCTTGGCCATCGATTCAGCCAAAATGCCACCGCCGCAACCAACATCAAGAACTCGCTTACCTTCTAGACCGATGTGCTGGTTGATCCAGTTCAGGCGGAGAGGGTTGATGGCGTGTAAGGGCTTAAATTCGCTGGTAGGGTCCCACCAGCGATGAGCTAAAGCGCTGAATTTATCTAATTCGGTTTGATCTGCATTCATGCCTCTATTCTAATCAAGTGAATAGAAGTTTGTTGAAAGCTTGGGGTAGCAGATCCTGTGGACCGGTGTGGAGAAAATGTGGACGTAAAAAAACCCGGCAGAACCGGGTTTTTAAATAAAACTAAACTAAATTAGTTCTTACGTGTACCGATAGCTTCGATTTGAACGCGACGGTTCTTAGCGCGACCTTCTTTAGTCTTGTTATCAGCAACTGGCTGTGACTCGCCTTTGCCTTCAACGTAGATACGCTTAGCTTCGATACCTTGGCTTACCAAGTATTTCTTAACTGCTTCAGCGCGACGGATAGACAATTTTTGGTTGTAAGCATCTGTACCGATTGAGTCTGTGTGACCAACAGCAACGATCACTTCAAGAGTCAAGCTCTTTACTTTGCCAGCCAAGCTGTCCAAGCTTGCTTTAGCAGCAGGCTTAAGAACTGATCTATCAAAATCAAACAATGCGTCAGCATTCAAAGTAACTTTTGCAGCTGCCATTGAAGATGCACCGGCAGCAATCGCGCCATCACAACCTGGAGCAGCAGTTGCTGGGGTCCAGTTGGCATTGCGCCAGCAAAGTTCATTTGTACCGTTCTTCCAAACGATACCTGTGCTGTTTACCCAGTTATCAACTGATTTTTGAGCAAAAGCGCTTGAGCTGATAGCGATACCAGCAATAGCAAGTAGTTGTAGTAGTTTTTTCATTTTTATTCCTCAAATTATCTGTGTGGAGGCTGATCCAAATTGGATACCCCGCATTTTAGCACTATAAATCATATAAATAACAGTCTGTGAGTGATAAAATCGCCTGATGGAAATTACACAAAATAACGCTGCTAAAGAGACACTCCCAATATCCCTAGAAGACGAGATGCGTCGGTCCTATTTGGACTATGCCATGAGCGTCATTGTGGGCCGAGCTTTGCCCGATGTGAGGGACGGTTTAAAGCCCGTTCACCGTCGTGTTTTGTTCGCGATGCATGAGCTAAATAACGACTGGAACAGGGCTTATAAGAAGTCTGCCCGTATCGTCGGTGACGTGATCGGTAAGTATCACCCCCATGGCGACTCCGCTGTTTACGACACCATCGTTCGTATGGCGCAGGATTTCTCCTTGCGTTACATGCTGGTTGATGGTCAGGGTAACTTCGGTTCTGTGGACGGTGATAACGCTGCGGCGATGCGTTACACGGAAATCCGTTTGGCGAAGATAGCCCATCAGCTATTAGACGATTTAGATAAAGAAACTGTTGATTTCGGACCGAACTATGACGGTAGCGAAAAAGAGCCATTAATTCTTCCGGCAAAAATACCTAATTTGTTGATCAATGGATCATCAGGTATTGCTGTGGGTATGGCCACCAACATTCCTCCGCACAACTTAGATGAAGTTGTGTCTGCTTGTTTGCATTTACTCAATCATCCAGAGTGCACGATTGATGATTTGATGGAAATCATTCCAGCCCCTGATTTCCCAACAGCTGGAATCATCTACGGTATCCAAGGCGTTAAAGATGGTTACCGAACTGGTCGTGGTCGCGTGGTCATGCGTGCTAAGACTCACTTTGAAGACATGGAGCGCGGTTCACGTCAGGCGATCATCGTTGACGAATTGCCGTACCAGGTCAATAAAAAGACTTTGCTTGAGCGCATCGCCGAACTCATCACTGAGAAAAAGGTTGAGGGTATTTCAGATATTCGTGATGAATCTGATAAATCCGGTATGCGTGTAGTGATTGAATTGAAGCGTGGTGAAGTACCTGAAGTGGTGCTGAACAACTTATATAAATACACGCAGCTGCAAGATACATTTGGTATGAACATGGTGGCCTTGGTTGATAACCAGCCACGCTTGTTGAACTTGAAACAAATGTTGGATTGCTTCTTGTCACACCGCAGAGAAGTGGTGACACGTCGAACTGTTTTCGAACTTCGTAAAGCGCGTGAGCGTGGTCATGTGCTCGAAGGTTTGGCTGTTGCTCTTGCCAATATTGATGAATTCATCAAAATCATCAAAGCAGCACCAACGCCTCCAGAAGCGAAGCGTGAATTGCTATTGAAGTCTTGGGACTCTGAAGTTGTGCGTGAGATGTTGGCGCGTGCAGAAAAAGATGCGCCTGGTGGCCGTAATTCATTCCGTCCTGAAGATTTGGATCCAGCTGCTGGTATGCAAGCAGATGGTTTGTATCGTTTATCAGAAGGTCAGGCTCAAGAGATTCTACAAATGCGCTTGCAGCGCTTAACTGGTCTTGAGCAAGACAAGATTGTTGGCGAATACAAAGAAGTGATGCTTGAGATTGCTAATTTATTAGACATCTTGGCCAAGCCTGAGCGCATCACAGTGATCATCACTGAAGAGCTTCAAGCAGTTCAAGCTGAGTTTGGTCAAGCGGGCAATGACACAGGTCGTCGTTCACGCATTGAGATGAATGCCACTGAACTATTCACAGAAGATTTGATCACTCCACAAGATTTGGTTGTGACCTTGTCTCACGGTGGCTATATGAAGAGCCAACCTTTGTCTGAGTACCGTGCGCAAAAACGCGGTGGTCGTGGCAAGCAAGCTGCTGCAACCAAAGACGAAGACTGGATTGATACATTATTCGTTGCCAACACCCATGACACGATTTTGTGTTTCTCAGATCGCGGCCGTATGTACTGGTTGAAGGTGTGGGAAGTTCCACAAGGTGGTCGTGCATCACGTGGTAAACCAATTGTGAATATCTTCCCATTGGTTGAAGGTGAAAAAATCACAGTGATTCTTCCAATCAAAGCCTACGAAGATGACAAGTATGTGTTCATGTCAACTCGCAAAGGTGTGGTGAAGAAATCACGTTTATCAGATTTCTCTAATCCACGTAAGGCCGGCATCATTGCTGTTGACTTGGATGAGGGCGATCATTTGGTAGGTGCTGCGATCACTGATGGTCGTCACGATGTGATGTTGTTCTCCGATGCTGGTAAAGCAGTTCGTTTTGATGAGAACGATGTGCGACCAATGGGTCGAACAGCTCGTGGTGTTCGCGGTATGAATTTAGATGCTTCACATGAAGTGATCGCCATGTTGGTGGCGCCTGCTGAAGTTGAAGGTCAAACAAATGCTGTTGATGAAAATGGTGCGCCATTGCCGGGTAGTGTTCTAACTGCAACCGCTAACGGTTACGGTAAGCGCACACCAATCGCAGAGTACACCCGTCATGGCCGCGGTACTAAGGGCATGATTGCGATCCAAACAAGTGAGCGCAACGGTAAAGTGGTTGCTGCTGTTTTGGTCTCAGAACAAGATCAAATCATGTTAATCACAACAGGTGGTGTGTTGGTTCGCACGCGTGTTGCTGAGATTCGTGAAATGGGTCGTGCCACTCAAGGTGTGACTTTGATCAACGTTGATGAAGGCACTCAATTGTCAGGTTTGCAGCGCATTGCTGAAAGCGATGATGACGAGGGTGATGAAGTTGATGATGAGTCAGCTGATGGAACAGTGGGTGGCGTAGCGACTCAAGAAGATGAGGGCGGGGAGCCGGAGAATGTTTGATCGCCGCGTTTTTAACTTCGCACCAGGGCCAGCAACGCTTCCTGAAGAAGTTTTAAAACAGGCCGCCGATGAAATGCTCAACTGGAATGGTTTGGGCATGGGCGTGATGGAAGTCAGTCATCGTGGCAAGCCGTTCATGGCTTGTTACGAAGAGACTTTGTCAGACCTTCGCGAGTTAATGAATGTTCCCGATAACTACGCTGTCTTGTTTTTGCAAGGTGGCGCTATCGGTGAGAACGCAGCGATTCCAATGAACTTGATGCCATTGGCCAGCAATGGCCCCAAGGCAGATTTCATCGTCACTGGTATTTGGACAGAAAAATCTGTCAAAGAAGCGGCCAAGTATGGTCAAGCTCACGTTGCAGCTTCAAGTGCCAATACCGGCTTTACAAGCATCCCTGATCAAAAGGATTGGCAGTTGTCGGATGATGCTGCCTATGTGCACATTTGTTCGAACGAAACTGTTGGTGGTGTTGAGTTTCAACAAGTGCCTAAAGTAAAAAAGCCATTAGTGGCCGATGTTTCTAGCAATATTTTGTCCAGAGTTTTCGACATCAATGAATTTGGTGTTTTGTTTGGTGGTGCGCAAAAAAATATTGGTCCTGCTGGTTTGAGTATCGTGATTGTGCGCAAAGATTTATTGGGTCATGCAATGCCTATCACGCCAATGGTGTGGGATTGGGCCAAGCAGGCTGAGAATGATTCAATGCTCAACACGCCGCCAACTTACAGTATTTATTTGGCTGGTTTGGTGTTTAAATGGTTAAAACGCCAAGGTGGTGTTGCTGCCATGGAAAAAATAAATATTGCTAAATCAAATTTGCTTTATGGTGCGATTGATTCAAGTAGTTTGTTCACATCTAAAGTTGATGCAAGTTGTCGCTCACGCATGAACGTTACTTTTTATCTGAAGGATGAAAAGTTAAATGACGCTTTTGTAGAAGGCGCTGCTAAGCAAGGTTTGATGAATATCAAAGGTCACAAGAGTGTTGGCGGAATGCGCGCCAGTATTTATAACGCTATGCCAATGGCTGGTGTGCAAGCATTGGTTGAGTACATGAAGGAGTTTGAACGTGGCTGCTGATGATAAAGATTTAGCTCCTTTGCGCGCTCGGATTGACTCTATAGACCAGCAACTTTTAGAGTTACTGGCGGCTCGTGCCGAAGCTGCTCAAGCAGTAGGCAAAATCAAGCATGATGTGAATGCCCCAGTTTTTCGTCCAGAACGTGAGCGTCAAGTCATTGATGGTTTGATTGCAAAAAACAAAAGTCCTTTGGCGGCTGATGGCATCACCTACATTTGGCGAGAAATCATGTCTGCATGCCGCGCCTTGGAAGCCCCAGTGCGCGTTGCTTATTTGGGGCCTGCGGGTACATTTTCAGAGCAAGCTGCGTTCGCTCAGTTTGGACAGTCGATCAGCAAAGTTCCTTGCTCAAGCATCGATGAGGTGTTTCGTGCAGTGGATGCTGGCGCAGCTGATTTTGGTGTTGCACCTGTTGAAAATTCATCGGAAGGTGCGATTTCAAGAACATTGGATTTGTTACTGGACACTGATTTAAAGATCACTGGTGAAGTGGCTTTGGCCATCAAACATCATTTGTTGACCAAATCAGGGAATTTGGATGGTGTGACACGTGTGATGGCTCACCCTCAAGCTTTGGCACAGTGCCAGCGTTGGTTATCAAGCAATGCTCCTAAATTAGATCGTCAAGCAATGAGCAGTAATGGCGAGGCAGCAAAGCTAGCAGCTCAAGACCCAACGGTTGCTGCCATTGCTGGCGATTCAGCTCAGCAACAGTATGGCTTGCAAGCAGTACAAAGTCAGATTCAGGATGACCCGCACAACCGCACACGTTTCGTGATCGTGAGCCACGGCTCATGTCAGCCTTCAGGTAAAGATCAAACTTCTGTGATTCTTTCCGTAAACAATAAACCTGGTGCTGTGCATCAGTTATTGGCCCCAATGGCTAAACATGGTGTTTCAATGAATCGTCTTGAGTCACGTCCAGCAAGACGTGGCACTTGGGAATATTTCTTTTACATCGACATGGATGGCCATGCCAATGATCCAAAGGTTGCTGCCGCGTTAACTGAATTGCAAGCTGAGGCGGCGTTTTTCAAAAACCTAGGCTCATACCCACGCAGTCATTAATTAGGAAAGATTGATCATGGCCAACGAGGGTGGACAAAACACCGAGCAATTAATTGGACTTCAGCACGTAAGGGACATTGCGCCTTATGTTGGCGGCAAGCCCATCAGTGAAGTTGCTCGTGAATTTGGTCTTGATGAAACCAAGATTGTTAAGTTGGCGTCCAATGAAAACCCATTGGGCATGCCTGAGTCTGCTAAAAAAGCGATGGCAAAAGCGGCTGAAGATTTAGGCCGCTATCCTGATTCCAATGGTTTTGAACTAAAAAATGCCTTGGCAACAAAACTCAATGTATCGGTTGATTGGATCACTTTGGGTAATGGCAGCAATGACATCTTGGAGTTGACTGCCAGAGCTGTTGCGCAAGAAGGTGATGAAGTTGTTTTCTCTAAGCATGCCTTTGCGGTTTATCCATTAGCCACTCAAGCGGTTGGTGCGAAAGCGATTGAAGTTCCTGCCACCACTGATTTTGGTCATGACTTGCCGGCAATGTTAAAAGCCATCACCGCTAAAACTCGTTTGGTGTTTGTGGCCAATCCAAACAATCCCACCGGAACATTTTTAAAAGCATCTGAGATTGACGCTTTTTTACAAAAAGTACCAGAGCATGTGGTTGTTGTGATCGATGAGGCTTACAACGAATTTTTAACCCCAGAACAACAATACGACGCCATTGCTTGGGTCAGAAAATACCCAAATGTGATTGTTTCAAGAAGTTTCTCAAAGGCCTATGGCTTGGCTGGTTTGAGAATTGGCTATGGGATTGCGCAAAACAACATCACTGATTTATTGAATCGTATTCGTCAGCCTTTCAACGTCAACAGTTTGGCTCAGGCAGCTGCGATTGCGGCATTGGCTGACAGCGCATTTTTAAAGAAATGCTATGACCTGAATTGTGCAGGTTATGCACAGTTGACCAAGGCATTTGATTCAATGGGTTTAACGTACATTCCATCATCCGGCAATTTTGTTTTGGTCAAAGTGGGTGATGAGCCCAATGCCGGTGCCAAGGTTAATTTAGAGCTTTTAAAAGCTGGCGTCATTGTTCGTCCAGTGGGTAATTACGGTTTGCCTCAATGGTTGCGCATTTCTATTGGTTTGCCTGAGGAGAATCAGGTCTTCATCGATGCGCTCAAGAAAATACTTGGGCGATGACCATGACGCAAAATACTTCAGCATTAAAACCTTTAACTCTAGGCATTGTTGGCGTTGGTTTGATTGGCGCTTCTATTGGCTTAGCGCACAAACAAGCCAAAAGCTTCGATAAGGTTTTAGGCGTTGGACGTTCAGAAGTAAATTTAAATGAGGCCATCAAGCTTGGTGCGATTGATCAAGCGGTGAGTCTTGAGCAATGTGCTAAAGAATCAGATGTGATCGTGGTGTGCGTACCTGTTGCGCAAACTTTCAGCATCCTTCATGCGATTGAGCCCCACCTAAAACAAAATGCTTTGATCACTGATGCGGGCAGCACTAAGACTGATGTGATCATGGCGGCTAAAACCGCTTTGGGTGACAAAGTGGCGCAATTTATTCCGGCTCACCCAATCGCGGGTGGAGCACAACATGGTGCGAATGCTGCCAAAGCAGATTTGTACCAAGGTAAAGAAGTGATCCTTTGCCCTTTGCAAGAAAACGCACCAGCGGCTGTAGAAGCCATCAATGAATTTTGGTTGGGCACGGGCGCCAACACGCATCGCATGTCTTCTTTGCAGCATGACGCAGTGTTCGCTGCGATTTCACATTTGCCTCACGTTTTGTCTTTTGCTTTGATGTTGCAGGTGGCTAACTCAGAAGACGCGAATGTCAAATTGGGTCATGCAGGTGCTGGCTTCAGAGATTTCACAAGAATTGCTGCGTCTAGTCCTGAGATGTGGCGCGACATCAGTTTGGCCAATAAAACAGCTCTATTGAAAGAGTTGGATCAATACCTCAACTTAACCAAGCAACTCAGAGACATGATTGCCAAGGAAGATGGCGATGCTTTATTAAAAGCTTTTACGCGCGCCAGTGCGGAACGTCAAAAATGGGAAGGTCGTTGATGACTTCTGGTGTGATTGAATTTATTGAATTAGGACCATACATCAAGGCTGAAGGAACAGTTGCTTTACCTGGTTCGAAAAGTATTTCCAATCGAGTTTTACTTCTGTCCGCACTCGCAAAAGGTACAACCACTCTCAAGGGTTTGTTAGATGCTGATGACACGCAAGTGATGCGTGCAGCGCTTAAGACACTTGGCGTGAACATTGAAGAAACAAAAGAAGATTGCATCGTGCACGGATGCTCTGGCAAATTGCCGAAAGATCAAGCTGATTTATTCATGGGTAATGCTGGCACAGCCATACGTCCCCTGACAGCAGCTTTAGCTATTCTGGGTGGTGATTATCGTTTGCACGGTGTGCCACGCATGCACGAAAGACCGATTGGTGATTTGGTCGATGGCTTGCGAATGGTGGGTGCTCAAGTTGCTTATGAGCAACAAGAAGGATATCCCCCACTGAAGATCTCCAAAGGAACGATACGCACCAATGAATTGATCAAAGTACGCGGTGATGTTTCTAGTCAATTCTTAACAGCTTTGTTGATGTCATTACCTCTCGTTGCTAAAAATGAAATTTGTATCGAGGTGATGGGTGAGTTGATCTCAAAACCTTACATTGATATCACTTTGAAGTTGATGAAACGATTTGGTGTTGATGTGCGCAATGACAATTGGCAGAAATTCTATATTCCAGCCAATGATGGTCAACCGTACAGCAGTCCAGGAAAACTGTATGTTGAAGGTGATGCTTCATCCGCTTCCTACTTCTTAGCAGCCGGAGCTATTGCAGAAGGCCCGATGAGAGTCACAGGCGTTGGTAGAAACAGTATTCAAGGAGATGTGGCTTTTGCTGATGCCTTGAATCAAATGGGTGCCAATGTGATGGCGGGTGATGACTGGATTGAAGTCAGGGGAGTTGATACCCCCAGTGGCAAATTACAAGGCATTGAACTCAATTGTTTGGCAATCCCTGATGCGGCGATGACATTGGCTGTGGCAGCTTTATTTGCTGAAGGCCCTACCAAATTGACCGGCATTGCTAGTTGGAAAGTCAAAGAGACAGATCGCATTGCTGCGATGGCCAAAGAATTAAGAAAAGTGGGTGCAATAGTTGATGCGGGTGATGACTATATTCAAATCACCCCACCAAAAAAATGGCAATCTCCTCCTGAAGGTATTGATACCTATGATGACCATCGCATGGCGATGTGTTTTTCTTTGGCCGCTCTTGGACCTTTGCGTATCAGGATCAATGATCCTGCTTGCGTGGCAAAAACATTTCCAGAGTATTTCAAAGAATTTTCTCAAATTGCAAAATCAATCTAATTGACTCAATCATGAAAACCGAACATGACTTTGAATGCGATGTCATCGTTATTGGCGCAGGGGTGATTGGTCTGGCGGTGGCCAGAAAACTTCAGATGGAAGGTCGCGAGGTCATTCTTTTAGAAAGAAATGACGCCTTTGGCATGGAGACCAGCTCTAGAAATTCTGAGGTGATCCATGCAGGTATTTATTACCCAGCAGGTTCTCTCAAGGCGTTTCATTGTGTGCAAGGCAAGCAGATGTTGTATGCCTACGCAAAAGAGAGATCAATTCCCCATCAACAAATCGGCAAGCTGATTGTGGCCAGTCGTGAAGAAGAGTTGGCCAAACTAGATAGTTATATTCAGGCGGCTCAAGTGAATGGTGTGCATGATTTGCGTCATGTCAGCAAGGCTGAATTAAATGAGCTGGAGCCAGAGGTTCATGCTCATGGTGCTGTGTTATCTCCGAGCACTGGCATCATCGACAGTCACGCTTTGATGCTCTCACTGTTGGGTGATTTTGAAAACGCCGGTGGAAATTTCATTGTTAATTCACCGGTTGATTCTGGACGCGCTGTATCGAACGGCATTCAAATTCAATTGGGTGATGCTGATCAAAGTTTGATATTGGCTAAAACGGTCATCAATGCTGCTGGTTTATATGCCTGTGATGTCGCACGATCCATCGAGGGGATTCGAGAGTCGGCGATTCCGAAACCTTACTATGCGATTGGCCATTACTTCACGATGAGTGGCAAAAGCCCATTCAAGCATTTGATTTATCCAGTAGCGGGTCATGGGTATTTGGGTGTTCATGTCACTTTGGACATGGGTGGCCAAGTTCGATTCGGCCCTGACATTGAGTGGATAGATTCTGTTGACTACGCCTTTGATGATTCTCGTCGCCAACGTTTCATCGATGCAGTTGCTCGCTATTACCCAGCCGTACTAAACAAGGAAGTGAACCCTTCGTACACCGGAATTCGTCCAAAAATCAGCGGGCCTCAAGATCCATCGGCTGACTTTTTGATACAGACTGAGCAGGAACATGGTGTGCCAGGCTTGATTAATTTGCTCGGCATGGAATCTCCAGGACTCACTTCTTGCCTATCAATCGCTGATTTTGTGGCTAAATTGCAGCATTGATCATTTCACATTAAGAAATATTTATACTGATAAAAAGTCGCCACTCTGGCTTAAAACCCTAAAAATCATCAAAAATGACCCAAAACCCCAATACTTTTATCCCTGTGATTGCGATCGATGGACCCACTGCCTCTGGTAAGGGAACGGTTGCTCAATTAGTGGCTGAGCGCTTGGGATATCACTATTTGGACAGTGGGGCACTGTATCGTTTGGTTGGTTTGGCCAGCTTCAAGGTGGGTGTTTCAACGGCCTCTGAGGCGGACTTAATCCCCATTGCTGAAAATTTAAATGTTAATTTTCAAGGAGATAGAGTCTTTCTTGCCGGTGAGGATGTGACCGACCAAATACGCCAAGAGGAAATGGGTAAGCGCGCCTCCGAGGTCGCTGTTCATACCGGCGTCAGAAATGCTTTGATCTCAAGACAGCGAGCTTTTAGGCAAAAACCTGGTTTGGTGGCCGATGGAAGAGACATGGCAAGCGTGATTTTTACGGATGCAGTGACCAAAGTCTTTTTGACTGCCAGCGCTGAGGCAAGAGCTGATAGACGCTATAAACAATTGATAGCTAAGGGCTTTTCTGCTAATATTCAAGTCCTTTTGCAGGATTTACGTGAACGGGATGCGCGCGATGCAAATCGCAGCAATTCGCCACTAAAGGCTGTGGAAGGGGCTCATCACCTCGACACCACGTCAATGACAATCGAAGAGGCGGTGAATCAAGTTCTGAAGTGGCATCAAGCTTTTTAAAAAAGCTCGAGACCACCAAAGAAAAACAAGGAGCCAGTCCTTGCCACGCGAGTACTGGTATGTGCAATCTAACCCGTCGAGTCTTTTGACGGCTTTATAGTGAAAACTCATGTCTGAATCTTTTGCAGCTCTATTTGAAGAATCCCTAGCCCGCTCTAATATGAAGGCTGGTCAAGTTATTTCCGCTGAAGTTGTGCGTATTGATCACAACTTCGTGGTGGTAAATGCCGGTTTGAAATCTGAAGCTTTTATCTCTGTTGAGGAATTCCTTAACGATCAAGGTGAAGTTGAAGTTCAACCAGGCGATTTCGTTTCTGTAGCGATTGACGCTCTAGAAAACGGTTACGGCGACACAGTGTTGTCACGTGACAAAGCGAAGCGTTTAGCTTCTTGGTTGAACCTAGAGAAGGCCTTGGAACAAGGCGAACTCGTTACTGGTGCTGTAACAGGCAAAGTAAAAGGTGGTTTGACTGTGATGGTGAATGGTATTCGTGCCTTCTTGCCAGGTTCTTTGTTGGATACGCGTCCTATCAAGGACACATCTCCATACGAAGGCAAAACAATGGAATTCAAAGTTATTAAGCTTGATCGTAAGCGTAATAACGTGGTGTTGTCTCGTCGCGCAGTGGTTGAAGCTAGCCAAGGTGAAGAGCGCGCTAAGTTGCTTCAAAATCTTAAAGAAGGTACTGTGGTTCAAGGTATCGTTAAGAACATCACTGACTACGGCGCGTTCGTGGATCTTGGTGGTGTTGACGGCTTGTTACACATTACTGACTTGGCATGGCGTCGTGTTCGTCACCCGAGCGAGATGTTGACTGTTGGTCAAGAAGTAACAGCAAAAATTCTTAAGTACGATCAAGATAAAAACCGTGTGTCATTGGGCATCAAGCAATTAGGCGATGATCCATGGGTAGGTATCGCACGTCGTTACCCACCAAACACACGTTTGTTCGGTAAGGTCACTAACTTGACTGACTACGGTTCATTCGTTGAGATTGAAACTGGTATCGAAGGTTTGGTACACGTTTCTGAAATGGATTGGACAAACAAGAACGTTGCGCCAAGCAAAGTTGTTCAGTTGGGCGTTGAAGTTGAAGTCATGGTTCTTGACATTGATGAAGACAAGCGTCGTATCAGCTTGGGTATGAAGCAATGCAAACCAAATCCATGGGATGAGTTTGCTCGTGCACACCAAAAAGGTGAGAAGCTAACTGGCGCGATCAAGTCAATCACTGACTTCGGCGTGTTCATTGGCTTGCCAGGTGGTATCGATGGTCTAGTTCACTTATCAGATTTGTCATGGCAAGAGACTGGCGAAGAAGCTGTTCGCAAGTACAAAAAAGGTGACGAAGTTGAGACAGTTGTTTTGGCTATCGACGTTGAAAAAGAGCGTATCTCATTGGGCATCAAGCAGATGTCTGGCGACCCATTCAATAACTACACATCAACCAGCGACAAAGGCAGCATCGTTGACGGTACTGTGAAGAGTGTTGATGCTAAGGGCGCTGTGATTTTGTTGGCAGACGAAGTTGAAGGCTATTTGCGCGCTTCTGAAATCTCAACAGATCGCGTTGAAGATGCCCGTAACTTGCTAAAAGAAGGTGACGCTGTGAATGCAATGATCATCAATATTGACCGCAAGTCACGCAGTATCAATTTGTCTATCAAAGCTAAAGACAGCGCCGATCAGCAACAGACCATGAGTAAGTTGCAGAACGAAGCTAGTGCAGGTACCACGAATCTTGGTGCATTGCTAAAAGCTAAGATGGACAATCAAGGTAGCTAATAACTACTTTGGTGTAATGTAACGGAAAATCCCCGCTCTTTTTAAGGGTGGGGATTCTCAAAACCAATAAAAAAGAATATTGTTGAGTTATGGACGATTTAGAACGCAGTGATTCATCCACAATCACCCGATCAGAATTGGTAGAGCGATTGGCTCAGGCATTCCCACAGCTATTGCCGCGGGATGTAGAGTTGGCCGTTAAGACATTGCTCGACACCATGTCACAAGCATTGGCTGAAGGCAAACGGATTGAGTTACGTGGCTTTGGCAGTTTTGTGATGCACCACCGTCCACCACGTCAAGGACGAAACCCTAAATCTGGTGAAGCTGTGATGGTTCCTGCTAAGCATGTGCCACACTTTAAGCCAGGCAAAGAGTTGCGTGAGAGGGTTGATTTCCCTAAGAAAGACGACTCTAAAGAATGACCGCTTTTCTGAATGCCGCATTCAGAGCATTGCGGATCATTGGCAGAATCCTTATTTTCATATTTTTAGTATTGCTAGCACTTGGCAATACACATCAAGTTAATTTCCATCTAATTCCAGGTATCCATTGGGATGTTCCATTGATACTTGTTTTATTCATCGCATTCATAGCGGGCATCTTGCTGACTTTGCTCAGTGGTTTGACGCTTCGCCGTTTACAACAAGATCGTAGATAAATCGTGTTGCAGATAGAAACCTGGTGGTTATTCGCCCTCCCAATTATTTTTGCTTTGGGTTGGGTGGGTGCGCGCTGGGACATGCGTTTAGAAAAGCGTGAAAATGAAATCGAGCGTTTGGCTCAGCAGAAGTCAACCTTCAAAGGTTTGAATCTTTTGCTCAATGAGGAGCCTGATAAAGCGATTGATGCGCTCGTCCAAATTGCCCAGTTAGACCCTGAGACCACTGAATTACATTTTGCATTGGGCAGTCTGTTCAGAAGGCGTGGTGAAACTGAGCGCGCTATTCGTGTTCATCAACACTTGGCCAACAGAGATGATTTGCCATCAAGGCATCGTGACCATGCGGCTTATGAATTAGGTCGTGACTTTTTAAGAGCAGGTTTATTGGACCGCGCAGAAACCTCTTTGAATCGCGTCAGCCCTCAGAGCAAATTTGGCATTCCTGCTAAAGAAAGTCTTCTTGAGATGTACCAAGTTGAAAAAGACTGGGCCAAAGCCATCGTGGCATCTCAAGAACTAGAGGTATTACAAAACAAGGGTCGTAAGAAAGAAATCGCTCATTTTCATTGTGAGTTGGCTGATGAGGCATTGCGCCGCAAAGATCTTGCTGTTGCCGCAAAGCATGTTGAATTAGCGATGCAAAGCTCACCCAATCATCCACGTGCGATTATTTTGCAAGGCGATTGTCTGGTGGCACAAAACCAACTCACTCAAGCAGTTGAGGCTTGGTCATTGATTGCAAAAAATCACCCAGCCTACCTACATTTATTGGCCAATCGTTGGATCAACGTTCACCAAGTGCTCGGTAAGGTTGAAGAAGGTCTCCAAGTGCTTGTTGATACATTGGAAACTCAAGCTGGTGGAGAGCTTTTAGATATCACCTTTAAACATGTGATGACTTTGCGCGGAGTGCCCCAGGCCGAAACTTTGATGACAGAAGTGATGCGCCACACACCAAGTTTGACTGCTATGGCCCTAAGAGCTCAGGCTCGCTTGACCATGGCTGAAGTGGCGCAAGATACCAAAGCGGCTCAAGAATTTAAGGCATCCTTGGATTTATTGAAACAAAGAACCAATACATTGGCTCGCTATACCTGCGGTAATTGTGGATTCAGAGCCAAACGTTTTTATTGGCAGTGCCCAGGGTGCAATCATTGGGAAGCCTATTCTCCAAGGCGTGGTGAAGGTGCCGCACCTTCCGGCCCATCCATGTGAGCCTGTTATATTGATTCAATATAAATAGCCAAAAGACCCAAAACATTTAAAAGAAAATTAATCGCCATGGACATTCAACTTTCTTCATCAGATATTCAAGCATTTAAAAAGGCTCGCTTATTGATTGTGGGCGATGTCATGTTAGATCGTTATTGGTTTGGAGATACTGAAAGAATTTCTCCGGAAGCTCCTGTGCCAGTGGTTTTGGTGAGTAAAGAAGACGAACGCTTGGGTGGTGCTGCAAACGTTGCCAGAAATGCTGCGAGTGTCGGTGCGCAAATTTCAATATTGGGTGTTGTTGGCGATGATGAGCCTGGTAAAGTGGTTGAGCGCTTGTTACAAGAGCAAGGTGTTAAAAGTTATTTGCAGCGCGATCCCAGCTTAAGAACTACGGTCAAATTAAGAGTGGTTGCTCGTCAACAACAGTTGATTCGTTTGGATTTTGAAAAAGCGCCAACTCATGAAGCATTATTGAGTAAGTTGGAACATTTCAAATCTTTGCTAAATGAAGTGGATGCAGTGATCTTCTCTGATTACGGTAAGGGCGGATTAACTCATGTCACCCAAATGATTGCTGCTGCAAAAGCTGCTGGCAAGTTTGTGCTGGTCGACCCTAAGGGAGATGACTATAGCAAGTACCAATCAGCATCAATGATCACGCCTAATCGCTCAGAACTTCGTGAAGTCGTGGGGCGCTGGAAGGATGAAGCTGATTTGACGAAAAAAGCACAATCATTGAGAGAAACATTAAAGCTGGATGCCTTACTTTTGACTCGCTCTGAAGAGGGTATGAGTTTATTCACTGCCAATGGTGTGGAGCACGTCAAGGCTCAAGCTAGGGAAGTTTTTGATGTCTCTGGTGCGGGTGATACAGTAATCGCCACCATGGCGGTTGCATTAGCTGCAGGCTGGGCGCCGGGTAAGGCCATGAATTTGGCCAATAAGGCTGGTGGTATTGTGGTGGGTAAATTGGGTACGGCAACTGTTTCATTAGAGGAATTGCAATGACATACATTGTGACTGGCGCAGCAGGATTTGTTGGCGCAAATATCATTCAAGGTTTGAATGCCCGAGGCATTAAAAATATCATTGCTGTCGATGAATTAAACCCAGCTGATAAATACCGCAATTTGGCTGATTTAGAAATTGCTGATTATTTCGATAAATCTGAATTTTTATCAGCTTTTTCCAAGGGTCATTTCGGCAAGGTTACAGCCGTGTTTCATGAGGGTGCTTGTTCCGACACCATGGAAACTGATGGTCAATACATGATGGCGAATAACTACCGTTATTCAATTGATTTATTGGATATTTGCACCGAACATCACGTGCCTTTTTTGTATGCCTCATCTGCGGCCACTTATGGTGGTTCTGATGTATTCAAAGAAGATCGTCAATTTGAGAAGCCACTGAATGTCTATGGCTACTCTAAGTTCTTATTTGATCAAGTTGTACGCCAGCGATTACAAGATGAAGCCACCACTGCTCAAGTGGTTGGATTTAGGTACTTTAACGTTTATGGCCCTAGAGAATCACACAAGGGGCGCATGGCCTCAGTGGCTTTCCATCACTATCACCAATTCATGGAAGCCAATTTGGTTAAATTATTCGGTGAATACGATGGCTACAAAGAAGGTGAGCAAAAGAGAGACTTTGTCTCTGTAGAAGATGTGGTCAAAGTGAATTTATTTTTCCATGATCACCCAGAAAAAAGCGGCATATTTAATTTGGGCACTGGACGTGCACAACCATTCAATGATGTGGCCAAATCAGTGATCAACTCGTTGAGAAAAATCCATGGACACGCCGAACTATCTTTGTCTGATTTGGTTGATGAGAGATTGCTTGAGTACGTGCCATTCCCAGAGGCCCTGAAAGGCAAGTACCAGTCATTCACCCAAGCTGATTTAACAAATTTGAGGGCTGCAGGCTACAAAGAAGACTTCCTAACGGTTGAGCAGGGTGTCAGCAAATACATGACGTGGTTGTCAGACAATTCTGATTTTCTTGCGCAGCCCATGTAAGCACTAAAAAAGCGTCAACCACTGCTTGGTCGACTCGTTATGAAAAAGCTCCATCAATCGATGGGGCTTTTTCTTTAAAGGAGTCTGAATGTTTTTAAAAGTATTTCAACCAATCATCAATTTCATCATGGCAGCTTTTGTGGGCCTATTTTTATTGAGCGGTCATGCTTTCGCTAAGGTGGAAATCAATTCTGCTGATCAAGCGGCACTAGAGTCCGTGCGTGGCTTGGGGCCATCTAAAGCAAAGGCTATCTTGCTTGAGCGAAAAAAGAATGGCCCATTCAAAGATTCGGCTGATCTTCATACCCGCGTTAAAGGGATTGGAAAAAAAACTGTTGAACGCTTGATGCAAAATGGTTTAACCATCAACAATAAAACTGTTGCAGGGGCGGGCAAGGATAAGCCCACAAGCAAAGCCAAAGAGACATCTTCTAAAAGAGCCGCTGATAAAGAAAAAGAAGGCGCCAAAAAAGCGAAGTCAGAAAAAGCCGGTTCAGAAAAAACAGCGAAGCAAAGTAGAAAAGCTAAAGAAGACACAAAGGAAGGTAAGCAAAATAATCAGAAAGGTAGAGAAGCTTCCTAAGCCTATAAGCTTATAAGTAATTGGCATATGACCTTGTTCAAAATACATTAAGATAGGGGTCATATGTCTACTTCACGTCCAAACTATCCGACCATTGCCCAAACTGTTGGCCATACACCATTGGTGCGTTTACAGCGTATACCTGGAGCAGGCAATGCAGAACGAAATAACGTTATTTTGGGCAAGTTAGAGGGTAATAATCCAGCTGGTTCGGTCAAAGATCGACCAGCTTTATCCATGTTCATGCGTGCAGAAGAGCGTGGCGATATCAGTCCTGGCGATACCCTGATTGAAGCAACCAGTGGTAACACTGGCATTGCTTTGGCCATGGTTGCAGCGATCTTGGGTTACAAGATGATTTTGGTGATGCCTGAAAATCAAAGTATTGAGCGCCGCCAAAGTATGGCAGCCTACGGCGCTGAATTAATCTTGACTCCGGCCACAGGCGGCATGGAGTATGCGAGAGATTACGCTGAGCAATTACAAAAAGATGGCAAGGGGAAAATTCTTGATCAGTTTGGCAATAAAGATAATCCCAAGGCTCATATTGAATCAACTGGCCCTGAGATTTGGGAAGATACTCAAGGTCAGGTGACACACTTTATTTCAGCGATGGGCACCACTGGAACAATCACTGGTGTTTCAGTCTATCTCAAAGAGAAGAACGCAAATATTCAAATCATCGGAGCTCAACCGGAAGATGGTTCACAAATACCTGGTATTCGTAAGTGGTCTCCTGAATACATTCCTAAAATCTATGCTGATGCAAAGGTTGATCGCATTGAATACGTGAGTCAAGCTGCGGCTGAAGACATGGCGCGTCGCTTGGCAAGGGAAGAGGGTATCTTTTGCGGCATTTCAGCAGCAGGGGCTTTGGTCGTGGCTTTGAGAGTTGCGGAGAGAATTGAAAACGCCACGATCGTATTCATTGTCTGTGACCGCGGTGACCGCTATCTATCAACAGGCGTTTTTCCAGCTTAATTAAATAGTATTTATTTAAATAATATCTAGCTTATTGGCTGATTGATTTATTGCTTGATTTGGCTGTTACTTTGCTACTTGATGAGCCAGAAGAGTTACTTTTTTTGGCAGTCTTTTTGGTATTTTTAGACTTGTTCGTTGCTTTTTTAGCAACCTCGCTCGCCGGTCTCACATCGTCTAAAGCTTCAGCAAATTCTGCTACTGATTGAGCGTAAAAGAAGCTGCGGTTGTAATCGCAGATCGCTAAAAAGTTACGCAGACCAATCACATAACGAACATCGGTGCCACCATTGTTACCAGGGCTTGGTAAGTCAACGATCAAGCTTGGTGTGTTTGTAGGTAGCGAGCTTTGTTTTAATAATCCTTGGTTCACCAGATGACCTAATTGAAGCTTTGCTTTTGGTTCGCCATCAGCTAAACGTGCGGCATTGTTTTCGGCAGCCTGGCTGCTTTCAATCTCAAGGTAAATCGGCTCATCCTGAACCCAACCATGTACTTTTAAGAAGTTGGCCACGCTTGCAATGGCATCTTCTGGTGAATTTCTTAAATCGATCTTGCCATCTTTATTGCCGTCCACAGCAAACCGCCTGATGCTGCCTGGCATGAACTGAGGTAAGCCGATGGCTCCTGCATAGGATCCAGTTTGGTTCAAACATGTTTTGAATGGTTTTGCTTGGCGGTTCTCTGCCCAGCAAAGCAAAATTAAATCCTCGAGCTGATTCTTGAACAGAGTTTCTCTGGCTATCTTGTTAGGAGTATTGGGGTAGTCGAATCCAAGGGTGCTGAGAGTGTCTCGAACAGAGAACCCTCCCATGTGGCGGCCATAGATGGTTTCAACGCCAATGATTGATACGATGATTTCTGCTGGAACACCAGTTTCTTTTTCAGTTTTTTCAATGAAGGAGCGATGAGTTGCCCAAAACTTCTGACCCGCAGCTAAACGTCTGGGTTCAACAAATCTGCTGCGATAGACTTTCCAGTTCTTTTGAAAGCCTGGAGGGGGTGGCATCACCAGTTTTTTGATTGATGGAATAGCTTTTGTATCATCAAAAGCACGCTTTAAATCATTCAGCGGAATTTGATGATTTTTAGAGACCTGTTCTAAAAAGGCTTGCAAAGAATCTGCGTTGATTGATTCCGCTTGCCCCATGCTGTCTGCCGAAGTGCCACTTTGATTTGATGTCGATGCTTGATTGGATCTGTCACCACTGAGATTGGCGCAGGCCGATAACAAAGTAGCGGCAATACCGCTGATCATCAGCTTAGAAAATCTATTTGTGAGTGATGTGGTGTTATTCAAATCGGATATGTCTTTTTTGAGTTTTGGCTATGGGCTAATGAACCCCATTAAAACAGTATTTTAGGGCTCTAATCAATCAGTAATTTCCTGATAATGTCTGAATCTCTATTCAGGATACTCCTATCAGCTTCAAGGATGGCGCCATGTCCTTCTGTGGCTAGGGTGTTTTGGGTATTGATTGGAAGTAATACTTTCTGATGTAAGAACTTTTTAGGCATATTAAAATAAGAGCATTAGACAAGTTATTAAGCAAACCCAGTCGGCAAGCTCAAAATAGTTTTAATTTTTGAAATGACTGGACTTTTGTTAACAATAAAAAATAAGAGTTTTTATGAAAATTTTGGTGGCTGTTAAACGTGTCGTTGATTACAACGTCAAAGTGCGAGTTAAATCTGATCAATCAGGCGTTGATATTGCAAACGTCAAAATGAGCATGAACCCATTTGATGAAATTGCGGTTGAAGAAGCTGTGCGCCTGAAAGAGGCCGGTCTTGCAACTGAAATCATCGCTGTTTCTTGTGGCTTAACTCAATCTCAAGAAACAATTCGCACAGCCATGGCCATCGGTGCCGACAGAGGTATCTTGGTTGAAACAGATGTTGAGTTACAGCCATTGGCAGTTGCTAAATTACTAAAAGCAATCGTTGATAAAGAGCAACCTGATTTAATTATCTTGGGCAAGCAAGCGATTGACGATGACAGCAATCAAACGGGCCAAATGTTGGCAGCTTTATTAAATATCTCTCAGGCGACTTTTGCTTCAAAAGTTCAGCTTGCGGATGGTAAGGCAACCGTTACTCGTGAGGTTGATGGCGGTTTAGAAACTATTTCAATTAAGTTGCCTGCTGTGATCACCACAGATTTACGTTTGAACGAGCCTCGCTACGTCACATTGCCTAACATCATGAAGGCGAAAAAGAAGCCATTAGATATTTTTAAGCCAGAGGATTTATCTGTGGATGTTACTCCTCGCATCACCACACTCAAGGTGGAGGAGCCTCCAGCACGGAGTGCTGGAGTGATGGTTCCAGATATCAAAACATTGGTTGATAAACTTAAAAATGAAGCAAAGGTGATCTAAATGACTATTTTGGTAATAGCAGAACACGACAACCTTTCTTTAAAGGCCGCAACTCTTAATACTGTTACAGCAGCTCTTACATGTGGTGGTGATGTGCATGTTTTGGTTGCTGGGCATCAAGCCGATGCCGCCGCTCAATCAGCATCATTGGTGTCTGGGGTGACAAAGGTCATTCATGTGGATGCGCCGCATCTACAACATCAGCTGGGTGAAAACTTGGCAGAACAAATCTTGGCTCTGACATCAGGCTCTGCTTATTCTCATGTCTTGGCACCAGCCACAGCGATTGGTAAAAATACTTTGCCAAGAGTGGCAGCAAAATTAGATGTGGCTCAAGTGTCTGATATCACCAAGGTGATCAGTGCTGATACTTTTGAGAGACCCATTTATGCAGGTAATGCAATCGCCACAGTTCAATCACGTGATGCTATCAAGGTGATCACTGTGCGCACCACTGGATTTGATCCAGTTGCCAATACTGGCGGTAATGCTTCGATTGAAAAAATTACTGCAGTGGCTGATTCAGCAATTTCTGCATTTGTTTCTAAAGAAATTAACCAGTCAGATCGTCCAGAGTTATCAGCCGCGAAGGTGGTGGTGTCTGGTGGACGTGGTTTGGGCTCTGCAGAAAAGTATCAAGAATTGCTTGAGCCTTTAGCTGACAAGCTGGGGGCTGCTTTGGGTGCCTCTAGAGCAGCGGTTGATGCTGGTTATGTTCCGAACGATTATCAAGTAGGGCAAACTGGAAAAATCGTGGCGCCTCAGCTCTACATTGCTGTTGGTATTTCAGGAGCGATTCAGCACTTGGCTGGTATGAAAGATTCCAAAGTGATCGTTGCGATCAACAAAGATGCTGATGCTGCTATTTTCAGTGTGGCTGATTATGGCCTGGTGGCTGATTTGTTCACAGCAGTTCCAGAACTCATCAAAGAGTTGGGTTGATCCTTCGTTTATCTATTGCTGAGATATCTTTTTAGCAGCCTCAAATTGACTGAGAAAGTGTTGCTCGAAGGCAATCGCCAAGCCAATCATCAAAATGGCTGCGCCAATCATCAAAGAAGCGATCACGCACAAAATAACCAACCAGCCTGATGCACTTTTTTGTCCACTGTTGGCATTGAATTGAGCATCCCATTTTTCATCAGGCCGCAAACCAAATACGATGGTGGTTAGCCAGCTGGCTTCCAGTGCAATAAATCCAGCGGCTGCCAGAATCCAACCGAGGGCAGAGGACATCTCACTGGCACCCAATAATTTCCAGCCCAAGATGCCTGCAAATAAACTGACCATTTGTAACCAGGCCCATGGACTACCAAGACCTTTTAGATAAAAGACATTGAAACCGGTGCCTGGAAAAAAAAGACCCAAGGCGCAAAAGAGAAGTTTGTTTTTATGCATGGACTTATTGTATTGATTTAATCGGTCAGCGTTAAAGCGCCTGTATCAAATCCCTTAGTTTTTAAGTGAAAAACTCAACACTTCATTGTCGCGGGTCATGATCAAGAGTCGATCGCCATCTCGTACCATGCTTCGATAGTTAGCCAGATGACTCAAAAACTTATATTCCAAGTCACTCGCGGCAGGATCACAAGCTTTGCGGGTGCTGGCTATTTTTTCTATGACAAAGCCTTTATCCCCCACCTGAACTTGAGCTGTATAGAGATTACAGCCAGAGTGGCCACTGACAGATTTACCATCAGATGAAAAGTTGAGGCTCAGCTGGGTCTTATTTTCACCATATGGGATTGATCTTTGGCGGGTTTTCCCATCGTTGGGGCTGGTGTAGTGCCACCTGATCAAGGTCCATTGGCTGGCTTGCACATCTTGGATGGCAGGGGCGTTCACGGCGTTACAGGGCGGTATGACTTGGGCGCAGGCACCCAACAATAAGCTGGAACTGGCCAAGAGTGTCAAAAACAGGGTCGATGGTCTTAAATTAGTCATGCTTACCTTTAAATTTTGGTCTTCTGGGCAATTCTGCGATAGAATACGTGGTTTATTTCAGCATTGTAAGGAAATCACATGGTCGTCATTCGACTCGCACGTGGCGGTTCTAAAAATCGTCCATTCTTTAGCATCGTAGCTACAGACAAACGCAATCGCCGTGACTCGAACTTTATCGAGCGCATCGGTTATTACAATCCTAGCGCAGTGGAATCTGAACAAGGTTTCCGTGTTGCTCAGGATCGTTTGACTTATTGGCAAGGTGTTGGTGCTCAGTTGTCACCAACAGTAGCACGTTTACTTAAGGGTGCTCCTAAGGCCTAAGTAAGTCTTGGTTGATGGAGGCTCTCATGAGTACTGCAATGAAAAGTACTGCAACGAGTTCTCCATCTGACCTAGTTCTTGTCGGGCATGTGCTCGACGCTCAAGGGATCAGAGGTTTGGTGAAAATCAAGCCTTATTCAAAAGAGCCCTTAGCTTTATTCTCAGCGCCGCTTGTTTGGTTATCTAAGCCCCCAGCCTTGGCGGACTTAGCACGACCTATGGCAGTTAAAACTGCCAAAGAACACAGTGGGCAAATCCTTCTTGGTTTAGAAGACATCAATGATCGTGATCAAGCCCTTGCCATCAAAGGCATGGCTGTTTACGTCAGTCGTGCCGACTTTCCTGAAGAGGAAGACGATAGTTTCTATTGGGTCGACTTGATTGGTTTACCTGTGATCAATGAGCAAGGCCAAACATTGGGCTTGGTTGTTGACCTGATGGACAACGGGGCGCAATCTATTTTGTGTGTGCGATTTGAAGGACAAAAAGAAGATCGTTTGATTCCATTCATTGAATCTGTCATCAAATCAGTCAACAAAGATGCCAATGATCCAGAACGTCAAATCGTTGTGGATTGGCAGTTGGACTGGTGATTTCTTTATGATGAAGCCATGCGTTTTGACCTTGTAACCATCTTCCCTGAAATGTTCTCTGCATTGACCTCTTGGGGGATCACGAGCAGAGCTTTTGAGCAGGGTTTGGCCAGCATCCACACATGGAACCCAAGAGACTTCACGCAAGACGCTAGACGAACTGTTGATGACCGCGCCTATGGCGGTGGTCCTGGCATGGTCATGATGGCAAAGCCCCTTGAGGACACCCTGGATGCTGTGGCAAAAGACCAAGAAAAATCGGCCAAAAAAGGCCCGGTGATCTTGTTATCTCCTCAAGGTGAGCAATTTACTCAGAAAAAAGCCAAATATATTAATGATTTAGGCGTTGTAACCCTCTTATGCGGGCGTTACGAGGCCATTGACCAGCGTTTGGTGGAGCGCCGCGTCGACGAAGAGCTCAGTTTGGGCGATTTTGTGGTTTCTGGGGGTGAAATACCCGCCATGGCGGTGATGGACGCCGTGATCCGTTTGATCCCTGGAGCCCTTGGAGATGCTGATTCTGTGGCCCAAGATAGCTTTATGGAGGGGCTTTTGGACTGTTTTCACTACACCAGGCCCGAAAATTATGAAAATTTATTGGTTCCGGACGTGCTTTTATGCGGACATCACGCTAAAATAGCGGATTACCGTCGGAAACAATCTTTGGAGCTGACGTTAAAGCGACGACCTGATTTAATTATTCAGGCACGTCAGCAAGGCTTGTTGAGTTCTGCAGATGAAGCTTTTTTAGCCTCTTTGCAAAAATAAGACAGGGTTTTAAACCGCATCCTCTACCAAGTCCGTTTATTCGGAATACAACGTTGGTACGATGCTATAGGAGTTGTAATGAACATTATTGAATCAATTGAGCAAGAAGAGATTGCTCGTCTAACAGCCAACAAAACGCTACCTGCGTTTGCACCTGGCGATACAGTTGTTGTAAACGTTAACGTGGTTGAAGGTACTCGTAAACGTGTGCAGGCTTACGAAGGTGTTGTGATTGCTAAACGCAATCGTGGTTTGAACTCAAGCTTTATCGTTCGCAAGATTTCATCTGGCGAAGGTATCGAGCGTACATTCCAAACTTACTCACCATTGATCGCTAGCGTTGAAGTTAAGCGTCGCGGTGATGTACGTCGTGCTAAGTTGTACTACTTGCGTGATCGTTCTGGTAAATCAGCACGTATCAAAGAGAAGCTACAAGCTCGCACAAAGGAAGTTGTGGCTGAGTAATCAGTTTCAACTTTTATACAAAGGCAGCTTAGGCTGCCTTTGTGCTTTTTAGGCCACTAAAAAATATCCGGCTTCAGATAAACTAGAACTCATGTCACGTTCAAGCGATCGCTCACCTAAAACCACGGGGACTTCTCAAGCTATTTTCGACCCAAGAGAAGTGCCGATTGTGTCGCGCGACAGCCATATGCCTGCGATTGAGCAAGCTTTGTTAAAACCCGATGCATTGCGCTTGAGGTTTACCCAAGAGAAGCATTGGAAAGCTGAGGTGACCGATGAGAATCGGGCGGCCTTGGCCAGAGAGGGGTCGGTCAAGGCAGGTCGTGGAAATGAGCTGACGCCTGCTGCAGTATTGATTCCACTGATCATGTATGAGAATGAATTAAAAATCCTCCTCACACAAAGAACGGCCCATTTGCATGATCATCCAGGGCAAATCAGTTTTCCTGGAGGGCGCTCGGACCCAGGAGACACTTCAGCCATAGATACAGCTTTACGAGAAGCAGAAGAAGAGATTGGACTGCCAGCTAACAGAGTTGAAGTGCTCGGTTCATTGCCCCATTACTTGACCATCACAGGCTATCAAGTGACCCCTGTGGTGAGCTTGATTCATGCAGGACATTCTTACCAGCCTGATGAATTTGAGGTGGCTGATATTTTTGAGGTGCCAATGGCTTATTTGATGAATCCACATCATCATGAGCAAAGGATGTGGGAAAGCCCACAAGGCTACCGTCGTTTTTATGCAATGCCCTATGAAAATAAGTTCATTTGGGGAGCAACTGCGGGTATGCTACGGAATCTTTATCACTTTTTAAAAGCATGACATTTTTCTCACTACTCTTCGCTCTGATTGCTGAGCAATACAAGCCAGTTGAAAAAAATCACTGGGTTCATCGCATCACCCATGGTTGGTTAGATTTCATTGTCAAAAATATCGACACTGGTGCAGAACGCAGTGGTCGTTTGGCCTGCGTGGCTGCGCTGATTCCTCCAGTTGTTTTGGTCTTGGCCATCCACATTGTTTTGCTCGCTACGCAACCAATGTTGGCGTTCATTTGGAGTGTGCTGATTGTTTATTTATTTTTAGGATTTAGACAATTCAGTCATCCATTCACAGCCATTCATGAAGCCTTACTTGAGCGTGATCTAGATACTGCACGACAACTGCTTGCTGAGTGGCAGGGCGCAGGTGTTAACACTGAAACCATGAGCGAATCTGAGGTGATTCGTTTGACTCTTGAGCAAGCCATCATTGGCGCTCACCGCCATGTCTTTGGACCAATCTTTTGGTTCATGTTGCCTTTCGGCCCTGCTGGTGTGGTTTTATATCGCTTAAGTGAATTAGCCGCGCAACGTTGGCCTGCGCAGGCAAGTAGTTCTCTAGGAAGCGCAGCCAGAAGTTTATTCCAGATCATTGATTGGATTCCTGTGCGTTTAACTGCGATTGGCTTTGCCATTGTGGGTAATTTTGAAGACGCGATTTACGGCTGGCGCTTTCATTTGCGTAAATGGAGCAATGAACTTGAGGCCATCATTTTGGCTGCGGGCGCCGGTGCATTAGGAGTTCGTTTAGGGGCTCCACTACCTGAGCCAGACAGTGATGAAGCTTTGCGCATGGCTGAATCAGGGGAGCCACCTATTTATGATTTAGGCATTGAAGCTTCTTTGCGCAGTTTGCGTTCTGCTGTTGGTTTGGTTTGGCGAGCAGTGATTCTTTGGCTAACGCTGATTGCTTTGATGACTATTTCAGTTTGGCTTGGATAGCATCTGCGTTGTGAGATTCATGGCGTAATTGACGAAATAAATCTACTCGCTGGGCTGAGATAGTCCCAGCATCCACAGCAGATCGAACAACGCAGCCAGGCTCATCACCATGGCTGCAGTTATGAAACTTGCATTTCCCTAGCAAGGGTCTGAACTCAATAAAAGCATGTTGAAGCTCACTCTCTGAGAGATGAGCTAAACCAAATTCTTGAAACCCTGGTGAATCAATCAGTGCGCCAGCAAAAGACTTGGTAGAGGTGCTTTCTTTTGCAGGCGGTAAATCGTAATAACGACAAGCAGTCGTGGTGTGTTTGCCACTGTCTAACTTCTTCGAATGTTCTTGAGTTTGAGCTGCCGCATCAGGAATCAATGCATTTAATAGCGTGGACTTGCCCATGCCTGATTGACCAACCAATACTGATACGCGACCCTGAACATGCTGTAGTAAAGCCTCTACTGATGCAAGATCGTGTTTCACAGACATTTCGTGAACAGGGTATCCCATCGCAATATAAGGCTCAAGCATCTTGCGCGCAGCTGGTAACTTGTTAGGCAGATCGCATTTATTGAGAATGATTCGAGGGATGATGCCTGCAGTTTCAGCGGCAATCACTGCGCGACCTAAAAGGTCTGGCGAAAATCCTGGTTCAGTGGCAAGTACGATCAAGATCTGATCGACATTGCTGGCTATTGATTTACTTTTATAAGCATCTGAACGATACAAAAGATTTTTACGTTCAAGAATTTTTTCAATGACCGCTTGCTCAGGCCCAGTTTCTTGAACTTCCAAGATATCGCCAACCGCACCCAAATGTTGTTTGCCGCGGGAGGTGACTTGATACAAAGCTTGTGGACTGATATCCGCTTCACCCTCAATTGCTCTGGCCAAATAATGTCGACCATAGGATGCAACCAGGAGGGCTTTGAATGATTTCATCAAACTATCTTACCGCCATGCTTTGCAAATGAGCAATGCGCAAAGGAGCTGGTGGGTGAGAGTCATAAAACTTTGAATACAGCGGATCCGGTGTGAGCGTTGCTGCATTGTCTTGATACAACTTGACCAAAGCAGTGATCAGATCATTCGCTGATGATTTTTCAGCAGCAAAAGCATCAGCCTCATATTCATGTTTGCGAGAGCCCATGCTGTTGATTGGCGTTAAGAAGAAGCCAAACACAGGTAAGACCAAGCTGAACAATGCCAAGGCCAAACCAGCGTTATAACCGTTCATGTCTGGAGTAATTCCGAGGCTCAAGTAGAACCAAGCTTTGGTTGAGATCCATCCCAATAAGGCGAGCACTAAAAAGCTCAAAGCAAACGATTGAATCAAACGCTTACGAATATGTTGGCGTTTGAAGTGTCCTAATTCATGAGCCAAAACGGCTTCAATTTCTTGCGGGTTTAAACGCTCGATCAAAGTATCAAAAAACACAATTCGTTTGGCCTTGCCCATGCCTGTGAAATAAGCGTTGCCATGAGCACTGCGCTTGCTGCCATCCATGATGAAAAGACCTTGACTGGTGAAGTCGCAACGCTTGAGCAAGTCTTCAATGCGATCTTTTAAAGGACCATCTTCTAAGGGTTTAAATTTATTGAATAGAGGGGCAATGAAAGTGGGGAATAACCACAGCAACAATGCATTGAAGCCTACCCATACAAACCAAGTCCAGACCCACCAATACTGACCTGCTTCAGTCATCAGCGTCAGAACCACCCACAAGAGCGGCAAGCCGATGGCAAGACCCAACAAAATGCCCTTGAGCATATCTGCGAAGAATAGAGCTAGAGTCATTCTGTTAAAGCCAAATTTTTCTTCGATGCCAAATTGACGGTGCCAAGAAAATGGCAAATCAATGATGCCTGTGATCAGGCTGATTGAAACCAATAAAGCCATTTGCTGTGGGATGCCAGGTCCCAATAAATCCAAAGTGAAGTTATGCAGCTGCTGTAGACCGCCCAGCAGGGTGAAGCCAATCAAAATAGCCACTGATAAGGCGATTTCAAATAAACCAAGACGTAATTTGGTCATGGTGTAGTCGGCTGCTTTGTGGTGATCGGTGATTGTTACTTTGCTGGCAAATTCTGCTGGAACCTGATCGCGATGCAATGCAATGTGTCGCATATGGCGAGAGGCCAAGTAGTAACGAGTTGCAACACTGAGGGCTAAGCCCAAAAGAAAGATCAAAGTGAATGTCATGAGTTCGCTAAAAATGTTGAGAATCCAGTTAAAGACTCTAAATAATTAGGCTATTTTTACACAACTATGACATCGGGTAATAAAGGACCTACTGGTATGCAAACATTGAAAAATGAGCGGTGTCCCGATTGAAAATCTCTTCAAATTCTTAAAATAGGACAATTACACCGCAGGTGTAATAATCACCAAAATGCTGTTTTATTGAGGGAAATACTCGTTTTGCATGAAATCTCATGAAACTCAATAAAATCAGATGATTGATAGCAATGATCAGCAGTACAAATAACAGGAATCAGTAAAGACAAATGAGCACAACCAGAAAAAACGATCGCTTGGTGTGGGTGGATATGGAGATGTCAGGTCTTCAACCAGAAACAGACCGTATTTTAGAAATTGCCATGATCGTGACCGATGGAGATTTGAACATTGTTGCTGAAGGACCTGTTTTGGTGGTCCACCAAGAAGACGCTGTTTTAGATCGCATGGATGCTTGGAACAAAGGCACGCATGGTAAATCTGGTTTGATTGATAAAGTGAAGGCATCTACCTTGACTGAAGCCGATGTTGAAGCAGAGTGCTTGGCTTTTTTAAAGCAGCATGTGAAATCAAGTATTTCTCCGATGTGCGGTAATACCATCCATCAAGATCGCCGCTTCATGAATCGTTACATGCCTAAGTTGGAAGCTTACTTCCATTATCGAAACATTGATGTTTCAACCATTAAAGAATTATGTAAGCGCTGGCAACCTGAAATCGCTAAAGGCTTCTCAAAGCAGCAGGCCCACACAGCCTTGGCTGACATCATTGAATCGGTAGAAGAGTTGCGCTATTACCGAGAAAAACTATTCATTCCAACCATTGGTGATGAGCCAATCGTTGAGGGTAACTAAATAAGCAACAAAACAATTTAATCAATAAAAATATGCTTTCTCAAGACGCCAATATGTTTTTAAGAATCGCCGCCATCATCACGCCAGTGGTGTTGATCATTTTGGTGGGTTGGTTGTATGGGCGTAAAGCTCACCCTGACATGTCAGGCATCAATCGTGCAACGCTGGATGTGATTGCGCCACTGTTGGTTGTTTCTGCGTTTGTGAGCAAAGACTTTGAATTATTAGATCAATGGAGTTTGTTGTTGTGTGGTGTTGCTGTTGTTTTAGGCTCAGGTATTCTGGCCTGGCCGATTGCCAAGATATCTGGCATGGATCCCAAAACATTTGTGCCTCCGATGATGTTCAATAACTGCGGCAACATGGGTTTGCCTTTGGCAGTGTTTGCTTTTGGTACTGCTGGCCTTGCTCCTGCTGTGGCATTGTTTGCGATTTCTAATTTGATGCACTTCACTTTAGGGGTCAAGCTGGTGAACCCCAAAGCATCAGTCAAAGGTGTATTCGCAAATCCGATGGTGATCGCCACCATACTGGGCGTCTTCCTTTCAAGCACCAAACATCTTTACACCTTGCCAGAGCCTTTGTATCAATCAATCAAATTATTGGGTGATGCCACAGTGCCTTTGATGTTGTTTTCTTTGGGTGTGCGAATGAAGGATGCCAATCTGAAGCATTGGCGTGAAGGATTTTTAGGCGCTGCGATTTGCCCAATCGTGGGTTTGACTGTCGCATTGATCATTGCACCTTTTGTAGAAATGACAGATCTTCAAAAGGGTCTTTTATTTGTGTTTGCCAGTTTGCCGCCAGCGGTTTTGAATTTCTTGGTGGCTGATCGCAATAAACAAGATCCTGAACTTGTTGCCTCGATTGTTTTGCTCGGCAACTTATCAGCCATGATCTTCGTGCCTATTGGCTTGTACCTTGGCTTGAGATAAGAAGCTCAAGCCAAGTCAAATTTGCTAACTGCGTTAAATTATTTTGCTCTGATTGCTGATTTAGGGCGGAATGCTTTGATCACAGTTTCATTGGTCTCTACATAAGGACCGCCAATCAAATCGATGCAGTAGGGCACGGCTGCAAAAATACCTGGAACGATAGCTTTGCCATCGGCATCCTTCAAGCCCTCCAAGGTTTCTTGAATCGCTTTTGGCTGTCCTGGTAAATTGATGATCAAGGCTGCATGGTTTTCAATTTCTCGAAGGGCGGCCACCTGCCTGGACAAAATAGCTGTAGGAACGAATTTAAGGCTGATTTGGCGCATTTGTTCTGCAAAGCCTGGCATCTCTCTACTCGCAACAGCCAACGTTGCCTCGGGCGTCACATCTCTTCTAGAAGGCCCTGTGCCTCCCGTGGTTAAAACCAAGTCACAACCAACCTCATCCACGAGTTCTTGGATGGTTTTAGAAATCAATTCTTTTTCATCCGGAATCAAACGAGACTCCATGTGCCAAGGGGAGGTCAAGGCTTTGGCAAACCAAGATTCAAGGGCCGGAATGCCTTCATCTTGATAAACCCCGCTGCTGGCACGGTCTGAAATTGAAATTAAGCCAATCCAAATTTCATCTGGATGTTGGCGTTTTGTATTTTTAGTATTGGTATTTTTTGCACTCATACGTCAATTCTAGCTATGATTGCGGAATGTTTTCACATTCACCCACACAATTACAAGAATTAGTCTCTTATTTATTGGCTGAAGCCAAGGCTTTGGGGGCCACAGATGCCGCCGCAGAGCTTTCTGAGGGTAGCGGTTTATCGGTCTCGGTGCGCAAGGGCAACATTGAAACCATTGAGCAAAATCTTGATAAGCAAGCAGGTGTCACGGTGTTCATTGGTCAAAGACGCGGCAATGCTGGGACCAGTGATTTTTCAAAAGAATCTCTCAAGGCCAGCGTGCGAGCAGCTTTTCACATTGCGCAGCACACCGCTGAAGATGATTGTGCTGGATTGGCTGAAGCCGATCTACTAGAAAAAAATCCCAAAGATTTGGATCTCTACCATCCTTGGAACATCAATACTGCCGAAGCTGTAGAAATTGCCAGAGATGCTGAGCGTGGTGCTTTTGCCGTGAGTAAAAATATCACCAACAGCGATGGGGCAACAGTGTCTGCTCAGCAGTCACATTTCATGTTGGGCACTAGCAATGGTTTCATGGGTGGCTATGCCATCTCTCGTCATTACATTGCCTGCACTCCTATCGCCAGTGCAACAAGCAAAAAAGGCGCTGCCATGCAGCGTGATGATTGGCACACAACTGCTCGCGCACCAGAAGACATGGCCAGACCAGCCGACGTTGGTGCTTATGCTGCCAAAAGAGCTTTGGCAAGATTGGGTGCACGTTCAATCTCGACCAGAAATTGCCCAGTTTTATTTGAATCACCATTAGCGGTTGGTTTGGTGGGTGCTTACGTGCAGGCCACCTCTGGAGGAGCTTTGTACAGAAAGTCCAGCTTCTTGCAAGATAGTTTGGGTAAAACCATTTTTCCTAAACACATTGATTTATTGGAAGAGCCGCACATTCCTCGTTTAACAGGCAGTGCACCATTTGATGAAGAGGGTGTGAGAACACGTTCGCGCAAAGTGATTGATGCAGGTGCTGTGCAGGGTTACTTCTTATCCACTTACTCTGCTAGAAAGTTGGGCATGCAAACCACTGGTAATGCTGGTGGCTCTCATCAATTGCAATTCAAAAGCCGCTTAACAAAACCATCTGATGACTTGCCAGCCATGTTGAAGAAAATGGGCACTGGTTTATTGGTCACTGATCTCATGGGTCAAGGTGTTAACTACGTGAACGGTGATTACTCACGCGGAGCGTTTGGATATTGGGTTGAGAACGGTGTGATTGTTCATCCCGTTGAAGAAATCACGATTGCCGGTAACTTAAAAGACATGTTCAAGCAAATCGTGGCCATTGGTGCAGATACTTTGGTGCGTGGCACCAAAGAGACTGGCTCAATACTGATTGAAAATATGACGGTGGGTGGTCGCTAATTCAGCAATCAATTGCTTGCTGGATTTAACTAAGCAGGCTGACTGATTAGAGCTTGCTGGTGTAGGTCACAAAGGCGTAAGCCAAAGTACCATTGTTGTGCTCTTCTCTTGAAACTTCTTCCCAGAGCATGTCGTCGACATCAGGGAAAAATGCATCGCCATCAATCTCGATATCCACTTCAGTGATGATGAGTTTATCGACATACATCAAAGCTTCATCATAGATTTGTGCGCCACCGATGATGAAAGCTTTCTCAACACCAGAGCAGGCATCAATCGCATCTTCTAAAGATGTGAATGTTTCTGCGCCTTCAGCTTTGAATTCTGGATTACGGCTCACAACAATATTGCGTCTGCCAGGCAATGGGCGACCCAACGATACCCAAGTGTTGCGACCCATGATGATCGGGCAGCCCAAAGTGGTATTTTTAAAGTGCTTGAGATCTTCTGGTAAATGCCAAGGCAGTGTGTTGTTCACACCAATCACACCATTTTTAGCGCGCGCAACAATGATGGCTAATTCCACAGCAATCCTTTGATTAAATGGCTACAGGAGCTTTGATAGGGTCGTGGTGTTGATAACCAACGAGTTCAAAGTCTTCGTATTCGTAATCAAAAATAGAAGCCGGTTTGCGGCGAATATTTAGTTTTGGCAAAGGCAATGGCTGACGCGATAACTGGAGGTTCACTTGCTCCATGTGATTGGAATACAAGTGGCAATCGCCGCCTGTCCAAATAAACTCACCAGGCGTTAAGCCAGCTTGCTGAGCAATCATGTGAGTCAACAAGGCATAGCTGGCAATATTAAAAGGCACGCCCAAGAAAATATCAGCGCTGCGCTGATAGAGTTGGCAAGACAACTTACCGTCAGCCACATAAAACTGAAAGAAAGCATGGCAAGGTGGTAAAGCCATGCGCGGAATTTCAGCAACGTTCCAAGCTGAAACAATTAAACGACGTGAATCAGGATTATTTTTAATCTGATCCATCAACTGACTGATTTGATCAACGTGTTCGCCATTGGGTGCTGGCCATGAGCGCCACTGATAGCCATAAATTGGACCGAGTTCACCATCTTCTTTGGCCCACTCATCCCAAATACTCACACCACGTTCTTTTAACCAATTGTTATTGGTACTGCCTTGTAAAAACCAAAGCAATTCAATGATGATGGATTTGAGGTGTAACTTTTTAGTCGTTACAACAGGGAATCCTTCTTGCAAATCAAAACGCATTTGATGGCCGAACACTGAAACAGTGCCCGTGCCAGTGCGGTCTGATTTGTGGGTTCCTTTGGCCAAAACATGGCTCATGAGATCTAGATATTGCTGCATATCAGAATTCTACTACTTGCTAAAAGTAACCACGTGATCGGCCACTAATTTAATGCCGATTTTTTCGCCAATCGCATGATTATGGTGACTTGGCACCATGGTCAGCAGGCGTTGGCCAGAGTCAAGTTCAACTGTGTACAAAAAGTCTCCACCACGGAAGGCTTTGGTGATCACTTCGGCTTGAAGCGGGCTGTCATCATCGTGAACAATGTCGTCTGCACGCAGAAGCACATCCACTTCTTCATTTGGCAAGCCATAGCTTGCTTGAGGGAGGGGTAGCAAGCCCAATTCGATTTCTACTGAAGGACCTGGTTTGGTGACTCCTGGAACAAATACACCGTAACCGACAAAGTCAGCAACAAAGCGCGTAGCAGGACGGTGATAGAGGTTGTAGGCGCTGTCCCATTGGACTAAGCGACCATCGACCATCACACCCACATCATCGGCAATGGCAAATGCTTCAAATTGGTCATGTGTGACCAATAACGCTGTTGTGCCGTTGGCTTTGAGAATGTCTCGGACTTCACCAGCCAAACGCTCACGTAAATCCACATCCAAATTGGAGAATGGTTCATCCAAAAGCAATAACTCTGGTTCTGGGGCCATGGCGCGAGCCAAGGCCACACGTTGCTGTTGACCGCCAGACAATTCATGTGGGTAACGATCACCAACATTATTAAGGCCCACGCGTTCTAGCCATTCTTCTGCTTTGTGCAAGGCTTCTTTTTGACTCAATTCTCTTAAACCAAAAGCCACGTTCTGAGCATTGGTTAAGTGAGGAAACAGGGCGTAGTCTTGAAAAACCACGCCAACCCGCCTTTTTTCTGGGGCGATTGAGAAATTTTTTGAGCTAACAATTTGCTTATCAAGCGTGATGGTGCCATTTTGAATAGGCTCAAAACCACAAATAGCTCGCAAAACTGTTGATTTGCCACACCCTGAAGGCCCAAGCAAACAGCCAATCTTGCCATGGTCTAAATGCATGCTCAAGCCTTGTATGACATGGTTCCAGCTACCAGATTTTTCACCTGGATAACCCACATCAATGGCCTCAATATCTAAATGAATTGGTTGCGTATCGATAATCATTCTTATAATTATCCCATCTTGCGACCACGAATAACACCCATACTCCTATCTTTGGTATTGGCTTTGCCAATATTGGGGATTTTTGCCGCATTGCTGAGCCCTCAGTCCAGCAGTGGTGATGTGCTTGCACACCTTTTAACCACAGTCTTGCCAGGGTATGCCTGGACCACCTTGGTGCTGGCTTTAGGGGTGACCGTTGGTGTTGCCAGCATGGGCATCATCACCGCCTGGTTGGTGGCTACCTGTGAGTTTCCGGGTAAAAGAATCTTTGAATGGGCGTTGATTTTGCCTCTGGCCATGCCTGCTTATGTGATGGCTTATGCCTACACCGATTTCTTTCAATTCTCAGGTCCTATTCAAACACTGTTAAGAGACTTGTTGGGCGTCGATCGCTTGCCTTGGTTCCCAGAACCAAGATCTCTGTGGGGAGCCATTTGTGTCTTGAGCTTGGCTTTGTACCCATATGTTTATCTTTTGTGTCGCACAGCTTTTTTAGAGCGCAGCCCTCGTTTAATTGAAGCAGCACGAACATTGGGCGCTGGACCTTGGGGAGCTTTTTGGCAAGTCGCGTTACCGATGGCAAGACCTGCCACCATGGCAGGGGTTGCTTTGGCATTGATGGAAGCAGTGGCTGATTACGGTGCCATGTCTTACTTCGGCGTGCAAACCATGACCACTGGTATCTACAGAGCTTGGTTGAGCATGGGTGATCGCATGGCAGCCGTGCAATTATCTGCCGCCTTGTTGGGCATCATTTTTTTACTGCTACTGTTAGAACACGCCAGTCGTCGAAAAATGCGCTTTGCTGCGAGTGGTCAACGCTTTAGACAAATCAAACCTTGGCGCTTGCAAGGAAGAAAAGCTTTTTGGGCAAGTTTGGCCTGTTTGTTGCCTTTGTTGTTTGGTTTTATTTTGCCGGTCATCATCATGGCGTATTTGGCCATTTCAAGCGGTGAGAGTTTGAACGAACGTTATTGGAATTGGTTAGGCAATACCATCGGCTTATCCACACTCACAGCGATTTGTGCTGTTGCCATTGCGGTGTGGTTGGCCTACAGCGCAAGACTTGCAAAAGGTGGATTGCAGCAAATGGTGAATCGTATGGTCAGCTTGGGATATGCCGTGCCAGGAGCTGTTTTAGCGGTCGGTATTTTGGTCTTATTGGGGCAGCTTGATATTGCTTGGTTGATTTCTGGTTCAGTGGTGGTTTTGGTTTATGCGTATCTAACTCGCTTTTTATCTTCTAGTTTGCAAACAGTGGAAGCTGGCTTGAGCAAAATCACTCCAAGCATGGATGCCAGTGCCATGAGTTTAGGATCTGGTCGCTGGGAATTATTAAAAAAAATTCATTTGCCATTGTTGCGCCGCAGTTTATTAACAGCTGGCTTACTTGTGTTTGTGGATGTTATGAAAGAGTTGCCAGCGACATTGGTGCTTCGACCATTTAACTTTGATACCTTGGCAGTTGTGACATATCAACTGGCGTCTGATGAGCGCTTGGCTGAAGCAGCGTGGCCAGCATTGACGATTGTGTTGGCAGGTCTTCTGCCGGTGATCATTCTATCGAGAGCAATGTCTAAAGACTAAGCTTGTGGCGTGACGCCAAGAATCTCATGCAGTTTGGGTGAGGTGGTTGTGTATTGCAGATGTATTGCTTGCCCAGGATAAACATGAGCAGCGCATCCATAAGCAGCCAAAGTTGCTTCATGAAAACCACACACGATTAATTTCTTTTTTCCAGGGTAGGTATTGATATCGCCCACGGCAAAAATACCAGCAGTGCTGCTTTGAAACTTTTCCGTATCTACCAATACCTGTTTATTTTCTAAATCAATGCCCCAATCAGCAATAGGTCCTAACTTTGGTGATATCCCAAGTAAAGGAAGAAGGGCATCTAAAGGCAGGTGATGCGTTTGCCCATCAAAGTCTGTGACTTCTAAGCTGCTTATTTTTTCGCCACTTGCTTTGAAATTGGCGACCTGTCCTACTTGAACCTTGATCAAGCCTTCGGCGCATAATTTTTGAAAGCGCTGAATCAAAGACTCTTCAGCTTTAAAAACATCGCGTCTGTGAACCAAGGTGACGCTTTTCGCAATCCCAGCTAATGCAACAGCGGCCTCTAGGGCAGCAGTTTCCCCACCATTGATCACAACATCTTGCTGGGCAAATTGTTTGGCTTGCTTGAATTTATAAAAGACTTGCTTGCCTTCGTAAGCGTCAATGCCAGGCAATGACAATTTGCGAGCTTTGAATGCGCCCACACCCGCAGAAACAACGATGACTTTACTGATGAATGATTCTTGCGATGTCTGCACATCAAAACGACCATCGGCACGTTTTTTCACCAGAGTGACTTCTTGATTGAAATGAGAGGGTGTTTGTAGAACTTTGATTTGCTCTTGCAAGCGATCAATTAATTCTTGACCGGTACAAAATGGAATGCCGGGAATATCGTAAATGGGTTTGTCAGCGTAGAGTTCAACGCATTGACCGCCTGCCTGAGGCAGGGCATCAATTAAATGAACTTTGATGCCCAATAAGCCTAGCTGAAATACTTGATAAAGACCTACCGGTCCTGCGCCGATAACAATTGCATCTGTCTCAATGGGTGCTTGTTTATCAGCCACAGGATCTTTCTAAAGATACTTTAGCGAACTAATTCGCTTAATTTATTTTTCTTATCTTTCCAGTCGTCTGCATCAGCCAAGCCTTCTTTTGACTTGGTGATTGAAGGCCATTTGGCGGCGAGCTCAACGTTGAGTTTGATGTAAGCCTGTTGATCACCTGGCACATCATCTTCGGCATAAATGGCATTGACTGGGCATTCTGGAACGCAGACGGCGCAATCGATGCACTCATCAGGATCAATGACCAAGAAGTTAGGACCCTCACGGAAACAATCGACTGGGCAAACATCAACGCAATCGGTGTATTTACAACGAATACAAGCTTCAGTTACAACATAAGTCATGGCATCAATCTCAAAGAAGACGAAAACCGATATTTTATCTTAGACGGGGCAAAATATTGCAGATAGCCTTATTCTTAGCCGTGTCATCGGCATTTCTATGTGATTTAAATCAATGACATACAATAAAGAAAATCAATAAAACGTATAAAAATAGGAGACAAATATGTCACAAAATGCACAAAAACCGAAGATTTTGGTGGCGCGCGCCATTTTTCCAGATCTTTTGGCTGAATTAGAGAAGGTCGCTATTGTTCAATCAAACCAGGACGATCACCTTTGGAATGCAGTTGATTTGAAAGCTGCTTTGGCCGATAAGGATGCGGCGATTGTGTCAGGCGGTGAGCGCGTTGATGCAGATATTCTGAAGGCTTCCCCAAATTTAAAAATTGTTTCAAACATTGCAGTCGGTTACAACAACTTAGACATGCCAGCATTTAAGGCGGCCAATGTGATGGCCACGAACACACCGGATGTGTTGACAGATACCACAGCTGATTTTGGTTTCACTTTGATGATGGCAACAGCACGTCGTGTCACTGAAAGTGAGCAATGGTTAAGGGCGGGGCATTGGGGTAAGTTCTCAATTTGTGATGCGCCACTATCCATGGATATTCATCACTCGACTTTAGGCATTATGGGCATGGGTCGCATTGGTCAAGCAATTGCCAAGCGTGCGCGCGGTTTCAATATGAATGTGACTTACTTCAATCGTTCACGTTTGTCTGAGGACTTGGAAAAAGAATGCGGTGCTACTTATGTTGATCGTGAGACTTTGCTCAAACAATCTGATCACATTATTTTGGTCATGCCTTACACCCCAGAGAACCATCATCTCTTTGGTGAAAAGGAATTGAATTTAATGAAACCGTCTGCAACCCTTGTGAATATTGCGCGTGGCGGCATCGTTGATGAGTTGGCTCTTGCCAAGGCTCTTAAAGAAAACAGAATTTTTGGTGCAGGCTTGGATGTGTTCGAAGGTGAGCCGAAAGTGATTCCAGAATTATTGGCATTGAAGAATGTGGTGTTAGCTCCGCACATGGCGAGCGCTACAGAGAAAACCAGAAGAGCGATGATTCAGTTAGCGATCAAAAATTGTTTGGCTGGTTTGAATGGTCAAACGCCACCAAATTTATTGAAAGCTTGAAGCTGGAATGATTTAAATTGAGAAGATTAAAACTTAATCTTGAGCAGTAGTGGTTTTGGTGTCATTGATAGTGGTCTCTTTAACAGCCACCTCGATGCCACCAAATCTATCAGCCACCCAGTTGTAAACTTTGCATGCTAACCACAGCAAACCAAAGCCAACCAAGGCATTCAGAATCAATGCTGAAATCACTGTGAAACCAGGCAATTCACCATCTCTTACGAAAGCAACGAAGAGAGCCAACAAAACAACCGGCACTGAAAAACTCAAATACACCAACACCAATGTCTTGGCCGTATGAAGAGGGTCGACATACACAATTTCTCTTTTGGTGTATTTGGTACTTGGCATTTTATTTTTTGGTGAAAAGTAAATATTGGTTGAATTGCACGCAATTCTATACCAAATCTAAAATTAATGTTGCGTTGCAATAAGACTTTTGTGCTCTAAAGCCCTTGCTGTGGGGCTTATTTAGACCAAGCCTTCAAATAAAACCACTCCAACCGTATCGCCCGCCTGGATATTTTCTTGATCGTGCGCCAAAACAATGAAGCAATCTGCTTCACTCATGGAGCGCAGAACCCCTGATCCTTGGGCACCAGTGATGCGCACTGTTCTATTGCCAGTCGCATCAGTAGACAAGATGCCTCGTTGAAACTCAGTACGACCAGGACGTTTACGGATTGCTTCGACCGTTTTTGCTTGCATCATCGGTGGGGCTACTTGAGTTGTACCACTCATGGCCAATAAAGCATTTCTGACAAATTGATAGAAGGTCACCATCACGGCCACGGGATTACCTGGCAAACCAAATAAAACGGCGCGATGTTGATCGCCTTGAATTGAACCGAAAGCCATCGGTCTACCAGGGCGCATGGCAATTTTCCAAAAGCTCACGTCCCCAAGTTCGCGCATGATTTGCTTGGTGTAATCAGCTTCTCCTACAGAGACTCCGCCAGAAGTGATCACTGCATCACAAGTCGCAGCTGCTTGACTGAAGGTGGCGCGCATCGCATCTGGATCATCTTTCACAACACCAAAGTCATGAAGCTCAACATTCAGACGACTCAACATGCCAAAGAGTGTGTAGCGATTGCTGTCATACACGCAACCATCATCTAAGGGCTGACCAATCGAGCGAAGCTCATCACCGGTTGAAAAGAATCCAACTTTGAGGCGGCGTTTGACTGTCACGGAGCCCATGCCTAAAGAAGCGATCAATCCTAAATCTGATGGTCTGATGATCTTGCCAGCAGATAAGGCGGCTTGACCAATCGACAGATCCTCACCTTTTAAGCGTCGGTTGTCGCCTGCTTTGATCACAGAAGATTGAAACTGAATCTGCTCGCCATCAACTTTGACTAATTCTTGAGGAATGGTGGTGTCACAGCCAGCAGGCATCACGGCACCTGTCATGATGCGAACGCATTCGCCTTGATTCACCTTGCCGTCAAATGCATTGCCAGCAAAGCCTTTACCAATCATTGTCAAAGAAGTTACCCCGTCTTTAACAATCGATGCTCCACTGAAGGCATAGCCATCCATGGCTGAATTATCAGCAGAGGGAACATTGATTGGAGAGATGATGTCATTGGCCAGAACACGTCCCAATGAGTCATAGATGGAGACTGTTTCTGTTTCAAGAGCTAATGATGCTGGTCGAACAAATTCATCAACAACTTTACTTGCGACCTCAACCCTTAATGATTCTGGGTCATAGTCAGACATGCAAGTGACTACTGAATTGAGGGTAGGTAATGAACTCATCGAGACATCTCTTGTTTTAGCTGATGAAAATATTTAGCCACCGATATACGACATTTCAACTTTGCGCTTACCTTCCATTTCTGGAGATCCGCGCAATTCAGAATATCGATCGGTGCGATGAGACCAAACTTGCGCAATGGCATTGCTGATCTCTAAATCTGATTTGCCGGCACGCAGCAAAGCTTTTAAATCGTGGCCTTCTGTGGCAAACAAACACAAATACATTTTTCCTTCAGTCGACAAACGAGCTCTTGAGCAATCTTTGCAAAAGGCCTGCGTCACACTGGAAATCACGCCAACTTCACCAGATCCATCAACATAGCGCCAGCGTTCAGCAACTTCACCCGGGTAATTAGGATCAATATTGGTCAATGGGAACGTTTCATGAATCTTGGCAATCACAGCAGCAGAAGGTAGAACTTCTGTCATATTCCAACCATTTGATGCACCCACGTCCATGAACTCAATGAAACGCAGAATCACATCACTGCCTTTGAAGTACTTGGCCATTGGAATGATCTCGTGATCATTTGTTCCCTTCTTAACAACCATGTTGACTTTGATATTTTTAAAGCCAACTTCACGGGCTGCTTCAATGCCATCTAAAACATCGCCAACCGGAAAGCCAACATCATTCATCTGCTGAAAGGTCGCATCGTCCAAACCATCCAAGCTGATGGTCATTCTGGTCAAGCCAGCATCTTTCAAAGCCTGAGCTTTTTTACGCAGTAAGCTGCCGTTGGTGGTCAGTGTTAAATCCAATGGTTGGCCACTCAAAGTTTTCAAAGAGGCCAACATCTCAATCAGTTTTTCAATGTGTTTGCGAAGCAGGGGTTCGCCACCAGTTAAGCGGATTTTTTCTACGCCGTGCTCGATGTAGATTTTTGCCAAACGAACGATCTCTTCAAAACTTAAAAGATCCCCATGAGATAAATAGGGGTAATCTTTATCGAAGACCTCTTTGGGCATGCAATAAGTACACCGAAAGTTACAGCGATCGGTGACTGAAATTCTTAAATCATGAAGACGTCGACCGCGCGTGTCGGCGAGCAGGCCATTCGGCGTCAACAGTTGTTCCGGGATGACCGGAACATGACTGTCGATTTTTCTTTGGCGCTCATCAATGAGGGGTATGACTCTTTCTGACATAACCCTCATTGTAGAACTAAGTTCATTTTTCGATGGTTTGTTCTTTTCCGCCAGTTTCTACTAGAACCATAGGGCCAGTTGAAACTTCAACAGGTGGCTTTGGCTCACGTGGCGGGTGAGAAATCACTGGCTCAGCAGCAATTTGCACACGAACTTCTTCTAATTTCTGGTGATCTGTGTTCACCCATACCATTCCAGCAGACTCAATCACTGAAGTAAGTTCAGACGTTTTTAATGGCTGAAACTCAACTTTTGGCATTGGCGCAGGCGCTGGAGTTGGAGTGGCTACTGGAGCTTCAACAGAAACAGCTGCTGGGGCAACATATGTCGGTGCAACAACTTCTGGTGCTGCAGTTGGGGTCGGAGTACTTGCAACGTTAACTGAAGACTCAACATTCGCTGAATCATTCACAACAGATGCAGCTACTGCTACAACCGCTGGTGCTGAAATTGCCGCTGGTGCTGAAACATCTGAGCCATCAAGATTGGTGTCTTGAGTGTTTTCCGGACGGTCTGCACGATCACGACCACGGTTGCGACCGCGACGATTACGACCACGACGGCGCTCATCTGCTTCACCAGCCTCACCATTTGGCGGAACATCAGCATGAGTCAACAAATCTTTTGCTTGATCTGCTTTCGCCTCTTGATTGGCTTCAGGTTTATTTTGACGCTGTTGATTGCGACCATTGCGTTGGTTTGGTTGACGCGCTTCTTTGTTGTCAGCCTTCTCTTCACCATCGCGTGGAGTTTGATTGCGCTCGCCCGCTTCATTCTTGTTGCGGTTGTTGCGATTACGGTTATTGCGGTTGCGGTTATTGCGATCACCATTTCTATCACTGGCTTCACCACGACCGCGACCGTTGTTTGGACGCTTCTCAGCAGACTTAACTTCTTCTTTGGCGCCGAAAAGTTTCTTAATGAAACTGATCAAACCACCAGATGATTGCTTTTCACCCGCCGCTTTGCGCTCTGTGCGTGGAACGCTGGCAGGAGCAGGTTGGCTTGGTCTCACACCTTTAACAGCTGCTTCTTGACGTGGCTTGGCTTCTTCAGCTTTGCGATTCAAGATGGTGTCAGACTCAAGTTCTTTGCTGGCTTCATCGGCCATGGCGTAACTTGCTTTTGGATCATCTAAACGAGGATCATCATGGCGCAAACGCTCAAGCTTGTAATGAGGTGTTTCTAAGTGCTTGTTTGGCAATAGCAAGACGTTCACTTTGAAACGACTTTCGATCTTGATCACTTCAGCACGTTTCTCATTGAGCAAGAATGCTGCAACATCCACAGGTACCTGACAGTGAATCGCAGCAGTGTTTTCTTTCATCGCTTCTTCTTGAATGATGCGAAGAACTTGCAATGCTGAAGATTCAGTGTCACGGATATGGCCTGTGCCATTACAGCGAGGGCAAGTAACGTTGCTGCTTTCTGATAGTGCAGGGCGCAAGCGCTGACGCGATAGTTCTAAAAGACCAAAGCGTGAGATTTTGCCCATTTGAACGCGAGCGCGGTCGTGACGCAAAGCGTCTTTCAAGCGTTGCTCAACATCCTTTTGATTCTTTGAAGACTCCATGTCGATGAAGTCGATCACAATCAAGCCACCCAAGTCGCGCAAGCGCATTTGGCGAGCCAATTCGTCCGCAGCTTCTAAGTTGGTTCTAGCAGCTGTTTCTTCAATGTCTGAACCACGGGTTGAGCGAGCAGAGTTCACGTCCACAGAAACCAAAGCTTCGGTGTGGTCGATCACGATCGCGCCACCAGATGGCAGGGTCACTGTACGAGAGTAAGCGGTTTCAATTTGGTGCTCAATTTGAAAGCGTGAGAACAAAGGCACATCGTCTTGGTAACGTTTGACGCGTGACATGTTGTCAGGCATCACCACAGACATGAAAGAGCTGGCTTGTTCGTAAATTTCATCGGTATCGATGAGGATTTCACCGATATCTGGCTGGAAGTAGTCTCTGATGGCTCGGATCACCAAGCTAGACTCTAAGTAAATCAATAGAGGAGCTTGATTGCCGTTGGCAGCTTCATCGATCGCTGTCCAAAGCTGCATCAAGTAGCTCAAGTCCCACTGCAATTCTTCGGCACTTCTGCCAATTCCAGCAGTTCTGGCAATGATGCTCATGCCATCTGGAACCGTTAATTGGCTCATGGCTTCGCGCAACTCGTTGCGATCTTCGCCTTCAATACGACGAGATACGCCACCGCCTCTAGGATTATTCGGCATTAGAACCAAATAACGACCTGCCAAAGAGATGAAGCTGGTTAAAGCAGCGCCTTTATTGCCGCGCTCTTCTTTTTCCACCTGAACGATGATCTCTTGTCCTTCGCGCAAAGCATCTTTGATGCCTGCTGAGCGAACGTCAATACCGTCCTTGAAATAAGCTCTTGAAACCTCTTTGAACGGTAAAAAGCCATGACGCTCTTCACCGTAGTTCACAAAGCAAGCTTCTAGTGAGGGTTCAATGCGTGTGATCACGCCTTTGTAGATATTGCCTTTACGTTGTTCACGTCCAGCTGTTTCAATATCAATGTCGATCAGTTTTTGACCATCAACAATGGCTACGCGCAGCTCTTCTTGCTGGGTAGCGTTAAATAACATTCGTTTCATTTAAATCTCCGTCCTGCAGCCAGGCAGCCATCGCGGTGAGCGAAACGGAATTGAAGGGATTGCGCAAGGCAATCTCTGTGATGTCAAACTTCACTACACTCGCTGACTTATTATTCTTTGCGGGTCAGCGTGCGCTTAAATTCTTTTATCTGTTTCGCAGTTCGCGGCACTATGCCAGCCAACTTTGCGTCTCATTACATCAGGGGAGAGGCGAACCCTGGAAATATTTTTGGCTATTTCAAACCCAGCTTGGGGCGCTACCATGCAAACAATAAATTTGATGTTGCGCAGCAAGATAGGTCATTATATGTCATATGAACAGTAATTCGGTAACCCAACACATTGTTTTATTTGAGGAAGCTGGCCAAAGGCTAGATAATTTCCTGTTTCGCATGGCAAAAGGGGTGCCAAAGACCCATATTTACCGAATTATTCGCTCTGGCGAGGTCAGAGTGAACAAAAAAAGGGCCGATGCCAGCCAAAAAATCCAAGAAGGGGATGTTTTACGCCTGCCGCCATTGCGCGTTTCCGAGGTAAAAGCCCCCACGAATGACTTCATTTCGAAGAAGATAAATGCAGAAATAACAATTTTGCATGAAGATGACAGCATTTTAGTGGTAGATAAGCCCTCTGGGATCGCTGTGCATGGTGGTTCGGGGGTCTCTTTGGGCTTGATTGAGGCCATGAGGGCCCAAAGACCAGACGCTAAATTCCTGGAATTGGTCCACAGACTCGATCGAGATACCTCGGGCATTTTGATGTTGGCCAAGAAACGCAGTGCTTTGGTCCACCTTCACGAACAAATACGTGAGGGCAAGATGGAAAAGCGCTACTTATTAATAGTGCATGGTCAATTACCCGTCAGTGGTAAATCAATTCCACTCAAATACCCATTGCTCAAATACTTACTGCCCAATGGGGAGCGTCGGGTCAGAGTTGCCACGGATGGTGGTCAGCCAAGCCACACCAATATCCGGGTCAAGGCCAATTATCGTGATGGCTTATGCAGTTTGGTCGAGGCTCAGCTTAAAACGGGCCGTACCCATCAAATCCGGGTGCATTTACAAACCTACGGCCATCCTATTTTGGGTGACGACAAGTACGGTGACCAAGAATTAGATAAAGTGTTGAAACCGAAAAGACTTTTACTGCACGCAAGACATTTATCATTCATTCATCCTAAAACAGAAGAAAAGATGACTTTCGAGGCTGATATCCCCGAAGCATTTGAAAAAATGGAGACAACATGAAACTAGCCGCTTACCAATATCAATCAGAACAATACGTGGGTGTTATTTCTCAAGATTTGCAAACAGTCACGCCTTACCAGTTGAGTAAAGAAGAAGCTGCGCGTGGTGCATTGGCCATCATTGAATTGATGGCTGAAGAAAAATCTTTGCCTGCTTTGGGTTCTGCTGTTGCGCTAAAGGATGTTTGTTTATTGGCCCCAATCCCTAAGCCAAAGAGAAATATTTTTTGTGTGGGCAAAAACTATTTAGATCACGTCAAAGAAATCAAAGACAGTAAATTAGGTGAGGCGCAGGGCGCCATGGCTAACTTGCCGAAGCACCCAGTGGTGTTCAGTAAGGTGCCTGAGTCTGTGATCGGCCCACGTGTTGGTATTGATAGTCATCCTCACGCAACCCAAGAGATGGATTACGAAGCTGAGTTGGCGGTAGTGATTGCTAAAAAAGGCAAAACCATCAGTCAAGCTGATGCGATGAAATATATCTGGGGATACACCATCATCAATGACATCAGTGCTCGCGACGTTCAAGCCAAGCATGTGCAATTTCATTTGGGTAAGAGTTTTGATACTTTCTGTCCGATGGGTCCATGGTTGGTTTCTGCGGACGAACTCGATTCTTCCAAAGCATCCATCAAGTGTTGGGTGAATGGTGAGTTAAGACAGGATGCTACGACTGAATTATTGATTTTCAATATCCCAACCATCATCGAGGCAATTTCAAAAGGCATGACCTTGTATCCGGGTGATGTGATTGCCACAGGCACACCTAGTGGCGTGGGTATGGGTTTTAAGCCTCCTCGATTCTTAAAGAAAGGCGATACCGTCAAGATTGAAATTGATGGCATTGGCACTTTAGAAAACCCAGTGATTTAAGGGTATCGATGTCACTTCGTTATGAATTAATTGTGTGGGATTGGGATGGAACCTTGATGGATTCAACTCCCACGATTGTTAGATGTATTCAAGATGCATGCCGCGATTTAGCTTTGCCCGTGCCTGAAGATTCTGTTGCTAGTCATGTGATTGGTTTAGGTATTCAAGAGTCATTGCGCAAAGCATGCCCCACTGTTTCAGTGGACGACCACTACAAATTAATTGATCGCTTCAGATTTCATTACTTGAGTAAAGATCATGAATTAAGTTTGTTTGAGGGCGCCAAGGATTTGCTGTATCAACTAAAAGACAGAGGACATCTTTTGGCAGTGGCGACCGGTAAAAGTCGCAAGGGCTTGGATCGTTCTTTGGGCTTTCATCAGCTCGAAGATATTTTTGTGGATAGTCGCACACCGGACGAATCAAAATCGAAGCCTCATCCTGGCATGCTCTTAGATTTATCTGATGCGTTGTTGGTGCCGATGGAAAAAATCTTGATGATTGGCGACACAACGCATGACTTGGGTATGGCCAATGCTGCAGGAGCTGATGCCGTGGGCGTGACTTATGGCGCGCACCCAGAGCACGTATTGAAAACTGAAAATCCTTTGGCTTGTGTCAAGAATGTTCAAGAGTTATCTGATTGGTTAGCGGCTAACGCATAAAAAGATTAAGCTCTTGTTTCAAGCGTTAAATTTATTGCATTACTTAAATTGGTTAGATTAATTAAGAAAGTTATTCATGTCTGATGAAAAAGTCTGGGAAAAACAGGCCTTAGAACACTTGTTGTTAGAAAACCTTAAAGAGCAGCGTCGCGGTCGTCGCTGGAGAACTGCCGTGCGCATGATGACATTGCTGGTGTTCGTAGGTATTGCTATCAATTTATTTGACATTGATATCGGTGGTAAATCAAATTTAGGTAAGCACACTGCTTTGGTTGATTTGCAAGGTGAAATTGCGCCTGATACCAAAGCCAGTGCAGATGCAATTAACGCCTCGCTGCAAGCGGCATTTGAAAATTCTGAAAGTGTGGGCGTGATTTTGCGCATCAACAGCCCTGGTGGTTCACCAGTTCAGTCCGGCATCATTCACGATGAAATGTTGCGCTTGCGTGCCAAGTACCCTGAAAAATCATTGCATGTGGTGGTCGAAGAGATTTGCGCATCAGGTGGTTACTACGTCGCATCTGCTGCGGAAAATATTTATGTTGATAAAGCCAGTTTGGTTGGTTCTATTGGTGTGATCATGAGCGGCTTTGGTGTCACTGGTTTGATGGAGAAGCTCGGTATTGAGCGTCGCGCCATCACTGCTGGAAAAAATAAGGCTCTCTTAGATCCATTCAGTAAGCAAGACCCAAAGCAAAAAGAATTTGTTCAAGGAATGATCAGTGAAGTGCATGAGCAATTCATCAAGGTGGTGCGCGATGGGCGTGGAAGTCGGTTGAAAGAAACTCCAGACATGTTCACTGGTTTGGTGTGGAATGGCGCTAAAAGTGTTGAGTTAGGCTTGAGTGATGGCTTGGGCAGTGTTGATGGAGTTGCGCGCGATGTGTTCAAAGCATCGACGATTGTTGACTACACCATGAAAGATAATTTAGCTGAGCGAGTGGCCAAACGTTTTGGTGCTGCGATGGGCGAGGGCGCTACCAGGGTATTGATGTACGGCGGTCAGTTACGCTGATCTAAAGCTGAGCCAAGATCAAGGCTAAGCTAAGATCAAAAACACAGCTGGTCGTTGATGAAGAGCTTGGAGTAATCCAGGCTCTTTTTTTATCTGCGCTTGCCATGCACTCACAGTTTTAGAAATCACCAAAGCGTTGGGCAAACTCAAATCTGCTGCCACACACATTTGGGTATTGCCTTGCAATGACTGCAGCATTGCTTCAATCATGGCTGCGTTGCGATAAGGAGTTTCAATCCACAATTGAGTTTGATGTTTTCTCTTCGACTCTTGCTCTAATTGTTTGAGTGCAGCTGTTCTTTCTGGTTCTTTCACGGCAATGTAGCCGTGAAAAGCAAAGCTTTGACCATTCATGCCCGATGACATCAATGCCAATAACAAAGAGTTAGGGCCAATCAATGCTCGCACTGGAATGCCCATTTGATGAGCAGTGTTCACAACATCTGATCCTGGGTCCGCAATTGCTGGAAGGCCCGCTTCAGACATCAAGCCCATGTCGTGGCCATCGAGTAATGGCTGAAGCATTGCTTTTAAATTTGTAGAGCCATGGGATGAATCTTTTCCGGGGCCACGCCATTCGGTCATCTGCATTTCTTGGATGGGGCAGATCAATGGTGATTGTGAACCAACAGCCTTTAATAAAGCTCTGGCAGTTTTTGCGTTTTCAACAATCCAATAGCGCAGCTGAGAAGCTCGCTCAATCGTGTCGCGAGGCAAGACATGGTTGAGTTGAGATTCGCGATCATCATCTCCCAGAGTATTCGGAATTAAATAAAGAGTACCTGGCATTTTTTATTGATTCAGAGGAATAGAAAAGCCTGCGTCACGCAAGAGAGTGCAAACCGTTATCAAGGGTAAACCTATCAAGGCGGTTGGATCATCGCTGCGAACATGTTCTAGAAGACAAATACCCAAACCCTCAGATTTAGCACTACCCGCGCAATCGTAGGGGGTCTCTGCCAAAAGGTAAGCTTCCAAAACAGCATCGTCGAGTTCTCTGAATTTAACTTCGGTGATGGCGTTCACTGTTTTTGCTGATCCGGCATGGGCCACGCAAACAGCTGTATGAAATTTCACAGTTTGACCGCGTAATTTTTGCAATTGCGCCATTGCATTTGCATGGTCACCTGGCTTGCCCATGGACACACCATTTAAATCAACCACTTGATCTGAGCCAATCACGTAGGCGGATGGATTAGAAAGTGACACTGCCAAAGCTTTGGCTTGAGCCAAACGAATAGCCATCAATTCTGGAGTTTCATTGGGTAAGGGTGCCTCATCCACTTCTGGAGAGATGGTTTCAAATGACAAGCCTAAGCGACCCAACAATTCTTTTCTGTACTTAGAAGTAGATGCCAAGATCAATCTTTTGCTTTGGCTAGCAGAATTCTTGGATAAATTACTTGGGTTCGGGGCGGCACTCATTTATGCTTTCGGTATGAATTCAAAAAATACGACACCCCACATTTTGCCGAATAATGCCAAGGACCTTCAATCCATCGATATGCGGTCTGGGCAGGCTTACATCGGCCAGGGAGTGCTCGAACTATCTCACTTTCCAAGATTGTTACAGGAAATGACGGTTGAGGCTAATTTTCAGCCTTCAGGGCTTCATTGGGAGATGAGCACCTGGTTTGAGGAGCGTTTAGGAACAATTCCTATGCAATACATGCACTTACGTCTAGCGCTTGATTTGCCGCTGACCTGCCAAGCTTGTTTGCAGCCTTACATCGAATCTTTGGACTCAGACCGTGATTACATCCTTTTTGAGACCGAAGAAGAGGCTGAAGCTTGGGATTTTGATGAGGAAAATCAAGACGCTGAGGATGCTTTGGTGTCCTCGGAGACCTTTAATCTATTGGAAACCATAGAAGAAGAGCTGCTTTTGAACCTGCCTTTGATTGCCAAACACCCTTTGGGCGAGTGCAAGCCAGAAGACCTGCAAAAAGTGAGCAAAACCCTTAAATCGGGGTCAGAAGAGATCATCATCAAGAAGCCCAATCCGTTTGCAATCCTAGAAAAGCTCAAGAAATAATGACTTTATGCTAGAATCTCGGATTCGTTTAGGAGTAAAAACATGGCTGTTCAACAGAATAAAAAATCACCGTCAAAGCGTGGCATGCACCGTGCTCACGACTTCTTGTCTGCACCTTCATTGGCAGTTGAGCCAACGACTGGTGAAGCTCACTTACGTCACCACATTAGCCCAAATGGCTACTACCGTGGTCGTAAAGTTGTTAAGACTAAGAACGACTAATTTCCTCACTGGAAAAGATCAAGCGGCACTTCCAGTGGCCGCTTTTTTCTTAAATAACAATTTTTCATGAGCGTCACGCTAGCAGTTGATGCGATGGGTGGAGACCACGGTCTAGTGGTCACAATACCCGCCAGCACAGGCCTTCTGGCAGAGTTGCCAGATTTACATATAAGACTCGTCGGTAACGCTGATTTAATCAATCAAGCGTTAGTTCAAGTTCCCTCTGAAATAAAGAGCCGGATCACGGTCGTCCATGCTTCTGAAGTTGTCACGATGGATGACTCCATTGAAGTGGCTTTGCGCAAGAAAAAAGACTCATCGATGCGCGTGACTGCTGAGCAAGTCAAAGAAGGCCTCGCGCAAGCCGCTATTTCAGCTGGCAATACGGGCGCCTTGATGGCGATTTCTCGTTATGTTTTAAAAACCTTGGATGGTATTGATCGCCCTGCGATTGCCGCAGTGATGCCTAACCAGTTGGGCCGAGGCACGATTGTTTTAGATTTGGGCGCCAACGCTGACTGTGAAGCGATTCACTTATTGCAATTTGCACAGATGGCTGATGTGATGGCCAGAGCCGTGGATGGCATTGCCAATCCCACGATTGGTCTATTGAACATTGGCGAAGAAGTGATCAAAGGTAATCAAGTGGTTAAAGAGGCTGGTGAGTTATTGCGCCAAAGCAGTTTGAACTTCTATGGCAACGTAGAGGGCAATGACATCTTCAAAGGCACCACCAATATTGTGGTGTGTGATGGTTTTGTTGGAAACGTTGCGCTGAAGACCAGTGAAGGTTTGGCTTACATGATTTCTGGGTTGATCAAAGAAGAATTCAGTCGAAATTGGATCAGTCGTTTGATGGCTTTGGCAGCGATGCCAGTTTTGCTTCGTTTTAAAAAGCGTGTGGATCACCGCAATTACAATGGTGCTGTGCTCTTAGGTTTACGAGGTTTGGTTTTGAAAAGTCATGGCTCTGCCGATAAAAAAGCATTCACAACTGCTTTGCGCAGAGCGTATGAAGGTGCTAAAAATAATATGGTCGGAAAAGTGGCTGATGCATTCATGGTGACGCATGCAACCAACTCTGGCGATGAGACAGTGGCATAAGGATTCAAATGACTCAACTGACGCAGCGATACGCAAAGATACTGGGCACAGGCAGCTATTTGCCGGCCAACAAAGTGACCAATGCTCAAATCACTGAAAGACTTGCCAAAGATGGCATTGAAACCAGTGATGAATGGATTTTCTCTAGAAGCGGTATCAGTGCACGTCATTTCGCTGCTGCTGATCAACTCACGAGCGACCTTGCTCTAGAAGCATCTAAAAAAGCGATTGAAGCAGCTGGCATCACTGCCAATGACATCGATTTAATTATTTTGGCGACTTCAACACCGGATAACCTTGGTGGATTTCCAAGCACTGCGTGTGTGCTTCAAGATAAATTAGGCATCACCAATCAATGCGCAGCATTTGATGTTCAAGCTGTTTGTTCAGGCTTTGCATACTCTTTGGCAGTGGCTGATAGTTTTATTCGCAGCGGTATGCATAAAAAAGTATTGATCGTTGGTGCAGAAACATTCTCAAGAATTTTAGATTTCAAAGATCGCGGTACATGCGTGCTCTTCGGCGATGGAGCTGGAGCAGTGGTGGTGGGTGCGAGTGATGAGCCAGGTATTTTGGCTGCAGCTATGCATGCGGACGGAAGTCATCGTGACATCTTGTGCGTGCCAGGAAGAACTGAGCACGGTGCCTTAGAAGGCTCTGCCTTTTTGAAGATGGATGGTCAAGCAGTGTTTAAATTGGCCGTAAAAGTTTTAGAGCAAGTGGCTCAAGAAGTTCTAACTGCTGCAAAACTAACACCTGCAGATATTGATTGGTTGATTCCTCACCAAGCCAATATCCGCATCATGGAAGGCACCGCCAAAAAATTAGGCATAGCCTTGGATCATGTGGTCGTGACTGTTCAAGATCACGGCAACACATCTGCGGCATCGATTCCATTGGCACTTGATACAGCGATTCGTGCGGGCCAAATCAAGCGTGGACAACATCTGTTGATGGAAGGCGTGGGTGGTGGTTTCACCTGGGCTGCTGCAGTCGTTAAATACTGATCGTGATCATCTCAATTAATTAAATAAGCTCAATCACTTAAAAAAATCACAGGAATTTTCATGAAATTTGCATTTGTATTTCCCGGTCAAGGTTCTCAAGCAGTAGGCATGCTAAATGCTTGGGGCGACAACGCTGAAATCAAAAGAACTTTGGCTGAGGCTTCAGAAGCTTTGGGCGAAGACATTGCAAAATTAATTGCAGAAGGTCCTGCTGAAGCACTTTCATTGACGACCAATACACAGCCAGTGATGTTGACTGCGGGCGTTGCTTGTTATCGCGCTTGGATTGCAGCAGGTGGTCCTGCTGCATCAGTGATGGCTGGTCATAGCTTGGGTGAGTATGGTGCTTTGGTTGCTTCAGGTGTGATTGAATTCAAAGACGCTGTACCGATGGTGAGATTCCGTGCGCAAGCGATGCAAGATGCTGTGCCAGTTGGAACAGGCGGCATGGCCGCTATTTTGGGTTTGGATGATGATGCCGTTCGCAAAGCATGTGCTGATGCGCAATCAGCCACTGGTGAGGTGGTTGAAGCTGTTAACTACAACGCTCCAGCGCAGGTTGTGATCGCTGGTTCAAAAGCAGGTGTAGAAAAAGCTTGTGAGCTTGCCAAAGAAGCTGGCGCAAAACGTGCTTTACCTTTGCCAGTGTCTGCACCGTTTCATTCATCATTACTTAAGCCGGCATCTCAAAAATTAGAGACTTATTTAGCTGATAAAACATTCAAGACGCCAAGCATTGATGTGATCAATAACGTGGATGTGAGCGTCTTACAAGAGCCGGCAGCCATTAAAAATGCTTTGGTTAGACAAGCGGCAGCGCCAGTTCGTTGGGTTGAGACTGTTCAGGCGATTGCAGCTCTTGGTATCACTCATGTGGTTGAGTGTGGTCCTGGAAAAGTATTAACAGGCATGACCAAGCGCATCAATGGCGATTTAAATGGTTTGGCTGTTTATGACCCTGCCACGATGGCTGAAGTCATGGCCGTCATCAAAGCGTAAAGATTCAAGATTAAAAATTAACTATCAGAGTATTTATCTGATTAAGCAGTGAACTTAGTTTGGGAGAAATTGTGAGCACATTAACTGGACAAATTGCCTTGGTCACCGGCGCATCTCGCGGTATTGGTCGTGCTATTGCCATGGAATTGGCAAAGCAGGGCGCTGTGGTGATTGGCACTGCAACAAGTGAATCGGGCGCTAAAGACATTGATGCGGCATTAAAGCCAACTGGCGGTGCTGGAGCAGTTTTGAATGTGAATGATGCCGCTGCCTGTGAAGCACTCATTGATAGCATTGTTAAAGAACGTGGCGCTTTGAATATTTTGGTGAATAACGCTGGTATTACCCAAGATAACTTGGCGATGCGCATGAAAGACGAAGAATGGTCATCAGTCATTGATACCAATTTAAGCGCTGTTTTCCGCTTGGCCAGAGGTGTTTTACGCCCAATGATGAAGGCCAAAGGCGGTCGAATCATCAACATCACCTCTGTGGTGGGTAGCAGCGGTAATCCAGGTCAAGCCAATTATGCTGCTGCAAAAGCAGGTGTGGCTGGCATGAGCCGTGCTTTGGCCCGAGAAATCGGTAGCCGAAACATCACAGTTAACTGCGTGGCGCCAGGTTTTATTGACACAGATATGACCAAGGCCCTCTCAGAAGACCAACAAAATTCACTAAAAGCGAATATTCCCCTCCAACGTCTTGGAACACCCGAAGATATTGCCCATGCGGTAGCATTTTTGGCGTCTCCAGGGGCCGGATACATCACGGGAACGACACTTCATGTGAATGGCGGACTTTATTTGAGCTAATTTGGTCAAATAAGCTGATAAAATCTTTTTTCAATATTTTTACAACAACCCTTGGGGGATTAAATGGATAACATCGAACAACGCGTTAAGAAAATCGTAGCCGAGCAATTAGGCAAAGACGAAGCAGAAATCAAGAATGAATCTTCTTTCGTTAATGACTTGGGCGCAGATTCTCTCGACACAGTTGAATTGGTAATGGCATTGGAAGATGAGTTCGGCATCGAAATTCCTGATGAAGAAGCTGAAAAAATCACGACTGTGCAATTGGCAATCGATTTCGCCAAGTCCAAGCAGAGCTAATTAGCTGTGAGCCAGATCAAAGGGCAACGCCGGGTAGTTGTTACCGGTTTAGGCTTGGTTTCACCGGTGGGTAATACCGTTGGTGATGCCTGGGAAAATTTATTGGCGGGGCGATCTGGTATTGCCACGATCACTAAGTTTGATCACTCTGGCTTAAGCGTGCATTTTGGCGGCGAAGTAAAGGGCTTCAATATTGAAGACTATATTTCTGCTAAAGAAGCTCGCCATATGGATACATTCATCCATTATGGAATTGCTGCTGGAACGCAAGCCTTTAAAGACTCTGGTTTAGAAGTTACAGAAGCCAATTCTGAAAGAATTGGTGTTTTGGTGGGTTCAGGCATTGGTGGTTTGCCAATGATTGAAGAAACCCACACCGAGTACACCACCCGTGGTGCTCGCCGTATTTCACCGTTTTTTGTGCCAGGCTCAATCATCAATATGATTTCAGGCCACTTGAGCATTAATTTGAATCTCAAAGGCCCTAACGTTGCTGCTGTGACTGCCTGTACAACAGGTTTACACAGCATTGGCTTAGCGGCTCGTTTGATTCAGTATGGTGATGCGGATGTCATGATTGCCGGTGGCGCCGAATCCACGATTTCTCCTTTGGGGGTCGGTGGTTTTGCTGCAGCCAGAGCACTATCAACAAGAAATGATGATCCAGCGACTGCATCTCGTCCTTGGGACAAAGACCGTGACGGTTTTGTTCTAGGTGAGGGATCTGGCGTGATGATCCTCGAAGAATATGAACATGCCAAAGCTCGCGGCGCAAAGATTTATGCCGAGTTAGCTGGTTTTGGTATGAGTGGTGACGCTTATCACATGACTGCTCCAAACATGGACGGTCCTCGTCGTTGCATGGTCAATGCATTGAAAGATGCTGGAGTGAATCCTGATCAAGTGAACTATGTGAACGCCCACGGTACTTCAACACCATTAGGTGACAAGAACGAAACAGATGCCCTCAAAGCAGCTTTGGGTGATGCTTCGAAGAAGGTAGTTGTGAACTCAACCAAATCAATGACTGGTCACTTATTGGGTGGCGCAGGTGGTTTGGAGTCAGTGTTCACTGTTTTGGCTTTGCATCATCAAAAATCTCCGCCAACCATCAACATCTTCAATCAAGATCCAGAGTGCGATTTGGACTACTGTGCCAACACTGCTAGAGATATGAAGATCGATGTGGCTGTTAAAAATAACTTTGGTTTTGGTGGCACAAACGGCACTATTGTGTTCCGCCGCATTTAAATCATTCGATCAATATCAGCGTAGCCGGGTTGTGGATCAAATAAAGCCTCTGGATGATTTCGGAGGCTTTTTGTATTAAGACCGTTGAAAATAAACTAAAAATACTCATATAGAAGCTCATTAATAACCATGCTCAGATAGTATTTAAAGGCTTTCCAGCAAATACTTCCTGAATGCTCTAAAGTAACAACACCATGAAAAAAATCATTTCTGCTTTAACTCTGACTGTAGCAACAAGTTCTTTGCTTGTTTTGCCTACTTATGCTCAAAATAACTCTGGGAAAGTTGCTCCGGTGGCGAGTACAACAAGCGCACCAGCGGCTGCAAATGCGGTGCGTTCTTATCCAGACTTTGTGGATTTGGTTGAAAAAGCCAATCCTGCTGTAGTGAATATCCGGACGACTGAAAAAGTGAATGTTCGTCAGGCTTCAGGTATTCCTGGTATGCCGGGTTTAGATGAAGAGCAGGCTGAGTTTTTCCGCCGTTTCTTTGGTATTCCTTTGCCAACACCCAAGCAACAAGGTCCCAATAATCGTAAACCTCAGCAAGAAGAGCAAAACCGTGGCGTTGGTTCAGGTTTCATCATTGAAAGCAATGGTTTCATTTTGACCAATGCGCACGTGGTTGAAGGTGCAACAACGATTTATGTCACTTTGACCGATAAGCGCGAATTCAAAGCCAAATTGATTGGTGCTGATAAGCGCACCGATGTGGCTTTGGTAAAAATTGAAGCTTCTGGTTTGCCACGTTTAACCATTGGCGACTCTTCAAAAGTGCGCGTTGGTGAATGGGTGCTTGCGATTGGTTCACCGTTTGGTTTAGAAAATACAGTGACTGCGGGCATTGTGTCTGCCAAGAGTCGTGACACGGGTGATTACTTACCATTCATTCAAACTGATGTGGCTGTGAACCCAGGTAACTCTGGTGGTCCGCTATTGAACACTCGTGGTGAAGTGGTGGGTATTAACTCACAAATATTTTCACGCTCTGGTGGATACATGGGCATTTCTTTCGCGATTCCGATGGATGAGGCGATGCGCGTTTCTAACCAGTTAAAGGCCAGCGGCAAAGTCAGTCGTGGTCGTATTGGTGTTGCAATTGCAGAAGTGAGCAAAGAGGTTGCAGAGAGCTTGGGCTTGCCAAGAGCACGTGGCGCCTTGATTCGTAACATCGAGGTGGGTGCGCCAGCAGATAAAGCAGGACTTGAGCCTGGCGATGTTATTTTGAGTTTTGGTGATAAGCCAATTGAAAAATCATCAGACTTGCCAAGAATTGTTGGAGATACAAAACCAGGCACGACTTCACCGATCATGGTGTGGCGCAAGGGTGCTCAAAAAGAATTCAATATCACCGTCGCTGATTTAGAGCCAACTCCAAAGGCAGCGGCTAAAAAAGCTGAACCAGAGGAGGCAAGCTCCACTAAGAATGCATTTGGAGTGGCTGTGATTGATTTGTCTGAAGCCAAGAAAAAAGAGTTGTCACTCAAAGCCGGTGTTGAAATCACTGCGATGGCTGAAGATGGTGTTTTATCAAAAGCGGGCGCAAGAGTGGGTGATGTGATTGTGCGTTTAAGTGATGTGGACATCGTTGCTGCCAAGCAATTTGAGATTGCCATGAAGGCAGTGGCCAAAAATAACAAATCAGTGGCTGTATTTATTCGCAGAGGCGATAGCACCTTGGTGATTCCTGTCAAACCAGGAAAATAAACCTAAAACGATTGTTTTAGACCAGATAACCCTTTAGTTTTAATCACCTTTATTGGAAATCGGGGGGAAACCCCCGTTCCGACTACAATAGAGGTCAGAGGCGTCTTATTGCAGTGCAATATGGTGTTGCATTGCGGCAAGCCGTTTTAAGGAATCCATGGACCATATACGTAACTTTTCTATCATTGCCCATATCGACCACGGAAAGTCGACCCTAGCAGACCGAATTATTCAGCTATGTGGTGGTCTTTCAGATCGCGAAATGGAAGCTCAAGTCCTTGATTCTATGGACATTGAGAAAGAGCGCGGCATCACAATCAAAGCCCAAACGGCGGCTTTGAGCTACAAGGCCCGCGATGGCAAGATTTATAACCTCAACTTGATTGATACCCCAGGACACGTCGACTTCTCTTATGAGGTCAGTCGCTCATTGTCTGCTTGTGAAGGTGCTTTGTTGGTAGTAGACGCCAGCCAAGGAGTTGAGGCTCAAACAGTGGCCAACTGTTACACAGCCATTGAGTTGGGTGTGGAAGTTGTGCCCGTTTTAAACAAAATTGACTTGCCTCAGGCCGATCCTGATCGCGCTAAGCAAGAAATCGAAGATGTGATTGGTATCGATGCCACCGACGCTGTGTCCTGTTCAGCAAAAACCGGTTTAGGCGTTCAAGATGTTCTTGAAGATTTAATTAAAAAAGTACCACCACCAAAGGGTGATGCAAGTGCACCTTTGCAAGCATTGATCGTTGATTCGTGGTTTGATAACTACGTGGGTGTGGTGATGTTGGTGCGTGTGATCAACGGCACACTCAAACCAAAAGACAAAGTTTTATTGATGGCATCAGGTACTCAACATTTGGTTGAGCACGTTGGAGTCTTCACACCAAAGTCAGTGGATCGTCCTGACTTATCTGCTGGGCAAGTGGGTTTCATCATTGCTGGTATCAAAGAGCTCAAAGCTGCGAAGGTGGGTGACACGGTCACGCATGCACCAGGTCAACAGAATAGAACTCCAGCATCTGCACCTTTACCAGGTTTCAAAGAAGTTCAACCTCAAGTGTTCGCAGGCTTGTATCCGGTTGAATCAAATCAATACGATGCCTTGCGCGAATCTTTAGAAAAATTAAAGTTAAACGATGCTGCTTTGATGTATGAACCAGAGGTGTCTCAAGCCCTTGGCTTTGGATTCCGTTGTGGCTTCTTGGGTTTATTGCACATGGAGATTGTGCAAGAGCGTTTAGAGCGCGAGTTCAATATGGAACTCATCACCACTGCTCCAACTGTGGTGTACGAAGTAGACCTCAAAGATGGCTCAAAGATTGTGGTGGATAACCCATCAAAAATGCCAGACCCAAGTCGCATTGAAGTAATCATGGAACCAATCGTGGTCGTGAACTTGTTCATGCCACAGGAGTATGTTGGTGCAGTGATCACCTTGTGTACAGGTAAGCGCGGCATCCAGATGGACATGCAGTATGTGGGTCGTCAAGTGAAGTTAACTTATGAAATGCCGATGGCTGAAATCGTGCTCGATTTCTTCGATCGCTTGAAGTCAATTTCGCGTGGTTACGCATCAATGGACTATGAGTTCAAAGAATACCGTGCATCTGATGTGGTCAAGGTTGATATCTTGATTAACAGTGAAAAAGTCGATGCTCTATCGATCATCGTTCACAGAAGTAACAGCCAATACCGTGGCCGTGAAGTTGTGGCCAAGATGCGCGAGATTATTCCTCGTCAGATGTTTGACGTGGCGATTCAGGCGGCGATTGGTAGCGGCATCATTGCCCGTGAAAACGTGAAGGCCTTGCGTAAAAACGTATTGGCTAAGTGTTACGGTGGTGACATCACCCGTAAGAAGAAATTATTAGAGAAGCAAAAAGAAGGTAAGCGCCGCATGAAGCAGGTGGGCAGCGTGGAAATTCCACAAGAAGCCTTCTTGGCTATCTTGCAAGTGGAGGACAAATAATGAACTTCGCTTTGATACTTTTGATTTTGTCACTCCTGACAGGTATTGCTTGGGTAGCGGATAAGTTGGTGTTTGCGCCTCAAAGAAAAGCGGCGGGTATTGATCGCATGCCTTTGTGGCTGGAGTACACAGCCAGCTTTTTCCCTGTCATTTTTGCTGTTTTCTTTTTGCGCTCATTCTTGTTTGAGCCTTTCAAGATTCCATCAGGTTCGATGATTCCTACCTTGATGATTGGTGATTTTATTTTGGTCAATAAATTCACTTATGGCGTTCGTTTGCCAGTCATCAATAAAAAAGTGATTGAAATGAATTCGCCAGAGCGCGGTGATGTGGCAGTTTTTCGCTTTCCCAAAGATGAATCAGTTGATTACATCAAGCGTGTGATCGGTTTACCAGGAGATGTGATTTCTTATCAAGGTAAGCGCTTGACCATCAATGGCCAAGAGTTTCTGTCTGAATCTAAGCCAGATTACCTCGATCCTGAGGGCATGACCTATGCCAAATTCTTCACAGAAACATTCCCTAAAGAATTTGGTGGCCATTCCTACAATGTTTTGAACCACCCTGAGCGTCCTTCAGGTATTTTTGTACAAGATCGTTTCCCTTATGCAGAGAACTGCACTTACACCATGACTGGTGTGACTTGCACGGTACCAAAAGGCCATTACTTTGTGATGGGGGATAACCGAGATAATTCAGCGGACTCGCGTTTTTGGGGTTTTGTGCCTGAAAATAATTTGGTTGGTAAAGCCTTCTTTGTTTGGATGAACTTGGGCGACCTTAAACGCATTGGGCGTTTTGAGTGAGCAAGGTGGCTAAGAGCGATATGACACCTCGCGCACCTCTTGATATCAAACTCTTGCAGGAGCGTTTGGGCTATACATTTCAAAAGCCTGATTTATTGATGCAGGCTTTGACGCATCGCAGTCACAGCAAAAAGAACAATGAACGTTTGGAATTTTTAGGCGACTCGGTCTTGAACTGTACAGTCGCTGAAATGCTGTATGAGCGTTACAGTGATTTGGATGAGGGTGACTTATCCAGAGTTCGCGCTAATTTGGTCAAGCAACAAGCTTTGTATGAAATCGCTCAAGCCTTGCAACTCTCTGACTGTTTGCGTTTGGGTGAGGGGGAGCTCAAGAGTGGTGGCTTTAAGCGACCATCGATTCTGGCGGATAGCTTTGAGGCGATTGTCGGCGCTATCTTTTTAGATTCTGGCTTTGAGGCTTCTAAAAAAGTATTGAGAAAATGGTATTCGCAAATTTTGGAGCATGTGGACCCAAGAACCTTGGGTAAAGATGACAAGACTCTCTTGCAAGAATACCTTCAAGGCCATCAATTGCCTTTGCCAATTTATACGGTCGTTGCAACCACGGGCGTTGCCCACAATCAACAGTTTGAAGTTGAGTGCTCAATCCCCAGCTTAAAGGTGACGCTCAACGGTAAGGGGGCATCTCGAAGAGCTGCTGAGCAAGCAGCTGCCAAACTATCTTTAGACGCTGCACAAAAGATTGTTTCTCAATCTGGTAGAAAGCCTAAGAAAACTAAAGCAACAAAAAAGAAAGCATCTTTAGTCACGGCTAAAGATCCTACTGATGATCAACTGAATTTGAAGTTGAAGTCAGAGTAAAGTAAAAATCAAGGAATAGTCGATGTCATTTCGATGTGGAACCGTAGCACTCGTAGGTCGCCCCAACGTAGGCAAGTCAACTTTGCTTAATGCATTGGTCGGCCAAAAAGTAAGTATCACCTCCCGCAAAGCTCAAACAACTCGCCATCGCATTTTGGGCGTCAATACCACTGAGACAGCTCAATTTGTTTTGGTTGATACACCAGGGTTCCAGACAAAATATAACAACGCCATGAACAAGGTCATGAACCGCACGGTGAAAACTACCATGGCGGATGTTGATGTGATTCTTTTTGTGGTTGAGTCTGGCTACTGGAGTAAAGCGGACGAGCAAGTGCTGGAGATATTGCCAAAAAATATCCCAGTGGTTTTATTGGCTAATAAGCTCGATATATTTGCTTCAAGAGCAGATGCTCCAGAAGATCGTGATCAAAAGTTATTTACTTTCATGCGTGAGATGAGTGAGAAATTTGAGTTCTCAGAAATCATCCCCATGACAGCCAAAAATACCGATGATGTGAAGCGCTTGTTAGGATTCTTAGAGCCCTACTTGCCTGAGCAAGAGGCGATTTACGAGCCAGACATGCTGACGGATCGCAGTGAGAAATTCTTGGCTGCTGAGATTTTGAGAGAAAAAGTATTTCGTCACACAGGCGATGAGTTGCCCTATGCCAGCGCTGTGATCATTGACCAATTCAAGATGGATGGCACGATGCGTCGCATTGCTGCCACAATCTTGGTAGACCGCGATAGCCACAAAGCCATGGTGATTGGTGAAAAAGGCGCAAAGCTCAAGCGTATATCCACCGAAGCTCGCCAAGACATGGAAAAGCTATTTGACGGCAAGGTTTTTTTAGAGACTTGGGTCAAGGTCAAGAGTGGTTGGGCAGATGATCGTGTGATTCTGCGCGAACAGGGCATAGAGTAATTCACGATCATGTCGACTCGCGTCAACGATGAACCTGCCTTTGTACTTCACAGTATTCCGTACAAAGAAACCAGCTTAATTCTTGATGTTTTCACGCGCTCTTATGGGCGCATGGCTTTGATTGCCAAGGGCGCTAAGCGCCCACATTCTGTCTTGCGACCAGTCTTGCAGCGCTTTCAACCCTTAGCAGTCTCCTGGAGCGGTAAAAGTGAACTGCGCACCATGACCAAAGCAGAGTGGTTAGGTGGTGTGCCTCCATTGGTGGGCGATGCTTTGTTGTGTGGCTTTTATCTCAATGAACTATTGGTTAAATTCATTGCCAGAGAAGACTCTTATGAAGATTTGTACGAAGAGTACGCCAAAACGGTTCATTTACTTGGACGAGATCCCAAAGAGCTTGAACCTATTTTGCGCCCCTTTGAATTAAGTTTATTAAAAGAAGCAGGCTTTGCTGCGGCTTTGAATTTTTGCATCGATACTCAAACCACTCCTGAAGAAGATGAGCACTACGTTTATCAGCCAGAGAGAGGTATTCGCAAGCTTCAAGCGGATGATCCAGGGCATTGGCCCGTGATGACAGGCAAACATCTGCTCTGTATGAACGAAAAAAATTATCAAGATCCTGAAACCCTGATTCAAAGTAAGGCGCTCACACGTTTCTTGTTGGGGCTTCATTTACCTGATCAAGCCATGATGACACGGCAGATCTTGATTGATTTGAAAAAAATCTAAATAACACCATGGTCATTAAATAGGCATAATTCAAAACATGTCACAAAAACCTAAAAACATCATCGATCTAGGTATCAACATTGACCACGTTGCCACGCTCAGAAATGCGCGGGGCACGCACTATCCAGACCCTCTCAAGGCTGCTCAGTTGGCAGAAGAGTATGGCGCTGATTTGATCACTTTGCACTTAAGAGAAGATCGTCGCCATATCAAGGATGCTGATTTGATTGCTATGCGTCCCTTGATCAAGACTCGCATGAACTTAGAGTGCGCTGTCACCCCTGAGATGATTGAGATTGCTTGTCAGGTGAAGCCTCATGATGTTTGTTTGGTTCCTGAAAAGCGACAAGAAGTCACAACCGAAGGTGGCTTAGACGTCATTGGTAACTTTGACAATATTAAAAAATCTACGCAACGTTTATTGCAGGCTGGCATCACTGTTTCAATCTTCATTGATCCTGATGAGCAGCAAATCACTAAGGCCAAAGAAGCTGGCGCTACTGTGATTGAATTGCACACAGGCAAATATGCTGACACGGTAGGATCCGAGCAGACCAAAGAACTTGAGCGCATCAAAGTTGCTGCTAAGTTTGGTCATTCAATTGGTTTAAAAGTTAATGCAGGCCATGGTTTGCACGAAGGCAATGTTGAAGCAGTTGCCGAAATATTAGAAATTGCAGAACTGAACATTGGACATGCGATTGTTGCTGAGGCTGTTTTTAAAGGTTGGAAGGCTGCGATCCAAGACATGAGAACTCTCATGCAAGGTGCCCGCCAGCGTGCAATGAATCAGAAGCATTGATCTTAGATAATAAATAACGATAACCATCATGATCGCAGGCATTGGTACTGACCTATTAAAGATTGATCGCCTCAAGGCAGCTTACCAGCGCACCAATGGTCGCTTGGCAGAGCGCATTCTTGGTCCTGATGAAATGCAGGTCTTCAAAGGACGTTTGGCTCGCAATGAATCCAGAGGCATGGCTTACTTAGCGACGCGTTTTGCTGCCAAAGAAGCTTTCTCTAAAGCCATTGGTTTGGGCATGCGCAGTCCGATGTCTTGGCGAGCGATGCAAACCTTGAATGACCCGAGTGGCAAGCCCATCATCAAGTGTTCTGGTCGCTTGCAAGCTTTCATGGAAGAGAAGTTTTTCACCGCTCAAGTCAGCATCACCGATGAGGTTGATATGGCCATGGCCTTTGTGATCGTGGTTTATGGCACACCAGTGGTCACGGGTGTCACCGATCCAAAAGACCTGATGGGATCATGAGCGGAAAATAAGAAATTTAAATAAATAACCAATCGAATAACCAAGCAAATAAATCATTCATCTAAAACAATATGAGCAAAATAAATTCATTCAAAGCAGGCCCCATCGTTCTTGATGTTATTGGTAAAACTCTTAGCAAAGAAGATATTCGTCGCATCGCTCATCCTAAAACTGGTGGTGTGATTTTATTTGGACGTAATTATCAAGACAGAGCCCAGTTAACTGCTTTAACCAAAGCCATCAAGGCGATTCGCAGTGATGTGATGATCAGCATTGATCATGAGGGCGGTCGTGTGCAGCGTTGTAGAACGGATGGCTTTACACATTTGCCAGCCATGAAAAAGTTGGGTGATATTTGGGTGAACTTCGGTAAGAAAGCCACTGCAGAGCATGCATTAAAAGCCATGGAAGCCGCAACAGCTGCTGGTTATGTACTGGCATCTGAGTTAAGGGCTTGTGGCGTGGATTTTAGTTTCACACCTGTGTTGGATTTGGACTTTGGTCGCAGTGGTGTGATTGGTGATCGAGCTTTTCACCGTGACCCACAAATTGCAGCCACACTCGCTAAGAGCTTGAATCATGGTTTGCAGTTGGCCGGCATGGCCAATTGCGGTAAACATTTCCCAGGGCATGGTTTTGCTGAAGCAGATTCTCATGTGGCCATTCCTGTGGATGAACGCTCTTTGAAGCAAATTCTGAGTGATGATGCAAAACCTTATGAGTACTTAGGTCTTGGTCTGGCATCAGTGATGCCAGCTCATGTCATTTATCCAAAGGTGGATAAAAATCCAGCGGGCTTTTCTAAGATTTGGTTACAAGACATCTTAAGAAAGCAGCTGAAGTTCACAGGCGTTATTTTTAGTGATGACCTATCGATGGAAGGTGCTTCAGTGGCTGGAAGCGTGGTCAAAGGCGCGAAGCTAGCACTTCAAGCAGGGTGTGATCAAGTCTTGATTTGTAATCGCCCAGATTTGGCAGATCAGTTGCTCAATGAACTCACCTATGATGAAAAAGCATACCAAGTATCACGAGCCAGGGTTCAGAAATTGATGCCGACCTCTGTTGCGATGACATGGGCAGAGTTACAAGCCAGCCCCGATTACCAGCGTGCAAAACAACTACTCAAGCAATTGGGTTTGATTACAGCAAGCTAACGTAACAACTTAATAAAACAAGGTACTAAAAATGCTAATGCAAGCTAAATTGCTTGGAGTTTTAACAGGCTTCTTTCTGGTGTTTGCTTCAACTGCTCATGCAGCTCACCCCTTGGTATCTGACGATACAGGTACGCAAGGTGTTGGTGGCTATCAAGTGGAGGTCAATACTGATTGGTTGAGGGATGCTGGGGTTAAAACACGCACAGCAACTGCTACTTTGACGCGTGGCATGACAGAAACAATCGATCTTTATTTGGATACGCCGTATGCCTTATCTCAACCAACAGGTTTCAATGATATTGGCCTGGGTTTGAAGTGGCGTTTATTTGAGAGTGATGGATTGTCTGTTGGTTTAAAACCTGAGTTAAGTCTTTCAACTGGCAATCAAGAAAAACAATTGAGTGATGGTCGCTCTGGTGGGGCACTCACTGTATTGACTCAATATGAGTTGGGTGCTTGGACCTGGCTTTTTAATTTAGGCACTGAATTGCATCGCTATTCATCTGCAAGCAGCCAGGATGAGTACCGTCGCTACATTAATAAAGCTTCTGTGGGGTTCACTTACCAGTTGGATGACCAATGGCTTTTTGTCATGGATTCTGGCGTTCAATCACATGCCAGTAAGACTGAGAAAAAAGACCCGCGCTTTGCCCTTGTAGGTCTTATTTATAGCTTGAGTGAAGATGCTGAACTAGATGTGGGATACAAAAAATCTCTTAACTCCACAGAAATAGATCGTCAGTGGGGTCTAGGGCTGACCTACAGATTCAAGTAATCTGCTCAGAGTTAACCTGAGAACTAAGCTAACAACTAAGCGGGCCGGACTCTGGCCGTTAATGATTCGGCACCACCACGATCTTCTAATTCAGATAGACGCAAGGCTTCATGCTCGAACTCAACAATGCCTGAGGTGAGGCGGTTGCGATCTAAAGAGATCACATAAGTCCAAACCAAGCTACGGTCTTTTCTTTTAAATACGTCGACTATTTTTTTCATAGTTAGGCTTAATAAAGCTCCTTTTAAACTACCGATAAGTTAACACGAACCACTAGATATAGTTATAAGTGTTTGCCATAACCCTAGCTATTGTGAAACTTACATATTCACTGGACATTTAAGACCTTATTAATATATAATAATATATATTATTGTTCAACAAATTAATAAGTACTTAAAAAGGAGGGCAAAAATGTCAGAACAAGTCCAAAACAAGGGTGGGGAGTCCTCTGGTTGGAGTCCTTATCTTGCTGGAGCATTGGTGGGGCTCTTAGCGATCATTTCGGTATATCTCACCACCACCTTGATGGGTAAGTCGAACTATCTAGGGGCTTCAACAACTTTTGTGAGAGCAGCTGGTTTGTTATTCCAAAGTGTGGATCCAGCTCACGTTGCTGAAAATGCTTACTACCTCAAAGAAAAAGTGAAGGTGGATTGGCAGTTCATGATGATCATCGGTATTTTCTTTGGTGCCTTGATCTCTTCATTGATGGATAAAAGCTTCAAGTTAGAAGCAGTTCCGCCAACATGGGAAAAACGCTTTGGTTCATCGATTGGCAAGCGCGCCATCTTTTCATTCTTGGGTGGGGTTGTTGCAATGATCGGTGCACGCATGGCCGATGGCTGCCCAAGCGGTCATGGATTGAGCGGCATGATGCAGCTATCCATGAGTTCATTCATTGCCTTGGCCTTTTTCTTCGGAGTCGGTGCTTTGGTTGCCAACATGATGTACAGAAAGGGGCAATAACATGTCAACAGAACAAATTTTAGGTCTAGTGACTGGTATCTTTTTTGGCTTCTTATTACAAAAAGGGCGTGTACTTCGTTACGACAAGCAAGTTGGTGCGATGTTGTTCAAAGACATGACGATTTTCAAATTCATGTTGTCAGCAATCATCGTTGGTATGTTTGGTATTTTGGCCATGCATGACATGGGCCTCATCAAACTCAGTCATAAAGCCATGAACGTCGGCGCTATTTTGGTGGGTGGTTCATTGTTTGGTATTGGTTGGGCAGTGATGGGCTTTTGCCCAGGTACATCGGTTGGTGCAATTGGTGAAGGCCGTTGGCACGCTGTATTTGGTGCGATTGGCATGATTGTGGGTGCTGGTATTTATGCTGAGTTATTCCCATTCTTTAAATCCACCGTTTTATCTTGGGCTGATTTTGGCAAGATTGGTTTACCTGAAGTGCTGGGCATCAATCATTGGGTGATTGCGGTGATTTTCACAATCATCACATTGATGATGTTCAGATGGTTTGAGAAAAAAGGCATCTAAGCTCATCAGCTTTAAAAAATAAAAGCCACTGCACGGATGACAATCTATGCGGTGGCATTTTCATTTTCTTGCACTCTTTTGGCACATGAAAATAAATCTTATCGATGAGTTATCCACAGAAAATGTTGATAACTACTGTTGAATTCAACTTAAACCTTCTCGATTCAAGATGCTAGGTTGTTTGCTTAAAAATTAATCAATGTGCACCAAAGAAAAAACCACTCCGCAGAGTGGTTTTGTTCTGATTTTCTGCACATTCAATCAGTTGGATTGAATGCCTAACAACATCAATTAGTTAGCGCGGCTGCGGTATTCGCCAGTGCGTGTATCGATCTCGATCTTGTCACCTTCGCTGCAGAACAATGGAACTTGTAGTTCGTAGCCTGTAGCAATTTTTGCGTTCTTCAATACACGGCCTGAGCTTGTGTCGCCCTTAACAGCTGGCTCTGTGTAAGTGATTTCACGAACAACAATGGTTGGCAATTCAACAGACAATGCTTTACCTTCGTAAAAAACCACTTCAACTGGCATCGCATCTTCTAAGTAATTCAAAGCGTCACCCATGTTGTCTTTTTCAACTTCATACTGGTTGAATTCTGTGTCCATGAATGCATACATTGGATCAGCGAAGTAAGAGTATGTGCACTCTTTGCGCTCCAAGATCACAACTTCAAATTTGTCATCAGCTTTAAAAATGCCTTCGTTAGGTGCTTCGGTGATCAAGTTCTTGAACTTCATCTTCACCACTGCAGCATTACGACCTGAACGGCTGTATTCTGATTTCTGAATCACCAAAGGTTGGCCATTCAACATTACAACGTTACCTACGCGGAGTTCTTGAGCAATTTTCATCGCGATATTTCCTGAGATTTCACAAAGTCTAAGATTTTACCCTCTAAATGCCCAAGACCCATTAAGTTATCTCGCCAAGCCTCAGAATGCTTGGTCAAGGCTCCTAAATGTGGCCACCAATCGGAAGCGGGGCCCCATTTCATGGCTGCCACCCCTGTGGATCTTAATTCAGCAATAGAAGACTCAAAATAACGGTCTAAAAAGGCATTTAATTTAACTTCGTGAGCCAAATCCGACTGCGGATAGATATCCCAAATGAATGGTTTACCTGCCCACTGAGCCCTCACAAAAGAATCTTCGCCGCGGACCAAATTCATGTCGCAAACGGAGAGTAAATAATCGTAATCCTCCTGAGGGATGAAGGGCAGTTGAATTAACTTCACTGCTGAATCCTCTAAAGAAAATGCTTTTTGCGTTGCAGTCGACACGTTTTGATCTGCGCACAAAAACACATCAACCTGATCACCATGAGCCAAGGCAGCTTGGTTTACTGAGTTGAGCCATGCATCTAAGGGAGCTTGTTTGTAATTGAAAACAGATATTTTTTTAGAAGCAGGGCGACATGACTGAAGCACCAAAGATAAAGAGTTGGGCGGTGATGTCACTCGACCAGAAGTCAGCAGATTAGAAGTAACCTCGTACCAATCACCTAGTAGCACGCCACCGGTTTTAGGCGTGAAGCCAGGGAAATAAAAATACTTGTTCAGGCCATTGTTTTGAGGCGATGGCATCAAGTGCATGTCATCTGCCCAAGCCTCTGCAGTGAGGTATTCGAGATTGATCCAAATCGGCGCCTGATCGGATGCCTTTTGAACCATGGCGTCAATATACGGTTTCGGTAAATGACAGGCAAAGGCCTCAATCACCACATCACCCACGGAAGCCAAAACACTTGGAGACTCAGCAGCCGACCAAGGTAAGACCTCAATACCTAAACTTGCCCCATGGGCCACGGCATCTCCATGGGCGATCACATTTAAAACATTTAAATCATCGCAAAATAAACGAATACGACTATCATCACATTCAGCAGAACTAACAGTATTAATAGATGAGGACGATAATCGTGACAAGGCCCTGGCCAGACGCCAGCAAACACCAGCATCACCATAGTTATCGACGATTTGACAAAAGATATCCCAACGCATGTCGAATGAGACCCCTGAATCCCTCTTAAATGATGTTAAAAAATTACCTGGTTTGCCAGGTGTTTATCGCTTTTTCGATGAAGCAGGACAAATCTTATACGTTGGTAAGGCCAAAGACTTAAAAAAGCGCGTCAACAGTTATTTTCAGCGCAATTTATCATCGCCGCGCATTGAGCGCATGGTCACCAGAATTCGTTCTTTAGAAACCACAGTCACTCGCACAGAAACCGAGGCTTTGATTCTAGAGAACAACCTCATCAAAGAACTATCACCGCCATTCAACATCTTATTCAGAGATGATAAGTCTTACCCCTATGTGATGCTCTCTGGTCATCAGTATCCACGTTTGGCTTATTACCGTGGTCGGGTGGATAAACGCCATCAGTATTACGGACCGTTCCCGAATTCATGGGCTGTTAGAAACAGTATTCAAATATTGCAAAAAGTGTTTCAGATACGAACCTGTGAAGACACTATTTTTAAAAATAGAAGCAGGCCTTGTTTATTGCATCAGATCCATCGATGCAGTGCACCCTGTGTGGGCAGAATCACAGAGCAAAACTATGCTCAAGATATCCACAAGGCAGTTCAATTTTTAGAGGGTGATCATGCCAGCGTCATGGCTGAGTTCGAGCAAGCGATGCAGTCCTACAGTGACAACATGCAGTTTGAACAAGCTGCCATGATGCGAGACCGAATCGCTGATTTATCACAAGTACTGCAGCAACAATCCATGGACACTGTGGCCGATGGCGAGGGCGATGTTGATATCTTGGCCATTGCGATGAAGGGTGGCTTGGCTTGTATTAACTTGGCCATGGTGCGAGGTGGTCGTCATTTGGGTGATAGAGCTTACTTTCCAAAAATGGGGCGCTTCAAAGAAGATGCCATGCCCAATAGTGACGAAGTCATGCAAGCATTCATCACTCAACACTATTTGAGTGATGACGCTGAATCTCTCAAACTCATTCCTAGAGTCATGGTCATTCAAGACTTCAGTGACTCTCCAGAAAATGATGAGTTACAAGAGCTTTTAAATACCAAAGCCAATAAAAAGGTACAGATCCTCAAGCAGCCACAAGGTCAGCGCAAGCACTGGTTGATCATGGCGCAGAACAATGCTGAATTGGCTCTGACGAAACGACTCACAGAAGCTGGTGGCCAAGAAGCTAGAACAAGATCATTGATTGAGGTGCTCAACCTTGATCTTGAAAATGCTGAAGATTTGCGCATTGAATGTTTTGATATCAGCCACACCTCAGGCGAGGCCACTCAAGCCAGTTGTGTGGTTTATCAAAAGCACGACATGCAAAGTGGCGAGTACCGCCGCTTTAATATCAATGACATCATTCCTGGCGATGACTATGCGGCCATGCGCCAAGTGCTTCACAGGCGTTATGCCAACTTTCAAGAAATCCCGCCTGAGAAACAACCTCACATTGTTTTGGTGGATGGCGGTAAAGGGCAGGTCAGTATGGCCAAGGAAGTTTTTGATGAGTTGGGTTTAGACATTCACATGATTGTCGGTATTGCCAAAGGTGAGGGTAGAAAAGTTGGTTTAGAAACTCTCATCTTTGCTGATCAGCGTGAACCCATGACCCTCGGCTTAGAAAGCCCTGCGCTTTTACTCACTGCTCAAATCAGGGATGAGGCTCATCGTTTTGCCATCACTGGTATGAGAGCCAAGAGACAGAAAACCAGAAACGTCTCGCGCCTCGAAGAAATTGAAGGCATAGGGGCTAAGAGACGTCAAAAACTCTTGGCTCGATTCGGTGGATTAAAAGGCGTCACCAGTGCCACCATTGAAGAGCTTCAGCAAGTGGAAGGTATTTCAAAAGCCTTAGCTGAGATCATTTACAAGCAATTGCATTGAAAAATAAGACTCAAAAACAAGTTTTTAGAACTTCTATTATTCAGTAATACCCTTTATCCTTGCGTCATGCCCTTTAATTTACCGATCTTCCTCACTTGGTTACGCGTTGCGACCATACCTTTGGTGGTTGGTATTTTCTACTTGCCTGAATCTTGGTTGGATATTGATGAAAAAAACCTTTGGGCAACGATTTTCTTTGTTGGTGCAGCCCTTACAGATTGGTTGGATGGTTACTTGGCTCGCAAGTGGGGTCAGGTATCTGCCTTTGGCGCATTCTTAGATCCGGTGGCCGACAAACTCATGGTGGCAGCAGCACTTTTGGTTCTTCTCAACTTTGACCGTGTGGAAGTTTGGGTGGCATTGGTCATCATCGGTCGTGAGATCACCATCTCAGCTTTAAGAGAGTGGATGGCTCAAATTGGCGCATCGAAGAGCGTGGCCGTGCACTTTGTGGGTAAGCTCAAAACAGCGGCCCAACTGATAGCAATTCCATTCTTGCTTTTTAACGACACATTGTTCAATCTCTTCCACACCAAAACGATTGGTAAACCCCTGATTTGGATTGCGGCTGTTCTGACAGTTTGGTCGATGTTCTATTACCTTCAAAAAGCCTGGCCGATGATCAAGGCCAAAGCAGATCTTTGATCACTTATTGATTAAAAGTCTGTAAAAACAAAGACTTTACCCACAGTAATCCCCATCTACAAAGTCACCAAAAAAGCCCATTTATTTGACATAGGCTGAAATTATGGTAAAGTAACGGTCTTGTTGTTATGCGGGATTAGCTCAGTTGGTAGAGCGATACCTTGCCAAGGTATAGGTCGAGAGTTCGAGCCTCTTATCCCGCTCCAAATTACGAGGGAAGCTTAACCAGCTTCCCTTTTTAATTTAACAACTCATCCCCGGCGGGATGGCAGAGTGGTTATGCAGCGGCCTGCAAAGCCGTGTACCCCAGTTCGATTCTGGGTTCCGCCTCCAGTTTTCTCAAGCACCCCCTTCAGAGCAGACTCAAGCTAAACTACGAACCTCTAAAGGTTGTATTAGATCTGTTCATCCACCATTTGATAGTCCAAAAAATGAAACTAAAACTAACTGGCCAATTACTCCTGATTGATTTGGTATTGCAGCTATTGCCGGTTGCTTACTTTGCTTTTAGTTCCCCGTCATTTGCGGAAAATAGTTTGAACGGCCCCTTAGTCCAGGCAGCCTTTTACTTATTCATCATCTGGAAAGTTTCTGGTGGAAGTAACCTGGCCAGATATCTATTTTTGGCTTACGCGCTTGTGATTTTCTTGCCATTGAGCTTACTGTTCTTGATGCAGAGCAGCAGTATTGGTATGGCTCTGCTTGTATTGATTCAGTTGGGTATCAAAGCTTATTGCCTGTACCAACTATTTTTCACGCCAACAAAGTTGGCTTTCAACAAAGTTGAAGAAGAAAGTGAATTTCCTAAATTCTGACAGTCAGTTACTTGATCAGTTGCTCAAAGGCACTGATCAGTGACTCAGGTTCTTGGGCGCCTTGCAGTAAATACTCTTCATTAAGAATCAGTGACGGCACTGACTGAATCCCCAAGTTCTTATAAAACTCTTCTTCAGCTTTTACTTCTGCAGTGAACTCATCACTGGCTAATATTTCAGCAGCTCTGGCCTTATCCAGTCCTGCTCGAACCACAGCATCTAAAACATTCTTTTCATCATCAAGACTGACGGCCAGAACAAAATAGGTATTGAGAAGCTCTTTTTTCAGAGTCGCTTGTTTCTCAAGATCACATTCGTTGGCAGCCCAATATAGCAAGCGATGACTATTAAATGTGTTGTAAACACGTTTGCGACCATCTGGATGGAACTTGAAACCAGCCTCAAGAGCTCTGGCTCTGATTTGAGCTTGATTGGTTTTTACCTGTTCAAGACTCAAGCCATACTTTTGAGTTAAATGCTCCATGGCATCTTGGCCACCAGGAGGCATGTGAGGATTTAACTGAAAGGCACGGAAGTGAACTTTAAAATCCACCACAATCTCTAACTGAGCCATGGCCTGGGATAAGTTGCCAAAACCAACAGCGCACCAAGGGCAGGCGATGTCGGAAACAAAGTCGATAGTGATAATTGGTTTCATAGAAGTAGTTTACATTCTCCCAAATCCTATTTCATTCATTGCAGTCTATTTATAGCTAGCCACGATCACTTTCATTAAATCTGTCACAAATTGATTAGCAGCATCTGGACTTGCCCCAATCCAACCATAGCGAACAGCAGCACTTGGACCTGATCCATAGGTGCGCATGCCTCGATCAATAAAACCTGCCAATAAACCATGGGCCGCGTTGTCATAAAACCAAAAATCAATCGCTTGGCCTGTTGCTTTTAATTCTTCAGCCCAAGCTTGTGGTGAGATGGTCATCTTTTCGGGATTTGTTCTTGAGTTACAGCGATGAGCAGTGCCAATGGCAGCCAGAGGTGATATTTGATTAAAGGCGCAGGGGTCTGTGCGGGTATACATCCAATCATCTTCACGCTTACCACCATAATTATCAATTTTGCCAAACACCATATACAAAGGCACCTTGATTTTGTCGGGCATACCAATGCCCGTCGGTGTTGCGCCTTCAGCAAAAACTGCTCTCACATGTTCGGGTTCTACAAGTGCTGCCATATTGAGCGCGACGCTGCCACCGTTCGATAGACCATGAATAAATATTCTGGAAGTGTCTACTTGACTTAATGTCTTGGCCCACTGATAAGCACCTACTGTTGCTTTGAGAATCATGCGTTGACGTGATTCATTGCTGGTACCAGTTAAAAATAGATTAGTGCCACGGTACTCAAAACCATTCATGTTGTAGGCGTCATAGAGTAGGGTAGCTACGCCTTTTGAGTTCATGCGACGAACCATTTCTTTTTCTGCGCTGCCTGGGCCATTGCCACCATGAGCAATGATCATCAGAGGTGGTTTCTCAGCCAACTTATCTGAAAAGAATCCGGGCATTGAAAGATCAACTGATGAATGGCATGGGTTGAATTCAGCCAAAGGTCCTGTCACCCGATGAAAGCCTGGGCGTGTTTCAACAAGATTTGCCACATTGGGGGGATTTTTTACGCAATCTTTTTGAGCCCATGACCATTGAGACGTGGCTGTCAGTCCAACAAATATCATTAATGCCAAAGATTGGATTTTGATCTGCATCATATTTGCCCTAAAAAATTGATTGCTATGACTCATGTTATCCCAATTAATGGCAATTCCTCACTGAATAAGGGTTTTGTTAATACTCTCTTAATCTTAATTTTTTAGATTATTAACATTGAAGTGAGGCGCATTATGAAAAATAGCTTAATTAAGAAAACTTTATGGATTTTATTGGGTGCTTGTTGCACAAGTGCTTGGGCATTGGATGCAACTTTGCTAGAAAAGCAATATGCGGCCCAAGCCAATCAGGCACCATCTGTTTCGAGAGGTGAGCAGTTCTTTCAGGCCAAACATGGCAAGGAATGGAGTTGCGCGTCTTGTCACAAATCTCCACCCACCAGCGATGGGCTTCATGCTTCTACAAATAAATCAATTGCTCCTTTAGCCCCGGCTTTCAATGCCAAAAGATTCACGGATGAAGCCAAAGTCAATAAATGGTTCAAGAGAAACTGTAATGATGTCTTGGGAAGAGAGTGCACAGTTGTAGAAAAAGCAGACGTCATGGCTTATCTAAATTCCTTGAAGAAATAATCAGAGCCCACCATGAAAAAAACTTATCAACAATTAGTCACATTCATTTTGATTACTTTCTCTTCAACTCTTTGGGCAGATGGAAACATGCTGCCATTAAAAATCCCAGAAAAAGTGACCACGGAGTGTGCCAGTTGCCACATGCTGTACGCCCCAGGTTTTTTACCCAAAGAATCTTGGCTCAGAATCATGGGGGGTCTTGATAAACACTATGGTACGGATGCTTCATTAGACCCTCAGTCCGTAAAAGAAGTCACTCAATGGTTGGTGCAATACTCAGGAACGTACAAGCGTGTCAATGGTGCGCCTCCCAATGATCGTGTCACTGAAGCTGCTTGGTTTGTTAAAAAGCACAGAAAGATATCGGAGCAAACCTGGAAAAGAGCCAGTATCAAAAGTAAGGCTAACTGTATGGCTTGTCACACAACTGCCGACAAAGGGCAGTATGACGATGAGTTTGTAAAGGTGCCTCAATGATTCATCAGTTATCAAAAAGAATGATGTCTTGGGATGCCGCAGTCATGGTGTCTCATTGGCTCTTAGCCATATGTTTTCTGGGGGCCGTTATCACTCAAGACAGTGAAAAGTTTCGCCTAGCTCATGTCACCATGGGATACACCATGTTTGGCTTGGTTGTTTTTCGTCTTATCTGGGGAATTATTGGCGGGAAGTACGCCAGATTTAGCACTATTTTTCCAAGACTTAAAAAAGTCATGACTTATCTTCGCTCTTTATTCACTTCTCAGCCAGAAAAGTTCATTGGGTTTCATGCCGTTGGTTTTTTAACTGCTTATATCCTATTGGCGGTCATATTGATGGTGACCATCAGTGGCTACTTGGTCTATGAAGAGATTGGGCCTGATTTATTTGAAGATCTGCATGAAACCTTGGGTAATTTACTCATGGCCATTGTTGCGATTCATGTGGGCGGTGTATTGATTCATGCCATATTAGAGAAAATCAAAGCCAAAGTCTCACTTCAATCAAACGTCTTACCTTCTCGAGTAAGGCCCTACAAATGGATGGCTGGAATCATTTTGATGGCTGTGACATATTTCTGGATGACGCAAATCAGACTTTAAATTGGGGGTGGCTAAGACCATGTGCTAATTTGCATGGTCTTAAATTACAATCAAATGCTGTTTTAACTCCTTTAGAAAAACGGCAAAAAAGTGTCTGCAAACAATAGCTTTGAATGTCGTATCCTCGATAGCATTCATCTGGTCTCAAAAGAGAGTTGGAATCATCTTTTGGGTAAAGACGCGACGCCTTTTTTGCGCCATGAATTTTTAAGTGCCTTAGAAGATTGCGCTTGTGTTGGTAGCAACACTGGTTGGCAAATAGCGCATCTGGCCATTTACGATTCTAGTGATAAAAATCCCATCGGTTTAATGCCTCTGTATTTAAAAAGTCATTCTTATGGCGAATATGTTTTTGATTGGTCGTGGGCGGAAGCCTACCAACAACATGGCCTGTCGTATTACCCCAAAGCACTTTGTGCCATACCATTCACGCCAGTCAGGGGTGCGCGCCTACTGGTGGGTGAGGGCAAGCACTCTGATGAAATTCGGATTCTGTTGATTCGGCAATTAAAACAATTATTGGTGCAAAACGACATCTCATCAGCGCATGTTTTATTTGCTGATCAAGACACTCAAGAGATTCTATTGAAGCAAGGATTTATGGCCAGAGATGCCGTCCAGTTTCATTGGAAAAACCATGCTTATCAAAGCATGGATGACTTCTTAAGTCAGCTCAATATGAAACGCCGTAAAAATATTCGCAGCGAACGATCTCAGGTACAAAATGCAGGAATATCTTTTCGTCACATTGATGGCTCGGATGCGACCCAAGAGGATTGGTCATTGTTCTATCGTTGCTACGCAAATACCTATTACGAACACCGCTCATCACCTTATTTGAGTGAATCATTTTTTCAAATGCTGGCCCAAACCATGCCTGAAAATCTTCATTTGATTGTGGCGCATAAAAATGAGCAAGCAATTGCCGCCTCTTTGCTCTTCATTGATCAGTCGGGAAGTGCTAAAACGGCTTATGGTCGATATTGGGGTACATTGGAGTATGTGCCTTGCCTGCATTTTGAAACAGCCTATTACCAAGCCATTGAATATTGCATCACTCATGGCATTGATGTTTTCGAAGGAGGCGCTCAAGGTCAGCACAAAATGGCCAGAGGCTTCATGCCGGTCAAGATGCAATCTGCGCACTGGATCAAAGACCCTGAGTTCTCAAAAGCTGTTGAGCGATTCTTGATTCGAGAGAGCAGTGGTATTGAAAACTATATCGATGAACTGGCAGAGCACTCCCCACTCAAAGCAAGTGGCGTGACTCTATAAATATTTGCTAAAGTATGACCATGTTCAAACAATATTCCATGCATCGATTGAGTAAGCAAATTGCTTGTCTGGCATTGGTCTTGCTTGGTGGTTGTGCCTCTTTGACGCCACAGCAGATCACGCAACGGATTGACACCATGAGTGACTTCCAACTTTGTTTGGGAGCTCAAACAGGTTTGGATAGCAGGGCCTTTGATTTGAACGAGGTGATTGTTGCTGCTGCCAAAGAGCGCATTGCACAACGAAAGTTAGATTGCTCTACCAAGCATGATGAAATCGTGCGCTTCTTGGTGACATCTCTTAAGCAGGAGCAGAAATACCGAGAAATTTATTTCCCTAGATCAGGTTTTTGGCGTTTTTAAACTGCTGGCTCTTTGAGCTGCGTTGGTAAAAATCATTGGGCTTGGATTGCACCCAAGCAATGAACTTTTGCATCTCAGCTTTCTCTTTGATGGCTTCGGCTGTATTCAATTCTCTGGCCAATTGTGTTTCTGTGAACAAAGCATGTATTTGCCTGTGACAAATACGATGCAAATACTCGGTGGCCTTTCCACCCTTTGATTTTGGAACAAAGTGATGCGCATCTTTTTGCGAGCTTGGAATCGGGCGGTCGCAAATAGGGCAGATCAGTTCTGCTGCCGAAACTTCTTTCGGAAACGTATTGGCCAGTAGTTTTTGACGGATTTTCCCCAACATGATGGGGTCTATCTTAATGTTGGAATAACAAATTTGCTGAATCCGACTTAATTCATATATACTGTATAAATATACAGTATTATTATGACTCAATCGATCAATCAACTTCTTCATCAAACCAGCTTGAGCCAAGTGCCTCAAGGCTTGTCCGGTGATTTATCGGTGAATGAGACGCCACTCATCATGCACCCATTATCAGCAGGATTTCCGAGTCCTGCGGCTGATTATGCGGCTGATGGATTGGATCTGAATAGCTATCTGATACAGAATAAGCCAGCCACTTTCATGTTTACTGTGAGAGGTGAATCAATGATTGTGGCTGGCATCCATCATGGCGATAAGGTGGTCGTTGATCGAGCCTTAAAGCCAAAACACAAAGACATTGTGGTGGCGGTGGTCAATGGTGAGTACACGATCAAGCGTTTGTACAAATACAAAGGACTCATTGAATTGCGTCCAGAAAACCCTGACTATCCCAACATCACATTCAGTGAAGGCCATGAGCTACAAATATGGGGCGTGGTCATTGGTGTTGTCAGACGTTATTCCAGTAGTTCATCTCGAGTTTGATCATGAGCTCCCCCAGTCAACATTCCACCCATGCACCACTGTTTGCTTTGGTGGATGTGAATAATTTCTATGTGTCTTGTGAACGAGTCTTTGCCCCTCAGTTAGAAAAAACACCCATGGTGGTGTTGTCCAATAATGATGGTTGTGCTGTGGCACGCAGTGCTGAAGTCAAAGCCTTGGGTGTCAAAATGGGCACGCCTTGGTTTCAGATGAAAGACTTGGCCAAGCAGCATGGCATCCTGGCTTGTTCATCTAATTACACCCTGTATCACGACATGAGTCAGCGCGTGGTGGAGATACTGCGACAGTTCACGCCCAAGCTAGAGGTCTACAGTGTGGATGAAAGCTTCCTGCAAATTGAATCTGTTTTAAATGCTCACGAATCTCCCACGCATTTAGGCGCTGAGATCAAACAGCGCATCAAGCAGTGGACTGGTTTGCCTGTTTGCGTGGGCATTGCACCCAGCAAAACTTTGGCCAAGTTTGCCAATCACTTGGCCAAAAAGAATCCATCATTCAATGGTGTGTGTGATTTAAGCAATATGCCCAAACAAGAACTCTATCAATGGATGAGTGAGGTATCTGCAGCTGAAGTTTGGGGTGTTGGTCGAAAAATTGCCAAACGTTTAGAGGGCATGGGCATACACACCGTACTTGATCTAGTACAAGTATCTCCGCAAATGATGAGATTGCAATTTGGGGTAGTGATTGAAAGACTTTGTTATGAATTACGTGGACTCTCTTGCTTGGCTCTGGAGGAGGTGGCCCCACCCAAGCAACAAATCATCGCTTCTAGAAGTTTTGGCAAATTAGTTCTCAGTTTGGAAGAATTGGCTGAATCAGTTGCGACACACACAGCCAGAGCCGCCGAAAAATTAAGAGAGCAAGAGTCATTGACCAGTTCAATCAGCGTCTTTGTTCAGACCAATGTATTCATGAGAAATGAACCTCAGTACAGTCAAAGTATTCAAATACCTTTAGTGCATCCAACGGATGACACCTTGGTCTTGACTGAAATGGCCATCAAAGGACTGAAAGAGATTTATAAAAAAGGCTTCAGATATAAAAAGGCTGGCGTGATGTTGGGTTTGATGACTGATAAGCCACTGGTTCAGTCTTCATTGTTTGAAGATCATCAGGTCAAAGGAAAATCAGTGCGCCTCATGAAAACTCTAGATTCAATTAATACACGTTATGGAGCCCAGGCCTTGCGAGTAGCTGCGACAGGCACTGACCAAGCTTGGAAAATGAAGTCAGAGAATGTTTCGCCTAAGTACACCAGTCATTGGGATCAATTACCCTTTGTCAATTAGGGGGATATGGGCCCTCAGCTAAATATCACCACTTCTGCTAAATTAAATTTTTAAATTTAAAGCGAACATCATGAAATTCTCTCTGGGCCACATTGCTACTTTATGTAAATACACTGGCATTAGTTTTATTGCTGGAGCGGTGACTCACGGTGCATTCAGTGAACAACGATCAATGATCACTGCTGCGATTGGTGTGGGTATTTATTTGATTGCCGGTATTTTAGAGAAAATATCAAATCCTCAAACAAGTAATACATGGACCAATTTATTGGCCATTGGTGTGATTGCATCTGTAGGCCTAGGCTTTTTTACGGGCGGTCTTCAGCACTTTCCAGATTCTCCAGACAGAAGCTTATGGGTTGTACCCGTTGGATTCTTAATGAGTTTGATTGCTGTGTATTGGATGGAGGGAAGGCCTCATGCCAAAATCAAAGGGGTTCTTATCTATGGTGGCATCAGTGTCTTCATCGTGACAATGGGCTCTATCTACGCAGCGAATTACTTCAAAGCTCATCCGTCCGCTGGCGGACATGCTCATGGTGCGGCTGAAATGTCTTCAGAAACAGATAAAAGCAAAGGACACGATCATTCAACTCACAAGCATTGATACAGCATCAACACAGCTTCAATGCTTGCATAACTCATTGGCTTCTTAAATCAAGGAGACTGAATGATTAATTCAGGTTTGACCACCCGAATTCTTTCGTCGACGTAATAACCACCATATTCGGTGTAACGCAAATAAACAGTTGAGCATTCCGGGCATTGATCAACTGTGCAGCGATTGTATGGATGGAAGTTCACCGCAATCGGCGCATTCTCTGACCAAATGGTTGTGCCATTCGGATGGTATTCATCCCAAATTTCTTCTGCATCAGGATGCTGGAGTGTGCCGACTGTCTTCAAGCCATCGCGATCAAAGGTGCTGAGAATTGTTTCCCAGCAAGAAAAATCATGTGAGGCGCAATTTGAGCACTGCTGTTCATGTTGTTGTGAAGCTAGAGCTAATAACTCTTGAGCATTTAAAACTGGAATCATTGATTTTCATTTCTTAATGAGCGAAGTGCATAAATGGCTGGGATTGCATAAGTGAAACAATATGCAGCAGGGCCCCAAGTCCATGCATTGATTTCAAGTAGCCAAGCTGTGACCATCGGTGCAGTGCCAGCAAATATCGCAACGGCCAGACTATAACCAATAGCAAACACTGAGCAACGTTGCTCAGGTTTGACCAAACGACTGATCAAAATACCTTGAGCACCAAACAGCAACATCACTGGCGCCACAATCAAAGATTGACCAATCGCAAGACCTACCACGCCGCCGAATTGAGACGCTAAGATTGCAGGAACACACAAAATAGCGCCAGCCCATGTGGCGTACCAAGTGATCTTGATTCTGCCAATCTTATCGGCTAACCAGCCACCTAAAACAACCAAGGGAATGCCGACAAATTGAATCGCAGTGGCCACGGTGTTGGCTGATTGCATCGAGCCACCATGTTTGGCAGCGTAATCAACAAAATAAACAAACTGAACATAAAACAGCACATTCGAAAAAGAAATCAAAGCTGCAATTTGAACCAGTACTCGCCAACCATGAGCCACTTCTTTTAAGCGCAGGGTAATCAAAGCCAATAATTCTTTAAAGCTAAGCTTGTGTTGGATGGCGGTTTCCAGGGTCTCAGGCATATGAGCCCTTAGCTTCCAGCCAGCAATCGCTACCAAGGCGCCTAAAAGAAAAGGTAGGCGCCAAGCCCAATCGTTCACAGCATTTTCGCCAAACACAAAAGCGGTGAGGGCTGCGACTAAAGAACCCAAGAAAAATCCCAGCAATGCTCCTGCGTGAGCAATACCAGACATCAGACCTTCTTTGCCTTGCGGAGATGCTTCAGCGGCATACACCATGCTGCCTGTGTATTCACCACCAATTGAAAAACCTTGGGTCATGCGTAGGAAAAGCAGTGCATATGCAGCGATAGCACCTACCTGAGCGTAACTGGGCAGCAACGCCACCATGAAACTGGCCACGCCCATGATCATGATGCTCCAGATCATCATTTTTCTTCTACCGAGTAGGTCACCCACTGGGCCCAAAATCAAACTGCCAATTGGTCTTGCTAAATAACCAATGGCAAAAATACCAAATGAAGCAACTGTTTGAAGAGTGGGGTCGCTGGCTGGGAAGAAGACCTTGCCAAGGGCGGTTGCGAAATAACCATAAATGGCAAAGTCAAACCATTCCAGCATATTGCCAGTGGCACCAGCAAAAGCAGCGGAATAACGTTTAGGAATAATGGTCATGATTACCCATCAATGTAAGTGATGTATTCATTCTATTTGAAAGATCACAGATGGAAGAAAAACCAAAATAAAAACTAAGACTGGCTTTGGCCAGTCATTTCTTCAATCAACTCTTTGACTAAATCAAGACGAATTTGAGCATTATCAATACTCAAGAGATGATGCTTTTGTGCTGGTGTCAAAGGTAGGATTTCGCACCAGCGATTGGCCACCCAACCACATTGCTCTAAATCATAAGGTTGGCTAAAAGGCATTTGATCTTCACGCACACCTTTTTTCTGCAAAGACGCGATGATGGCGCCTAAATTATCGGCAAGTGTTTGGTGTTCAGTTTGGATTGGATAGTTGGCATCTTCAGATAAAAATTCAACTTCACCCATCCATAAGCCATTTTTCTCTTGTTGACTCTGATGAACTTTAAATCGTCTTGTGCCGCGACATTTGATGAAAAATAAACTAGGCTGTGGTGCATCAAAATAAGTGATGTCTACCAAAGTACCTGTCGGAAAAAACACTGTGGGTTTGTTGGTGGGATCTACAACCTCTTTACCCTCGTCCAAAGTCACGATGCCAAAGTTAGTTGAATTGGCCACACAGTCTTTGACCATGTCCAAATAACGAATTTCAAAAATTTTCAAGTCCAATGCGCCAGAGGGGTAAAGCGTCTGGCCAAGAGGAAATAAAGGAATGGTGGTGAGTTTGGTTAACATGAATCCATTGTATTCAAGACTGAAACAAATTGCTGATCGCAATCCTGTTTTAATATCAGGGTCATGACTCCTGAATCCCTGGAAAAATTGGTCAGTATGAAAATGCCTTTTGGTAAGCATGCCGGACAATTGCTGTGTGAATTACCGGCCAATTATTTGTCATGGTTTGCTCGCGAGGGATTTCCGCGAGGTGAAATAGGGGAGTTACTGCATTTGATGCACGAGATTGATCACAATAACTTACGGCATTTACTCGCCCAGCTAAAAAAGTAAGGTGTTCACTGCTGGGTAAGAATTCTCTTTATATCAATCAGCAATTTCTGACGAATCACTTCCCGCACATTCAGATTAACTGGATTCATCATGATTTCTTTAAGGAGAAAACTTGATGGAGATGATCATCAGAAACTTTGCCAGAAAAGCACCGCCCAAACGAAGCAAAAAGACCTCAAGCAGAAGAAGCCCCAGTGTTTTATCTAAAAGCATCAAGCTGGCAAAAAGTACGAGCTATGGCTTGGCTAAGTTGGCGACCTTGGTTTTCATTGGTAGGCTATAAGGTCATGTCATGAGCCAGGCGATGTGCGAGTTATTGGTTGATAAATTGATTAATTCTGATGAGTTGGGTGAAATCACAGAAACGATTCAGGTGGGTGTTGAATCAGGGCAAGGTATTTGGCAATTGTTGATGGATAACCCGATAGTCTTTGGAATGGTGATGGGAGGTGGCGTTGCCACCTACATCAGGAAATGGTTCTTTAAGCGTTACAGAAATGTTTCACGCTGATGTTCACTTGCAAGCTCTCAGCGCTCCAAGCAGACCTCGCCGGGTATATAAGCCACGGTTGGCCTCATACAAACATGAATGTCATAGCCAAACTGTGCGATTGCGTGAAGCAATCTAAAGGTATTGATCTTTTTAAGATCTCCTTTGTAAAGAGCCAGAGTATCTTTGATGGGGAACTGAATCTTCTCGGCTAACACTTTGGGATTGGTTAATTTATCGAAGGTGATTTTTCTATAAAGATCTTCGAATAATAAAGCTTTGAAGTCATCCTCCTTTTTGATCAGTTCAATCATCCGAATGTCGACAATCTTCACATTCTCTTTGGGTGTCTCATTTGGCTTGATGCCGGGATCTTTAACACTGCGTTGACTATCATGATGGCAGGTGAGGGTGAAGATGTGGGACTGTGCCGATTCGGGTGATTTTTGATCCTGTAGATAAATAGACATATGAGCTCTCAAGAAAATTGAGTAAAGAGCTTGCCAGACAATCTAAATTTTTAAAATCGGAAAAGGGAGATTTGTTTGTAAGGAATTTCCTACAAATCATTCGCTCTCAACGTAAGAGTCTTTGTCTCACGTGATCAAGTAAACCGTCACAGGCATCCTCGACCAAATCAAGCACTTCCTCAAAACCTTCACTGCCTTTGTAATAAGGGTCAGGAACAACGCTGGCCTGATTAACTTTGCAAAACTCAGTTAAGCGTCGGATCTTATGCTTTTTATTTGGAGGACAGCGCTGCTCTGTCAGCGCAAAGTTTTCCCAATCCATCACCAGCAATAAATCATAGTGATCAAAATCTCGATCATCGAGTTGTCTGGCTGCCAAATCTGATAAATCATAGCCACGCTTGAGTGCATGTGTTTGAGAGCGAGCATCTGGCGCTTCGCCCACATGGTAAGCATGCGTTCCTGCAGAATCGACTCTCACTTGATGAGATAAGCCAGACTCTTCAATGTATTGACGAAACACACCATGGGCGGTTGGACTTCTGCAAATATTGCCCATGCACACAAAGAGAATATTCATGGAGCTCATTTAAAACAAATCTTTTTGCGACTCTTTGCGCAATAAAAAATGATTCTGTTGCTGAATGCTCATTTCTCTGCGACCAGGTGTGACGACGATGGCATCACCAGCTTTGATGTTGCCACCTTTGTGAACTTTCAGATACCAACCTGAGCGAGTGGATTGAATCATTGCTTTGGATGCACCTTTATAGCCCATCCGCGCATTGAATTTGAAGCAGGGTTCTCTTAATTTGACAACTTCTAGTTCAACATCGCCAATCTGCCAGTTATCACCAACCCAAACAGATTCTTCAGAGAATCCTTCAACACTGAGATTTTCGCCAACAAAACCAAAACCAATTGGGTTGGTTCTTTTAGCTTCTCTGCTAAGTAGTTCATTCCAGAAAGGGTAGTGTTCACTTGGGTAGGCATAGATCGCTTTCTCTAATCCACCATGCACACTGAAGTCAGCTTGTTCATCGCCATCCAAGCCAATGGCTCTGACTTGGATGCTGATCGGGTGATCTAAAGAACTGACAATGTCTTTTTTGATGCCTGAATTGACCACGCGGTGATCGGGGTGGTCTATGCCAAACAATGGAGCAATCTTGCCTGTGGAAATTGAAATGATGCGCATGCCATAATTAAATCACTGAATTGATAATTAGGTCATTTATGCCTCGTTTTGCCGCCAACCTCTCCTTGCTCTATGCGCATCTGCCTTTCTTAGAGCGAATCAAGGCTGCAAAAGACGATGGCTTTGAAGCCATTGAATGCCAATTTCCATATCAAGAGAATTCAGGCGCAGCCCTAAAAGAAATAGCAGAATCAATGACGCAGCTTGAATTACCGATGGTGCTGCATAACTTACGCGGTGGTGATTGGTCCAAAGGAGATCGAGGTTTGGCTTGTCATCCAGCCAGGGTAGATGAATTCAAACGCGGCATTCCTGATGCTATTGCTCATGCCCAACATTTGGGAGTCAAACAATTAAATTGTTTGGCAGGAATATTGCCTGAGGGTGTGAGTTTTGGTGAGGCTCAAAAAACTTTTGTAGAAAATTTAACTTATGCGGCAGAAGAGTTAAAAAAATCAAACATCAAGCTCTTGATTGAACCCATCAACACATTTGATATGCCGGGATTTTTCTTGTCCAGCAGTCAACATGCTCTAGAAACCATCATGGCGGTTCCATCGAACAATTTGCATCTTCAATTCGATGCCTATCATGCCCATCGCATGGGTGAAGATATTTTGGATATAGAAGAGCTGATGCCTTTCATCGAGCATATTCAAATTGCAGATCATCCTGGTCGCCATGAACCTGGCACAGGAGAAATCAATTACCTTGATTTCTTCATGCTTTTGGATGATTTAGGGTACGAGGGTTGGGTTGGTTGCGAATACAAAGAACTGCACCAAGCGAATTTTCTAAAAGCTTGATGGTGCCGCTTCATATGGACAAATAAGGCTTTGCCCATAAGTGAGTCATTCAGAGGATAATCAATCCTCAAGACATTCATGAGCCATTTTTATCAATTTTTGACATGCTATTAGATCCACCACAAACATCGCTGGCCTCTGTGCCAACAGCTATTCAAGATAATGGCTATGTCGTTTTATCGCCTGAGCATTTTTTTGAGCTTTCTCAACATCATTTGACTGAGTGGCAAGACTTATCTGCCACTTGGAAAAACTTGCCAGCCGATGCTTATTTAAAAGATGGTGGTCGTTATCGTCAAAGAAGGCATGCCAGTTTTGTGATTCAAAACAATACGGTCACATTGGCTCCTCATCGTGCCCACTGGCAACCAGTTTCATATAACGCATTGCATGGCGGTATTGATCGTTGGTTTGAGCCATGTGAAGAAACGTTTGCCCACTCAGCAGCACTCAAAGATTTTTTATTGAACTTGGCTCTACAGTTTGATCAAACACAAAATAATCTTGATGAATCCAAGCCTTGGTTTGTAGAGGTGCATCAATTCAGGATTGATACAACCGATGGTATTGGTCGACCAACACCAGAGGGTGCTCATCGTGATGGTGTTGAGTACGTGGCTGTTTTGATGCTTCAGCGTCACGGTATCAAAGGTGGAGAAACCAGGGTATTTGAATCGAATGGCCCGCAAGGTCAGCGCTTCACTTTGCAAAAGCCTTTTAGCTTGTTATTGCTCGACGATGCTCGTGTGGTTCATGAAACCACACCGATTCAACCAATCGATCCTAAAGCCTTAGAGCAAGGATGGCGAGATACCTTGGTAGTCACCTACAGACGTGGTGGCTTTCAAGACAGCCACAGTTCTTAATCTGGATAATCCTTGCCTCAAGGGTGAGGATGATTGATCAGTTGATGAGACACGTACTGACCTAATTGATTGACTTTCACCAACACCATACTGCCTGAGCTCAATGATTGTCCTGCAAAGGCTTGGATATTCACTTGATGCGTGACCATGATCACCGGTTTGCGCGGTGATACTTTTAAGAGTTGTGCAATTTTGTTTTGAGTCAAACGAGTTTGCTCTTGACGACTGCCACGATTTTCAAAAAATGATCCAAGGCCAACCTCAACTTGCACAGTACCTTTGTTCAATAGGGCGGCAGTGTCTTTGCAGCGACACCAAGGACTGCTAAAAACTTGCGCACTTTCAATGCCTTGAGTGGTCAACCATTGCCCAATCATCTTGGCTTGAGTCTTACCAGTGGCGCCTAGATTTCTTTGGGTACTGCAATCATTCAAGTTATATCCGTCAGGGTCGCTATAGCCTGGCGCATCAGCATGACGCATCATCAAAACATAAGAACCAGTTTCTAGATCTTCTTTCAAGCCTGCATGAGTGAACTGACTAGCTGCCAAGAGAAAGCAGCTGAGTAATAAACGACTTAGTCGAATTTGCCAACTTTGCGAACTTTGAGAAATACTTTTCATAGAAATCACTTCCTTTTTATTTCTTTGGCTTCTTTTTCTAAGCGTTTTTTGTTTTCAGCGGCAATGCTCAAGTCAGGTTTTAAAACTGAGGTATGAACAATTTTGCTCGGGTTCATGGTCAAGGGCACATATTCTTGTTTGGCCCAAGCGTTTGCATAACTGGAGTAATGACGACTATTGATCCAGCCCGATTGTCCCGTTTGGTAAATGAATTGAGACTGATCTAAATTGGATAAGTCATAGATTACACGCATACTCGCCCCTTTGTTCACAGTGAACGGGTTGCTAGCATTGCCTGAGTCCATGAAGCCCAAATTCACAGTGAAAGCATCGCCAGGAGTAGGGCGGGTGATCTCAAATTTATTTTTCAATAAAGACACTTTGCTGAATGGGCGATGCTCTGAAACAGCCACGTGTACCTCACCCCACTTCCAAGATTGAGGTGATCCACCCATGCGCTTGCTCAAATCTTCTAAAGCCAAAGTAAAAGCCTCGTCCATGAGGTTCTCACAAGTTTCAACTTCTGGGGTACTTGGTTTGTCACACCAAAATGCTACTTGAGTATTGCCGGCCTGGTGCAGCTTCATGATGTGATGAAGACCCGAGCGAAAATCTCTTTTGCCATACTCAATCGCAAAGCTTTTTCCCAGTTTGTCAGCGAACATCAAGCGCGTTAACTGATGAGCCCATGCGTTATAAATGGTCGCGCCTGCACTATCAACACTCATCTTGCCATCGAAGTTTGCAATGATGGTTTTTGCTTCACTGGCATATTTATGGGTTGAGTTCGCAGCCTGTAACAACGGAATCAAATCCACCGCTGATAATGACAGAGCATCAGCTTGAATGGCTTTCATACTGGTCACATCATGTTGATCGGTGGCATTGATCAATTGTTCAATGCGTTGATAACGATAGGGCATGTGCCAATCAGTGGTCAAAGGATGTGGATCGTTGGCACTGTGCACGCGTTGATTGGCTGTAGCGATGAATGAGCTTGATGGATTGGTTTCTTTGGGTAAATCATCTTTACCAAAGTAAGGGCCCCAATCGTATTGAGCATCCCAACCAAGACCGGGCGCCGTTCCAAATAAACCTTTACCTTTGCTTCTTTTAGGAGCCACGCCTGCAGCACGGTAAGCAATCTGACCATCCTTATCAGCCATCACCACGTTTTGCATAGGAGAGTGATAATTTTTCAGCGCGCTCTTGAACTCTTCTAAGTTTTGCGCATCATTCATTTGGAAGCCAGCTTTTAACGTTTGATTAGAAGCTTCCAATGCGGTCCAACGCAAAGAAATGGCAAATCGATCTGTGTTGATCAAATCTTGCGCACGTTGATAAGCATCAGAGATAACAGGGCCGTGCCTGGTTTCTCGGCTCAGAAACTTGAAAGGCTCTTGGCCTTTGATGGCAATCGTCTCTTCTCGAAGCACAAAGTTTTCATAACCCTGAGGTGTTTTATACCGACCAGGATTATTTGGATCCAAGGCCTCTATGAATAAATCTTGTACATCAGGATCAGTATTAGTGAAGCTCCAGGCCACATGGGTGTTGTGACCTAAAACCACACCAGGTATGCCTGGCAAAGTAGCGCCGATGACATTTAACTTCGGTGCTTGGATATGAGCAAAGTACCAAATAGCGGGAGTGGTTAAGCCCAAATGAGGATCATTGGCCAATAAGGGTTTGCCGCTGACGGTTTTATTGCCTGCGACTGCCCAGTTATTAGACCCAATGCCTTCTGAGCCACCTGGTAGAAAGTTTAAAAATTCTTTTTCTTTCTCGGTTGTTGCTAGGCTTTGCTCAATACCTTTTGATGAGGACTTGGTCTTCGTTGCCAGCTTTTCTTTGAACAATCCCAAATCGCGATACATCTTGGCGAAATCAACCGAAGTGGCTGGTGCTTCGCCTGGATAGGGCGGTAAGGCCTGCCAAATATGTTCAGTGCTCATGGTGGCTGACATCTCAAGGCGCAAAAACTCCTTGTGCCAATTGCCCCCAAGATCCAAGGCCATCATCAATGACCAGGCCACAGAATCGGCCGGCCCCCAATTGCCAGGCTTAACTCCTAGGATCATGAACTCAGGTGGAAGTGCCCAGCCTAAACGAGCAAATCCCTCATTCACGCCATCGACATAAGCTTGGATGTGACGTTTGTATTCAATGGGGTAGTTTTCATATTGCTTTTCAGCGGCGCGACGTATTCCCAAGGTGCGTATGAATTTATCAATCGCCACCGTGTCTTTGCCAAGAATTTCAGATAGTTTTCCAGATGCCAAGCGGCGGTTGAATTCCATCTGCCAAGGTCTCTCAGTGGCATGCAGAAAGCCCAGGGTGTGCCATGCATCTTCTTGGCTTGCCGCTAAGACATGGGGAAGGGCATGTTCATCAAATTTGATGGTGACTGGGGCGCTGATGCCAGGGGTGATTAGCTCTGCATCTAACTGGTCTTTGGTAGACAAAAAGTACACCACCAATGCACCAAGAGCCGTAATCAGCAAAAGTACCAAAATTAGCAGTAGGCGTCGCCAAAAAACTCCTCGGCTGGGTCTTTGATTTGAAGCTCCAAGATACATATTAGGTAAAACCCCTAGCAAAAATAACGTTTATATAGGTGCGTATTTTTTCACAGAGTGCTAAATTAATCTCATCTTGCGAAATATATTCTCAAGGTTGGTAGATCTGTTCATACAAGAGGAGACTTAAATGTCAGAAAAGAAAGTTCAATCACGTCGTAAATTTATTGCCACGTCAACAGCTGCAGCTGCTGGCGCAGGTACGCTTGGCTTCCCAATGATTGCAAAAGCGCAAACAGTTAACTTGCGCTTCCAGTCAACATGGCCAACAAAAGATATTTTCCATGAGTACGCACAAGATTTCTGCGACAAGATCAACAAAATGTCTTCAGGTCGCTTGAAGATTGATCTTTTGCCAGCAGGTTCAGTTGTTCCAGCTTTTGGTCTATTGGATGCGGTTAGCAAAGGTACATTGGACGGTGGTCACGGTGTGGTTGCTTACTGGTATGGTAAGAGCCCAGCTTTGGCGCTATGGGGATCAGGTCCAGCGTTTGGTATGGACCCTAACATGGTGCTTGCATGGCACGAATACGGCGGTGGTAAAGCCATGTTGGAAAGCATCTACAAATCATTGAACATTGACGTTGTGTCATACCTATATGGCCCAATGCCAACACAGCCACTCGGCTGGTTCAAGAAGCCAGTTGCTAAGGTTGCAGACATGAAGGGTCTAAAGTACCGTACAGTTGGTCTTTCAATTGACATCTTCAAAGACATGGAAGTTTCAGTGAACGCTTTGCCAGGTGCTGAGATTGTTCCAGCGATGGACCGTGGTCTATTAGACGCTGCTGAATTCAACAATGCATCTTCTGACCGTCTATTGGGCTTCCCAGACGTATCTAAAGTATGTATGTTGCAATCATTCCACCAGTGTTCAGAGCAGTTTGAGATTCTTTTCAACAAGAAGAAACTAGACTCTATGCCTGCAGAATTGCGCGCCATGATCAACGTAGCTGTTCAAGCTTCTTCAGCAGAAATGAGCTGGAAAGCCATCGATCGTTACTCAAAAGACTATATTGAAATGCAACAGAAGCAAGGCGTTAAGTTCTACAAGACGCCTGACCCAATCTTGCGTGCTCAATTGGCTGCTTGGGACAAGATCATTGCTGCTAAATCAACAGAAAATGCTGATTTCAAGCGTGTTCTTGAATCTATGCGTACATTTGCTCAGCGTGCTTGCCGCTGGCAGAACGATACCAACGTGGATTACAAGATGGCTTACAACCATTACTTTGGACCTAAGAAGGCTCCAGCTAAGTCTTAATCCGTAGTTTTGTTGTAACTCAAACACCCACTCAGTTATACTGCGTGGGTGTTTGTAGTTTGTGGTTATGTAATTATTACTATAAAAATAATACGAGAGACTTATGCAAAAAATCCTTTTAGCAGTGGATAAGCTATCCACCAGAGCTGGTCAGTTCTCAGCCATTTCAGTGGTTCTTTTAACTGTTCTGATTTGTTGGGAAGTTTTCAATCGCTATGCATTTAATAACCCGCATGACTGGGTGTTTGATTTCACCTATATGCTCTACGGTGTGATGTTCATGATGGCAGGCGCCTACACCCTGTCAAAAAATGGGCATGTGAGGGGCGATGTTCTTTATGGTTTTTTCCAACCAAGAACACAGGCTCTATTTGACCTAATTCTTTACTTTATTTTCTTCATTCCAGGCATCATCGCCTTGGTCTACGCTGGTATTAATTTTGCAGCGGAGTCTATCGCAATCAATGAGCACACGACTCAAACTGCCAATGGCCCTCCAATTTGGCCATTCAAATTGATCATTCCAATTGCTGGCGGCTTATTGTTGCTACAAGGTTTCGTTGAAATTATTCGCTGCGTTATTTGTCTTCAAACAGGCGAATGGCCTAAGCGTGAACATGACGTAGAAGAAGTCGACGTAGATAAATTAAAAGCCATGGTAAGCCATGAAGATGAAAAGAAGGGTGCTTAATCATGCGTAAGGAACTATATTTCGGTTTTATTATCATGGCCGCGATCGTGGTCGGCACATTGATTGCAATGCCATCATTCTCAGAAATGACCAATGGTCATTTAGGATTATTGATGCTCAGCTTGGTGGTGGTTGCCATCATGTTGGGTTTCCCTACCGCCTTTACTTTGATGGGTATGGGCATGATTTTCGCCTTGTTTGCTTTCTTGAGCCAAGGTGAAGGAACCACTCAAGCGGTCGATCGTACTTTGGCACTCATGGTGCAAAGAGCGTTCTCGGTGATGACCAATGATGTCTTGATCTCTATTCCATTGTTTGTGTTCATGGGGTATTTGGTTGAACGTGCCAACTTGATTGAAAAGCTTTTCAAAAGCTTGCATTTGGCTTTGGCTAGATTGCCAGGTGCTCTAGCAGTAGCTACTTTGGTGACGTGCGCTATTTTTGCAACCGCAACCGGTATTGTGGGCGCCGTGGTCACTTTGATGGGTTTATTGGCTTTGCCATCGATGTTGAAGGCTGGTTATAGCGTCAAACTCTCAGCAGGTGCTATCACTGCTGGTGGTTGCTTGGGTATTTTGATTCCACCATCTGTGATGTTGATTGTGTATGGTGCGACTGCTGGTGTGTCAGTGGTTAAGTTGTATGCAGGTGCATTCTTCCCGGGCATCATGTTGGCGACTTTGTACATTGGTTATGTGATCATTGTTGCTAAGCTTAAGCCTGAACTTGCGCCACCAATGGCTGATGAAGATCGCTTGGTGAAGTTAACACCTCCCTCAGAAATTTTGGCTAAATACAGTCAGCGCGCTTTGCCTGGTTTGTTAGGGGTGATGAAGGGTCGTGCAGCTAGCAATATGAGCTTGGGTGAGTTGTTCAAGCAATTCATGATCATCATCGGCCCATTGATTTTCTTCGCGGTTGTGATGACATCGATGTACGGTGTGGCAACCAAGCCGGTTGAAGTTTCTTCAGCAGTGGTTGAGATGGTCAGTGATGGCGGCATGATGAGCTTGGAGTCTGCAGAAGATGCAGCACAGCCTCAAGCAGATGGCGTTGCTTTGCCTCCAGGTGCTGAGGATGATGCTAAGCCAGTAAAACCAGCTGGTGCAAGTATGGCTTCAACTGGTGTGTCAGAAATTCCAGCGAGTGATGCTGCTCCCGCAGAGCGCGCCCCTGTACCACTATGGTATTGGATCACCCTTGGCATTGGTTTGTTGATAGGTGCGCTGTTTTATTACACACTGACCATGCACCGTTTAGAGATTTTCAAAATGTTACTGGGGTCTTTCTTCCCACTAGCAGCTCTGATCTTGGTTGTATTGGGTGCGATTGTGTTTGGTTTGGCAACACCAACTGAAGCGGCCGCTCTTGGCTCATTCGGTGGTTTTGCACTCGCTTGGGCCTACAAACAGCTCAACATGGATGTTGTCAAAGAGTCTGTCTTCTTGACGGCTAAAACAAGCGCCATGGTTTGCTGGTTATTTGTCGGATCATCTATTTTCTCAGCAGCATTTGCCTTGCTAGGTGGACAAGAGTTGATTGAAAAGTGGGTCTTGGGTCTTGGTCTAAGCAAGATTGAATTCTTGATCCTTTCGCAGGTCATCATCTTCTTGTTAGGTTGGCCATTAGAGTGGACAGAGATCATCGTGATTTTCATGCCGATCTTTATTCCTTTGTTGGTGCACTTCCAAGTTGACCCATTGTTCTTTGGTCTATTGGTTGCCTTGAACTTGCAAACAGCATTCTTATCACCACCTGTGGCAATGGCGGCTTTCTACCTCAAAGGTGTGGCCCCACCGCATGTGACACTCAACCAGATTTTCGCAGGCATGATGCCATTCATGGCGATCCAAGTTCTGGCCTTGATCTTGTTATACATGTTCCCAGCGATTGGTTTGTGGTTGCCAAGCGTGTTGTACAGTTAAAAAGCTGGTTCGCCCAGTTAATAAACCCCGCTTTTGCGGGGTTTATTTTTAATGTATGTAAAATACTGACTTCATTAAATAATAATGAAATCAAAGTATTTAATAAGAAGTAAATCAGTCACTAAGCAAGGCGACTATTTACCTCTAACTTTATGCAGTATGTTTGCCCGAGTGACGAAATAGGTAGACGTAAGGGATTTAAAATCCCTCGGCTTAAACAGCCGTGCCGGTTCGATTCCGGCCTCGGGCACCACTCACTGAGTCATGACTAAATGATTCAAGTAAAAACAAAAAGCCCCTGATAGATACACTATCAGGGGCTTTGTCTTTCTTGCTGCTGAATAGTTCAGTAGCTTAGTCTAGCTAATTACTTCTTTGCTGGTTCAGCTGCAGGAGCGGCTGGTGCAGTAGCTGGCTTTTTGTCTTCAACGTGAACTGCGTCAGCGCCATGCTTTTCACCACCCATGTCGATGTCGCCATCACCGGTTACCAATAAATACCCAGTTGCTGCTACCAAAACTAAAACCATGATTGCGATTGCGCGATTACTCATTTCTTCTTACTCCCTTATTAAACATTTGTTATAAATAAAAATTACTCAATGCCTCTGTAGTTGGCATAAATATTTGAAATGGCTGAAAAGCCCAAGCAAACCAATCCGCAAGCTAAAACATAATCAACACTTAGATTAAGTGCGGTGTTGAGTGCGGGGACCATGACCACCAGAGCCATGGCTGCAACCAGGCCTACAAGTACATAAAGGTATTGCGCCACAAAAAGTCCCAAGGTGATGGCCACAATCACCAAAATTAAATTGGTTGCCAGGTCATCAATCAATCGAAAGATTTCTTGTATTTCTTGATTGTTACTTGTTTGTGAAACGATGAACATCATCAGAATGCTTGATAGGACAAGTAGGTTGGGGAGAATCTTTTTGATAAAAATCATGCTTGACCGCTGAAAATGAAGAGTAACTGGAAACAAACAAACAGTAAAAATCCTGTTGTTAAAGAAACTGCAGCGAGTTTCTTCAAATAAATTGGAAGACTGTCATTGCTATCAACTTGCGCGGTCTTTAAGAAGATTTGATCAAATCTTTTCCACACAAAAATGCCGGCGGCTACAGGTAGAAGTATTGCAAAAATTCCAAAGAGGATAACCATGATTCAGGCTTTGTATGATTGTGTAAGTTCCGAATTTTACTCTGAAGCGCTTACGCCAAAATTATTGTTTTTTTCATTACAAAGCGCTTACAACATTTTGAAGAGATTTGTTTAAAACTTAATTTCCTAGAAGAAAAAGTGGTTATTTTGTAGGTGTTTTCCCTGAATAATTCTGTTTTGTAAGAAAAGTCCATCCATTGGAAAAACATAATCGCGCCTGCAGTTACATTTTAATAATCTTATAAGGGAATCATCATGGCAACAACAAAAGCCGCACCGATGACGGCTGAAGAGCGCAAGGTTATCTTTGCTTCTTCACTTGGCACGGTATTCGAATGGTATGACTTTTATTTATATGGCTCATTGGCAGCCATTATTGCTAAGCAGTTCTTCTCTGGCCTAGATGCTGGTTCTGCTTTCATTTTCGCCTTGTTAGCTTTTGCGGCCGGTTTCATCGTACGTCCGTTTGGCGCTTTGGTGTTTGGTCGCTTAGGTGACTTGATTGGTCGTAAATACACCTTCCTCGTTACCATCTTGTTGATGGGTGGCGCGACTTTCATCGTAGGTATCTTGCCAACGTATGAAACGATTGGTGTAGCTGCTCCAGTGATCCTAATCATCTTGCGTATGTTGCAAGGTTTGGCTCTTGGTGGCGAATACGGTGGTGCTGCAACTTATGTTGCTGAGCACGCTCCTCACGGTCGTCGTGGTGCTTACACAGCATGGATTCAAACAACAGCAACTTTAGGTCTTTTCTTGTCTTTGCTAGTGATTTTGTTCACTCGTGAATTCACAGGCGCAAACTTTGAAGTTTGGGGCTGGCGTATTCCGTTCCTTGTTTCAATCTTATTATTGGCTGTTTCTGTTTACATTCGTTTGTCTATGAACGAATCTCCAGCTTTCAAGAAGATGAAAGAAGAGAACAAGCTTTCAAAAGCTCCTTTGACAGAATCTTTCGGTCAATGGAAAAACTTAAAGATCGTTATCTTGGCTCTTTTTGGTCTTGTGGCTGGTCAAGCGGTTGTTTGGTACACAGGTCAGTTCTATGCTTTGTTCTATTTGACACAAGTGTTAAAAGTAGATCCTAAGACAGCTAACTTGTTGATCGCCGCTTCATTGGTGATTGGTACACCGTTCTTCATCGTATTTGGTGCACTATCAGACAGAATCGGTAGAAAAATGATCATCATGGCTGGTTTGTTATTGGCGATCATCACTTATATCCCTAATACACCAGTGTCAATCTTCAATGCAATGACACACTTTGCAAACCCAGCTTTGGAAAAGGCAATGAAAGAAGCTCCAGCAACTATCACAGTTGATGAAGCTGAATGTACTTTCCAATTCAACCCAACAGGTACTGCTAAGTTCACAAGCTCATGCGATATTGCTAAGCAAGTGATGGCATCTAACTCAGCCAGCTATTCAACAGTTCCAGGGCCAGCTGGCACTGTGGCGACTGTGAAAATTGGTGAGACAGTGATTGAAGGTTACTCATCAAAAGGTCTTCCAGCTGATGAAGCTAAAGCCAAAGATGCAGCCTTTAAGAAAGCTGTTCGTGAAGGATTGAATGCAGCCGGTTACCCAGCTAAAGCAAATCCTGCTGATGTAAATATTCCTGCAATTCTAGGATTATTGGTGATCTTGGTGATTTATGTAACGATGGTTTATGGTCCTATCGCAGCAATGCTTGTTGAGATGTTCCCAACACGTATTCGTTACACATCTATGTCATTGCCATACCACATCGGTAATGGTTGGTTTGGAGGCTTGCTACCAACGATTTCATTCGCTTTGGTTGCCCAGAACGGTAACATTTACTACGGTTTATGGTACCCAATCGCTATCGCAGCAATGACTTTCGTGATCGGTATGTTGTTTGTCCGTGAAACTAAAGACGTTGATATTTATGCGAATGACTAATTAATCATTAGTTTGAACCATTAAAACCCAGCTCCTTGAGCTGGGTTTTTTTATGGGGCGTCGCATTCTCTTAAATCTGTACAAAATGCACGCTGAAAACTTTCCTTCTAAAATCCCATTTATTACTAATTTAGTGTTTTACTTTTAAAACCCGTATTTGCAATATTTTTTGATTTTCCTTAATTTCTGGTGCTTCTAATGACAACTGTAAAAACAAGGTGGGCTTTTCGAGGTATTGGCGGTAAAACAAGTCAAAGAGTTGCGATTTTTCTATGCTTGAGCCTTTTGGCAACTGTGTCATGGTGGCAGAGCGTTCAAGCGCAACCTCAGCCTGCAGAAATCTTGGCCATTTATTTCACGCCACCTGCTGGAGCAGCCTCAGGCTTGATCAAGCAAATCGATGGCGCCAAACAATCAATCAAAGTCATGGCGTACGGCTTCACAGCCACAAACCTTGCAGAGGCCCTTGTGAGAGCGAAACGCAGAGGGGTTGATGTTGGGCTCATCCAGGATGAAAAAAGCGCCCAAAACAATCGTGAGACCTTGCCAATCTTGTTGGCGGCTGGCATTGACGTGCGCAGTGATGGCAAACATGCGATACAGCACAATAAGGTGATGTTGATCGACGATGACATCGTGATCACAGGCAGTTATAACTTCACCAATTCAGCGGAAAAGCGTAACGCTGAGAACATCATGATCGTGCGCTCAAGTTACGCGGCCAAAAGATACGCTGACAATTGGAAGGCTCACTGGGAACACTCTGAAAAAGTCACTGACTTGCCTTCTCAAAAACCAAAGCGCTAATTCAGACTCATTATGAAGATGCGCAAAAAATCAGACTTGCCCACCAAGGTCTGTTTAACTTGTGGCCGACCCTTTGCTTGGCGTAAAAAGTGGGAAAAAGTTTGGGAAGAAGTGAAATATTGCTCAGACCGCTGCCGAGCAAAGAAGTGATTCTGTTAATACAATCACTGACATGAAGAAACCTATCATTGCACCAGCAGATGTATCACGCATCATTGAAATGGCTTGGGAGGATCGCACACCATTCGATGCCATCATGCAAACCTACGGTTTGAATGAATCTCGGGTGATTGATTTGATGCGCCAAGAAATGAAGCCAAGCTCATTTCGGATGTGGCGTAAACGTGTCACAGGGCGGGGCACCAAGCACGCTGCCTTGCGAAGCGGGGATGTAAAACGCGCTTACTGCCCAACTCAGTACAAACCTAAATAAACATTTGAATCAAACTTCAAATCAAAATTTAATTAGGCTCTGTCACAAATCCTATTTTTGTTAATCCTGAACGTTTGGCCGTTGATAAAACCTGCGCCACAGATTCATAACGAACATTTTTATCGGCTTTAAGTTGCACTTCAGGTTGTGGCGACTTCTTCGCCGCTGTTTGAGCGTAAATCGATAAAGTATTTAGATCGATGGGAGAGCTATTCCAAAACACTTGGCCGTTGGCTCCAATACTCAAATTGATTGATTCAGGTTTAACATCATTGCGTTGACTGCTGGCTTGCGGCAAGTCTACTTTGACCGCATGTTGCATCACCGGAATCGTGATCATGAAAACAATCAATAAGACCAACATCACATCCACCAAAGGTGTCATATTGATTTCAGCCATCGGTGGGCTGTCATCATCTCCGATTGGTTCGTTACCAAAGGCCATGATTAATCCTGAGAGCTGATGCGAGTATTGCTGGAACCGCCGACTGTGGCACCAGTGATGAAGTAGGCATACAAGTCATTGCCAAAGCGATTGAGTTCAGCAATTAACACTTTATTGATACGGCTGATGGCGTTGTAGCCCAAAACAGCTGGAATCGCCACTGCCAAGCCCAAGGCCGTCATGATCAAGGCTTCACCAATTGGGCCAGCCACTTGGTCAATCGTGGCGGTGCCTGAAGTGCCAATACCCACCAAGGCATGGTAAATGCCCCACACGGTGCCAAACAAACCAATGAAGGGTGCTGTGGCGCCTGTTGACGCTAAGAATGTCAAACCTTGTTGTAGGCCGCCCACTGATTTATCAATGCTGATTTTTAAGCAACGTGTGAGCCAATCAGAAGCGTTGATGGTTTGATTCAGTTCGCTGCGTGCACCTGATTGTTGATTGTGGTGTTGCATGGCCTCTTGGGCACTGTTAGCAAGATCGCCATAGGGATTTTGGTCTGTGCTCATTTGACCAAGAGCCACATCAAAGGATGGTGCATGCCAAAAACATTCCACTTCTTTGGCCATTTTTTTAACTTTATAAAGCGCCAAGACTTTGGTCAAAATAATGACCCAAGAAACAATCGACATCACCAATAAAATGATGGCAACTGTTCTGGTGACGGCATCGCCTTGTGCCCACATATTGGCAAGGCCAAAAGTTTGATTCATTCAATTACTCCAAACGGAAAATATAAGGTTGTATGGCCGTTACTTTAATCACTTTACCAAATTCTATAAAGGGTTTACATCTGACCCTCATGCCTGCATCGAGTGCGGCTTGATCTAAGCGATGAATACCACTGCTTTGTGCAAGGGCTACTTTTTCAACTGCGCCAGACTCGTTGATGAACAAACGCACCATGGTTTTACCTTCCTCACCCATGCGTCTCGATAAGTTTGGATAAAAAGGTTCAGGTACGCTGCATTGAGCTTGGCTGATGGAAATTGTTTTGGGGTCACCAGTGCTGCTGCCACCTAAGCTAGAGGCTGGCAGTGAGGATTCTTGGTTTGGTGGTGTGAAGCTGCCCGTGGTTGTGGTGATGGGGGTAGGAGTGGCTTCCACTTTCTTTTTTTCAACTGGTTTGACTGGGGTTGGTCGAGACACCGTCGATTTTTCTTTTTGAGGATTTGCATCCAATAAATTAGCAACAACTGTGTCGCCCATGTTTGACGCAGACTTGGTTCGATCCATCCCTGACTGAAACCCAATGATCAGCAATAAATGCATGAACACCACAAATGCAGCAATCTTATTTGCAAGGATCCAAGTTCTTAGGCTTTGCATCATGATCTATGAAGTGAGCGTTAAGAAATAAAGACTGTGGATGTTTGAACGCTGTGTTGTTCAAATGCTGCAGGAATTAATTGTTTGGCATGAGCCAACAATCCCTCAGCATCCAATGTGGAATACAAGTGAATGATTCTTGGTGGGGCTGATTGTAGTAAATGATGTTCTTCTAATTTGCGACAAAGTTGTTTAACCACTGCCTCACTGGTATCAATGATCTCAACTTCAGTACCAATGATTTTTTTAATCAAGGGCGCTAAAAAAGGGTAATGGGTGCAACCCAAAACCAAGGTATCAATTTCAGCTGCTTGCATGGGTGCCAAGTGCTCGCGCAACAAGGCTTCTGTTTCTGGAGCATTCAAGGCTCCTGATTCAATCAATGGCACAAGGCCTGAGCCTGCTTGAGTGATCAATTTGCAATCGTGACCAAGACCCTCTAAGCCGTCTAAGAGTGCTTTGAACTTATCACTTTTTAAAGTGTTTTGAGTCGCGAGAACGCCGATCTTGTGATTTTGACTTTTATGAACCGCTGGCTTCACGCCTGGCTCGATGCCAATGATAGGGATCGCAGGCATTTCATGTCTGATGTGTGCAATGGCTTCAGCAGTGGCTGTATTGCAAGCGATGATGAGTGCTTGGCATCCTTCGCGCACTAACCAGTGACACAAGTCCAAACTTCTGGCTGCAACCCAATCACTTGATTTTTCACCGTAAGGGGCGTTGGCTGAATCAGCCAAGTAAACATAATGATGAGAGGGCGCTTGGCGCAGGGCTTCATTCAGGACGGTGAGACCACCGATACCTGAATCAAAAACCCCGATTGTTGCCAATTGTTCTCTGACCTAAATGAGTTAGATCAAGCTTGAGAGACTGGAATTTTTCCAATCTTGGCTTGCCACTCTTTAGGACCTGTGTTGTGTACAGAGGTACCAGTTGAATCAACCGCCACTGTCACAGGCATGTCTTGGATCGTGAATTCGTAAATGGCTTCCATGCCTAAATCAGCAAAGCCAACCACTTTCGATTCTTTGATTGCTTTTGATACCAAGTAAGCAGCACCACCAACAGCCATTAAATAAGCAGACTTGTGTTTCTTGATCGCTTCAATCGCTACTGGGCCACGTTCTGCTTTACCCACCATTGAGATCAAGCCAGTTTCTGCCAGCATCATCTCGGTGAACTTGTCCATGCGGGTAGCAGTCGTTGGACCTGCAGGGCCAACCACTTCATTGCGCACTGGATCCACAGGACCCACGTAATAAATCACGCGATTCTTGAAGTCGACTGGTAGCTTTTCACCTTTGGCCAACATGTCGGCAATGCGCTTGTGAGCAGCGTCACGACCCGTCAACATCTTGCCGTTCAACAATAAAGTTTGACCTGGTTTCCAGCTAGCCACTTCCTCTGGTGTGAGTGTGTCTAGGTTCACGCGAGTTGATTTTTCTGTGTTCGGTGTCCAAGCAACATCAGGCCATTCTGAAATTGATGGAGGTGTTAATACAGCTGGGCCATCACCGTGTAAATGGAAGTGCACGTGGCGTGTGGCCGCGCAGTTAGGAATCATTGCTACTGGCAATGAGGCTGCATGGGTTGGGTAATCCATGATCTTGACATCCAACACTGTCGTTAAACCACCCAAGCCTTGTGCGCCAATGCCAAGAGCATTGACCTTGTCCATGATCTCTAAACGTAATTCTTCAATACGGGTTTTTGGACCGCGGGCAATCAGCTCATGAATATCCACCGGAGCCATCAAAGATTCTTTGGCTAACAGCATGGCTTTTTCTGGAGTGCCACCAATGCCGATGCCTAGAATGCCAGGAGGACACCAGCCAGCGCCCATGGTTGGGACAGTTTTGACCACCCAATCAACGATTGAGTCAGACGGGTTCAACATGACCATCTTGCTCTTGTTTTCTGAGCCACCACCTTTGGCCGCACAAATCACCTCAACGCCATCACCTTCAACGATTTCATAATGAATCACGGCTGGGGTGTTGTCTTTAGAGTTGGTGCGCTTACCTGCTGGATCCAATAGGACTGATGCTCGTAATTTGTTATCTGGGTGGTTGTATGCGCGACGCACACCTTCATTGACCATTTCAGAAACGCTCATCTTGGCGTCCCATTTCACATTCATGCCAACCTTCAAAAACACCACTGCGATACCGGTGTCTTGGCACATCGGGCGCTTACCTTCAGCGCACATACGGCTATTGGTCAAAATTTGGGCAATCGCGTCCTTGGCGGCCGGGCTTTCCTCGCGCTCATAGGCTTTGCCTAGGGCGGTGATGTAATCCAAAGGGTGGTAGTAAGAAATGTACTGAAAACCATCAGCAATGCTCTGAATAAAGTCGTCTTGGCGAATTGCACTCATAATTTTTATATAAAGGTTTGAAAGATATCTATTTTACCTAGGGAAAGTTGCCATTTACAGATATCGCTTACATGTTTATCTTAAGTGTTTGAGGAAATAAGGTTGTTATCCCTGCGGCACTTAGGGGTAACCCTGATGGGGGCTGAACTTTATTGATGTTGTCAGTCAATTGTCAGTCCGCGAGCCTAATCTCGAAAATTGTCTAAAACACTGCCTAGAAAGTAGGAGAAAAGTATGTCCGGTATGGAACAAATGTTGGTAGAAAATCGTGTGTTTAACCCGCCAAAAGCATTTGCTAAGCAAGCAGCCATCACAAGCATGGATCAGTACAAGGCAATGTGCAAAGCTTTTGATAAAGATTTCAATGGTACTTGGGCACGTTTAGCAAAAGAAAACTTATTTTGGAAGAAGCCATTCACCAAAGTTTTAGATGAATCAAAGGCTCCTTTTTACAAATGGTTCGAAGATGGTTTAACGAATGCTTCATATAACTGTATCGATCGCAATATCAAAAATGGCATGGCTAAGAAAACTGCCATCATTTTTGAAGCGGATGGCGGTGAAGTTTCAAAAGTAACTTATCAAGAATTGCATGACCGTGTAGCAACATTTGCTAACGGCTTGAAAAAACTAGGCATCAAAAAAGGTGACCGCGTAGTTATCTATATGTCGATGTCAATCGAAGGTGTTGTGGCGATGCAAGCGTGTGCACGTATCGGCGCTACACACTCAGTGGTGTTCGGCGGATTCTCAGCCAAATCATTGCAAGAGCGTATTGTGGACGTGGGCGCCGTGGCTTTGATCACTGCAGACCAACAATTGCGCGGCGGTAAAGCATTGCCATTGAAGACCATTGCTGATGAAGCTTTGGATTTGGGTGGTTGCGAGAAGCTCAAGCACGTGATTGTTTACAAGCGTACTGGTGGCGATGTGCCAATGAAGGCCGGTCGCGATAAGTGGATGCATGACGTTTCTGCTGGCCAGCCTAAAGTATGTGAGCCAGAGTGGGTGAGCGCAGAGCATCCTTTGTTCGTTCTTTACACATCTGGTTCAACAGGTAAGCCTAAGGGCGTTCAGCACTCAACAGGTGGGTACTTGTTGTGGGCGATGTTGACAATGAAGTGGACCTTCGACTTGCGTGATAGCGATGTGTTCTGGTGTACAGCTGATATCGGTTGGGTTACAGGACATAGCTACATTGCTTATGGTCCTTTGGCATGCGGTGGTACGCAAATCGTTTTCGAAGGCGTGCCTACTTATCCAAACGCCGGTCGTTTCTGGGAAATGATTCAGCGTCACAAAGTATCTATTTTCTACACAGCACCAACAGCGATTCGTTCATTGATCAAGGCTTCTGATACAGATCCTGCAGTTCATCCGAAGAAGTACAACTTGAAGAGCTTGCGTATCTTGGGTTCTGTGGGTGAGCCAATCAATCCTGAAGCATGGATGTGGTACTACAAGAATATTGGTGGTGAGAAGTGTCCGATTGTGGATACCTTCTGGCAAACAGAAACTGGTGGTCACATGATCACGCCATTGCCAGGAGCAACACCATTGGTTCCAGGTTCTTGCACATTGCCATTGCCAGGCATCATGGCAGCGATTGTGGATGAGGCTGGTGGTGATATGCCTAATGGCCAAGGTGGTATTTTGGTTGTGAAGCGCCCATGGCCTTCAATGATTCGTAACATTTGGGGTGACCCAGAGCGCTTCAAGAAGAGCTACTTCCCAGAAGAGTTGGGTGGTACTTTGTACTTGGCTGGTGACGGCGCGATTCGTAACAAAGACACTGGTTACTTCACCATCACAGGTCGTATCGATGACGTGTTGAACGTTTCAGGTCACCGCATGGGCACGATGGAGATTGAGTCATGCTTGGTTGCTAATCCATTGGTGGCTGAAGCCGCGGTGGTTGGTCGTCCTGACGACATGACTGGCGAAGCGATTGTGGCCTTCGTGGTGCTGAAAGGTAAGCGCCCAACAGGTGACGATGCGAAGAAGATTGCAACAGACTTGCGTAACTGGGTAGGTAAAGAGATTGGTCCAATCGCCAAGCCAAAAGAAATTCGTTTTGGTGACAACTTACCTAAGACACGTTCAGGCAAGATCATGCGTCGTTTGTTGCGTGTTTTGGCAAAAGGTGAAGAAATCACTCAAGACACATCAACACTTGAAAATCCAGCGATTTTGGAGCAACTCAAGCACGCGATTTAAGTTTCCTTGACTAGTATCATCTTGTAGTAATTAAGGCCGGTTACCTAACAGTACCGGCCTATTTTCTTAGGTCTGAGTCATAATCTGCATATGGAGATTCGGTCTGAATCAAAAAAGATAGGTTTTTACTACTTGCTGTTCACGGCAGGTTTTTTGCTGTTCGTTTACTTTTTAGGTTTGCTTGAAGTTGCTACAGGTTCAGGCATCTGGCTTGGTTATGTTTTCTTATTTGTAACCATTGCGATTTATGCCAGCATTGGACTCATTTCCCGCACCTCTGATATCACTGATTACTACGTGGCCGGTCGTAAGATCCCCGCCATTTTTAATGGCATGGCAACAGCCGCTGATTGGATGAGTGCGGCTACCTTCATTGGCCTGGTGGGTATTCTGTTCAGTTCTGGTTATAAAGGTCTTGCATTCATTGTTGGTTGGACTGGTGGATTTTGTTTGGTGGCGATGCTGATCGCACCATACATCCGTAAATTTGGCTCCTATACCATCCCAGATTTCTTAGCCATACGTTATAGCCAAGGTAAAGAGGGCGGCAGTAAATCCGTCAGAGTTGTAGCGGTTGCCACCACCATCATATGTTCATTCGTTTATTTGGTGGCTCAAATTCAAGGCGTGGGTTTGATTGTGAATCGCTTCATTGGGGTTGAGTTTGGGGTGGGCGTCTTCTTTGGTTTGGCAGGCATCTTGGTTTGCTCTTTCTTGGGTGGAATGCGTGCAGTGACCTGGACTCAGGTAGCTCAGTACATCATTTTCATGATTGCCTTGCTCTTGCCATTGAGCATGATTTCATACAAAAAGCACAATTCTATTTTTCCGCAAGCAATGTATGGCCAAGTTCTTCAAGAAATTGAGTTTCATGAAAAAGATTTTGAAGTTACCGCTGAGGAAAACAAGGTTCGTGAGTACTACCTAAAGCAAGCAATGCTTTTAGATAAAAAAATAAATACATTGCCTAATTCATATTTTGAAGGAAAAAAAGAAGCTGAGAAAAAGCTACAAGAAGCACGTACCAGCCAAATCCCTCTGAAAGAATTGAAGGCCCTTGAAAAGAGATTCAATGAGTTCCCCAAAGATCCTGGCAGTGCTTATGAACTTTGGCAGACACAGAAAAAAGATGCTCAACTGAAAAGTCAAACAGCCATTCCATCGATGGATCCAGGGTCTAGCAAAGGTGTGGGGGATTCAAGCCTCGACCAGTTGAATTTTGTTCTTCTTATTTTTTGCTTGATGTTTGGTACAGCTAGCTTGCCTCATATCTTGACGCGTTACTACACCACCACGAGCGTATCGGCCACGCGTTACTCGGTCTTTTGGACTTTGCTCTTTGTTGCTATTTTCTACCTCAGTGTGCCTGCTTTAGCGGCCATGGTGAAGTTGGAGTTATTTAAAAATCTGGTGGGTATTTCTTATGCAGAATTGCCTAATTGGGTTTTGAACTGGCGAAAATTAGATCCACCAGTTTTATCAATCATTGATATCAATGGTGATGGTTTTGTGCAGTGGGCGGAGCTCTCAATTTCTCCTGACATGATCATTCTGGCTGCCCCAGAAATTGCTGGCTTGCCTTATGTGATCTCTGGACTGGTGGCTGCAGGGGCTTTGGCGGCAGCCTTATCCACAGCTGATGGCTTGTTGCTGACGATTGCGAATGCCATTTCACATGACGTCTACTATCACTTGGTCAACAAGAGTGCTTCTCACCAGCGACGAGTCACGGTTGCAAAAATCGTTCTATTGGGTGTTGCCTTATTCGCGGCTTATGTCACATCACTGCGACCTGGCGATATTTTGTTCTTAGTGGGTGCTGCTTTCTCATTGGCAGCGTCTAGCTTTTTTGCAGTGTTGATTTTGGCGGTATTCTCAAAACGAATCAATCAGTGGGGAGCCATCGCTGGCATGCTCACAGGATTCTTTGTGAGTGGTACATACATTGCCTTGAACTACCCCTTTGTTTCTCGACTAACAGGTGTATTTGGAGAGCGCTGGTTTGGGATTGACCCGATTGCCTCAGGTGCATTCGGCATTCCTGCCAGCTTCATTGCTGCATTCTTGGTTTCATACATCACCAAGGAAAATCCACCTGTGATCAATCGTTTGGTGGACTACCTCCGCGAAGCTCGGTCTTCGGTTTAAGCGCGAACTTAAATAATCCGCTAAACAATCACCTAAATAGTCACCTGAATAGTCACTGAGGCAAGCTTATTTTTTAGGAAATAGTTTTTCCCAGCCATCCGTTCCAAGCTTTTCCATGGTTTGCATATTGGTTTCAAAAATAGCTTCTGCTTCTGGGAATGCTTTGACTGCTTCGTCAATGCTATCTTCACGGATCAAATGCAAGGTTGGGTAGGGGGAGCGATTGGTGAAATTTGTCACATCATCAATGTCAGTTCCAGCAAATTGGTATTGCGGATGAAAACTCGCAATCTGTAATTCACCATCCAAATCCAAGTCTTCTAGTAATTGATCTGCTAACTCTAAAAAATCGTTGTAATCAAGGAAGTCACCCAACACTTCTGGATGAATCAATAAAGTGGTGTCTGTTTTTTCACGAGATACTTCTGCTAAAAACTCTAACTCTTGAGCCAGATCTTCAAGCAATTGTTCTACCGTTGTCGCTTCACTCACCACATACTTGATTTGCTCTTTGACATGCACTGCTTTGGCAAAAGGGCACAGGTTCAAACCTATGACTGCCTTGATCAGCCAATCCTGTGTTTCTTGAATAATATTGCTGGCATTTGAGGACATAGTTTCCAATTTCTTTGACAGATTGTGTATCGTATAGCCTTATGATTCGTATTACAGAACTGCGTTTGCCCATTGAGCATGCTCCAGAGGAGCTTGAAGCCGCTATCTTAAAGCGTTTGGGCATTTCTTCTAAAGATTTAGTTAATTTTATAGTTTTCAAGCGCAGTTATGACGCTCGTAAAAATATTGCCTTGGCATTTATTTACACCATTGATGTGTCAGTCAAAAATGAAGAAACCATTCTGGCTAAATTCGGACACGATCAACATGTGCGACCATCGCCTGATACCAGTTACCACTTTGTGGCTCAGGCACGGGATCAGTCGGGCAAGCCATTATCAGAGAGACCGGTTGTCATTGGTTTCGGACCATGCGGAATTTTTGCAGCTCTTGTGCTGGCACAAATGGGTTTTAAACCCATTGTTTTAGAGCGTGGCAAACAAGTGCGAGAGCGCACCCAAGACACCTGGGGTTTATGGCGCAAGAATGTCCTTAATCCGGAATCCAATGTGCAGTTTGGTGAAGGCGGCGCAGGCACATTCTCGGATGGAAAGCTCTATAGTCAAATCAAAGACCCTAAATTTTATGGTCGCAAAGTCATTCAAGAATTCATCAAAGCAGGAGCACCTGAAGAGATTGCTTATGTGGCAAAGCCACACATTGGTACTTTCCGTTTGGTGGGTGTTGTTGAAAAGATGCGCCAAGAAATCATCAGCCTTGGTGGTGAAGTGCGTTTTCAGCAAAAAGTCACTGGCTTTGAAATCAAGGATGGCGCGATCGCAGGCTTACAGCTAGAGAGTGGTGAAAAATTAGCTGCCCGTCATGTCATCATGGCGCTCGGTCACAGTGCCAGAGATACTTTCAAGGCATTGCATGAGGCCGGTGTTTACATTGAACCTAAACCCTTCTCAGTTGGCTTTAGGATTGAGCACCCGCAATCATTGATCGATCGTGCCAGACTTGGCCCGCATGCTGGCAATCCTTTGATTGGCGCAGCCGATTACAAGTTGGTACACCATGCCAAAAATGGCCGAGCTGTTTATAGCTTTTGTATGTGCCCTGGCGGCACCGTGGTTGCCGCAACTTCGGAAGAGAACCGGGTGGTCACCAATGGCATGAGTCAATACTCTCGCAATGAGCGCAATGCCAATGCAGGCATTGTTGTGAACGTTGATCCTGAGGATTATGGCGGTAGTGCTGAGAACCCTTTAGCAGGCATTGATTTTCAAAGAGCTCTTGAGTCCAAGGCATTTGAGTTGGGTGGTAGAAACTACGAAGCACCTGGGCAATTGGTGGGCGACTTTATTGCTGGACAAACCTCCACAGAATTTGGCAAAGTCATTCCATCTTATAAGCCAGGCGTCCACCTGACAGATTTGGCGCAAGCACTGCCTGACTTTGTGATTGAAGCCATGAGAGAGGCCTTGCCGGCATTTGAGAAAAAGATCAAAGGCTTTGCCATGCATGATGCTGTTTTAACCGGGGTAGAAACCAGAACATCATCGCCTTTAAGAATCACCAGAGGTAATAATTGTCAAAGCTTGAACATCAAGGGCTTGTACCCAGCTGGGGAAGGCGCGGGTTACGCTGGCGGCATTCTATCCGCTGGTGTTGATGGCATCAAAGTTGCTGAAGCCTTAGCGCTCAGCATGATTCAAGACCAGTCAAGCTGACTCAAATAAAACTGAGTTAAACCAAACTAAGCCAAGGCAAGCAACTTAATTAGGTTTGAACTTTTTCTTGCGAAGTTTGTTCAGTGTGTAAATGCCGTAGGCGATGATGGGCGCTGACGCACCACCGATGAGTTCTGCTGGAACCATCAAGCCTAATTCTTTGGCACCTTTGGCCATATAGATGATCAAACTCACGGCGTAATAAGTTAATACTAAAACTGATAAACCTTCCACAGTTTCTTGAAGGCGCAGCTGGATTTTTGCGCGACGATCCATGCTCGCCAATAACTCTTGAGTTTGGCTCTCGTTCACAAACTCAATACGCGTTCTCAAAATTTGCGTGGTGCGTGAGATTCGATCGGATAACTCGCGCAAGCGACGCTGAGTCCATGAGCAAGTGCTCATTGCTGGAGTAAAACGACGTTCCATGAACTCCGATAAGGTCTGTACCCCTGGCAAAGGCATCTCATTCAATTCTTCAAGATTCTTTGCTGCTAATTGACTATAAGCTTCAGCGGCAGTGAAGCGAAGACCATGCTCAGAAATCCATTCTTCAATCTTGGATGCTAAGGTAGAGATGCGCTCTAAGAACTCCCCATCTTGGTGAGGTGTAACAAGCTCTTGGCCTTGTGCCATTGAAATTTCTTTTGATAATTCTGATAATTCTGCTTCAGCATTGCGCAAAGGACCCGATAAACTTTTTGCTACCGGAAATGCCAGCATGGAGGCCATGCGATAAATTTCAATTTCAGTGATGCGGCGGGCGACTCGTCCAGCTTGTCGAGAGCCCATGCCAGTATGAGGCACCAAATAAGAAATATAGCCATCTTGATCAATTTGTAAATCTGTCCACAGTTGAGCTTTTTTGTTGTTCAAGATGGTGCTGCCAATCAAAGTGTTTCCTGAGAACAAATGAGCCACCTCATCTGCAGCTGAAAAAAGACTGCGATCCTCAAAAGCAATGTCAATTGCGGAAATCCGTAGACCTCCCGCCTCATGCATTGGCTTGATACTTAACTTACTCAATAACTCATTCACTTCCTGCTCAATAGCAGGGCGCGTCTTGATGGGAGCTTCAACAATCAAATCTTTTTGTTGAACTATTGCTGAGATAGATGAGAACTCTCCATGCAATTCCCATTTGATGATGATGCGCTGTGGGGCTGGCCTTAATTCAATGATGCGAAACGTTTGTCCATGATTTGGATCAATGGACTGCTTTGTTTGTTCGCTGATGGCATTGATCCAGTCAAGCTGTTGTTGACGATCAGAACCTTTGAGTAAGAAGGCTTGATTGAGGATGCGATCTTTTGGCCACAGAGCAACAGGTGGTCTTGCGTGAACCTCTTCATGCAGAACGGTTCTTAGTGGGTGATCGTATGGGCGCATACCTGAGCTCTTTGAGATTAATTGGATTGAGTAATACTATCACTCAGCTATTAGTTATATTCTTTTAATAACTGATGATTAACAATCAATCACGACCCATTAAGGTTATTTTTTCCAAAAAAAATGGCTGGTTAAAAACCAGCCATTCTCAGTGGATGATGCTAAGAAATTACTTAGCGCCGTCCAAAATCCATTTAACAACTGTCTTAGCATCAGCTTCACTGATTGTAGCGTTTGCTGGCATTGGGATTGGACCCCAAACACCTGAACCACCGGCTTTAACTTTCTTAGCCAATTTGTCAACAGCGTCAGCTTGACCTTTGTATTTAGCAGCGATATCTTTGTAAGCAGGGCCAACTACTTTTTTGTCTACAGCGTGGCAACCCATACAAGCATTTTTGCTGGCGATTTCTTTTGAAGCAAATGCTGGTGCAGATACCATCAATGCTGATGCAACTAATGCGCTAATCAATTTCATGTGTTCTCTCCAATTGGTTACAAAACAACCTCACCCATGAGAAGTATAGAAAGCCTGCTTCAAATAGTTAAGGGGGCATTCATACTTGGTAGTTAGATAAAACCACTAAGTAATTAGCGCCTTGAGCGTTATTTTAGCTAAAGATTTTACTTTTCGCATGATTAATTAAATTGAGATTTATCGAGATTATTCAGAGCAATTTTGGGACATTGATGAACAAATGATCTAAGTCATTCCAGAGCAGAATAAGACCAGTATGATGGCAACAATTAACCCATGATTTTCAGGAAAGCAGAATGAATATGAGCCGTGCACCAAGAGTCTTTTTAGTTTTTGTGGGTATTTTTGGGGCAACCGGGGTCGCTGCGGGTGCTTATGGCGCACATGCTTTATCCCAACAATTGAGCCCTTATTTATTGAATGTATTCCAAACCGCTGTTTTATATCAATTAATTCATGCATTAGCGCTTTTGGGCATTGTGGCTTTATTGAGCCAGTCGATTGCCTCAAAAGCTTTATTGATATCAGCCAGCTTGATGGTCGTGGGAACCGTTTTGTTTTCTGGTAGCTTATATTTGCTAACACTCAGCGCCTGGAGGGTGGGGGTGGTCACGCCTTTAGGGGGTTTCATGCTGATTTCAGCTTGGGTCAGCTTGCTGATTGCTGCAGTCACATATAAAAAAGCTTGAGCTATTAATGGCGCTTCTGGAGCGCAGAACTGATTTATTGAAAATAACCTAAAAATTGAAGGGAAATTTATGTTTTTTTGGGGAATTTATTTAAATCAATAATTTATGCTAGATTAGAACTATGAGAGTTGCTACCAAAGGTCGTTACGCCGTTATTGCCATGGTTGATTTAGCGAATCATTTCGCGAGTGATCAGCCCAGCCAAACTTTGGCTTCGATTAGTTCAAGACAAAATGTTTCTTTGAGCTATTTGGAGCAATTGTTTGCCAAGTTGCGTCAAGCAGGTTTGGTCGACAGCATGAGAGGTCCAGGCGGCGGATACACACTTGCCAGAAATCCTGATGAGATTTCTGTGGGTCAAATTATCATGGCTGTGGATGGCATCATGCCAGAGCAACAAGATCAGCAATTGGCTTGCCATGCTCTGTGGGATACCTTGCATCAAGAAATGTTGGGTTACATGAACTCCGTGACTCTGTTGTCATTGCTTGATCCAGAGACTGCCAAGAAAATTGCTGCTGGTGTTAGATCTGGCAAAAAGCAGTTTGAGCAGTCAGTACAAGTTCAAAGCAAGAAAAAAATCACCAAGTCAGCCGAGGTCAAAGCCAGTCCACGTGCAAAAGTGAAGAAACAACCAATCGTGAGCTCAGTGTTTAACTGGGGATCTTATTTACTCAAGAAAAAGAAAACGGCTTAATTAAGCTCAAGACCCTTGCCAACGAGGCGGTCTTTTTTCACCAAACGCTTGAACACCTTCCTTGAAATCAGAGCTGCCATAGCAGGCTTTGATCAAATCATCGCAGTCAGGTAATTGATGTTGATGGATTCGACTGATTGTCAACTTGGATGAGCGGATGGTCAAAGGTGCTAAATGCACGACTTTTTCAGCCATTGCTTTAGCGATTGATTCAAGTTCTGTGCTGTCTGCCACAGTATGAATATAGCCAGAAGCGAGCAACTCATCTGCATTGATCAGTTCAGCCAACAGCAACATTCTTTTGAGCGTTGGGATGCCTAAGTGGGCCATCAGCCTGGCAATATTGGTTGGCGATAAACAATTACCCACTGTCTTTGCAATGGGTGCACCAAAGCGGGCACTTTGATTGGAAATCCTAAAATCACAAGCAGTTGCAATCGCTAGACCGCCACCAACGGCCAAGCCATCAATGATCGCAATGGTTGGCATGGGCAGTTGTTCTAAAGCATCAATGTGAAGATCAATCAAGGCTTCGTAGTCAATGCCATCCTGACCATCTTGGAATGATTTGAATTGTTCAATATCAGTGCCTGATACAAATGATTGGCCACCAACACCGCGCAAGATGACAGCTTTAATGGTTTTGTCTGTATGAAGTTTTTCGCAAATTGCTTTGAGGTCACTGTACATCGACCAGGTCATGGCATTTCTGGCGGCAGGGCGATCAAAAGACACCCACGCAATCGCATCATCAATCTTTAGATGAACTTTTCCTGATGCATCCGGGTTAACTGTCTTTGTATCGCTCACGAATCATTGCTCCACTGAAAATGCACCATCTTGTTCAAAAGCTTTGATTTGATCAGCAGTAAATCCTGCTTCTTGCAAAACTTCATGGGTGTGCTCGCCGAGCAAAGGAGGGTGGCGGCGAACTTGCTGTGGGGTGCCTTGCATCTTCACAGCAAAACCAATATTTGGAACTTTGCCTTCTAATGGGTGGTCTATTTCAATCTTCATTTTTCGATGTTGACCATGCTCACTGGCAAAAGCTCTTGGGTAATCCAAGATAGGACCTGCTGGAATACCTTTGGCCAGTAATTCATCAATCCAAACATCGGCATCTTTAGCCGCAAATGACTTTTCTAGTTCATCGATGATGTATTCGCGATTGGCCAAACGATCGGAGATTGTTTTGCAACGTGCGTCATTGAATAAATCATCGCGTCCCAAGATCTCACATAGCTTTTGCCAAAGTTTGTTATTGGTTGCGCCCATCACAAAATATTCATTCTTCGCTTTGACGGCTTGGTACGGTGCGCTCATGCGATTGGCCGTGCCCAAAGCAACAGGGGGTTTGCCTGTGCCCCAATACTCAGCGGTATCCCAAATCGAGAAAGCCAAAGCTGAGTCAAACAATGAGGCATCGATGTATTGACCTTGCCCTGTATTTTTAGAACCAATATAAGCAGACAAAATGCCATAAGTGGCAAATAGTGCGCACCCGATATCTGCCACTGGTACGCCTGCTTTAACAGGTCGGCCATCACCATGGCCTGTCATGGCCATCACGCCTGACATTGCTTGGGCCATCAAGTCAAAGCCTGGACGATCTGCCCAAGGCCCACTTTGGCCAAAGCCAGAGATGCTGGCATAAACCAAGCGAGGATTAATTTTGCTTAAAACTTCGTAAGAAACGCCTAACTTTTTCATGACTCCTGGTCGATAGTTTTCTACCAAGATATCGGCATCTTTGACTAATTCAAAAAGAATTTTTTTGCCCGCATCAGATTTCAAATTGATCGTGATGCTGCGTTTATTGCGATTCATGTTTAAAAAGCCCATGCTATCTGGGCCTTTCATTTTGAATCCCATCGCGCCCCGTGTTTGATCCCCAGAACCTGGAGGTTCTATTTTGATCACATCAGCCCCCATGTCTGCCAATAGCATGCAGGTGTATGGGCCAGCCATTACTTGGCTGATGTCTAGAACTTTCACGCCCACCAGGGGCAGTGGGCGTGAAGTTACTCCAGTTTGGGGAGACGTCATTACTCAGCCTTTACGTTCAACTCTTTAACAAGCTTTGAGTACTTGGTGAGTTCAGCTTTCAAGAACACTGAGAACTCATCTGGTGTTTGAGGACCAGCTGTTTGCAAACCTTGCGCATCCAAAGTTGTTTTGTTCTTTGGATCGTTCATGGCAGCACGAACCGCAGCATCAATTTTTGCAACCATGTCTTTAGGCATGTTTTTTGGACCCATCACTGAGTACCAGTTAGTCACTTCAAAACCTTTGATGCCTACTTCTTCAAATGTTGGAACATCTGGAAGAATTGACAAACGCTTCGGTGTTGAAATAGCCAAAGGCTTTAACTTGCCAGCGCGAATGTGTGGCAATACTGGTGGCAAGGTATCAAAGTTCATATTGATCTGGCCAGCCATTAAGTCAACAATCGCTTGACCACTGCCTTTGTATGGCACGTGATTCATTTGAACTTTAGCGATCTTTGAGAACAAAGCGCCAGCCAAGTGCTGTGTGCTACCAATACCAGAAGAACCATAAGTCATCTGAGCTGGATTGTTTTTAGCCAAGCTGATCAATTCAGGAACTGTTTTTGCTGGAATTGAAGGGTGTAAAACTAGTACGTTAGGTACATAGCCGACATAAGTGATTGGTGTGAAATCTGTGCCAGCGTTAAAAGGCACTTTTGGTAAAACAAATGGGGCGATCGCATTTGAATTTGAGTGACCCATCAACAATGTGTAACCATCTGCTGGTGACTTGGCAACTATGTCCGCACCAATCGTGCCAGCAGCACCTGATCTGTTTTCAATGATGATGTTTTGACCCAAGATCTCACTCATTTTTGGAGCCAATGCGCGTGCCACAATGTCTGTGCCGCCACCTGGAGCAAAGCCTACGACCAAGCGAATTGGTTTTGTTGGCCAAGCTGCTTGAGCTAAAACTGGGGATGCCAGTACTGAACTTGTTAGTGCTGCCACAGCTGTGGCAATGATTTTACGTCTTGTGTTCATGATCTCTCCTCGTTGAACAATGATGACTACAGTTCTAAAAACTTACCCTTACTTCTGGTTAAATCAAACTACAAATACATAAGTACAAAAAATTAAAACTCTTACAGCAATACAAAATCAAACAAACAAACTAAAACTTATTTCAAATGCATTTCCAAAATACGGGCCACGTGCAAAGCTTCTCTGTCGGCACCATCTTTGATTTGATGGCGGCAGCTCGAGCCATCTGCCAAGACGATGGCATCAGGTGCTTGGCGAATGGCAGGAAGTAATTGCATCTCTGCCATTTGCAATGACACTTGGTGGTGCTCACTCTCATAGCCAAAGCTTCCCGCCATACCGCAGCATGAAGACTCAATCAATTGTGGTTGAGCCTGTGGAATCATTTTGAGTAATGAAATGATTGGTTTAACGGCATCGAATGACTTTTGGTGGCAGTGACCGTGCAACAAGATTTGTTGCTCACAAGCTTTTAGTTCTGGAGCAAAGCGACCGGCTGTTGCTTCTGAAACTAAAAACTCTTCAAAGGTCTGACTGCCTTTGGCCAAGGTCTTGGCTGAATCACCAAAGCCCATCACCAAAAACTCATCGCGCAAAGTCAAAATGCAAGAAGGCTCTAAACCAATGATTGGAATATTTTTATCTGTGTAGCGCGTGAAAGCATCTAATAATTCTTGTGCGCTGGCACGAGCTTCATCCACCATCCCGCTGGCCAAATAAGTTCTGCCGCAGCAATAGTGACCTTGTTTTTTCTGAGGAATGTGAACGGTGTAGCCGCTGGCCTCAAGCACATTGACGGCCGCTTTGATATTTTCTGTTTCAAAGCAACCGTTGAATGTGTCTGCCCACAAAACCACAGGTTTGGCGCTGGCAAACAAAGCATCTTCCGTGCTGCCGATCATTGAGCGCCAAGCTGTGTCACGACGCCATGTTGGCAAACTGCGTTTGGCAGATATCTGTGTGAGCTTTTCGCCTAAAAAGGCCAGGCCAGGAATCGTATTCCTTAAGTTCAACATAAATGCCAAACCAGGGATCGCTGCAATGTGATGAGAGTAGCGTGGTAAATGAGCAATCAAACGATCTCTGAGAGTCCAGCCATGCGATTTTTTGTAATGGCTCAAATACTCAATCTTCATTTTTGCCATATCAACGCCAGTAGGGCACTCTCGCTTGCATCCTTTGCAACTGACACATAAATCAAAAGCTTCTTTGACATCTTCTGATAAGAAGGCATCTTTACCTAATTGATTCGATAGGGCTAAGCGCAATGTATTGGCGCGACCTCTGGTCAAGTGTTTCTCATCACGGGTCACGCGATAGCTAGGGCACATGGTGCCAGCATCAAATTTGCGGCAATGACCATTGTTGTTACACATCTCTACAGCTTTTGCAAAACCACCGCTGGGGTCGCCACCTGTTCCAGGCGCTGTTGTTTTTTCAGTCACTGGATCATTTTGCACATCCCAGCTTGACCAGTCCAAGGAGGTCTTGAGTGGAATTACACGGTATGTTTGAGGGAATCTGAACAAAGACTCATCATCCATTTTTGGAGGATTGATGATCTTGCCTGGATTGAATAAATTATTTGGGTCAAAAGCGTGTTTGATTTCGCCCAGTGCTTCTGTTAACTTCGGACCAAATTGCCACTGGATCCACTCACCTCGGCAGATACCATCACCGTGTTCGCCACTGAAGGCGCCTTTGTAGCGCTTCACCAATGCTGCGGCTTCTTCAGCGATGGCACGCATCTTCTGCGCGCCACCGCGACGCATGTCTAGTATCGGGCGAACGTGCAAGGTGCCCACTGATGCATGGGCATACCATGTGCCGCGCGAGCCATACTTTGAGAACACTTCAGTGAGATCTTGCGTGTACTCAGCCAAGCTCTCCAAAGGAACAGCGCAGTCTTCAATGAAGCTCACTGGCTTACCATCACCTTTTAAGCTCATCATGATGTTCAAGCCTGCTTTGCGAACTTCCCATAAATTTTTTTGAGACTCTGCGTTAATCATTTCTACCACGCAGCCAGGGTGACCTAGGTCAGCCATCAAGCTGACCAAGTCTTTGACTTTTTTCTCTAGAGGGGCAAGCTCTTCACCAGAGAACTCCACCAACAAAATAGCTTCAGGAGTTTTGCCTGCCACATCAATCAAAGCAGTTTCAATCACTGATTTAAATGCAGGGTTGCTGCGTGATAAATCAATCATGGTGCGATCGACCAATTCAACGGCAGAAGGCATTAACTTAACAATGTGTTGTGCGCTGTCCATCGCTTCATAGAAGCTGGTGAAGTTAACCACGCCCAAGGTTTTATGTTTTGGTAGTGGAGATAGTGCAAGGCGCAATTGTTTGTAATAAGCCAAGCTGCCTTCGCTACCCACCAAGAGGTGCGCTAAATTTACCTGACCGTCTTGCGTGTAAGGGCGCTCACTTTGATTATTGAATATGTCTAAGTTGTAACCTGCCACTCGGCGCATCACTTTTGGCCACTTTGCTTCAATCTCTGCTTGATGCTGATGAGCTAATGATTGAACAAATTGACCAAGCTCTAAAGCTTTACCCGTAGCGTTTTTCATCAAGCCAAATGAAGCTGCTTGACCATCGGCTAACCAAGCATCAACGCCCAAGACGTTGTGAACCATGTTGCCATAGGCAATTGAGCGGCTGCCGCAAGAGTTGTTGCCGGCCATACCACCAATCGTAGCTTGTGCTGCGGTTGAGACATCAACCGGATACCAAACTTGGTGTTTTTTGAGGGCTGCGTTCAGATGATCCAGCACAATGCCTGGCTGAACATCCACATACCCTTGCTCAAGATTGATATCTAAAATATTTCTGAAATATTTGGTGTTATCAATCACCAAAGCAGGGCCTGTTGTTTGACCACATTGACTGGTGCCACCACCGCGCGGTAAAACAGGAACACCAAGATCTGCAGCGATTTGAATTGCTGCAACAATGTCTTCTGCAGTTTTTGGTACAAAGACTGCCACTGGCATGGTTTGGTAAATGGATGCATCGGTGGCATAGCGCCCACGACTGGCCACATCAGTCATCACCTCGCCAGACGTTTCAGATTCAAGCCGCTTGGCTAGAAACTTGGTGTCAATCATGACTTCTTGGAGTGCGAGTGGTTTGTTCATGCTTTTACTGAGTGAGATAAGTTTTCTGAATCCATCAACTGAATCACCACATCACGTTTATTCATCACGTGATTCATCATGACTCGCTTCATGCGCGCACCGTCTCGCGCTTTGAGTGCATCAATCATTTCTTGGTGTTCACCCACAGCTTTTTCCCATTTCACTTCATCTTGGTTTGAGCGAAAGCGCAAAGCCTCAATGCGCGCATTGACTTGAACAAACAATTGACTCAAGACAGGGTTGGCTGCTGCTGTGTTGATAGCGTTATGTATTTTTAAATTTAATCTGTAGTAGCTCGATAAATCACGGCGAGCATAAGAGGCCATCATTTCATAATGCATGGCTTCAAGTTCTGACAGGGCAGCATCTGTGATGTTTTGAGCTGCCAACTCTCCAGAGAAACCCTCAAGATTGGCAATCACATCAAATGTATTGATCACATCCTCTTTGCTCAATTGAACAGCAATGGCGCCACGGTTGGCGATCAATTCAACCAAGCCATCAGCTGCTAAACGCCTGATTGCTTCACGAATTGGAGTGCGAGACACATTGAGTTGCTCGGCCAGTTCACGCTCATTTAATTTGCTGCCAGGGGCAATCGCACCTTCAACCAATAAGCTGCGCAGTTTCTGGAAGGTGATTTCGTGCAAATTTTGCGAATTTAGTTGAATTACGGATGCCATCAATAAAACCTATTTTTGTATACACATTTAATATAACCGATAGGGATTTTAAAAAGAAGGGTAAAAAACCCATTATTTACCTAGTATTTACCACTATAGGGAAAGTCATGAGCAATATTTTTTGCATACAAAAATGCAATTTCTCAAAAAATGACTTACACTTTCATCACGACTAACAAAAAAACCGAGTGAGACCAAACATGCTAAAACTTGATAATCATTCCTCTGGACGCCACTTTTTGCACATCCCAGGCCCAAGTCCTGCGCCGGCACGTGTATTAAGAGCAATCAGCTTTCAAACCATCGACCACCGTGGTCCTGAGTTTGGTCAGTTGGGTCTGAAGTTATTGGCGGACATGCAGAAGATTTTCAAGACTAAGCATCCTGTGATCATTTACCCATCATCTGGAACAGGTGCATGGGAAGCAGCTTTGGTCAATACTTTGTCAGCCGGTGACCACGTGTTGATGTATGAAACTGGTCAATTCGCTACTTTGTGGCAAAAGTTGGCTGATCGTTTGGGCATCAAAACAGAATTCTTAGGTAAGCCAGGTGCAGAGGGTTGGCGCTATGGTGTTGATGCAGCCATGATCGAAGAGCGTTTAAAGGCTGACACTTCACACCAAATCAAAGCAGTGTGCGTGGTTCATAACGAAACATCCACTGGTGTGACTTCAAACATTGCAGCGGTTAGAAAAGCCATCGATGCTGCCAAGCATCCTGCTTTATTGATGGTTGATACGATTTCAGGTTTGGCATCAGCTGATTACCGCCATGATGAGTGGGGTGTTGATGTGACAGTGAGTGGTTCACAAAAAGGTTTGATGTTGCCACCAGGTTTGGGTTTCAATGCTTTGTCACCAAAAGCATTAGAAGCTAATAAAACAGCAAAACTACCAAAAGCATTTTGGGCATGGGACGAGATTCTAGAGTCCAATAAAACTGGCTACTGGCCAACCACACCGTCTACTAATTTGTTGTACGGTTTGCATGAAGCCTTGGATATGATTTTGACTGAAGGTCTAGACAATGTGTTTGCGCGTCATCAACGTTTGGCCAAAGCATGTCGTGCAGCCGTTGAAGTATGGGGCTTAGAGGTTCAATGTAAAGACCCAGCCGTTTACTCACCTGTATTGACTGGTGTGGTCACACCTGAAGGTGTTGATGCTGACAAGTTAAGAAAATTGATTCACGAAAGATACAACCTTTCATTGGGCACAGGTCTTGGCAAAGTCAAAGGCAAGATGTTCCGCATTGGCCACTTGGGCGACTGTAATGAGTTGGCCTTGTTGGGCGCATTGAGTGGTTGCGAAATGGGTATGAAAGCATTTGGCATCAAGTTAAAAGGTAGTGGAGTTGTGGCAGCACAAGACTTATTGCTTTAAAAGATTGGGGATGGAGGAGACATGAAACAAAAACCATACCTCACCAAAGCAGACGTTGATGTGTTGTTGCAAGCAGCGAATGATTTTGCAGAAAAAAATCAATTCGCTGTTTCCATTGCGGTTGTGGATGATGGCGGTCATCTATTAGGTTTCACCAGAAGAGATGACTGTCCGGCTGTCTCAGCTTCGATTGCTCAAGAAAAAGCCCGATCTTCAGCTTTGGGCAGAAAAGAAAGCAAAGCCTACGAAGACATGATCAATGGTGGGCGCATTGCTTATTTATCAGTACCTGTTTTGCAGGGCATGTTAGAAGGTGGCGTGAACATTGTTCATGAAGGTCAGACGATTGGGGCGATTGGGGTTTCTGGTGTTAAATCAAGCCAAGATGCTGAAGTGGCCAAAGCAGGCATTGCTGCGTGGCAAGCCCAGCACTGATCCAAATCAAATAAAGCCTTATCTTTCGGTCAATCTGCGACGTAACTCAGATGAGACGTGCCGAAGCGTTTAAAATACTAGGTTACAAGAATCCCAAGAAACCTAGAGCATAAAACCATGGCCAGTTACAACACCGAAACAGTTCTGAGCGTTAAGCATTGGAACGACACATTATTTAGCTTCACCACCACCAGAAATAAAAGTCTGCGCTTTCGCAATGGTCATTTCTTGATGATTGGTTTGGAAGTTGAAGGCAAGCCTTTGGTGAGAGCCTACAGTGTGGCGAGCGCCAACTACGAAGAACATCTCGAGTTCTTAAGTATCAAAGTTGAAAACGGCCCATTAACTTCACGTCTTCAAAATATCAAAGTAGGCGATCCTATTTTGGTCAGTGAAAAGTCTGTGGGTACTTTGGTGATTGATGATTTGAATCCTGGTAAGAATCTTTACTTGTTCAGCACAGGCACAGGCCTAGCTCCATTCATGAGCATCATCCGCGACCCTGACACTTATGAACGCTTTGAAAAAGTGGTGTTGATTCATGGAGTGCGTTTGGTCAGCGAGTTGGCTTATGAAGATTACATCAAGAACGAATTACCGAATGACGAATTCTTGGGTGAGATGGTTCGCGAAAAACTAATCTACTACCCAACAGTCACAAGAGAGGCATTCAAGCACACAGGTCGTTTAACTACTGCGATTGAAAATGGTCAGTTGTTCAAAGACATTGGTTTACCACCATTGGATCCGGCGAATGATCGCGGCATGATTTGCGGCAGCCCATCAATGCTCAAAGAGATTTCAGAAATGCTTGATGCCAAAGGTTTCAAGGTTTCACCTAGCCTTGGCCAATTAGGCGACTACGTTTACGAAAGAGCGTTTGTGGAAAAGTAAAAATTATCTTTTCTAGCTAGAGAAAATGCCCTCATTTGATTCAAATTGAGGGCATTTTGCATTAATACCATAACTTTATTTATATTACTAAAAGTAATTGAATAACAATTAATTATTATTTTACGTAATAACTTAAGTTCCATATAGTTCTAACCATTCAAGTTAAAGGGTTAGGGCTATGCGAACAAATAGACATACAGATATTTCAGATACGCCAGAAAATCAAGAGCATCTGGCCATTGGACTTCCCCCGATTGAAAAGGGTGGGGCCTTATTCAGTATTGATCGCCGTATTGTCCTGTTTAGCTTTTTAGTTGCAATGTCTCTCTTAGGCTACTGGTTCAGTCAGGCGGATCATCATGTCAGACATTCTCTTGCTACTTCATTGGCAGCTTTATTGACATCGGAATATTTTTGGCTTGCTGTTGGTGTGGGTTTGGCGGCACAAATTGTTGATGGCGCGCTAGGAATGGCCTATGGAATAACTTCTAACTCATTTCTTTTGGGAATTGGAGCGTCACCTGTTGCAGCATCTGGGGCTGTTCATGTCGCAGAAATATTTACCACAGCATTTTCAGGTGTATCACACATTAGATTCGGGAATGTAGACAAAAATTTATTTAAAAAAATCGTTATTCCTGGCGTTCTTGGTGGCGTAATCGGAGTTGTTTTTCTAACATCGATTGATGGGAAATTATTAAAGCCTTTTATTACTGCATATCTTTTAGTAATGGGCATCATCATTTTAAGAAAAGCATTTAAGACAAGACAAGAAAAAGCATCTCACGAGCTTAAGCATGTAAGAAAGCTTGCGGTGAGTGGCGGTTTTCTTGATGCGGTAGGCGGTGGTGGATGGGGACCAGTTGTCACATCATCTCTCATTGGTCAGGGTAACAATCCTCGCAAAACAATCGGAACTGTCAATACAGCTGAATTTTTTGTGGCGTTAGCAACTGGAACTAGTTTTCTATTATTGGGTGGCGTTGATCATTGGGTTTTAGTAGCCGGCTTGGTCTTCGGTGGATTATTTGCTGCACCTTTTGCAGCTTATTTAACCAGCCGCTTATCCGTTAGATTTTTGTTGCTTTCAGTAGGTTTACTGATTTCAACTTTAAGTGCGTTTAATTTATACAAAATTTTGGTGTGACTTAAAAGATGGCTAAGTATTCAAATGAAACAGTCCTGAGCGTTAAGCATTGGAACGACACACTATTTAGTTTCACTACCACCAGAAATAAAGGCTTGCGCTTTCGCAATGGCCATTTCTTGATGATTGGCTTGGAGGTTGATGGAAAGCCTTTGACAAGAGCTTACAGTGTGGCGAGTGCCAATTACGAGGAGCACCTCGAATTCTTAAGTATCAAAGTTGAAAACGGCCCACTGACATCACGTCTTCAAAATATCAAAGTAGGGGATCCTATTTTGGTCAGTGAAAAGTCTGTGGGTACTTTGGTGATTGATGATTTGAATCCTGGTAAGAATCTGTACTTGTTCAGCACAGGCACAGGTTTAGCGCCATTCATGAGCATCATCCGCGATCCTGACACTTATGAACGCTTTGAAAAAGTGGTGTTGATTCATGGTGTGCGTTTGGTCAGCGAGTTGGCTTATGAAGATTACATCAAGAACGAATTACCCAATGATGAGTTCTTGGGTGAGATGGTTCGTGAGAAATTGATCTACTACCCAACAGTCACAAGAGAAGCATTCAAGCACACGGGTCGCTTAACCACTGCGATTGAAAATGGTCAGTTGTTCAAAGACATTGGTTTGCCACCATTGGATCCGGCGAATGATCGCGGCATGATTTGCGGCAGCCCATCGATGCTCAAAGAGATCTCAGAAATGCTCGATGCCAAAGGCTTCAAGGTTTCACCAAGTCTTGGTCGCTTAGGTGACTACGTGTATGAACGAGCATTCGTTGAATCTTGATTGAATGGAAAAATAATCATGTACCAATACAACCCCATTGATCAAAGCATTGTTGATGATCGCGTCAAGCAGTTCAGAGGTCAAGTTGAAAGACGTTTGCAAGGCACGCTTCCTGAAGAAGAGTTTCGTCCTTTGCGCCTGCAAAATGGACTTTATTTACAGCGTCATGCCTACATGTTGCGGATTGCGATCCCGTATGGTCTGTTCAATAGTCAACAAATGCGCATGTTTGCCAAGATTGCTGATAAATATGATCGTGGCTATGGGCATTTCACAACCCGTCAAAACATCCAATTTAACTGGCTTAAGCTAGAAGAAACCCCAGAAATACTGGCAGATTTGGCCAGTGTGCAAATGCATGCCATCCAGACATCTGGTAACTGTGTTCGCAATATCACCAGTGATCCATTCGCTGGTGTTGCAGCCGATGAAATTGTTGATCCTCGACCGATTTGTGAGTTATTGCGTCAATGGTCAACGCTTCATCCAGAGTTTGCCTTTCTCCCAAGAAAATTCAAGATTGCAGTCAGCTCTTCCAAAGAGGATCGTGCGATTGTTGCGGCTCATGATTTAGGCCTTTTCTTGAGAAATAATGAAAAGGGTGAGTTGGTTGCTGATGTTTTGGTCGGCGGTGGAATGGGTCGTACACCCATTATTGGAACCATTATTCAATATGGTTTACCTTGGCAAGAGTTACCAAACTATATATCTGCAGTCCTGCGTGTTTATAACCTGCATGGACGTCGTGATAATTTATATAAAGCCAGAATTAAGATTCTCCTGAAAGCTCTTGGGGTTGAGGAATTCACTCGTCAAGTGAATGAAGAGTATCAATTTTGGCAGGGTGGCCACCAAGCTTTCACCCAAGAAGAGTGGAATCAAGTTGCTCAGTATTTTGTTAAGCCCGCTTATAAAACTCTTCCATCTTTGAATGAGGGCGCGATTGTTTTACAAGCTCCTGAATCAGAGAGAACATCGTTCACTCGTTGGCTTGAGAGAAACGTTAAAAAACATCAAATCTCAGGCTATGCCAGTGTTTTGTTGTCTTTAAAACCCCATGGAACTGTTGCGCCTGGAGATATTGATTCATCTCAGATGATCAAAATTTCTAATTTGGCAGATCAATACAGTTTTGGTTTGATACGCTCAACCCACGAGCAAAATTTGGTCTTGGCAGATGTTGAGGAAACGCGTTTATATGAGTTGTGGAAAGAAGCCAAATCGTTAGGCTTGGCTTTACCTAATATTGGCTTACTAACGGACATCATTGCCTGCCCTGGTGGAGATTTCTGTTCGTTGGCAAATGCCAAATCTATTCCAATTGCGAATGACATTCAAAAGAGATTTGATGACTTAGATTATCTATTTGATATTGGTGACATTACACTCAATATTTCAGGGTGCATTAATTCTTGCGGTCATCACCACGTTGGCAATATTGGCATTTTGGGTGTCGATAAAGATGGTCAGGAATGGTATCAAGTTACTTTGGGTGGTGAGCAAGGACTGCAAGCCGCCATCGGCAAAGTGATTGGCCCCTCATTCTTTGCCAGTGATATGCCTGATGTCATCAGTGACTTGATTCAGGTCTACATTGAATTGCGTGAGCCCGAAGAATCATTCATCCAGACCTATCGTCGCGTGGGAGTAGAGCCATTTAAAACCAGGGTCTACGCCAATAAAGAGAAAAAAGATAAAAACAACAAAATTGGAGAAGATGCAAATGGCTAAGCTCATACATTATCAGAAGGGTGGGGTTGCCCAGCTTGCAGAAAACCAATGGCAAATTCTTCCTGTGGATACGCAAGAACCTTTGGGTACGGGCCCCTATTTGGTGCCATTTCAGTATTGGCTTGATCATTCAGGGTCTGCAGATATTCAGGCCAAGTATTTGGCGGGTGAATTAGGTGTCTGGTTTGCCAGTGATGCTGATTTGACTGCTCATCGAGATGTGATTCTGGCGGGATTGAAATTTTGGTCGATCATCGCTGTCGATTTCCCTATTTTTAGAGATGGCCGAGGTTTCAGTCACGCAGCCATACTCAGAGAAAGATTGGGTTGGCAGGGTGAGTTACGAGCGATTGGTGATGTACTAATTGATCAACTGTTACAAATGGCAAAAGTAGGTTTTGATAGCTTCTTATTGAGAGCAGATCAAAGTGAAGCAGTTGCCCTAGAGCAATTTGAAATCATTCATCATCGACTACAAAACGACTGGCGCGCAAGCCGTGACCAATTGGGCAGAGGTAGTCATGTTAAGTAATAGTGATTTGTGGCAGATTCCAAAAGTAGAGTTGCCTGAAAGTCATCTTTCAAAGTTACAAAACAATTTGGAAGAGCGTCTGACAAACATCAGCGGTCAATATGGTGATGTTCGCTTTGCAACCAGTTTGGCTGCTGAGGACATGGCAGTGACTGATGGAATTGCAAAAAGTGCTAAGTCGATTCATATTTTCACTCTCTTGACGGGTCGTCTTCACGCTGAAACCATTGCGATGAAAAAGACCGTTGAAAACCACTATGGTCTCTCAATTGATGCGGTAGAGCCTCAAGCTCAAGATGTTCAAGCATTCATAGCTCAGCATGGCTTGAATGGCTTTTATGACAGCGAAGAAGCCAAGAAGAACTGTTGTTATGTCAGAAAAGTGAAGCCACTTGAGTTGAGCTTGAATGGCGCCGATGCTTGGATCACAGGTTTAAGGCGCTCGCAATCAGTGACCAGGAATGAATTGGCGTTTCAGGAGCTAGATGAAGTTAGAGGTATCCCAAAATTCAATCCGATTTTTGATTGGACTGATGATGAATTGTGGGCTTATTTGGCTTGGCAAAAGGTCCCATTGCATCCATTGCATCAAAAGGGCTATCCCAGCATAGGTTGTGAGCCTTGTACGAGAGCTATTCGTGCCGATGAAGATTTGAGGGCAGGGCGTTGGTGGTGGTTAAACAAAGAAAGTAAAGAGTGCGGTTTGCATCTGAAATAAAAATCATGACACAAGAACAAACACAATTACACAATGAGCATTTGGATTGGCTAGAGGCTGAGTCCATTTATATTATTCGTGAGCTGATTGCTCAAGCCAGTCGTCCTGCTATGTTGTTTTCTGGCGGAAAAGATTCAATTGTGATGTTTCATTTGGCTAGAAAAGCATTCCGCTTTGGCGCTCGCCCTATTCGTTTGCCGTTTCCTTTGTTGCACATTGATACTGGCCATAACTACTCAGAAGTCATTCAATTTAGAGATGAAATTGTTCAGCAAACAGGAGCAGATCTGATTGTTGAGTATGTTGAGGAATCCATTAAAAAAGGCAGTGTTAAATTAAGAAAAAGTACTGATTCTCGAAATGCGGCGCAGGCAACCACTCTTTTAGAGGCAATTGAAAAACACGAGTTTGATGCCTTGATGGGTGGTGCAAGACGTGACGAAGAGAAGGCCAGGGCTAAAGAGAGAATCTTTTCATTCCGCGATGAATTCGGTCAATGGGATCCAAAAGCACAAAGACCGGAGCTTTGGAATTTATACAATGCGCGAATCTCAAAAGGCGAAAACATGCGAGTTTTTCCAATTTCAAATTGGACAGAACTGGATGTTTGGCAGTACATCGCACGAGAAAATTTGGCGCTCCCAAGCATTTACTACGCACATCAACGTGAAGTTGTTAAGAAAAATGGATTACTGGTACCAGTTACGCCAATAACGCCAAAGGGATCAGATGAGACTAGCGAATTACTGAGTGTTCGTTTCCGTACAGTAGGTGACATCAGTTGCACATGCCCAGTATTAAGTGAGGCCAATACGCCTGAAAAAATCATTGCTGAAACAGTGCTTTCAGAAATCACTGAACGTGGTGCCACTCGCATGGATGATCAAACCAGTGAGGCTTCGATGGAGCGCCGTAAAAAGGAGGGATATTTCTAATGAATCATACTCAAGATAAAAACATTCATGGTGTGGTTAGATTCATCACTTGTGGCAGTGTGGATGACGGCAAGAGTACTTTAATTGGTCGTCTGCTCTATGACACCAAAGCGGTTTTGACTGATCAGATTCAGGCGCTCTCTAAAACAAAGCATTCTCGAGTGACAGCGTCTGATGCTGCCATCGATTTAGCTCTATTAACTGATGGTCTTGAGGCTGAGCGTGAGCAGGGCATCACCATTGATGTTGCATACCGTTATTTTTCAACAATTAAAAGGAAATTCATCGTCGCTGATGCTCCAGGTCATGAGCAATACACTCGCAATATGGTCACGGGCGCTTCACAAGCCGATGTGGCTATTTTATTAGTAGATGCCACCCGTCTAGATACCAGTACAGCCAATATCAGTTTGTTGGCACAAACCAAGCGTCATGCTGCGATTGTGAAAATGTTGGGGTTAAAGCATATTGCCGTTGCTGTGAACAAAATTGACTTGTTGAATTTTGATGAAGAAGTTTTCATAAAAATTAAAGAAGAAATTCTAAATTTAGCAAAGACCTTGAAATTACCAACACCTCAAGTTTTTCCAGTATCGGCTTTGCTTGGAGACAATATTGTCAATCCTTCAAAGCATTTCAATTGGTATCAAGGGCCAACCTTGCTTGCTTGGTTAGAGGGCCTTGATATTTCATCTGAGATATTAGAAAAGAATTTGAGATTTCCGGTGCAATATGTGGCTAGACAAGATGGCAGTGCTGCAGAGGATTTCAGAGGTTATCTTGGCAGGATTGAGTCAGGTGAAATTCGTCAAGGTCAATCGGTGACGATTCTTCCGGCGGGCTCATCAGCCACCGTTGCAGAGATTTATATTTCCAATGGCATTGATAGCTTTAAGCAAAACCAAAGCGTTGATGTGGCAACAGCCGGGGATGTAATTGCTATGACTTTTGTCGAAGATGTGGATGTGTCGCGCGGTGACATGATTGTTGCGCAAGACAATGCTTCAGATCTTTTGAGCAGGCAACTAATTGCTGATATTTGTTGGTTAGATCAAGATGCCTTATCTACATCAAGAAAGTACATATTAAGGCATACGACTAATACAGTATTTGCAAAAGTAAAAAATATTATTCAGATTTTAGATATTGAAACTTTGTCACAAGGTGTTGAGGGAAATTCATTGGGTGTCAACATGATTGGCCAAGTAGAGCTTGCCTTGCAAAAACCGATTGCTGCTGATTTATTTGATGAGTCCTTGGCTACGGGATCATTCGTTTTGATCGATGAGGCAACCAATCATACTGTGGCTGCTGGAATGATTCGGGAGGCACTGTAAATGAACCAATCAATAGGGAAGGTTTATTTGGTCGGTGCAGGCCCTGGCGCCGCTGATTTAATCACTGTTCGTGGAATGAAGTTATTGCAAGCGGCTGAAATTGTTTTTCATGATGCTTTGGTTGACCCTGCAATGCTTGATTATTGCAGCCAAGCCATCTTGGTTCCTGTTGGTAAACGTTGTGGCAGACATTCAGCCGCTCAATCCTTTATCAATAAGCGCTTGATTGATGCAAGTAGAAAGTACAAGCACATTATTCGACTCAAAGGCGGAGATCCGATGATTTTCGGGCGCGCTGATGAAGAAATTACTGCTTTAGAAAGCTCCGGGGTTGATGTAGAAGTAGTCCCAGGCATTACAGCTGCTTTGGCAGCTTCAGCATCACTAAAACAATCTTTGACTCTAAGAGGTGTTTCAAGGAGTGTGGCGTTTTATACGCAAGTCAAAGCAGAAAATGAACAAGAGGCGTCATTGCCGAATGCTGATACTTTAGTGATTTACATGGGGCGTTCTAATTCAGTTCAATTAGCCGAGCAATTGCTAAAGCAAGGCAGACCAAAATCAACGCCTGTACAAATCATTGAATCAATCAGTACTCTGAAAGAGCGTTCCTTGGCTTTGACTCTCGATGAGATGTCTCAAGGGCAAGCCATAAATTGGTTTAATTCAGAGTCGCCTGCCTTATTACTGGTCGGCGCAGTATTTGGCAATCGCTTGCAAAACTCCGATGTCCTCACCAACAGCAGGCTTTACGGTTAAATCCATTTGGGGGTATTTCTGGCTGCAAGCTGCAAGAAGTTTAGGTAAATCTTCTCTGATGTGACCGCCTTGCCCAAAAAATATTGGCACAAGAGTCATTTGATAAATTTCTTTTGAGATGATTTCTTCAATACATTCGCTCAATGTTGGGGACATTAGCTCCAAGAAGGCGAGCTCAACAATCACCTCAGGATTTTGAGCTTGAATTAATTTCTGAACATTGATGATGGGTTCTTTCCACCTTGGGTCGCGGGCACCATGACTGAACAGAATGATTGCATTTTTAACCATGAATAATTGTAAATTAAAAGCCAAGTCATGACGTGCCCAGTCAAATCAGAGGAATCTGGAGCTATTAAGATACTTGTTGTTTGTGCTGATTGGTGCAGTGTATGTAGAAGCTATAAAGTTACTTTAAATGATCTCTCAGGATTTGATATCAATTGGATAGATATCAATGATTTTGAATCCTTAACCGATGAAATAGAAATTGAAACATTCCCAACGGTGATCATTTTTGATGAGACGGATGTACTTTTCTTTGGTCCAATAGAGCCAAATAAGAACTCATTAACGAGCCTGCTTTCAGCAGTAAAAACGACACCCTCTAAGACCACTCATCCTGAACTTGCCCTTGCTATTAAAACTTGGTTGAGGGAGTAATTTGCAAAAACTATCCCTAACGTTCTAAGGCGGGTGTCCGCAGCTTTATTTATCCTGGGATTGAATGAATCTCGGTAACAGGGGCTGAACGGGTCAGCCCCTTGGTTCACCTAATAACTGGCGGAGAAAGCGGGATTCGAACCCGCGGTAGGCTATGAACCTACGCACGCTTTCCAGGCGTGTGACTTAAACCACTCATCCATCTCTCCGTGCAAGAGCGTCATTATACGCCCCTGTGTTTTTAATGGATGGCTTACTCAGCCTCTGCCATACCGCCTACAACGTGGCTAAAGCCTCCGTCCACGTAGGTGATTTCGCCAGTGATGCCGCTTGCTAGATCAGACATTAAGAATGCAGCAGCATTACCAACATCTTCTACAGTCACGTTGCGACGCAAAGGGGCATTTGCCTCTACGAAATCCAAAATCTTGCCAAAACCTTTGATGCCTGAAGCAGCCAAAGTTTTGATCGGTCCTGCAGAGATGCCGTTACAACGAACACCTTTAGGGCCTACTGAATTAGCCAAGTAACGCACGCTGGCTTCAAGTGATGCTTTTGCCAAGCCCATGGTGTTGTAGTTAGGCACCACCATTTGTGAGCCAAGGTAAGTCAAAGTCAATAAAGCTGACTTGTCGTTCAACATCGGTAGCGCAGCTTTGGCCATTGCAGGGAAGCTATAGGCTGAGATGTCATGAGCAATCTTGAAAGACTCTCTTGAAAGACCGTCTAAGAAGTCACCGGCGATGGCTTCGCGTGGGGCAAAGCCAATGGAGTGGATCAAACCGTCGAATTTAGGCCATGTGGCTGATAAATCGGCAAAAAGCTTGTCAATTTGCTCATCACTGCCCACATCACAGTCAAAAATCAGAGTGCTATTGAATTCAGCGGCAAATTCGGTGATTCGGTCTTTAAAACGATCGCCCACGTAGGTGAAGGCTAATTCTGCGCCTTCGCGGTGGCAAGCCTTGGCAATGCCATAAGCGATTGAACGGTTAGAAAGTAGACCTGTTAGGACGATTTTTTTACCGGTTAAGAAACCCATTTTTGCTTCCTTTTTTCTTTTTGCTGAATTTGTGAATGTCTAATTACAATTGTCACACATGCAGATGATTAGACCCTTACTTTTACCCCTCATTTTAAGCTTGTCAGTTTTGGCGGGGTGGAGTGTCTCAACAGGTGCATTGGCCGCCCACGGCTTTGCCCAGTATGGCGACTTGCAATATCCCCCTGGCTTTAAGCATTTTTCATATGTGAATCCAAATGCTCCCCAGGGCGGAACTTTGTATCTGCCTAATCCTGACCGCAGGACCAGTTTCGACAAATTTAACCCTTTTTCAATGAAGGGTGTTGCTGCACCAGGCGTTGCTCAATTGATGTTTGAAAGCTTGTTGATTGGCAGCGCTGATGAAGTGGCATCTTCTTATGGACTTTTGGCAGAAGATGTTAATTTGGCCAAAGATGAATTAAGTGTGACCTTTCGCTTAAACCCATTGGCCCGCTTTAATGACAATTCTCCGGTATTGGCCAAAGACGTTAAATACTCCTTTGACACTCTGATGAGTAAATTGGCCAGTCCGCAATTTAGAACGGTTTATGCGGATGTCAAACAAGCTGTGATCCTGTCTGAGCGAGTGATTCGTTTTGACTTTCATCGTAAAAATACCGAGTTGCCACTTTTGGTTGGATCAATGCCCATCTTCTCAGAAAAATGGGGCAAGGATGCGCAGGGCGCCGGAAAGCCATTCAATCAATTCACTTTTGAAAAACCAATTGCCAGTGGCCCATACTTGATTGAGAGCTATGACATTGGTAAAAACATCGTATTCAAGAAAAACCCAGAGTATTGGGGCGCCAAACTGAATGTACGTGTTGGCTTTTTTAACTTTGAAAAAGTTTCTTACCGTTTATACAAAGATGACACAGCAAGAATAGAAGCTTTTAAAGCAGGTGAGTTCGACACATTGGTTGAGTACCGCGCCAAGAACTGGGCCAAGAGTTATGTTGGACCTAAATTCAGAGATGGCACTTTAAAGAAACAACATTTCCAGCATCGCAATGGAGCAGGGATGCAAGGCTTTGTGATGAACACGCGTCATCCTATATTCAAAGACCAGCGTGTTCGCCAAGCTTTGACCTTGGCCTTAGATTTTGAGTGGATGAACCGCCAACTCTTTTATGGCCAATACCATCGCATTGATAGCTACTTCTCGAACAGTGAGTTGGGCGCCTCTTTTGAAGCTGGTAGTTTGCCAAGTGCCCAAGAACGAAAATTATTAGAGCCTTTGCAAAAAGCCTATCCTCAGCATTTCCCAAAGAATGCATTGGGCCCAATGCTCTTGCCTGTAACCACTGAAGAACCTTCAAGCTTGCGCCAAAACCTCAGAAAAGCCAGAGAGTTACTGGCACAAGCTGGCTGGGTTTACAAAGATGGCGCTTTAAGAAATGCCCAAGGACAAGCATTCCGTTTTGAGTTCATGGACGATGGTGGCGCCATGTCTCGTTTGGTATCTGCGTATGTGCGTAATCTTGAAAAGCTTGGCATGAAAGTGGATATCAGAACCACTGATTACGCTTTGTATCAAAAACGATTAGAAGAATTTGATTTTCAAATGACCAGCATGAAGTTCCCTGACTCGCAAAGTCCTGGCAATGAATTATGGGATCGCTATGGCAGTCAATCTGCCACAACCAAAGGCTCAGACAATATTCTTGGGGTGCAATCTCCAGTGGTTGATGCTTTGATCTCATCGATTGTGAAGGCGCAGACCAGAAAAGATCTCATCACAGCCACCAGAGCCTTGGACAGAGTATTGACTCACAGCTATTACATCGTGCCGCATTGGTACAGTGCCACGCATCGCGTGGCATATAAATCAGATATGGGGTTTTCAATACCGCCTAATTATTTCGCAGCTGAATCATGGATTCTTTCCACTTGGTGGCGCAATCCTCCATCAAATTCTCAAGCAGGAGCTGGGCGATGAACAGTGCTTTGTGGAGATACATTGCTCGAAGAATCTTATTGATGATTCCAACACTGTTGGGCGTCATCACTTTGACATTTGCGGTGATTCAATTTGTACCAGGCGGTCCTGTTGAACAGATGATGCTCGAGCTCAAAGGTCGGGGTGATGCCAGTGTGGCTGCAGTTGAATCGTCAGGTGGTGGTAACTTTTATCGCGGTCGCCAAGGCATTGATGAAGAGCGTCTGAAAGAAATTAAAGCCTTGTATGGATTTGATCAACCTCTTTGGGAGCGTTACATCAATATGCTGGGCCGCTTTGCCATGTTTGATTTAGGCCAAAGTTATTACCAACACAAAAGTGTGGGAGATCTTGTTCTATCAAAAATGCCTGTCTCGATCAGTTTGGGACTGTGGACATTTTTGATCACTTATTTGATATCAATCCCACTCGGCATTAAAAAAGCGGTGCGTGCTGGTACTCGTTTTGATACAGCAACGAGTGTGGTGATTTTGATTGGTTACGCGATTCCAGGATTTGTATTGGGTGTTCTATTGCTGGTGCTGTTCGGTGGTGGTAGTTTCTTCCAGTTATTCCCCTTGAGAGGCTTGACCTCAGATAACTGGGCAGAGCTCAGTTTGATTGGCAAAGTCATGGATTACTTTTGGCATTTGGTTTTACCGATCACGGCATCTGTGTTGGGTAACTTTGCCGTCATCACCATGCTCACCAAGAATTCTTTTATAGAAGAGATACGTAAACAATATGTGATCACTGCCAGAGCCAAAGGTTTGAGTGAAGACAAAGTGCTTTGGAAGCATGTGTTCCGTAATGCAATGATTCCTTTGGTCACAGGTTTCCCATCCGCGTTCATTGGAGCCTTCTTCACGGGTTCACTGTTAATTGAAACTTTATTCTCTCTGGATGGCTTGGGACTCTTATCTTATGAAGCCGTCATGAAAAGAGACTATCCAGTGGTGTTAGGTACTTTGTATTTATTTACCTTGATTGGTTTATTCACCAAATTAATTTCTGACATTGCTTATGTCTTGGTAGATCCTCGTATTCAGTTTGACAGCCAGTCAGGAGGTCGATCATGAAAAAGGGATGGCTTAAGCAATTGCGAGAAAGTGATCAATGGGCTAGATTCAAGGCCAATCGTTTGGGCTACTGGAGTTTGTGGATTTTCACCGGTTTGTTCGTACTGAGTTTATTTGCAGAACTGATTGCCAATGATCGACCCATCTTGGTCAGCTACCAAGGGAGTTTGTATGCGCCGATTGTGAAGGACTATCCGGAAACCACTTTTGGTGGAGACTTCCCAACGCCGACGGATTACCTAGACCCTGACATTAAAAACACATTCAGTCAAAAAGGTAACTGGGCGATTTATCCATTGATCACCTATCGTTACGACACACTCAATTACTTTGCCAAGGAACCAAACCCAGCCTCTCCATCGCGAGACAATTTACTGGGTACTGATGATCGAGGCAGGGATGTGGTGGCGAGGCTGATTTACGGTTTTCGCTTATCAGTCTTGTTTGGTTTGTGTCTCACCATCATCGGTGTGGCCATTGGTGTGCTGACTGGCGCAGTGATGGGTTACTTTGGTGGCAAAGTGGATTTGGTTTCTCAGAGAATCATTGAAGTTTGGAGTTCCATGCCTGAGCTCTATTTGTTGATCATTTTTGCATCGATCTTTGCCCCCAGTGTTGGTCTTTTAATCATCTTGTTGTCTCTTTTCGGCTGGATGGGTTTATCGGACTATGTCCGTGCAGAGTTCTTGAAAAACAGATCTTTGGAATATGTCAGAGCAGCTCAAGCACTGGGTTTATCCAGTCAACAAATCATGTGGCGCCACATTCTGCCAAACAGCTTAACGCCCGTGATCACATTTTTACCATTCCGCATGAGTGGCGCCATTTTGGCTTTGACGAGTTTGGACTTTTTAGGTTTGGGTGTTCCTGCAGATCAGGCCAGCTTGGGTGAGTTATTGGCTCAGGGCAAAGCCAACTTAGATGCTTGGTGGATTTCTTTATCGACCTTTTTGGTGTTGGCCGGAACTTTGATGTTGTTGACATTCATGGGTGATGCCATGCGTGATGCTTTTGACACGCGCCGTGCGAAAGCAGTGAAGGTGACGCCATGAGCCAACAGGATTTCAACTTGATTGATATCAAGCAGCTGAATCTGAGTTTTGGTCGAAAAACTGTCATCAGCGACTTCAGTTTAAAAATCAATGCTGGTGAAAGAATTGCGATTGTTGGAGAGTCTGGTTCCGGTAAAACCTTGACCGGTTTATCCATCATGGGACTCTTGCCTGAAGGCGCGAACATCACAGGTGAAATCAATTGTCAAATTAATCAGAAGTCGCAAAACTTATTGGCATTGAGTGAAGCTGAAATGCGCAGTATTCGTGGCAAAGACATTGCCATGATTTTTCAAGAACCCATGACTGCTTTGAACCCACTTTACACAGTGGGCAACCAAATCATAGAAGCGGTCCAGTGTCACGAACCCACTTTGAGCAATTCTGTTTGCCAACAGCGTGCGATAGAGCTTCTTGAAAGAACAGGGATTCCTCAGGCCGCAGAACGTTTTTCATATTACCCACACCAACTCTCTGGCGGACAACGTCAACGCGCCATGATTGCGATGGCCTTGGCTTGTAAACCAAGACTATTGATTGCGGATGAACCAACCACTGCATTGGATCCTAGCTTGCGGATTCAAATCTTGGATTTATTAAAAGATTTGCAAGAGGACGCTAAGTCACATGGCGGTATGGCTGTGATTTTGATCACTCATGATTTGAATATGGTGCGTCATTTTGCCGACCGTGTGGCAGTGATGTACCAAGGCAAGTTATTAGAATGCAAATCTACCGAAGAAGTTTTTAGCCATCCGGATCATCCTTACACCAACAGCTTGGTCAACAGTAAGCCAGTGCGCAACGTCTTACCTTTGGTGCCAATCGCTCCAGTGTTGCTAAAAGCAGAGCAGGTCAGTGTTGCTTATCCTCAAGCAGGCAAGGGCACGTTTGGTGGAAACTTCGGCCGAGGTATTGCTCAATTCATCAGAGGTTTTCATTTTTCTGATTTATGGAAACGTGAATACCAACAAGTTGTTAAAGATGTGAGCCTTGAATTGCGCCAAGGTGAAACCTTGGGTTTGATTGGCGAATCAGGTTCGGGCAAATCAACTTTGGCCATGGCCCTTTTAGATTTGTTGGGCCAAACAGGCGCCAAAGTATCTGGTCAGGTTGAAGTCTTGGGTCATGATTGGCTCAAGTTAAATACAACTGAACGCAGTCGTCTAAGAGCTTCGTTTCAGGTGATCTTCCAAGATCCTTTTGGCTCATTGTCACCGCGCATGACCGTGGGTCAAATCGTGGGTGAAGGTTTGTCTTTGCATCAGCCAGATTTATCGGGGGATGCCAGAAAAGCAAAAGTTATCGATGTTTTAAAAGAAGTTGGCTTGGATCGGACGGCTTACAGCAGATATCCCCATGAATTCTCTGGCGGCCAAAGACAGCGCATTGCGATTGCCCGAGCATTGATCTTAAAACCTCAAATACTGGTTTTAGATGAGCCAACATCCGCCTTGGATGTCACGATTCAGAAGCAAATATTGGCCTTGCTGGCTGATTTACAGCACAAATACAACATGGCTTATCTCTTGATCAGCCATGACCTTGAGGTGGTGGAAGCCATGTCTCACCGAGTCATTACATTGAAAAAAGGTAAACAAATCAAGCATCAAGAGCTGTAACCCCAGATTTGTTTGTAAGCTAAGGTTCAGGTTATAATTGACCTCCATGTCAAAAATACACCGCAAACTCCTTGCCGTCGTGGTTTTACTCGGTTCCCTTCAAGTGGGACCGGTATTTGCTCAGTCTTTGACTGAGGCAGAGCCATTGCCTAAGACGTTTGCCTCATCAGTCTCATCAGTTTCAACAGCTGTTGTTGATAAAACAGAGTCATTGATCAACAACGCCATGCAGTTAATTGGTGTGCGTTATCGCTGGGGCGGTAATACGCCTCAAAGCGGTTTGGATTGCAGTGGTTTTGTGCGTTATGTATTCAACGACACCTTCGGTTTTTTATTGCCACGCAAATCAGCGCAAATGAGCAAAGTTGGTTTGGAGATTGGTAAAGAAGAGTTACGCCCTGGCGATTTGGTTTTCTTTAATACCATGCGTCATGCTTTTTCTCATGTGGGTATCTACGTTGGTGACAATAAATTCATTCATGCACCATCGAGAGGTAAATCCATTCGCGTGGATGACATGACCAAGGTTTATTGGGAAAAGCGCTACAACGGTGCACGTCGTGTTGAGAACACCAATGGCTTTGATGTGATGTCAGAAGAGCAGCGTCAACAACTGTTGCTCGACTTCCAAGAGCGCTTGGATAAGACCGGTCGTCTTTAATTAAAGCTGGTCATCGCTGAGCTTGTTACATTCTCAGCGTATTCTTAATTTGTGAAATTTGTTTCATCACAGCTTCCTCACCCGCCAAGATTGCCGCATTTCTAGATTTAAAGTCAGTGCTTCTCATGCTTTTCAATTCCGGCTGAATAACCACTTGAGCAAGGTCTAATTCAAAAGTATTGATACTTTTACCCATGATCGAAGTTGTGTGTAAAAGGATGCCCAAACTGCCAGAGCTATCTTGAGAGCTTGGTTCGGTTGAGATATTGACTGCAATCACAATGTCAGCACCCATTTGTTTGGCATATCTCACTGGCACTGGTGATACCAAGCCGCCATCCACGTACTCGCGACCTTGAATGATGGTTGGTTGGAAAACTCCTGGAATACTGCAAGATGCTCGAACAGCTTGGCCTGTATCTCCTCGCTGGAAAAGAACGCCATTGCCAGTTTGTAAATCAGTGCCAACAATCCCTAGTGGCATGGGCATGTTCTCGATCGTTTGATTTTTAATCAAGCGATTCACCATGGCTTGAAGTGCATCACCTTTGATCATTCCGCCAAATCGACCAGAGAAGGGCAGTGCCCAATCAGTGATGGCTGCTTCGTCTAGTGATAAAGCAATTTTTTGTAATTCAGTGCCTCGGTATCCTGATGCGTACAAGGCAGCAATCACACTACCAGCACTTGTGCCAACCACCAAGTTGGGGAAAATGCCTTGAGATTCGAGTGCTTTAATGACACCGATATGAGCAAAGCCTCGCGCAGCACCGCCACCCAGGGCTAAACCAATCACTGGTTTTTTGCGTGAAATACTTGAGCAAGACGTCAATCCTCCGATACTAAGAGCACCTAAAGTGATCAGGGTCAAAAAGTCTCTTCGAGAATTGTGGTAATCTAGATGATAATTATTCTCAATTGTATTTAAATCACTGTCTTGATCGGAGTTCTTATTCATATGTTGTTAACTAAAAAATACCTATTGGCGATTGTCTCTGCTTTTGGCCTAACTGTTGGGTTAACTGCTGCCTCACCGGCATTATCTCAGTCTTCTCAGGTATTGAACTTATATTCTGCACGTCATTATCAAACGGATGAGGCTTTGTATGCTGAATTCACCAAACAAACAGGCATCAAGATCAATCGCATTGAGGCTGATGACAATGCTCTTTTAGAGCGTTTGCGCAGTGAGGGTAAAAATAGTCCAGCGGATGTGATTTTGTTGGTTGATGCAGCAAGACTCTGGCGCGCTGAAATTGAAGGCTTCTTTCAGCCAATTCAATCAAAAGTATTGAATACAAAAATTCCTAAAAACTTCCGCTCCAATGACATTGGTCAAGGCAGTCAATGGTTTGGCTTTTCAAGTAGAGCACGCGTGATTGTTTATAACAAAGCCAGTATGAACCCAAACAATGTTGACACTTATGAAAAATTGGCTGACCCAGTGAATAAAGGCAAGGTTTGTACTCGTTCAGGTTCACACCCTTATATGTTGTCATTGATAGGTGCAATGTATGAGCGTCAGGGTGAGGCAAAAACGGAAGCTTGGGCCAAAGGCATGGTGGCGAATATGGCTCGTGCGCCTAAAGGTGGAGACACAGATCAAATCAAAGCTGTTGCTTCAGGTGAATGTGGAGTGGCGTTGACCAACTCCTACTATTTGGCGCGCTTGATGCGTTCAACCAAGCCTGCAGACATGCAAATGGTGGCTAAGGTTGGCTTGATTTGGCCAAATCAGGCAACTTCAGGTGTTCACATGAATATTGCAGGCGGTGCTGTGGCCAGTTATGCCCCCAATAAAGCTGCCGCCATTAAATTCCTTGAATACTTGGCCAGTGATTCTGCTCAACAATACTTTGCTGATGGCAACAATGAGTGGCCGGTTGTGAAGTCTGTGAAAACAAGCAATGAAGCATTAAATAAGTTGGGAACCTTCAAGCCAGAGATTATTTCAATTGCATCTATTGGTAAAAATCAAATTTATGCACAAAAAATATTGGATAGAGTGTCCTATAAGTAAAAAGAAAGCCTAGAATCTCAGGCTGAGATGAATACCAAGCCTGAGAACCCACTTTCAATCGAAGACTGCTATCACTGCGGCGGCGATTTAACCAGCGACAATCTTTATGAGGCAACGCTTGGTGGATCGCCTCGTTACTTTTGTTGTGCTGGTTGTTTAGCGATTGCGCAAACAATCCATGGTCAGGGTTTAGAAGCCTTTTATGCGCGACGCTTACCACTGGGTCAAAAACCAGATGATGTTGGTCAACTGACTGATCAAGTACCTGATGCTCTTTTGGCATACGATGATCCAGTCTTGATGGATCGATTCACGCGAGTCTCATCAGAATATCCTGGCGAACTTGAAACCACTCTTCGTCTAGAAAAGATTCGTTGTGCTGCCTGTGTCTGGCTGAATGAGCAACACTTAAAAAGACTGTTTGGTGTTAAAGATGTACAAATCAATTATGTGACTCAGCGAGCTACGGTCAGATTCAATCCCAAAGAAGTTCATCTATCAAAACTACTTCATTCTGTTGAGCAGATTGGATATGAAGCATGGCCCTTTGAGCCATCGATGAGTGCTGATCTTGCTAAAAAAGAGCGCCGTCATTTGTTGATGCGCTTGGGTGTGGCAGTGCTAGGAATGATGCAAGTGATGATGTACGCCTGGCCGACATACACAGGCGCCGATGATCTTCTTGTTGAGCAAGAGTTGTTATTGGGTTGGACCAGTTGGGCTTTGACTGTTCCTGTGGTTCTGTACTCTGCGGGTCCGATGTTCGTGGTGGCTTGGCACAGCATTCGAAACTTTCCAAAGACAGGCATGCTGGGCATGGATGTGCCTGTATCGCTTGCAGTCGCATTAGCCTTCATAGCAGGAACCATCAGTTTGGTCTTTGGTGTTGGCGAAAGTTATTTTGATTCCATCACCATGTTCATTGCATTTTTACTGGGCGCAAGATATTTAGAGTTATTAGCCAGACAAGATGCTCAAGGTGGTGCAGAAGCTTTGGCAAAGCAATTGCCTGCTACTTGTGATCGATTTGAAGATTATGCAAATTCTGAAGTGATTAAATCAGTGCCAGTGGTCAGATGCGTGGTTGGTGATGTATTGCGTATTGCGCCTGGTGATGTGATTCCAGTGGATGGCGTTTTACTTTCAGGCGAAGCAAGTTTGAACGAAGCGATTCTTTCTGGAGAATCTCGACCAGTGTCTAAAAATATTGGCGATGTTCTATATGCAGGAAGTCACAATATTGTGAGTCCAATCGTGATGCGCGTCACAGCTTTGGGTCAGGGCACCAGAATCGCCGGCATTGCTTCATTACTTGATAAAGCTCTATTGGCAAAGCCCCAAGTGGTTGGCTTGGCAGAAAAATGGGCTGGTTATTTTGTGGTGTTCTTGATGACAGCAGCAGGGCTTACTGCGATCGCTTGGTATTTCTTAGATCCTCTCAAGGCTTGGGAAACAGCGGTTGCAGTGTTGGTGGCAAGTTGCCCATGCGCTTTATCTTTGGCCACGCCTGCAGCAATGGCTGCGGCTCAAGGGGCCATTACAAAATTAGGTTTACTGGTGGTCAGAGGTCATGTCATGGAGACTTTGGCCAAGGCAACAGATTTGGTGATTGATAAAACTGGCACTCTCACCACTGGTCATCCTGAGTTAAAAGCCATTTTGTCTTTGCGCCCGGGCTATACAGAGCAACAAGTGTTGGCAATTGCTGCAGCCATGGAGTCTGGGCAAAAGCATCCTTTGGGTTTAGCAATTTTAGAAGCTGCACAAAAACGAGACATTCAACCAATCATCTTGAGTGAAGCGCCAGTCAGTGAATTGGGCAAAGGTTTGCGTTCAGGCATTTATCAATTGGGTGCTCGTCAGTGGTTAAATCTTGAGCCTGTTTCAGTGAACCATGAAAACGAACAAACCAGCTTAGTGTATTTAAAAGATGACCAAGGATTGTTGGCAGTATTTGCTTTGCTGGATACGCCAAGACCAGGAGCCATGGAATTCATCAAGCAAGTTCAAGCAAGAGGTATTCAGGTTCATCTATTGTCAGGTGATGATGAACAAACGGTGACATGGTGGGCTCGTTACTTTGGCATTCAATATCATCGGGGTGGGGCATTGCCTGAAGATAAGTTTTCATTCAGTGATGCTTTGCAAAAAGAGGGGAAAGTGGTTTGGGCTGTTGGTGATGGTGTGAACGATGCACCATTTTTAGCAAAGGCCAATGTCTCTATTGCAGTAGGCAGTGGTGCGCCATTGGCGCAAGCTGGTGCTGATGCTGTGTTGACCACCGAATCATTAAAACCTTTATCGCAAGCTTTAGAGCTTGCAGATAAAACCAAAATCATCATGCGCCAAAATCTAATCTGGGCTTTTGTTTATAACGTGATTGCCATACCTGTTGCGATGATGGGCTTGGTCAATCCTTGGCTTGCTGGTATAGGCATGAGCCTCTCCTCTTTAGCCGTCACATTGAATGCTTGGCGTTTAAGAAAAATTAGTGAATAAGCTTTCTGAATGATGAATGAGCTAGACTAGTTGTATGGAAAGTCTTTATTTACTAATCCCAATGTCACTCGTCGTCATCGCAGTGATCATCCTGATTTTGTATTGGGCGGTAAAAAGTGGCCAATTTGAAGATTTGGAAGGTCCAGGCCATTCAATTTTGATGGATGACGATGTTTCATCTAATCGTGTCATGGACAAACCATCATCAAGTACTTCAGTTAAGCAAAAAGAATAATCTTTAGTCCCAAAACTTGACCTACATCAAGGTCTTCTCCCCCCTTCAATTTTTATAATTGCAACAGGATAAATCGGCCTTTAGGCTAGTAAGGGAGAAACCATGGGGTTAACCGTGGGTAATACGCAAGACAACTTTAACTACAAAGTTGTTCGCCAATTTGCCTTGGTAACAGTGCTTTGGGGCATTGTTGGTATGTTGGTTGGGGTGATTTTGGCTGCACAGCTGATCTGGCCCGACATCACAATGAACATTCCTTGGTTGAGCTATGGTCGTTTGCGCCCATTGCACACCAATGCTGTGATTTTTGCCTTCGGTGGTAGCGCCTTGTTCGCAACTTCTTATTACATCGTGCAGCGCACCTGTCAGGTTCGTTTGTTCTCAGATAAGTTGGCCGCCTTCACATTTTGGGGTTGGCAAGCAGTGATTGTTGCTGCGGCGATTTCATTGCCATTGGGTATGTCAACGTCAAAAGAATATGCTGAACTTGAGTGGCCGATTGATATTTTGATCACTTTGGTTTGGGTTGCTTACGCTGTGGTTTTCTTTGGCACAGTGATCAAGCGCAAAACAAAGCACATTTATGTATCTAACTGGTTCTTTGGCGCGTATATCTTGACGATTGCGATGTTGCACATTTTCAATAACTTGGAAATGCCAGCCAGTCTATTCAAGTCTTACTCTGCATATTCAGGTGCACAAGATGCAATGATTCAGTGGTGGTATGGTCACAATGCAGTTGGTTTCTTTTTAACAACCAGTTTCTTGGGCATGATGTATTACTTCATTCCTAAGCAGGCAGAGCGTCCAATCTATTCATATCGTTTATCAATTGTTCACTTCTGGGCATTGAATTTCACTTATATGTGGGCAGGTCCTCACCACTTACAACACACAGCTTTGCCTGACTGGACTCAGTCTTTGGGCATGGTGTTCTCTTTGATTTTGTTGGCACCATCATGGGGTGGCATGATCAACGGCATCATGACTCTGTCAGGTGCATGGCATAAATTGCGCAGCGATCCAATCTTGAAGTTTTTGATCACCGCTTTGTCTTTCTACGGTATGTCGACCTTCGAAGGTTCAATGATGTCCATCAAGACTGTGAACAGTTTGTCGCACTACACAGACTGGACCATTGGTCACGTGCACTCTGGTGCATTGGGTTGGGTGGCGATGATTACGATTGGTTCTATGTACTATTTGATTCCACGTTTGGTGGGTCAAAAAGAAATGCACAGCACCAAGTTAATTGAATTGCACTTCTGGATTTCTACGATTGGTGTGGTTCTTTATATCGCCGCTATGTGGATTGCTGGCGTGATGCAAGGTTTGATGTGGAGAGCTTTCCAAGTAGATGGTACTTTGACTTACAGCTTTGTTGAATCTGTAAAAGCAACTTATCCGTTCTATGCGATTCGTTTATTGGGCGGCGTATGTTTCTTGTTTGGCATGTTTGTGATGGCCTACAACGTTTTGAAAACTATTCAAAACAAGAAATTTGTAGATGCGCCAATCCCAACCAGTAACTTGGCAACCGCCCACTAAGCTAAAGGAGAGATACCATGTCTGATAATAAAAAATTCTTCTCTCACAACACGCTAGAAACCAATGTGGGTTGGCTGATTGTGATGACAGTATTTGTTGTGGCCATTGCTGGTTTGGTACAGATCGTGCCATTGTTTTTCCAGCACTCAACCACCAAGCCTGCTGAAGGCGTGACACCATACTCAGCACTTCGCCTAGCAGGTCGCGATGTGTATCAAAGAGAAGGTTGTGTCGGATGTCATTCACAACATATTCGTACTTTGCGTTCAGAAACTGAGCGTTATGGTCCTTACTCCGTGGCCGGTGAATCTGTGTTTGATCGTCCATTCTTATGGGGTTCAAAAAGAACAGGTCCTGATTTGGCTCGTGTGGGTGGTCGTTATTCTGATGATTGGCACCGCATTCATTTGCGCAATCCTCGTGACGTGGTGCCTGAATCCAATATGCCTGCTTATCCATGGTTGGCAAAAGCACCCGCCAGCAATGTGGGTGATATTTCTGCGCACATGAGGGCCATGAGCCGTTTGGGCGTTCCTTACACGGAAGAAGAAATTGCTAACGGACCGAAAGAGCTAGAAGGCAAGACTGAAGAAGATGCCTTAATTGCTTATTTGCAGGGTTTAGGGACCAATCGCCGTGCGGTTGATCCTGTGAAAACAACGGTAACTCAGTAATTTCAAATAAGAGATAGCAATGGAAAATATCGTGCCTTACTTATCAGCTACATCAACCATCTTAGGTTTGGTGTTTTTTGTGGGCATCGTTTGGTGGGCATGGTCTGCCAATCGACGTGTTGCAAATGATGAATCGGCACAGTTACCGTTTGATCTCCCAGATGAATATAAGAAAGATGATAAGAAGGATCAATCATGAGTGATTTTTTCAGTAGTGGGTGGGGCATTTATATTGCTGTTGTGACAGGTGTTGGCATCATTTGGTGTCTGTATCTTTTATTCTCACAACGCAAAACCAATGTGACCTATGAAGCTGATGGTTCAGTAGCAGATACTGGCCACGTTTGGGATGGTGATTTGCGTGAGCTGAATAACCCGCTACCACGTTGGTGGATGTGGATGTTTGTGCTTTCATGCGTTTTTGCCATCGTTTATTTGGTTTTATACCCTGGCATGGGAACTTATGAAGGCTCTTTGGGCTACACCACGCGTAACGCACATGAAGCATCTGTGGTTCAAGCCAATCAACAGTTAAAGCCTGTTTATGCAAAGTACATGAGCATGGATGCAAAGCAAGTGGCAGCTGATCCTGCTGCGCGCGAGATGGGCCAACGTCTTTTCTTGAACCATTGTGCGCAATGCCATGGCTCTGATGCTGGTGGCTCTAAAGGCTTCCCTAATTTGGCAGACACTGATTGGTTATATGGTGGTGATACGCAAGATATCAAACAAACATTGATTGGTGGTCGTGCCGGTGTGATGCCTGCCTTTGCGCATCTTGAAAGTGCTCAAGTTTCAGATGTGGCTAACTATGTTCGCAGCTTATCTGGTTTGGCAGCTGATCAAATCAAAGTGGGTCGCGGTGCTGAGGTTTACAAAGCCAATTGCGCAGCATGTCATGGTGCTGAAGGTAAGGGTATGGCAGCCATGGGTGCTCCTAACTTGACCGATAAAGTTTGGTTGTATGGTGGCTCAGAAGCAACCATCATTGAAACAGTATTAAAAGGTCGTAATGGCATGATGCCAGCCCATGAAACAATTTTGACGCCTGAAAAGATTCATTTGTTAACAGCCTACGTTTGGGGTTTATCCAACGTTAAAGATAAAACAAGTAAATAATGTCCAATGACTTTCTAGCAGATGAGGGTGGCTCACAAAATACAGTTGAGCTATCTCTCTACGAAGTAAGACGCAAAATTTACCCCCGCTCAGTGAGTGGGGTTTTTGCCAAGTGGCGTTTGATATTAGTACTAGCGACACAAGTATTGTTTTATGGCTTGCCATGGCTTCAATGGAATGACCGTCAAGCCGTTCTCTTTGATTTGGTGTCTCGTAAGTTTTATATCTTTGGTTTGGTTCTTTGGCCGCAAGACATTATTTATCTGACTCTTTTGCTGATTCTTTCAGCTTTAGCACTATTTTTATTCACAGCTGTGGCTGGTCGTTTGTTCTGTGGATACGCCTGTCCACAAACTGTCTACACAGAAATATTCATGTGGATAGAGCGCAAGGTTGAAGGAGATCGTTTTGCGCGGATTCGTTTAGATGGGGAAGAGTGGCCTTGGGGTTTCCGCAAGTGGCGCATCAAAATCACCAAACATGCTTTGTGGATTTTGATTGCACTGTGGACTGGATTTACTTTTGTTGGTTACTTCACACCTATCAAGGTATTGAGTGCTGAGCTGATAGCTTTCACCTTAGGGCCTTGGCAAGCATTCTGGTTGTTGTTCTATAGCTTTGCTACTTGGGGCAATGCTGGCTTTATGCGTGAACAAGTATGTAAATACATGTGTCCTTACGCACGCTTCCAAAGTGTGATGGTGGATAAAGACACTTTTGTTGTTACTTATGACAAAACTCGCGGTGATCCACGGGGTAGTCGTTCGAAAGCGGCTAATCATAAAGAGCTTGGTTTAGGTGATTGTGTCGATTGCAGTATCTGTGTCCAGGTATGTCCAACAGGCATTGATATTCGTGATGGCTTGCAATACATGTGCATTGGTTGCGGCGCTTGTATAGATGCCTGTGATCAAGTGATGGACAAGGTTGGTTACGACAAAGGTTTGATTCGTTACACATCTGAACGAGCCATGCTGGAACACATGGATAACAAGAAGGCACGACATTACATTTTTAGACCGCGTGTACTGATTTATATCGGGATCATGTCAGTGTTGTTAATCGCATTTTCCAGCTCAGTGTTCTTGCGCAATCCTCTGCGAGTGGATGTGATGCGTGATCGAGGTGCTTTGGCTCGTGAAGTTGAAGGTACCAAGATAGAAAACGTTTACCGCTTACAAATCATGAACTCTTCTGAAAACCCAATGAAGGTCAGCATTGTTGCCACTGGTTTACCGGGCATGCATATTTTGAGTTCTCAGGGCAAAGAAATCAGTGAGCTCATTGTTAATCCATCAAGCAATCTATTGATACCAGTGAAAGTCAGAGTGGCAATTGATGACGTTAAAACGGGTACACACCCCATTCATTTTGATATTGAAGCAACTGAAAGTGGACCAAACGCCTCTAAAACTCTGAGAGTTCGTGATGAGAAATCTAGTTTTATTGTGCCTAGATAAGAGTAAGTGACAAGAGTAAGATTTAAAGCTAAAAGCTGGAGCAGGTAAAGGAGACTTTATGTCAAAAGAATTAGATACAAAACCATGGTGGAAACAATTATGGCCATGGTTGATCATCAGTGGCCCAGCCATTGGTGCGATTGGTGCTGCCATTACTATTTGGTTTGCGTTCACGCAAGACGTTGATCAAACGATCCGCGAAGGTGTTGTTAAACAAGGTTTAAAAATAGAGCAGGTGACCAAATGAAGTGTCGTTTATGGATGTGGATTTTGTGGCCATCTTTCTTAGTAGCCGGCATTGCTGAGGGAATATTTTTTACCTTGGTGCATCCAGAGGATTTGGTATTTTTAGATCATCCAATTCATGCATCTAAAGAAGCAATCTACACAGTTGGATTCTTCGCTTTTTGGTTGTTATGTGCTCTATCAAGTGCGCTCACCATTTACATCTTGCCAGGATCAGTGTGTGATCTCAATGAAAAAGCAGATGGTGGTTTGCTTTAATCAACAAAGCAATTAAATGAGATTAAATAAAAAAGCAGCTTAAAGCTGCTTTTTTATTTGGTTAAAGATGTTGGGGTATTTGTTGATTTATTAAGCATGAGATGCGCAATGAATGGCACTTGATTTGCCAGCCAATTCTAGTAAACCTTCCATGTCAATTAACTTGATGTGGCGTTGCTTGATTTGAATCAGGCCTGATTCGGTGAAGCGTGAAAATAATCTACTCACTGTTTCTAGCTGAATACCTAAATAGCTACCAATCTCTTCACGACTCATGCGCAAATGATATTCACTGGGCGAGTAACCTCTGGCTGCAAGACGGTCTGAAAAATTCAATAAGAAGCTAGCTAAGCGTTCTTCAGCTCGCAGGCTTCCTAGAGAAAGTAAGTGGCGTTGATCTTGAGTTAATTCTTTACTCAAGATGCGGTGAAATTGATGTTGTAAAGATGGAATTTGTCTTGCTAAGATTTCAAATTCATTAAATTTAACAACGCAAGCTTCACTGTCTTCTAGAGCGATGGCATTTGATTGGTATTGATTGTTACCAATACCATCTAAGCCCAGCATTTCGCCTGGAAGATGAAATCCGGTGATTTGTTCGCGACCATCTGGAAGGGCGTACTCAGTTTTAAGGGTGCCAAACTTGATGCCATACACTGCCGTCAAAGGATCACCTTGACGGTACAAGGCATCACCTTTTTTTAAGCGGACCCGTTCAGTGACCAGAGAGTCAATTTTGCTGATATCTTCCGAATTAAGGCCAACGGGCAGGCAGAACTGTCCTAAAACACAAGTTGAGCATTTGTTGGCTGATTCAGAGGTGGCAATACGATTCATGATTGTTTGCTTTATATCAATGCAGTTGCAGAGAACACATTGGTACTATTCTAGTACTTCGCACTTAACAATACCACTTAGGAATATTCAGTAAGTATGGTCACATCCACATTATTTTTGACGATATTTATAGGAGCTTTGGTCAGTGGATGGCATTGTGCTTTGATGTGCGGGGGCATTGCTGCTGGTTTAGAGCGTGCCAAGCAAAATCCTTCTGCTGAGCAAAATACAGCGACTTTTCGCTTCATTTCTAGAAAAAAACTGGTTTTTGAGCAGTTTTTGACCCATTTGGGCAGAATTTCAACATACATATTATTGGGTGTTTTGGCTGGAACCTTGGGTTTCCCACTTTGGCAACAAGGGTGGTTACCAGTACAAAGAGCCTTGTTTGCTCTTGCGGCACTGATCTTTTTGTTTCAGGGCTATCTGGTCTTAACTAAAAATAAGACGAAAACCTCTGCATGGGAGGTTTGGCTCAATACCAAAACGGCTGCCTTGTGGTCAAAACTATCCAAATCACTTCATCAGCCAGGTCGTAAGCCACACTTTTTAGTTGGTTTGGTGTGGGGTTTGGTTCCCTGCGGTTTGATCTACAGCATCTTGCCTTTGGCTTTTTTGTCAGGGGATGGGGTGTCCGGGGGATTATTGATGCTGGCTTTTGGATTGGGCACATTGCCCAACCTTTTATTAATCTCTGGGTTTTCTGCGCGTTTAGCTTCTTGGGGCCATCAAGCTTGGACACGCTATATGGCGGCGGCTTTGATGATTTTCACAGGACTGTTTGGTCTTTACAGGGCTTTCACCTTACCTGATGCACTTCTCAAAGGCGGTTTTTGCATTGGCTGAAGTTTGAATTACAATACGAAACTAGATGGTTAAATAATAAAGATGTGATTTCTGGTATCTATTAGCCAGACATCCTTAACCCAAATATAAACAGATTCCCTTTTTAAATTTATGACTCCTGAACAGCTCAAGCTTGTGCTTGAAACTGCACTCTTATGTGCAGACCAACCAATGACAATGAACGATTTGCGTCGTTTGTTCTTAGAAGAACTTTCTGCTGAGGAGTTGAATGAGGCTTTGGCTCAAATTCAGGCAGACTGGTCAGAGAAGGGCATGGAGCTTTTAGAGCTTGCAACTGGCTGGCGCTTTCAAAGTCGTTTATCAATGCGCGAGTATCTAGATCGCTTGACACCTGAGAAGCCACCAAAGTACTCAAGAGCTGTGATGGAAACCTTGGCGATCATCGCTTATCGTCAACCTGTGACCAGAGGTGAGATTGAAGAGATTCGTGGCGTGACGGTCAGCTCTAATGTGGTGAAACAATTAGAAGATCGCGGTTGGATTGAAGTGGTAGGCCATAAAGAGACTGTGGGCCGTCCTGGTTTGTACGCCACAACGCGCCAATTTTTAAATGATTTAAGTTTGACCACTTTGCAAGAATTGCCAATGCTGGATGATGCTTCAGCTCAAGCTGAATCAGTGGCTCAGCGAGTGATGGAATTTGAAGGTGAAGTAGTAGCTTCTCCTGAAGCCACATCTGATGTGACCGATGTGGTTGATACATCTGCTGCCGACGAGCAAACAAATAACGAAAAAACTAATGACTAGTCCTGAATTTGAATCTGAACAGCCTGCCAAGATGGATGGGCAAGAGGCTGGTGAAAATAGCGAGACTCGACCAAAAAGAACCAGTCGCAGCCCCTACAACAAGGGCCGTGGCAGACGTCCACGCGATGAAAATGCACCTACTGGTGATCAGCCTGCAGGAGAAAATCAAGGGACTCAAGCAAGTTCGGGTGAAGAACCTGCAGGTGAGGGTGAGTCAGCAGCAAGACCTCCTCGTGGACCGCGCCCTCCAAGAGGTGATCGTGGTGATAAATTTGCCAGAGGTCCTAGAAACAAAGGTAATAACGGTGAGCGAGGTGAAAGAACAAATCACCCATCACGACATCAAGAACCCAAAGCCAGTCCAGTCAGCGAAGAAAGCCAAGCGTTGTTCGCATCTGTGGTTTCTGGAGAGTTTGATGCAAGCTTGGATACGCCAGAAGTCGAGACTGAGGTAACCCATGACATGGTTGCTCAGACATTGGCTGAGTTAGAGACTGAGTCTCACTCATCTGAATCAGAAACAAAAGAAGCGCAAGCTGAAGAAGATGCAATGCCAGGTTTGCAGTTCTCTAGTGTTGATGAACTGCCATTAAGTTTGCGTGATGAAGTTTGGTCTGATCTTGATGATGTTGATGAAGAAGGTTTCGACGAAGACACTGTTAAGTTGCACAAGGTTTTAGCTGATGCTGGTATGGGCTCTCGCCGTGACATGGAAGACCTGATCATTCAGGGTCGTGTTTCTGTGAACAGTATGCCGGCGCACATTGGTCAACGTGTTGGACCAACGGATCAAGTCAAAATCAATGGCAAGATGGTTCATCGCAAGATTCAAACAAAACCACCGCGCGTGATTCTTTATCACAAGCCAGCCGGCGAGATTGTTAGTCAGTCTGATCCTGAAGGTCGTCCAACTGTGTTTGATCGCTTGCCAAAAGCCAAACAAGGTCGTTGGATCGCAGTGGGTCGTTTGGACTTTAATACTGAAGGCTTGTTGTTATTCACCACCTCTGGTGAGTTAGCGAACCGTTTGATGCACCCTCGTTATGGTGTTGAGCGTGAATACGCGGCACGTATTTTGGGTGATTTAGAGCCCGAGCAAGAAAAGCTCTTAAAAACAGGTATTAATTTAGATGACGGTGTCGCTAAGTTCTTGCGCTTGGTCAGTGGCGGCGGAGAAGGTGCTAATCGTTGGTATCACGTGGCTTTAACAGAAGGTCGTAACCGTGAGGTTCGCCGTATGTTTGAAGCCGTTGGACACATTGTGTCTCGTTTGATTCGAACACGTTATGGCTTATTTGTTTTGCCTCCAAGATTGCGTCGTGGTCGCTGGGAAGAAGTTCCATCTGATCAAATTGTGCAACTCATGAAGATGGCTGGCTTGAAAGTTCCTCAGGGCATGGGTGAGAAATCACGCCGTGACCCACGTGAAGGCGGTAACCGTGCTCCACGTGAACACAGTGGCGGTCAACCTGATCCAATGCAAACCTCCGTTTCTTATTGGGGTTCTAAGGATGCATTAAGACAAGCATCCAACACCAACCGTTTTGCTCAAGGTCATGCAGATGATCGTGGCGGCAGATATAAGGGCAGTAATAATGGTGGTGGAAGAGGTAAACCGGGTCAAGGTGGTAAACCTGGCCAAGGCAAGCCAGGTCAAGGCGGTCGCTCAGGAGGTTTTGGGCAACGTCGTGATGAGGATAGTCAAGCTGGCGTGCACCACGGTAGTGCATTTGGCAGTGGCGCTGATAAACCTCGTTCTGGTCAAAAATTCGGAAAAAAAGGTCCAGGTCAGGGCGGTTCTCGCTCTGGTCAGGGTCAAAATCGCTCTCCAGGTGGCAAACCTGGGGGTAAATTTGGTAAAAAATTCTCAAAACCCAGTTAAATTACAAGAAAAGCTAGGGGATATCCCTTGGCAGGGTAGGCAAGTTCTTATATAATTCAATTGTTTAGTAGTTCCGGCTAAAGTTGCGTTCAACGTAGGTCGGGCATGTTCTTTTTGTTTAGGAATATGGGCTATATGCCCATTTTTTTTTGGTGAAAGAAAACGTAATAGTCGATGGCGAACGAACAAGTTTTGATTGCTGATGCTCTGAAGAGCCTAGGTTACCTACTCGTTGATATTGAGCGAGAAGGTCGTGGCTTATTGCGCGTCACGATTGAAAATGTTGATTATGAGCGCCCAATCGATATTACTGATTGTGAAAAAGTGAGTCGTCATCTGAATTACAGCTTGCCTGTAGATAACGTTAACTACGATCGATTGGAAGTTTCTTCACCAGGCTTGGATCGACCTGTGAAAACAGTTGCTGACCATATCCGATTCATGGGTTTGGAAGCAAACGTTAAATTACGCGTCGCACATGCTGGCCGAAAGAATTATGTAGGTGTTTTGCATGGCTTGATCAGTGGTGACGCTGATTCTGTTGATGCCAAGTTGGGTCTGTTAATTAAAAACACAGATGGCAGCGAGGCAATGTTTGAATTTACTCTGGCCGAGGTTGAAAAAACTCGGTTGGTTCCCGTAGTTGATTTCAAAGGAAGAAAATCATGAGTCGTGAAGTCCTCATGCTAGCTGACGCTTTAGCACGCGAGAAAAACGTTGAACGAGATATCGTATTCGAAGCACTTGAGATGGCCTTGGCCTCTGCAAGTAAGAAACGTTACGAAGAAGATGTGGATATTCGCGTTGCCATTGATCGCAACACTGGCGAATATGAAACATATCGTCGTTGGTTAGTTGTGCCTGATGAAGCAGGTCTGCAAGAGCCAGACAAAGAGATTCTTTCATTTGAAGCGAAAGAACAAATTGCTGACATTGAAATCGGTGATTTCATTGAAGAGCAAGTTGAGTCCGTTGCTTTTGGACGTATTGGCGCACAAACAGCTAAGCAAGTGATCTTGCAGCGTATTCGTGATGCTGAGCGTGAGCAGATTTTGAATGACTATTTAGAGCGTGGCGAAAACGTCATGACCGGCACAGTGAAGCGTGCTGATAAGAATGGTTTGATCATTGAATCTGGTCGTGTAGAAGCTTTATTGCGTCGCGATCAAATGATTCCAAAAGAAAACTTGCGCAGCGGTGATCGCGTGCGTGGTTTCATTTTGAAAGTAGATCGTGAAGCTCGCGGTCCTCAGATTGAACTATCAAGAACAGCCCCTGATTTCTTGATCAAGTTGTTTGAGAATGAGGTTCCTGAAATGGAGCAAGGTTTATTGGAGATCAAGGGCGCCGCTCGTGATCCTGGTATCCGTGCAAAGATCGCTGTTGTTGCACACGACAAGCGCATTGACCCAATTGGTACATGTGTAGGTGTGCGTGGCACACGCGTGACAGCGGTTCGTAATGAAGTTGCTGGCGAAGCAGTTGATATTGTTTTGTGGTCTGAAGATCCAGCGCAATTTGTGATCGGTGCCTTAGCGCCTGCTCAAGTTCAATCAATCATGGTGGACGAAGAGAAGCATGCGATGGATGTGGTGGTTGATGAGGAAAACTTGGCAATCGCTATTGGCCGCAGTGGTCAAAACGTGCGTTTGGCGAGTGAATTGACTGGATGGCACATCAACATCATGACTCCTGAAGAGTCTGCTCAGAAGACTGAAGAAGAATCAGAAAAAGTACGCGCCTTGTTCATGGATAAGTTGGACGTGGACCAAGAAGTTGCGGACATTTTGATTGAAGAAGGCTTCAATAGTTTGGAAGAAGTTGCATACGTGCCTTTGTCAGAAATGCTAGAAATTGATGCATTTGATGAAGATACGGTGAATGAATTGCGTACTCGCGCACGTGACTCGTTGTTAACGATGGAGTTGGCAAAAGAAGAGCGTGTTGAAGAGGTATCGCAAGATCTACGTAGCTTAGAAGGTATGACTACGAATCTTGTTGCCAAATTGGCAGAAGGTAATGTCCATACCCGTGATGACCTAGCGGAATTGGCTGTTGATGAGTTAGTTGAAATGACTGGCATCAACGAAGAAGACGCAAAAGCTCTCATTATGAAAGCTCGTGCACACTGGTTTAACTGATTCATAAGGGGTTCGCATGGCGACCACGACCGTAGAAGATTTGGCAAAAGAACTGAAGCGCACTCCAGCAGCATTGCTGGAGCAGCTTCAGGCTGCCGGAATTAATAAAACAGCAGCGGAAGATAAGCTGACTGAAAAAGATAAAACGAAATTGCTTGAGCATTTGCAAGTGGCTCATGGTTCGGATACTGCTGCACGCAAAAAAATTACTTTAACCAAGCGTGAAACTACTGAGATTCGCCAGGCAGACTCTGCTGGCAAAACTCGCACTGTTCAAGTCGAGGTTCGTAAGAAGCGCGTACTGGTCAAGCGTGATGAATCTGCTGCTGCAGAGCCAGCACCAGAGATTGAAAAGCCGGCAAAGGTTTCAGCAGAAGCTGCACCAGCCAGCATTTTGGATGATGCTGAGTTAGCAAAGCGTGAAGCTGAAGCCAAGCGTCAAGCCGAATTATTAGCTCGTCAAGAAGCTGATATGCAAGCTGAGATGGATCGCAAAGCTCGCGAAGAATCTGAAAAAGCTGCAGCAAAAACAAAAGCTGCAAAAGGTGATAAGAAAGAAAAAACAAGCGCTGAAGAAGATAAAGCCAAGGCTGAGAGCGAAGAAAAAGAAAAGGTAGCGGCCACTGCAGCTGCCAAAGTTCGTGATGATGAATTGGAAAGCATTCGTGTGCGTCGCGCCAAGGCTGAAGCTGAAGCCTTAGCAATTCGTGACATGATGAATGCCCCAGCCAGAGTTCTTAAGGCTGCCAAACCACCGGAAGAAGAAAAGAAGGGCACTCTTCACAAGCCAGTTAAGGCTGAGGGTGCAGATGATAAGAAGAAAGATAAAGTTAAACCAGGTGCGAAGACCATTAAATCAACTGAGTCATCATCGACTTGGCAAGAAGATGGTAAGAAGCGTGCTGGTGGATTAAAAACTCGCGGTGACACAACCGGTGGATCAGGTAACTGGCGCACGGGTGGTGGCAGAAGAAAAAATCAACAGCAAGCTTCTGATGTTCCAACTAACTTCGTAGCACCTACTGAGCCAGTTGTGAGAGATGTTCATATTCCAGAAACAATCACTGTTTCAGAATTGGCTCACAAGATGTCAGTAAAAGCCGCAGAAGTGATCAAGTTGCTGATGGGTATGGGCCAGATGGTCACCATCAACCAAGTTTTAGACCAAGACACAGCGATGATCATCGTTGAAGAAATGGGTCATAAAGCTTTTGCTGCTAAGTTAGATGAGCCAGACACAGATCTATCAACCGAAGCGCATGATGCTGAGTTAATCACAAGACCACCAGTGGTCACTGTGATGGGCCACGTTGACCACGGTAAAACATCTTTATTGGATTCTATTCGCCGTGCCAAGGTGGCATCAGGTGAAGCGGGTGGTATTACCCAGCACATTGGTGCTTATCACGTAGAAACTCCACGTGGCATGATCACATTCTTGGATACACCGGGTCACGAAGCCTTTACGGCGATGCGTGCCCGTGGTGCTCAAGCGACTGACATTGTTATTTTGGTGGTGGCTGCCGATGACGGCGTGATGCCGCAAACGAAAGAGGCGATTGCCCATGCTAAGGCTGCGGGCGTTCCATTGGTTGTTGCAATCAACAAAATTGATAAGCCAGATGCCAATCCCGATCGTGTGAAACAAGAATTGGTTGCTGAAAGCGTTGTGCCTGAAGAGTACGGTGGTGATTCACCGTTCATTCATGTGTCAGCTAAAACTGGCGCGGGTATTGATGAGCTTTTAGAAAACGTTTTACTACAAGCTGAAGTTCTCGAACTTAAAGCTCCTAAGGATGCAGCTGCCAAAGGTCTAGTGATTGAAGCTCGCCTTGATAAAGGTAAGGGACCAGTTGCAACTATCTTGGTTCAATCAGGTACTTTGCGTCGTGGCGACATGATCTTGGCGGGTTCATCTTTTGGTCGTGTTCGCGCCATGTTGGATGAAAACGGTAAGCCTTGTAATGAGGCTGGCCCATCAATCCCAGTTGAGATTCAAGGTCTATCAGAAGTCCCGGCAGCCGGGGAAGAGGTCATTGCAGTTGCTGATGAGCGCAAAGCTCGTGAAATCGCTTTGTTCCGTCAAGGTAAATTCCGTGATGTGAAGTTGGCGAAACAGCAGGCTGTGAAACTTGAAAGCATGTTTGAAAACATGGGTGAAGGCAGCGTTGAAGCCAAGAACTTGCCAATCATTATCAAGGCAGACGTTCAAGGTTCTCAAGAAGCTTTGTCACAGTCATTACAAAAGCTTTCAACAGCCGAGGTCAAGGTTGTGATTGTTCACGCAGCGGTTGGTGGCATCACTGAAACTGATATCAACTTAGCCGTAGCTTCTAAAGCTGTGGTGATTGGATTCAATTCTCGTGCTGATGCATTGGCTCGCAAGTTGGCTGAAGCCAATGGCGTAGATATTCGTTACTACAACATCATCTACGATGCTGTTGATGAAGTGAAAGCTGCGATGAGCGGTATGTTGACGCCAGAGAAGAAAGAAGAAATCACAGGCTTGGTTGAAATCCGTCAAGTGATCCAAGTATCTAAAGTTGGTTCTGTTGCTGGTTGTATGGTTCTTGAAGGTATCGTCAAGCGATCATCACGCGCACGTTTATTGCGCAACAACGTGGTAGTTTGGACTGGCGAATTGGATTCATTGAAGCGCTTCAAAGATGACGTCAAAGAGGTGAAGGGTGGTTTTGAGTGCGGTTTATCTCTCAAAAATCACAACGACATCCATGAGGGCGATCAACTAGAAATATTTGAAGTTACAGAAGTGGCAAGAACGCTTTAATAGCTTTAAATAAAAAAACATGCCAGTTAAAAATCATCGTAATCAACGAGTGGCCGACCAAATCCAAAGGGATTTGGCCGAGCTCATTCCGCGCGAGATTCGTGATCCCAAAGTTGGGTTGATTACCTTGCAGGCTGTTGAGTTAACGACTGACATGGCGCACGCAAAAATATTCTTCACAGTTCTTGGAGCTGAGCCGGAGAATGCTTTGGCTGCTTTGCGTGAAAAAGCTGGTTATTTACATTCATTGCTGTTCAAGCGTTTACATATTCACACAGTCCCGACCTTGCATTTTCATCATGATGAATCTGTGGCTCGTGGCGTTGAAATGTCACGTTTAATAGATCAAGCGCTGCGCGACGATAAGGCTTAATCATGCCCCAAGGTATTCACGGGGTGGTTCTTCTGGATAAGCCAGAAGGAATCAGCTCACAAACTGCAGTCACGATTGTCAAACGAGCATTTGATGCAGACAAGGCTGGACATACGGGCACTTTGGATCCTATGGCCACTGGTTTATTGCCGGTATGTTTGGGTGAAGCAACAAAATATTCGCAAGATTTGTTGGATGCAGATAAAACTTATTTAGCAACCATCAAGTTTGGTGAGAAAACCTCTACAGGTGATGCAGAGGGTGAAGTGATTGAAGTTAAAGAAGCTAATTTTGATGTGACTGATGCCTATCTTTTGCAAGAAAAATTAGCTGAAGTGGCGTTGAAGTTCACAGGTGAAATTGCACAGATTCCTCCGATGTATTCAGCCTTAAAGCGTGATGGTAAGCCTTTGTATGAATATGCCCGCGCAGGTGAGACATTGGAGCGAGAAGCAAGAATGATCACGATTCATTCATTGAAATGGGTGGATGTGTCATGGCCAGTGGCTCAATTAGAAGTTTCATGCAGCAAAGGAACGTATGTCAGAACCTTGGCTGAGGATATTGGTGATTATTTAGGCGCTGGTGCTCATTTGATTGGCTTGCGCCGAGAAAAGGTGGGCCATTTGAGTTTAGGTCATGGCGTTACCTTAGAAACCGTTAAAAATAATCATCAAGACAACAATATCAAGCCTGAGTATTTGCTGCCAGTGGATGCTCTCGTACAAGACCTCAACTCATTGGGGCTTACAAATGAAGAGGCAGATCGCTTGCGTCTTGGGCAAAGAGTCCCAGTCAGTAAAGCGGGTAGTAATGAAGAGTTAATGAGGATTTATCGCGGCACGATTGAATCTTGTAATTTTATGGGTACCGCAGACTGGCGCAAGGGTGTATTACACCCACGTCGTTTGATTGCCCAAGCAGCAGCAGTAACGAATTTAACCAATTGAAAAAAGTGAAAGCAGAACCATGAGTAATATTCGCGCCTTAAGAAACATCGCCATCATTGCCCACGTTGACCACGGTAAAACAACCTTGGTGGATCAACTACTTCGTCAATCAGGCACATTCCGTGACAACCAACAGGTTGCTGAACGTGTGATGGACTCAAATGATATTGAAAAAGAACGTGGCATCACGATCTTGTCTAAAAACTGTGCGGTTGAATATGAAGGTACTCATATCAATATCGTTGACACTCCAGGACACGCAGACTTCGGTGGTGAAGTTGAGCGCGTTCTATCGATGGTTGATGGTGTGTTGCTATTGGTTGATGCTGTTGAAGGCCCAATGCCACAAACACGTTTTGTGACAAAGAAAGCTTTGGCACTTGGCTTGAAGCCAATCGTGGTGGTTAACAAAGTGGACCGTCCAGGTGCACGTATTGATTACGTTGTGAATGCAACATTTGAACTATTTGATAAATTAGGTGCGACTGAAGAGCAGTTGGATTTCCCAGTTGTTTACGCATCTGGTTTGGCTGGTTACGCAGGTTTGACACCTGAAGTACGCGAAGGAACCATGGCTCCTTTGTTTGAAACAGTCTTGAAATATGTACCGATTCGTGACGAAGATCCAGACGGTCCTTTGCAATTCCAAATTTCCTCAATTGATTACAACAGCTATGTTGGAAAAATTGGTGTGGGTCGTATCAGCCGCGGTACTGTTAAAGCTGGCCAATCAGTTGTTTGCCAAAATGGTCCAGATGGCACACCATTCAATGGTCGTGTTAACCAAGTGCTTAAGTTCCAAGGTCTTGAGCGCGTTCAAGTTGAGCAAGCCGCTTCTGGCGATATCGTTTTGATCAACGGTATCGAAGATTTAGCGATTGGTACAACAGTGTGTGCACCAGACAAAGTTGATCCATTGCCGATGTTGAAGGTGGATGAGCCAACTCTAACCATGAACTTCATGGTTAACACCAGCCCATTGGCTGGACGTGAAGGTAAATTCATTACCAGCCGTCAGATTCGTGATCGTTTGCAACGCGAGCTAAAGTCAAACATGGCTTTGCGCGTGAGTGATACAGATGATGACACTGTATTTGAAGTTTCAGGCCGTGGTGAATTGCATTTAACTATTTTGATTGAAAACATGCGTCGTGAAGGTTACGAGCTTGCAGTTTCTCGTCCTCGCGTGGTTTTCCATGAAGAGAATGGCGTTAAAACTGAGCCATATGAAAACTTAACGGTGGACGTTGAAGACACTACTCAGGGTGGTGTGATGGAAGAATTGGGCAAACGTAAGGGTGAGTTGCAAGACATGGTGTCAGACGGCAAAGGCCGTACACGTCTTGAGTACAGAATCCCAGCGCGTGGCTTGATTGGTTTCCAAGGCGACTTCTTAACAATGACTCGCGGAACTGGTTTGATGAGTCATACATTTGATGCTTATGGCCCAATGAAAGAGGGCATGGTTGGTGAGCGTCACAATGGTGTGTTGATTTCTCAAGACGATGGTGAAGCAGTTGCTTACGCTTTGTGGAAATTGCAAGATCGCGGCCGCATGTTTGTGGTTCCTGGTGATGCACTTTACGAAGGTATGGTGATTGGTATTCACAGCCGTGATAATGACTTAATTGTGAATCCGATCAAAGGTAAGCAATTAACCAACGTGCGTGCCTCAGGTACTGATGAAGCTGTGCGTCTGGTGCCAGCGATTCAAATGTCTTTGGAGTATGCGGTTGAATTCATTGCAGAAGACGAGTTGGTTGAAGTGACTCCGAAGAGCATCCGTATCCGTAAGCGCTACTTGAAAGAGCATGAGCGTAAGAAGGCAAGTCGCGAAACAGCGGCTTAATGGAACGTCATTGAACCTAGGTAAGATCAATAAAGCCGCAACCATCAAGTTGCGGCTTTATGGTTTCTGAAATAGCAAAAAATACCAACTATCATGGACATTAAAAACGGCGTTGGCCCTAGTAAAGTATTTATTAAAAATACTGAAAAAGCCCATGTCTATCTAATTGATTTTTTAGTTGAAAAATTCCCTCAAATCCCAAAAGAAGAATGGGTTAAGAGAATGGATCAAGGCCTCGTTCTAGACGAGGAGGGCATCCCTCAATCCGCGAGCGATCAGTGTCGAACCAATACATTTATCTACTACTACCGAAGTATTGAAATAGAGGAATCGATTCCGTTTCAAGAGTTGATTGTTTATGAGGATGAACATTTACTCATTGCTGATAAACCTCATTTCTTACCCGTTACTCCAGCGGGACATTACTTACAAGAAACGCTACTCGTACGCCTAAAAAATAAAACAGGCATTAAAGACTTAACTCCGTTACATAGAATCGATCGAGAGACTGCAGGCTTGGTAGCATTCTCAAAAAAGGCAGAGGATCGTAATCTCTATCAAGTTTTATTCAGAGAGCGTCAAATTAAAAAGACTTATGAAGCGATTGCGCCTTATCAAGAACATCTGAAAGATCAGTTCCCAATCGAGCGCATGAGCAGAATTGAAGAGTCTGATATTTTTATTCAGATGCAAGAAGTTTCTGGAGAACCTAATTCAGACACGGTCATTCAGTTATTAGAAGTGAGAAAGCCGTGGGCCAGATATCAGCTCGAACTTGGTACTGGTAAGAAGCATCAATTAAGGGTTCATATGAATGCTTTAGGGATGCCGATCAAACACGACAAGATTTACCCGAACATCGTTACACAAACCAAAATGGGTAAAGACTTCTCAGAGCCTTTGCAGCTTTTAGCCAAGCAACTGAGTTTTAAGGATCCTGTGACACAGTTGGAACATGAGTTTCAGAGCTCGTTTGTACTTTCTCTATAAAATCACGTGATGTCGAATAACACCAAACGCATAGCCGTTGCCCCGATGATGGATTGGACTGACCGTCAGTGCCGCACATTCCATCGAAGCCTCACCAAAGAAGCTGTTCTTTATAGCGAAATGGTGACAACTGGTGCTTTGATCCATGGGGATGTTCCAAGACACCTTGATTTTGATGAAGTTCAGCACCCAGTTGTTTTGCAGTTAGGTGGCAGTGAGCCACAAGACTTGGCAACTTCAGCAAAATTGGCTCAGCAGTGGGGCTATGATGAAGTTGATTTGAACTGTGGCTGTCCTTCGGAAAGAGTGCAGCGTGGATCATTTGGCGCTTGCTTGATGGCTGAGCCAGACTTGGTGGCGGATTGTGTGAAGGCCATGGTTGATGCTGTTGATATGCCCATCACTGTGAAGCACCGCATTGGCTTGAATGAAATGAACGTTCAAGACAATCAAGCAGACTATCAATTCACTTTGGATTTCATTTGTAAAGTGGCTCAGGCAGGGGCTAGTCAGGTCACAATTCATGCCCGCAATGCGATTTTGAAAGGCCTTTCTCCAAAGGAGAATCGGACCGTTCCTCCACTGCGTTATGAGATTGCTAAACAATTGCGCCTAGATGCGCAAAAGCACTTTCCTCATTTAAAAGTTTTGCTGAATGGCGGCCTAGAAAATAATGGAGATATTGCGCGCTATTGGAATGATTTTGATGGATTCATGATTGGTAGGGCTGCCTATCACACGCCTGGAATGATGTTGGATTGGGATGAGATGTTGTCAACCGAAGGTCAGGCTTTTGGCCACTTCTTTGGAGTAGATCAATGGAACCGCATCACTGAAGAATTAATTGGTCAATGTACTCGTTGGCTTAAGCATTGTGAAGCCACCAAGCAAGTCTTCCATATGGCGGCCATTACCCGGCATATTCTGGGCTTGGCCCATGGCAAGGGTGGTTCAAAGCAATGGCGCAGGAAGTTGTCGGACTATCGTTTGTTGGGCGCAGTCAAGACGGAGCAGGACATTCGTGCCTTTTTTGAGGATGCCAATCGGGAGCTCAGAATGTATGTTGAACATGACGATCAGGACAGGTTATAATCTTAATTCTCTACGGTGGCTGTAGCTCAGTTGGTAGAGTCCAGGATTGTGATTCCTGTTGTCGTGGGTTCGAGCCCCATCAGCCACCCCAAAATCAAAAGGCCTCTTCAATACTGAAGAGGCCTTTGTTCTTATGGATTTTGATGGAAGTAAACCATTAAGGTAATAACAACTGTTGCAATTGATATTTGGCTCACAATTGATCTGTAGCTTAATTTATGAATTATTCGACTTTCAAGTGTTGCCATATCTTGAGTCAACTCTTTTCGTAAATCACTTAAGCCTGTCCATAAATTTGTAATGTGATGACGTAAGTCTTTGATTTCTTCGCGAACATCTTTGATTTCATTGCGCACTTCTTTAATGTCCATCTTTAATTCATTACGAACCTGATGTAACTCATCTTTAGTAGCTAAGTCTCGTTTGTCTTTTGTTAAATCATTCATTGCATGGCTGAGACTACAGGCCTGAGCGTTGTTAAAGCCATTGGCTTCAAAAGTCTCTTTGAGTTTTAGGGTGTCGATCATAGGGTCTCCTTTGTTGCTAAGGTAATAATTTATGTTATTTATAAGCAAATGACAAATCAACAAAAATGATGGTGACTAAGTTGTGAGGTTATTAAACGCTGAATACTGTTGCGTTCATGAGAAAATCTCTTTGTGAAAACTTTTTTTAACATCTTGGCCCATGGCTTTTTATGGATCTTGACGATCGTTCCTTATCGTTGGACGGTTGCTATTGGTCATGCCTTAGGATCAATCGCGCCTTTATTCTCAAAGTCTCGTGTCAAGATTGTGAACGCCAATCTAAAAGCTTGCTTTCCTAACTTAACGCAAGAAGAGAGAGATGTCTTGGCGAAGAAGCACTGGCGTTTATTAGGAAGAAGTTTTGCTGAACGTGGCCGTCTTTGGTTGGGCAGTGCTGAATCAATCAATCAATTTGTGACTGTGTATCCCGAAGTCGATATGAACGATGGCAAGCCGCGTTTGTATGTCAGCATGCACATGGCAGGCATTGAAGCTGGTTTGATTGCCATCACGATGCACCTTAAAAAAATCAAAGCAGCACCGGGCATTACTTTGTACGTCTTTATGAAAAACGATTACTTTGAGCCACGCATAAAAAAATGGCGCGAACGTTTTGGTGCAAAGATGTTACTCAGAGAAAGTCATGGTCGTGAGTTGATCCGTGAGGCACGCAAGGGCACTTTTGTGTGTTTGTCTCCAGACATGGATTTGGGTAGAAGGGATTCTGAGTTTGTCCCATTTTTTGGCGTATCAACCAACACAGTTTTGTCTGTTTCGAAAATGGCTAAGCTAGCAGGTGCTGAAGTATGTCCAATCTTCACGACCTTGCGCGCAGATCAATCAGGTTATGACTGTCATGTCGGCAAGCCTTGGCCAAACTTTCCAAGTGATGATCCTGTGGCCGACACAGTTCGCATGAATCAATATTTTGAAGAAGTGATCAAGCCAAGAATCCCAGAGTACTACTGGATACACAAGCGCTTTAAAAATAGACCTGAGGGTGAACCGTCTATTTATTGAAATTATTTAATTTGTTTTTAATAAATAGTTTCAAGATCTGATCAAAGGCCGCCTGGTCTGATCAAACCAACAGCAAGACCTTCAATCGTGATTTCGTGACGACGTGGGTCAACAATGATATTTTCAAAATCAGGATTTTCGGCAATCAATTCAATTTTGATTCCGTGAGGACCTTTAGATTGTGACCAACGCTTCACAGTCACTTCGTCATCGAGACGCGCCACAACCACTTCACCGTTTCTGGCTTCAGTAGTTTTCTTAACAGCCAAATAGTCGCCATCCAAAATTCCTGCGTCTCGCATACTCATGCCGCGAACTTGCAAAAGATAATCTGCGCCTTTATCAAACAAAGAAGGGTCGCAAGGAATTTGTTTTTGAATATGTTCAACTGCCAAAATAGGGGAGCCCGCAGCAACTCGCCCAATCAATGGCAAAGTGAGTTGTTGTAATGCAGCCAGTGGCAAATTCAGTTGCTTAGGTAGTTTGATACCACGTGATGTGCCCGGTGTTAACTCGACGTATCCCTTGCGAGCAAGGGCACGTAAATGCTCTTCAGCAGCATTTGCTGAAGCAAAGCCCAATCGGGTCGCAATTTCAGCACGTGTGGGTGGAAGACCACTTTTAGAAATAGCATCGGTGATCAAGCCAAGAATTTCTTCTTGGCGGGCTGTTAACTTCGGTTTTGCTGTAATTGCATCCATGCTGTGATTCTATACAGTGATTTCATAACTTGCAATACCCATTGATAATGTTTTTTATGAGTACGCAATATTTATTACTTTTGGGCACAGGCGGGACCATCGCAGGTTTGGCCATGGACACTCAAAAACCTCTTAACTACGTGGCCGGCCAGTTGCCGGTTGAGGGGCTTTTGGAGCAAGTCCAAGAAAGCCTTGAGTTTGGTGAGGTGCGCACTGTTCAGGTAGCTAACATTGACAGCAGAAATATGACCGAAGAGCTTTTGGTAAAGCTAGGTTGGGCTGTTAAGGCTGGGTTGGAGAATGATGAGGTTTCTGGGATTGTGATCACCCATGGCACTGATACCATGGAAGAAACAGGTGTTTTTCTACATGCCACCCTGGGTAAGCTGGCCAGTCACTATAAAAAAGCAGTGGTTTTGACTGGCGCCATGCTGCCAGCCAATGCTGACCACTCCGATGGTCAAACCAATTTAAAGTCAGCCTTGTACCTGGCCAAAGAGGCTCGTGGCCTCCAACAGTTCGGAATTTTGGCCGTGATGGCAGGAAAACCTTGCTTGGCAAGAGATTTGTCTAAACAGCATACGCATGCCCTGGATGCCCTGGTGGTCAATGCCCGTGAGTTAGATGGCCCGATTCATAAAAGGCAGGCAGATCTTCAGTTACCTGCCCAAGCATCATGGCCCTGGGTGGAGATTGTGACCAGTCATGCCGGTGCATCAGGTAAGTTGGTCGATATGTTGGTTGCTCAAGGAGTGCAAGGCATCGTGGTGGCAGGAACCGGGCAGGGCAGCGTCAATAAAGTCTTAGCTGATCAACTGATCCAGGCAGCTTTGAACGGTGTAGCAGTCATCAGGTCCTCAAGGGTGGGTGCTGGCGCTGTATTTTCTGAGATTCCAGAGCCTGATACGGCCTGGAACTGGTTATCTGCCAGGGATTTGAACCCCGCTAAGTCCAGAATTGCCCTCCAACTGGCACTTTTAGAGGCAAATTCCCGTAAAACTGACGATTGGCAGAGTATTTTTGCTACAATCTAAGGCTGTAGTTTTTTTACCTTGTCACACTGGTCAATTACCTAAACAGAGGTAGTTGAGACGCCCAGGTGACTTTTATCCATAAGGAGTAATTAATGCGTCATTACGAAATCGTTTTTATCGTCCATCCGGACCAAAGCGAGCAAGTACCTGCCATGGTTGAAAAGTACACAAGTACTATTACAACTCAAGGTGGCAAAGTTCACCGCGTTGAAGACTGGGGTCGTCGTCAGATGGCTTACATGATCGACAAACTTGCTAAAGCTCACTACGTTTGCATGAACATCGAGTGCGGTCAAACGACTCTTGATGAACTAGAGCACGGCTTTAAGTTCAACGATGCTGTATTGCGTCACTTGGTTATCAAGACAAAGAAAGCTGAAACAGAGCCTTCAATCATGATGAAGCAAGTTGAACGTGAAGAAGCTCGTAAAGCTCTTCAAGCAACGGAGGCGCCTGCTGCCTAATAGGCACTGAGCGGGTTTGGGTTGAATCATTTCATCCTAACAGCCGCCCTTGTCGCTCGGGAAGCTCTTAGATATACCCCTGCTGGAGTCCCTGTGATTGAATGCCTACTAGAACATAGTGGCGAAGTTCAAGAAGCAGGACATGCAAGGTTAATCAAAATGAGTCTTGAAGCGATGGCCATCGGAACAGTGCATCAAAAACTGGATCAGATGGAGTTGGGGAGGTTGGCTAGATTTGAGGGATTTTTAGCTCATAAAAGCCTGCGCAGTCAGCGACTCGTCTTTCATATCACGCATATTGAATTGTAAAAAGGAAACATCATGGCATTTGTAAAAAAAGGTGATGACCGCAAGAACAAGCGTCCAGCACAAAACCCATTATTTAAACGTAAGCGTTTTTGCCGCTTCACAGCTGCAAACGTTGACCAAATTGATTACAAAGATGTAGACACACTACGTGACTTCATCGGTGAAAACGGCAAGATCACTCCTGCTCGTTTGACTGGTACAAAAGCTTTGTATCAACGCCAATTAGAGACAGCCATCAAGCGCGCTCGTTTTTTAGCCTTGATGCCTTTCACTGACCAACATAAGAAATAATCAGGAGTCACTATGCAAATTATTCTCCTAGAAAAAGTAGCTAACCTCGGTAACTTGGGCGACGTTGTTCGCGTTAAAGATGGTTTCGCACGTAACTTTTTAATCCCACAACGCATGGCTCGCCGTGCTACAGCTGCAGCGATTGCTGAGTTTGAAACTAAGCGCGCTGAATTAGAGAAGCTAGCTGCTGAGAAATTAGCTGCTGCTCAAGCTGTTGGTGCAAAGTTGGGTGGTCTTGTTCTTGAAATCAGACAAAAAGCTGGTGTTGATGGCCGTTTGTTTGGTTCAGTAACAAACCATGACGTTGCTGACGCTTTGAAAGCCAAAGGTTTCACGATTGAGAAAGCTTCAGTTCGTATGCCTACAGGCCCATTGAAGATTGTTGGTGACCACCCGTTATCAGTTGCTGTTCACACAGACGTAGTTGTTGAAATTACTGTCCAAGTGATTGGCGAGCAAGCTTAATTCATCTTTAATTGTTTGATATCTCTCTGATATCATCAGTTCATGGTTGATTTAGCTGTACAAGCTTTAAAAGTACCTCCGCATTCCGTCGAGGCCGAGCAATCGGTACTCGGCGGTTTGCTTTTGGACAACTCCGCCTGGGATCGGGTGGGGGATATCCTCACGGAAAAAGATTTCTATCGTCCTGATCATGGGCTGATTTATCGAGTCATTGGCAAGTTGGCCAGTGAGGGCATGCCAGCAGACGTGATCACGGTCGCAGAGGCCATGAAAACTCAGGGTGGTGGCGAGTCGATTGGCATTGATTACCTCAATGCTTTGGCTCAATCAACGCCCAGCGCTTCAAATATTCGTGGTTACGCTGAAATTGTTCGTGACCGCAGCGTTCTGCGTCGCTTGATTCAAACTTCAGACCAAATTGCTGGTACTGCATTCACTCCTGAAGGTCGTTCAGTCAGAACTATCTTGGATGAGGCTGAATCCAGAATCTTGGCGATTGGCGAAGAGGGTAATCGCGGTAAAACAGATTATTTTGAAATTGCCCCATTGTTGACTGAAGTGGTGAGCCGCATTGATGAGCTGTATCACCGTCAGGGTTCAACGGATGTCACAGGTGTGGCAACCAGCTTCGTGGATTTAGATCGCCAAACCAGTGGCCTACAAAAGGGTGACTTGATCATTGTGGCCGGTCGTCCATCGATGGGTAAAACCAGTTTCGCGGTCAATATTGCTGAGAACGTTGCGCTCAAAGAAGGTCTGCCTGTATTGATTTTCTCTATGGAGATGGGCGCCTCACAGTTGGCTTCCCGTATTTTGGGTTCTGTGGGTCGTATCGACCAATCGCGCATGAGAACCGGTAAGTTATCTGAAGATGAATGGCCAAAGATCACTGAAGCCATTTCTCGTTTGAATGAAGCCAGCATCATGATTGATGAGACTGGTGCATTGAGCAGTCTTGAGCTTCGTGCCCGAGCCAGACGCATTGCCCGCAAGTGCGGCACACTGGGTTTGATCGTGGTTGACTACCTTCAATTGATGAGTGGTAACAGTGGTGGCGGCAGTTCTGAAAACCGTGCCACCGAAATTTCAGAAATATCCAGATCTCTAAAATCATTGGCCAAAGAATTGCAATGCCCAGTGATTGCTTTATCTCAGTTAAATCGTGGCCTAGAACAGCGTCCAAACAAACGCCCAATCATGTCTGATTTGCGTGAATCTGGTGCTATTGAGCAAGATGCCGACGTTATTTTGTTTATTTATCGTGATGAGGTTTATCACGCTGATACAACAACGGATAAGGGTATTGCTGAGATCATTTGCGCCAAGCAGCGTAATGGTCCAATTGGCACCGTGAAGCTCAGCTGGCAGGGTCAATTTACCAAGTTTGATAACTTGGCATTGGGTCAAGGCCAGTCCTCTGGCGGATACGAACCCTTCTAACTCTTTTTCTGGTTCGCCGAATCAAATAGACTAAAATGATGACACTTTTGTGTCATGTCATATAAGGATGTCTATGCTCGGTCGATTCATGCCTAAAGAAGAGAATTTCTTCGAGTTATTCAACGAACACATTGCGCTATGCGTTCAAGGGTCGAAAGACCTTTATAAGCTCATCAATGACTTACCAAATGCCCCAGAACATGCTCGTGCTATTCAGGCATCTGAGAAAAAAGCCGACAAAATTACCCACGAAACCATTGATTTGCTTCATAAGACCTTCATTACTCCATTGGATCGGGATGAAATCCATAAGTTGATTACCACGATGGATGATATTTTGGACTTGATGGAAGATGTAGCTGAAGTTATTCAGCTATACGATGTAACTCAAGTTACTCCAGAGGCTGTTGAATTAGCCCGAATTTGTGAAGCCTGTTGCGAAAGAGTTAATGCTGCAGTAACCAAGCTGCATGACATGAAAAACGCCAAGGATATTTTGCGAATTTCGACTGAAATTGACATGCTTGAGTCTGATGCTGACCGCGTGATGCGTGCTGCTTTGTCTCAGTTGTTCCGTGATGAAAATGATTTCAAACGCTTGATGAAACTCAAGGCAGTTTACGAATTATTGGAAACCATCACTGATAAATGTGAGGATGTGGCGAACATCCTTGAAGGCATCGTTCTGGAAAACGCGTAATGACTCCAGTGGAAATGAGTATTTGGGTTGTGGCCTTATTGGTGGGCTTGGCCTTGCTATTCGATTTTATGAATGGCTTCCATGATGCAGCCAATTCAATTGCAACAGTTGTATCGACTGGGGTTTTAAAGCCACAGCATGCAGTTGCTATGGCCGCATTTTTTAACTTTATTGCTATCTTGGTATTTCAGCTTAAAGTGGCTGCCACGGTCGGCAAGGGCACAATTGACCCATCGATTGTTGATCACTATGTGATTTTTGGGGCTTTGGTTGGCGCAATTGCCTGGAACATTATCACTTGGTGGGGCGGTATTCCTTCAAGCTCATCTCACGCTTTGATTGGTGGCTTGGTCGGTGCAGCATTGGCAAAGTCTGGTCCAACAGCATTAATCACTGCTGGCGTGCTTAAAACGGTTGCATTTATCTTGGTTTCTCCTTTGATGGGTTTTATATTGGGATCCTTGTTGATGCTCTTGTTCTCTTGGCTTTGTTTCAGAATGTCACCAGCCCACGTTGATCGCTGGTTCAGGAGATTGCAATTGGTCTCTGCATCAATGTACAGCTTGGGTCATGGCGGCAATGATGCTCAAAAAACCATCGGTATTATTTGGTTGCTGTTGTTAACTGGTGGATACATGTCAACAACCGATTCATCACCTCCAACTTGGGTGATCGTTTCTTGTTATGTGGCGATTGGTTTAGGTACTTTGTTTGGTGGCTGGCGCATTGTTAAAACCATGGGTCAAAAAATCACCAAGTTAAAACCATTTGGTGGATTCTGTGCTGAAACTGGCGGTGCTATGACCTTGTTCATGGCTGGCGCTTTAGGTATTCCAGTATCAACCACGCATACGATCACTGGAGCAATTGTTGGCGTAGGCTCTGCGCGTCGTATGTCATCTGTCCGTTGGGGATTGGCTGGTAGCATTGTTTGGGCTTGGGTTTTGACAATTCCAGCATCAGGCTTGATGGCTGCTGCTGCATGGTGGGTTGGCAAACAAATTCTCTAAGATTAAAACGCAAAGAAAATATCTCAACAAAAAAGCCTGATCATCGATCAGGCTTTTTTTATGAATGATGCTAATTATCTTTGTACGACTCGTCTGGCCTCGGTGTATCTGTTGGACCAATAAGACGATGTGATTTTTTCTAAGCGCACAGTGCCACCTTTTGAAGGGGCATGCACAAAACGTCCTTTACCCACATAAATACCAACATGTGAATGTGGACCGCCTTGGGTATTAAAAAATACCAAGTCACCTGGGGCGGGAGTTTTATTGCCCAAGGATTGACCAATTTTGCCAATTTCATCGGTGGTGCGAGGCATTTGTTTGTTGGCAGCATTCTTATAAACATAGCCAATCAAACCGCTGCAATCAAAACCGCTTTTAGGGGTGTTGCCACCATAGCGATAAGGGATGCCTACCAAGCCAATCGCAGCAATTGAAATATCCTCAAGGCCAGCGCTGACCTCTTGATCAAAATCAGGCAGCGATGAAAATCTCGGCAAGCTGGCGCACGCAGTCAAAATGCTGCAGCCACCAAATATCAATAAGCTTCTTTTACTTTGTTCAAAGCTCAATGAAAAAGAAGGCGAGAACTTCCTCGCCTTCTTAAGCCATGATTGATTAAAGAGCGTCTGCTGCATGATCCGCAAGACGTGAACGTTCTCCGCGTGCCAGAGTCACGTGACCGCTGTGACGCCAACCTTTGAAACGATCCACAACATAAGTCAGGCCTGATGAACCCTCTGTGAGGTAAGGTGTATCAATCTGAGCGATGTTACCCAAGCAAACGATTTTGGTTCCAGGACCTGCACGAGTCACCAAAGTCTTCATCTGTTTAGGAGTTAAGTTTTGTGCTTCATCAATGATCAAAAACTTGCTCACAAACGTGCGGCCACGCATGAAGTTCATACTCTTCACTTTGATTCTGGAGCGGATCAATTCTTGCGTTGCTGCTCGACCCCATTCGCCAGCGCCATCTTCATTGCGATGAAGCACTTCCAAGTTGTCATCAAAAGCGCCCATCCATGGCTGCATCTTTTCTTCTTCAGTGCCTGGTAAGAATCCAATGTCTTCGCCAACCGGAACTGTGGCACGGGTGATGATGATTTCGTTGTAGCGCTTGCTATCCAACACTTGCTCAAGGGCTGCAGCCAGAGCCAATAGAGTTTTACCTGTACCAGCTTGACCCAATAAAGTAACAAAATCAATATCAGGATTCATGAGCAAGTTCATCGCAAAATTTTGTTCGCGATTGCGTGCTGTGATGCTCCAAACATTGTTCTTTTGATGAGAAAAATCTCGCAAAGTTTGAAGAAGTGCAGTTCGTCCTTGTACTTCTCTGACTTGAGCATAAAAGGGAGTTCCGCCATCAGAGTTTTCCTGATAGACAAACTGATTGACCATCATGTGAGCAACCGTTGGACCAGTGACTCGATAGAACATCGTGCCTGATTTTGCATCGCTCCAGCTTTCCATGTCTTTGCCATGTTTTGGCCAAAAATCCACTGGCAACTGAAGTATTCCTGCGTACATCAAGTCACGGTCTTCAAGCACTTGGTCGTTGAAGTAATCTTCTGCTGGCAAACCTAAGGCGCGGGCCTTGATGCGCATATTGATATCTTTTGATACCAACACCACTTGTCGATCTTTGCGACTTTGTTGAAGCTCTCGCACAACACCCAGAATCATGTTGTCAGCTTTACCGGTGGGTAGGCCATCGGGCAGGGTGATGCTGTTGAGCTCGATTTGGAAATACAAGCTACCTGTGGCGTCTTTATTGCCTAATTTATTCAGAGGAATGCCTTCCTCTAAAACGCCGCTGGTATTTGCTACTAACTGATCGAGCGAGCGGCTCACAGTTCGGGCATTGCGAGCAACTTCACTCATGCCCTTTTTGTGGTTATCTAATTCTTCAAGCGTCATCATTGGCAGATAAACATCGTGCTCTTCGAAGCGGAAGAGGGCTGAGGGATCATGCATCAACACGTTTGTATCAAGAACAAACAAGCGAATGATGCCGTCATCAGGTATTTTTCTAACACGTGTTGAGCTCTTCGCTGTTGGCGCTGATGTTTTCTTGCTGGACTTACTCGGCGCACGCATTTTTTCAATGGCAATGTCTGCCAATGATTGAGAGTCATCGGTCTCTAGATCTAGACTGACAGAACTCTCGACTAATTCTGTTACTTCATCTACTTCTTCAATTTCAATTCTTTTTGGACGTTTCTTTAACTCTGCTTTTGGTTGACGGCTGATGTTTACTTTATCTGCTGCTTGTGTGGGGATTGGTGGCAGAGGCATTCCGGAGGTCTCCTAAAAAAGAAAAAACCGCCTACCTGGTGGTTGGGCGGTTGATAAGGTAAATGTATTTTTGTGCATCTAAGTGATAACTTATCCTAGTTTTTGTGACATTGCAATCATAAATCGATGGCAGCTTTCAAAACATCTTGAACGTGTCCTGGAATCTTAAGGCCGCGCCATTCGTGACGTAAAACGCCTTCCTCATCAATCAGGAATGTGCTGCGTTCGATGCCGCGAACTTGCTTGCCATACATGTTCTTCATTTTCATAACGCCGAACATTTGGCAAAGGGTTTCTTCGGTATCAGCCAACAACTCAAAAGGCAGTTCAATCTTTCTCTTGAAGTTCTCGTGTGACTTAAGGTTATCTCTTGAGATTCCGACGATCAAAGTATTGGCTTTGGTGAAATCATCAATCGCATCTCTGAACTCCATGGATTCAACCGTGCAACCAGGGGTTGAGTCTTTGGGATAGAAATACATGACCACTTTGCGACCCTGACAAGCGGTTGGAGTGAAAACCAGACCGCTGGTTGCTGGAATCTCAAAGTAGGGGATTGGTTTACCAAGTACTACGCTCATTAAGTCTCCAGTTTTATTATTTATGCTGCTTTTAAGCATATTTATATCAGACTTATTTAAAAAGTCGATTTTTTTACTCACTTTTCAATCAATAAAGCTGCTACAACTTTCCTGCCCTCAGCCATGAGCACGTTATAAGTGCGACAGGCAGCCTGTAAATCCATGGTCTCTAGACCAATATTGCGGGCAATCAAGGGGGCAATCAGGGCTGGTTGAGGGAAGCGAATCCGCTGGCCACTACCGAAAATAACCACCGCGGGCTCTAGCTTGGCAATTTGTTCAAAATCCTCGGTTTTGATGTCCTCAAAACGGGTGCAAGACCATTCAATTACTGGGCTTTCTGGGGATAAAAGCAAAGAATTTGTGTAACGCTGAGCGTTGATTTCGATGTAATCGGGGCCGTAGGCTGAAACCGTGTTCAGAGAGGGCTGCTTATCCGGTTGTAGTTTCACGTTAAATCGCCTCAGGCTCTGTCATAATTACAAAATTATAGATAAATTAAGACTTTATAGTATTCCTATTGGTTTCTAAGTGATTATTGTGAAAGAAATTAAAAAATCCTCCAAATTAAATAACGTTTGTTACGACATACGTGGACCCGTTCTTGAGCTCGCTCAACAGATGGAGGAAGAAGGCCAGAAAATTATCAAGTTGAATATTGGTAATGTGGGTGTTTTTGGCTTTGACCCTCCTGAAGAGATTCAGTTGGACATGATTCGCAATCTACCTAATTCAGCTGCTTACTCAGATTCCAAGGGAATTTTTTCAGCACGCAAAGCCATCATGCATTACTGCCAAGAAAAAGGCATTCAAGGCGTGACCCTGGATGACATTTATACGGGCAATGGCGTTTCAGAACTAATCGTTTTAGCCATGAATGCTTTGTTGAACGTTGGCGATGAAGTTTTGGTGCCAGCACCTGACTATCCTCTATGGACAGCAGCGGTCAGTCTTTCAGGCGGAACACCTAAGCATTACTTGTGTGATGAGGCTCAAGAGTGGTCTCCAGACATTGCTGATATCAAAGCAAAAATCACGCCTAAGACCAAAGCGATTGTGGTGATCAACCCAAACAATCCAACAGGTGCTTTGTATGGTGATGACGTTCTAAAACAGATCATTGCTTTGGCCCGTGAACATGGCTTGATTATTTTTGCTGATGAGATTTACGATAAGACTTTGTTCGATGGTGAAAAGCACACATCGATTGGTGCTTTATCAACTGATGTTGTGACTGTGACATTCAATGGCTTGTCTAAAAATTACCGTGCCTGTGGCTATCGCTCTGGCTGGATGGTGGTGTCAGGCGATAAAAGCGGCGCTAAAGATTACATCGAAGGCTTGAATATGCTTTCATCCATGCGCTTGTGCGCTAACGTCCCTGGTCAAAACGCTATTCAGACGGCATTGGGCGGATATCAAAGCATTGATGACTTGGTTGCAGAGGGCGGACGTTTGCGCCGTCAACGAGATCTTGCTTGGGAATTGGTCACAAAAATACCGGGCGTGACTTGCGTTAAACCAAAAGCAGCTTTGTATTTGTTCCCTAAGTTGGATTTTGAGATGTATCCAATCGAGAATGATCAAGAATTCATTGCAAACTTATTGCGCGAAGAAAAAGTTTTATTGGTGCAGGGCAGTGGCTTTAATTGGCCCAAGCCAGATCACTTCAGAATTGTTTTCTTGCCGCATGAAGATGTCTTGCGTGAGGCAATTGCAAGGCTTGCCAAGTTCTTGGAGCGTTATCGCCAAAAGTACGGCAAAAAGTAAGCCATTCTTTTGCAGATATCAGCAGTAAAAAATAAGCAGCACTAAATTTTATTTTCACCTTTAATTAAGTAAGAGTTTTTAGTTATGAAACCTATTCAAGTTGGCCTTCTAGGCATCGGTACTGTTGGCGGTGGTGTGTTCAATGTGCTTGAACGCAACCAAGAGGAAATCACCCGCCGCGCTGGTCGTGGTATCAAGATCCACACAGTTGCCGACCTCGATACCAAGCGCGCTGAAGAGTTGGTCAAAGGCCGCGCCAAAGTGGTGGGAGATGCCAAGCAAGTTGTGAATGACCCTGAAATTGACGTGGTGGTTGAGTTGATTGGTGGTTATGGCATCGCTAAAGAATTGGTTTTGGCAGCTATCAATAACGGCAAGCACGTGGTGACAGCAAACAAAGCACTATTGGCTGTGCATGGAAATGAGATTTTTGCTGCCGCTCAAGCCAAGGGCGTGACCGTTAACTTTGAAGCTGCTGTTGCTGGTGGTATTCCAATCATCAAGGCTTTGCGTGAAGGTTTGACGGCCAACCGGATTGAATGGATTGCCGGCATCATCAATGGCACGACTAATTTCATTTTGTCTGAGATGCGTGACAAAGGTTTGGACTTTGATGTTGTTCTAAAAGAAGCTCAACGCTTAGGTTATGCCGAGGCAGATCCTACTTTTGATATTGAAGGTGTTGATGCTGCTCACAAGGCCACCATCATGAGTGCGATTGCGTTTGGTATTCCGATGCAATTTGATAAGGCTCACGTAGAAGGTATCACCAAACTTTCAGCAATAGATATTAAATATGCTGAGCAATTGGGTTATCGCATCAAGCTATTGGGTATCACCAAAAAAACCAAAGACGGCATTGAGTTGCGTGTTCATCCAACCTTGATTCCAACAAAACGTTTGATTGCCAACGTTGAAGGTGCCATGAATGCAGTTCAGGTGATGGGTGATGCTGTCGGAACAACGCTGTATTACGGTAAGGGTGCTGGCGCAGAGCCAACGGCCTCTGCAGTGATTGCCGACTTGGTCGATGTGGCCCGTTTACAAACAGCTGATCCAGAACACCGTGTGCCACATTTGGCATTCCAACCTGGTTCAATGGTCAATACGACCATCATGCCAATGGGTGAAATTACAACGAGCTACTACTTGCGTTTGCGTGTTGCAGACGTCACAGGAGTCTTGGCTGACATCACCCGTATTTTGGCGGACAACAGCATTTCAATTGATGCCATGTTGCAACGTGAAGCAGGCGATGGTGAAAACCAAACCGATCTCATCATGTTGACACATGAGACCAAAGAGAAAAATATTTTGGCTGCTATTGCCAAGGTTGAGGCTCTGAAAACTGTTGAAGGTTCAGTCACAAAAATTCGTTTAGAAAACTTAAGTTAATTAAATTACGCAATGCACTACATTTCAACCCGTGGTCATAACGCCCATCAAACATTTTCAGAAATCCTTCTAGGTGGCTTGGCTGCTGATGGAGGTTTGTATTTGCCTGTTAAATACCCTCAGGTCACACCGGCACAGCTGGATGCTTGGCGAGGATTGTCTTACGCTGATTTAGCATTTGAAGTGTTAAGCCTCTATTGCGATGACATCCCTCAGGAAGACCTCAGAGCTCTGGTTAGAAAAACTTACACAGCTGAGGTTTATTGCAATGGCCGTGCTGATGATTCGGCAAAAGACGTTACACCGATTCATTGGTTGGGTGATGAGCAGGGTACTCGCTTTGGTTTGTTGAGTTTGTCGAATGGTCCAACGCTTGCATTCAAAGACATGGCCATGCAGTTGTTGGGTAACTTATTTGAGTACACCTTGAATAAGCAAGGTCAAGAATTGAATATCTTGGGTGCCACTTCAGGTGACACTGGCAGTGCTGCTGAGTACGCGATGCGCGGTAAAAAAGGTGTGCGCGTTTTCATGCTCTCACCAAAAGGAAAGATGAGTGCTTTCCAAGTGGCCCAGATGTATTCCTTGCAAGATGAAAATATTTACAACATTGCCATTGATGGTGTTTTTGATGATGCTCAAGACATTGTTAAAGCGGTTAGCAATGATCATGAATTCAAAGCCCGTCAAAAAATTGGCACGGTTAATTCAATCAATTGGGCCCGAGTGGTAGCTCAAGTTGTTTATTACTTCCAAGGTTATTTATTGGCCACCAAAAACAGCACAGAGAAGGTTTCATTCTGCGTGCCTTCAGGTAACTTCGGTAACGTTTGCGCTGGTCATATCGCACGCATGATGGGCTTGCCAATCGAAAAATTGGTTGTGGCTACTAATGAGAATGATGTTTTAGATGAATTCTTTAAAACAGGTGTTTACAGAGCACGTAAATCTGCTGAGACCTTCCACACCACCAGCCCGTCAATGGATATTTCAAAGGCAAGTAATTTTGAACGCTTTATCTACGACTTGATGGGTCGTGATGCTGTAAAAACTGCGCAAATGTTCAAGGATGTTGAAACCAAGGGTGGTTTTGATTTATCACAAGACCCTGCTTATAAAAACATTGCTCAATATGGCTTTGTTTCTGGCAAGAGCACGCACCTCAATCGTCTAGACACGATCAGAGACATTCATGCCAAGTACAAGGTTTTAATCGATACACACACAGCGGATGGCGTCAAAGTTGCCCGTGAAAATCTACAAAGCAATGTTCCTATGCTGGTTTTGGAAACAGCGCTGCCGATCAAGTTTGCCGAAACCATCGAAGAAGCGATTGGCCGAACACCTGATCGCCCAGCATCGTTCATTGGTATTGAGAATAAGCCTCAGCGTGTTGTTGATATGCCGGCAGATGTTCATCAAGTGAAAGACTTCGTTGCTGCCCACACGGGTTTGTGATTGATGAGCCAAATTCAGAGTCAACAAAACACTTCAGTGAAGGCCAACCCTGTGCCTGTGGTTGGTTTTGTTGCTTACTCTGGGACTGGCAAAACAACCTTGATCGAGAAGTTGATCGCATTTTTGACTGAGCGAGCCTACAAGGTTTCAGTCATCAAGCACACACATCATCACTTTGATATTGATAAACCAGGCAAAGACTCTTATCGCCATCGCGAAGCTGGTGCATCTGAGGTTCTGATGGTATCTGATCAACGTTGGGTACTGATGCATGAGCTAAGACAATCTGCTGAGCCGACCATGGAAGAGCAGTTGAGCAAGTTATCTCCATGTGATTTGGTTATCGTTGAAGGTTTCAAGGATGCCAAAATCCCTAAAATTGAGTTGTGGCGTCATGAGCACGATGAGTGCGTAGCTAATTCAGTTAAAGCCAATCAAGATAACTTTATTCAAGCCATTGCTTATCCAGGTGGTATCGATGCGATCAATAAGCCAGATCTAACAAGAGATATCCCAGTACTTGATTTGAATAATATTGAAGAAGTGGCACAGCAAGTCCTTTCAATCGCTGGTGTTTTAGCAAAATAAGCCTAAAACCATTAGACTAAGCCGATGACGCAAGCCATGAACAAACCCCCGATGAAAACTGCTGCTGAAGCCCTTGAGCACCTCTTGGCTCAAGCAAAGCCGAGCGCAGAAGTTGAAGTGGTCAATACTCAAGATGCTTTGGGCAGAATCTTGGCCACGGATATCCTAAGTCAAGTCGATGTTCCACCGATGAACAATACTCAGATGGATGGTTATGCCGTTCGTGTGGCTGATATTGAATCAGCCGGACAAAGTTTTAACGTTTCTCAACGCATTCCAGCCGGGCATGTTGGTACAGAGCTCAAGTCTGGCACGATCGCCAGAATTTTCACGGGTGCCACGATTCCACCTGGCGCAGATGCCGTGGTGATGCAGGAAGACTGCGTTGTGAGCGGTGATCAAATCACTATTCAAGAAGTGCCTCAGCAAGGTCAATGGATTCGCTTGCAAGGTGAAGATTTAAAAGCAGGGGGCGTGGCCTTGAGTAAGGGCACTTATCTCAGGGCTCAGGAGTTAGGTGTTGCTGCCTCTGCTGGATACCATCAGTTACCAGTGACCAAGAAAATCAAAGTAGCTGCTTTTTTTACTGGGGATGAATTAACTCTTCCGGGTCAGCCACTAAAGCCTGGCGCTATTTACAACTCCAACAGAGACACTCTCTTGGCATGTATTCGCTCTCTGGGTTGTGAAGCCACTGATTTAGGCATCGTGCCTGATACTTTAGAAGCTACCAGAGATGCTTTGCGTCGCGCCAGTAAGGACTATGATCTGATCATCACCTCTGGTGGTGTGTCAGTGGGTGAAGAAGATCACATCAAGCCAGCTGTGACTGCTGAAGGTCGTCTAGATATGTGGCAAATTGCCATCAAGCCAGGCAAGCCATTGGCATTCGGCGCGGTTAAAAAGCAGGGTGCAAATCATTTGGAAACTTGGTTCATGGGATTGCCTGGCAATCCAGTTTCTAGTTTTGTCACTTTCTTATTATTTGTTCGCCCCTTCATTACTAAGTTGCAGGGAAGAGCTCATGCAAATGCTCCTACGATCATGATGCGTGCAGATTTTGATTGGTCAAAGCCTGATCGTCGCAATGAATTTTTGCGTGTCCGCATCAATGCCCAGGGTGGCTTAGATTTATTCCCTAATCAAAGCTCAGGTGTTTTAACCAGCGCTTCATGGGCGGATGGTTTGGTAGATAACCCACCACTTCAAGCCATCAAGCGTGGTGATATGGTGAAGTACATGCCTTTTGCAGGAATGATTTAAGCTATCACTATGAAAATAACGATTAAATTCTTTGCTTCTTTGCGCGAGACCTTGAAAACATCAGAAGAGCAGTTCGATGTTCCTACCTCGGTGAAGACTTTGACGCAGTTACGCCATCATTTGATGAGCAGGGGTGAGTCATGGTCTGAGGCATTGGCTGAAGGTAAAGCGGTGCGCATGGCTTTGAATCATCAAATGGTGGAAGGTGACACAGCACTGATTAATCAGGCTGAGGTGGCTTTCTTCCCTCCAGTGACGGGCGGATAAACATGCCAGTTCGTATTCAAACTGAAGATTTTGATCTGTCACAAGAGATCAAACAATTAAGAGCTGGTGATGCACGGGTTGGCGCAGTTGCCACTTTTGTCGGCACAGTTCGTGATCGCAATGACGGTTCCGAAGTGGCTGCGATGACCTTGGAGCACTACCCAGGCATGACCGAAAAGTCTCTTGAGGAAATTATTGAAAAAGCCAAAGCTCGTTGGGATATTTTTGATGTATTGATCATTCATCGAGTGGGTCCTTTGAACATTGAAGATCAAATCGTTTTAACGGCAGTCACCAGTGCTCACCGTGGCGAAGCTTTTGCTGCCTGTGAATATGTCATGGACTACCTAAAGACTTTGGCGCCATTTTGGAAAAAAGAAGATACGCCTGAAGGAGCTCGCTGGGTGGATGCACGCCTGAGCGATGATGAAGCTCTGAAGAAGTGGCAGTAATAGCAATTCTTCTAAATACTCAAACAAACTACATCAAACGTTTGAATGGCGGCAAGCCCGCCATTATTTTTTTGCCATAAGGTTTGGTTTTCAATCGTTTATCTAAAACGATGATGGTGGCGTGATCTGTTTCAGTTCTGATGCCACGTCCCACCCATTGTTGTAACTTCAAAGCCACCGCAGGAACGCTGATTTCGTAAAAAGGATTGCCTTGATTCTTTTCCAGCCATTCTGATTTGGCTTCCTCAACCGGTGAATCAGGCGGAGCAAATGGTAATTTGGTGATCAAGACGGTCTCACATAATTTTCCAGGAAGATCCAAGCCTTCACCAAAACTTTGCATGCCAAACAAAATGCTGCGATGACCATCCTGGATGCGTGATTCATGCTGGCTGATTAATTTATTGCGAGGCATATCACCCTGCATCAAGACGTCTTGTAAAAAATCATCCGGCAAGTCATCGTGAACCTGTTTCATTTGCTTTTTTGATGTGAACAAAACCAAGGCGCCATGCTTCAAATCTTTTAGTTGTTTTGGTATTTCAGCAGACAGTTCATCCGTGTGGCCTTGAGCATTGGCGCTGGGACAGTTGATCATTTCTGGAACGATGAATGTGCCTTGCTCCTCGTAATTGAATGGTGATTCAGCTTCAAGCGTATTTGTCTTTGGGAACCAGTTCAAGCCAGTTTGCCCTAAGAAGTATTGAAAATCACCCATGGTTCTGAGGGTTGCTGAGGTCAAGACGGCCGCAGAACTCGTGGACCAAAGAGTCTGAGCTAAATTTTGAGCAGCGCTGATGGGGGAGGCGTGAAGTTTGAAATCAAAGGTAGAACCTAGGTCTTGCCACTCCACCCATTTGGCGATTGGCGGGTTGGCATCTGCTTGCATCAAATGCCAAGTGTTGGATAGATTCTCAGTTTTAGACTGATAACTGCCGATTTCTAAAATCGCAGGGCTGAATGAATCTTTATCGATGCTGTTATTTCTTTGATCGTTGAGTTGCTGCAAAATTTTACTGACCCGATTATTTAGCGCGATTGCCAGCGGCCCAATGGTTTCAGCATAACTTAAAAACTCAGGACTTAGTTCGCCATTTTTAAAGCGGTGAATGGCTTGCTCATGGGTCACAAAGTTAGCCAATCTCAATGAATTGATCATTTGCTTGGTGTGCATGATCAAATCTTCAACATACCCATGAACCTCTTCCACAGTTTTTCCTGAAGAGTCTGGCAAAAGAGCGTCTGCCCGCAAAACCGCTGCCATGATTTTTTCTAACCAACGAGTGCTAGCAATCAAGCCAACGGATGAAGCGAAGTGCTTGATACCTACTTGAGGAAGATTGTGGGCTTCATCAAAGATATAAAGCGTTTCTGATGGATCCGGAAGAATCTTTGAACCCGAGGCAATTGTTGAAATCACCAAATCATGATTGGCGATGATCACGTCTGCTTTGACCAGGTCACGTCTGGCATTGAAATAAGGGCACACATTGAAGCGTTGGCAGTGCCTGCCCAAGCATGAGCTTCTTTCTGCAGCAATTCTGGGCCACATGCTGTCGGTGATTTCTGGAGGGGCGGTGTCTTTGTCACCATTCCATGAACCATCATTTAAGCTAAGTAGGGCATCTGCAAAACTATCTTTATCTTGTTCTTTTGGTGGACCGTCCCAGTTGGCGTCTTCAAAAAGAGCGGTTTGTTTGGTTTTCCCACTGACTTGTTCCAAGCGGATATTGCACACATAACGACTGCGGCCTTTGGCCAAGGCATATTCAAACGAGATGGGTGATAGATCTGCCAAATTAGGCAAATCTTTTTGCATGAGCTGTTCTTGCAGTGCCACGGTACCAGTGCTGATGATCACGCGCTTGTTTAGCAACTTACTGAACACAATCGCTGGAATAAGGTAACCAAGCGTTTTACCCACGCCAGTTTTACCTTCAACCACCAAGATATTGTCACCATCTCTGACGTCTTTAGGGCTTTTAGCTTGACTCAAGGTTTGAGCAATGTGAGCAAACATTTGTTCTTGGCCCACTCGAGTCTTAAAGCCTGGCCAATTAGCTTGGACAGCTTGGTAAAACTCTTCGATCTTTTCCTGGATGTCCTTGAGGTTCTCGTTACTCACGCAAAAAATCCTGGTTTGAGGTTTTTAGGGAGCTTTTTGATCTGGCTTTCAGCCTTGGAAGCCTCAGAGCGGTTTTCAAATGCCTGCTGGGCGATCAATTTGACGGGACTTCTACCGCGGGTGTACTTGGCGCCGGTGCCATTGTTATGAGCGTTGATACGGTTCTCCAGGTCATTGGTGATGCCAGCGTAGTAGCTTCCATCAGAACATTCCAAGAGATATAAACACCATGACATCCCTCTATGATAAAGCCAGCAATTTATTTGATCTAAATCACTTGAAATTTAGGCTTATGTACCCACATACTGAACATAAATAATGGGAGATATCCATGAGACTAGATAAATTAACCAGTAAATTCCAAGAAGCTCTGGGCGAAGCCCAAAGCTTGGCTTTGAACGCTGATAACCAATACATTGAGTCTGAACATGTCCTTTTAGCGATGTTGCAGCAAGCTGACAGCACCGCTAAATCATTGATTAATCGAACCGGTGGTAATGCGCTGGCTTTGGAAAAGGCATGCCAAGCCTTGCTTGCTAAGTTACCTCAAGTGCAGGGCACTGGTGGCGATGTGCAAATTGGACGTTCTTTGGCAGCCCACTTGAACTTAACTGAAAAAGAAGCAACCAAGCGAGGCGACGATTTCATCGCAGGCGAACTTTTTTTATTGGTCTTAAGTGACGATAAGGGTGACCTTGGTAAAGCGATCAAGGCTGCTGGTATTACCCGTAAAACTTTAGAAGCTGCCATTGAGGCAGTTCGTGGAGGACAGTCTGTGAATAGTGCTGATGCTGAAAATCAACGTGAAGCTTTAAAAAAATACACCCTCGATTTAACTGAGCGTGCGCGCTTGGGTAAATTAGATCCTGTCATTGGTCGCGATGATGAAATTCGTCGTGCGATTCAAATTTTGCAACGCCGCACCAAGAACAATCCTGTATTGATTGGTGAACCAGGTGTTGGTAAGACAGCGATTGTTGAGGGCTTAGCCCAGAGAATCATTGATGGGGAAGTTCCTGAAACTTTAAAAAATAAACGCGTTCTAGTTTTAGATATGGCCTTGCTATTGGCGGGTGCTAAATATCGCGGGGAATTTGAAGAGCGTCTCAAAGCCGTTTTGAGTGATGTTGCTAAAGATGAAGGTCAGACGATTGTTTTCATCGATGAAATACACACCATGGTCGGCGCAGGTAAATCTGAAGGTGCCATGGATGCAGGCAATATGCTCAAGCCAGCCTTGGCTCGTGGAGAGTTGCATTGCATTGGCGCCACAACATTGGATGAGTACCGCAAATACATTGAGAAAGACGCAGCGTTAGAGCGTCGCTTCCAAAAAGTCATGGTTGGTGAGCCAAGTGTTGAAGACACGATTGCTATCTTGCGTGGCTTACAAGAAAAATACGAACTGCATCACGGTGTAGAAATCACAGACCCAGCGATTGTGGCTGCTGCTGAGTTATCTCATCGATACATCACCGATCGCTTCTTGCCAGATAAAGCGATTGATTTGATTGATGAGGCTGCATCTCGCATCAGAATGGAAATTGATTCAAAGCCAGAGGTCATGGATAAGTTAGATCGTCGCTTGATTCAATTGAAGATTGAGCGCGAGGCAGTGAAGAAAGAAAAAGACGAAGCTTCACAAAAGCGTCTAGCGCTGATTGAAGAAGAGATCAAGCGTTTGGGTAAAGAGTATGCAGACCTTGAAGAAATCTGGAAAGCAGAAAAGGGTGCTGCTCAGGGTACGGCTTCAATCAAAGAAGAGATTGATAAAGTTAAATCTGAAATCGTCAAATTACAACGTGATGGCAAATTAGAAAAAGTTGCTGAACTACAGTATGGCAAGTTACCAGAACTAGAAGGTAAATTGAAATCAGCTGCCGTCGCTGAGGCCAAGGGTTCTACTTCTAAACATAAATTGTTGCGCACTCAAGTGGGTGCAGAGGAAATCGCTGAGGTGGTCTCAAGAGCCACAGGTATTCCTGTATCAAAAATGATGCAAGGTGAGCGTGACAAGTTATTGCAAATGGAAGACTACTTGCACAATCGAGTGATTGGTCAAGAGGAGGCTATTACAGCGGTCTCTGATGCGATTCGACGCTCACGTGCTGGTCTCTCTGATGAAGGCAAGCCTTATGGCTCATTCTTATTCTTGGGTCCAACAGGTGTTGGTAAAACAGAGCTTTGCAAAGCGCTGGCCGAGTTCTTATTTGACAGTGATGAGCACTTGATTCGCATTGACATGAGTGAATTCATGGAAAAGCACAGCGTGGCTCGTTTGATTGGTGCACCTCCAGGATATGTGGGCTACGAAGAGGGTGGTTATTTAACTGAGCTCGTTCGTCGCAAGCCTTATAGCGTCATCTTATTGGATGAGGTTGAGAAGGCTCACCCAGATGTATTCAACGTCTTGTTGCAGGTCTTGGACGATGGTCGCATGACGGATGGACAAGGTCGCACTGTGGACTTTAAAAATACTGTGATCGTGATGACCAGCAATTTAGGTTCGCAAATGATCCAGTCGATGAGTGGTCAGCCACAAGAGAAACTCAAAGAAGCTGTGATGGGGGATGTGAAAGAACATTTCCGCCCTGAGTTTTTAAATCGTATTGATGAGATGGTTGTGTTCCATGGCTTAGACCAAAAGAACATTGCTGCGATTGCCAAGATTCAGTTGCAACGCTTGCGTGATCGTTTGGCGAAGATGGACATGTTGCTGGAAGTCAGTGACGCTGCTCTTGCGCGTGTATCTGAGGCCGGTTATGACCCAGTCTTTGGGGCAAGACCTCTGAAGAGAGCGATTCAACAATACATTGAAAACCCAGTGGCTCGATTGATTCTGGAAGGCAAGTTTGGTCCTAAAGCCATTGTTCCAGTGGACGTTGATAAAAATGGGGCATTCATGTTTGATCGGGTTGTCCATTGAGCTAACTCCAGGCGCTAAGCAAAATCTAGCAGCCTGATTCAATCAGTAGTAACATCGGCCAATGACTATTCGCAGAGACGCGGAGGTTATTGGCCTTGTCAGTGTGGCCCATGGCACCTCCCATTTTTATCACTTAATTCTTGCGCCATTATTCCCATGGTTGAAAGTTGAATTCGGCCTCAGTTACGCTGAGCTTGGATTCTTGATGACCATGTTCTTCATCGTCTCAACCATCATGCAAGCCGCTGCTGGTTTTTGGGTGGATCATTCAGGTCCTTTAAAAGTCCTTTTCTTCGGTGTTGCCATGCTGGCTATTTCAGCCATTGTGTTGTCGTTTTCAAGTGGCTATTGGAGCTTGTTATTTGGCGCTTGCTTAGCGGGCCTTGGTAACGGCGTGTTCCATCCGGCTGATTACACCTTGATCAACCGACGAGTTTCACCAGAGCGTGTCGCTCATGCTTATTCAATGCATGGGGTTTCAGGGGCTCTTGGTTGGGCTGCTTCTCCAGCAGTGCTGGTGGCTGTGACTACTTTCGCTGGTTGGCGCCAAGCCCTATTGGTTGCGTCAGCGATTGCCTTGGTGATGTTGGCAGTTCTCTACTGGAGACGTCATGTCTTGATGGGTTCACAGGAACAGCGTGATCTTGAAGAGACTGCCAGAAAAAATTCATCGGCACTGTCTTTTGATTATTTGAAGTTGCCAATGGTGTGGATGTGTTGGGGCTTTTTCTTTTTAAGTGCTTTGGCTTTGAGTGGTGTACAAAGTTTCGCACCAACGGCCATGCAGTTACTTTACGATTTGCCAATTGCATTGACCACCACGGCGTATTCATCCTATATGTTGGCCAGTGCTGGCGGGATGTTCCTTGGGGGATTTGTTGCAACACGTGCACGTTTTCCAGAGAGAGTCATCGCGATTGGTTTCATTTTAGGTAGTTCGATTTCAGTTCTGATTGCAATGACTGTGGTCTCAGGTTCGACCATGATGAGTTTGTTCACCGTGATGGGTTTCTGCGTTGGTATTGCTGGACCATCCAGAGACTTGATGATTCGCTCAGCGACTCCGAAAGAGGCTTCTGGTCGAGTCTTTGGTACTGTTTATTCAGGTCTGGATTCAGGCTTGGCGATTGGACCACTGATGTTTGGTTTATTGATGGACTGGAAGATGGTTCCAGGAGTCTTTATCTTGATTGCTGTATTTTTAATGATGGCCTTGCTCACTGCCTATCGAGTCGGCGAAAATAACCGGTCTGTAGAATTAAAAAACGCTTAAAGATATTTTCTGGAGAGAGCCATGAGTTTTGCCACCACTGATCTATGTGATGCTAATGAAGATTTGATTGCAACTGGAGTGTTGCGTGTTTGTGCACCGGGTTTTCGGGCATATGGTGGTTTGTCAAAGTTCAAGGGTCCAGCAGTCACTCTCAAGGTGTTTGAAGACAATACCTGGGTCAGAACCATCCTAGATGAACCTGGTCAGGGCAGGGTATTGGTCATCGATGGTGGTGGCTCCATGCGTTGTGCCTTGGTGGGCGGTAATTTAGGTGTTTTGGCAGAAAAAAATAACTGGGCAGGCATTCTGGTCAATGGCTGCGTGCGTGACACATTGGAGCTGGCCCAAGCCAAAGTGGGCATCAATGCGTTGGCCGTTCATCCTCAGAAAAGCGTCAAACGCAATGTGGGTGAGCGTGACCTGACCATTGATATGGCAGGCACAACGGTAAAGCCTGGCGACATGATTTATGTTGATCAAGATGGGGTATTGGTTGCAGATCAACCCCTTGATTAACTGATTTATGTAAATTTTCTAAGTGTTGCATGTCATTGCAACTGATGATTTAGCATTCCACAATATAAAATTAAATCCATAAGCCATTAATTTAATTAGGATATATATTCTTTGTCCTAGTCAAATTAATCCTTGCAATCTCCTTCACAAGTACATACACTCTTATATAAGACATAAGACACATTAATTGATAGCCAAATGTCTTATGGGCACATATTTTTGTTATTTAACGGGAGAGAAACATGTCAACACGTCAACAAGAAATCGATGCATTGCAAAAAGATTGGGATACAAACCCACGTTGGAAAGGTATCAAGCGCGGTTACACAGCAGCCGATGTAGTTCGTCTACGCGGTTCATTCCAGATTGAGCACACATTGGCTCGTCGTGGTGCTGAAAAACTATGGAACTTGGTGAACAACGAGCCTTACGTTAACTGTTTAGGTGCTTTGACTGGTGGTCAAGCAATGCAACAGGTTAAAGCTGGCGTGAAGGCAATTTATTTGTCAGGCTGGCAAGTTGCTGCTGATAACAACACATACTCATCTATGTATCCTGATCAATCTTTGTACCCAGTTGATTCAGTACCTAAGGTTGTTGAGCGTATCAACAATACTTTCCGTCGTGCTGATGAAATCCAGTACTCAAAAGGTATTGAAAAAGGTGACAAGGGTCACATTGATTGTTTCGCTCCTATCGTTGCTGATGCTGAAGCTGGTTTCGGTGGTGTATTGAACGCTTTTGAATTGATGAAAGCCATGATCAAAGCCGGTGCTGCTGGCGTTCACTGGGAAGACCAATTGGCTTCAGTGAAGAAGTGTGGTCACATGGGCGGTAAAGTGTTGGTTCCAACACAAGAAGCTTGTCAAAAGTTGATCGCTGCTCGTATGGCTGCTGACGTTTGTGGCGTACCAACATTGGTGATTGCTCGTACAGATGCTGAAGCTGCTGACTTGTTGACATCAGACTACGATGAAAACGATAAGCCATTCTTGACTGGTGAGCGCACTGCAGAAGGTTTCTACAAGACTAAGAAGGGTATCGATCAAGCGATTTCACGTGCGATTGCTTATGCTGAATACGCTGACTTGGTATGGTGTGAGACTGGTACACCTGATCTTGAATTTGCTCGCAAGTTTGCTGAAGCAGTTCATGCTAAGCACCCAGGCAAGATGTTGGCATACAACTGCTCACCATCATTCAACTGGAAGAAAAACTTGGACGACGCAACAATTGCTAAGTTCCAACGTGAGCTTGGTGCGATGGGTTACAAATATCAATTCATCACATTGGCTGGCATTCACTCTATGTGGTACAACATGTTTGACTTGGCTCAAGACTACGTTGCACGCGGTATGTCTGCTTATGTTGAGAAAGTTCAAGAGCCTGAGTTCGCAGCTCGTGATCGTGGTTACACATTCGTATCACACCAACAAGAGGTTGGTACTGGTTACTTCGACGAAGTGACAACAGTGATTCAAGGTGGCGCATCATCTGTAACAGCCTTGACTGGTTCTACAGAAGAAGAGCAGTTCCACTAAGCAAGTCATTGATTTGGGCGTATCCCGCCTGAGTTGATAGCCCGGCCAAAAGCCGGGCTTTTTTACATCATCAATTCTTGAATCTAAACTCTTTAGAGATTTGGTTTTTATGATTTATTGGGGTAATCCACTTGAGACTCCCAAGATGCTTGAATGAACGCTGGTAATTTTATGCATTCATCAAATACTTGTTGAATCTTTGTGAAGTTACTTAGATCACAGTTGCTTGCTTTGGCGTTCATGATCTGCGGAATCAAGCACACATCTGCCATGCTGACTTCATCACCAAGACAGAATTTTCCTTGGCGTGCTTGTGTTGATAATGTTTTTTCTATGCCAGCCAATCCATTTTCAAGCCAATGTTTGGTCCATGAGCTTTTCTGATCGTCACTGAGCTTTAATTCTTTGTGCAAGTATTTCATCACCCGCAAATTATTCAAAGGATGAATATCACAAGCGATGTCCATGCTCAAGGCTCTGACCCAGGCTCGCTCCTCAATATTCTTTGGTAACAAGGCAGGTGTTGGATGAGCTTCCTCTAAGAACTCAATGATGGCCAGTGATTGGCGCAGAACATGAGAGCCATGCTCTAGAACGGGGACCAGATCCTGGGGGTTTTTGGCTGAGTAGCTTGGCAAGTGCTGTTCGCCGCCTTGCTTTAAAAGATCAACAGGAATGACCTCATGGCTGAGGTTTTTGAGGTTGAGCGCAATTCTGACTCTAAAAGCCGCTGAGCTTCGCCAATAGCTAAATAATTTGATGTCCATGAGTCATTCATTGTTCAAGTTTTACTCAGTTTATATCTAGAAAAGGTTTTCGTCTTTTTCTGAATTAAGCGAAAATACCCCCATGAATACAAATTGTCCTTTGTGCACCTCTGATGGTGGTGAGTTAATCTGGAAAAATCACGAGTTACGTGTCATTTTGGCCAATGAGCCAGATTTACCTGGCTTTTGTCGCGTGGTTTGGAATGAGCACGTCGCTGAGATGAGTGATTTGAGTCTGGATCAGCGTGGACGTTTATTGCACATCATGTTCTTAATTGAAAAGACTATGCGAGATGTCATGCAGCCTGACAAAGTGAACCTCGCTGCTTTGGGGAACATGGTGCCTCATCTTCATTGGCACATCATCCCTAGATTCAAAGAAGATGTGTTCTTTCCAGGATCTGCTTGGTCTGAGAAACAAAGAGAAAGTAATGCTGCGCATCTTCAAAAACAGTTGGTCAAGGTGCCTGTGATGGTCAAGCGTTTGCAAGATCTCTTGGGTCACGCTCAAAGGTAAAAGCTTGTGATGAATCCACAAAAACGATTGGCTTTTTTTGAAGCACTGAAAAGCAATAATCCCAAGCCGACCACGGAACTTGAGTACACCACGCCTTTTGAATTGTTGGCGGCTGTTTTATTGTCAGCGCAAGCAACAGATGTGTCAGTTAATAAAGGTACCAGAGTTCTTTTTCCAGTAGCCAATACCCCTGAAGCAATTCATGCTCTTGGTGTTGATGGCTTGATACCTTACATTCAGCACATTGGATTATTCAAAACCAAAGCCAAACATTTGATAGAAACCTGTCGTCTCTTGATCGAGCGCCACGGTGGAGTGGTTCCTGAAGATAGGGAAGCTCTAGAAGCACTGCCAGGAGTTGGTAGAAAAACAGCGAACGTGATTTTGAACACAGCCTTTGGTCATCCAACCATGGCAGTTGATACGCACATCTTCAGAGTATCGAACAGAACTGGATTAGCTCCAGGCAAAGATGTCTTAGCAGTTGAGATGGCATTGTTAAAGCGAGTGCCCAAGGATTATTTGATTGATGCTCATCATTGGTTGATTTTGCATGGTCGCTACACTTGCAAAGCCAGAAGCCCTGATTGTGCAAAATGCATTGTTGAGCCATTATGCTCATTCAAAGAAAAGAATTTCTCCATATGAGTTTGTTTAATCCTAGCAAAGAAGAAGTCAGGCAATTTTTTTGTGAGGCCTGGGCCAAGCAACAGCGCTCTGGCATTCTCACGCCCATGGAATCAATCGCGGCTAGATGGATGGTGGAGCATCCTGAGTATCACGGCATCTTGAGTGATCTTGAATCTGCCAAAGAAGCTGAGTACACGCCTGAAAAAGGACAAACCAATCCTTTCTTACACCTATCCATGCACATGTCGATTACTGAGCAGGTGCAAATTGATCAGCCACCGGGTATTCGTGAAGCCAGTAAGCAATTGTCAATCAAATTAGATTCTGAACATGAGGCGCAGCACAGAATTATGGAATGTTTGGGACAAGTTCTTTGGAATGCTCAAAGAGATGGAACTCCACCAGACATGGTGGCTTATGTTGAAGCCATTAAAAAATTAGCTTAGTGTTGCCTGTCTAGCAATCCAGGTATTTAGCTAGATGACTGAAGCTTTTCTTGAGCTCTGGCCATAGCTGCTGCAATGATGGCGCGCTTGCGTTCAATCTCAGATTTTTCATCTTCAGTTTTCGCGCTTTCAAGATCAAGAGCCTTGGCTTTATTTTTAGCCTTGAGAGCCAGACGGCGAACATTGTCTAGTTCTTCGCGTTCCAATCTCTTTTCACGAGACTCATAACGATTTCTAGCTAGGTCAGCTAGCTCTTGACTCCAGGCATCCCAGCCAGTTGCTTTTCCAGTGACAGGAACCATGGTGATGCAATCAACTGGGCAGGGTGGAATGCACAGATCACATCCCGTGCACCATTCATCAATCACCACATGCATTTGCTTTGATGCTCCGACGATGGCATCAACCGGGCAAGCCTGAATGCAAAGCGTACAACCAATGCATGCCTTTGATTCAATCAGAGCAACTGAGCGAGGGCGCTCTTCACCATTGTGAGGATTGAGTTTTAAAACTTCTTTCTTGAGTATTTTTGCTAGACGTGCAATGCCTTCTTGTCCGCCAGGAGGGCACTGATTATGTGGAGCTTCGCCATTGGATATGGCATTGGCATAAGCCCTGCAATCAGGGTAGCCACATTTGGTGCATTGAGTTTGAGGAAGTGCGGCTAATAGACGATCCGATAGGTCATCAAGACCGTCTATGGCTTTATGCATTCTTTGAGGCTGATTTTTTGGAAGCTACTTTTTTAACAGCAGGTTTTTTGACCGCTCTTTGAACAACTGCTTTACTTCCCTTGATAGCGTGTTTGCGAATGAATTGTCCAACTTCTGGATAAACCATTTCGCGCCAACGACGACCAGAGAAAATACCGTAGTGACCAGCACCTTTGACTTCGAAGTGCTGTTTTTTACTATCAGGAATGTTTTTACATAAACCGTGAGCAGCTTTTGTTTGGCCGCTTCCAGAAATATCATCTAACTCGCCTTCGATGGTTAAGAGGGCGGTGCCTTTGATATCTTGAGGCTTGACCAGTTTGCCACCCACTACCCACTTACCAGTTGGTAGAGCATGGTCTTGGAAAACAGTTTTGATGGTGTCTAGATAATAGGCTGCATCCATGTCTAATACTGCGTTGTATTCATCATAGAACTTGATATGAGCTTGAGCATCTTGCTTATCGCCCTTGACCAAGTCCTGGAAATAATCCCAATGAGATTGAACGTGGCGATCTGGGTTCATCGCAACAAAACCAGTGTGCTGAAGGAAGCCAGGGTAAACACGACGTCCTGCGCCAGGATGTGGAGGAGGTACTGTGAACACCACATTGTTTTCAAACCATTCAAATGATTTGTTGGTGGCAGTTGAGTTCACCATGGTCGGGCTCTTGCGAGCATCAATCGGACCACCCATCATCGTCATGGTTCTTGGAGTTACTTCACCATTCGAAGCCATCAATGAGATAGCGCCTAATACCGGTACCGTTGGCTGACAAACGGATAAAACGTTCAAATCTTTTGCGCCAATTTCACGAATAAAGTCTTGAACGTAATGAACGTAGTCATCCAAAGAGAAGCTGCCGTCCTCAAGAGGAACCAAGCGAGCATCCACCCAATCAGTGATGTAAACCTTGTGATTTTGTAGCAAGGTACGAACTGTGTCGCGCAAAAGGGTGGAGTGGTGGCCTGATAAAGGTGCCACGATCAAGACCACGGGATCTTCCTTGAGTTTCTTAATGACATTCACGTCATCAGAAAAGCGTTTAAAACGAACTAACTTACAAAATGGTTTATCAACAACCGTGAATTCGTTGATGGCAACATTCTTACCGTGGGCCATCACCGTTTTAATTTTGAACTCTGGCTTCTCGTATTCCTTACCTAGGCGGTATAGAAGCTCATATCCTGCAGCGATTCTGGTTGCTGAAGGAAGTAATGAAAGTGGGTTGCTGGGATTAACAAAGGTCTTTGCGGTTGCTTGAGCCCATGCTGTCAAAGGTTGAAGCAAGGCTTTCTGGAACTCTTGATATTGATAAAGCATTAGTTAATCTCCCGAAATCTAAAAATGTCCAAAACGGAGTTAAGGACTGATGTGCCATTAGGCACTTTTTACATTAGCTAGATTATCCCTAAAAATATCGATTTGTGCAATGCAACATTTTGATGCTCTGAGCACCAAAATGTTGTCTAAGACATTGATTTTATTAGCTTATAAAACTGAGGCCATCGCCTTAGCCACGCCATCAATATTTTTGCTATTGAGGGCTGCAACGCAGATACGACCGGTAGAAACAGCGTAAATGCCGTATTCCTCACGTAGACGATCCACCTGATCTGATGTCAAACCAGAATAGGAGAACATGCCTCTTTGGTCATTAACGAAGCCAAAATCACGTTTTGCACCAGCTTGAGCCAATTTAGTGACCAAAGAATTGCGCATTAATTTGATGCGATCGCGCATTTCTGCCAATTCTTGCTCCCACATGGCGCGCAATTCTGGGGTGTTTAGGACGGTTGCAACCACCGTACCACCATGAATCGCCGGATTTGAGTAATTTGTACGAATCACACGCTTTAACTGTGACATCACGCGGGTTGACTCATCTTTACTCTCAGTGACGATGGATAGGGCACCAACGCGCTCACCGTACAAAGAGAAAGACTTGGAAAATGAGCTAGAAACAAAGAAACAAAGGCCAGAGTCGGCAAACAAACGAACTGCTGCGCCGTCTTGATCAATGTTATCGGCAAAGCCTTGATAAGCCATGTCCAAGAAAGGAATCAATTGCTTGGCTTTACAAATTTGCACAATTTGCTTCCATTGATCCACGGACATGTCAGCACCGGTTGGGTTGTGGCAGCAAGCGTGTAACAAAACCACTGATTTGGCTGGAAGAGCCTCTAAAGACTTCACCATGCCTGTAAAGTTCACGCCACGGGTCTCAGGGTCGTAATACGTGTAGTTTTGAACTGGGAAGCCAGCATTTTCAAAAATACCGCGGTGGTTTTCCCAGCTAGGATCGCTGATAGCCACCACTGCATTAGGTTCTAAGCGTTTGATGAAGTCAGCACCAATCTTTAATGCACCTGTGCCACCAACTGCTTGGGCAGTCACAACACGGCCAGAGGCCAAAATTGCAGAGTCTTTGCCAAACAAAAGGTTCTGTACCCCCTGGTTGTAGGCTGCAATGCCTTCAATGGCCAGGTAGCCACGGGCAGCTGATTTTTCCATCATGATCTTTTCTGCAGCTTGTACAGCACGCAACAATGGGATCTTTCCATCATCGGTGAAATACACGCCAACCCCAAGATTTACCTTGGTTGCACGGCTATCAGAGTTGTAGGCTTCATTGAGGCCAAGAATAGGGTCACGGGGGGCAAGTTCGACGTTTGAAAAGAGGCTCATAGTATGAAATATGTCAGAAAGTTCAAGCAAGCCTAGAATGATAGCCGAGATGCCAAAAAAGACAGAAAAAAAATCAGAAATTGACGCTTCGAGCCCAGCAGAAAACATCATTCGTTTTCCGGGTTCACCGTTCCTGCTTCATCAGCCATTTCCGCCGGCCGGAGATCAGCCGGAGGCCATTGCTCAGTTGGTGGAGGGGATTGAAGATGGTTTGATTTATCAAACTCTTTTGGGTGTCACTGGTTCAGGTAAGACCTACACTATGGCTAATACGATTGCACGCTTGGGTCGCCCAGCCATCATTTTTGCCCCTAATAAAACACTCGCCGCACAGCTTTATAGTGAGTTCAGAGAATTCTTTCCGCAAAATGCCGTTGAGTATTTTGTGAGTTACTACGACTATTACCAGCCTGAAGCTTATGTGCCAACCAGAGATCTTTTCATTGAAAAAGATTCTTCGATCAATGAGCACATTGAGCAAATGAGACTGTCAGCCACCAAGAGTCTTTTAGAAAGACGTGACACGATCATCGTTTCAACTGTTTCTGCCATTTACGGTATTGGTAATCCGGGCGATTACCATCAGATGGTTTTAACTGTCCGTCAGGGGGATAAGTTAACCCAACGCGACATCGTGACACGCTTGATCGCCATGCAGTACGAGCGCAATGACGTAGATTTTTCAAGGGGTACTTTCCGAGTTCGAGGCGATACCATCGACGTGTTCCCAGCGGAACACAATGAGCTGGCCGTGCGCATTGATTTATTTGATGACACGGTGGACAGTCTCCAATTTTTTGATCCATTGACCGGCAGAATTCGTCAACGCATTCCACGTTTCACAATCTATCCAGGTTCGCACTACGTGACCCCTCGTGAAACTGTCTTGCGTGCGATTGAAACCATCAAAGCAGAATTGCGTGAACGTTTAGATTTCTACGTCAAAGAAGGTAAGCTGGTCGAAGCTCAGCGATTAGAGCAACGCACACGTTTTGATCTTGAAATGTTGTCAGAGTTAGGTTTCTGTAAAGGCATTGAAAACTATTCAAGACACTTGTCGGGCGCCAAACCAGGCGAAGCACCACCGACATTGGTTGATTACTTGCCACCTGATGCCTTGATGTTCTTGGATGAGAGTCACGTTCTGATAGGTCAATTGAACGGCATGTACAACGGCGATAAGGCTCGTAAATCAACCTTGGTTGATTATGGCTTCCGCTTGCCATCAGCGATGGACAACCGACCCCTGAAGTTTGAAGAGTTTGAAAAGAAGATGAGACAAGTTATTTTTGTCTCAGCCACTCCAGCGGCCTATGAAGCACAGCATGCCGACAAAGTGGTCGAGCAGGTGGTCAGGCCGACCGGTCTTGTGGATCCTTTGATTGATGTTAGACCGGCATCCACTCAAGTGGATGATGTACTGAGCGAAATTCATGCGCGCATCAAAGTGGGTGAGCGTGTGTTGATCACGACTTTAACGAAACGCATGTCAGAGCAGTTGACTGATTTCATGTCAGATAACGGCATCAAAGTGCGTTATCTGCACTCTGATATTGATACCGTTGAACGCGTCGAAATATTAAGAGATTTACGTTTGGGTGTTTTTGACGTATTGATTGGTATCAACCTCTTGCGCGAGGGCTTGGATATTCCAGAAGTTTCTTTGGTGGCGATTTTGGATGCTGACAAGGAAGGTTTCTTGCGCTCAGAGAGAAGCTTGATTCAGACGATTGGTCGCGCAGCCAGAAACGTCAACGGCAAAGCCATTTTGTACGCTGACAAAATGACTGACTCAATGAAGAAGGCCATTGGAGAGACAGAACGTCGCAGAACCAAGCAAACCGAGTTCAATAAACTTCATGGCATTACTCCTAAGGGGGTTGTGAAGCGCATTAAAGATATCATTGATGGCGTTTATGACGTTGATGAGAAACGTCAAGAGCTAAAATACGAACAAGAAAAAGCTCACTATGAAGATATGAGCGAAAAACAATTGGCCAAAGAAATTAAACAGCTGGAAAAACTGATGGTTGATCACGCTAAAAATCTTGAATTTGAAAAAGCAGCACAAACAAGAGATCAACTTCTGAAGTTAAAGGCCATGGTTTTTGGTGCTGAGTTACACGACACAATTCAATTGAATGGAAATTAGGCATGTTTGGTTTTAAAGATTTTCGCCGTTTGTGGGCGCGCTGGAAAGAATCAAGAGATGCCTCGCAAGCATTAGATACTTTGTTGCTCGTGCCAGATGACACTACCGACTTGGCTGACCGCAATCGCTGGGTGGTTGAGTTAGCGTATTGGTTGCGTCGCACGGAAAAATCAACAAAAAATAAACCGGCTCCTATTCCAGAGGGTCATCCAGAGCATGCGCGCTTAAGATCATTTTTAAAAATCCTTGAGCAAAGACCAGATGTCAAATTAAAGGTTGCCAAGTTAATCCGCAGTGTTTTGCGAGATAACGATGCACTTTCATTGCTTTGTGACACAGGGGTTGCTACAAAGCCTAGTTTTTGGGGAGAGATCACTGAGCGTTTGCGCAATCATTTGATTTCACCGCCACCGAACAAACCAGAACTCACAGTTTTATTTGCTCTTGGCTTTGTTGGCCCACATGATGCTTCTTGGGTTCATGATCTAGATGATGATTTGTTGCGCTCACTCCATGACTTGACTCATTACCAAGAAGATAACTCTGGCATCAACACCATGTTCAAAGACATGGCTGAAGCCATCATGATCTTGATCAGTTATATCAGTTCTGCTGGGTTGAGTTATTCAGTTAGATCAAGACTGCGTGGTGTGAGTGGTCAGGATTCACCTTTTTATCGCTTAGGTAAATTGGCTGAGAACATTCTTAAGGCTGAGCCTCGCTTAAGTGATGCTACATATCAAGCCACACTCAAAGAGTTCCAAGATGTATTGAATGCTTGTTACATTGCGTGCGATGATGTTTATGCTCATCTTGATGAGAATGGCGTTTCAGTGGAAACAGTTTTTCAAGTTGAGACCATGCGTTTGCGTCTCTCAAGAGTTGAAAAATTACTGGAGGCTTGGCTTCATCGTGATCAAGTGCAATTGTTTGCCAAGATAACGGCTGATTTGATCCTCACTGTTCAGGGCCATCGAAGCATCAAGCGCCTCGCAGAGCAAACATTTGCATTGCTATCAAGAAAAATGGTCGAGCGCAGTGCGGAAACGGGCGATCATTACATCGCTGGTAGTCGCAAAGAATATTTTTCAATGCTCAAAAAGTCACTGGGTGGTGGCGCCATTATTTCGGGCACAGTTTATTTGAAGTTTTTAATCACCAATCTTGGTTTGGTTCGTTTCTTTGAAAATATTCTTTTAACCGCTAACTACGCCATTAGCTTTTTATTGATTCAATTTGCTAACTTCACTTTGGCAACCAAGCAACCCGCTATGACGGCTCCAGCTTTGGCGCAGTTATTAGACGACGTCAAAAGTAAAGAAGGCCTAGATCGTTTTGTTGATCGAGCCATGGCTTTGATGAGATCTCAGGCAGCTTCTATTTTTGGTAACTTGGCCATGGTGGTTCCTGTGGTGATTGCTATCCAGGTGTGCATCATCTTATTGATGGGTCACCCAACCATGAACCCAAGCAAGGCCACTCATATTTTCGATACTGTTTCACCATTCAGTGCGGCATTTTTATTTGCCGCTTTCACGGGCGTGCTTTTATGGCTCTCCAGTGTGATTGCTGGTCTGATAGATAACTGGTTTGTTTTGCATCGTATACAAGATGTGATTCGTTACAACCGCAGAATCACCATGGTGTTTGGCGACATCAGAGCTGCAAGGTGGGGGCAGTGGTGGAGAGACAATATTTCAATTGTTGCGGCTAACGTTTCCTTGGGCTTTTTGCTGATTTACGGACCAACCTTTTTAGGTTTCTTAGGGATTGGCATGGAAATCCGACACATCACGCTTTCTGCTGGGCAGTTTGCAGCAGCTGCCACGGCTCTTGGGTGGAAAACATTCATGATGTCTGGCTTCTGGTTGGGTATTTTTGGTGTTTTATTGATTGGTGCCTTCAATGTCTTGGTCAGCTTCTCTTTGGCTTTCAATATGGCTTTGAGATCAAGAGATCTGCCTACTTTGGATAGAAGGCGCCTCTATGTGGCTGTTAGACGCCGAATCAAGTCTGACTTCAAGTCACTGCTTCTTCCGCCTAAGTAATTGATTTTTATTGTTTATTTATCAATAGGGTGGGCTTTATTTAGTACTTGAGCAGTTTAATTGGGTATCTGATAAACTTGAGCACAAGAGTCAGGTATTAAACGTTTCAACAACCCAATATTGATGAGGTAAGAGATGAGACTAACAACCAAAGGACGTTTCGCTGTCACTGCAATGATTGATTTAGCCCTGCGCGAATCTCATGGACCAGTAACACTTGCCGGTATTAGCCAAAGACAACATATTTCATTGTCTTATTTAGAGCAGTTATTTGGAAAATTAAGACGCTTTGACATTGTTGAAAGTACACGTGGACCAGGGGGCGGTTACACCTTGGCGCGCAGAGCTGATCAAGTCACAGTGGCTGACATCATCATTGCTGTTGATGAGCCATTGGATGCGACACAGTGTGGTGGCAAAGGTAATTGCCGTGGTGAAGATGCCGGTCATGGCCGTTGTATGACTCATGACTTGTGGACCAGTTTGAATCAAAAGATGGTTGAGTATTTGAGCTCAGTGTCATTGGCTGATTTGGTCAAGCAACAAGAAGGCAGAGTTCGCGTTGGTGAGATCCGTGAGAGCAAGATAAAAATTGAAGCTCCAAGAGCCTCTAAGACGTCTGCTGCAAGCGCCAAGAAAGAAGTTGAAGCCAAGAAAAAGCCTTTGGCAAATTCAGTGTTCACTTTTGCCCAGCAAATTAATTGATATTAGATGCAGTCACAGAATAAATAAAAAGATATTGAGATAAAAGGAAACAAACATGTCATCACCTAAACCAGTACCTATGTTTAGTCCAGAGCACTTCCCAATTTACATGGACTACTCAGCCACAACACCAATCGACCCAAGAGTGGTCGATGTGATGATTCCTTATCTTCGCGAACAGTTCGGTAACCCAGCATCACGCAGTCATGCTTATGGTTGGAGTGCTGAAGAAGCTGTTGAGAATGCTCGCGCAGAAGTTGCAAAATTGGTAGGTGCAGATCCGAGAGAAATCGTGTGGACCAGTGGCGCTACTGAAAGTAATAACTTGGCTATCAAGGGTGCAGCTCACTTCTACAAAGAAAAAGGCAAGCACATCATCACAGTTAAAACAGAACACAAGGCAGTGTTAGATACTTGTCGTGAGTTAGAGCGTGAAGGGTATGAAGTTACTTACCTTGATGTGTTGCCAAATGGTTTGATTGATTTTGAAAAATTCAAAGCGGCTGTTCGCCCTGACACCATCGTTGTTTCTGTGATGTTTGTAAATAATGAAATTGGTGTGATTCAAGACATTGCCAAGATCGGTGAGTTCTGTCGCGAGAAGGGCATTGTGTTTCACGTAGATGCAGCCCAGGCCACAGGCAAGGTTGCGATTGATTTGCAAACCCTCAAAGTTGACTTGATGAGCTTTTGTGCTCACAAAACATACGGACCAAAGGGCGTGGGTGCTTTATTTGTGCGCCGTAAACCACGTATTCGTATCGAAGCTCAAATGCATGGTGGTGGTCATGAGCGCGGCATGCGTTCAGGTACTTTACCTACGCATCAATTGGTTGGTATGGGCGAATGCTTCCGCATTGCTCGTGAAGAAATGGCCACTGAAAACGAACGCATTCGTATGCTAAGAGATCGTTTGTGGAATGGCTTGAACCAAATCGAAGAGGTGTACCTCAACGGTGACATGGATCAGCGCATTCCTCATAACTTGAACATCAGCTTTAACTATGTTGAAGGTGAGTCAATGATCATGGCCTTGAAAGACATCGCTGTGTCATCAGGCTCTGCATGTACTTCAGCATCATTGGAGCCATCTTATGTATTGAGATCATTGGGTCGCAATGATGAATTGGCGCACAGCTCAATTCGCTTCACGATCGGACGCTTTACAACAGTAGAAGATGTTGATTTCACCATTGAATTGGTCAAAGGCAAAATCGCAAAATTGAGAGATTTGTCACCGTTATGGGAAATGTACAAAGATGGCATTGATCTAAACACGATCCAATGGGCTGCACATTAATTTTTATTGATTAATTAATAGTATTTAAAAGATAACTGAGAAAGTAACTGAGGAAATAAAATGGCATACAGTGAAAAAGTAATTGAGCATTATGAAAACCCACGCAACGTTGGATCATTTGAAAAAGGTGATGATCACGTTGGTACAGGTATGGTTGGTGCGCCAGCTTGCGGCGACGTGATGAAACTACAAATCCGCGTGAATGACCAAGGCATCATTGAAGATGCTAAGTTCAAAACTTATGGTTGTGGTTCAGCGATTGCCTCATCTTCTTTGGTAACAGAGTGGGTGAAAGGTAAGACTTTGGATCAAGCGCTTGAAATCAAGAACGCTGCCATTGCTGAAGAGTTGGCTTTGCCACCAGTAAAAATTCACTGCTCTATCTTGGCTGAAGACGCCATCAAAGCAGCGGTGGCTGACTACAAAGAAAAGCACGCTAAATAATCATGGCCATTACTCTGACAGAGAAAGCTGCTAAGCACATCACGCGTTATATCGAGCGTCGTGGCAAAGGCGTTGGCTTGCGTCTTGGGGTGAGAACAACGGGTTGTTCAGGGCTGGCTTATCAACTTGAATATGTTGATGAAATCCTGCCTGAAGACACTATGTTTGAATCTCTAGGGGTCAAAGTGTATGTTGATCCTAAGAGTTTGGCTTATTTGGATGGCACAGAGCTTGATTATGTGCGCGAAGGCCTGAACGAGGGATTTAAGTTCCAAAATCCTAATGTAAAAGATGAGTGTGGTTGTGGCGAATCTTTCAGGGTTTGATGATTACTTTGTCTTATTTCAGCTAAAGCCACAATTTAAGATTGATAGGCAGGCTTTGGAGTCTGCTTATTTAACTGTGCAACAGAAGGTTCATCCTGATATGCACGCTCAGGCCAGTGATTCTGATAAACGCGTCTCGATGCAGTTATCAGCTTTGGCGAACTCAGCCTACCGAACGCTCATGAACCCCATTCAAAGGGGTTTGTACATGTGTTCAAGAAATGGGGTTGATCCTCAGTTAGAAACAAATACTGCGATGCCTGCTCAATTTTTGATGCAGCAGATGGAATGGCGAGAGACTTTGGATGATGTCAGAGATCAGCCCTCTAAATTGGATGAGTTGTACAAAGAAGTAGAACAAACAAGAGTGAATTTATTAAAAGAAGTAGAGCTTGCAATTGATGAGGCCAATGATTTTGACTTGGCAGCAAAGCAATTACGAGCTTTATTGTTCATTGATAAATTCGGTGCAGAACTAGAAGACGCAATATCAGCATAAAAAATAATTAAAAATATGGCCTTATTACAAATTGCCGAACCTGGTCAATCACTTGCTCCTCATCAGCGCCGCATCGCTGTTGGTATAGATTTAGGAACTACCAATTCTTTGGTCGCTGCCATGAAAAATGCTTTGCCTGAGGTTTTAGCTGATGAGCAGGGAAGAAAGTTGTTGCCTTCTGTGATTCGTTACTTGCCTGGCGGTACAACTCAAGCAGGGTATCAAGCTTTACAAAACGCCAATGGCGATCCAAAAAACACCATTATTTCTGTGAAGCGTTTCATGGGCAGGGGTCTTAGTGACATTCAGCATGCTCAAACCATGCCTTATGAGTTTGTTGATGCTCCTGGCATGCTCAAGATTAAAACAGTCTCTGGCGAAAAAAGCCCGGTTGAAGTTTCTGCAGAAATTCTAGCCAGATTACGTCAACGCGCTGAAGACTCTTTTGATGATGAAATCGTTGGTGCTGTGATCACGGTACCAGCTTACTTTGATGATGCTCAACGTCAAGCCACCAAAGATGCGGCTAAATTGGCGGGCATTGAGGTTTTGCGACTCTTGAATGAGCCAACAGCTGCTGCTATTGCATACGGCTTAGATAACGCCTCCGAAGGCTTGTATGCTGTGTATGACTTGGGTGGTGGAACATTTGATATTTCGATTTTGCGTTTAAGCAAAGGTGTTTTTGAGGTGCTATCCACAGGTGGAGATTCTGCCTTGGGTGGCGATGACTTCGATCATCGTTTGTATTGCTGGGTTTTAGAGCAGGCAAAGTTACAGTTACTGTCCGATAAGGACACTCGCTTATTACTCACGGCATCCAAAGAAGTTAAAGAGCAGTTGAGTAAAAATCCATTGGCGCGCGTGCATGCGACTCTGAGTGATGGCACAGCGATTAACGTTGGCATCAGTCAGGCTCAGTTCTTTGAGTTAACTCAACACTTGGTTAACAAAACTTTAATGGCTGCTAAGAAGGCTCTTAGAGACGCTGGCTTGACTGCAGAAGAAATCAAGGGTGTGGTCATGGTTGGTGGTGCCACTCGCATGCCTCATGTTCAAAGAGCAGTTGGTGAGTTATTTGGTCAGACACCATTGACTAATTTAGATCCCGATCAAGTGGTGGCCATGGGTGCTGCGATGCAGGCCGATTTATTGGCAGGCAATCAGCAAAAAGGCGATGAGTGGTTGCTCTTGGATGTGATTCCACTTTCTTTAGGTGTTGAAACTATGGGTGGTTTGGTTGAAAAAATCATTCCACGCAATACCCCGATTCCAGTAGCAAGAGCTCAAGATTTCACGACCTTCAGAGATGGTCAGACGGCATTGGCTGTTCACGTCTTACAGGGTGAGCGCGAGGTCGTTGATCACTGCCGATCATTGGCTAAATTTGAACTCAGAGATATTCCTCCGATGGCTGCAGGTGCTGTCAGAATTCGGGTCACGTATCAGGTGGATGCAGATGGCTTGTTATCTGTGACTGCCAGAGAGCAACATTCAGGCGTTGAGGCTAACATCAATGTGAAGCCTTCTTATGGTCTTTCTGATGTGGACATCACCACCATGCTTCAAGACGGCTTTAGTCATGCTGCTGATGATGTGCAAGACAGAGCCCTCAGAGAAGAGTTGGTCGATGCAAAGCGTTTAATTGAAGCGGTCGATGCAGCTTTGGCGGAAGATCAGCATTTGCTTGATGAAGATGAGCTAGACATTATCAACCGCAAGTTAAAAGCGCTTAAAGAGTTAATTGCTTCAGCAAAAGACACTCAGGTCTTGAGACGTTCAGTTGAATCATTGTCAAAAGCAACTGATGATTTTGCTGCTCGTAGAATGAATGAAAGTATCAAAAAAGCTTTGTCCGGTAAAAAGATAGAAGAAATTTAATAGGAATTAAAAATGCCACAAATTGTTGTTCTTCCTCATGCTGATTATTGTCCTGAAGGTGCTGTGCTTGAGGCTTCTCCTGGTGCCACTATTTGTGAGGCATTATTAGAAAATGATATTGAAATCGAGCATGCATGTGAGATGTCATGTGCTTGTACAACTTGTCATGTGATTGTGCGTGAAGGTATGGCCAGCTTGAACCCATCCGATGAGGCTGAAGATGATTTGCTCGATCGAGCCTGGGGCTTATGTCCTCAATCACGCTTATCTTGCCAAGCAGTGGTTGCTCAGCAAAACTTGGTCATTGAGATACCTAAGTACTCAATCAACCATGCCAAAGAAAATCATTGATCTTCCGTATAAGAGATTGAAGTAAAGATAAGTCGAAGCAACAGATGTAAAAAAAGGGACCCTTGGGTCCCTTTTTGATTTCGCATCTTTTATTTAATCTTCTTTTCTCAAGTGTGGGAAAAGAATCACGTCTCTGATGTTTGGCGAGTCAGTGATCAACATCATCAAGCGATCGATACCAATGCCACAGCCACCAGTTGGAGGCATACCGTACTCTAAGGCGCGAATGAAGTCCGCATCAAAGTACATCGCTTCTTCGTCACCAGCTTCTTTTTGAGCAACTTGCGCATGAAAACGAGCGGCTTGATCTTCTGCATCATTTAACTCAGAGAAGCCATTGGCAATCTCACGGCCAGTGATGAATAACTCAAAGCGCTCTGTGATGCCTGGTCTCGTGTCAGATTCTCTGGCCAATGGGCTGACTTCAATAGGGTAGTCAATGATGTACGTTGGTTCCCATAGATGTTCTTCAGCAGTTGCTTCAAACAAAGCCAATTGAAGAGCTCCAAGACCAGCATTTTTAAGAGTTGGTCCATTGATGTCTTCACCAGATTTTTTAAGTTCTTGACGGACAAATTCTTTATCTTCCAATTGAGCCGCGGTGTACTGTTTTTTCGATAAAGGAGCGTACTTAAGAATTGCTTCAGCAATGGTTAAGCGTTGGAATGGCTTTGATAAATCCAAGGGCTTACCTTGGTAAGTCAAATTCGCAGTGCCCTGAGCATCAATCGCTGCTGCTCTGATGAGTTCTTCGGTGAAGGTCATGAGCCATTTGTAATCTGTGTAGGCTGCATAGAACTCCATCATCGTGAATTCTGGGTTGTGTCGTGGGCTGACACCCTCATTGCGGAAGTTTCTGTTAACTTCAAAAACGCGTTCAAAACCACCAACCACCAAACGCTTCAAATAAAGCTCTGGAGCTATGCGCAGATACATTTCCATATCTAGGGCATTGTGATGGGTGATGAATGGTTTTGCAGCTGCGCCACCTGGGATTGGGTGAAGCATCGGTGTTTCAACTTCCATGAATCCCGCATCTTGCATGTGATGACGTATTGAAGACATCGCTTTGCTGCGAGCCAAGAAGGTTTGACGTGTTTCTGGAGAAACAATCAAATCAACATAGCGTTGACGGTATTTCATTTCCTGATCTGAAAGACCGTGGAATTTATCAGGAAGAGGGCGCAATGATTTTGATAAAAGACGTAAATCTTTTACTAGGATTGATAGTTCACCTTTGTTGGTTTTGAAGATGACGCCTTCAGCAGCGATGAAGTCACCCATGTCCCAATGCTTGAAGGCATTGTGCGCATCAGCACTTGCATCAGCATCATTGATGTAAAACTGAATTTGACCCGTGCGATCTTGAACGGTCGCAAAGCTTGCTTTACCCATCACACGCTTGAGCATCATTCGACCAGCCACTTTGACCGTGATGTTTTTTTCAGCAAGCTGCTCTTTGCTTATTTCACCATAGTGCTCGTGTAAGTCGGCAGCATGATGTGTGGGTACAAAATCGTTGGGGAATGCCACACCATTTTTGCGCAATTGAGCTAATTTTTCGCGACGTTCTGCAATGATGTGATTTTCATCGACGATGGGCGTTTGTTCTTCTTGACTCATGATGTTTTCGCTAACAATTGAATGGTGATTAAATAATGGTGATGGTTAAACGCCTTGCTTTAAGCTGGCTTCAATGAATGGATCTAAGTCGCCGTCTAAAACTTTTTGCGTATTGGATATTTCTACGTTGGTTCGAAGATCTTTGATACGACTTTGATCTAGAACATACGATCTGATCTGGTGACCCCAGCCCACATCGCTCTTGGTGGCTTCTAGCTTGTCTTGCTCTGCCTGGCGTTTACGTAACTCATGTTCGTAAAGGCGAGACTTCAACATAGACATGGCTTCAGCACGGTTTTTATGTTGGCTTCGATCGTTTTGACACTGCACCACAATGCCGGTTGGTACGTGAGTCAAGCGAACCGCTGAGTCTGTTTTGTTGATGTGCTGTCCACCAGCGCCAGAGGCACGGTAGGTATCCGTACGAATATCAGCTGGATTGATGTCAATCTCAATAGAGTCATCAACTTCAGGGTAAACGAACACACTCGTGAATGAAGTATGACGTCCATTAGCTGAGTCAAAAGGTGATTTGCGCACCAGGCGATGCACGCCAGTCTCTGTTCTTAAATGGCCGTAAGCGTATTCACCATCAATTTTGATTGTGGCGCTTTTAATACCAGCCACATCGCCGTCAGAAACTTCCAGGACTTCAGCTTTAAAGCCTTTGCGCTCACAGTAACGAAGGTATTGGCGCAATAACATGCTGGCCCAGTCGCAAGCCTCAGTTCCGCCAGCACCTGATTGAATATCAATGAAGCATGAGCTCGGATCCATTGGATTGCTGAACATGCGTCGGAACTCAAGTCCTTCGACTTGCTGGCGCATGCCATCGGTATCAGTTTGAATCGATAGGATTGTTTCGAAGTCACCTTCCTCTTTTGCCATTTCAAATAACTCTTGGCTTGAGGTGATGTTGTCCGTCAGAAAATTAATAGTGCCTACGACACCATCTAAAAGTTTTTTTTCTTTACCCAGGGCTTGGGCTTGCTTAGGATCATCCCAAATTTTGGGATCTTCAAGGGTTTGATTAACTTCGACTAAACGTTCTGCTTTGTTGTCGACGTCAAAGATACCTCCGAAGCTCAATCGTACGAGTACGCAGGTCTTCGAGGGTGTTACTGATGAGATTTAATTGTTCGGCTTCCATGGTCGGCAATTATAAAGGGTCATCGAGAGCTTCTATGTGTAATTGAGCTCTGGCAACACCCTGATAATGGTCCGTAACGACTCGATAGGCCAATTTGGCTGGGTTTGGCAGGGTCGCATTTCTGGAAAACCAAATGCCGTTGAAGGCTTTTGGATGGCTTGAACCATTGGAATTAATGGCTTTTAACTGAACTCTGAGGTGTTTTTCTTGAATCAGGGTTTGAGTCAATACTTCAAACTCGCCCACAAATACTGGGGCCGGGAATCCTTGACCCCAAACTTCATTAGCAAGAATGGTGCCAAGCTCTGGGTCAATGAATTCTGGATCGAGTCTGCCATCGTGAGCCAGTTGTCGTTGGAGTACTTCTGGGGTCATCAAGCTTTGAGCCACTTCTTCAAAGCAAGCTTTAAATTCCTCAAAAGAATCTTCTTCAATCGTCAATCCTGCAGCCATGGCATGGCCGCCAAACTTCAAAATAAGATTCGGATGCTTTTTAGAAACCAAATCCAAGGCATCTCTCAAATGAAATCCTTGTATCGATCTTCCTGAGCCTTTAAGAACTGCTTGTCCAGATTCTTCACCTGGAGCAAAAATCAGGGTGGGGCGGTGGAATTTTTCTTTTAATCTTGATGCAACGATGCCAATCACGCCTTGATGCCATGTTTCATTGGCCATGCATAAAGTGGCCTGGTCACCAACTTGTATATCTACTAAGCTGGCCAAAGCAGTTTCTTGCATACCCGCTTCAATGGTTCGACGTTCACGATTCATGCGATCAAGTTCGTGCGCTAATCTCAATGCATCCTCTGGCGAGTCTGAAAGCAAACATTGGATGCCCAATGACATGTCAGCCAATCTGCCAGCAGCATTCAGGCGAGGACCCAAGGTGAATCCAAGGTCAAATGAGCTCGCACGATTGGGATCTTTTCCGGCAGCTATATATAGAGCCCGAATACCTGCTTGCATTTGCCCACTTTTAATTCTCTTGATGCCGTTGGCAACCAAAATACGGTTATTTCTATCCAGAGATGCAACATCCGCAACAGTGCCAAGTGCTACTAAATCTAAAAGATTTTCTAGGCGTGGTTGAGTTTCTGCCGAGAACGCTCCTCGAGCACGAAACTCAGCGCGCAATGCAATCAATAAATAAAACATCACACCAACCCCGGCGAGTGCTTTACTAGGGAAAGTGCAATCAGGTTGATTGGGATTCACAATCCAAGCGGCTTTTGGTAATTGATCGGCAGGTAAGTGATGATCTGTGACCAATACTTCAATACCCAATTGCTGGGCTCTTTCAACGCCGGCAACGCTGGCGATGCCGTTATCAACGGTGATCAAAATGTCTGGTTTTTCAGAAAGGCTGGCAACTAGATCTACGACCTCTGGTGTCAAGCCATACCCCAAGGTGAAGCGATTAGGAACAAAGTAATCAATATTGATGTTCCAAGGTGCACCAAGAGCTTTTAAACCTTTGAGGCCGACGGCGCACGCAGTTGCTCCATCGCAATCATAGTCAGCCACAATCAGTAATTTTTTACCTGCCTCTATTGCATCAGCCAAGTATTTCGCTGCTGATTCACAATTTTTAAGCTGTGCAGGTGGGATCAGGTTTTTAAGTTCGAGTAAAAGTTCTTCTGGTTTTTCAACGCCTCGAGCAGCAAACAATTTTGCCAATACTGGATGAGTACCACTTTGCTCAAGCCAAGCGGCACTTTTTTCTGAATATTGGCGCTCTTTGAATTGAATGGTCATGAGCGAAGCATATCCTGAAGTGATCCGACGACTGGTTTTTTCCAAAGGGCAAAACCTTTTTTAGGCAGCTGTTCAATGGTGATCGTTCGAGATCTTTCTTGGCCTTCTGGAAAGTCAATCAATTCAATTGCTTTGATTTGATGATTGATCAAGGCTTCATTTGCCTTTTGCCAAACAGTGCTCAACTCCGGATCAGAGGCTGATAGCAATGAGATCGTGTCAGCCAAACTCAATTCATTCAGTGAAGTGGTGTGAGGCTTGTTCAGGTGAGATGCTAGCAAGTTCAGGCATCCATCAGAACTGTGCCAGTGCTTGGCCTGTAAGAGCCTCTCATTTGGTTCAATGTCAGCCAGTTTGCCATTGCCGCTGATCCACACAGAGTTGATGCTGAGCATGCCTTCAGCTTGTCTTGCTTCATTGACTGGGTGGTTGAACCAAATCATCTGAATCTCGTTTTGCCATTTGCGCCATTGTCGAGCGACACCTTCTTGGCTTGTATCGGATGGCATCCAATGATCAATGTTGCGACCCTCTGCTTGAGCAGTACTGACGGTTGATAAATTTTGAAGTGCAGGCGATTCAATGAACCATTTATGAGGCTTGCTTCGATGAGTGATAGAACTCATTTCCGCAAAAATATCTTTCACTGATTCAAATAGAGCATCAGCCTCTGATGCTTTGATATCTAATATTTGAGTGCTCGTTAAAACCAAGTGATCTCTGGCTGCATGAATATGAATAGGCTCAATGCGAGCAATGCATGTATTTGGGTTAACGGTTACGCCTTGCGATTGGAGTTCCAATGGCGCACTGGCAGTCTGCTTACCCAGTAAAAACTTCTCATAGGGCAGGCCACGATCAAAATATTCTTGATCTTGGCTGTCGGCAATAACGAGGGTGTATTTCATAACCTTGATTTTAGGTGGCATTTAGACCTTCTGTCCAAGAGCAAGCTAAACTCTTTCATATGAATATTTGGCCGATTGAACTCGAAATCGCATGGCGCTATACCAACGCCAGGAGAAAAGGCGGAAAAAACAAGGAAACAGGCTCTAAAGACGGGTTTTTGTCATTTATATCGTCTGTATCAATGTTGGGTATTGCCTTGGGAGTGGCGGCTCTGATTGTGGTTCTATCGGTTATGAACGGCTTCCAAAAGGAAGTTCGTGATCGGATGCTGTCTGTTTTATCTCATGTGGAGATCCATGCTCCGACAGGATTGGGTGACTGGCAGCCTTTATTGGCCAAAGTTCAAGAAAATAAACGCGTGACAGGTGCTGCACCGATGATCATGTCTCAAGCATTGATCAGTCGAAGTGATGTGATGCGCGGAGTGGCACTTCGAGGCATTGACCCTGAATTAGAGGGCAAGGTATCTGATATTCCAAAACACTTTATTCAAGGGCAAATCAGTGCTTTAAAGCCTGGTGAATTTGGTTTGGCCTTAGGTGCGGAGTTAGCTGGAATCTTAGGTGTGCAATTGGGTGACCGCATCACCATCATGGTTCCTGAAGGGGATATTAATCCCGCAGGTATGACACCTCGGATGAGGGCCTTTAAGTTGATTGGCATCATCGATAGCGGCCATTATGAATTTGATAGCACTTTGGCTGTGGTTCACTGGAAAGATGCTGCCGCATTATTGCGATTGGATGGCCCGTCAGGTTTGCGTCTGAAATTAGATGATATGCAGCAAGCCGCAAAGGTGGCAGACCAACTTTCTGTGCAGCTGCCTGGTTTGTGGGTCAAAGATTGGACAAGACAAAATAAAAATTGGTTTGCAGCTGTACAAACTGAAAAACGCATGATGTTCATCATTCTTACCTTGATCATTGCAGTGGCCGCGTTTAACTTGGTCTCTACACTGGTGATGACAGTGACTGATAAGCGTGGTGACATCGCCATTCTTCGCACCATGGGTGCCAGTGCTGGAATGATTCAAAGAATTTTCTTTGCTCAAGGCTTCATGATTGGTGCCATCGGCACTTTGGGTGGAATCATTTTGGGCTTGCTGATTTCATTGAACATCGATGTGATTGTGCCTAGCTTGGAAGCAATCTTCCGTGTTCAATTTTTACCTCGTGACATTTACTTTATTTCTAGTCTGCCTTCCGATGTGCGAAGCAGTGATGTGATCACCGTGGGTTTGATGGCATTCATCCTTTCTCTTTTGGCAACGCTTTATCCAAGTTGGAGAGCAGCCAAAATTCAACCGGCTCAGGCCTTGCGTTATGAGTGAGGGACTGAATATGAATATGTCTTTAGTTGCTAAAAACATTTCCAAAACTTATGGAGAGGGTGACTTGGCTGTGCAAGTCCTCCATGACATCAGTTTGGAGCTTGCGGTTGGCGAAAAGTTAGCCATTGTTGGAGCCTCGGGATCTGGCAAGAGTACTTTATTGCATCTTTTAGGTGGCTTGGACCATGCCAGTCAAGGTGAGGTCATCTTGGCAGGACAGTCTTTGACTCGTCTTTCTGAGGCTGAGCTGAATAAGTTGCGCAATCAACATTTGGGATTCATATACCAATTCCATCATCTTTTGGCTGAGTTCAGCGCTTTGGATAACGTGGCCATGCCATTGCGTATCAGAGGCATTGATAACGATGAAGCCAGAGCTGTGGCCAAAGAGATGCTCACAAAAGTAGGTTTGTCTCATCGGATGGATCACCGTCCAGCCGCTCTATCGGGTGGTGAGCGTCAGCGTGTAGCCGTTGCTAGAGCTTTGGTGACCAAGCCAAGCTGTGTTTTGGCAGATGAACCTACCGGAAACTTAGATGCTGAAACAGCTGACACTGTTTTTGATTTAATGTTAGATGTTGCCAAAAGTCAGGGCACAGCATTTGTGATTGTGACCCATGATCCATTGCGTGCAGCAAGATGTGATCGTGTTTTACGTTTGGATCATGGCGTATTGAAAGCTCATTAACGTGGCCTTGTGTTTAGATACCCATTGCCATCTTGATGCCGATGAGTTTGGTCATGATCGTGATGCAGTGATTCATCGTGCAGCGCAATCAGGAGTCAACGGCGTGTTGTTACCAGCCGTGCGCGCAAAAGATCATTTGTCTGTAAAAAATCTGACTCATCAAGCTGCTCAATTGATGCCTGCAAGCTGTTACACACTGGGCATTCATCCAATCTTCACACCCGAGGCAAAAGAATCAGATTTAGAAGTTTTAAGACACTCAGTGATTGAAGCGTTGGACGATCCTCGGTTTGTTGGAATCGGAGAAATTGGCTTGGATTATTTTTTGCCTGATTTAGATGCCAACCATCAGGCATTCTTTTTTGAGAAGCAACTCGATCTTGCTGAAGAATTTAATCTTCCAGTGATTTTGCATGTGCGCCGCTCTCAAGATGCCATTTTAAAAGCTTTGAAACCGAGAAAGATCATCGGTGGCATCGCGCATGCATTCAATGGCAGCTTTCAGCAAGCTGAGCATTTCATCAAGTTAAATTTTGTGGTGGGTTTTGGGGGAGCAATGACATTCCCCAGAGCTTTACAAATTCGACGCTTGGCTAAAGATTTGCCTTTTGAAAGTATCGTCCTCGAAACTGATGCGCCAGATATTCCGCCTGCTTGGTTGGCAAAACAAGTAAGCCATCGTAATGAGCCTGCAGAGTTGCCGCAAATTTCCTCAATTCTTGCAGAAATTCGTTCCACATCCATCAGTCAAACACAGACCATCTGTGCCAACAACGCCTTGCGCGTGATTCCTCGCTGGGCAACATTGCTTGCTCAGTTGCCTCTCTCTAAAGACTAGATAACTTGCGCTTTTTATTAACGGCATTCATTGCCGGGGAATCTCTTTTACTTTTTTTGCCGCAGTTGCCCAAAAGCGATGTGTGGATGAAGCTCGGTCTATTCATAGTTTGTTTACTGATCTCGATCTATCTGATCAGTTATTTAAAGATGACTGCTATGCCCAAACTAAGACTTTGTTTATGCGCGCTTGCTCTGTTTTTATTGGGATTTTCTTGGTCTGCTTATTTGACTCATACACGATTGAGCAATGATTTACCGCCAGAGTTAGAGGGTGTCCCATTGTTGGTGACTGGAGTGGTTGATGGCTTACCTCACCAAGGTGATCAGTCCTTGAGATTTTCATTAAAAGTGGAAGAGGCGATTCATGAAGATGAATCAATCAACATTGATCTAAAAGAATTTCCTAATCGACTCTCCTTGGGCTGGTATCCAGGTTGGCGGGGAGAGGGAGTCTTGCCAGATATTCAACCTGGCCAGCGCTGGCGTTTACCAGTCGTTCTTAAAAGAGCTCATGGCCTCATGAATCCGCATGGATTTGATTTTGAGCGTTGGATGTTTCAACAAGATTTAGGTGCCACTGGTTCTGTGAAGGCATCTGCAAAAGGTTTGCCAAGGTCCTGGAAGCCGAGTCTCTTAGATGACTTCCATTTGAGCTTTACAACATTTGTTGAATTAACTCGTTGGCATTTGCGTGAGCGTATCAAGCGATCAGCACCTGAAGAAGCTCCTTATGTTGGAGTATTAATTGCTCTGGTGATGGGTGAACAAAATGCAATTCCTCAAGATGATTGGCGTGTCTTCAATGCAACTGGCATTGGTCACTTGATTTCTATTTCTGGTTTACACGTCACGATGTTGGCTGGTATGGGTGCTGCCTTGGCCAATCGTTTGTGGCGTCGTCGCTCATTGCCCATGTTGTGCGCGACTCAAAAAGTATCAGCATTGAGTGGTTTCTTGGTTGCTCTGATTTATACCTGGCTGGCAGGTTTTCAGATTCCTGCTCAAAGAACCATGTACATGGTCGGGGTGGTGGCTGTCGCTTTGTGGACGGGCCGAATCACGCGAGCATTTGATATTTGGTGGTGGGCTTTATTCGTGGTTTTGTTCTTAGATCCTTGGGCGGCCTATACGCCGGGATTCTGGCTATCATTTGGCGCTGTGGCTGCGATTTTGTTTGCCATGCCTGGCCAAGACGGCATGTCTGAATATGGTTACAGCCGATCACAAAAATGGTGGCAGTCATTCAAAGAGGCTACTCGGGTGCAAGCCGTTGTCACGATTGCTTTATTACCTTTAACTCTTTATTGGTTTTCGCAGTTCTCTGTGGTTTCTCCTTTGGCGAATGCATTCGCTATTCCATTGGTGAGTTTTATTGTTACGCCGTTTGCCATGTTGGGTGCTGTATTGCCTTCGCCCATCAGTGATGGATGTTTATGGATCGCACATTCATGCATGGAATTGGTGGCTTGGTTTTTAAAACCAATGTCATCATGGTTTTGGTCTGTTGCTTATTTACCGCAACCAAGCCTTTTATTTTTTGTGATTTCTACAGCAGGAATCATTTATGCGATCAGGCCCGGTCCATTGGCATTGACTTATAAAAGTCGACTGATGGGGTTGTGCTGTTGCTTGCCTTTACTTTGGCCGAAGTTTCCCGATGTGGCTGTTGGAGACTTCAAGGTCACAGTTTTAGATATTGGACAGGGCACTGCTGTTTTAGTTGAAACGAACAGCAAACGTTTGCTTTATGACACTGGCCCAAAAACATCCCCTCAGTCAGATGCTGGAGAAAGAAACGTTTTGCCATTCTTGAGGGGTGAGGGTATTTCATTCATCGATCGAATGGTCATCAGTCATAAAGACACTGATCATGTTGGCGGCGCCTTGAGTCTGATGAAAAGCATCACCTTTGGTGATTTATTGGGAACCTTGCCGGAATGGCATTTCTTAGTTGATAAGGTCAAGAATTCTCAGATACCAGCTTTGCCATGCCAAGCGGGTCAAAGCTGGCGTTGGGATGGCGTCCTATTCAAGGTTTGGCATCCAGGCCCTGAGATGACATTTGCCAGCGTGCACCATTCTGGGAAGCCCAATGCACTAAGTTGTGTCATTGAGGTAAGCAATGGGCATTACTCATTTTGGTTAACGGGGGATGTTGAGCGAGGGGGTGAGGCAATCATCGCCAATGAATATAAGCCTTCCAATGGATTGGCATCTATTTTGCTTATACCGCACCATGGTAGTGCTACTTCTTCTTCTGAAATATTTCTTGATGCGATCAAGCCGCAATGGGCAGTTGCTCAGGCTGGATATCGGAATCGGTACCGCCACCCCAATAAGAAAGTGGTGGAGAGATACGTTGAGCGTGAAATTCCAATTCTTGAAACTGTTCACACAGGCGCTCAAATCTGGGAATTTAAAGGAAAGCACTGGTCTAGAAAGGATTGGCGTGAATCGCAACGTCGATCATGGCATCAATAGTGATTCATTTAGAAGTTGGAGTAAAGCAATATGGTGAAAGAAAAAGAACATAAATTACCTTTTGATGAAATGTCACTGGATGGTGTTCAAAGAAATTTTAAGGATGCTCAATTCTCCAGGACTCACTACCAGCAATTTTCACAATGGTTGAGTGGGCAGGGCGATCAATATCTGCAAGCCAGACGTGAAGAGGCAGATTTGATGTTTCGTCGTGTTGGTATCACTTTTGCAGTCTATGGCGAAAGTGCTGGCACTGAAAGAACCATTCCTTTTGATATTGTCCCTAGAATCTTTCCGGCTTCAGAGTGGAGTCGAATGGAAGCTGGTTTGCGTCAGCGCGTGACGGCTTTGAATATGTTTTTACATGATGTTTACCATGAGCAACACATTTTAAAAGCAGGGGTGATACCAAAAGAGCAGGTATTGAACAATGCTCAATACAGGCCAGAGATGGTGGGTGTGCATGTGCCCATGAATATTTATGCGCACATTGCTGGCATTGATATTGTGAGGGCCACTCATGGAGAAAATGTTGGTGAGCTTTTTGTTTTAGAAGATAACTTGCGAGTTCCTTCTGGTGTTTCTTACATGCTAGAAAACCGTAAGATGATGATGCGCCTGTTCCCTGAGTTATTTGCCCAGCATCGAGTAGCCCCAGTCGCTCACTATCCAGATTTACTATTGGACACCTTGCGTCAGGCAGCACCCGATCACAACAGCAACCCAACCGTGGTAGTGCTGACTCCAGGCATGTACAACTCAGCATATTTTGAGCATGCATTTTTGGCTCAGCAAATGGGCGTTGAATTGGTTGAAGGTAAGGATCTTTTTGTACAAAAAGAAATCCTCTACATGAGAACCACCCAAGGGCCTAAAAAAGTAGATGTGATCTATCGTCGAGTCGATGATGACTTTTTGGATCCAGAAGTCTTCAGAGCAGATTCTTCTTTGGGTGTCTATGGTTTATTAAGAGCCTATAAGGCGGGCAACGTTGCTATTTGTAATGCGATTGGCACGGGGGTTGCTGACGATAAATCTATCTACCCTTATGTGCCCGACATGATTCGCTTTTACTTGGACGAAGAACCCTTGCTTTCAAATGTCCCAACTTACATGTGTCGTAAACCATCTGAGCTGAGCTATGTATTGGAGAACATGGCAGATTTGGTTGTGAAGGAAGTTCATGGGGCAGGTGGTTATGGAATGCTGGTTGGACCTGCTTCAACAAAAGCTGAAATCGCTGACTTCAAAGACAAAGTAAAGGCAAATCCTCATGGATATATCGCTCAACCAACATTGGCGCTGTCGACATGTCCCACCTATGTTGAATCAGGTATAGCGCCTCGTCATATTGATTTAAGACCTTTTGTCTTGTCTGGAAAAGAAGTTCGGATGGCACCAGGTGGGTTGACCAGAGTAGCTCTTAAAGAAGGTTCATTGGTCGTCAATTCATCGCAAGGTGGCGGCACCAAAGACACCTGGGTTTTGGAACATTAAAAATAAAAAGGAGATAGTCAATGTTATCTAGAACAGCCGATCATCTTTATTGGATGTCACGTTACACAGAAAGAGCAGAAAACACTGCTCGGATGTTGGACGTCAACTATCAGATGTCTCTATTGCCTCAATCAGCCGAAGTTGCAGAACAAGCCTGGAGATCTTTATTGGAGATTTCAGAGTTGACCGCATCTTTTGATGCTAACTATGTATTGATGTCACCCAGCGATGTGATTCGCTTCATGGTGAGTGACATGAATAATCCATCCTCGATCATGTGCTGTCTGCAAGCTGCCCGTGAAAATGCAAGAGTGGTCAGAGGGTCGATGACCACTGAATTATGGGAAACAATCAATACCACGTGGTTGGATGCGCAAAAGATGATGCGTGAAGGCATTTTGGATAAAGCACCATCCGAGTTTTTTGAATGGGTGAAGTTTCGCTCCCACCAAACCAGGGGGGTTCAGCACGGCACGATGATTCGTGATGAGGTATTTCATTTCATTCGTTTGGGCACGTTCCTTGAGAGAGCAGACAACACCGCCCGTTTACTTGATGTGAAATCACTGACTGCTGAAAACATGCGCGACCAGGGTCATGACTCTGTCGATGACTTCTACTATTGGGCTGCGATATTGAGATCTGTGTCGGCATTTGAAATTTATCGAAAAGTTTATCGAGATGTCATCACGCCTGATCGCGTTGCTGAGCTATTGGTCCTGCGCTCTGATATGCCAAGATCTTTGTCAGCCTGTATGGGGGAGGTCGTGGACTTATTGACCAAGCTTAAAAATTCACAATCGAGCAAGACAATTACTCAAGCCAGAAATTTGATGGCGGAATTAAGAGACTCTCGGATTGATGAAATCTTAGATCAAGGCTTGCATTCATTTCTCACCAATTTCTTGGAGCGCGTGAACGCTGTTGGCAGCGGCATCAGTCGGGATTTTTTATTGCCAATGGACGAGTTGGCAGCTTAATGAGCGTGTCATTCTGAGATTTGATTTATTAAATTAATAACTAAAAGGTTTTATGACGTATTGCATTGCGATTAGATTGGACGAGGGGCTTGTTTTTTTATCTGACAGCAGGACGAACGCTGGAGTGGATGCGGTTTCTAGCTTTAGAAAAATGGCTATCTTCAAAAAAGATGGCGATCGTGTGATGGTCTTGATGTCTGCTGGCAATTTGGCCATTACTCAGGCAGTCAGACATTATCTGAATCACCCCGAAGATGATGGCCCCAGCATTTGGAATGCCTCAACGATGTTTGAAGCAGCACAGGTCTTGGGTGACATTGTTCGCAAGGTGCGGGACAGGGATGCTGAAGAGTTACAAAAATCAGGCATTGAATTTAATATTCATTTGATTTTTGGGGGTCAAATCAAGGGGCAGCCACATTCTATTTATCAGGTTTATGCCGCTGGAAACTTTATCGAAGCAACGGTTGAGACACCTTATTTCCAAATTGGCGAAGCGAAGTATGGCAAACCAATCCTGGATCGTGTAATCACTCAAGAAACACCTTTGAAGGAAGCTGCAAAGTGTGCATTGATTTCTATGGACTCAACCATCAAATCAAATATCTCTGTAGGATTGCCTCTGGATTTGCTTATTTATCCAAAAGACGATTTAAAAACCGACCACCTCTTGGTCATTGATGAAAAAAACGAATATTTCAAAATGATTCATGAAACTTGGGGAAAAAGACTGCGTCAAATCTTCTCGGAAATTGAAGACCCAGTCTGGTAAAGGCTCTCTGGCATAAAAATAACCTTCAGGATGAAATTTCGAGCATTCTTTCTGGGTATCGCTATAATTGCGTATTACCCACTAAGCATATTCGATGACTAAATTCATCTTTGTTACTGGTGGTGTGGTTTCTTCCCTCGGGAAGGGTATCGCAGCCGCCTCCTTAGCCGCCATTCTTGAATCGCGCGGCCTAAAAGTCACCCTCTTAAAATTAGATCCATATATCAACGTTGACCCTGGCACGATGAGTCCTTTCCAGCACGGAGAAGTATTCGTGACGGAAGATGGCGCTGAAACAGACCTTGATTTAGGCCACTATGAGAGATTTGTCTCTGCCAAGATGCGCAAGAGCAATAACTTCACAACTGGCCAGATTTACGAGTCTGTGATCCGTAAAGAGCGCCGTGGCGAATATCTAGGTAAGACTGTTCAGGTGATTCCGCACATCACTAATGAAATTCAAAGTTTTGTTGAGCGTGGCGCTAAAGCCAGCCATGATGGCCATGCAGATGTCGCTATTTGCGAAATTGGCGGCACGGTCGGCGACATTGAATCTTTACCATTCTTAGAGGCTGCTCGCCAAATGAGCTTGAGATTGCCTCAGGGTGATACTGCCTTTGTGCATTTGACCTTGGTACCTTACATTGCAAGTGCAGGAGAGTTGAAAACCAAGCCGACCCAGCACTCAGTTCAAAAGTTAAGAGAAATCGGCATCATGCCAACAGCATTGTTATGTCGTGCTGATCGCCCGATTCCTGAAGATGAGAGAGCCAAGATTTCTTTGTTTGCGAATATGCGCGAACAAGCAGTGATCTCAGTTTGGGATGTTGATACGATTTACAAAATTCCACAAATGCTGCATGAGCAGGGTTTGGACGAGTTGATTTGTCATGAATTACGCATCGATGCTAAGCCTGCTAATTTATCTGTTTGGAATGGTTTGGTTCACAGCCTAGAAAATCCAAAGCATGAAGTAACGATTGGCATGGTTGGTAAGTATGTGGACTTAACAGAGTCTTATAAGTCATTGATTGAGGCCTTGCGTCACGCTGGTATTCACAATGAAACCAAGGTCGGTATTCGTTATATCGACTCTGAGAATTTAGATGGTGGCGATGTTTCAAGCCTTGCTGGTTTAGATGCCATCTTGGTCCCTGGTGGTTTTGGTAAGAGGGGTACTGAAGGAAAGATTGCAGCCATCAAGCACGCTCGTGAGAACAAGATTCCTTACCTTGGCATTTGTTTAGGTATGCAGTTGGCCGTGATTGAGTTTGCTCGTCATGTGGCTGGCTTGAAGGGTGCTAACAGTACGGAATTTGAACCTAATGGACCTCATCCAGTCGTGGCATTGATCACAGAATGGATGGATCGCGAAGGTCGTGTTGAAAAGCGTGATGAAGCTTCAGATCTAGGCGGTACGATGCGCTTAGGATCACAGCGCTGCCCAGTTAAAGCAAATACCTTGGCTGAAAAGATTTATGGCTCAGAAGTTAATGAGCGTCATCGCCATCGTTTTGAAGTGAATAATGTGTACGTGCCTAAATTAGAGGCTGCCGGCATGATTATTTCTGCAAGAACTCCTAATGAGTCATTGCCAGAAATGATGGAATTGCCAAACAGCATGCACCCATGGTTCTTTGGTGTGCAGTTCCATCCTGAGTTCACATCGACTCCAAGAGATGGCCACCCATTGTTCTCTGCATTCATTAAAGCAGCCTTAAACCAAAAGGGTATTGCAGTTTGATCTGCACAGTATTAAGGAATTAAGGAGTTAGCCATGAAACTATGCGATTTTGAAATTGGTCTTGATAAGCGTTTCTTTTTAATCGCTGGCACTTGCGTGATTGAATCTGAGCAAATGGCGATGGACACAGCTGGTCAGTTAAAAGAAATCACAAGTGCTTTAGGCATTCCATTCATTTACAAATCATCTTTTGATAAAGCCAATCGATCTTCAGGAACTTCATTCCGTGGTCTTGGTATGGAAAAAGGTCTTGAGATTCTTGCCAAAGTTAAAAAAGAAATTGGCGTGAACATTTTGACTGATATTCATGAAGTTGATGAGATCAAACCTGTGGCTGCGGTTGTTGATGTATTGCAAACGCCAGCGTTTTTGTGTCGTCAGACTGATTTCATTCGTGCTTGCGCTCAAAGTGGCAAGCCAGTCAATATCAAAAAAGGCCAATTCTTGGCCCCAGGCGACATGAAGAACGTTATTGATAAAGCCAGAGCTGCTGCTAAAGAAGTTGGTTTGTCAGAAGATATGTTCATGGCATGCGAGCGCGGTGCGTCTTTTGGATATAACAATTTAGTGTCTGATATGCGCAGCCTTGCCATCATGCGCGAAACCAATGCTCCAATTGTTTTTGATGCCACTCACTCTGTACAGTTACCAGGCGGTCAAGGTACCAGCAGTGGTGGTCAACGTGAGATGGTTCCCGTATTGGCTAGAGCAGCTGTAGCAGTTGGTGTGAGCGGGTTGTTCATGGAAACTCACCCAAATCCTGCTAAAGCGCTATCAGATGGACCGAATGCAGTGCCATTGAACCGCATGAAAGAATTACTCGCCACTTTGGTGGCTTTGGATGACGTTGTTAAAAATGGCAACGTTTACTTAGAAAAAGATTTCAAATAATTTGTTAAGGGAAAAGTCATGAGTGCAATCGTTGACATCATTGGACGTGAAATATTAGATTCAAGAGGTAATCCTACTGTTGAGTGTGATGTATTGCTTGAGTCTGGAGTGATGGGCCGTGCTGCGGTACCTTCAGGAGCATCAACTGGTTCACGTGAAGCTGTTGAGTTGCGTGATGATGAGCCTGGTCGCTACCTTGGAAAGGGCGTTTTAAAAGCCGTTGAAAATATCAATACTGAAATCGCTGAAGCAGTGATGGGTCTTGATGCAAGTGAGCAGGCCTTCCTTGATCGCACTTTGATTGATTTGGACGGTACTGACAATAAATCACGTTTAGGCGCTAACGCAACGTTGGCTGTTTCTATGGCTGTTGCCCGTGCAGCGGCTGAAGAAGCAGGTTTGCCTTTGTACAGATATTTTGGTGGTTCAGGTGCTATGCAATTGCCAGTGCCAATGATGAACATTGTGAACGGTGGTTCACACGCTAACAACAGTTTAGATATTCAAGAATTCATGATCGTGCCTGTGAGTATGACGAGCTTTCGTGAAGCCGTGCGTTGTGGCGCAGAGGTCTTTCATGCTTTAAAGAAAATCATTCATGACCAAGGCATGTCTACATCTGTTGGTGATGAGGGTGGTTTTGCACCTAACTTCAAGAGCAATGAAGAGTGTTTGAACACGATTCTTCAGGCGATTGAAAAAGCTGGTTACAAACCAGGTGAAGATGTTTTGTTGGCTTTGGATTGTGCGGCCAGTGAATTCTATAAAGACGGTAAATACGACTTATCTGGTGAAGGTCTGCAACTGACTTCAGTAGAGTTTGCTAACTACCTTGCCAACTTGGTTGATAAATATCCTATTGTTTCAATTGAAGACGGTATGCACGAGGGTGACTGGGAAGGTTGGGCAATCTTGACTGAGAAGTTAGGCAAGAAGATCCAATTGGTGGGTGACGATCTATTTGTAACCAACACCAAGATCCTTAAAGAAGGTATTGAGAAGAACATTGCCAATTCAATTTTGATCAAAGTGAACCAAATTGGTACTTTGACAGAAACTTTTGCAGCGATTGAAATGGCTAAGCGTGCTGGTTACACAGCTGTGATCTCTCATCGTTCAGGTGAGACAGAAGACAGTACGATTGCTGATATCGCGGTTGGTACAAATGCAGGTCAAATCAAAACTGGTTCATTGTCACGTTCCGATCGTATTGCCAAGTACAACCAGTTAATTCGTATTGAAGAAGACTTGGGGGATATTGCAACGTATCCTGGTAAGTCAACTTTCTATAACTTGCGCAAGTAATTTTAGAAACCCACACCAGAAAAGAGAGACCAGATGCGCATCGTTGTTTACGGCATGTTGGCTCTCTTGGTGATCATTCAGTACCCATTGTGGTTAGGTAAGGGCGGTTGGCTAAGGGTTTATGAGCTTGACCGCCAAGTATCTAAACAAATGGAAAAGAATGATGCACTTGCAGCACGCAATGCCAAGCTGTCAGGTGAAGTCAAAGACCTCAAAGATGGAACCAAAGCGATTGAAGAGCGTGCTCGCGCAGAGCATGGCATGAGCAAAGAGGGTGAGGTCTTTGTGCAGGTCGTTCCTGGAAAGAAACCTGCCAATGATGCTACTTCTGATGAGGCTGCAAAAGCCAAGTAATTTTTGTTAATGCTTTGAACTTGGAGCTTGTTTCACTGCATCAACAATCGTGGGGCTGGCAAAGATCTGTTTGCAATCAACGGCGTCAAAAATATAAATCTGACCACAGAAATCACAATTGGTTTCAACGGCATCTTTTTCTAAAAGAATGCTGTTCACTTCTTCTTCACCAAGCATTTTGAGCATATCAGCGACCTTGATGCGAGAGCAGTGGCATCCAAACTTAATCGGTCTTTCATCAAAACTTCTCACTCCATGATGTGCTGATTCATCAAGGTACAGGCGATTCATCAATACCTTGGGTTCAAGACTCAAGAGTTCTTCATTGGTGACCGTGTCTGAGAGCATCTGAAGTCTCGACCAACCTTCAGCAGCCATCTCGTCATCCATTTTTAGTTGACCACCCATATTGGGTAATCTCTGGAGCAATAAGCCTCCACAAGAATCTTCATCGCTGGCTAGCCATAAACGGGTCTCTAACTGCTCAGAGTCGCGCATATAGAGAGTGATGGCTTGGGCAATACTTGTGACTGGTTCGCCATGATCGCTCAAAGCCACGATGCCTTGATAAGGATTCTGTCCTGGTTTGCGATCAGCGGGATCCAATGTGATCACCAGTCGACCTTGACCATCGGGATTAATCAAATCTGACAAGTTGGCATCATCAGGCAGGGTGGATAGATCAATGTCCTCGTTTAACTTCGCGGTTGCTCGAATCACCAAATGTTCATTGCACTCTAAAACCAATAAACGAACTGCGCCATTGCCTTGGGCTTGAATGATCATGCTGCCATTGAATTTGAGTGTTCCACATAACAGAACACCTGCTGCCACCAAGTCACCCAGAAGCTTTTTGACGGCTGGCGGGTAGTCTTTGCGGGCCAAAATGGCTTGCCAAGAATCTCTGATGTTGACGATTTCACCGCGCACAGGCGCACCATCAAAAACAAAGACTTGGAGAGAATCTGGGGAGTATTTATCTGTCATAACGTATATTGTAGAAACTTTATGAAATGACGCACTGTGTTTTCAAATAAACATCCATTTTTGACCGCTTTATCCCTTGCCTTGGGCTCTGCCATTGCCTTGGGTTTGGCGCGCTTCTCTTATGGGCTTCTATTGCCTGTGATGAGAGAGGATTTGGACTGGTCATACTTGGTCGCTGGCACCATGAACACAGCCAATGCCCTGGGTTACTTCATTGGAGCCCTCAGTTCTCCAGCCATGATGAGGCGCATGTCCGTGCATCATTTCTTCATATCCTCTGCAATCATCACTGGTGTCTTTTTGTTTCTTTCTGGCTGTACTGATCAAACCAGCTTACTTTTTATCTATCGCGTGATTGCTGGGATTGCCAGCGCCTGGATCTTTGTCGCAGGTGGCGTTCTGATTTCTCAATTAGGCACCATCCATGCCAATAAATCAGGTTTGATGTTGGGTATTTTCTATGCAGGACCTGGTCTTGGGATTGTTTTATCAAGTGTCATCCTGCCATTCTTTAATGATTGGGGCGTAAAAATATCCTGGGATCATTCTTGGCAGTTGTCTTGGTATGCCTTGGGTATTTTGTGTCTGATATTTACTCTGATATTGGTTAAACCAATCAGCTCGATCCCCGCGATTCCTCCAAAACCAAGTGGAGATTCTGGTACACCTCTTAAATCGTATGTCCCAGCATTGATGGGCTATTTTATGTTTGGCGTGGGCTATATTGGTTACATGACTTTTGTGGTCGCATTGCTCAAGCAATTGGGTCTAAGTAGTAGCACTCTCAATATCTTTTATGCCATCTTAGGATTTTCTGTCATGGCATCTTCTCGTTTGTGGGCTCAGATGTTGGATCGCTTCAAAGGTGGACAATCGCTGGCTATCTTAAACACGCTCCTTGGCATAGCCAGTTTGATTCCTGCTTTGATTGCGATCTATGAGATTCCTTTGAGCAATCTGATCTTATTGAGTATCTTTGGGTCAGGTGTTTTGTTCGGGGCAGTTTTTCTTTCTGCAGTTGCATCAACCACAGCCTTTGTGAAACACAATATGCCGTCCTCTGATTGGGTCGGTGGTATCACGGCTTTCACCAGTATCTTTGCTGCCGGCCAAATCATTGGCCCAACCATCGCAGGCTGGATTTCTGATGGGCAGGGTGGTTTGGCGCGAGGATTGCTTTTCTCCGGCTTGGCTCTTCTTCTTGGGGGATTGATCGCAACAAGACAGAAGCCATTGAGCAATTCTGCTGAAAAATAAGCCTTTTATCTCGCCAATGAGATAATCATGTTTATGACAGTTAGAACACGATTTGCACCAAGCCCAACGGGCTTTATTCACCTAGGTAACCTTCGAAGCGCTTTGTATCCGTGGGCTTTTGCTCGCAAGATGAAAGGCGACTTCATTTTGCGTATTGAAGATACAGATCAAGAGCGCTCAAGCCAAGAGGCTGTTGATGTGATCATCGAAGGCATGAGTTGGTTGGGTCTTGATATAGATGAAGGCCCCATTTATCAAATGCAACGCATGGAGCGCTATCGCGAAGTCATTGCGCAAATGCTCAAAGATGGTTTGGCTTACCCTTGCTATATGAGTGAGGAAGAACTCAATGCCTTGCGTGAGCAGCAAATGGCCAATAAAGAGAAGCCACGCTATAACGGTTTTTGGCGTCCTGATGCCGGCAAGCAATTGCCAACACCTCCAGCAGATATCAAACCGGTGATTCGTTTTAAAAACCCCATCGGTGGCAGCGTTGTTTGGGAGGATGCGGTCAAGGGTCGCATTGAAATCAGCAATGATGAGTTAGATGATTTGGTCATTGCCCGTCCTGATGGCACTCCAACTTATAACTTCTGCGTGGTTGTTGATGACTTAGATATGAAGATCACTCACGTAATTCGTGGTGATGATCACGTCAACAACACGCCAAGACAAATTAACATTCTTCAAGCGCTTGGCGGATCATTGCCAATCTATGCTCACTTGCCAACCGTGTTAAACGATCAAGGCGAGAAAATGAGTAAACGTAATGGCGCCATGAGCGTGCGTGATTACGAGCGTGATGGTTATATGCCTGAAGCTGTTCTTAATTATTTGGCACGTCTTGGTTGGTCTCATGGGGATGCAGAGGTATTCACCAAAGAACAGTTCGTTGAATGGTTTGATTTAGACCATTTGGGTAAATCACCAGCTCAACACAATCCTGAAAAATTACTTTGGTTGAATCATCAGTACATTCAGCAGGCTGATGCTGCTGATTTGGCCAAGCGAGCATTGCCGTTTGTTGAGAAATTAGGCATTAAAACCGACTCCGGCCCTGATTTTGTAGGTGTGGTCAATATCCTCAAAGATCGGGCAAACACCCTGATTGAGTTGGCTGAAGGCGCTAGGTTGTTCTATATGGACAGACCTGATCATTCCGCAGCTGATCGACAAGCCAATATCCCTGAATCTGTCCATCCAGTCATCAGCGATCTGATTGCTGAGCTAGAAGCAGGGGATGGCTCAAAAGCAGCCGTTTCTGGGGCATTTAAAGCCGTTTTGGCCAAGCATGGCCTAAAAATGCCAGCTTTGGCCATGCCAGTCCGTTACGCCATGTTTGCCACGACTCAAACCCCAGCTATTGATGCTGTTATCTCTTTGATTGGTATAGAAGAAACAAAACAGCGCTTGCAAAGCGGGATAAAAATAGGCTAGAATTACGGTCTTGATTGCTTGAGCTTACTTTTTTAAGATCATCTAATTAAGGGGCTATAGCTCAGCTGGGAGAGCGCTTGCATGGCATGCAAGAGGTCAGCGGTTCGATCCCGCTTAGCTCCACCAGTAAGCTTAGATCGAAATGTAGTTAAGTAGTGAAATTGCAGTACCGTAAGTCCAGGGTCCCCATCGTCTAGAGGCCTAGGACACCACCCTTTCACGGTGGGTACCGGGGTTCGAATCCCCGTGGGGACGCCAAGTTTTTGGAGCGGTAGTTCAGTTGGTTAGAATACCGGCCTGTCACGCCGGGGGTCGCGGGTTCGAGTCCCGTCCGCTCCGCCAACAAAAAAGCCCTTGTTTTTAAACAAGGGCTTTTTTTATTTCTTCCATCTATTAATTTCCTGTACTACTCAAACCGATTACTTGCCACTGCTACTTCTTCTGGCAAATTGACCTGGTTTTTGAGTATTCATCTTGCGATGAGTTTTCTTTGGGGCGGTGATGGTTGAGTCTGATAGTTTGACTTGACCACTGCGCTTGGTTTGATTGGCGCCTCTTGGAGAGGCAGCATTGTGTCTTGCTTGACCATGTCTTTGAGGAGCTTGCTGACTTCTTAGCTGGATAGGTTGAGCCACTGCGTTTGGATCTGGCTCAAAACCAGGAACAACTTCTCTTGGTAAACTTTGCTTGATCAAGCGCTCAATATCTTTGAGCATTTCAAATTCATCAACGCAAACCAGCGATACAGCAACACCATTAGAACCAGCTCTGCCAGTTCGACCAATTCGGTGAACATAATCTTCAGGCACATTCGGTAGGTCGTAATTGACCACGTGCGGCAATTGGTCAATATCAATGCCGCGCGCAGCAATGTCGGTTGCTACCAAAGTGATGATCTTGCCAGCTTTAAAGTCTGCCAATGCTTTGGTTCTTGCGGTTTGACTCTTATTGCCGTGGATGGCCATGGCGCTGATGCCATTATTTTCTAATTGCAGGACCAATTTGTTGGCGCCATGCTTGGTGCGCGTGAAAACCAAGACTTGCTTCCAGTCATTAGACTTGATGAGATGGGCTAGCAGTGGGTGCTTGTTGCCGCGATCCACTGGGTGCATCAATTGTGTGATGGCTTCATTGGTGCTGTTGCTTCTTGCTACTTCAATCAATGAAGGTGAGTTCAGTAAATCATTAGCAAGTGCTTTGATCTCCGTAGAGAAGGTGGCAGAAAACAATAAGTTCTGACGTTGCTTTGGAAGTGCAGCAAGGATCTTCTTGATGTCTCGTAAAAATCCCATATCCAACATTCTGTCGGCTTCATCCAGAATCAATATCTCCACGTGCTGTAAAGAAATGGCGCCTTGACCCATTAGGTCTAAAAGACGTCCTGGCGTTGCCACCAAAATATCTAAACCAGCTTGAATAGATTTGATTTGAGGATTTGCTCCAACGCCACCAAAAATAACAGCAGATTTGAGCTGCGTGTATTTGCCATAAGTCTGAACAGATGCATGCACTTGTGCAGCGAGTTCGCGAGTGGGTGTGAGTATCAAACCGCGCACCTGACGTCGACGACTGGTTTGATTAACTGGAGAAGTTAATAGGCGCTGTAATACTGGTAGCGTGAAGCCTGCAGTTTTACCGGTGCCAGTTTGAGCAGCTGCTAATAAATCTCCACCATTCAGAATGGCTGGGATTGATTGAGCTTGAATAGGAGTTGGCGTTGTATAGCCATGTTCGTTAATTGCTTTAAGGATAAGTTCAGATAAACCAAGATCTTTGAATTGCATAGGTACCAATAGAGTGATGACCTGTGCTCAGCAAAAAGTAATTTTTGGAAGGTCAATGAATGAACTGCTTGAGAAGAAATGTAGAGCGCAGTTATGAATGCTTACTGCTGGTATTTTAGTTCATTGCGCCTTGAATGTCCTATTTATCTTCACTTTGGGGTGATCTCATCAGTTAAAATGGCATATTCATTGGATATTCACTGATTATTTCTGGTGAACCATGAAAATCTCAATTAACAACCCAGCAGTAGCTGGTATGACTGCTGAAAAATGATCACCTTAAACAATGTATCACTGCGTCGTGGCGCCAAATTATTGCTTGATAAAGCAACGGTCACGCTCAATCCTGGGGAGAAAGTTGGTTTGGTAGGGCGCAATGGCGCTGGCAAATCAACTTTGTTTGCGCTCTTAAATGGTACCTTGCATGAGGATGGCGGCGACTTTTCTATTCCTAAAGTATGGCGCATGGCCCAGGTGGCTCAAAACATGCCAGAAACTGAAGAGTCTGCCACTGACTTTGTGATTGCTGGTGATACTCGCCTGATTGAATTAAGACAAGCGCTTGAGGCTGCAGAAGCAGCTGAAGATGGCATGGCCATGGCTCATGCTCACGTTGACTTGGCAGATGCTGGGGAACATGACGCAACATCGAGAGCGCAGGCCCTGATTCTTGGTTTGGGTTTCAAGGTCAGTGAACTTGATCAACCCGTTAATAGTTTTTCTGGTGGTTGGCGCATGCGCTTGCAATTGGCACGTGCATTGATGTGCCCATCCGACTTGTTGTTGCTTGATGAGCCAACCAATCACTTGGACTTAGATGCTTTGGTTTGGTTGGAAGCATGGTTAAAGCGTTATGCAGGCACGATGATTGTGATTTCTCATGACCGAGAGTTTTTAGATGCAGTGACCAATGTTACTTTACATATTGAGCATGCCAAACTGAACCGTTACGGTGGTAACTACAGTTCGTTTGAGCTCATGCGCGCTCAACAATTAGAGTTGCAGCAAGCATCCTTCTCAAAGCAACAAGAGAAAATTGCCCACCTACAAAAGTTCATCACACGTTTCAAAGCTAAAGCAAGTAAAGCCAAGCAAGCGCAGAGTAGAGTCAAAGCCCTTGAGCGCATGGAAAAAATTGCTCCTGTGTTGGCTGATGCAGAGTTCACTTTTGAATTCAAAGAGCCACAAAATTTACCGAACCCCATGTTGGCCATCAGCGATGCAAGCTTTGGTTACAAAGTGGATGGTGTCAATAAAGTCATTATTAAAGACGTTAATAAATCAGTTTTAGCTGGACAAAGGATTGGTATCTTGGGAGCAAACGGTCAAGGTAAATCCACCTTGGTTAAAACCATTGCCAGAACCATGCCTCAGCTTGCAGGCACAGTGACTGAAGGTAAGGGTTTGAACATTGGTTACTTTGCTCAGCAAGAGTTGGATGTTTTAAGGTCTGATGACAATCCTTTAGAGCACATGATTCGCTTAGCAAAAGATTTGGGTCCCAATTCAGCGGAATCAGGACGTGAGCAAGATTTACGTAATTTCTTAGGCACGTTTAACTTTGCTGGTGATATGGTCAAGCAAGCAGTAGGAACCATGAGTGGTGGTGAGAAAGCTCGATTGGTGTTGGCGATGATTGTTTGGCAGCGACCTAACTTACTTTTGCTGGATGAGCCAACCAATCACTTAGATCTTGCAACGCGTGAAGCTTTATCAATGGCTTTGAATGAATTTGAAGGCACCGTGATGTTGGTCAGCCATGATCGCGCTTTGCTAAGAGCTGTTTGTGATGAATTCTGGTTAGTTGGTCGCGGAGAAATCAAGCCATTTGATGGTGACTTGGATGACTACCAACGCTACTTGCTTGAAGAGTCTAAGAGGCTGAGAGAAGAAGCCAAGGTAGAAGAGGCCAAAATTGTTTCTGAAGTTGCTAAGCCAACTGTCAGTATTGAAGTCACACCAGAGAAAAAGCCGGTCGCACAAACCAGTGAGCAAAGAAAACTAGAATCTGCGAAACGACAAGAAATCAATGCTCGCACCAAGCCTTTGAAAAAACAAATCGATCAAGCTGAAAAATCAATGGCTCAGCTTCAGTCAGAAAAAACAGGATTAGAAGCAAAGCTACTAGAACCGATTTCTCCAAGTGAGATTGCAGAGATAGGTAAAAAGCTCAAAGTGATCAACGATGAGTTAACGAATCTTGAAGAAAAATGGTTAGGCTGGACTTCTGAGATTGAAGCCATCGAATCTCAAGTTTAGAAAAACTTGGTATACCTTAAAAAGACGCGATGTTTATCTTCAAGCGTGGCGTTATTATCGATGTCTTGACCGTACTGTAGTGTCAAGCGACCAAAAGAATACTGACCAATCGCACTTAATTGATAGCGATGTGACTTGATTGAATTATTTTGGGCAGCACCTTTAAAAACAGTTTCACCGCCTTCACTATAAAAATAGGCAGCAGAAAAACTGTGGTGCTTGTTCAAGTGATAAAGCAAACCTGTTTGAGCACTGTATAAGGCTTTTTGCTCCAAGTTACCCAATTGATTAGCTAAAGAGCGGCTCGCATCATTCTTTCCAAACCACAAGGTATCGAATGCACTCATCCAGTCCAGATCAGGAGCAACCCTGGTTTGATAGGCAATTTGACCGGCCCATCGGTAGCGATTCTCACCCATATTGATGGCTCGATCGCTTGAGTAGCTTCCAGTCGGGCTGATCAAATAACCAGCAGCCCCCACAAAAGTCTTAGATGCTCTATCAACATATGGCCAGTAGGCAAAGACCAGTGTGGTGTCAATCATGCCGTTATCAGCAGGATATGGAGCAAGAGCTCCTGTGGGTTCATTTTTACCGGTGCCCGTATGGAGATAAAACAAAGCGGGTTGGTGATTCAGTTCAAAGGCTTGGGTATAACGAAACTGAACTTGGTTTTGATCCATTTTTGCATTGCTCGCGCCAACCCGTTCTGCATTCATATAAGAAAGTTGAACACTGCGTAAACCAGGGGGTGGGGCAGTTGCATCGCCAGGCTGAAGATCGATTGCCCAAGAAGACATAGAAAAACCAGTTGCCACCAGAAATGTGGCAATTGAGGTGAGTTTTGGTTTTTTGTCTAATAAATTCATCTTGGCTGTAAATCTTCGTGATGACACATTTTATACTTTTTTGTAAGTAAGGCAGTCGATGTCATCCTATTCACTGATCAATCGTTAAAGGAAGAGAGGCATCGTTTATGATGACACTATTAGCGCCTGTTTTTGCGCCATTGCTTTGATAAAGGATTGATATGCATCGTGATTTTAAAAAAATTAGCATCATTGGTTTATTTGCCGCCACATTGGTGGGTTGCGCATCAACCCCGGTGGGCCCAAGTTTGGTCATCATGCCTGCTCCTGGCAAGCCATTTGAAATCTTCCAAAAAGATGATCAAGAGTGCCGTACCTATGCTCAGAATTCACTCAATACAACAGCAGATGAAATTGCCGCTAAAAATACTGCTAAAACAGCCATCATTGGTGCCGCAGTTGGTGCTGTTGCAGGCGCAATGGCCGATGGCGGTAGCTCTAGAAATGTGGGTACTGGTGCTGCTGTAGGTTTATTAGGTGGAGCAGCGATGGGTGCTACTGGTGGCAATGAGTCAGCCAAAGAAGTACAACGTCGTTATGACATCGCTTACCAACAGTGCATGTATTCAAAAGGTCATCAAGTGCCTGGTTACTCAATTCAAAAGCCTGTTGAAGCTACACCTAAAAAATAACATTTCATCAATATTTATTTAATAGGTAAATCGAGAGAGAGTTAAACCTCTACTGGAGGATGCTCTCTTTCAAATCTCTTGGCAGTTCTCTTGAACAAAGTGATTAAGAAGGTCGCAGCAATAGCCAAGCTCAAGCTATTCGCAAACCAAAAGCCTTGAGCTCCTTGAAGAATCTCAGGGACATTGCCAGTCAAGTTAAATCCTAAAATATATCCACCGCCAAGTCCAACGCCCCACAATGAGATTGCGTAAATCCACATTGGCCAAAAAGCCACGCGGTAGCCTCTCAGAATAAAAGCAGAAGTAACTTGAAGAGCATCAAAGATTTGATAGAAGGCGATGAACAAAAACAGTGGTATCGCCATTGATCGAACATCAGCAGATGGAGCGTACAAGTCAAGTAAGGGGTATCTAAAAATCCAAACCAACAAACCAACAAAGACACACAAAGTTGTTGTGAAGATCAATGATGACCAACCAATCTCTTTTGCCAGAGTTGGTTTATCGGCACCCAGTGATTGAGCTACCAAAGTAGATGTTGCAATCGACAGTGACAAAGGCAACATGTATAAAACCGTGCCCAAGTTGGCCACAATTTGATGGCCTGCCAATGGAACTGTTCCCAGTTTAGCGATGAACAAGGCCATGAAGGCAAATGATGTCACCTCAATCAAGTAACTTAAACCAATCGGTAAACCCAATTTGAGCAAAGTGGCAATTCTGTGTAAATTTGGTTGGCTGAACTTTTCATACACCCCGAATACTTGATAAAAATTTCCTCGATAAACAATCACCAGCATCATCAAGAACCAAAGCCAGTTGATGATCACAGTTGCCAGAGCGCAACCAGGACCACCCATGGCATCAACACCAAAGCCACCATAAATCAACCAAGCATTGAGAGGAATCTTTAAAAACAAACCACCGATCTGTAACCAGGTGACCACCGCTGGTTTGGAAATGGCATTGTGAAACGCCACCAGCACTCGCATCGCTAAACTGGCTGGTAAACCCCAGGCCACAATTTGCAAATACAAAATGGCTTTTGCTTCTACTTCTGGGCTGGCATTCGCAATAGATAAAAAAACACCAGGGTTCATCAAAATCAACATGCCAAAAATACTGAGACCAAGTGACAGCCACCAGCCTTGACGAACTTCTTCGCCAATCTCAGAGAATCTTTTGGCACCAAATAACTGACCAGCTATCGGAGCCAGCGCTGAAATAACACCTGTCAAACCAACATAAATACTGATAAAAATCGATCCTGCCATCGCCAGTGCAGCTAAGTCATCGGTAGAGTATCTGGCCACCATGGCGGTATCCATCACTCCAAAGGCGATTACTGCTAATTGGCCAACCAATAAAGGGCCAGCTAAAGAGAGTAAGCGGGGGATGTCTCGCTTGAGATTACTGAGCATGACTCAGTACTTTATAAAGCCTCAGTCTTTCATTTCGATCGCTCACTCGACGATCTTCCCAAATCAACTCAAGGCTCTTATCCAATTGTTTTGCTTTCTTTCTGGCTTCACCTGGTTGATTGCTGATCCATAGGTCACAATTGACATCATCCTTGAACTTCAGTTTTGTGAAATAAACAAATGAGGCTAACTGCCCATTACCAAGATGAGTTGAGTTGATGCAAACTGATTGAGATGGCACCACTTGCACTAAACGTTGCGCGACATCACGATATGTTTTTGCGTAATTGATTGTAGGTAGCCAGAGTGTCATCAGTAACACCCAAGTTAAAGTTGTACCAGCTGCAGATATGACCACTGCTCGCCAAATAACTTTTGGTGCTCTAGATGTTCGCCACTTAACAACGCTCACCCACAACCCTGTGACCACGATGGCTGCAAGCAATGCTAGCCAACTGAATTCTGGAACAAAGCCAGGGACTTTCTTAGCAATATTTCTTGCAAGACCTGCGGGCATGTTGGTTGTCATCGCAAACCACATGACCCAAATGAAGGCGCCAACTAATGTGAATGTGAGTAATGCAAACCAATCAATGAAACTGATCACGCTGCGTTTAATAATAGGAAGACTAAAACATGCCCAAATAACCAATGGAGGGATGATCAACAGCAAAGATTGTTCACTGAGAGCTTTGAGATGAGTTTGATAAACCAACACTGCGATCACAATGCCCAGCGGTAATGCCATGTTCGGATTGCGTATGCCACCCAATGGATTATTGGCACCTTTGCGCCAAAACCAAATACTCCATAAGGCTAAGGGCCAAATAGGCCAGGCATAGAGCGGTAAGTTTCTGGCTAAAAAGCCCGATGACTTGGCTGAAAGAAATGGTTGAATGGCGTCATTGCTCCACCAAGCTTGCCAAGCAGCTTGCATTTGACCGGTGCTTAAATCAGACATCCACCATAAGAGTGGCCAAACACTGATACCCAATAATGCTATCAACCAAGTGCTGGCAAGCCATTTTGGGTGCGGTTTGACTTCGCAAATAATCAAAGAAATAATCAAACCAATAAAAATTAAAACAAACAGCCAAAGTGATGCAGACAAGGCAATCACTGCCAAACCAAGGCCTGTCCATGCACCGCCTTGCAGAGGTTTATCTAAACCTCTGACCATGCCGTAAATAACTATCGAGATACCTAACAATTGAGCTAAGGCTGGGGTTGTCTCATGGGCGCGCATGGCTAAACCAATACAGGCCAAGAAAATCATGAGGGCGCTGTCAGCCAGGGTTCTGCCATAGTCTCTTGGTTCAGGTTGACCACCTAAAGCAAATGCCGTTGGTTGAACTTCAGGACGACGCCCTAATAAATAAGAAGCGTTCCAGATAGCCATGCAGCTCAAGAAAAAACATCCAGCAGAATAGAGCCCTGCAGCGTTTGTAGGCCCCATCACTGGGCCAAGTAAACCAATCAAGCTGGCGCCTAACCAATAGGGCAGTGGACCTGCCAGGATCTCAGTTCTGCCATCAATGTGAGGCAGTAGCCAATCTAGCCATGAACCATTGGCCAAAGTCCACATCGCCCCAAAACCAGCAGCATCATCATTTTTCCAAGGGTCACGACCAAAGATACCTAAAAATCCATAGATGGCCGTGATCAACACCAAAACAAAGCGAGGCAATGTTGATGTGGCAGCAGCGGTTAATCGAATGGATCTCATGAGGCTTAAATTTTGACCTGATTAGTCGAGAATGAAAAGCTTATATGTAAAAAAGGCAGCGTGAGCTGCCTTTTAAGATTTCTTTGGTAAAGCTGAAATTCTTAGGCAGTTGTTTTGCCTGTTGCTTTTGTACCAAATTTCTGACGGAACTTCTCAACACGACCAGCTGTGTCCATGATCTTCTGAGTGCCAGTGTAGAAAGGGTGTGACTCTGAAGAAGTCTCAATCTTAGCCAATGGATACTCTTTGCCATCTTCCCATTTGATTGTTTCTTTGGTGTTGATAGTAGAGCGTGTTTTGAAGCTGAAGTTGTTTGATACGTCTAGGAAAACAACTTCTTTGTAATCTGGGTGAATGCCTGGTTTCATTTAAATAGTCCTTTAGCCTGGTAGCCGCCCATCGAATAATGGGTACTTGCCTGAATTAAAACGAGAATTGTAGCAAAAAATACTAGATATGGGCTTGTTTTGGGTAAAACTGACTGGAAAACCATGATTTAAGCCAGTTTTTACCTCAATTTAGCCCCCGCGACGCATCAATTCAAAGAATTCAGCGTTATTTTTAGTGGATTTGAGTTTATCCACGATGAAGTTCATCGCTTCAATATCATCCATGTCAGAGATCAGCTTACGTAGAACCCAGATCTTCTGAAGAATTTCAGGCTTGATCAAGAGTTCTTCACGACGAGTACCTGACTTATTCAAGTTGATTGCTGGGTAAACGCGGCGTTCTGCAAGACGGCGTTCCAAATGAACTTCCATATTGCCAGTGCCTTTGAACTCTTCATAAATCAAGTCGTCCATGCGGCTGCCCGTTTCAATCAAGGCTGTTGCAATGATGGTCAAAGAACCGCCTTCTTCAATATTTCTGGCTGCACCAAAGAAACGCTTAGGTCTTTGTAGAGCATTCGCATCCACACCACCGGATAAAACTTTGCCTGATGAAGGCACAACCGTGTTGTAAGCGCGGGCCAAACGAGTGATTGAGTCTAATAGGATGATCACATCACGCTTCATTTCAACCAAGCGCTTGGCTTTTTCAATCACCATTTCTGCTACTTGTACGTGGCGCACGGCTGGTTCATCAAAAGTAGAGGCAACAACCTCACCTTTAACAGAACGTTGCATCTCAGTCACTTCCTCTGGACGCTCGTCGACCAATAAAACGATCAAAACTGCATCTGGGTGATTCGCTGAAATAGCGTGAGCAATGTGCTGCATCATCACTGTCTTACCAGACTTAGGTGAGGCAACTAATAAGGCACGTTGACCAAAACCAATCGGTGAAATCATGTCAATGATTCGACCTGTCAAATTCTCTTCAGCTTTGATGTCGCGCTCAAGCAACATCGGGCGATCTGGGTGAAGAGGAGTTAAGTTTTCGAACATGATGCGGTTTTTAAGCGCCTCAGGAACAATGCCATTGATCTTGTCTACTTTGACCAAAGCAAAGTAGCGTTCACCTTCCTTAGGTGTTCTAACTTCACCCTCTACAGCATCACCGGTGTGTAAGTTAAAGCGGCGAATCTGCGCTGGAGAGATATAAATATCATCTGTGGAAGCCATGTAAGAGGCTTCAGGCGAGCGAAGGAAGCCAAAGCCATCAGGTAGAACCTCTAAAACGCCATCACCGAAGATGGTCTCACCACCTTTGGCACGTTTTTTTAGAATTGCAAACATCAACTCTTGCTTGCGCATGCGCTGAGTGTTTTCAATTTCTAGGCCAGTGGCCATTTCAAGAAGGGCTGATACGTGTAGTGCTTTAAGTTCGGTGAGATGCATGTGTTTGGAGTTAGGCTAAGGCCTCAAAGAAAGAACAGGATTTTGGAATGTTTGATCAGAACAGGACGTTCTGTCAGTTGTTGGAAGGATTCTACACCCTAAATTCAAAAATGAGCAAATTAAGTGCTTAAAAGGAATGAGGAGCTCTTTAGGTGAGCCCCTCAGATATCAATATTTAGATATGGCTATCCAAAAATGCAGTCAACTGAGACTTAGACAAAGCGCCTACTTTTTGAGCAGCTACTGTGCCATTTTTGAACAAAATCAAAGTTGGGATGCCGCGGATACCAAACTGAGCTGGAATACCCTGGTTTTCATCAACGTTCATTTTTGCAATTTGAACCTTATCTCCATACTCTTTGGCAACTTCTTCAAGAATTGGGCCAATCATTTTGCAAGGACCGCACCATTCAGCCCAAAAGTCGAGCAATACTGGCTTATCAGACTTCATCACATCTTGATCAAAAGATGCATCACTTACGTATTTAATAGCGTCACTCATAAGAGTCCTTTGGAATTAATTGTTTTATTTATGATTGGTTGTAAAACTCGTTTTTTTGATAATTCACCAATAACAAGCAATATATTATCAATAAGTGCTTCTTTGTGCATACTTCTACTTCAATGCCATATTTCAAACACCACCTTTTGACTCCCGATGAGCAGGTATTAAATACCCTGGCTGATCTCGTTTGGACGGTGGCCAAGGAAGAGCAGCGCAGTCCAATGGTAATTTTGAGTACTTCTGGCCCTGCGTATTCCTTGAGACAAGCTCTTGAAAAGCGTCGACCATCTGGCTTGCCTTCAAATTTAGTCTTTCTACCCCGAGTGCTGGGTTTGGCTCAATGGTTAAAAGAAACACCTGGCTTAAAAAATGAAGGTGTGCAGAAAACAGATCTTGAGCGTTGGTATGAGGTCTACCGAGCGCTGAGCGATAGACCTCAATTGAGTTCACTCTTGATGGATAGCTCTGATTCGTCTAAGTGGTCTTTGGCCAAAAAAATCATCGAAGTGTGCGACTTACTATCCGATGCCACTTTGGAAGTTTTTGATGAAGTGCTGGAGTCTGCTCTGAGTGATGCTATTGCAGAGGTGTATCAAGGAGCATCCAAACAGGTGGTTGAGGTGGAGGCTCGGATTGTCTTGGCATTTTGGGAAAATTTAAGCAGCGCCCAAGATCCAGTCGTCAGACAGCGGCGAGCCATGGGCTTGAGGATTGCTGAAATAAAGAATTTAAATGGTGTTGCTCAGCAGACCAACAGCCACTCTCCAATCATTTTCATTCAAACAGCGCAAGCCAGTCCTGGATTTGAAAAAGCACTAGAGCAAGTTTGGCAAGCTCATGCATCAGTCACTGCATTTCACCATTGTTCTTTGGATTATTCAAAAGTTGCACTTTGGCCTGAGTGCCTGAGTGATATAGATGACTCCAAAGAAGTGATTGAATTAAATCGTCAAGATTTTTTTAAACCAAATCAAAAAACTTCCACAGGTGATCGCCATATTTTTAAAGCGCTTGGTTTCGAAGATGCCGCTTGGCAGGGCGCTGGTGCTATAGAGAAATTTTTACAAGATGGTTGCCAACACATCGCATTGATTGCGCAAGATCGTTTGGTTGCTCGTCGCATGAGAGCCTTGCTCGCAAGATTTGGTGATGGTTTATCGGTCCATGATGAAACCGGTTGGAAACTATCAACCACCAGGGCAGCCGCATCAGTGATGTCGTGGATGGACGTGGTTCGTCATCCAGCAGGCCCATCTTCTGTTGAGTTGATGGATTTTCTAAAAAATCCTTATATTGATTGGTCGGCTTTTGATATTGAGCATGATCAAGTGTCTGATTGCTTAACCTTCCTTGAGCAACGCTTGATTCAAGCTGATGTCAGAGGATCTTGGTCTGGATTTATCTTAGCGCTAGACTCTGATAATGATGAAACCAATGCTTTGATTAACATCATTCGGAAGCTTAAAAACCAAAGCAACCGCTGGCAAGCTGCATCTAACTCTTGTCTTGCTTGGCTAGATTTACTTGAACAAGATTTGATCGATTTGGGCATGTCTGCACGATTGGCCCAAGATATTGCTGGTCAGCAGTTGTTGGCGTCTTTATCTCCAATGAGACTGTTGCACCATCATCCGATGAAACAGGTGGAGTGGCTATCCTTATTAAGTTCAATGCTTGAAGATGCCAGTTACATTGAGAGTAATCCAAGGCAAAGTGCCAGCATCACCATCTTGCCTCTCAGTGCTACACGCTTAAGAAGATTTGACGCTTGGGTCATGGTGGGGTGTGATGACACTCAGTTACCTTCATTGTCAGATAGCCCAATGTTTTTATCGGCTCAATTGAGAAAGCTTCTCGGCTGTAAAACTCAAGAAGCTGAATTCATTCAGCAAGCGATGGATTTATCTCAACTGATGATCTCTCATCAACATTGGCGGATGATTTGGCAGTCGCTTGGAAGCACTGGTGAGCCAAGGCAGCCATCGCCATGGTTGCAAAGACTCTATGTCAACCATGCAGAGCTATTAAAAGATAGACTCGAAGTGTTGCCTACCTCTTATGAGGTAATGCCAATTGGCCAGCCAAAACCAAGTTTGCCCAATGACTTTGTCAAACCAGCAAGCATCAGCCCAAGTGCTTATCGAGCGTTAAGAGAATGTCCTTATCGTTATTACGTGACCAGGTTATTGGGTCTCAAAGAGAGAAGTGGATTAGATGCTGAGGTTGATCTAAGTCTGGTCGGAAAGACACTGCACGCAGCTTTGTATGATTTTTATCATGGTCTAAAAACTCAAGCACTTGAAACAGACAATATTTACGAGCGTACCAAGTTATTAAAGCAACGCTTATATGCCATCTCTCATAAACATTTCAAACCATTGCTTGAGGTTGATGGGCGATGGTTGGCTGCTTGGATCGAGTGGGAGACTTTGATTCCGTCTTGGATTGATTGGCATATTCAACGTGAGCAATCTGGATGGGTGTTCCATGATGGCGAAAAGCAGGTCGGTTTTGATTTACAGACACGTTTTGGTGACATTCGTGTTTCTGGATTTGTTGATCGTTTAGATATTCACCCGCAAGAAGGCGTTGAAGTCATTGATTACAAATTCAGTAGCAAGAATTCAATCACCAAAAAGAAAAACAACCTACAAGATGATCCTCAATTAGTCATTTATGCCAAAGCTGTGAATGGTCATGACATGGTGAATCGTCAGCCCGCAACAATTGCTTCGTGGGTTTCTGTCAAAGAAGATGAGGCACGGGTTGAGGTTGATGATTTGCAAAACCAAATGAATGAGCTCCCCGCACAAATGATTTCTGACATTGAGTCTCTGTGGGGTGGCTCACCCATGGCCGCAAGTGCTCCCGACAGTATCTGTCAGTATTGCCAAGCTCGAGGCATCTGTCGCAAGGGGATGTGGTCATGATTGATCAGTTGATTCTTGATTCATGCGATCCTGATCAATCGGTGGTTGTGGAAGCTTGCGCTGGCAGTGGCAAAACATGGCTATTGGTATCTCGCATCATTCGACTTTTACTCGCTGGCGCAAAGCCCAGTGAAATTCTTGCAATTACTTTCACCCGAAAAGCAGCACAAGAAATGCGCGGCCGTCTCGATCAAGTACTTTTGCAGTTTGCTAATTGCCCAGAGGATGAATTAATTCAAGAGTTGATGGCGCGAGGTTTATCTGCTGAAAACGCCAAATTGGCATTGCCCAAAGCAAGATCCTTGTTCGAAGATGTTTTATCCGATCCCCGTCCTTTGAATGTTGAAACATTCCATGGTTGGTTCAGCAGTCTTTTGCGTGGCTCACCACTGGGTTCTGGAGTTCCTCAGGGGCTGAAGCTTCGAGATGATTTTAAAAGGTTGCAAGACGAGTGCTTAGAGGATTGGTGGACGAATTTGCCATCGAGCAGCAATGTTGCTGTGCGCGCGTCATATGAGCTGCTCGTCAAAGAGCTGAAAGCCAATAATGCGAACGATCTGTTGATTGGCTCAAAAGGGTTCTTAACCGTTAAAGCAGAGTGGTGGAGTTATATAGAGCACTGCAAAAAGCAGGGCACAAATCCCATGCAAGCAATCAGTGATCACTCTGATTGGTTGGCAATCCAAGATCCTCTCAAAGTCATGTTGGATGATTCACAAGCGCTGATGAATTTGATGAGTTTGGCCAGTCATTTAAAAAATGGTGGATCGAATGATCAAAAATATGCCAAGGCTATTGATGAGGCTCTGAAAAAACAGGCGCATGGTTTTTCAGTAGAGGATGTGGCTGCAGCTTTAAGGCCGGCCTTCCTGACTGCTGAATATGCGCCGTTGGCAAAGTTATCGGCTTCTGATGCAGTGAAAAAATCCCTCAAGCAATTGACCGATGCCCAAAACATAGAACAACAAATCAATAGCACCCGGCAGAACTGGGCTCAAGCCATGTATGACCATTATTGTTGGGATGCCGATCGTCGAGCTCACTCAATTCATCAAGCGTGGATCACAATTGGTGTGGATATGTTGAAACACTATCAGGCTAAAAAAGAAGTCATGCGTGTGCAAGACTTTTCAGATTTGGAAGCCTACACCGCAAAATTAATGCTCAAATCAGATGTGGCTAATTATTTGCAAGCCAGACTCGATGCCAAGTACAAGCATTTGCTCGTTGATGAGTTTCAAGACACCAATCCCTTGCAATGGCAAATCCTCCTGTCTTGGTTGAATGCCTATGGTGAAGATGAGAACAGACCCTCTGTATTTTTAGTTGGTGATCCAAAGCAATCTATTTATCGTTTTAGGCGAGCAGACGTCCGTTTGTTTGGTGAAGCTAAAGATTATCTAAATAAACAGTTCAAGGCCAAAGTTCACTTCTTTAACAAGACCAGGCGCAATAGCCCAGCAGTGATCAATGTGGTGAATGCTGTTTTTGCTTTGCCAGATGTGCCCAAGAATTATCCATTTCAATCTCAAGAGCGAAACCCAAGTGCTAAAAATAGTTATGGCCCAGGGGAGGTTTGGTGTTTGCCTTTGATAGGTTCGCCCGAAATCAAGCAAGAGCAATCAAGAAATGCCCTTGAGCATCCGTTCATTGATGTCAGCAAGCAAACAAAAGTTCAGCAAAGTTTTGACGAAGCATTGCAAGTTGCTCAGTTAATTCAAAAAATCAAACAAGAAAAAAATGCCAACTGGGGAGACTTCCTGATTTTATTGAGGTCAAGAACTCATTTGGCTCAAATTGAAAAGGCTTTCAGAATTTCCGGCATTCCTTGTGACAGCCCAAGGCAAGGGGGGTTGCTCAAGACCCTTGAGGCTGAAGACATGGTGGCTTTGTTATCGGTTTTAATAACGCCGAGTGATGACCTGTCGTTGGCCCAGGTATTGCGTTCACCCATTTATGGCTTGTCTGATTCAGATTTGCTGGCTTTGATGGTTGCTAAACAGTCTCAAGAGATTCATTCTCTTTGGCAATTAATTTCATTGCCTGAGCATCCGCACCATCATATTTATTCAGATATAGCTGCCTGGGCGGAGTTGGCTAAAAAATTACCGGTTCATGATTTACTAGACCATATTTATAGTCAAGGCCAAATTCGTCTGAGATATGCGCGCTCAGCACCTATGTTGCAGCGAGATCAAGTGCTGTCAAACTTAGATGCCTTTTTATCTTTGGCGCTCAATCTCGATGGCGGTCGTTACCCAAGTTTGTCTCGGTTCATCAATGAGCTTAAAAAAATCAAACGTGGTGCTGAAGAAGAAAGCCCGGATGAGGGTGAGTCATCTGGTGAAGATGAGGCTGATGAGAGCTCAGAGACGTCTGAGAAGCGCGTCAAAATCTTGACCATACATGCTGCCAAGGGTCTCGAATCCCGCTTTGTATTTTTGATGAACACCAACACAAATAAGTCTGCCAGAGATAACGTAGGTGTCTTGATGAGTTGGTTGCCTGGTAACGATGCTCCTGATCACATCTCTCCAACTTTTTCAGCTAAGCCAAAAGATCCAGCACGAGAATTTCTACGTGAACAAGAAGAACAAATTTCTCAAATAGAAAATTGGAATCTTCTTTATGTTGCTTTGACCAGGGCAAAAGAGGCTGTTTACATATCAGGTTCTGCCAATAAAGGTGACTCTAAGAGTGAGACTGCGATTGCTAAAAATAGTTGGTATGACCGAATGGTTAGGGCGGACGTTCAAGAGTTGCCTGAAGCATCAGAGTTGCCCGTTAAAGTAGTTGATCAAACTTTGATGTCTGCAAAAACTGATATCGAGCCCTCATTTGCTGATTTCAATGTTTTATGGCGAGGCAAGCCAAATACCAATATCCGCTTTGATGAGGAATTGGTGAGTGTTGAGCAGCAAGACATGATTGATTTGGGTGTGGCTTTCCATGCTGTGATGGAGCATGTGATGCGTGCTGGCATCACAGATTCTTCTGGCATGCCAAGCACAGAAGAAATGGTTGCCTGGCTCAACCTCAGTCCTGAGGTTGCCGCTGAATCAAGGCGTTGTGCTTTGAATGTGTTGAATTCAGTTAAAACCAAACATTTTTTCTTTGATCCAGCGATTCAAGCTTCATGGGAAGAGTTGGATATTGCTGACTCAAATGGAAGATTACTCAGAATTGACCGCTTGATTGAGTTGCCAAACGAACTGATTATCTTGGACTACAAGTTATCGATTCCAGCGCCAACGAGCGAGTTGTTTGCTAAATACGATGCTCAAATGAGTACTTACAGAGAATGTGTGGCTCAATTGCGACCAGATAAGCCGGTAAAAAGTTATTTATTGGGAGCAAATGGCGATGTTTTGGAGATGAGTTCTACTCAATGAAAATATTTTTGACCCAAAAATCCTTGATTAAACAAGTTAGTAGGTGGACGAGCCTGACCCTCGGCACTGGCAGTACTTGGCTTTGGCTGCTTCGTTCCCGACCTGACCAGGTTACCAAGCCACCATGCGAGGAGGCCCGTCCTCTGACATTCTACTGCCTTCTACTTGTAGAATGACAATATGACTGCATTAGCTTTAGCCCGAAAGTGGCGCCCAAGAGATTTCTCAACCTTAGTTGGCCAAGAACACGTGGTCAAAGCTTTGACCCATGCGCTTGATCAGCAGCGTTTACACCATGCTTGGTTATTCACAGGCACAAGGGGAGTTGGTAAAACAACCATTTCTCGTATTTTGGCCAAGGCCCTGAATTGCACGGGAGCGGATGGTCAAGGTCAAATGACTTCTCAGCCTTGTGGCAAGTGTCCAGCTTGTACAGAAATTGATGCTGGACGTTATGTTGATTACATAGAAATGGACGCGGCGAGTAATCGTGGTGTTGATGATATGGCCCAATTACTTGAGAAGGCCATGTACGCTCCAAGCAGTGCACGTTTCAAGGTCTACATGATTGACGAGGTCCACATGCTCACCGGTCATGCATTCAATGCAATGCTTAAAACTTTGGAAGAGCCACCGCCTCACGTTAAATTCATCTTAGCAACCACTGATCCACAAAAGATTCCTGTGACAGTTTTATCGCGTTGCTTGCAATTCAATTTAAAACAAATGCCGGTCCCTTCAATTGTTGAGCATTTGGAAAAAATTCTAGAGTCTGAGCAGGTGAAGTCAGAGATTGGTGCATTGCGTATTTTGGCCAAAGCTGCTCAAGGATCGATGCGTGATGCTCTATCTTTGACTGATCAAGCGATTGCCTATGCAGCCGGACCAGTAAGTGAATCTGCGGTCCGTGCCATGTTAGGTACTTTGGACGAAACATACTTGATCCAAATTTTGGATGCATTGAGAACTGGTGACGGTGGTGCTTTGATCGCTATTGCGGATGAGATGGCTGCTAGAAGCTCATCCTTTTCTCTTGCTCTTCAAGATCTAGCCTCTTTGTTGCAGAAAATTGCCGTGGGTCAAACAGTTCCATCAGCAGTCTTGGACGACTGGCCAGAAGCAACTGAAGTTCGGCGTTTGGCATCACAATTTAATAAAGAAGATATTCAGTTGTACTACCAAATTGCTATTACCAGCCGCCCAGATCTTTCTTTGGCACCGGATGAGCAAACTGGTTTCACAATGACACTTCTTAGAATGCTTGCTTTTAAACCTGGTGACGGATCTGGCTCAGCTAAATCAAGTCAATCTAATCAAACACCAAGAGCAGGTGGCACTTCGATCAGTTCTGCTGCTAAAGCGGCTGCAGCACCTAAGGTGGTTGCAACATCAGTGACTCAAGCGCCATCAGCACAAGTTGCACCAGCAGCTCCAGTTGCCTCAGTACCTCAATCAACAGCTCCAAAATCATCTCCTGTGACTTACAACTCTGAAGATCCAGATTGGCAGTCATGGATGAAAGCTTTGCCAGTCAGAGGCTTGTTACAACAGTTGGCATTTCAAACAGAACTGCAAAGCTGGAATGAGCAGGGTGATTCAGTCAAAGCAACTGTGATCGTCGGAATGCCTCAGCTGGCGAGCAAAGAAAATGTCTTGCGTTTGCAAGAAGCCTTGTCTAGTCACCTCGGAAAATCAGTCACGATTTTGATTGAAGCAGGCAAAGCCAATCACTCAATCGCAGCGGTAGAGGCAAAGATCAAGCAAGAAAAACAAGAGGGGGCGGAAGAGTCGATTGCCAACGATGATTTTGTGAAAACGATTCAAGCTGAATTTGGTGCCACGGTTGTCCCTGGCAGCATTCGCCCCATTCAATAATTACTCATAAAACCAAATATTCATTCGGAGAAATAAAGCATGATGAAAGGTAATATTGCTGGCTTGATGAAGCAGGCTCAGCAGATGCAAGAAAACATGAAGCGCGCTCAAGCTGAGCTTGAGGCTCTTGAGGTGATTGGTCAGGCCGCTGGTGGTTCTGTCAAAGTAACAATGACAGGTAAGCATGCATTGAAGCGTGTTGAGATTGCTGACAGTGCCATGGATGACAAAGAGATGCTTGAAGATTTATTGGTGACTGCTTATGCAGATGCTTATCGTCAAATTGAGCAGATATCCAGTCAAAAAATGTCTGGTGCGACGGCTGGTATGCCAATGCCACCAGGCTTTAAGTTACCGTTTTGAGATTGTTAGCGAATAGTCACAATGTCAGAAAATAGATCTCCTGATCAAGCTCAAGACGCTCTGCAACGGATGGTGCAAGCTTTGAGAGCTTTGCCAGGTGTTGGCCCTAAGTCTGCCCAACGAATGGCCTTTCATTTGTTGCAGCATGATCGAAATGGCGCGGCAGTGTTAGGGCAAAGTTTGCTTGATGCAGTGAACCATATTCAGCATTGTTCATCGTGTAACACTTTTTCAGAGCTAAATATTTGTGGCACTTGCTCTGATGAGCGACGTGACCCAAGTATTTTGTGTGTGGTTGAAACACCCGCGGATCAATTGATGGTTGAACAAACCCTGACTTATAAAGGTTTGTATTTTGTTTTGATGGGAAGACTTTCTCCATTGGACGGCTTAGGCCCTAATGAAATTCATTTGGATCGCTTGATTGAGCGTGTAGAGAAAAGTCCAGTTCCTGTCAAAGAAGTTGTGTTGGCCACTAACTTCACCAGTGAAGGTGAGGCGACGGCCCACTACATCGGTGAAATCATGAAGGTGCGTGATATCAAAGTATCAAGAATTGCCAGAGGTGTTCCAGTGGGTGGTGAGCTTGAGTATGTTGATGCCAGCACCTTAGCAAGAGCGATGATGGATCGTCGCTCAGTCAGTTAATTTTTAGGATTTCATGCACATTCTGATCGCAAACGATGATGGTTATCTGGCTCCTGGTTTATTAGCCTTGGTGAATGCACTGCGCCCTTTGGGCAAGATCACGGTGATTGCTCCCGAGCAAAATCACAGTGGCGCATCTAATTCGCTGACATTGTCTCGACCGCTCACTGTTAATCGCATGGCTGGTGGCGATAGAGATAACTTTTTGTATGTGAACGGCACACCAACTGATTGTGTTCACATTGCACTCACTGGCTTATTAGATTCAAAACCTGATTTGGTGGTCTCCGGCATCAATCAAGGTGAGAACATGGGTGAAGATGTACTTTATTCAGGCACAGTGGCGGCTGCTATTGAAGGCGTGATGTTTGGTATTCCAGCGATAGCTTTTTCTCAAGTAGCCAAAGGTTGGGCAAGACTTGATGATGCTGCCCAAATAGCTAGAGATATCGTGATGCAACAGATCAACTCTCCCGTGGATGGTGTTTTGAATGCTGGTGAAAAGCCCACATTGCTGAACGTCAATATTCCTAACCTACCGTATGAATCTCTCAAGTCATGGCGAGTGACCAGATTGGGTAACAGACATCATTCGCAAAATGTCATCATGCAGAACAATCCGCGTGGCGAACCTATTTATTGGATCGGACCTCCTGGTGATGCAAGAGATGCCACTGAGGGAACCGATTTTCATGCTATCAATCAAGGACAGGTATCTATCACTCCTTTGCAGTTGGATTTATCCCATCTCAAAACTCGTGAAAAAATGATTCAGTCTCAGTGGCAAAAAAATTAATTTAATAGGGTGGCTGTGGTTAAAAAAGATCCCATGTTCGATAAGGCTCGCCTTCAGCTAGCAGAAAAAGTTGCTGCCAGTGGTGTGCGCAATCGTCAGGTATTGGAGGCGATTGCAACCGTGCCACGTCATGCATTCATTGACCATGCTCTTGATGCAAGAGCCTATGAAGATTCAGCATTGCCGATTGGCCATCAACAAACAATTTCTAAGCCATCGGTGGTAGCGCGCATGGTTGAGCTACTCTTGCGCCCTAAAAAAGACCTTGGTAAGGTCCTGGAAATTGGCACAGGTTGTGGCTACCAAGCTGCAATTTTAAGTTTGGTGGCCCAAGAGGTTTATTCGATTGAGCGAATCAAGCCCTTGCATGAGCAAGCCAGAGCAAAACTAAGACCTTTTAGAATTCCTAATTTACGCTTGGTCTATGGTGATGGCATCAGAGGCTTGCCGCAAGCCGCTCCATTTGATGGCATCATCCTGGCCGCGGCTGGTTTAGGCATCCCAGATCCATTATTAGATCAACTCGCCATTGGTGGCCGATTGGTGGCGCCAGTCGCTAAAAATGAAGAAGAACAGCAGTTGGTAGTGGTTGAACGAGTCAGTTCACAGCGTTACCAAAGAACAGTTCTTGAAGAAGTATTTTTTGTGCCTTTACAATCAGGTATTGTGTAATTTAATCGCTATTTAATTGCGTCATTGACTGCTGTGAGCTTATGAATTTTCCTCGTTTATTGATTGTTTCTTTGGCAATTTCGACTGTTGTATTTCAGTCTGGTTGCGCCACGCGTTCGACACCTGCGCCAGTTGTTGATCGTTCTGGTGGTAAGGGTGCCAGCCTCGAACCAGTTCAAGCAGGGTTTTATCGCATCAAACGTGGCGATACCTTATTGAGAATTGCCTTGGATCATGGTCAATCACACCGTGATATTGCAGAGTGGAACAACATTGCTGACATGAATCAAATTGAAGTTGATCAAGTCATTCGTGTGGCGCCATCTGCCAAAGCCATGACTTCTAAAGTAGAAGTGAAGCAAGAAAAGCCTAGTGCCGCTAAAGATGTTGTCAAGCCATCAGACAAAATGAAAGATGAGAAGCTTGCCAAGAACGAAGCCAAGGCAGATAAGTCAAATAACGAGCCTGCAGCTGATGCTGGCATCAAGCTTTCTTGGCCATCAAAAGGCAATGTCATCGATCGCTTTGATGAAGGCAAAAACAAAGGTATTGGCATTTCAGGCAAGTCAGGCGACCCGATTCAAGCTGCTGCAGATGGCAAAGTTGTTTATGCCGGTAACAGTTTGAGAGGCTACGGCAATTTATTGATTGTGAAGCATGACAACACTTATTTAACTGCCTATGCTCATAACAAAACCCTTCTTGTAAAAGAAGGTGACACCGTGAAGAAGGCTCAAAAAATTGCTGAGATGGGCAATACCGATGCTGATCAAGTGAAATTACATTTTGAAGTTCGCAAGCACGGCAAGCCTGTTGATCCAATGTCTTATCTTCCTTGAGTATGACCAAATCATTAGACTCAGATAACAGCTCATTCAATGACTTTTCTGAGCTAACTGATTTAAACAGTCAAGAGCTGGACGCGGATGAATTAAAAGAAGTTTTAGCCGCCGAATTGTCTGCGGACCTCGTGCAACGCTATTTGCAGCAAATCTCTAGCAAGCCTTTATTTACTCCCGAAGAAGAGCTCAAGGTGGCTACTCAGGCCAAGGCCGGTGATTTTTTAGCTAGACAAGCCATGATTGAGCATAACTTGCGTTTGGTGGTGAGCATTGCCAAAACGTATATGCACCGCGGTTTACCTTTACCTGATTTGATTGAGGAGGGTAATTTAGGGCTGATGCACGCTTTAGATAAGTTTGAGCCACAACGAGGCTTTAGATTTTCAACATACGCCACCTGGTGGATCAGGCAAAGTGTCGAAAAAGCTTTGATGAATCAGGTTAGGACTGTTCGTCTGCCGGTTCATGTCATTCGAGAAATCAATCAAGTACTAAGAGCCACCCGTTTTTTAGAGCAAGCTTTGGGGGCTGAAGGCAGAGCACCAGACCTTGAAGACATTGCCAGTTTGACGGGTAAATCAGTCGAAGATGTTGCGGATGCTCTGGCATTAGCTGAGCACACCACTTCTTTGGACGCTCCTCGAGATTTGGATCCGGGGTCTAGTTTGCTTGATTTTATTTCTGATGACCGCAGTGCAGCCCCTGATCAAGAAGTAGAGAAATCTCAACTCGAAGAGATGTTGAGAAATTGGCTTAAAAATTTAAAAGAAGATCAGCGCATGGTCATCATCAGACGTTATGGGCTGGATAATCAAGAGCCAGCGACTTTAGAAGGTCTTGCGAAAGAGTTGGGTTTATCCAAAGAGCGCATTCGTCAAATTCAGCAAGAATCTTTGATTAAACTCAAGAAACATTTATCGAGTCATGGCTTGGACAAGGGCTCGGTACTTGATGATTGATTTATCTATCTAACCAATAAAAAGAAAGATATTTTTCATGGCAGGCGTATTAGTTTTTGATATTGAAACCATTCCAGATGCTGCTGGCATCCGCCGTTTGGAAAATATTCCTGATTCCGTCTCGGATGAAGAGGTGGTGAATCAGGCGCTGGCTCTTCGAAAAGAAAAGACCGGCGGTGAATTCATGCCATTGCACTTGCATAAAGTGGTGGCGATTTCTTGTGTCATTCGCCGCACCACCAAAGATGGTGCACCTCAATTCAAGGTGGGCAGTCTTGGCGATGCTGGCAGCTCTGAAAAAGAAATCATCCAAGCCTTCTTCGATTTGATTGAAAAATACACACCTCAACTGGTTTCTTGGAACGGTAGTGGCTTTGACTTACCTGTGTTGCATTACCGCGCTCTATTGAATGGCGTGGTTTCTTCTAGGTATTGGGAGATGGGCGAGAGCGGCGATAGCGATAGCAGGGACTTTAAGTGGAATAACTACATCAGTCGCTATCACATGCGCCACATTGATTTGATGGATTTGCTGGCAAAGTTTTCTGGCCGTGCCAACGCACCTCTAGACGCTTTGGCGAAGCTCTGTGGTTTCCCTGGAAAGATGGGCATGGATGGTGGCCAGGTTTGGCAGGGATTTTTAGATGGCAAGATCAAAGAAATTCGCGATTATTGTGAAACTGATGTTGTGAATACTTATTTGGTCTATTGTCGTTTTCAAAGAATGCGTGGCGGTGTTTCTCCTGAGGAATACAACGAGGAGATTCAGTTTGTTAAAAATGAATTACTCAAAGAGTCTAAAACTCCCAATGGCGCTTTTTGGCAAGAGTACTTGAATAACTTTTCTACAGATTCAAAAGACAGCCTGTGACCAGAGTCATTGTTGAATCCTTGAACCTTGAAGCGCAAGGTGTTGCCAGACCATTGGATGAAAATGGCGCGCCTGGTAAGGTCGTGTTCATTGATGGAGCTTTGCCCAGAGAAGATGTTGAATTTCAATCTTATAAAGTAAAAAGTAAATTTGAGTTAGCCAAGCTCACCCATATTTATAAAACCTCATCAAGTCGTGTCATACCAAAGTGCCCCTCTTTTAATGAGTGCGGTGGTTGTTCGATGCAGCATTTGGATGCCAGAGCACAACTGGCGATGAAGCAAAGAGTTCTAGAAGATAACTTGAAGTATTTGGGTCGCGTGCGCCCAGAAGTTATTTTGCGACCGATATCTGGCCCCACTTGGGAGTATCGCTATCGTGGCCGTTTATCGATATTCAAGATTCCTAAAGGCCGAGTGCTGGTCGGCTTTCATCAGAAAAAAGGCAGTCGCATCACTGACATGTTGTCTTGCGATATTTTGCCGATTCATGTATCCAATTTATTACCTCGTTGGCGAGAGCTGATTGCTCAGCTATCAATTCCTGGAGACTTGGCGCAACTTGAGTTTGCGATTGGTGAAGGTAAGAGGCCGGGTTCTTTAACAACTGCTTTTGTTCTAAGGCACCTAGAACCATTGAGTGCTGAAGATCAGCAAATGCTAATTACTTTTGCGCAAATCCACGACATTGATATGTGGTTGCAACCAGCCGGCCTTGACAGTGCTCATCCACTGCATCCTGCAGATAGTTATCTTTGCTATAGGCTTCCAGAGTTTGATATTGAAATGCCCTTCAAGCCAACTGACTTCACTCAGGTGAATCATCAAGTGAACAGGGTGCTGGTCAGTAAAGCAATTCAATTGCTCGACCCTCAAGCACAAGAGAGAGTAATTGATTTATTTTGTGGCATTGGTAATTTCACATTACCCCTGGCCAGAAGAGCGGCTGAAGTTTTTGGTATTGAAGGTAGTGATGAGTTAACAAAACGAGCCAAAGAAAATGCCATCCACAATCATTTAGGTGAGCGAGTTAACTTTGCTTGTAGTAATTTATTTGAGGTGACTCCGGAAGTTATTGAGTCATGGGGTAAGGCTGATAAATGGTTGATTGATCCACCGCGAGACGGCGCAATGGCTTTGGCTACAGCACTGGCCATGATGGCTAATTCAGAAAATGCTGAAGTAAAAGATTATTTGCCTAAGAGGATTGTTTACGTTTCTTGTAATCCTGCCACTTTGGCCAGAGATGTCGGCATTTTGGTCGGGCAGGCAGGTTATCGATTGAAAGCGGCTGGTGTGATCAATATGTTCCCGCATACTTCTCACATTGAATCGATCGCTGTTTTTGAGCGTTAACTTGTTTGTTACAAATAACAAGTTATAAAAAAAGGCCAGCATTGCTGGCCTTTTCATTTGGTCGGGTGGGTTACTCGCGGTCACCACCAAAAATGCCCAACAACGCTAGCAAGTTGCTAAATACGTTGTAAACACTTAGGTAGATACTCAAAGTTGCCACCACATAGTTTGTCTCCCCACCATTGATCACGCGCTGAACATCCACCAAGATGAATGCTGAGAAGATCGCAATCGCTACCACGCTGATTGTGAGCATCAAAGCAGGCATTTGAAGCCAAATGTTAGCCACTGAAGCAAGAATCAACAAAATCACGCCAATGAACAACCATTTGCCAAGACCTTGTGACAAGTCTTTCTTGACGGTACCAGCCAAGCTTGCCATACCAGCAAAAATCACGGCTGTGCCACCAAAGGCTGTCATGATCAAGCTTGCGCCGTTGCTAAATCCTAGGATTGAGCCAATCAAGCGTGAGAGCATCAGACCCATGAAGAATGTAAAGCCTAGCAATAGAACGACGCCTAGACCAGAGTCTTTGTTCTTTTCAATTGCCCAGAAAAAACCGAATGCGATCGCAAAAAACGCGATCAAGCCAATAAAAGGGCTTCCAGCAAAGAGTGAAAATCCTGTCGCAACACCAATCCATGCGCCTAATACTGTAGGCACCATTGATAACGCTAAAAGTGCGTAGGTGTTACGTAACACCCGGTTGCGGACCTGAACGCTGGATGTAGCGCCGCTATTTCCAAAACCATAAGTGTTTAAATCGCTCATTGATACTCCTTTATGTATAAACATGACTCGTCCACCACTGGACTCGTGCAATAAGTATAGCCATTTCCCATGAAATTCAAGGGGGAATTCGATTGTTGATAGAGGAATAGGGGTGTTTTTGTGCTTTTTTGCTGTTTCAGCCCTATTTGTGCCACATGATTTCAGGACTTTTCCTTAAAAATCAACGCTTTTAGCTAATTCCCCTTCGGGAATTCCCTCATGAACACTGTATAATTTGGGGTTTTTAATCTATCTATCAATGGAGTTTATTCATGGCAATTGAGCGCACCCTATCTATTATCAAACCTGATGCAGTAGCGAAAAACGTTATTGGTCAAATTTACGCTCGTTTTGAGTCTGCTGGCTTGAAAGTTGTTGCTGCCAAGATGGCCCATCTTTCACGTCAAGAAGCTGAGCAGTTCTATGGTGTTCACAAAGAGCGTCCTTTCTTCAAAGACTTGGTTGATTTCATGATTTCAGGCCCAGTGATGATTCAAGCATTGCAAGGTGAAAACGCGATTGCTAAGAACCGTGAATTGATGGGTGCAACAGATCCTAAGAAGGCTGACAAAGGTACGATTCGTGCTGACTTTGCAGACAGCATTGATGCTAACGCGGTACACGGTTCAGACGCTCCTGAAACAGCTGCGGTTGAAATTGCATTTTTCTTCCCAGGCATGCAAGTTTTCTCACGTTAATTCATCCCATTGATTGACTCACGCATCAACTTACTGAACTTTGATCCTGAGGGAATGAGCGATTACATCGCGTCCCTCCAGGAGAAACCGTTTCGTGCTCAACAGTTGATGCGCTGGGTTCATCAGCGCGGTGAGGCTGATATTGCTCAAATGAGCGACTTGGCCAAAACCTTCAGAGCCACGCTCGCTGAAAAAGCTTGCGTTTCAGCTCTCCCAGTTATCAGCGATCAGCAAGCATCAGATGGCACCCGTAAATGGTTGCTAGACGTTGCTGATGGCAATGCAGTTGAAATGGTTTACATCCCTGAGGATGATCGAGGAACCTTGTGCATCTCTTCTCAGGCAGGCTGTGCGGTGAACTGTAGTTTTTGCTCTACAGGCAAGCAGGGCTTCTCAAGAAATCTCACACTCGGTGAAATCATTGGTCAGTTATGGATGGCCGAGCACACTTTGCGCAAAGAACCTGGCGCAATCAAACGGATTGATAGTTACGACGGTACGCCACTGGATGAACACGAAGGCCGGGTTATCTCCAACGTGGTGATGATGGGCATGGGCGAGCCTTTGCTCAACTATGAACCCGTGGTTGGTGCGATGCGTCTGATGTTAAGTGATAACGCTTATGGTTTATCTCGTCGCCGCGTGACTTTATCAACATCAGGTGTTGTTCCCATGATGGATCGATTGGCGAATGACTTGCCCGTGGCGCTGGCTGTTTCATTGCATGCGCCCAACGACGCACTGCGTGATGAGTTGGTGCCTATCAATAAAAAATATCCGTTAAAAGAACTGATGGCAGCTTGTATGCGCTACTTGCCATTTGCCCCGCGAGATTTTTTAACATTTGAATATTGCATGTTGGATGGTGTGAATGATTCTGATCAACATGCAAAAGAGTTGGTTGAGTTGCTCAAGAAGATTCCTTGCAAATTGAATTTGATTCCATTCAATCCTTTCCCTGATTCTGGCTTGAAGAAATCAAGTCCTGCACGAGTGCAAGATTTTGCCAAGCGCCTCATGGATGCTGGAATCATCACCACTGTGCGTAAAACGCGCGGTGACGATATTGCTGCGGCCTGCGGTCAATTGGCTGGCGATGTCAAAGACCGTACCAATGTAAAACAAAGAATGCAGGTGGTTAAGTTTGATAAGGGAGTCACTCGCTCATGAGTTCGAATCCGACTTCACCAATAAAAAGAAGAGTTAGTCAGCAGTCAATCATTGAATGGGCTGGTCAAGTTGTGACGGTGGGTGGGGATGCGCCTGTGCGTGTTCAATCAATGACGAATACCGACACTGCTGATGTTATTGCCACCGCGATTCAGGTGAAAGAGTTGGCCAGAGCTGGCTCTGAAATTGTTCGTATCACTGTCGATACTCCAGCAGCGGCTGCAGCTGTTCCTGCTATTCGTGAGCAACTCGACAAAATGGATGTTTATGTTCCGTTAGTGGGTGACTTTCATTACAACGGTCATACACTTTTAAAAGATTACCCTGACTGTGCGCAAGCTTTGTCAAAGTACCGAATCAATCCAGGTAATGTGGGGCAAGGTGCTAAGCGAGATGTGCAGTTCTCACAAATGATTGAAATGGCTTGTCAATACAACAAGCCGATCCGCATTGGAGTGAACTGGGGCAGTCTTGATCAAGACTTGTTGGCAAAGCTGTTGGATCAAAATGCGGCTAGTGCAACGCCTAAAGAGTTGAACCAAGTGATGGCTGAGGCTTTGATTCAGTCTGCTTTGCAATCTGCGCAAAGAGCCCAAGAATTAGGTTTACCAAGTAATCAAATCACTTTGTCTTGTAAGGTGAGCAATGTCCAGGATTTAATTTCTGTCTACCGAGACCTTGCTGTGCGCTGTGACTATCCATTGCATTTAGGTCTCACTGAGGCAGGTATTGGTAGCAAAGGAATCGTGGCTTCAACCGCTGCTCTTTCAGTGTTGTTACAAGAAGGCATTGGTGACACGATTCGCATTTCTTTAACGCCTGAGCCAGGAGCGCCTAGAGAGAATGAAGTGATTGTGGCTCAAGAGATTTTGCAAACGATGGGCTTGCGTCATTTCACGCCGATGGTGATTGCTTGCCCAGGGTGTGGCCGCACCACCAGTACTTATTTCCAAGAATTAGCCTCACGTATTCAATCGTACCTACGCCATCAAATGCCGATCTGGAAGAAAAATCATCCGGGTGTTGAGTCCATGAACGTGGCGGTGATGGGTTGTATCGTTAATGGCCCGGGCGAGAGTAAGCACGCCAACATCGGAATTTCATTGCCTGGTACTGGAGAGTCTCCAGCAGCCCCTGTGTTTGTTGATGGCGTCAAAGTTAAAACTTTGCGTGGTGACAAGATTGCGGAAGAGTTTCAATTGATTGTTGATGAATATGTCAAAAATACATATCAGAACAAAGTGAGTGGATAAGCATATGAGCCAAGAAAATAATCAAGAAAAAGGCCAAGAAAAACAAGTGAGCCAGAATAAACAAAACAAAATCACTGGTGTGCGTGGCATGAATGACATGCTTCCAGCCGAAGCACCACTCTGGGCTCATTTAGAGCAGTCCATCCAGAGTTTGGTGAGAGCTTATGGTTATCAACAAATTCGCACACCCATCGTTGAGCAAACAGCTCTCTTTAAACGTGGCATTGGTGAAGTCACTGACATTGTTGAAAAAGAAATGTACTCCTTTGAAGATGGTCTCAATGGTGAGCAGTTAACCCTTAGACCCGAAGGAACCGCGGCGGCTGTGCGAGCTGTGATTGAGCACAACATGCTTTATGAAGGTCCTAAGCGTCTTTGGTACACGGGCCCGATGTTCAGGCATGAGCGTCCACAGCGTGGCCGTTACAGACAGTTTCATCAGTTAGGAATCGAAGCCCTTGGTTTTACTGGTCCTGATATTGATGCTGAAATTATTTTGATGTGCCAGCGCTTATGGGATGACTTAGGTCTTTCAGGCATTAAGCTTGAGTTGAATTCTCTTGGACAGGCCAGTGAGCGTGCAGCGCACCGCGATGCTTTGGTTGAACATTTTAAAAAGCATGAATCTGAGCTCGATGAAGATTCAAAGCGACGCTTGGTTTCAAATCCGTTGCGCATTCTTGATAGCAAGAATCCTGCGATGAAAGCAATCGTTGAGTCAGCTCCGCAAATCTTGAATTATTTGGGTGAGGAATCTCTCAAGCATTTTGAGGGTGTGCAAAAGTTACTAAAAGCGAATAATTTACCGTTCAAGATTAATCCTCGTTTGGTCCGAGGTTTGGATTACTACAACTTGACTGTCTTTGAGTGGGTCACCACCGAGTTGGGTTCGCAAGGAACTGTGGCAGGTGGCGGTCGCTATGATCCCTTGATTGCTCAAATGGGTGGTAAAGCTGCTCCTGCATGTGGCTGGGCCATGGGCATGGAGCGCGTGATTGAATTAATGAAAGAGCAGGGCTTGACCAGTGATTTAGAAGCAGGATGCGATATCTATGTATTGCACCAGGCTGGTGAAACATTGGAACCAGCTTTTATCATGGCTGAACGTCTGCGCAGTGCTGGTCTAGAGGTCATCTTGCACTGCTCCCCAGATGGTGAGGCTGCGAGCTTTAAATCACAAATGAAAAAAGCAGATGCCAGCGGTGCTGCATATGCGATTATTATTGGACCTGATGAGTTGGCCGCCAATCAAGTTCAGTTAAAAGATTTGCGTCGCGATGGGCAACAAATCACGGTCTCAATGGATAATTTGGTTGATGAAGTCATCAATCAATTAGTCAGTACTTCAGAATAAGAGAGTAACTATGCATTTCAATCTAGAAGAACAAGAACAATTAGCCGAGTTAAAGGCTTGGTGGAAGCAATACGGCAAGTGGTTAATTGCAATACTCATCCTTATTTTGCTGACTTACACCTCATTCACAGCTTGGAATTGGTGGCAAAACCGGTCTTCTCTTGCTGCAAGCAAGCTTTACGACACTTTATTGGTCTCTGCTCAAAAGCAAGATGTGCCAGGAGTCCTAAGAGCTACCAAAGATTTACAAGATCAATATTCTTCAACCAGTTACGCCGGCATGGCTGGATTGGTTGCGGCTCAAATCGCTAATAGTTCAGGCGATATGGGTGCTGCTGAGCAACAGTTGCGTTGGACCATGTCTAAAGCTTCTTCAGATGCTCACCGTGATGTTGCCAGAGCGCGCTTGGTTTCTTTATTGATTGATAAGCCTGATTTTGCTGATGCTGAAAAAGTGGCCAGTGCGTCGGTATCAAAAGCTTTTGAGCCATTGTTGCTTGAGAGACGTGGTGATGTTCAGTTGGCTCAACAGAAAACGGTTGAAGCCCGTCAGTTTTATCAGCAAGCTTGGGACAAGTTGGCCAAGAACCCTGATACTGCAGATGAAGCAAAACGTTTATTGAAAGTTAAATTAGATGCTGTCGGAGGTCGTTAATGACTAAATCTTTATCTAAACTTGTATGGGCTTTTTTAGCCATCAGTTTTTTGGCCTCATGCTCTAGTGTTAAAAAGCGTGAGCCTGCTTCACTGACCAAAGTTGATGACAAAATTTCTGTTGCCTCTGTTTGGTCTGCAAGCGTTGGTAAATCTGATACGTTTGTGATGCGACCTGTTTTGGCTGGAGATTATTTGTATACCTCCGCTGGCAATGGCACTATTTCAAAGATTGAAGTTTTGACTGGTAAAGCTGCATGGCAGGTAAAAGCACCTTCAGATATTTCATCTGGTCCTGGCAGTGATGGCAATGTAGTTGTGGTTGGTTCTACTAAGGGCCTTGTATACGCCTATGACTCAACTGGTCAAAAAATTTGGGAAGAAAAAGTTGGTAGCGAAGTTTTAACCGAGCCGCTCGTATTGAGTGGTGTTGCGGTGATTCGTACCATTGATAATCGCTTCATTGGCTTGGATGCAAAAACAGGTAAGCGTCGCTGGTCTTATGTGCGCCCTCAAACAGCATTAGCACTCAGAAATAGTTTCCCTATGGTCCCAGTGGCGGCTGATGCATTTGTGACTGGTTTTTCTGGTGGCAAGATCGGTGTGATCGGTTTGTCTTCAGGTAGTCTTTTATGGGAAGCCTCTTTGTCTTATCCGAAGGGCTTCTCAGAGATCGAGCGCATGACGGATGTTTCAGCTAGACCAACTGTGTTGGGTCGTCGCATATGCGCAGTGGCCTTTCAGGGAAGAATCGCTTGTGGAGATATGAACACTGGCAATTTAACTTGGGCTAAAGATTTCTCAAGTCATACAGGCACTGCTCAATCACAAGAACTAGTTTTTGCTGCTGACGAAAAGTCTCATGTTGTTGCATACAGAGCCGCTGATGGTGTTGAAGTTTGGCGTAATGAGACCATGACTTGGCGTGATGTTGGTGAGCCTTTAGCAGTTGGCCGTGTGGTGGCGATGGGTGACAAGCAAGGTTACCTTCATTTCTTGGAACAAAGCAGTGGTCAGGCAATAGCCAGAGTAAGAGTGGATAGCAGTGGCATCAGTGCAGCTCCTATTGTTGCTAATGGATTGTTGATCATTCAAACTCGCGGCGGCACTTTATCTGCCTATCGCCCTAATTAAAAACAGATCTGTCTGAGTTGGGCTTTGATTAAAAATCAATCCTGACTCACTCAGAGACTTAAAGAACTTATGAAACCAGTTATTGCCATTGTTGGCAGACCAAACGTTGGTAAATCAACACTATTTAATCGCTTGACGCGTTCGCGTGATGCATTGGTAGCTGATTTTTCTGGCTTAACTCGAGATCGACATTACGGTAATGGTCGTGTGGGTGAGCGTGAGTTCATTTGTATCGACACTGGTGGTTTTGAGCCAGTTGCTAAGACAGGTATCTTAGCAGAGATGGCCAAACAAACCAAGCAAGCAGTGGTTGAAGCCGATGTGGTGATTTTTTTGGTGGATGCTCGTTTGGGTATGGCACCTCAAGACCGAGTCATTGCAGACTTTTTACGCAAGACGGGTCGCCCAGTCATTTTGGCGGTCAATAAAGCTGAGGGCATGGCTCACGCCACAGTCACAGCAGATTTCTATGAATTAGGTTTGGGCGAGCCTGTGGCTATTTCATCAGCGCATGGTGATGGTGTTCGCTACATGATTGACGATGCACTGGATGAATTGGGTTTGCCTGATGAGCCTGAAGAAGATGATCGAACTGATAAGCCGATGCGGATTGCCGTGGTGGGTCGACCAAACGTTGGTAAATCCACATTCATCAATACCTTGATTGGTGAAGAGCGTGTGATTGCATTTGATATGCCCGGTACAACCCGAGATGCGATTGATGTTCCGTTTACCCGCAACGGTAAACCTTACGTGATGATCGATACGGCTGGTCTTCGCAAACGCGGCAAAGTATTTGAAGCAATCGAAAAATTCTCAGTGGTTAAAACTTTGCAGGCGATTGCTGATGCCAATGTGGTGATTTTGATGTTGGATGCTCAACAAGATATTTCTGAGCAAGATGCTCATATCGCTGGCTTTATTGTTGATGCAGGCAGAGCATTGGTGTTGGCAGTGAATAAGTGGGATGGCATGGATGATTATCAAAAAGAACGTGCCAGAACAGACATTGCTAGAAAACTGCGTTTCTTAGACTTTGCCAACGTTCACCCAATTTCAGCCATCAAAGGTTTCGGTATCAAAGAATTGTTCAAAGACGTGGATGCTGCGTACGGGGCTGCGATGTCTAAATTGCCGACTCCAAAGCTGACCCGTATTTTGGAAGAAGCGGTTGAATTTCAGCAACCCAAGCGTGTTGGCATGTCTCGTCCGAAGATGCGCTATGCGCACCAAGGTGGTTCAAACCCTCCGATTGTGGTGATTCACGGTAATGCCTTAAGTGGTGTGACTGACAGCTATCGCCGTTATCTGGAAGGTCGCTTCAGGGAAGCCTTCAAGTTGCGCGGCACCCCTTTGAGGCTTGAGTTCAGAACCGGTCAAAACCCTTTTGTTGACTCGGATAAAGGTAAGAAAAAGAAGTGAAAAACACTTTTTATATAGCTTAGTTAAACTAAGGGCTAATCAACTAATAACCACGATTAACTGAGACTAGATTTTTAGAGTAAGACTCCAAACAACCAATAAGAAAGAAGGAGCAGGCATGAACAATAATAAAGGCCAACTTTTGCAAGACCCATTTTTAAACGCGCTGCGCAAAGAGCACATTCCCGTTTCTATTTACTTGGTAAATGGTATTAAATTGCAGGGAAATGTTGAATCATTTGACCAGTACGTCATCCTTTTGCGAAACACTGTGACTCAAATGGTATACAAACATGCCATTTCAACAGTGGTTCCTGCTAGAGCTGTGGAGTTCCGTGCGGATGAGGGCACTCCAGACGCTTAACTCCTTATGCAAGCAGTTAAAGCAGCCCTCATTGGGATAGATCCAGGCGGTAAACCTGACTTTGCAGACAGTATGGCGGAGTTGGGCCTGCTTGCATCCAGTGCAGGATCACAGCCTGTCATGACCATGATTGCCAAGCGCGCAAAACCAGACCCAGCCCTTTACATGGGTTCGGGCAAAGCCACAGAATTAAGAGAGCAAATGGAGGCCAATGAAGTTGAGTTGGCGATTTTCAATCACGCTCTTTCACCAGTTCAGCAGCGTAATTTAGAGCGTCATTTGCAATGCCATGTGATCGATCGAACTGGTTTGATCTTAGATATTTTTGCGCAAAGAGCTAAGAGTCATGTGGGTAAGACTCAGGTGCAGCTGGCCAATGTTCGTTATCAAGTTTCAAGACTGGTCAAGGCTTGGAGTCACTTGGAGCGCCAAAAGGGTGGTATTGGTATGCGCGGTGGCCCTGGTGAGACCCAGATGGAATTAGACCGAAGGATGCTTGAAAACAAAGCCAAGCGCTTACAAGCTGAATTGGAGAAATTGCAAAAGCAACAGGCCACTCAGCGACGCTCAAGAGAAAAGGGCGGTGTTTTTTCAGTTTCTTTGGTTGGATATACCAATGCTGGTAAATCAACTTTGTTCAATGCTTTGACCAAGGCCGGCACATATGCCGCAGACCAATTGTTCGCAACATTGGATACCACCTCAAGAAGGGTCTATTTGCCCGAGATTGGCAATGCGGTGATTTCTGATACGGTTGGGTTTATTCGTGATCTGCCCCATCAGTTGGTGGAGGCTTTCAGGGCTACTTTGGATGAAACTGTCAGGGCTGATTTGTTGCTCCACGTGGTCGATGCATCGAGCTTTGATCGCGAGCAACAAATGATTGAAGTCGATAAGGTTTTGACTGAAATTGGTGCCAACGAAACCCCTCAGCTGATTGTGGTTAATAAAATTGATCAAGTCCCTGCTTTAATGGAGCGAGGACCCGTTATTCGCTATGACAGAAGTGGCAAGGTGGCAGCCATTTATATATCTGCAAAAGAGGGTATTGGCCTAGATTTGATGCGTCAAACATTGGCTGATTTCGCAAGGAACACTGATAGAATGAAGGCTCCTGTAGATGAGGTTCCTTCAGTAGCAGAATTAAGTTCACAGGCCCCAGTTAAACGCTGGGAATCGTTAGATGTTTTTCATACTCGTACAGGAATGTATTCTCCCTTCGATGCGTAAATTACTACAAATATTCTCTGTTAATGATCCCGGTTGGGGCAATAACCATCAGTCAGGCCCAGATCGTGGCCGTGATGAAAAGGACGCGACACCTCCTCGTCAGGAGGAGAGACCTCGTCAACCTCAAAAACAAGATGGCCCACCAGATTTAGATCAATTGTGGACAGACTTTAATAATCGTTTGAATAATTTATTCAAAGGTAAAGGCCAAGGCGGCGGTAATAATCAGCCACCATCATCCAAAGGTACTGGCGGTGACGGCATGAAGTCAGGTATTGGCGCTGGAGTTGTGGTGTTGGTTGCTGTGGTGGTTTGGGTATTCAGTGGCTTTTTCATGATTCAAGAAGGTCAAACTGGTGTGGTTTTACATTTCGGTAAATACAGTCACACCACGCGCCCTGGTATTAACTGGCGCATGCCTTGGCCGGTTCAAACTCATGAAGTGGTGAACCTGTCATCTATTCGTTCAGTTGAAGTGGGTAGAGCAAATCTAATCAAAGCATCAAATCTCAAAGACTCTTCAATGTTGACTGAAGACGAAAACATCATTGATGTGAAATTTGCTGTGCAATATCGTTTAAAAGATGCGTCTGAGTATTTGTTCAATAACAAAGACCCAGATGCTGCCGTTGTTCAGTCTGCTGAAACTGCCGTGCGTGAGATTGTCGGTAAGAGCAAGATGGACAATGTCTTGTATGAGAATCGCGAAAAGCTCGCGATTGATTTGAATGCATCTATCCAGAAAATTCTAGATAGTTACAAGGCTGGTATTTTTATCACCAGCGTGACTGTTCAAAACGTACAGCCGCCTGAGCAAGTTCAGGCAGCATTTGATGACGCTGTAAAAGCTGGTCAAGACCGTGAGCGTTTGAAAAATGAAGGTCAGGCTTATGCGAATGACATTATTCCGAAGGCTCGTGGTGCCGCTGATCGTTTGATGCAAGAAGCTGAGGGTTATAAAGCCAAAGTGACTGCAACGGCAGAGGGTGACGCTACACGTTTCAAGTTGATTCAAGTTGAATACGCCAGAGCTCCACAGGTGACTCGTGAGCGTATGTACATCGACGCGATGCAAGAAATTTATAACAACGTGACCAAGGTCATGGTGGATCAACGTTCAAGCAATGGTAGCTTGCTGTACTTGCCGCTTGATAAGTTGATTCAGCAAGTAGGACCGAATACTGCACCGTTACCGTTGCAGACTTCAAACACCATGGCAAATACACCTGCTAATACTTCATCTCCTAACCCTAACTCACCAATTGTGAATCCTCCCGCAGCTCCTGCTGGAAGAGATACCTCTGGTTTGCGTAGTCGTGAACGATAGGAGATCAATAAAATGATGAATCGAATTTTCCCAATTATTGCTGGTCTCTTTATTTTAATCGGCCTCTTGTCATCAACCATTTTTGTTGTTGACCAACGTCAGTACGCAGCAGTGTTTGCTTTTGGTGAACTAAAGCGCGTGGTTGAAGAACCTGGTTTGCAATTCAAGTTGCCGCCGCCATTCCAAAGCGTACAATTTTTTGAGCGCCGCATCTTGACCATTGACACGCCGGATGCTGAGCGTTTCATCACGGCTGAAAAGAAAAACCTATTGGTTGATTCTTTTGTGAAGTGGCGCATTGTTGAGCCGCGTAAATTCTTCATTAGTTTCAGAGGTGATGAGCGCATGGCTCAAGATCGTTTGAATCAGTTGGTCAAATCAGCTTTGAACGAAGAATTCACCAAGCGCACTGTTCGTGAATTGATTTCTGAGCAGCGCGAGCAAGTGATGCAAAACATTCGTAAGAAAGTGGCTGAAGAAGCTGCTGATATTGGTATTGAAATTGTGGATGTGCGTTTAAAGAGAATCGATTTGTTGGCGGAAATCAGTGAATCAGTTTTCCGTCGAATGGAAGCAGAGCGCAAGCGTGTTGCTAACGAATTGCGTTCAACTGGTTCTGCTGAGTCTGAAAAAATCAGAGCTGATGCCGAGCGTCAACGTGACATTATTTTGTCTAAAGCTTACCGTGATGCTCAAAAAATCAAGGGTCAAGGCGACGCACGAGCCACCGCGCTTTATGGTGAAGCATTTAACCGTGACCCTCAATTTGCCCAGTTTTATAGAAGTCTTGAGGCTTACCGCAGCAGCTTTAAAACCAAGCAGGACTTGATGGTCATGGATCCAAGTTCTGAGTTTTTGAAATTCATGAAGAGCAGCAGACCGCAGTCTTCAAATTCTAATGCGGTGGCCAAATAATGAATCGTTGGTTATTGCCTGAAAACATCGCTGATATCTTGCCTTCTGAGGCAAGAAAGATTGAAGATTTACGTCGTATTCTTTTAGACCGTTTCCAGGCCTACGGCTATGAATTGGTCATGCCTCCGATGTTGGAGTACTTGGATTCATTGTTGACTGGTTCAGGTCAGGACCTAAATTTGAAAACCTTTAAATTGGTTGATCAGATTTCAGGCAGAACCTTGGGTTTGCGTGCAGATATGACCCCGCAGGTTGCCCGAATCGACGCACATCTCCTCAACCGCCAAGGCGTTACTCGTCTTTGCTACGCCGGATCGATTCTTCACACCCGAGCAGCTGCTGGCTCAAGTTCTAGAGAGCAGTTGCAGTTAGGCGCAGAGATCTATGGTCACGCTGGTTGGGAAGCCGATCTTGAGATTCAGGCTTTATTAAATGACGTCCTTAATTTGAGTCAGGTTGGTGAAATCACCCTAGACATGTCTCACGCTGGCCTTTTGACCGCTATTTTGGGTGATTTTTCACCTAAGTCAGAGTCTTTAGATGCTCTTTACTCTGCTTTGCAGACCAAAGACTTGCCGGGTTTGAATCTAGTTCTTCAAGAATGGCCATCTGAGGTTAAATCAGCTGTTTTGGCTTTGGCTAATTTAAGTGGTTCACCGAAAAAGGTCTTGGAGCTGGCTCGTCAAAATTTACCTAAAACTGCTGCAGTTAAAGCAGCTTTGGATGAGTTAGAGCGTCTTTGCTCAGCTGTTGCAGATTTGCCAAATAGCCCACAATTGAATTTGGACCTCTCAGATTTGAAGGGTTACCAGTATCACAGCGGGGTGATGTTTGCCGCCTATGTTGAAGGTTTACCAGTCGCGATTGCTCGTGGCGGTCGTTATGACATGGTGGGCAAGGCATTTGGTCGCTCACGTCCAGCCACAGGTTTTTCATTAGATATCATGACGTTAGCTCGTATTTCTAAGAAGGACTCTAGAAAAACTGCGATTTTAGCTCCCTGGTCCAATGATCAAACATTGAGCCAAGAGATCGCTCAATTACGCTCACAAGGTCAAGTTGTGATCCAGTTACTGCCTGGTCATGAACAAGATGGGGATGAGTTTCATTGCGATCGAGAGTTAGTGAATCAAAAAGGTGCTTGGGTCGTTAAGACAAGAGCGTAAAATGCTCGTTTGCACAATTTCTAATTAATTTTTTCTTGGTTCCTATGTCTGCACAGAAATCTAGCGGTAAATCCGGTCGTAACGTTGTTGTGATTGGCACCCAATGGGGTGATGAGGGTAAAGGTAAGATTGTTGACTGGTTAACAGACCATGCTGAAGGTGTGGTTCGCTTCCAAGGTGGTCACAACGCTGGTCACACGCTGATCATCAATGGCCAAAAGACCATTTTGCGTTTAATTCCATCTGGAATCATGCGCCCAGGCGTGACTTGCTACATCGGTAACGGTGTGGTTTTGTCTCCTGAAGCTCTCTTTAAAGAAATTGGTGAGCTTGAAGCTGCTGGCGTTGATGTGCGTTCACGCTTGAAGATTTCTGAAGCAACCACCTTGATTTTGCCGTACCACGTTGCCATTGATCATGCGCGCGAAGCTAAGCGCGGTAATGCAAAGATTGGTACAACCGGTCGTGGCATTGGTCCAGCTTATGAAGATAAAGTGGCGCGTCGCGCTCTCAGGGTTCAAGATTTGTTCTTCCCTGAATCTTTTGCTGAGAAACTAAAAGAAAACCTCGAATATCATAATTTTGTATTAACTCAGTACTTCAAGGCGCCTGCTTTGGACTTTGCTGAAGTTAGAGACAGCATGTTGAGCTACGCTGATCAGTTGCGCCCATTGGTGGCTGATGTTTCAAGCGACTTGGATGCGGTTCAAAAAGCCGGTAAAAACTTGCTATTCGAAGGTGCGCAGGGCGCATTGTTAGATATCGACCACGGTACTTACCCATTTGTGACATCTTCAAACTGTGTGGCTGGTAACGCCGCTGCTGGTTCAGGCGTTGGTCCAGGCAGTTTGCATTATGTGCTTGGCATTACCAAAGCTTATTGCACTCGCGTAGGATCAGGTCCTTTCCCAAGCGAACTATATGATCACGCCAATCCTAAGGCTCAAGACCCAATTGGTTTGCGTTTGGCTGAAGTTGGTAAAGAGTTTGGCTCTGTGACTGGCCGTCCACGTAGAACTGGTTGGTTAGACGCTGCAGCCTTGAAGCGTTCTATTCAGATCAGTGGTGTGACAGGTCTTTGCATGACCAAGTTAGACGTTTTAGACGGTCTAAAAGAGTTGCGCCTGTGCGTAGGTTACAAGCTAGATGGCAAGACTTTGGACGTTCTGCCACGAGGCTCTGATGCGGTCGCTAGATGTGAGCCAATTTATGAGACTTTCCCTGGTTGGTCTGAGACAACCGTGGGTATCCAAAAGTGGGATGAGTTACCAAAAGCAGCTCAAACTTACCTCAAGAGAGTTGAAGAAGTGGCCTGCGTTCCTATTGCCATGGTTTCAACCGGTCCAGACCGGAATGAAACGATCTTGCTTCAACACCCCTTTGAGGCTTGATCAACCATCGGTATCCAGACAAAACGGCGCTCAAAGCGCCGTTTTTCTTTGTTGACAGAAGAATTTCTATGATAGTTTTGATAAATTATTATGAATTGACACATTCTTATAAGACAATGGGGTATGACTAAAAAAAGTACTAAAGGGACATTGGCTCTATCTGAGTCAAAAGCAAAAAATCTCCCAGAAAAGCAAGGCACGGTGCAAGGTCACCGAGACGGATTTGGATTTGTTATTCCTGATGATGGCGGTGAAGATATCTTTTTAAATGAGCGCGAGATGTCGCGTGTGATGCATCACGACAAAGTGATCGTCAGAGTTTCTGGGCTAGATCGACGTGGTCGCCCTGAAGGCCAAATCAGTGAAGTGCTCATGCATGCCAATCAATTTGTGATTGGCCGTTTATTGAATGAAAACGGCGTTTTAATTTGTGCGCCTGAAGATAAAAGAATTGGTCACGACATTCTGATTCCACCTAAAGGGCAGGGTAACGCCAAATTAGGTCAAGTGGTTTCTGTTGAGATCATCGATTACCCAGACAGTTATCGTCAAGCAGTGGGTCGAGTGGTTGAGGTCCTCGGTGAGATTGATGATCCTGGGATGGAAATCGAAATCGCTGTGCGCAAGTACGGTGTGCCACATTTATTTTCTCCTGCAGCTGCCAAAGAAGCTGAGGCACTGCCTGATGAAATAAGAGATGAGGATCTCGAGGGTCGCATTGACCTACGTGATATTCCTCTGGTGACGATTGACGGTGAAGATGCTCGTGACTTTGATGATGCGGTTTATTGTGAGCCAGTCACTTGGGGCAAAGAAAAAGCATGGCGCTTGATTGTTGCAATCGCCGACGTTTCTCACTATGTCAAACCAGGCCATCCTCTAGACACCGATGCCATCAGTCGTGCCACCTCTGTTTATTTTCCGCGCAGAGTCATACCGATGCTGCCAGAAAAAATATCCAATGGTCTTTGTTCTCTAAAACCTGAAGTTGATCGCTTGTGCATGGTCTGTGATGCGGTGATTGACGTTCATGGTGAGGTACAGGCTTATCAGTTCTATCCAGCGGTGATGCATTCAGCGCAGCGCTTCACTTACAACACTGTCTGGGAAATTTTAAGTAATTCAAATGGCCCAGAGGCTGCAAGATTCAAACACCTAAAAAAGAATCTTGATCGTCTTTACAGTCTTTATAAAGTTTTGCGTGCTGCACGTGACAAACGTGGTGCGATTGATTTTGAAACGACTGAAACCCAAATCATCAGTAATGCCTTGGGTAAGATTGAGCGTATTGAGCCAAGGGTTCGCAATGAAGCTCATCGAATCATTGAAGAGTGTATGTTGTCAGCCAACGTCTGTGCTGCAGACTTCTTAGATAAGAACGGACACGCCGCATTGTTCCGTGTTCACGCTGAACCTTCCGTTGAAAAGTTATTAACTCTGAAGCAAGTATTGAGAACGGCTGGATTAAATTTAGGTGGCTCGGATAAACCAAGACCCAAAGACTTTGCCAAATTGATTGAAGAGATCAAACCTAGACCTGATGCAAGCATGCTTCAATCTGTGGTGTTGAGATCAATGCAACAAGCGGTGTACCAACCTGATAACTATGGGCACTTTGGTTTGGCGTACCCAGCCTATGCTCACTTCACCAGCCCAATTCGCCGCTACCCAGACTTGTTAGTTCATCGCGCCATCAAAGCTATTTTGGCGAAGAAAACTTATTCACCAAGCATTCCGTCAGATGTGGTCTTGAACTTGGCCATGCCTAAGAGCGGCCCTGGTCGAGTCAATGCAGCGAATGCCAAGAAGTCTCACGAAGAAGGCAAATTAAAGCCAGCGGCTAAAACAGCCCGAGGTTCTAAAGCCAAGCAAGAGGCATCAACTGCCATGGCAGCTTGGGCTCAATTAGGTGTTCATTGCTCTTCAAATGAGCGTCGTGCGGATGAAGCTTCACGAGATGTTGAGGCATGGTTGAAGTGTTACTACATGCGCGACCATCTTGGTCAGGAGTACGCTGGTACGATCACAGGTGTTGCAACATTTGGTTTATTCGTGCAATTAGAAAGCCTCTTCGTTGAAGGCATGATTCATATCAGCGAGCTTGGTGGCGACTACTACCAATACGATGAAGCCAGACAAGAGTTGCGTGGCGAACGCACAGGTATTCGTTACAGATTAACTGATCGCGTTCATGTTTTGGTCAGCCGAGTTGACTTAGATGCCAGAAGAATCGAGTTCAGCTTGGTCAAGCCAAACAGTGATCGAAATGGTGTTGCTGGCGTTGGAGCCAGTGATCGTTTCTCACAAGTTGATCAAGGTCGAGGTAATAAATCTAGCCGACACCCTGGTGCAAAAAAATCTTCAGGAAGATCTCACTCTAGTTCAAGAGCTAATCCCAACTCAAGTGCAACTCAGGCAGGTGTGAGAGGCTCTCGCGGAGCCTCTGCTGAATCTTCTGGTGGTTTATCATCACCACCCGCTAAGTCAGCAGGTGCAGCGAAAAAGAAAACCACTGCAGCCAAGGCTGGTAAAAAACCAAAAAAAGCAAGTAATGCCAAATCAAAAGGGCATGAGCTAAGTATTCGTAAAGGCCGTCGTTAATGTCAGATAGAGATTCAAAAAAAGACCAATCGCCAAGGCAGCAAGGTGGCGATGGTAAGCAAATGATTTTAGGTTTTCATGCCGTGATAGCAAGACTGCGTCAAGACCCTGAGTCATTGAGAACAGTTTATGTTGATCCTGCAAGACGTGATCGCAGGATGCAAGATTTCATTAAATCGGCTGAACCGATTTTAGGAAGACGCTTGCACCAAGCTGATACAGAACGTTTAAGAACCCTGGCCGGTAATGATCGTCATCAAGGTGTGGTGGCTTTTGCAGACACGATTTCTAAAGTTCAAACTTTGGATGAGCTATTGGACGCTCTGAGTGGCCCAGCACTTTTATTGATTTTGGATGGCGTGACTGATCCTCATAATCTTGGAGCATGTCTTCGAGTGGCGGATGGTGCAGGTGTTGATGCTGTGATCGTGCCTAAAGATCGCTCAGCACATTTGAATGCTACCGTGAGTAAAGTGGCCAGTGGTGCTGCTGAGACCATGCCTTTGATTGCTGTGACCAATTTGGCCAGAACCATGCGCGAGCTTCAAGAGGCGGGCGTATGGCTGATTGGAACAGATGATCAGACTGAAAAAACGCTCTATGACATGGATTTCACAGGCCCAGTGGCTTTGGTGATGGGTGCTGAAGGTGAAGGCATGCGAAGACTGACCAGAGAAACTTGTGATGCCCTTGTCAAAATACCGATGATGGGTGGCGTAGAAAGTTTGAACGTTTCTGTTGCCAGCGGCGTCGCTTTGTATGAGGCTCGCCGACAGAGAATGCTTAAAGCCTAAAAGCCAATCTCTTAACTGGCGAGTACCTTTTCTAATTTTTCAATATCAGCGCAGAATAAACGGATGCCTTCAGATAGTTTTTCTGTGGCCATGGCGTCTTGATTCAATTGGTAGCGGAATGATGCTTCATCAGCCTTGATGACATTTAATTGCAGGGCTTTAGCAGCTTCTTTAGCAGCCTGAAGCGTCAATGCAGGAGTCAGTGATGCAGAGTTGGCTTGTAATTCAGCGAGCAGTTCTGGGCTGATGGTCAATAAATCACAACCGGCTAAATGAGTGATTTGACCAATATTTCTGAAGCTTGCACCCATGACTTCAGTCGGGATATCAAAGCTCTTGTAGTAGTTGTAGATACTCTTCACAGACACAACGCCTGGATCATTGGCGCCCCCATGAACTTCATCCTGCCACTGCGCACCTAAAGACTTTTTGTGCCAATCAGTGATGCGTCCAACAAAGGGAGAAATTAGCTGAGCTTTTGCATCGGCGCAGGCCACTGCCTGAATCAAGCTAAACAAGAGGGTCATATTGCAAGCGATACCTTCGGCTTGAAGAGTTTTTGCGGCTTGTATACCTTCCCAAGTACTGGCTATTTTGATGAGCACTCGTTTTTTAGAAATGCCATTGGCCTCATAGGCTGCGATGATTTCTCGGGCCTTTTTAACCGTAGCTGCTGTATCAAACGACAAACGTGCGTCCACTTCAGTGGAGACGCGGCCCGGAACGATTTTTAATATTTCAATACCAAAAGCGACCAGTAGGGCATCGATCACTTTATCAACTGGTTTGCCTTTGTTTTTAGCTTTGACATCGGCGATCAAAGATTGATAGCTTGGAAGTTGGGCTGCTTTTAGAATCAGCGATGGGTTGGTGGTGGCGTCTTGAGGCAAAAAAGCTTGCATGCGCTCAAAGTCACCCGTATCTGCAACCACGGTCGTATATTGTTTTAATTGTTCAAGTAATGTGCTCATGGTCTTATTTTAGAATGCTTCTCGAATAATGCTGTAAATTAACTCTAATTAATCATATAAACAGGTTTACATGTATACCCAAGATCAACTCAAGGCAATGGTAGCGGAAGCCGCCAAGGATGAAGTCCTAAAAAATATGGCCCCAGGCGGTATTTTAGGAGTTGGTACGGGATCTACGGCTAATTTGTTTATTGATGCGATTGCGCCACATCAGAGTCACTTTGCTGGAGTTGTCTCCAGTTCACAAGCGAGTACAGAGCGCTTGCAGAAGCATGGCTTTAAGGTCTTGGATAGTAATTCTGTTCAAAGTCTACCGATGTACGTTGATGGTGCTGATGAGATTGATCCTCATGGCCACATGCTCAAAGGTGGTGGTGGCGCCTTGACCCGTGAAAAAATCGTGGCTCAACTGGCTCAATCATTCATTTGTATTTGTGATGGCAGTAAGCAAGTCGATGTGATGGGTAAGTTTCCCTTGCCTGTAGAAATTATTCCAATGGCTCGTGCTCAAGTGGCACGTGAGTTAGAAAAATTAGGTGGTGTGGTAACACTCAGAAAAGTGAAGGGAGCTGATTCAGTTTATGTCACTGATAACCAAGGGTGGATTCTGGATGTTGCCGGCTTATCAATCAAGGACCCTGTTGGCCTTGAGTCTCAAATCAATCAGATACCTGGCGTTGTTTGTAATGGATTGTTTGCCAGAAGAAAAGCCAATGTTCTTTTAATTGGTGAGGCTGCTGGGGTGCGCCGTCAGACGTATTAATGTCTAAACGCTTCAATAAAAAAAGGACGCTGAGGCGTCCTTTTTGCTAAATAGATTCTTGAGGAATCTTTACTTGTTCTCTGGCACGTAGCCTTGAACACCATCAGCACCATCACCATAAAAGTATTTCTCAACTTGCTTGAGTAAATATTGACGAGCACGAGTATCTGCCATATTGAGGCGATTCTCATTGATCAACATGGTTTGATGCTTCAGCCAACCAGCCCAAGCTTCTTTAGAAACCTCTTGCCATAACTTCTTACCTAAATCGCCTGGCATTGGTGCGAAATCTAAACCTTCAGCTTCTTTGTTTAACTTAATGCAATGAATCATGCGAGCCATCTTTTACCTCTTTAACTAATAAATTATTTGTATCAAATGTTTTTAATCAAGACCATTGATTTGCGTTCCCAGTTGTAGAGTTCTTTACGCTCTGCTGGGAGATCATCAACGCTGGCTCTGACAAAGCCACGTTTTAAGAACCAGTGCTCGGTTCTCGTCGTCAAAACGAATAGTTTTTTTAGTCCTGCCGCTTTGGCTCTGGCTTCGATGCGTTTGAGCAATCTCTCTCCATCCCCTGATTCTTGAGCTTGAGGATCAACGGCCAAGCAAGATAGCTCACCCAAGCCATTCGAGTAGGGGAAAAGTGCAGCGCAACCGAATAAAACGCGGTCATGCTCAATCACTGAGAAGTGAGTGATGTCGCGTTCAATCGTGTCGCGACCACGTGCCACCAAAATACCTTCGTCTTCTAGCGGCTCAATCAATTGCAAAATACCGCCGACGTCATCCAAATTGGCTTCACGCAAATGTTCGATATCAGATGCTGCAATCATGGTGCTGATACCGTCATGCGTGAATAATTCTTCGAGCAGAGCGCCATCACGATCATGCGGCAATAGGTGAACACGACTCACGCCAGATTTGATGGCACGAATGGCGTTTTGTAATAGCACCTTCAGATCTGCATCAGCCAAGGTCAAACCGCTGATGTGATCTTCTAGCTGACGCAATGAGAACTCTTTGATCAGTTCACCTTCAAGATCGGTGATGCCGTTGTATTCGGTCAAGAAAATCAACTTATCAGCTTTGACTGCCATCGCAGTGGCTGTGGCCACATCTTCGTAGGCAATATTGAAGGCTTGACCTGTTGGAGAGAATCCGAGAGGTGACATCAAAACAATTTTGTTGTTTGCTAATGAGTGGGCAATGGATTCTGAATCCACTTTGCGCACTAAACCTGTGTGCATGAAATCGACGCCATCAACAATGCCCACTGGTCTAGCAATGATGAAATTGCCGGAAATCACAGAAATACGTGATCCGGCCATCGGAGTATTGGGTAAACCCTGGCTAAACGCAGCTTCAATGTCTAGGCGTAATTCGCCAGAAGCTTCTTTGGCGCACTCAAGGGCCGCAGGATCGGTGATCCTGTATCCGCTCATGGCACCTGTGCCATAACGGCTGCTAACTTTTCTTAAATCAAGCTGTTCTTGTACCTGAGGGCGTGAACCATGGACCAAGACAATTCTCATGCCCATGGCATGAAGCATGGCCACATCCTGGATCAAGGCCTCTAATCCACCTTTTTGAACCAATTCACCCGCAAACCCGATAACAAAGGTTTTGCCGCGAAAACTATGGATGTAGGGAGCCACATCACGTAGCCACGCAACGAAGGGAAAATTATTTTGTACTTGATTTGTAGGCATAGTGGAAAATTATATGGTGCAACCAGAAAAAATAACCAAACTTTTAAAAATTGAGTTTCCCGAAAGCTTACCTGTCTATGGGCAGAGGGAGAAAATCACTCATGCTTTAGAGCAGAACCAGGTAATCATTGTGTGCGGAGAAACCGGTTCTGGCAAGACCACGCAGTTGCCAAAGATCTGTTTGGCCATGGGGCGCGGTCGGGCGAATGGTACTGGTCAGTTGATTGGGCATACCCAGCCACGGCGCATTGCAGCCACTTCCACAGCCAAACGCATTGCTCAAGAGCTGGGAAGCCCTATTGGCGAAGATGTGGGCTACCAGGTGCGTTTTTCAGACAAAACCTCCGCCACAGCCTCAGTCAAACTCATGACGGACGGCATTTTATTGGCTGAAACTCAACGAGACCCGCTATTAAAGGCTTATGACACCATCATCATTGACGAGGCTCATGAGCGCAGCTTGAACATTGATTTTCTGTTGGGCTATTTAAGACAGCTATTGCCCAAGCGTCCGGACTTGAAGGTGATTGTTACCTCGGCAACGATTGATGCCCAGCGTTTTGCTGAACATTTCGGCTCAAAAGAGCGCCCAGCCCCCGTGATTGAAGTCAGTGGTCGTTTGTTCCCGGTGGAACTTCGTTACAGACCATTGCTGGAGGCTGGTAAAAAAGACCCCAAAGAAATCCCAGAAGCGGTGTTAGATGCCATCTCGGACCTGTGGCGGGATGGCCCTCATTCTGCGGGCGATATTTTGGTGTTCCTTCCAGGTGAACGCGAAATCCGAGATTGCGCTGAAGCTATCCGTAAAGACCACGTCCTGAACCAGCGCTTTCGCCCCGATGTTCTGAGCTTATTCGCTAGACAGTCAGTCGCTGAGCAAGAGAGAGTTTTCCAAGGTGAGGGTGGCCGACGGATTGTCTTGGCCACCAACGTCGCTGAAACATCATTGACCGTGCCAGGGATTCGCTTTGTGATTGATGCAGGCTTGGCAAGGGTCAAGCGCTATTCTTATCGCAACAAGGTTGAGCAACTCCAAGTGGAGCCCATTTCTCAAGCGGCAGCCAATCAACGGGCCGGTCGATGCGGTCGTGTTTCTGATGGTATTTGTGTTCGTTTGTACGACGAGGCTGATTTCAATGCTCGTCCAAAATTCACCGACCCTGAAATTCTAAGAAGTTCACTCGCTGCGGTGATTCTTCGGATGCGCGCCTTAAAACTTCCAAAAATCCAAGAGTTTCCATTTCTTGAGGCTCCTTTGGGGCGAGCCATTGCCGATGGTGTTCAGCTATTAGAAGAGTTGGGTGCCATGGAGTCTGATGGACCAAGGCAGGGTGCATTGACACCGATTGGTAAGCAATTAGCCGCCTTGCCTTTAGATCCAAGAGTGGGTCGTATGCTTTTGGCTGCAAAAGAGCATCAAGCGCTCAGAGAGGTCTTGATCATTGCTACGGCCATGGCTACACAAGATCCAAGGGATCGTCCCATGGAGTATGCCCAAGCAGCGGACACCGCTCATAAGGTCTTTGCCGACGAAAGATCTGAATTCTTATCATTTGTTAAGTTGTGGGATTGGTATCAGCAGGCACTCGTTAACAAACAAAGCAATCGACAATTAGAAAATCTATGCAAGACTCATTTCATCTCGCCAAGAAGAATGCGTGAGTGGCGTGACATCCATGGACAGTTACACCGTTTATTGATTGAACAGGGTTGGAAAGAAAATCAAACGCCTGCCACCTTTGAACAGATACATCTCTCTTTGCTCACGGGGTTGCTTGGCAATATTGCTAAGAAAGCCGACGATGAAAAACATGGTCCAGGTATTTATGAAGGTGCACGCGGCATCAAACTCAATATTTGGCCAGGATCAACGATTGGTAAAAAAGCAGGCGCATGGATCTTGGCTTCAGAACTGGTTGAGACCAGTCGACTCTTTGCAAGAACCATTGCGAAGATTGAGCCACAGTGGGTAGAAAAAGTTGCCAGTCATCGCATTCAGAGATCTTGGAGTGATCCATTTTGGGATGCTCGCCAAGGTGAGGTCATGGCACATGAGCGCGGCACGCTTTATGGCTTACCCATCTATCACGGTAGAAAAATACGTTTCTCACCAAAAGATCCCTTAGAGGCTCGTCACATCTTTATCCAAAGAGCTTTGGTAGAAGCTGATTTATTTGGACAGGCTGAAGCTGCTCAGGCGCAAAAGCAAGGCGGAGCTATTGGGGCTTTCTTTTGGCATAACTTGAGCCTTATTAAACAAATCGAAGCACTCGAGCACCGCTCTCGTCGTCAAGATGTCTTGGTAGATGATCAGTTGTTGTTCGCCTTTTATGATCAGCAGTTGCCTAAAACTGTTTTTTGCAAAGCGACTCTTGAAGCATGGCTCAAAGAAGACGCTAAGAATGGTATATCTCTCAAACTAGATAAATCAGATTTGATGAGGCATGAAGCTGCAGGGGTGACTTTGGATCGTTACCCCAAAACCTTGAAAATGGCGGGTACTGAGTTGCAGCTGAGTTATCACTTTGAACCTGGCAGTCCGAAAGATGGTGTGACGATGGTGATTCCTTTGACTTTGCTCAATCAAATTGATCAACGTCGTTGTGAATGGCTGGTTCCTGGTTTGGCCACAGAAAAAACTCAACTCTATCTCAAATCATTGCCGCAAAAATTGCGTCGTTACTGTGTACCTTTACCGGACTATGCCAAGAAATTTGTTGAGCGCACCTCAGAGAAAAATACTTTTGGTGATGGTGATTATTTAGATGCCTTGATTGCTGATATTCGTGAGCAAACTCAAGTTCAAGTTCAGAGAGCTGATTTCAGACCTGAGAACTTACCACTGCATTGTTTTATGAACTTCCGCTTGGTGGATGAGTATGGGCGTCAGATTGACTTGGAGCGCAACCTGGCTAAATTGAGGGCAGAGCATTCTCAGGCAGCCAGAGAGGTCTTCCAAGAAGTTGCTGCGAGTGCTGTTGATCAGTTGCTGACTGAATCAAAGAATGCTGGTTCTGAAATCCCATCATCGTCTGTTCAAAGCACAAAGAAATCAAGTACCCAAGCTGCATTGTCTCAAACAGACAATATCAAGGATTGGTCTTTTGGCGTTCTTCCGGAAATGTTGGAGATTAAACGCGGTAAACAAAGTTTGTATGGTTACCCAGCATTGCTTGATCAGCAAACGCATTGTGACATCGAGGTTTTTGATGACCCGGAGGTTGCAAGAAAAGCGCACCTCCAGGGACTAAGAAGATTGTTCGCGCTGCCCATGCGAGAGACCATCAAGGCTCTGCATAAGCAGTTGCCTGGCGCAAGAGATTTAGGACTTCTCTTTATGAATATCGGCAATGCTGAAGACTTGATCACGCAAGTGATTGACTTGGCTATTGAGAGATCATGTTTGATGGAGCCCTTACCAACAAATGCCGATGAGTTTAAGCAACGACTTGATCTGGGTAAACCAAAGTTGGCCTTGATTGCCCAAGAAATTGGCCGACATGCTTTGAGCGCGCTTCAGGCTCACGCTGACTTACAAAAACGCATGTCTCAGTTAAAGGCTTTGTCTGCGAATGCTCATTCCGATGTATCAACTCAAATTCAACAATTGATTCACCCTAGGTTTGTCAGTCAAACTCCTTATGAATACTTGGTTCATTTGCCACGCTATCTCAAAGCAGCTTCGATGCGCATTGATAAGATCAGACTCAATCCATCAAGAGATGCTCAGCTTCAACAACAATGGCAATCATTGCAACAACCTTGGATGAAGCTTCTTGCTGCACAAAAGGCGTATGGGTCATCTATAGATCCACGTTTGAATGATTTCAGGTGGCAGTTAGAAGAGTTGAGGGTGGCTTTGTATGCCCAAGAGCTCAAGACTCCAACTCCGATGTCCTCAAAGCGTCTACAGAAAATCTTAGACAGTCTTAAGAAGTAATCTTCTTTCCTTTTGGTATTTTGGGTCTTAAAATCCCAAAATGCCTAAATCATTCAATTTAAAACCCATTCTTCCTTATTTTTTAGCTTTGGCATTCTTGATGCCTGGGCTAACGGTTCATGCTGCAGAATCTGTCAAGCGCACAGCGATTGTCCTCAACTCAGGTGAGGCCAGCGTTAGTCTGATTGATATGGATAAACGAGCCGTCTATAAAACCTTTCCGATTGGAAAAGAGCCTCATCATTTGATGATCACTCCAGATCAAAAATCAGTGTTAGTGGCAAATGCTGCTGGTGATGATGTGGTTTTTTTAGATCCAAAGACTGGTGATATTCAATCACGCCTGCCTAACATTGTGGATCCGTATCACATCGGCTACTCACCCAATAAGAAGTGGTTTGTTGCCGCAGGTAACCGATTGGACAGAGTAGATATTTACGCTGCCAAAAACCAAGAATTGAAATTGGTGAAAATTGTTAAAGCAGCCAAGACGCCAAGTCACATCGCATTTACAAATGACAGCAAACTAACCTTTGTGACCTTGCAAGACTCAAATGAGCTGATCGCGATTGATTTGGCCACTCAAGAAATAGTTTGGAGAATGCCAATTGGAAAAATGCCGGCTGGTGTTTGGATGACCCCGGGGGACAAGCATCTGTTGATTGGTTTAACTGGCTCTGACTTAGTGCAAGTGGTTGATTGGAAGCAGCAGAAGATTATCAAAGAAATTAAAACTGGCAAAGGTGCGCACAACTTTAGACCTTTGGGCGATAAGCGCCATATCTTTTTAACAAACCGTGTTGACTCAACCATCAGTATCATTGATATGGATAAGTTGGAGAAGGTTGCTGACATCAAAGGTTTGCCATCTGGCCCAGACTGTATGGATGTCACAGCGGATGGCAAAGAGTTGTGGGTGACATTTAGATTTGCCAAGAAAGTTGGCATCATCGATATCGCCAGCCGCAAACTGGTCACAACGATTCCTGTGGGGAAAAGTCCTCACGGTATTTTCTTTCACTCGAATGCTGCTTGGGAGTAGGGCTTGAGCTTGATCACCAGTCATTGCACTCAGTTGAAAAAAATAGCGCTTGTCTTGTTATTTTCAACCAGTGCTCATGCATCGACTTGTGAAAAGCCTATTTATCTAACTTTTGACACTGGCAACATGGATGTTGCTGAATATGTCGCTGGGGTATTAAAAAAACATGATGTTAAAGCCACATTTTTTTTGGCCAACGAAAAAACCAAGCGTGGTGATTATTCTCTAGATGACTCATGGTCTGAGTTTTGGAAATCATTGAAAAAAGATGGCCATGCTTTTGGTAATCACACTTACCACCATACTTATTTTGTGAAAGATGCTGAAAATAACTCTGCCAAGATAAGACCTCAATTTGGTCCTCACGCAGGTAAAACCATCACGACCAGTCAAAGCGCTTTATGCAGTGAATTGCAGTTGGTGAATGATCGTTTTCAAAAAATAACGGGTTCTCCATTGAATAAAATTTGGCGAGCTCCTGGCGGAAAAGTATCGCCAAATTACATTGAGATGGGCCATAGTTGTGGTTATACCCATGTTGGGTGGTCAGAAGCTGGTTTTTTGGGTGATGAATTAAGTTCTGAGAAATTCTCAAATCAACATCTTTTAGATAAGGCCTTGAAGTCTCTAAGACCAGGAGATATTGCCATGGCTCATCTGGGGATATGGTCCAGGAAGGACCCCTGGGCCCCAGTAGTTTTAGAGCCTCTGATCGTCGGCTTGAAGAAAAAAGGCTATTGCTTTGACACTATTCTAGGGATTCAGCAGCACCGGCAAATTTCTAGAATAATGAGGCCATGAACACCTTATTTACCTGGTATGCCAGCATCCAAGAGTGGTTGATGCAAGAGTTGGTCTTGCCCATCCTCTATGCGCTGGGTGGTATGGGTTTTGCCGACGATGCTATCGGCGGACTTGATTGGTTTTTATTGGGGGTTATTCAGGTTCTATTGATTGCCTTGGTGCTTCGCCCCCTTGAGAGTTTTTGGCCTGCAGAAATCAAAGGTGCTAATCAGCAAAAATCATCAAAAGCTGTTTGGTCAGATGTTGTGTACACATTAGTACATCGTCTAGGTATTTTTAAATTGGCCTTGTTTTTACTTTTCTCGGGCTTATTTTTTTGGTTTGATGCGCAGTTACATGATCTTCGCTTTATTCAACTCAATGTTGAGACATGGATTCCACAAATCACATCGATTCCTTGGGTCAGCTTCATTATCTATTTGATCATTTTAGATTTTGCTGAATACGTTTATCACCGAGCATCACATCGTTTCAATTGGTGGTGGCAATTGCACGCTTTGCATCACAGTCAGAAAAACATGACGGTTTGGAGTGATAACCGTAATCATGTGATGGACGATTTGATGCATTCAGCTGTGTTTGCTTTTATTGCTTTATTGATAGGTGTTGAACCAATTCAGTTCTTGTGGTTAGTAGCCACCAGTCAGTTGATTCAAAGTTGGCAACATGGCAATTTAAAGTTTGATCACGGTTGGTTCAAATATGTATTAATTTCACCGCAATTCCATCGTTATCACCATGCGATTGGCTTGGGTCATGAGGCGCTTGGTAAACCTGGAGTTTTAGGCGGCTGTAATTTTGGAGTTCTATTTCCTTGGTGGGACATGTTGTTCAAAACAGCTATCTTTTCAAAAGAAATTCATCCAACGGGCGTTAGAAATTTAGAAGTGTCTGAAAATCTGGTGACTCACCAATGGCAAGGCTTAAAGCATTCATGGCGAGAGCTCAAGAAGATTTTTTGATGATTCATCAGCAAATAAATAAATAAAGGTTTTTGTGCTCAGAGCTCTTGGTTTATCAATGATTGGCTTAATGCATCCAAAGATGCTCTGGTTAAGCTTGCGTCCATTTTTGTTTGTCAGCATTGCGTGGGGCATTTTATTTTTCTTTATTTGGGAGCCCACCCTAGAAATCATCAGAGTGTTTATCACCACCTCATTTCTCACTGCATGGATTGCTGATGTGATGTCAGCAACCGGCTGGGACGAAATCCGAGCCGTGATGGCACCCTTGTTGTTGGTCATGGTTTTAATTCCATTGATCACAATTTCTCTTTTGGTCTTTGTTGCCTTTACATCTATCCCTGCAGTCATCAAGCATCTTTCAAAGCAGGCGCATTATCAATCTTTACATCAAGTCAATGCAGGGGGAGTGTGGGGAAGCATTGTTTATGCATTGATATCGATCTTCATTTGTTTTTTCTTGTTATTGATCACATTGCCCATTTGGTGGATTCCACCGATGGTGGCAATCTTGCCTCCATTGCTTTGGGGTTGGCTGACCATGAGGTTGATGAGCTATGACGTTCTCGCTTTGCATGCAAGTGCCGAGGAGAGGGACGCGTTGATTGCTGAGCACCGGTGGCGTCTGTTGGGTATGGGTATTATTTCTGGAATGTTAGGGGCTGTGCCCACATTCTTTTGGGCAACATCTGCAATCGCCTATATATTTTTTCCGATTGTTTCTTTCTTTGCTTTGTGGATTTATTCTTTGGTTTTTATTTTTTCGGCATTATGGTTTGCTCACTATTTATTGAATGCATTGCGTGAATATCGAATGATTAATGGAGTTGTATTAAATGACGCATAAAAAATTCCGGCTCATCGTTGTCGGCGATGAAATTCTCTCTGGTAAGAGACAAGACAAGCACATGTCAAAAATGATTGAGCTCCTCAATGAAAGAGGGCTATCGCTTCATCAAGTTGAATATGTGGGTGATGACCGTGAGGCAATCACAGCAGTATTGAAAAAGAGTTTTGCAACCGATGATGTGGTTTTTAGTACAGGCGGTATTGGATCTACTCCAGACGATCACACCAGGCAGTGCGCGGCAGCAGCTTTGAATGTACCTTTGGCTTTGCATCCTGAAGCTAAAGAATTGATCACTCAGCGAATCAACACCATGGCTGAGGGCGATACTGAGAAAGCCAAGCTTTCTAATCCAGACAATGTTTTGCGCATGAAGATGGGTGAGTTTCCCGTCGGCAGTGAAATCATTCCAAATTCATACAATCTGATTCCTGGGTTCAGGATTAAAGAGCATCATTTTTTGCCTGGCTTTCCAGTCATGGCTGCGCCCATGATGGCCTGGGTATTGGATGAACTTTATGCAGATTTGTTTCATTTAACTGATTTTGTTGAGAAGAGCTTCATCATTCCATTGGGTATGGAGGCAAGCTTGACCACCTTGATGGAGCAAATTGAGGCCACGCACAGTGGCGTTAAAGTCTTTAGCCTTCCTTCAGTGGGTGACCCTCGCAAGGGCGGGGTTTTTGCCAAGCGTCATATTGAACTAGGCCTCAAGGGCTCTTTGTCTGAAGTTGAGAAAGCTTTTCCCTTTCTGAAGGAAGGTGTTTTAAAATTAGGCTTCGAAATTCATGAATTGCCCCAAGCTGGTGATTAATGGGGTATTTGCCTGAAATTAGTGCATTTATGCACCAAAAAAGGGCATTTGAATAATCTGCAGAGGGTTTATTGACCTAAAATGCTGATAAGTAAATGAGGCATGTCTTTTGGCATGCTTTGTGCATAGTTTTGTAATAAGCGGGTTGCATCTTTCATGAAGGGGGATGTGACCGATTTGAGATCGTACCAACAGGAGATTTGCATGACAACGAAGACCGTCGCTGATGTAATGAAGCTTGCGAAAGAGAAAGAAGTTACTTTTGTTGACTTCCGTTTTACAGATACCAAAGGTAAAGAGCAGCACGTTTCAGTGCCAGTGTCTCACTTTGATGAAGATAAATTTGAGAGTGGTCATGCATTTGACGGCTCTTCAATTGCTGGTTGGAAAGGTATTGAAGCATCAGACATGTTGTTGATGCCAGATCCAGTAACAGCTTATATCGACCCATTCTATGAAGAGCCAACATTGGTTCTTTCATGTGACGTGATTGAGCCATCAGATGGCAAAGGCTACGACCGTGACCCACGTTCTATCGCTAAACGCGCAGAAGCTTATTTAAAGAGCACTGGTATTGGTGATACAGCTTTCTTTGGTCCAGAGCCAGAGTTCTTCGTTTTTGACAGCGTAACTTGGGGCAACGACATGCAAGGTTGTTTCTTCAAAGTTGAATCTGAAGAAGCTCCTTGGTCATCAGCAAAAGCTTTTGAGCATGGCAACACAGGCCACCGTCCAGGTAAAAAGGGTGGTTACTTCCCAGTAGCTCCTGTTGATACATTCCAAGACATGCGTTCTGAAATGTGTTTGATTTTGGAATCTCTTGGTATTCCTGTTGAAGTTCACCACCACGAAGTGGCTGGTCAAGGTCAAAACGAACTTGGCACAAGATTTAGCACATTGGTTCAACGTGCTGACTGGACAATCCTACAAAAGTACGTGATTCAAAACGTAGCTCACGCTTATGGCAAAACTGCGACATTCATGCCTAAGCCAATCGTTGGTGACAACGGTTCAGGTATGCACGTTCACCAGTCTATCTGGAAAGATGGTCAAAACTTGTTCGCTGGCAATGGCTATGCAGGCTTGTCAGACTTAGCTTTGTACTACATCGGCGGTATCATCAAGCACGCACGTGCATTGAACGCGATCACTAATCCAGGTACAAACTCATACAAGCGTTTGGTTCCAGGTTTCGAAGCTCCAGTTAAGTTGGCTTATTCAGCACGTAACCGTTCTGCTTCAATCCGTATTCCACACGTGGCAAATCCAAAAGGTCGTCGTATCGAAACTCGTTTCCCAGACCCATTGGCTAACCCATACTTGTGCTTCTCAGCATTGATGATGGCTGGTTTAGATGGTATCCAGAACAAGATTCATCCAGGTGAAGCTGCTGACAAGAACTTGTATGACTTGCCACCAGAAGAAGATGCAAAGATCCCAACAGTATGTAACAGCTTGGATCAGGCATTGGATGCATTGAATGCTGACCGTGAGTTCTTGACTCGTGGTGGTGTATTCACAAACTCAATGTTAGATGCGTACATCGACTTGAAGATGGAAGAAGTTACTCGCTTCCGTATGGCTGCTCACCCAGTCGAGTTCGATATGTACTACTCACTCTAATCGAGAGACTAGAGAAGGTAGAGCGCAGGTATGTTGCGCAAACCAAGCAAAGAAGGGGCAGCAGTAGCTGCCCTTTTTTCTCCTCACAGCGTTTGGGATGAGTTTCCAAACGCCATTCTGATTGTTGATTACAGCCAACAGATGGTGGTTTATGCCAACCCAGTTGCAGAAGTGAGTCTTGATCTTTCTAGCAAATTGCTAGAAGGAATGAGTTTGCATGATTTGTTTGGGCATAACCCAGAGCTTTTTCAAATGCTTGAGGCCATCAAGACTGAAGAGGTTGCGTCCCAGCGCCAAGATTTGATCTTGAATTCAGGGCCGGCGCGTGCCGATCATGACCCCATCAATGCCCATGTAGTGGTTGGGGCACTCAACCATCCTGATTTACTCCTGATTGAATGGTTTCCCTTGGAGCAGCAATTGCGCAGTGAGCGCGATGATCGTTTGGTCCAGCAGGTCGAGGCCAATAAAGCATTGATGCGTAACTTGGCTCATGAGATCAAAAATCCTTTGGGTGGAATCAGGGGGGCAGCACAACTGTTGGAATATGAATTGCCTGATAAGACCCTGCATGAATACACGCAGGTGATTATCAAAGAGTCTGATCGACTTCAAAGTTTGGTTGATCGCTTGTTGGCTCCGCACAGGAAGGCTCATATTGATGACTTCCTCAATATTCATGAAGTACTTGAGCGAGTCAGGAGCTTGGTGCTTGCTGAATTTCCAAACGGTTTAAAAATCAAGAGAAATTACGACATCAGTCTGCCTGATCTTTTGGGTGACAAAGAAGCATTGATTCAAGCCGTGTTGAACGTCGTTCATAACGCAGCTCAAGCCCTCAGAACCAGGATCGAGCAGGGGGATGCTGAGATAGAACTGACCACCAGGGTGGTACGCAATGTCACTATTAGCAAGCAACGTTACAAACTGGCATTAGATTTGCATGTAATTGATAACGGACCTGGCATACCTGATGAAATCAAGGACAAAATCTTCTTTCCTTTGGTCTCAGGTAAAGAGGGTGGCAGTGGTTTGGGTCTGACTTTGGCGCAAACCTATGTGCAACAGAATTATGGTTTTATCGGTTGTACCAGCAAGCCTGGAACAACTGACTTTCAAATGCAATTACCTTTCCGCTTAAAAACGGAAGGGAAACAATAAGAATCGGATGTCGATATGAAGCCTGTTTGGATTGTGGATGATGATCAATCAATACGTTGGGTGTTGGAAAAAGCATTGCAACGCGAGAACATGCCTTATCGAAGCTTCACCAATCCTCAAGATGTTTTAGATGCTTTTGATAACAAAGAAGAGCCACAGGTTTTAATTTCTGATATTCGTATGCCGCGAGGCAATGGTATTGATTTGCTGCAGCAGGTCAAAGCAGAGCACCCACATGTGCCTGTGATCATCATGACAGCGTATTCTGATCTTGATTCGGCAGTTTCATCTTTTCAAGGTGGCGCATTTGAATACATCACCAAGCCATTCGACATTGCTAAATCAGTTGAATTAATCCGTCGTGCAGTCGATGAGAGTTTGAGATTGCAGAATCAAACACAAGAAGGCTCAGTGCGCATGCAAGAAACCACTGAGATTCTTGGTCAAGCTCCTGCAATGCAGGATGTTTTCAGAGTCATTGGACGCTTATCTCAATCCAATGTCACAGTCCTCATCACAGGTGAATCTGGTACTGGTAAAGAGTTGGTAGCAAGGGCTTTGCATAAACACAGCCCAAGAGCAGGCGGCCCGTTCATCGCATTAAATACAGCAGCAATACCCAAAGATTTACTAGAGTCTGAATTATTTGGTCATGAAAGAGGTGCCTTCACAGGGGCTCAAACCATGCGACGTGGTCGTTTTGAGCAAGCTGAAGGCGGTACCTTATTTTTAGATGAAATCGGTGACATGCCATTTGATTTGCAGACACGTTTACTGCGTGTCTTGTCGGATGGACATTTCTATAGAGTGGGCGGTCATGATTCTCTTAAATCAAATGTGCGCGTGATTGCTGCCACTCATCAAAACTTAGAATCACGTGTTGCTGAAGGTTTGTTCAGAGAAGACTTGTTCCATCGTTTGAACGTGATTCGTTTGCGCTTGCCATCCTTAAGAGAGCGCAAGGAAGACATTCCTTTGTTAGCTCGTCACTTTATGCAGACCTCTGCAAAGGCTTTGAGCATGGAGCCTAAGCGCTTATCAGATGATGCTTTACAAGCAATTGCTCAATTACCATTCCCTGGCAATGTGAGACAGCTAGAAAATTTATGTCACTGGTTAACTGTGATGGCGCCAGCTCAGGTGATTGGTGCTCAAGATTTGCCGCCCGATGCGATTGAGATTGGGGCTGATTTGCCAGAAGGTGTTGCCACTGAAATATTGGCCAAAATTAAAACATCCAATCCTGGAGATTGGGAATCTGGTCTCGCTTTATTGGCTAAGCAACTTTTACAAGAGGGTGGCCGAGATGTTTTCAATATCTTGGAGACCAAATTTGAAAAAGCAGTCTTAACCGCAGCATTGGAAGTTACACGGGGTCGTCGCGTTGAGGCTGCAGAGCGTTTAGGGATTGGTAGAAATACGATCACCAGAAAACTCCAAGAACTTGGCATCGATACCTAAATTATTCGACCAACTTGATAGCGTTCATAATAGAACGATTATTGTGAACTGAACCTATTTATGTCTGCTATTCGTCTTGCTACTTGGAATGTCAATTCCATCAAAGTTCGTCTACCTCATCTTTTACAGTGGTTAGCTGCACAAGATGCCATGAAAGCACCCATAGATGCTCTCTGCCTTCAAGAACTCAAACTCACAGAAGATAAGTTTCCGTTTGCAGAGTTAGAAGCAGCCGGCTATTACTCTTTGGTGGCAGGACAAAAAACTTATAACGGTGTGGCCATTCTTTTACGAAAATCATCTTTGGCTGCAATAGCTCAAGATGTGCAAACTGCATTTTTATCGCCTGTTAAAAATAATCCTAAATTTGCCGATGAGCAACAGCGCTTACTCGCGGCCACAGTGGCTTTTAATGGCAGAGCCCCGATCAGAATCATTTCGGCTTATTTCCCTAATGGCCAGGCACCAGGTACTGAAAAGTTCGCCTATAAGCTTGATTGGTTGGCTGGACTTCATGATTGGCTCAGTGAAGAGATGGAAGAGCATTCAAGGATTGCATTATTGGGTGACTACAACATTGCTCCTGAGGATCAGGACGTCCATGATCCTAAAGCATGGGAAGGCCAAAATTTAGTATCCCAAGATGAGAGAGATGCTTTCTCAGGCCTCATTGAAATGGGGTTTTACGATAGCTATCGTCTTTTTGAGCAGGCACCCAAAAGCTTTAGTTGGTGGGACTATCGAATGATGGGCTTTAGAAGAAACGCAGGTGTTCGCATTGACCACATTCTTTTAACAGAAGCATTGAAAAATGACTGCATCGCGAGCTCCATTGATAAAACTCCCAGAGCTTGGGAGCAGCCATCTGATCACGCTCCTGTGATTACGACCTTAAGCTAAACCACCATGCCTTAAAAGAGCATCAATTTCTGGCTCTCGGCCCCTGAATGCTTTGAATGATTCAGCAGCGGAGCGACTACCGCCAACTTCAAGAATTTCTTGTCGATAGCGTTCACCTGTGGCCTCATCCAAAATGCTGCCAGTTTTCTTGGCTGCTTCTTCAAATGCCGCGTATGCATCTGCAGACAGTACTTCGGCCCATTTATAACTGTAGTAGCCAGCTGAATAGCCGCCTGCAAATATATGGCTGAATGTATTAGGCCATCTTGATAAATCAGACTGCTTGATCACATGAACTTGATCATTGATTTGTCTGGACAGTTGCAAGATATCTTCAGGTTTGGCTGCATGAGCATCAAAACTAGAGTGAAGGCGCCAGTCAGTCAAAGAAAATACCAACTGTCTTAAAGTGCCCATGCCGTTTTGGAAGTTCTTTGCAGCAATCATTTTTTCATAGAGAGATTTTGGCAATGTTTCGCCAGTCTCTACATGAGACGTCATCTTTTCTAAAACTTCCCATTCCCAGCAAAAGTTTTCCATGAACTGACTAGGTAATTCAACCGCATCCCATTCAACGCCATTGATGCCTGAAACACCCAAAGATCCAACTTGGGTCAACATGTGATGCAAGCCGTGGCCACACTCATGGAACATGGTGATCACATCATCATGGCTGATGGTGGGTTGTTTTGTAACACCATTAACTGTCACAGGAGCAGGGAAGTTACACACCAAATAAGCCACCGGTGTTTGAACTGTGCCATCAGGAAGGTTTCTTCGACCTCTGGCATCATCCATCCATGCGCCACCACGTTTGCCTGGTCTTGCATAAGGGTCTAGATAAAAATTAGCCAGTAGTTTTCCAGTTTTACTCAAGACTTTGAATGATTGGACATCTGCATGCCAAACCGGTAAGGAATCTTTTTCAATTTTTACGCCAAACAAGGTTTGCACAAGAGCAAATAAACCATCAAGAACCTTTGGCAAAGGGAAGTATTGTTTGACTTCGTTTTCAGAAAAAGCGTAACGGACTTGTTTGAGCTTTTCTGAGGCATATGCCATGTCCCATGGCTCAAGGTTTGATATACCTAAATGATCTTTAGCGAAAAGCTGAAGTTCTTCCCAATCTTTTTGACCGTGAGCTTGAGCTTTCTTGGCAAAGTCAGTTAAAAATTGGTCAACTTCTACTACTGTTTTTGCCATTTTTGGAGCAAGACTCAGAGCAGCAAAATTTGCAAAACCGAGCATTTTGGCTTCTTCATCTTTTAGACGAAGTTGGGTGAGCATATTGTTCGTGTTGTCCCACTCTGCTTTGCCGCTACCAAACTTTTCAGATAACTCTGAGGCTCTCGTAACGTAGGCTTCGTAAAGTTTTTTTCTGAGCGTTCTGTTTTCAGAAAATTGCATGACTGGAAAATATGATGGGAAGTGCAGGGTGAACGCCCAACCAGTCAACTCCTTGGACTCGGCTGTTTGTTTGGCTGCAGCAACCGCATCTTCAGGTAGGCCAGCCAAATCCTTTTCATCAGTGATCACATGCACAAAATGGTCTGTTGCATCCAGGACATGATCAGAAAATTCTTTTGATAACTGTGCTTGTTGATCTTGAATTTCAGCAAAGCGGATCTTTTGCTCATCTGATAACTCGGCACCACCCAAACGAAAATCTCTTAGCGAGTTATCAATGACCTTGCGTTGAGCGCGATCGAGTGAAGAGAACTCAGCTGATTGGCTCAAGGCCTTATATTTTTTGTACAACTCTAAATTTTGGCCAAGGTTTGTCCAAAAGGCAGTGACCTCTGGCAACATTTCTGCATGCGCTTTTCTGAACTCTGGGGTGTCAGCGACACTGTTCAAATGACTGATCACACCCCAAGCGCGCCCTAAATTTTCAGTCGCATCTTCCAGTGGCTCCACTAAGTCGAGCCAAGTCGCAGGAGTGGATGTTTGTAAAGACACATCAACCGCTTTTTGGGCTTCAGAGAGTAGTTTCTCAATAGCTGGTTTGATATCAACAGCCTTGATTGAGCTGTACTCTGGAAGGTTTTTACCAAAGGCGAGTAAGGGATTGAGTATTGGATTATTCATACCCAATATTATGTCCTGAAATTGAAATAAGTTCAGGTTAAAAAAGGCTGACGCCCAAAGGGTCTTTAAGCTTTGACTCTTTCGGCAGCCTCAAGCGTGTTCAGCAAAAGCATCGTGATGGTCATAGGTCCAACCCCGCCTGGAACAGGGGTGATTGCGCTCGCAACATACTTCACTTCGTCAAAGTCTACGTCGCCACAAAGCTTGCCATCTGGCAGGCGATTGATGCCTACGTCGATGACCACGGCGCCACTTTTGACCATGTTGGCGGTGATCATTTTTGGTTTGCCTGTGGCCACCACCAAGATATCTGCTTCTTTGGTGTGAGCCGTTAAGTCTTTGGTCTTGCTATTACAAATGGTGACGGTTGCCCCAGCTTGCAAGAGCAACATTGCCATTGGTTTGCCAACAATATTGGAGGCGCCAATCACCACAGCTCTTGCACCTCTAATAGGGTAGTCAATGCTCTCTAGCATTTTCATGCAACCATAAGGTGTGCAAGGTCTGAATAGGGGCGCGCCAATCATCAATGCACCAGCATTTGCAACGTGGAAGCCATCCACATCTTTTTCAGGAGCAATGGCTTCGATGACTCGGTGACTATCAATGTGTTTTGGCAATGGCAACTGAACCAAAATGCCATGAATATTCTTGTCTTGATTTAATTCATTGATGCGGCTTAGAAGTGCAGCTTCGCTCAAATCAGCAGGGTGTCTTTCCAATATGGAATACATACCAACATCTTCACAGGCTTTTACTTTATTCCTAACGTAAACCTGGCTGGCTGGATCCTCACCCACCAATAAAACCGCTAACCCAGGCTTAACGCCTTTGGCCGTCAAAATAGCTGTTTTAGCAGCAATTTCTAATCTGATTTTCTTGGCAAGCGCGTTGCCGTCAATGATTTGTGCAGGCATATTATTTATTGGATTCAGATAGGGCAAGTCTTAGGAGGTCTGCAACGGTGTTCACGTTGAGTTTTTCCATGATGTTGGCGCGGTGTGCCTCAACTGTTTTGATTGAAATATTCAAGTCATCTGCAATTTGTTTGTTGAGTCGACCGGCAACAATTCTTTCCAAAACCTGTTTTTCTCTTCCGGTCAATTTACTCAAAAGATTTTGATTGTTCTTTTGGGTGTCGGCTTTTGCATAATCGATTCTGGCTCTGGCCAGCATCTTTTCAACCAATACTTTTAATTCAGATTCCTTGAATGGTTTTTCAATGAAATCTACTGCACCTTTTTTCATGGTTGAAACAGCCATTGAAACATCGCCGTGTCCGGTGATGAAAGAGATTGGCATAGGAATGCCTTCGGCCAAAAGACGCTCTTGGAGCTCAAGACCAGACATACCTGGCATGCGCACATCCAGAATTAAACAAGAAACTGTTTCTTTTTGATCTCCCTGCAGGGCTTGCAGAAACCTTTCCGCACTTGGCTGGCATTTAACTGAATAGCCATTGCTTTCCAATAGCCATGTCAATGAATCTCTCACAGCTTCGTCGTCATCAACGACATAAACGATTTCAGTTTTGTTGTTCATATGCTTATTTATCCAAGGGAAGTAGTATTGTAAAGGTGCAGCCAAGACCAGGTTGATCTTTTTCTGGAACATTGTTTTCTGCCCATAGGCGGCCATGATGAGATTCAATGATGGAGCGGCAAATGTTCAAACCCATGCCCATGCCATCATGCTTGGTGCTAAAGAAGGGTTCATAGAGTCTTTCTAGAGCATCTTCAGGAATACCGGGCCCCTGATCCATGACACGTATCCGCAGCATGGCTGGTGAAACTGATTCATCAATATCAACCAAAAGATTGATCAACTTTGAAGAATTCATTTTGTTGGGGATATTTTTAATGGCATCAATCGCATTTTTCAATAGATTCACCAGGACCTGCTGAATCAAAATAGGATCTAAAAAGACTTTGGGTAAGTTATCGGCAAAAGAGATGCTAATTTGAACGCCATAACGTTGTGCTTCAATTTCAGCCAGTCCAACTGAATCCTCAACAATGGTTGCCACATTGACAAGCACACTCTGAGGTTGACTTCTTTTCACGAAGCCCCTGATACGTTGAATAATTGTGCCTGCACGATGAGCTTGATTGGTTGCTTTTTCAATCGCAGGCAAAATATCTTTTTCGATGTCGATGTTTTGTGAAGATTTCAATCTATTGGCTATGCCTGTGCAATAGTTTGAAATCGCTGCGAGCGGTTGATTCAATTCGTGTGCCAAAGAAGAGGCCATTTCACCCATGGTGGTTAAACGGCTTGAAAACTGAAGCTTCTCTTCTTGTTCTCTGGTTTGATCTTCAGCTTTTTTTCTGGCGGTGATGTCGGTTGCGATGATCAGTTGAGCTAAGTGACCATCGACCCAAGAGATGTAACGTCGTCTTACTTCATACCAAAGTTTGGTTTGATTGATTTGAATTTCTCTGAAATCAGACTGTGTAGGTGTTAAAGCGGATGCTGGAAGTCCAGCAAAGCCATCCACGCTATCGATGTCCAATGCTCCCATGTCTTCTGGGTTGATTTCATGGCCCGCTAAGTCAAGGTGGGCTTTTGTTGTATTGCCAAAAGTCTCTCGGTAATACTTATTGGCAAACAAGAGTTCCCCACTTTGCAGTGAAATAACTGACACTGCAGCATCAAGACTTTCAAGTACTGTGGTGAAGCGTTCTTGAGCCAAGGCCAATTCTTGTCGGGCCTTGATAGGTTCTGATATATCAACAATTGAACTGATCCAACCAGATTGCTCACCTTTTTCATCAATCAATGGTGAAACAAAAGTTCTTGAACTAATTTTGACGCCATTCTTTTTTTGTAAGACCGCTTCAAAACCAGCCTTTGGTGAATTACCCTTTAAAGCAACAGCCATCTTCTGAGTTAGCTCAGGAACTAATTCGGAAGGCCAAAAAGGAAAGGGTGGTGACATGCCAATCAGCTCATGTCGTGTCCAGCCAGTCATTTCGCAAAAGGCTGGATTCACATAAGTGATCTTTCCTTGCATGTCATGGGCTCTCATCCCAATCGTGATTGATTCTTCCATGGCGCGTCTGAAATTGGTTTCAGTCTGCAAATCTTTTTGTATCGAATAACGTTTAGATGTTTGTTTCCATACAGACCACAAGCTCCATAAAACGAAGCTGCTCAAGCCAATCACCAGCCAAAGCAATGTGCGATAGGTTAGGTTTGTGGGGGGTGGGTATGTGCTGACATGCAAAGTCAGTGGAATGGGTGTTTTATCCAAACTCACACTGTGCTCAAGAGATCTTGAGCTGGCTCGTTTTGGATTTGAGCTAACCAACTCTTTGCCTGAACTGTCTACTAGTGCAAAACGATAGAGCCCATTCAATTCGCTGGGGACCATGTGCTGCAGAATTCTCTTTCCTGAATAAAGAGTAGCAATACCACCAGTCACTGCACCATTCTGAATGATCGGGGTTACATGCCAAAACACATATTGTCTGTCTGTATTGGAAGTTTCATTTTCGGCAGGATGAAAGCCCAGCATTCTTCCGTAAGTGGCTTTATTAGATTCTGCTGCCTCAGAAAAAATGGCATTTAATTCTGTATCGAGCACAGATTTAATCGAGGTTCTTTCTGACCACTTGGAATAGCTCGGGTTATTCGGCAGAGTGGCGATGCGATTTTGTCTGCTATCTAACCAACGCAGTTGCAAAATTTCAGGGCTGTCCTGGATTAACTTAGTTGATAGCTTTAAGAATGACTCTGGGTACTGAGATCTGGTTGCAGAATTGCTGATCTCACGACTCAATTCTAGGATGGCATCTTCATTCGCAGCAAACCGTAGCAATATCCTTTGTTTAGCAAAGGCGGTTTCTCGATAGAGCGTGTACTGCTGCTGATTTTTATCTTGGTAATTGAGTGTCCAAAGAATCAACCCCATTGCGCACGTAAAAAGCACAATGGCCAATACTGGTATGTACAAGAATGTGTAAGACCTTGCCCTTTGCTTGAGGGTTTTTGATCGGTACTTCTTGATGGCTTGACCAAGATATTGATGAATAACTGTTTTCAAATGAATACTTATTTACTTAGGGAAAACCATGCAATCTTAGAGTGTAATTCGGGACGATACTGAATCTCTGTTTTTTTTCACTTTTTAGGGCTTATTGCCACGCAACATAATTCCATATAGTGATAAATAACTTCGTTATATGAAATATTGCTTGCTCCGGCACACTGGCGTTTTTAGAATTTGAGCAAGACAAAAAGGGCTCAGCCCTATTAATAGAGCAAAGTTACCAGGAGACAAGCATGGCTGATCTACCAAATCAACAAAAGGGGGCTAATGGCTCTCAGGATATTGATCCAATTGAAACCAAAGAATGGATTGATGCCCTGAATGGTGTCATTCAACAAGAGGGTGTCGATCGCGCTGCATTCTTGATTGATGAGCAGATATCTCATGCTCGTGTGAGTGGTGTTGTTCAGCCGTTTCATGCTGAGACGCCTTACATCAATACGATTCCTGTAGAACAGCAAGCCAAGCTTCCTGGTGATCAAGAGATTGAGCACAAGATTCGCTCTTACACACGATGGAATGCGATGGCGATGGTGTTAAAGGCCAACAAAGATACAAACGTTGGTGGACATATCTCATCATTCCAATCAGCGGCTACCTTATACGATGTGGGTTTCAATCACTTCTGGCACGCTCCTTCAGATAACCATGGTGGTGATTTGGTGTTTGTGCAGGGTCACGTTGCCACTGGTGTGTATGCCCGAGCATATATGTTGGGGCGTTTAACCGAAGAAAATTTAAATAACTTCCGTCAAGAAGTTGATGGCAAAGGTATTTCAAGCTATCCGCATCCTTGGTTGATGCCGGACTTTTGGCAGTTCCCTACAGTATCTATGGGCTTGGGCCCAATCATGGCTATTTACCAAGCCCGCTTCATGAAGTATTTACAAGACCGTGGCATGGCTCAAACCGAGGGAAGAAAAGTTTGGGCCTTCTTGGGTGATGGTGAAACCGATGAACCTGAGTCATTGGGTGCCATTGGTATGGCCGGTAGAGAAAACTTAGACAACCTCTGTTTTGTGATCAACTGTAATTTGCAACGTTTAGATGGTCCAGTTCGCGGTAACGGAAAAATCATCCAAGAGCTTGAATCTGAATTCAGGGGTGCTGGTTGGAATGTGATCAAGCTCATCTGGGGTACTCATTGGGATGCTTTGTTTGCCCGAGATAAAAAGGGTATTTTGATGAAACGTCTTGGTGAGATCGTGGACGGTGAGTACCAGACCATGAAAGCCAAGAGTGGTGCCTACGTTAGAAAGATTGTTTTCAATACACCTGAATTAGAAGCTTTGGTTGCTGACTGGAGTGATGAAGATGTTTGGAATCTGAATCGTGGTGGACACGATCCCCATAAAGTTTATGCAGCATTCCACGCAGCAGCGAATCATAAGAATCAACCCACCGTTATTTTGGCCAAGACCATCAAAGGTTACGGCATGGGTGGCTCAGGTCAGGGCATGAACATCGCTCACCAAGCCAAAAAAATGAACATTGAGGACATCAAAGCCTTCAGAGATCAATTCAAAATCCCAGTTCCTGATGACAAGTTAGAAGAATTGCCTTTGGTGAAATTTGAAGAGGGCAGTCCTGAGTTGAATTACATGCGTGAACGTCGCATGGAGTTGGGTGGTTATCTACCTCAGCGCAGAGCCAAAGCAGAAAGCTTGGAAGTGCCAAAGCTTGAAGTATTCGCACCATTGCTTGAAGCCACTGTTGAAGGTCGTGAGATTTCAACCACCATGGCTTTCGTTCGTATGTTGAACATGGTTGTGAAAGATAAGACCATCGGTAAGCGTGTGGTGCCGATTGTTCCTGATGAATCTAGAACCTTCGGTATGGAAGGCATGTTCCGTCAATTAGGTATTTGGAACCAATTGGGTCAGCTTTACACACCGCAAGATCATGATCAGTTGATGTTCTATAAAGAAGACAAGCACGGTCAAATTTTGCAAGAAGGTATCAATGAAGCTGGTGCGATGTGTGATTGGATTGCTGCAGCCACATCCTATTCAACCCACGGCGTACCAATGTTGCCGTTCTATATTTTCTATTCAATGTTTGGCTTCCAGCGCATCGGCGATTTGGCTTGGGCTGCTGGTGATATGCGCAGTCGCGGTTTCTTATTAGGCGGTACTGCTGGTAGAACCACATTGAACGGTGAAGGTTTGCAGCACGAAGATGGCCACAGTCATTTATGGAGCGGCGCGATTCCAAACTGTATCAGCTATGACCCAACCTTTGCTTTTGAATTGGCTGTGATTATTCAAGATGGTATGCGTCGCATGATGACCAATCAAGACGATGTTTATTACTACATCACTTTGATGAATGAGAACTATGCTCACCCAGCGATGCCTAAGGGTGCTGAAAATGACATCTTGAAGGGTATGTATCGCTTAACAAGTGTTGGAGATGCCAAAGCCAAACTAAAAGTTCAGCTCTTGGGTAGCGGCACCATCTTCCGTGAAGTGATTGAAGCTGCCAACATGTTGCGTGATGATTGGGGCGTCGCTTCTGATATTTGGGGTTGCCCAAGCTTCACAGAATTGGGTCGTGACTGGAATGCTGTATCACGTCAAAACATGTTGAACCCAACTGACAAACCTGTTCTCTCGCACGTTGAGAAAATGTTGAAAGACACCACTGGTCCAGTCGTTGTTGCAACAGACTATGTGCGTTTATTCCCAGAGCAAATCAGACCAGCTATTCAGAATATCGGTAAGAGATACACCGTATTGGGCACAGATGGTTATGGTCGCTCTGATACGCGTGAGAAGCTTCGTCACTTCTTTGAAGTGGATCGTCGCTGGGTAACCGTTGCTGCGCTCAAGACTTTGGCTGATGAAGGTCAAATTGATCACAAGAAGGTCGCAGAAGCCATCAAGAAGTACGGTCTTGATCCTAAAAAACCAAACCCAATGACTGTGTGAGGAAACTAAGATGAGCCAAGTGATAGAAATCAAAGTTCCTGATATTGGAGATTATGACGGCGTGCCGGTGATCGAAGTTCATGTGAAACCTGGTGACGTGATTGAAAAAGAGCAATCTTTGGTGACCTTGGAATCAGATAAGGCCACCATGGATGTGCCTTCTTCTCATTCTGGTGTGGTCAAAGAAGTAAAGGTAAAAGTTGGCGACAACATTTCTGAAGGTCATGTGGTGATCCTTTTAGAAGAATCAGGTTCCGCATCAACTAAGGCTGCCCCAGTAGCTGCGCCTGCAGCAACTGCTCCAGTTGCGCCACAAAAAGCAGCGGCACCTGCAGCCGCCCCAGCACCAGTCGCAGCTTCTGGTGGTTTGGTGAACGTTAATGTTCCTGATATTGGCGATTACAAAGGCGTGCCAGTGATTGAAGTTCATGTAAAGCCTGGTGACGTTGTAGAAAAAGAACAATCTTTGGTAACTTTAGAATCAGATAAAGCCACCATGGATGTTCCTTCTTCGCACGCTGGTGTGGTGAAGGAAGTGAAAGTAAAAGTGGGCGATAGCATCTCGGAAGGTGATTTGGTGGTGATTCTAGAATCTTCATCAGCAGGTGCTTCAGCAGTTGCAGCACCAACTAAAGCTCCAAGTGCGGCTCCTGCAGCAGCTCCTCAAGCAAGCAATCCAGCACCTGTTCAGAGTGCGCCTCAAGCATCAGCGCCTCGCACTGAATCTGTTCCAGCAACCGGTGCAATCAGTCATGCAAGTCCATCTGTTCGTAAATACGCCAGAGAACTTGGCGTTGACGTGACCAAGGTGATTGGTACTTCAGCAAAAGGCAGAATTTCTCAAGAAGACGTTCAGGCCTATGTGAAAAACATCATGACTGGACAAGCGGCATCTCCAGCGGGTGCTCCAGTAGCAGCCTCTGGTGGCTTGAATTTATTGCCGTGGCCAAAAATTGATTTCAGTAAATTTGGCGAAACAGAAACCAAGCCTTTATCTCGCATTCAGAAATTATCTGCTGCCAATTTGTCTCGCAACTGGGTCATGATTCCAGCCGTGACATATCACGAGGATGCAGACATCACTGACTTAGAAGCATTCCGTGTGATGACAAATAAGGACAATGAAAAGCAAGGTATCAAAGTCACCATGTTGGCCTTCTTGATCAAAGCTGCTGTTAATGCATTGAAGAAGTATCCAGAATTTAACAGTTCATTGGATGGCGATAACTTGGTGATGAAGAAATACTTCCACATTGCCTTTGCCGCGGATACACCAAATGGTTTGGTGGTGCCGGTCGTAAAGAATGCTGATAAAAAAGGTATTTTTGAAATCGCTAAAGAAACTGGTGAGTTGGCCAAGCTTGCGCGTGAGGGCAAGTTGAAGCCTGATCAAATGCAGGGCGCTTCATTCACGATCTCTTCTTTGGGCGGTATTGGTGGAACTTACTTTGCACCAATCATCAACGCACCAGAGGTGGCTATTTTGGGTGTAAACAAAGCTAGCATGAAGCCTGTTTGGGATGGTAAACAGTTTGTACCAAAATTAATTTGTCCATTGTCACTCACTGCAGACCATCGCGTGATTGATGGTGCCTTAGCGACAAGATTCAACGTGTATTTGGCTGAATTATTAGCTGATTTCCGTCGTGTTGTTCTTTAAGGAATATTGATATGCCTACAGTAGAAATCAAAGTTCCTGATATTGGTGATTTTCATGATGTGCCTGTGATTGAAGTTTTGGTCAAACCAGGTGATCAGGTTGAAAAAGAGCAAGCACTATTGGTGTTGGAGTCTGATAAGGCCACCATGGAAGTGCCGAGTGAGCAAGCTGGCAAAATTGTTTCTATCAGCGTCAAGGTTGGTGACAAGATCAATCAAGGCATGGTCATTGCTACCCTCGATGTGGCTACCGATGCTGCTAAACCAGCAGCATCAGCACCACCAATCAAAGAGGCAGCTCCAAAAACTGAAGCTCCGAAATTAAGTGCTCCTGCACCAGGTTCATACGCTGGAAAAGTTGACCATGAATGCGACATGCTGGTCTTGGGAGCTGGTCCTGGTGGTTACAGTGCCGCTTTCAGAAGCGCTGACTTGGGGATGAACACGATCATCGTTGAGCGTTATGCAACCCTGGGTGGTGTTTGCTTGAACGTGGGTTGTATTCCATCAAAAGCTTTGTTGCACACAGCTGCCATCATGGATGAAGTTAAAGCCATGGCAGCACATGGTATTTCATACGGTGCACCGAAGATTGAAATTGATAAATTACGGGCTCATAAAGAAACCGTGATTGGTAAGTTAACGGGCGGTCTTGCTGGTATGGCCAAAGCTCGTAAGGTTAAAACAGTGCGTGGTATTGGTCGATTCTTAGATGCATATCACGTTGAGGTAGAAGTCACTGAAGGTGATTCGAAGAAAACCAATGGTCAAAAAGAAGTGATTCGTTTTCAAAAGGCGATCATTGCTGCCGGCAGTCAAGCGGTGATGTTGCCTTTCTTGCCCAAGGATCCAAGAATCGTTGATAGTACTGGCGCATTAAAGCTTGAAAAGGTGCCTAAGAGAATGTTGGTGATTGGTGGCGGCATCATCGGTTTAGAGATGGCGACTGTCTACAGCACCTTGGGCAGCAAAATTGACATTGCTGAAATGTTAGATGGTTTGATGGCTGGTGCAGATCGTGATTTGGAAAAGGTATGGGAGAAAGTCAACGCCCCACGTTTTGACAACATCATGTTGAAAACACGCGCCAGTAAAGCGGAAGCAAAACCAGACGGTATCCATGTGACCTTCGAAGGTGAAAAGGCGCCAGCTACTCCTCAGGTATACGACTTGGTATTGGTAGCGGTTGGCCGAACTCCAAATGGTAAGAAGTTAGATGCTGATAAAGCTGGCGTGGCGGTTGATGAGCGTGGCTTTATTCCAGTTGATAAGCAATTGCGCACGAATGTGAATCATATTTTTGCAATTGGCGACTTGGTTGGTCAACCTATGTTGGCTCATAAAGCGGTTCATGAAGCTCACGTTGCTGCAGAAGTTGCGGCAGGGCATAAGGCTTTCTTTGATGCCAAGCAAATTCCATCTGTGGCTTACACCGATCCAGAGGTGGCATGGGCTGGACTCACTGAAGAACAATGTAAAGCTCAAGGCATTGCTTATGAAAAAGGTTTGTTCCCATGGGCAGCCAGTGGTCGAGCCATTGCCAATGGTCGTGATGAAGGTTTTACAAAGTTATTATTTGATAAAGAAACTCATCGCATCATTGGTGGCGGCATTGTTGGTACCCATGCTGGTGATTTGATTGGTGAGGTTTGCTTGGCTATCGAGATGGGTGCTGATGCGGTTGATATTGGTAAAACAATTCATCCACATCCAACGCTTGGTGAATCTGTTGGTATGGCTGCTGAAGTGGCGCATGGCACTTGCACTGATTTGCCACCAACCAAGAAAAAATAGTTAGCTGTCGGCGTTAAGTCTCACAGCCTCCATGCATAAAAAAACCCCCGCACGAGGCGGGGGTTAAAAGGTACTTGTAGATTAGATCTAACTGGGTACCGAGGAGACAACTGTTACTACTTCAATTCTTTACATGCCATTATGATGATTCAAATGGCTTGCATCTTGCTTACTTCTTGCCGCGAGCAGCTTTAACAGCTGTATTAGCTGCAGCATTGAAGTTGTTTTGAGCTAAATCCACCGCTTGCTTGATAGATTTTTGTGTTGTTTCATAAGCATTGTTTGCTGCAGCCATGGCTTGTTTGATCGCCTGAATCGTAGCTTCTGAACCAGCTGGAGCATTCTTTGAAAGCTCTTCAACCATGCCGTTCATGTTGCCGCTGCTTTTCTTCAACTGTGACTCTGCAACAGACGTGAATGTTGTTTGAGTTTCGTTAGCAATGTTGTAAAGATGACGGCTGTAAGACATGATCTTTTCCGCTAAAGGCTGAACCATGCCAGCTTGCATAGCCATCAATTGCTGTGCATCACGCACTGAAAGTGCTTGCTTAGCGTTTTGTACGTTCTCAGTCATTGCAGTCTTTGCTACTGCCATGTTCAATTCAACTAGTTTTTCAACGCCTTCAAAGGCTTTGTTCGTTAAATTCAACAATGTTTCCAAGTTAGCTTTGTTTGCTGCTGCGATTTGTTCTGGGGTTAATGTCATGATTTCTCCAAGTAAATTAAAGGGTGAACAATAAATGTTGCACTGCACAAAATGAAGTATATGTCTTAATTCCCCTAAGTCAAGCCCACATTGTGAAAAAAAGGCAAAATCAGGGGGTGAAAGCCTTTTATACCGACCATTTTGTCCTCCCACTCCCTGCTGGACACCGCTTCCCGATGCAAAAGTATCGTTTATTAAGGGATCAGGTGGCTTCATTCCAAGGTTTAGAGCTAAAAGAGCCAGCACCCGCAAGCTATGAAGATTTGTTAAGAGTCCATGAAAAAGGCTATATTGACCGGGTCATTCTGGGCCAATTAAGTCCTGCAGAAATCAGAGAAATTGGTTTTCCATGGAGTGAACCCATGGTTGAAAGGTCCAAAAGGTCTGCAGGAGCCACCATTCAAGCATGCATGAGTGCCATCGAAGATGGGGTATCAGTCAATTTAGCTGGTGGAACACATCATGCGTATTCAGATAAAGGTAGTGGCTTTTGTGTCTTCAATGATGCTGCTGTTGCCTCAAAATATTTGCAGAGCCTGAACAAGATGAACGTTGCCATCATTGATCTCGATGTTCATCAGGGCAATGGTACCGCAGCTATTTTGGGAAAAGACACCACTTGTTACACATTGTCTTTGCATGGGGAAAAGAATTTCCCCTTCAGAAAAGAATCTAGTCATCTGGATGTTGGTTTAACTGATGGATGTTCCGATGATGAATATTTGCTTCATCTGGCTCATGCATTGAATCAGATGGAGTCTGAATTCAAACCAGATATGCTGATTTATTTGGCTGGGGCTGATCCTCATGAAGGGGATCGATTGGGGCGTTTGAAATTAAGTCTTCAAGGCCTATGTCTGCGAGATCAAATGGTTTTGGACTTTGCTAAAACTCATGATCTACCAATCGCCATCGCGATGGCAGGAGGATATGGCATCAATATTGAAACAACGGTTGAAGTGCATGCTCAAACCGTACAATTAGCTCTTCAACTATTCAAAGAATTAAAGGTCAAACAATAAATGAGCAATTCATGGATTCGATATTTAACGCCATGGATTGCGCCAATTTTTGTGATCATCTGGAGCACGGGTTTCATCATTGCTCGTTATGGCATGCCTCATGCTGAGCCAATGACATTTCTGAGCATGCGCTTTTTAGGTGTGCTGATTTGTATGATCCCAATTGTGCTGCTTTGGAAAGCCCCTTGGCCAAGACAGTCACAAATCATCCACATTGCGATTGCCGGCATACTCCTGCAAGCCGGTTATTTAGGTGGCGTATGGGCTGCTGTTCGTGAAGGAATGTCTGCAGGACTAACAGCCTTGATAGTGGGGCTTCAACCAATTCTGACCGCCTTATTGGCATCTTGGGTGGCTGAAAGAGTGCGACCTGTACAGTGGCTTGGCTTGGTGATCGGATTATTGGGAGTTGGTTTGGTTGTTTGGGCCAAGATTGTCATGATTGGCTTCAGTGATTTAAGTTTCATATTCATTATCATTGCTTTGATATCAATCACAGCAGGTACTCTCTATCAAAAGAAGTATTGCCCTCAGTTTGATTTGCGCACCGGCTCGGTGATTCAATTTGCTGCTTCAGCAGTCGTTTGTGTGCCACTCATGATGATGTTTGAAACCAGGGAAATTGCTTGGGTTCCAGAATTGATATTTTCTTTATTGTGGGCCATATTTGCGTTATCGATAGGCGCCAGTTCTCTGTTATTTGTGATGATTCGACATGGAGCAGCGACCAAGGTCACCAGTTTGATGTATTTGACCCCTCCCACCACAGCATTGATGGCCTGGTTCTTATTCAATGAGCCAATCACTTGGGCAATTGGCCTTGGGATAGCTTTGACCATGGGGGCTGTTTTAATGGTCAATAAAGCCTCATCAGGCAAGTAATACCTTATCATGTCATTTATTCACTAAAACTAACTAATTAAATAGCTTAGAAGAGACTGATGATATTGAGAAGTAATTTGTTGCGTAAATTGATGGTTGGATTATTGAGCAGTTCTTTGTTGCTTGGAGCACAAGTGTCTTTTGCTCAAAGTACAAGCAATAAACAAACAACCCAGCAGGCGGCCAAGAAAAAGGTAGCCCCCAAAACTCAAAAACAAGTTAGAACCTCGACCACCCGAGCTAAATCAACAAAAGCTCCTGATGAAAAGCGCCCATCATTTGCTGCTGCCATGGGCTTGCGTGGTAATCAGGATGACCTCAATTTAAAATCAAGCGTGGCATTGATCGTTGATCGTCAAACACATGAAGTGTTGTTTGAGAAAAATGCTCATGCAGCATTGCCAATTGCATCTATCACCAAATTAATGACATCCCTAGTTGTGCTTGAAGCGCAACTGCCCTTGGATGAAACAATCGTGATTGAGCAATCCGATGTGAATGCTTATCCTGGCCGCACTCGCTCCAGAGTCACCCAGGGAGCTAAGATGTCGCGCGAGCAAGCGATGCTTTTGTCTTTGATGTCTTCTGAGAACCGAGCATCACAGGCCTTGGGCAGAAATTTTCCTGGTGGCATACCAGCCTTTGTTGATGCAATGAATGCCAAGGCAAAGTTACTCGGCATGAGTCAATCTAAGTTTGCAGACCCAACAGGTTTATCCAGTGACAATGTTTCAAGTCCAGAAGATCTGACTCGTTTGGTTGAGGCGGCTTATCAATACAAAGTCATTAGAGAGTTCTCAACCAGACCTGACTACAGCATCATGATTGGCAAGCGTGAACAAAAGTTTGTTAATACCAATCGTTTGGTCAGAGCCAGCGATATGGACATTGGATTACAGAAGACTGGCTATATCTCTGCTGCTGGCCGTTGTTTGGTGATGCAAGCCAAAGTTGTTGGTCGTGATGTGGTGATGGTATTCCTAGATTCTGTTGGCACACAATCTCGTTTTGCTGATGCAGTCCGCGTTAGAGAATGGTTGGAAGCCAATCCAAATCCTGAATCAATCAGAAAACTTTAAGTGGATTGAATTAAGAAGACTTAAGGCTTGGTTTGTAGCCCAAGCTTTTTGAGATCTGCATCGCAGTATCTTTGAGTGACTTGAGCCACTCATCTTGCATCCGCTCAGTGGGTGCTGATAAAGATAGACCGGCAACTAATTTGCCTGTGTCATCCAAAATGGCTGCAGCCATGCAGCTCACACCCAACTCGAGTTCTTCATCGTCTCTGGCATGGCCAAGGCTTTTCACTAAATCCAATTCTTTTTCTAACTGTGTCAAATCGCTGATGCTGTTTTGCGTATGACCATTCAAGCCAGTTTTGCTCACATAATTCTTTAGCTTCACCGAGTCATCATCGGCCAAAAACAGTTTGCCGACTGAAGTTAAATGGAGTGGGGCTCTGCCGCCAATGGCGCGAACCACTTGCATACCTGATCTCTCACTGTAGGCGCGATCAATGTAAACAATTTCATCACCTTGGCGGACAGACAAATTGACTGTTTGGCCGGTGAGCTTGTGCAATGCTCTCATTGGCAATTGAGCAGCATCTCTGACTGAAAGTCGTGCTTTGACCAAGTTACCTAATTCAAGGAGTTTGAGTCCTAAACGATAAGTACCACTGTCTGCACGCTCAACTAAGCGGCAGGCAACCATATCATTCAAAATTCGATGGGCAGTTGAGGGGTGCAAATCAGTCAGCTCAGACAGTCTTTTCAGACTCTGGGCTTCATCACTATCTGCGAGGGCATCCAGAAGACTCATCATGCGGTCCAAAACCTGGATAGCTGTTCTGCTTGTCATGTTGCCATTTTAGCCCTAAATACGCCAAATTGCACATTATGAAAAGAGAGGCTTAAAAACCACCTTTTAAGGCCTTGGCACAGTCAGCAACCAGCTTAGGGCCCTTATAAATCAAGCCACTGTAGAGCTGAACCAGGCTGGCACCGGCATTGATCTTGTCTTTGGCATCCTGGCCAGACATAATGCCGCCGACACCAATGATCGGTAGTTGACCCTGAAGGCTGCGGTGCAGCTCTTGAATCACATGATCGGAAGAACCTTTGACTGGTGCCCCGGAAAGACCACCCGCTTCATTACCAAACGGTAAGTGCGCCACTGAATCACGGGCAATGGTGGTGTTGGTCGCAATCACGGCATCAATCTTATTTTTGATCAGCAATTCTGCGATGGTCTGAATCTGCTCTAAATCTAAATCAGGAGCAATTTTTAGGAACAAGGGCACTTCTTTCTTGTGTAAATCGCTCAGTACCTTTTTTTCTTCGGCAATGGCGCTAAGCAATGAACTTAATTCATCGGCACCTTGTAACTGTCTTAAATTCTTGGTGTTGGGTGATGAGATATTGACCGTGATATACGAAGCGATGTCGTAGACCTTTCTCATGCAAATAAGATAGTCATCAGCAGCTGATTCAATCGGGGTCGTGGCATTTTTACCAATATTCAAGCCAAGGATGCCGCCACTTTGCCAAAAATCAGATTGTTTGACTCGTGCCACGCATGCATCAACCCCATCATTGTTAAAACCCATGCGGTTAATCAAGCCAGACACTTCTGGCAAGCGAAACATTCTTGGTAATGGATTGCCAGCTTGTGCTTTGGGTGTCACAGTGCCAATCTCAATAAAACCAAAACCTAAATCAGCCAAAGCATCAATGTGTTTACCGTCTTTATCTAAGCCAGCTGCCAGACCAACGGGGTTAGGTATTTTTAAGCCACAAAAAATTCGCTCATCACGGGCAATCTTTTCTTGCGACAAAAACCCCAAGCCAAGTGCATGGACTTTATCAAGAGTGTTCAAAGTCAAGTTATGCGCACGTTCCGCGTCCATGGCAAATAAACAAGGCTTGACGATAGGGTAGAGATTCATCAGTGTTGGATCTTTAGGTTATTAATGGCGTTGCCACACATCATCGACCAATATTTCTAATGGTTCGAACTGTGCTTTATAAGACATTTTAGGGCTTTCTTTGATGTAGTACCCCAAGTACAAATAAGGCAGCTGAAGTTTCTTGGTTTGTTCAATTTGCCACATGATGGCGAAAGTTCCATAACTGGCACTTTCATTGCTGGTATCAAAGAAGGTGTACACGGAAGATAAACCACTTTGAACCACGTCAATGATGCTCACAATTCTTAACTTACCTGGCTCTTCACCATCAGGACCATCCCTGAACTCAATCAATCGACTATTCACCTTGCTTTGCAGTAAAAACTGTTTGTATTGATCTTGATCGTCACCATCCATACCGCCGTGAAGATGGCGATCATGTTGATATGACATATAAAGATCGTAGTGTTCTTGGAAAAATTCCAAATGACCAATTTTTACTTCAAGATTTTGATGTTTTTTAAATGCACGCTGCTGGTATCGCTTTGGTTTGAAGCGTTCAATGTCAACACGACAAGCGATACACGCCTTGCAGCCATCACAGTAAGGCCGATAAGTGTATAAACCACTGCGACGAAAACCGCTGGCGACTAATTCACCATAAACATCAGCATGGATCAAATGTGTTGGGGTTGCTACTTGAGAACGAGCTTGATGATGCGCCAAGTAACTGCACTCATAGGGAGCAGTTGCATAGAACTGAAGGGTGGTGAAAGGGAGTTCTTTTAATTTACTCATGCCGGTTGGCTTAGCCAATGTTGCAAAACACTCTTATTAAAACTCCAAATGGGATTAATTGCAGTAGTTTTCGCATGCACATGGTTTAAAAATTCATCCCGCGGAATGGGAGTTCCGCCCATTGAGCTTAAATGAGCTGTTTCCTGCTGACAGTCAATCATCTCGATGTCTTGGGCAATCGCCCAGGCACAGAGGCTGGCCAAGGCAATTTTTGAAGCACCTGTTTTTTTAGAAAACATTGATTCACCAAAAACCATTTTCCCCAAATTAACGCAATACAAACCGCCAACCCGTTGCCCTTGATGAAAAACTTCAATACTGTGCGCATGTCCTTGCTCGTGTATTTGGCCATAAGCGTGCATGATCGCGTGTGTGATCCATGTGCCATCTTGACCTGGTCTTGCTTGCGTTGCACAAGACAGAATGGTCGCATGAAAATCTTCATCGACCTTTACTTCCCAGTCTTGGTCCATCAGGACATTTTTAATTTCTTTTTTGAAATTTCTACTGACTTTGAAATTTTTGGGTCTAAGCACCATTCTGGGATTAGGTGACCACCACAAAATAGGTTGTCCATCGGAGTACCACGGAAAAATACCTTGGTGATAAGCGCGCAACAATTGTTCAGCGCTGATATCCTCGCTGATGGCTAATAAGCCAGGAACTTCTGGATCCGGATCGGCATCACTCCAAGGTGATGGAAAAGGATCATTCGGTTGGAGCCAAGACAAACCCATATTGATCAATGTTTCCGATCAATGCGTTCATCGTAGCCAACATCATCCAGATGAGTCGCGATCTTATCTACCTCATTGAGACGACCCAATTTTTTATCCTGAAAATACCACTCGAGTGTTTTTCGAACTGTTGGAAATGCCAAGTCATTCCAAGGAATATCTTTTTCGGAGAATAATTCAACTGCTAAGCTTTCAACGCCAGCCTGATATTTTGGCTCCATGAGTTTTGCTAAATAGAACAAATGAACCTGTTCCACGTGGGTGACATTCAATAAAGAAAACAAAGGGCCGATTTCAACACTTGCACCTGCTTCTTCAAGCGTTTCTCGCTTAGCGCCATCCTCGGTACTTTCCCCGACCTCCAAGAATCCTGCTGGCAAGGTCCAGTAACCAAGTCTTGGTTGTATGGCTCTTTTACACAAAAGGACTTTATCTTGCCAAACTGGAATGGTGCCAACCACATTGCGAGGATTTTCATAATGGATGGTTTTACATCCTGAACAAACATGCCTCTCACGTGTGTCATCCACGGGAGTTTGCAAGATCACGGTTGAACCGCATTTTGGGCAATATTTCATTGCATCATTATCGTTTAAATTATGGTTTTCACGATACCGCGCAAGGCATTGGTAAAAATCACTTCTTCGGCATTCAAGACGTCGGAGCGAGTGATATTTTGTTCAACCGCTTGATATTTTGAATCCTTCAAAACGATGGATCTCATCACGCCTGGTAAACATCCTGATGCAAGTGGTGGGGTTAGCCATCGACCATCTTTTTTAATAAAGACATTTGATCTACCGCCTTCAGTCACAAAGCCTTGTTCGTTAATGAATAAAGCATCAAAGGCACCTAATTTCTCAGCTGCCAGCCACGCTTGGTCATAGAGCTTGCGGCGCGTCACCTTGTGACGTAATAAACAATCAGAGGAAGACATGGTTGTGTTATCTGTCAAAAGATCATTGGCCCAAAGAACGGGGCTTGGCTCAAGATTCTGAATCACAGCTGTTTTTACGCTGAGCAGTCCTTCTGCTGACAAATCTAAGCGAAGTCTGTAAATTGATTGCACATCCAGTTGTGAACAAGCATCTTGTATCAAACAAGCAGCCTTATTAGAATCAAATTCAATCTTTAAATCACAAGCAGATTTGGAGATTCGATCAAGGTGCATGTCAAGGTGGCAAGCTTGTCCTTGTTCTATGCGAATCGTTTCAAATAATCCAATGGGTTCTGACTGATTTTCTAAAGCATATAAAAATCCAGCTTTGGTTTGGCACTCATGCCATTCGTCAGCGCTTTCAGAATCAATGGTGATGCCACCACCGACACCCATTTGAAAACTTTGATCTTTTGCAAGCTCTAAGGTTCTGATAACAACGCTCATCCCAAGATCACCCAGTCCAGCTTCTGAGCTTGGATCAAACCAGGCAATAGCTCCACAGTAAAGATTCCTTGGTTCTGACTCTAATGCCTGAATCAACTCCATCGTTCTCTTCTTGGGGGCTCCTGTGACAGAACCACAAGGAAAAATAGCTTGAAGTAATTCTTTGAGTCTTAAATTATCTTTGGATATCGAGCTAATGGTTGATGTCATTTGTAAAACATCACCATGCTGTTGAACTTCAAATAAATTTGGCACCTTGACTGAGCCTGGCATGGATATTTTGCTTAAATCATTGCGCAGTAAATCAACAATCATGACATTCTCAGCACGATTTTTTACATCGTCATGAAGTTCTTCAGAGCTGCTCTCGCCAACCTTTGCGGTGCCTTTCATGGGCTTAGTCATCAAGGAGCCGTTTGATTTTTGTAAAAACCACTCCGGAGAGCAAGAAAGAACCCAGCCGTATGAATGATCTATGTAAGCACCAAAAGGGCCTGGTTGTTTTTGCCTGAGTATTTCGTAGGCTTTAAGCGGTGAGCCATTCAATTGGCCATTGATTCTATAGGTGTGATTGACTTGGTATGTATCGCCAGCCTTGATCCATTCCTGAATCTGAGAAATATCTTCTTCAAATCTTTTTTGAGTAATGCTGGTTGTAACGCTCTGAATCACTGGCTCATTGACTACCTGATTATTTTGAGCTTTCAGCCATTGATTCACTTGTTCTTTACTGAGCTTTTGAACATCTTTAAAAACCCAAGCTTGCACCCAAGGTGTTTTAGATAATTTTGGCGTTAAGCCTAAAAGGTGTTCACCAAGCTCATAACTGAAACAAGTGACAACATACTGTTGGTCATGGATGGCTTGTTCAATCTCTTCAAGTGCTGCATCAAGATTGCTAGCGCTGGTGGCTTGTATTATCTTTAACGGAGAGTGATATAGCCTGCTACTTGGATTATTGCTTGAGCTTTGAGCATCATCGAGCAAGATGGTGCATGAGAGACGCTCAAAGTCAGCCATCTATTACTTGCCTATAACTTTGGCACTGTTGATCACGATGGTTGTGCTTGGCACATCAGAAAAAGGACGCTTGCTGGTGGTGCTCACAGCTTTGATTTTGTCGATTGTTTCCGTACCCTTGATCACCATACCAAACACAGCATAGCCATGACCATCTGGGCGAGGGTAATCTAAGTTCTTATTGTTCACCACGTTCACAAAAAACTGTGCGGTTGCAGAATCAGGCACATTGGTTCTTGCCATCGCAATTGAGTACACCACATTATTCAAACCATTATTGGACTCAAGTGGAATTGGGGCTTTGGTAGGTTTCTGTTGCATGTCAGGAGTAAAGCCACCGCCTTGCACCATGAAGTTGTTGATCACGCGATGAAAAATCGTACCGTTATAAAAACCACTGTTCACATAGCCTAAAAAATTCTCAACCGTCTTTGGTGCTTTTTCTGGATTGAGTTCAACAATAAAGTCACCCATCGTTGTTTTGAATTCAACTTTAGGACCTGCAAAGCTAAGCGTTGATGCAGTAACAAGAAGGGCAGCTAATAGTTTTTTCATGGGATAAGTCACTTATGTTGGAAAGTCTAAGTATGCCAAAGATATAGAAATAAGATAAAACCAGTGCTAATTCTATTAAGCAAAGTAAGTTATTGGATTTTTATCAAAATCTGGTAATCGCATTAAGTCCAACCATCCAATTTCGACCTGGAGCAGGCTCGAACGGAGTTGAATTGCCCACAATCACTGACCCTATGTATTTCTTATCCGTCAGGTTATTGAGTTGGCCATAACCTGTCAGTGTCATTGAATTGATATCAACTCTGTGAGCAAGTCTGAGGTTATAGAGTGAATAGCCACCAGCTTTAAGACTTTCTGCATTTGTATCTCGGCTGTGATTCGCACCAGCTGTGATCAATTCAAATGTTGCTAGAGTACCCATGACCTGACGATATTTGTTGCGCTGGAAATCAGTTCCTGACCATTGAATACTGGAATAAGCCATGCCATTGGGAATACCTGGTATTTTATTTCCAGCATTTACCGTGCTTGACCCATAAGTAAAGTTTTCATTGAATTTGGCATCGATTAAAGTACCTGTAATGTTTAACTTCATTGAAGAGCTAAACTGATTTTGGTAGGAAAGTTCTAAGCCTGATCGAGTGGTGCCACCTGGAGAGTTCGTGTAGGCAGTTTTACTGCCGCTTGATCCGTAAGTAATGATTTCATCAGAAGTTTGAACATAAAAAGCAGCCAAATCTAAACGACTACGATTATTTGGAACCCACTTTAATCCCATTTCATAGTGATTGCTGTGTGAAGCTTTCAGTGCTGTATTAAATGTGTTGTTATAGCTTAGGTCATAACTCATTTCAGCAAGAGTAGGTGTTTCCAGACCTCGGCCGTAGTTGGCATAAATATTCATATGCTCTGAGGCGTGATAAGTAACACCAATTACCGGGTTGATGGCATTAAATGTAACTTCGCCCAAAGAGGCGGGTGTTCCGGCAAGGTTGGTACTTGCAAGCTTTACCTTTGTAGTTCTTGCGCCACCTAAGATTGACCACTTCTCAGATAAAAACATATTTCCTTGAGCGTAGAAATCTGTGTTTTGTGCTGTACGTTCTTCATTTCTTGTATTTGAATTTAATTTTTCAGCATTATTTGAAGTAGCATCTCCAGCCTGACTAATTTCTGTTGATTTGTCGAAATCAAATCCAGCAACCCACAAAGTATTCTTGCCTAGTAAATTTGTCTTTGATGAATAGCTAAGCCCCAGACCATAGTAATCTCTATTCAAGCCAACCCATGATGGTGAGCCAACTGTAAAGTTATTGAAATGTGTCATCTCACGATTGCCGCCATAAGCGCGACCACTGACTTTTGAAACCCCATCAATGGCATGAGTAAGCACTGTGCCTACTTGATTCTGTTTGATGATTTTTCTTTGATTTTCTACTCTTGAAGATTTTTCTGGCGTAGTAATTGCATCTGATTGACTCAGGCCAGCAGGGTCGTTGCCATAGGGCATATCAAAGATGTTAGCAATGAAATCAAGCTTGGTTTGATCATTGTGTTGGTAGGTTAACTTACCGTTGAATTGATTTCTTTCGGCTTGGCTATTTTGTCTAAAGCCATCAGTTTTAAATGTGCTGTAATCCGCCACCAATCCAAACTTACCAACTTTGTCTGCATACTGCCAGTCGGTTCTATTTGTGCCGTAAGAGCCTGTATGACCTTGAACCAAAAGCTCTGGATGATCCGGCGCCTCGCGGGTAAATGTTTGAATCACGCCACCTGCTGAATTGCCATATAGTTGTGCAAGCGGACCTCTGAGAACCTCAATTCGCTCTGTAGAGGTAAGGCTCACTGTTGCACTTTGGCCTTGACCGTCAGGGATCGTTGCTGGAATACCGTCAGCAATGATCCGAATACCTCTAACGCCAAACGTTGTTCTTGCTCCAAACCCTCTGATTGAAATTTGTAAATCTTGTGCATAGTTTTGACGATTAAGAGCAACAACTCCAGGAATCCTGTTCAGTGATTCGGACATATTGACCTGAGGGCCGGCATCTTCAATGACCTCTCTAGAAACTGCTTGAAGAGAAGCTGGAGCATCAAAGCTTTTTTGTTCTTGCCTGTTACTAGAAACCACAACGTCATCTAATAATCTTTCTGTTGCAAGTGTTAAAGCACTTGGTGAAAAGAGTAGGGTTGCAATAGAAACAGAAAGATATTTATTTGCCATAAGGACTTATTAATAAAACTTATTTAAGGGTGATGGTGAATTTTGCCAGCATTACCGACTTGGCATCAGTTACATCATGCTGTGGGTCATCATATCAAGGCCTTAAACTTTGAAACTTTCGGCTTTAATCTATTTTTGCGTGTTCCAGAAGCTAAAAAGCCTTCTTGCTCAATGAACAAGAAGGCTTAAATTTGGTTGCGGGGATAGGATTTGAACCTATGACCTTCGGGTTATGAGCCCGACGAGCTGCCAGACTGCTCCACCCCGCGTCTGAATAATGAAACTATATCAGGTTAAACCCTAAATAGCAAGGAGAACCTGGGTTTCTATCCAGTAATCCCATGTCTTTTAAAGAAAAAATTAGACTAATTGGCTTATTTCTCATATTTGTTATGTGAAAATCCGCACATGCAAAAACATCTGACTTATGCCCAATTAGTCGCTCCTGGCATTTACTGTGTTGACACTGGATTTGTAAGAGAGCAGTTTGATGCCAGCTATATGGTTATTGATGGTGATGAAGTTGCTTTCATCGACGTTGGCACCAATTACTCCATTCCCAGATTTTTAACGAGCCTCGATGAGCTTGGCTTAAAGCCCCAACAGGTCAAATACATTGTTTTGACTCATGTTCATCTTGATCATGCTGGTGGTGCGGGTGAAATGATGCGAGTTTGTGATCAAGCTCAATTACTTGTTCACCCCCGCGGTGCTAGACACATGATTGACCCAAGTGCTCTTCGTGCTGGAGCCGTGGGTGTTTATGGTGAAGAAATCGTTGAGCAGTCTTATGGCCAATTATTGCCAGTAGATGCCTCAAGAGTGATTGAGGTTGGGGAAGGTCATCAAATCCATTTGGGCAGCAGAGCACTCCATTGTTTAGATACACCTGGTCATGCCAAGCACCACATCGCGATTTGGGATCCGATCAGTCGCGGTGTTTTCACAGGCGATACGTTCGGTCTTTCATACAGAGAGTTTGATACTGAAGAAGGTGCCTTCATCATGCCGACCACAACTCCGATTCAGTTTGATCCTGAGGCACTCAAAGACTCAGTTATGCGGATTTCTGCTCTGAACCCTGATTGTCTTTTCCCGACCCATTTCAGTCGAATCAATGGAGTTGAGCGCTTAAAAGGTCTTTTTTTAAAACAATTGGATGAAATTGTTGTTTTAGCGAAACAATTAAAAAATGATTCAAATCGACATACTCTGCTGAAGAATGGAATGGCCAAGATTCATATAAATCATTTAAAAACAATGAATTGCAAACTTACCGCTGCTGAAATCACTGAATTTCTTAAGATTGATTTAGAACTCAATGCGTTGGGAATTGGCCATTGGCTGGATAAATCATCGAGTGGGCTTAATTAATGTTGCATCGCAATATGGTCGGCATATAATAAAAACATCATTTATCAGGGGGTGACCGGTGTCCATCAGTAATCCGGAAAATTCACAAACATCTTTACTGAAGCCAGTTGAGCTTCACGGTCAAGATGGTCATCAAAAAGCAAGCACGGCAACCTTAGCGATTGCAGCCATTGGCGTTGTTTTTGGTGATATTGGAACAAGCCCTTTATATGCGTTAAAAGAATCATTCAGCCCTAGTCACGGGATTCCATTCAGCGAAATGGCAATTTTCGGCATCATTTCAATGATGTTTTGGACAATCTTGCTAGTTGTAACTTTTAAGTATGTGCACTTTGTGATGCGTGCAGATAACAAGGGTGAGGGTGGTGTTTTGTCTTTGATGGCATTGGCACTTCGATCACTTCAGTCTGGAAGTCAATCATATTTAACAGTGATGATGTTAGGCATGTTTGGTGCTTGCATGCTTTACGGTGAATCAGTCATTACTCCTGCGATTTCCGTTCTCTCAGCGGTGGAAGGTTTGGAGATTGCCACCCCAGAAATGAAACGCTTTGTGATTCCAATCACTATCACCATCTTAGTTGCGCTTTTTGTGATTCAAAAATATGGTACGGCCGCTGTTGGAAAACTATTTGGCCCCATCACGATTGCATGGTTTGTTTCATTGGCTGCTTTGGGAGTCTATAACGTCATCAAGGCGCCAGAAATCTTTAACGCAATCAATCCAATCTACGCAATCAATTTTATTTCCGAACATACCTTGATGGCCTACATCGTGATGGGCTCTGTAGTTCTTGTGGTCACTGGTGTTGAAGCTCTCTATTTAGACATGGGGCACTTCGGTAGAAAACCTATTCGCTACGCTTGGTTGTTTTTAGTATTGCCAAGTTTGCTCTTAAATTATTTTGGTCAAGGTGCTTTGTTGTTATCAAACCCTGAGGCTATCAAAAACCCTTTTTACTTGATGGTGCCTGAATGGGCTTTGTGGCCCATGGTTGGTTTAGCCACTGCTGCCACAGTGATTGCATCTCAGGCAGTTATTTCAGGTGCATTTTCCTTGGCAAACCAAGCCATTTTGTTGGGATTCTTACCTCGCATGGGTATTCGCCACACCTCAGATAATGAAAGAGGTCAAATTTATATCCCTGTGGTGAACTGGTCACTCTTGATCATGGTACTTTTCACAGTAATCGAATTCAGAGAGTCAGGTAATTTGGCGGCGGCTTACGGGATATCAGTCACGACGACCATGTTGATCACCACCATTCTTTTGGCGATTGTGATGCGTCGTGAATGGCGCTTGAATCCAATTGTGATTGTTTGTTTGATCACAGCTTTCTTGATCATTGATTTGGCATTTTGGACCGCCACCTTAATTAAGTTAAAAGATGGTGGTTGGTACCCATTATTGATTGGTGTCATTTGTTTTACTTGTCTCATGACTTGGTACAAGGGCAGAAAACTACTGCGCGATCGCATTGTTAATGAATCGATTCCTTTGGAACCATTTGTTGCTGGACTATTGGCTCATCCGCCTCATCGAGTTGAAGGCACAGGCATCTTTTTAACTGCCCACATCGATTACGTTCCGGTGGCGATGCTGCACAACCTCAAACACAATCGCGTCTTACATGAACGCGTTTTCTTTTTGAAGTTGAGTATTTGGGATGTGCCTTATGTGAATGATGATGAGCGTTTAACGCTCAAAGACATGGGCGGACAAGTTTATTTGGTGCGTTCTGTGCATGGTTTCAAAGAAACACCAGACATCAATAAAGTATTGGCACTGATTGAAGCTCAATACCAGTTGAAGTTTGATTTGATGGAAACTTCCTTCTTCTTGGCTCGCGATACCGTTGTTTCTTCAAAATTGCCTGGTATGGCTTTGTGGCGTCAAAGACTCTTTGCTTGGATGTTCCAAAATGCCGCAAAACCGTCAGACTTCTTCCAAATCCCTACAAATAGGGTGGTAGAGCTTGGCGCCAAGATAGAAATTTAAGTTTTTTAGGCATAAAACACTAATGGCTTTATCCTTAAGGTTATGAGCTATTACAGAATTTCACTCGGCGTCTTTTTCACCTCATTGTCTTTGCTGACAACGATGACGTTTGCCGGTCCAACAGAGGTCGCTGAGCTTGCAGAAATCGAAAAGATTCAAGCTAACCTTAATCTGCAAAAAGATTGGGCTAAATACCGCTTAGAGAAAAAACAGCATGATTGTTACGACAAATTTTTCACGACCCGTTGTCTTGAAAAAGCTCGTTTAGAACATCGTCAAGAAATCAAAGAAATACGTTCTCAAGAAATACCGATGCGTGAAAGAGAGCGAGTTCTCAAATCTATCATCAAAGATGAACAAGATGAGCAAAGAATCAAGGATCGCAATGATCCTGCCAAGGCAAAGAAGCGTGCTGATAACGTCAAAGATTACGAGCAAAAGCAATTAGACCAAGTCAAACGTGAAGAAGATCTTGTGAAGAAACGTGCTGATTCTGAAAAGCGTGCTCAAGAAAATAAAAAGGCCAACCCGCTCTGATGGCAAAGATTAAATCTGTTTACGTTTGTCAGGCTTGTGGAGGTCTATCAGCAAAATGGCAGGGCCAATGCCCTAACTGTGAAGCTTGGAATTCCATGGAAGAAACCGTGGAAGACAAGCCTTCAACTAATCGCTTTCAAAGCTTGGCTAAAGCTGCACCAAAACAAAAACTATCCGTCATAGAAGCCGAGGATTTACCGCGCATCAGCACGGGTGTTGATGAGTTTGATCGGGTATTGGGCGGTGGTTTAGTCACCGGCGGTGTTGCATTGATTGGTGGTGACCCAGGTATTGGTAAATCCACTTTGCTTTTGCAAGCACTTGCTGCAATGAGCGCACGAGGTGACTCCGTTCTTTATATCAGCGGTGAGGAATCTGGTGCGCAGATTGCTTTAAGAGCAAAGCGCTTGGGGATACAAGCCCCTGATTTAGAAGTGTTGGCAGAAATTCAGTTAGAGAAATTACTCGCCACCATTGAATCAGCAAGACCCACGGTGGTGGTTGTTGATTCGATACAAACCGTTTATTCAGAAGCTTTGAGTTCAGCGCCTGGTTCAGTGGCTCAGGTCAAAGAATGCGCAGCCCAACTGACTCGCTTAGCTAAAACAACTGGTGTGTGCATGATCATGGTGGGTCATGTGACCAAAGAAGGTAATTTGGCAGGCCCGAGAGTCTTAGAGCATATCGTTGACACAGTTTTGTATTTTGAAGGCGATACGCACTCATCCTTTAGGTTGGTTCGTGCCTTTAAAAACCGTTTTGGTGCTGTGAATGAATTAGGTGTTTTTGCCATGACCGATAAAGGTCTTAAAGGTGTGGCGAATCCATCAGCTTTGTTTTTGTCGCAGCATGATCAAATTGTTCCTGGTTCGTGTGTGTTGGTGACGCAAGAGGGTAGTCGACCATTGTTGGTTGAGATTCAAGCATTAGTAGATGCCGCTCATGTTCCAAATCCACGAAGATTGGCTTTGGGTTTAGAGCAACATCGTTTGGCCATGCTCTTGGCGGTTTTACATCGTCATGCTGGCATTGCTTGCTTTGATCAAGATGTTTTCTTGAATGCGGTGGGTGGTGTGAAAATCACTGAACCAGCAGCTGACTTAGCAGTTTTATTAGCGATCCAGTCATCCATGAAAAATAAAGCATTGCCCAAGAATTTAATTGTCTTTGGTGAGGTTGGGTTGGCAGGAGAAATCAGACCCTGCCCAAGAGGTCAGGAGCGCCTCAAAGAGGCTGCTAAATTAGGCTTTAAGCAAGCCATCGTTCCAAAGGCCAATGCCCCTAAAACAAACATCCCTGGATTAACTATTTTTGCTGTTGATCGAATTGATCAGGCCATTCAAGCCGCCAGAAATCTCGAATAACGAACTTATTCTTGTAAATTAAAGGTCTTCTGCTTGAATCAGTAAAACCTGATCATCACCGGCTGAAACTTCTAACCATGTCACTGGGATCTCAGGAAACGCATCGGAAAAGTTTTTAGCTTCATTGCCAATCTCAAGCACCAAAGCACCCTCAGGTTTTAAATAATCTTTAGCGTTCGCAATGATTTTTCGAACGATGTCCATGCCATCAGCTCCACCTGCCAAAGAAATTTCTGGTTCAGCATGATATTCAGCTGGAAGATTGGCCATGGAGGTTGCATTCACATACGGTGGATTGCAAATGATCAAATCAAATAAATTTTCTTCATTGGGTGAGGGCAGCGATTCAAATAAATCACCTTGGTGAATCTCAATTTGTTCACTGAGATTGTGGCGATCAATATTCTTAGCTGCTAATGACAATGCCTGCATGCTGATATCTGATCCGGACACTTCTACATCTGGGCAAGATAGAGCCATCAAAATCGCCAATGAACCATTGCCAGTACAAAGATCTAAAACTTTGGCGCTTGGAGGTAACCAAGGCTCCAAGTGACCATCCACAATTAATTCTGCAATGAATGAGCGCGGCACGATGCTGCGCTCATCACAATAAAATGGAATACCCATCAACCAGGCTTCACCCAAGATGTAGGCCAAAGGTTTGCGAGTTCTGATGCGCTCAAGTGCCCAGGCATCGATCTGAGCTAGAACGTCTAACGTGATTGGGGTATCGAGAGCTTCTGCAGCATCTTCGGGTGGAAAACCCAAGGCTGTAGAGATGATCCAAAGTGCTTCGCTTTGTGCATCAATCGCGCCATGACCGTAACTTAAGCCAGCAAGATCTAATTTCTCGGTCAGCTGTTGCCAACAAACTTCTAAAGTTAAATCAGTGCTCATATATGTGTTGAATAAGTTAAAGCTTTAGACAATTAACTTTTCTAAAACACCTTTGTAAATATTTTTAAGTGGCTCTATGTCTGCGAGCTCAACACGTTCGTTGATTTGATGGATGGTTGCATTGCGCGGTCCAAACTCAACTACTTGTGGACAGATCTTTGCAATGAAGCGAGCATCACTGGTGCCGCCAGTTGTAGAAAGCTCTGCCGTTACATTGGTTTCAGCCAGAATCGATGCTTGCATGGCTTTAGATAAGTCGCCTGGTTGCGTCAAAAATGGTTCGCCACTGAGATTCCATTCAATCGTGAAGTTCAGTTGATGCTTTTTCAGGATCGCCTCAAGTTTCTCTTTTAGTTTGTCCGCTGTATTTTCAGTTGAGAAACGGAAATTAAAATCAATTACCACCTCACCAGGAATCACATTGGTGGCGCCTGTTCCGGCATGGATGTTAGAAACTTGCCATGCAGTCGGTTGAAAATAAGCATTGCCTTGATCCCATGTCACTCCAGCAAGTTCAGCAAGAGCAGGGGCCATGAGGTGAATCGGATTTTTTGCTAAATGAGGATAGGCAATGTGACCTTGAACACCGATCACTTTTAACTTGCCAGACAAAGAACCCCGGCGACCATTTTTGATCGTGTCGCCTAATTGATCAACTGAGGTTGGCTCACCAACCACACAGTAATCAAGACGTTCACCGCGTTTCTTTAATTCATTACAAACAATCACAGTGCCATCATGCGCCGGACCTTCTTCATCGCTGGTCAACAAAAAGGCAATCGAGCCTTTGTGATCAGGGTGCTGTGCAATAAACTCTTCAGTCGCAACCACAAAAGCAGCCAATGAGGTCTTCATGTCCGCAGCACCGCGGCCATATAAAAAACCATCTTGCTGCGTTGGTTGAAATGGATTTGAAGACCATTTATCAAGCGGACCCGTTGGCACCACATCGGTATGACCAGCAAAACTCAACAGAGAACCTGATTTGCCCAGGCTGCCTCTTTTAACGGCCCATAGATTGGTCACTCTGAAGTGATCGGGACCGCTCATCATGGTTTCGCATTCAAAACCAATCGCTTTGAGTCGATCAGCAATCAGGTCTTGGCAGCCACCATCGGCAGGAGTTACTGAATTCTGAGAAATCAGTTGTTCTGTTAGTGCTAAGGTTGAGTTTGTAGTCACAGATAATCTTTAATGAGTTAGCTTAGTCTCTTAAGAGATCGTTAATGGCTGTTTTGGCTCTGGTTTGAGCATCTACCTTCTTAACGATGATGGCTGCATAGAGGCTGTATTTACCGCATGCTGATGGCAATGAGCCAGGAACAACCACTGAGCCAGCTGGTACGCGGCCATAGTGAACTTCCCCGGTTTCGCGATCATAAATCTTGGTACTCTGACCAATGTAAACGCCCATCGATAAAACAGCGTTTTCTTCAATCACAACGCCTTCAACCACTTCAGAACGTGCGCCAATGAAGCAGTTATCTTCAATGATCACTGGACCTGCTTGAACTGGCTCTAGAACGCCACCAATACCAACACCGCCTGAAAGGTGAACATTCTTACCAATTTGGGCACATGAACCGACTGTGGCCCATGTATCAACCATTGAGCCCTCATCCACATAAGCACCAATATTGACGTATGAAGGCATTAAAACCACATTTTTGCCAATAAATGAACCGCGACGAGCCGTTGCAGGTGGAACTACACGGAAGCCGCCTTTGGCAAAGTCTTCAGCTGTGTAATTCGCAAATTTAGTTGGAACTTTGTCGTAAAACTGTGGAAAGCCATTGGTGCCACTAGCTGACATAACCTGGTTGTCTTCTAGGCGGAAAGAGATCAAAACAGCCTTTTTAACCCATTGATTCACATTCCACTTACCCACAGACTGACGCTCAGCAACGCGAATAGAGCCGTCATTTAAGCCTGCTAATACGGTAGCCACTGCCTCGCGAACCTCTTTTGGGGCTGCTGAAGGTGATAGGCTGGCACGATCTTCCCAGGCTTGATCAATGATGTTCTGTAGCGTTGCCATAAACTCTTTTTCCTTTAAAAATAACAAGTAATAAGCCTAGATTATATCTGTCGACTTCAGGAAGTGCTCTTTCTATCCCTACCTTGGTATCATCACAATGATTCCATTAAAAGAAGTTAGCCGTGCGACTTAAATCTATCAAACTTTCAGGGTTCAAATCCTTCGTAGACCCCACTCATTTCGAGCTTCCAGGCCAATTAATTGGCGTTGTGGGCCCCAACGGTTGTGGTAAATCCAACATCATTGACGCTGTGCGTTGGGTTCTGGGCGAATCCCGGGCCAGCGAACTGCGTGGCGAATCCATGCAGGACGTTATTTTTAATGGCTCTGGTCAAAGAAAACCGGCTGGTCGATCAAGTGTTGAGCTGATTTTTGATAACACCGATGGTCGTGCTGCTGGCCAATGGAGCACTTTTGCTGAATTGTCAGTCAAGCGTGTTTTGACCCGAGATGGAGCTTCTAGCTACTACATCAACAATCAGACAGTCAGACGTAAAGATATTCATGACATGTTTATGGGCACTGGTTTAGGTCCTCGCGCTTACGCGATCATCGGCCAGGGCATGATTTCTAGAATCATTGAAGCCAAGCCAGAAGAGTTGCGTATTTTCTTGGAAGAGGCTGCTGGTGTGTCTAAGTACAAAGAGCGTCGCAAAGAAACTGAATCTCGTTTGGAAGACACCAGAGAAAACTTGACGCGTGTAGAAGATATCTTGCGTGAGTTAACGCAAAACCTTACCAAGCTAGAAGGTCAAGCTCAAGTTGCCGAAAAATACAAAGACCTGAATACTCAGATGACACAGCAACAACAATTGTTGTGGTTGGTTCGACAGACTGAGGCCGGTAAAGAGCAAGAGCGTCACGCGAATGCGATCAGAGATGCTCAAGTTCAACTAGAAGAACAAACAGCCAAGTTGCGTCATGCAGAGGCTGAATTAGAAGAATTAAGAAGCTCTCATTACGCATCGCAAGATTTGGTATCAACCGCTCAAGGTGAGCTTTATGAAGTGAATGCTGAAGTGGGTAAGCTTGAGAATGAGATTCGTTACGTTCAAGAATCACGCGCGCGCCTCCAGCAACAGATTTCAGATTTACAAGCGCAGTTATCTCGTTGGTCTTCACAAGAAGTCGCCGCTGCCGATGCCTTACGTCAAACCAATATTGATTTAGAGGCTGCTCGCGAAAATGAAGAGCGTTTCCTAGAGGCTCTTCACCAAGTTCAAGAGAAGTTACCAGCACACGAAGTAACTTATTTAGAAACACAAAAAGCTTTGGATCAAGCTCGTGAAGCTGTGTCTTCAACTGATCAGCGTTTAGCAAGTTTGGCTGAAAGAGTTTTGGCTGCTGGTCGTCAATTAGATCAACTGCATCAACGTCAAGAGCGCTTACAGGCTGATTTATCAAGTTTGGTCAAGCCTGATGCTGAAGCTCTAAGTCTGGCCACTGATCGCCAAACCATGGCTCAGCGCAAGGCTGATGAAGCACAAGAAGTTTCTGAAGCGGCCAATGTGAGCGTTCCAGAAGCTGATGCGACAAGACAAAAGGCTCAGCAGGCACTGCAAGAATCTTCTGCAGCATTGAGTCAAACGCAGGCTCGCTTGAGTGCTTTGCAAGCTTTACAAGAAAAAGTTCAAGCCCAAGCCAAGGTTGGTCCATGGCTAGAGCAAAAGGGTCTCAATAAAAAACAACGTTTATGGCAAGATTTGCAAGTTGAAAAGGGATGGGAAACCGCTCTTGAAGCTGTCTTGCGCGAGCGTGTCACCGCTTTACAAGCAAGTGATTTGAATGAGGCTGTTCGTCTCGCACAAGATGCGCCGCCATCTCGTTTGGCTTTCTATTCTGGTAACGGTGTTTCTAATTCAGATTCAAGCATTAATGGTTTGACCAGTTTGATGAGCCGTGTTCAGGTCAAAGACTCAGGCATCAAAGCTGTGATCCAAGAGTGGTTGGGCAATGTATATATTGCAGATAGCTTAGATGATGCGATGCGTCGTCGTGAACAACTACCTCAAGGTGGTGTTCTTTTGGTTAAAGAGGGCCATATTGTTAGTCGCGTGAGTTTGCAGTTGTATGCTGAGGATTCAGAGCAGGCTGGTTTATTGGCACGTGGCCAAGAAATTGAAAACTTAGATTTGCAATTAAAAGCTCAGCAATTGATTCTTGATGAAGCACAGAGTGAAGCTAACAGAGCGCAGTCTGCTTATCATCAAGCTCATCAGCTAGCGCAGCAAGCTCGCCAATCGGCTGAGCAAGCGGTGAGAGAAGCTCACAACTTAGAAGTTGAGCGTTTGCAACTGGCTCAGGCTGATGAAAAATACAGAAGCAGAGCAGAGCAAATCAATCTTGAACTTAATGAGCTCACTCAGCAATCTACTGAACTTCAGTCGATCAGAGATGAGGGTCAGGGCGAGTTAGATCGTGTTCAAGATGAAAAAGGTGTGCACGGTGATAGTTTGACGACTGCACAAGATGCTTATCAAGCAGCACAACATGCTCTTGAGCAAGCCCGTGAAGCCTTGCGTTTGTCTGAGCGTGAAGCCAGTGAAGCATCTTTCAATACAAGAACCTTGGTTCAAAGAATCAGTGATCTGACGCGTGATCAACAATCTGCACAACAACAAGTGGGCGACATCCAAGTGAGCTTGGGTAATTCTCAAGAAGAGTTGCATGGTTTGTCTGATGAGGCTGCCCAAGACGCATTGCAAAACTTATTGATTCAAAGAAGTGCACGTGAAGCGGCATTGGCGAATGCCAGAACAGAAATGGATGCCATTTCCCATCGTTTGCGTGAAGGTGATGAAGGTCGCTTGACGATTGAGCGCAGTTTGCAACCTTTGCGTGATAAAGCGATGGAGCTTCAGCTCAAAGAGCAGGCTGCTCGTTTGAACGTTGAGCAATTTGCAACCATGCTGATGGATGCAGAAGCCAATGTTGAAGAATTACAAGCGCGCTTAACGTCTGATATGAAAGTCAGCACTTTGCAGTCTGAAGTGAACAAGCTTAACCAAGAAATTCAAGGTTTGGGTCCTGTGAACATGGCGGCTCTTGAAGAGTTGGCCAGTGCGCAAGAGCGTAAGACATTCTTGGATGCTCAGTCAGCTGACTTGAATGAAGCGATCAATACATTGACAGACGCTATTTCAAAAATTGATGCTGAAACTCGTGAATTATTGCAAGGCACCTTTGATCAGGTGAACGAACACTTTGCAAAACTATTCCCAGACTTATTTGGTGGTGGTAACGCCAAATTGGTGATGACTGGTGAAGAGATTTTGGACTCTGGTGTTCAAGTGATGGCTCAACCACCAGGCAAGAAGAACTCAACCATTCATTTGTTGTCAGGAGGCGAAAAAGCTTTGACAGCGATTGCTTTGGTCTTCTCATTGTTCCAATTGAACCCAGCACCGTTCTGTTTGCTTGACGAGGTTGATGCGCCATTAGATGATGCGAACACAGGTCGTTATGCAGACATGGTTGCAAGAATGTCTAAAAATACTCAATTCGTATTTATTTCTCACAACAAGATCACCATGGAAATCGCTAGCCAATTGATTGGTGTCACGATGCAAGAGCAGGGTGTTTCTAGAATTGTTGCTGTTGACTTAGAGGCTGCGGCAACGATGGTGGAGGCTGCTTAATGGTTTGGTTCACTGAACTTGCCACATCCTTAGGGTTGTCGGATCTTCAGTTATCCCTGGGACTGATTGGTTTCAGCTTATTGGTCCTGGTCATGATTTATAACGCGATGCGTATACGCAAGCTTGATAAGAATGAATCAATGGATGAGTCTAGCGAGTCCTCTGAACCAAGCTTTTCAGCAGTCGACGCAGCGCTGAATAAATCTGAGCCAAGTCTTGGTGGTGTTGCAAGCCCAGCGTTTGCTCAGCCTATATTGGCAAAAATTGATCCACTGATTGATTGTGTTGCCACATTGCGCTTGCCAGAGCCAATCACTGGCCAAGAAATTTTGAGTCAGTTGTCTGACTGGCCGAAAAATACCCAATTTACTTGGATGCATGAAGGTTTGAGTACCGATGGTGTTTGGCAATCAATCACCCCAGAGCAAAGCTTCACAGAACTTCAATTGGCCATTCAGTTAGCCAATAGATCTGGCCCGATTGGCATGGTGGATTTATCAGACTTTGTCTCAAAAGCTCAGTTGCTATCCAACGCCTTAGATGCCGAGTTAGATTTAGCCCCACACAACGACATCATTGAGTCTGCTAAGACCTTGGATGAGTTTGCAGCAAGGTGTGACATTCAGTTAGGTATCACGGTTGTTCCTAAAGATGGTTTATGGAGCTTGATGACAATTCAGAATGTTGCAAACAAAGCAGGATTCTTGTTATCACGCGATGGTCGTGAATATCAGCGCGTTGTTTCAGACATGGTCATCTACAAGCTGATCGCTGATCAAGCCAATTTCTTGCGCGATGATTTAAGTCAGTCAAATGTTCAATATGTGACATTACTGTTAAACCTACCTCACGTATCTCATGAGATGACACCATTTCAATTCATGCTTGATGATGCAAAACTATTGGCTGAAGCACTCAATGGGCATTTGGTAGATGATGCTGGGAGGCCATTGGTAGATGAAGCTATCCATGCCATCAAGGAACAGCTTGAAGAGATTTATCAGGCGATGATGGTTCAGGGTATTCCTGCAGGTTCTGCTGCTGCAAGCAGACTCTATTCCTAGGTTCTTATGGCTGATTCGGCCCGATATGCCTGGCTGAAAGACGAGTTGGCAAGCTTAGATCATGCCTACTACGTTCTTGATGACCCAAAACTTCCTGATGTTGAATACGACAAGCTCTATCGCGAGTTATTGTCGATCGAGCAGGAGCATCCTGATTGGATAACTTCTGATTCACCATCACAGCGAGTGAGTGGGCAAGCAAGCGATCTTTTTTCTGAAGTCAAACATGTGGTTCCGATGCTTTCATTGAATAATGCATTGGAAGACAAAGAGGCTGAGGCTTTTGATAAGCGTTGTCGTGAGGGATTAAATTTAAGTGCTATTGAATATGCTGCTGAACTGAAATTTGATGGTTTGGCGATATCTTTGCGTTATGAAAATGGTCTTTTGACGCAAGCTGCCACGCGCGGTGATGGCTACAGTGGTGAAGATGTCACGGCCAACATCCGAACAATCAAAGCGATTCCTCTAAAGCTAAAAGGTAATGCACATCCAAAAGTTTTGGATGTGAGAGGCGAAGTTTTCATGAGCCATAAAGACTTTGAGAGTTTGAATCAAGCGGCTATTAATAAATCTGAGAAAACATTCGCTAATCCAAGAAATGCTGCGGCCGGAAGTCTGCGTCAATTAGATCCTAGAATCACAGCCCAACGTACCTTGTCTTTTTATGCCTACGGCATCGGTCAATGTGAGCCATCAAGCTTTTTACCTAAAACACATTCTGAATTATTAGATCTCTATGCATCTTGGGGTTTGCCTGTTTGCGAACATCGCGCAGTCGTGCAATCAATTGATGGCTTGATGGGGTTTTACCAATCGATTGGTGCTTTGCGTGATCAATTGCCTTATGACATTGACGGAGTGGTTTACAAAGTTAACTCAAGAGAACTGCAAGAGGATTTAGGTTTTGTTTCAAGAGCTCCTAGATTTGCAGTGGCTCACAAATACCCAGCCCAAGAGGCTCTGACCACTGTCTTGGGTATTGATGTCCAAGTGGGCCGAACTGGGGCCATCACACCAGTAGCCAGACTTTCACCGGTGGTGGTTGGCGGTGTGACTGTGACCAATGCTACTTTGCATAATGAAGATGAGGTTCGTCGCAAAGATGTTCACATTGGCGATACCGTGGTGGTTCGTCGAGCAGGTGATGTGATCCCTGAAGTTGTTTCAGCCATCAAGGAGAAGCGCCCATCTTCAGCAATCGCTTTTGTGATGCCCACATCTTGCCCGATTTGTGGCTCTCATATAGAGAAACCAGAAGAAGAAGCTGTTGCAAGATGCAGTGGTGGTTTGTTTTGTCCTGCCCAGCGTAAACAAGCGCTTTTACACTTTGCTCATCGCAGAGCCATGGACATTGATGGCCTAGGTGAAAAAATCGTTGATCAGTTGGTCGATCAATCCATTGTGAGAACGCCTGCTGATTTATATCGTTTAGGATTGATGTCTTTGGCTAATTTAGATCGAATGGGTGAAAAGTCTGCTGAGAACTTGCTACAGGCAATTGAAAAATCCAGAAAAAATACTTTGGCCAGATTTATTTTTGCTCTAGGTATACGTCACGTCGGTGAGAGCACAGCCAAAGATTTAGCTAAACATTTTGGGCAGATTGATAAGCTCATGGTGGCCAATGAAGAAGAATTGCTTCAGGTCAATGATGTCGGTCCCGTAGTCGCAAAATCATTGCTCAGTTTCTTTAGTGAATCTCATAATAGAGAGGTTGTTGAGCAATTATTGGCATCTGGCATTGAGCTTGAGGTAGAAACCTCAACGATCAACCCAGAATTGCTTGGTAAAACATTTGTTTTGACCGGAACATTACCCACCATGTCGCGTGATGAAGCAAAAGCTCTGTTAGAAAAGGCTGGAGCAAAAGTGGCAGGATCCGTGTCTGCCAAAACACATTATGTGGTTGCTGGTGCTGATGCTGGAAGCAAGCTTGAGAAAGCTCAAGAGTTAGGTGTCGCTGTGATTGATGAAGCTCAGATGATGCAACTTTTACAGCTTTAGTGAATTAAACTGCTAAAGCGTCCAAGATCTCTGTTTCAAGTTGGACTTGTATTTTTGAATCTTTGGATAGGTTATGACCATCCAATAAAAATACGTCCTCGATGCGCTCACCCAGTGTGTTGATTCTGGCGGTGTGAAGCGAAATATGGTGCTCAGCCAAAATTTTGGCTATGGCGTAAAGGAGCCCAGTTCTGTCATTGGCAGATACGGATAAGACATAGTATTGACCGCGCTCATCAGCCCTGAGGCTCACGCGAGGTTGAATGGGGAAGCTTCTTGATTGTCTTGATAGGCGACCCTTGCTAGGATTTGGCAGTGGAGCGCTTTGTTGAAGCATCGCAGCCAAGTCATGCTCAACCAGTTGAATGATGTCTCGATAGTGACCGCCTTCACGCAACATATTCGTCCCAGAAATTTGGAAGGTATCTAAAGCATAGCCATGCTGTGTTGTATGAATCTTGGCATCTAAAATTGAAAAACCTTGTTGATCAAAGTAGGCGCAAATCCTAGCAAATAGATCCACTTGATCCTTCACATAGACTCCAACCTGTAAACCTTCACCAATTTGCGATAGGCGAGCTCTAACAATTGGCTCAGGGTGGTTCACGCGGCCATGCAAATGTTTGGTGAGCCAGGCGATATCACTGGGCTCATGTCTTAAAAAGAAAGAGATATCTAATTGCTTCCAGAGATTCTCATGAGCATCTGCTTGAAGACCAAACAGGCGAAGCATTTGTTTGGCTTCTGACTGATTTTGCTCTAACTCAGAGCTGAGATCGTGTTGCTCGCCACCTAAAATTCTCAAGGTAAGCTTGTACAAGTCTTCTAGCAATTTGCCTTTCCAGGCATTCCAAACTTTAGGACTTGTTCCTCTGACATCAGCAACAGTTAATAAGTAAAGTGCTGTTAATCGTCTCTCAGTTTTTACTTTTTTGGCAAAAGCTTTGATGACATCTGGGTCGCTGATATCTTGTTTTTGTGCCACTTGACTCATGGTCAAGTGTTCAGCAACCAACCATACCAATATATCAGTGTCTTCTTTATTCAAGCCATGTTGTTTTGCAAATAAGCGCGCATCTTTTTTACCAAGGTCCGAGTGGTCGCCACCACGGCCCTTGGCTATGTCATGGAACAAAGCAGCTAGGATCAAAAGCCATGGCTTGTCATATTTGGCTGCAAGCTGACTGCAGAATGGGAATTCATGTGTGTGCTCCACAATCCAAAAGCGTCGCACATTGCGAAGTACCATCAAGATGTGTTGATCGACTGTGTACACATGAAACAAATCATGTTGCATCTGTCCGACGATTTTTCTAAAGGCAGGTAGATAACGACCCAAGACACTGGTTTGGTTCATCAAGCGGAATGCATTTGTCACGCCGCGAGGTTGGCGCACAATCTCCATGAAATATTCTCGGTTTTCTGCTTGCTTGCGCCATTCAGCATTCATAAGATTTCTGGCGTTATACAAACCTCTGAGTATTTGAGCTGAAAATCCTTTAACACCAGGTGTTTTTGTGTAAAGCAAAAATGCCCGTAAAATTTGATTGGGATGCTTTTCAAATAAGTTTGGATCCAAGATGTCGAGCAATCCTTGCTTCTCAACAAAATGCTCCGATACTGGTCTGGTGATTCTCGATTCTTTAGGGAAAAGAATCGCCTCAATATTTTGTATCAGAATTTCATTGAGTTGGGTCACCGCTTTCGCAGCCCAGTAATACTGCTTCATGATCTTTTCGCTGGCACGTGTGCCATTCTCTGAAGTCAAACCAAATGATTCAGCCAACTGAGTTTGTAGATCAAACACCAAAACATCTTGACGTCTCTTAGCAACCAAGTGCAATTGAGTGCGCAAGGTTTGTAATAGTTTTAGATTTTTATTGATTTCTAATGATTCACGCTTGGTCAAAAGACCTTTTTTATGTAAATCGGAAAAGCTATTTCCCAGCTTGGCAGCTTTGGTCATCCAGAGAATCACTTGTAAATCTCTTAATCCACCGGGGCTCTCTTTGCAGTTGGGTTCTAAGGAATAGGGTGTGTCGTTGTATTTGTGATGTCGCTGACGCAGTTCTGATAACTTCGCTTGATAAAACGCCTTGGCATCCATCGCTGCATCAAATTGCACCAAGAATCGACGGTAGAGTTTTTTATCCCCGCCCACAAGACGAGACTCAAGAAGTGCAGTTCTAACTGTGATGTCTGCTGCGGCTTCTTGCAAACACTCTTCGATATTACGAACTGATGAACCAATCTCAATGCCCAGATCCCAGCAGCGAGTAATGAAGCTTTCTACTCTTGGAGTAGCGATAGCCAGTTCATCAGCACTGAGCTTTTCCGAGAGAAGTACGAGTATGTCAACATCAGAGTATGGGTATTGCTCAGCGCGCCCAAATCCACCCACGGCCACAAGAGCTGCATAGTCGTCTAAACCATTTTCTTGCCAGGCCAACATTAATTGCTGATCGATTAGCTGGCAGATGTCCTTGGTTAACTTATGGACGTTTAAATCCTTTTTGAACTCTTCAAAGCGAGCCTCGCGACGAGTTTTAAGAGTTGCAAGGGTGTCCATGTCTTGCTTGATTTACGGTCTGAACTTGAGATTGCTAACACACGCTGGTGGCGGAGGGCTGCCTGCTGAATAGGTCAACACCTCAACGCCCGTTGGAGTAACCAAGCATGTGTGCTCCCACTGAGCGGACAAGCTACGATCTTTGGTTTTAACCGTCCATTGATCAGGCATGGTTCTGATATCTCTTTTGCCGGCATTGATCATGGGTTCAATCGTAAAGGTCATACCCTCATGCAGTTGCTCACCCAAACCTGGTTTGCCGTAATGCACTATTTGAGGTTCATCATGGAACACTTGTCCAATGCCGTGACCGCAATACTCTCTGACCACTGAGTAACCTGCATTTTCTGCATGAGTTTGGATCGCGTAGCCAATATCACCCAAAGTACAACCTGGTTTGACTTGAGCAATGCCCAGCCACATGCACTCATAAGTGATTTGTGAGAGTCTTTTGGCCAAAATTGAAGGTTCGCCAATCGAAAACATTCGGCTGGTATCGCCATAGTAACCAGTGGGGGTGATCACGGTGATATCAAGGTTGACCACGTCGCCGTCTTTGAGTATCCGGTCGCCTGGGATTCCATGGCAAATAACGTCATTGACCGAGGTGCAGATGGATTTTGGGAAGGGTGGATAGCCTGGAGGCTGGTAATTTAGGGGTGCTGGGACTGTTTTTTGAATATTGACCATGTAATCGTGGCAAATCTGGTCCAGCTCACCAGTGGTAACGCCTGCCTTGATAAATGGGGTCACATGGTCCAGTACCTCGCTGGCCAAGCGACCAGCTTCACGCATACCAGCGATGAACTCTTGAGAAGTGGGTTTTTTAGTTTCAGTCAACATACCCCGATTATCCAGCATAAATTCATTGTTTTCATGGCTCTAATACGATTTTTAGGGTAGAATACGCACACTGTTTCAGATGGTCTGGAGCAGAATCACGAACCAAGCCGTCCAGGGTGGCACTTTTTAGTGCAGTCAGGACTTGGTTCTAGACACAACCCTTAGGAGATTTACATGTCAGTGACTATGCGTCAAATGCTAGAAGCCGGTTGCCATTTTGGGCACCAAACTCGCTTCTGGTCACCAAAGATGGCCCCTTATATTTTCGGTCATCGCAACAAAATTCATATTATTAACCTCGAAAAAACACTTCCAATGTTCTTGGAAGCGCAAAAGTTCGTGCGTCAAGTAGCTTCAAACCGCGGCACTATTTTGTTCGTTGGTACAAAGCGCCAATCAAAAGAGATCATTGCTGAAGAAGCAACTCGTGCTGGCATGCCTTACGTTGATGCTCGCTGGTTGGGCGGTACATTGACTAACTTTAAAACTGTTAAAGGTTCTATCAAGCGTCTTAAAGACATGACTGCTGCTCGCGAAAATGGCGATTGGGAGCGTTTGTCTAAGAAGGAAGCTTTGACAACCAGCCGTGATATCGAGAAATTAGAGAAATCATTGGGCGGTATTCAAGATATGGCTGGTACACCTGATGCGATTTTCGTGGTGGACGTTGGTTACCACAAGATTGCTTTAACTGAAGCCAAGAAATTAGGTATTCCAGTGATTGCTGTGGTTGATACAAACCACTCACCTGAAGGTGTTGATTACATCATCCCAGGTAACGACGACTCAAGCAAAGCGGTTGCTTTGTATGTTCGTGCGATGGCTGATGCTATTTTGGAAGGCAAAGCAAACGCAGTGAACCAAGTGTTAGAAGCTGTTAAAGGCGACGCTGACGAGTTCGTTGAAGAAGGAAAGGGCGAGTAATGGCTGCAATTTCTGCTGCAATGGTTGGCGAACTACGCGCCAAAACTGATGCTCCAATGATGGAGTGCAAAAAAGCTTTGACTGAAGCTGATGGTGATATGGCTAAAGCAGAAGAAATTCTGCGTGTAAAACTTGGAAGCAAAGCTGGTAAAGCTGCTTCACGTGTTACAGCTGAAGGTGTTATCACTGCGTTCATCAACGGCACAACTGGCGCGTTGCTAGAAGTTAACTGCGAAACAGACTTTGTTTCTAAGAATGATGACTTCTTGGCATTGAGCAATGCTTGTGCTCAATTAGTTGCTGAAAAGAATCCAGCTGATGTGGCTGCTTTATCTGCTTTGCCATACTCTGGTAAGACAGTTGAAGAAGTTCGCGCTGAATTGATCGGTCGTATCGGTGAAAACATGTCATTGCGTCGTTTCACACGTTTTTCAGGTGAGAACAAGTTAGTGTCTTACTTGCACGGTACACGCATTGGTGTGATGGTTGAATACACTGGTGACGATACTGCTGCCAAAGACGTTGCTATGCACATTGCTGCGATGAAGCCGATCGCTTTGTCTTCTGCAGATGTGCCGGCTGACAAGATTGCTACAGAGAAGAGTGTTGCTGAACTTAAGGCTGCTGAATCAGGCAAGCCAGCAGAAATCATCGCTAAGATGGTTGAGGGCTCAGTTCAGAAGTACTTGAAAGAAGTTTCTTTGTTGAATCAAACTTTTGTTAAAAACGACAAACAAACTGTAGAGCAAATGTTGAAGGCTGCTAACACAACCATCAAGAGCTTTACGATGTATGTTGTAGGTGAAGGTATTGAAAAGCGTCAAGATGACTTTGCTGCTGAAGTTGCTGCTCAGGTAGCTGCTGCAAAAGCCACGGCCTAAGTAGTTCTTGTAGTTCAAAAAGGCACGGGGCTAAAACCTTCGTGCCTTTTATACTTTTGTAACTTGATGAATGCTAAATAAAGAGAGAGACTGACCATGCCAGCTTATAAAAAAGTTTTGCTCAAACTATCAGGTGAAGCCTTAATGGGCGATGACTCTTACGGTATCAATCCAGGCACCATTGATGCCATGGTCGCTGATGTCGCTGAGGTGGTGCAAACCGGTATTCAGTTAGCCATCGTGATTGGTGGCGGTAATATCTTTAGAGGTGTGGCTGGTGGTGCGGCCGGTATGGACCGCGCAACCGCTGACTACATGGGCATGTTGGCAACCATGATGAACGCGTTGGCATTGCAAGATGCATTGCGCCAAAAGGGTGTGGAAGCCCGTGTTCAATCAGCTTTAAGAATGGATCAGGTTGTAGAGCCCTACATTCGCCCTAAAGCCATTCGTCATATGGAAGAGGGCAAGGTGGTGATTTTTGCTGCTGGAACTGGTAACCCATTCTTCACCACTGATACTGCCGCTGCTTTGCGTGGCGCAGAAATGGGTGTTGAAGTTGTTTTGAAAGCAACCAAGGTAGATGGTATTTACACCAGCGATCCGAAGAAAGATCCTACAGCCACTCGTTACGACACCATCACTTTTGATGAAGCCATCATCAAAAACCTACAGGTCATGGATGCCACAGCATTTGCCTTGTGTCGCGATAGAAAATTACCCATCAAAGTTTTTTCAATCCTCAAGCCTGGCGCACTGAAACGCGTTGTGATGGGTGATAGTGAAGGTACTTTGGTACACGTTTAAAAGGAAACATCATGTCTGCTAATGAAATTAAAAAAAATACAGAACAAAAGATGACCAAATCGATTGAGTCATTGAAATCGAATTTGCAAAAAATCAGAACTGGTCGTGCTCATCCAGGTATCTTGGAGCAGATCAACGTTGATTACTATGGCAATCCAACACCATTGGCTCAAGTAGCTAACCTAGGTTTGGCGGATGCCAGAACCTTGACCGTTCAGCCTTGGGAAAAGAACATGATGGGCGCAGTAGAAAAAGCCATTCGTGAATCTGACTTGGGGCTTAATCCTGCCACTCAAGGCAATATCATTCGTGTGCCAATGCCTGCATTGACTGAAGAGCGCCGCAAAGAATTGACCAAAGTGGTCAAGGGTGAAGGCGAAGATTCAAAAATTGCTGTGCGCAATCTAAGACGTGATGCAAATGAATCATTGAAGAAGCTAGCGAAAGATAAAGAGATCTCAGAAGATGATGAGCGTCGCTCGCAAGATGAAGTTCAAAAAATGACCGATCGTTTTGTTGCTGAGATTGACAAGATCATTTCTGATAAAGAAAAAGAGATCATGACCGTTTAAGCCAAGCTTAAATAGTCTCTTTATGGTCAAAAAAACCAATCCCTCACACATCAGCACAACTTTGGCTGTGCCTGATGTGGCGAGTATTCCCAAACACCTAGCCATCATCATGGATGGCAACGGTCGATGGGCGACCAAACGTTTTTTACCAAGGGTTGCAGGGCACTCACAAGGACTGAACACTGTTAGAGAGATCGTCAAAGAATGTGGTGATCTAGGTGTTGAATATTTGACTCTTTTTGCCTTTAGTTCTGAAAACTGGCGCAGACCTGCTGAAGAAGTTGGTTTTTTAATGAAGTTATTCTTAACTGCATTAGAAAAAGAAGTTTCTCGTCTTGATAAGAACAATGTGCGCTTAAGAGTGGTGGGTGATCTCACCAAGTTTGATGAGCAGATCCAAGAGCGAGTCGTGCAAGCAGAAGAAAAAACTGCTCACAACACGGGCCTTAATCTCACCATCGCTGCTAACTACGGTGGTCGCTGGGACATGTTGCAAGCGGTATCAGCTTGCTTGAAAGCAAATCCGGGCCTTACTCCTGAGGGAGTGACTGAAGCTTTATTAACACCTCATTTATCCATGTCGTATGCACCTGAACCTGATTTGTTCATCAGAACGGGCGGCGAACAAAGAATCAGTAACTTTTTACTTTGGCAGTTAGCTTATACAGAGCTTTACTTCACAGATTTGCTGTGGCCTGATTTTGATGCCAAGGCGCTTCAAGCATCTTTTGCTTGGTATCGAGAGCGTGAGCGACGTTTTGGGCGCACCAGTGCTCAAGTCATTGAAGCGGAAAAATAGAACAGCATGCTTAAAACCAGAGTCATTACAGCAATCGTACTTTTAGGTATTTTTTTACCAGTGCTCTGGTTTGCACCCCTGATTTATTTGGGCGCATTGATTGCTATCGTTATCACTTTGGCTGCATGGGAGTGGTGGAGATTGCTCTTCCCAAATAATCAGCGCAGGGCATTTTCATACGCAGGTTTGTGTTTGCTCAATTTAGTTGCTTGGTTAATGTATGCCGACATTGAAGCCGTCAAAATTCTTTTGTGGTTGACTTTGGGCTTTTGGTTGCTGGTGGTGCCATTCATCATGAAGCAATCACTTCAATTGAATCTTGTTTCTTGGCGCTGGCCTTTGGCCGCGATTGGCTTATTCATCCTGCCGGCCTGTTGGTTTGCGCTGATGCATTTGCGTGCAGTGAGTATGACCCTGTTCTTATCAGTGCTTGTTTTGGTTTGGGCTGCTGACATCGGCGCATATTTTGCGGGTAAAGCATTTGGTAAACACAAGCTGGCCAAGAATTTAAGCCCTGGCAAATCTATTGAAGGTGCTTTGGGTGGTTATTTATTGGTGATGGTGCTCGGCATTCTGGGAGCCACTTTATTTGCAGATCATCCTTACACCCAAGGCAACTTCTTTGCTTTGATTCAATCCTCTTGGGGATGGTCAGGAATGATTCTTGTGACGGCACTGTGTGTTGCAATGAGTATTCAGGGTGACTTGTTTGAGTCACAAATGAAGCGTGTTGCTGGAGTCAAAGATAGCAGTGCGTTGTTGCCTGGTCATGGTGGTTTTTTAGATCGCATTGATGCTCTTTTGCCAGTCTTGCCATTAGCAGGGCTGATCATTTTGATGGCGAGCTAAGCATGAGACATATTTGCGTCCTTGGTTCAACCGGATCAATTGGAGTGAGTACTCTGGATGTGATTCGTGCCCATCCAGAATTATTCAAAGTTGAATCTTTAACAGCCCATTCAAATATCGAATTACTCGCAAAGCAATGTGAAGAATTCAAGCCAACAATGGTGGTCGTTGGCTCTGCAGATGCTGCAAATCGTTTGAATGGTCAATTGAAAACTATGGGCCTGCACATCACTGTTGAGCATGGCGCAGAGGCCTTGGTCGCTGCGTCAACACTGACCTCGGTTGATACGGTGATGGCAGCCATTGTTGGAGCAGCAGGTTTGCTACCAACCATTGAAGCGGCTAAATTAGGTAAGCGGATTTTATTGGCCAATAAAGAAGCTTTGGTGATGGCGGGTGATCTTTTCATGTCGGCAGTTGCTAGCAGTAGTGCTGAGCTGCTGCCTATAGACAGTGAGCACAACGCGATTTATCAATGTTTGCCTGATGCTAATACTTCTAATGGAGGCTCTCGAGGTAAATATGCATCCTTGGGCGTTAAAGAGATTTTATTGACCGCCTCAGGTGGCCCATTCAGAAATCATTCTTTGGATCAGTTGAAGAATGTCACACCCGATCAGGCTTGTGCCCATCCTAACTGGGTCATGGGACGAAAAATTTCAGTCGATTCAGCGACGATGATGAACAAAGGTCTTGAAGTGATTGAGGCTCATCATTTATTTGGATTGCCTGCGGAACAAATCAAGGTCTTGATACATCCTCAAAGCGTGGTTCATTCGATGGTCAGATACATTGATGGATCTGTGATTGCACAGCTTGGACAGCCCGATATGAAAACGCCGATTGCTTATGGCTTGGGTTGGCCTTCAAGGATTGATGCTGGAGTGAAAGAATTGGATTTCACATCGGCTCATGACTTGAGTTTTGAGCCCGTTGATTTGCATCGTTTCCCTTGTTTGTCTCTGAGTTATCAAGCCCTGGCTTCTGGTGGCTTGGCGCCAACCATTTTGAATGCTGCCAATGAAGTTGCAGTTGATTCTTTCTTGAATCATGGGATTCGATTCACACAGATTCCAGAGCTGGTTGAGCGTGTTTTAAATCAAACGCAGGTCAGTGGGGCGATGAGCCTGGAGGGTATATTTGAAGCTGACAAAGTTGCTCGTGAGCATGCTCAAACAATGGTCAAAGGATTGAACGCATGACAGTGATTTGGAGTTTATTGGCATTTTTAGTGGCATTGGGTCTATTGGTCAGCTTTCATGAATATGGCCATTACAGTGCTGCCAAAATGTGCGGTGTCAAAGTATTGAGATTTTCTGTTGGTTTTGGAAAAACCATTTGGACTTATCAAAAATCACCGGATTCTACCGAGTGGGCATTGAGCAGTTTGCCCTTGGGTGGTTACGTCAAAATGGATGAAGAGTCCTTCAGAAGTCAAAAACTGTGGAAAAGGTCCTTCATTGTGGCTGCTGGCCCTTTGGCCAATTTCATTCTCGCCATAGTCTTTTTGACGATTTTATTTGCTTCAGGCGTTCCTCAAATACCTTCTAAATTAGTCGAACCTGACAAAGCCAGTGTGGCTTATGAAGCGGGTATATACGCTGGCGACACGGTGGTTGGCTGGAAATCTGAGGGGGATGACTCTTTTAGACCTATTGCAAGCTGGAATCAGCTGAGATGGCGCTTGATGGATGCCGTGACAAGCTCAGAGGGGTTTGTTGTGAAGGTCAAAACTCCCCAAGGAGTTGAGCAAGATGTTGTTTTTAAAACAGAAAAAATGCCGATTTTGACCCCAGATGCTGATCCATTGGCAAAATTAGGCATCAAACCAGATGTGAGTGAGCCCATTGGTATTTTTGAGCTCAAATTAGGCATTTTTGAGGCCATTGGTGTGGCAAGTGAGAGGGTTTGGGATATCAGCGCTATTTCTGTGCGGATGTTGGTGGGGATATTCACTGGTGAATCGTCGATCAAACAGATTGGCGGGCCTCTGAGCATTGCTGATATGGCGGGTAAAACAGCTCAAGTTGGCTGGCAGTCCTATGTAGGCTTTTTGGCGATGATCAGTATCAGCCTAGGAATCCTGAATTTGATCCCATTACCCATGCTAGATGGTGGTCAGCTACTGTATGATGGATGGGAATTGTTGTCTGGTAAGCGGGTTTCAGATGGCGTTCAAAATGTATTGCAAAGAGTTGGTATGGGTAGCCTCCTGTTTTTGACTATATTGGCTTTGTTTAACGATATTTCTAGATTGTTTTTACGTTGAAAATACATAATAAATTTATTAAGACCCCTTTGGCTGCAATCGCAGTTAGTTTGCTTTCAGCCCCTTTGATGGCTGCTGATCCATTTGTGGTGAAAGATATTCGCGTTGAAGGTTTGCAACGCGTCGAACCAGGCACGGTTTTTAGTTATTTGCCGGTGAGAGTTGGCGAAACTTTCACTGATGACAAGGGCGCTGATGCGATCCGCGCACTTTATAACACTGGATTTTTTAAAGATGTGAAAGTCGAGTCTGATGGCCAAGTATTGGTTGTCCGAGTTGAAGAGCGACCAGCAGTTTCACAGCTAGAGTTCACAGGCATTAAAGAGTTTGATAAGGATGCTCTGAAGAAGTCTCTTAAAGCCGTTGGTGTTGCAGAAGCTCGTTACTACGACAAAGCATTGATCGATAAAGCTGAGCAAGAACTCAAGCGTCAATATATTTCTCGCGGTTACTACGCTGCAGAAGTGATTACCACTGTGACACCTGTTGAGCGAAATAGAGTAGCCATCCTGTTCAACGTTGATGAGGGTCAAGTATCAAAGATTCTTCAGATCAATATTGTGGGCAATTCTGCATTCAAGGAAAAAGACCTTCGTGAAGAAATGCAGTTATCAACACCTAATTGGTTGTCTTGGTACACCAAGAATGATTTGTATTCGAAACAAAAGTTAACGGCCGACTTGGAAGCAATTCGTTCTTTCTATTTGAACCGTGGTTACTTAGAGTTTGTGATTGAGTCGACACAAGTTTCAATCACGCCAGATAAAAAAGGTATTTACCTCAACATCAACATCAGAGAAGGTCAACAATACAAAGTTGCCTCAGTGAAGTTAGCTGGTGAGTTGTTGGGCAAAGATGAAGAGTTGACCAAGCTGGTTAACTTAAAAGTGGGCGATGTGTTCTCATCAGCCAAGTTGACTGAGAGCACAAAAGCCATTGCTGATAAGTTGGGTGCCTATGGTTATGCCTTTGCTGCAATCAACCCACAACCTAATTTGCAAAAAGACAAGCAGGTTGTTGATCTTGCTTTGATCGTTGATCCAGGTAAGCGCACTTATGTTCGCAAGATCAATATTTCAGGCAATAACAAAACGCGTGATGAAGTGATTCGTCGTGAGATGCGCCAGCTAGAGAGCTCATGGTTTGACAGTGAAAAGCTCAAGCTTTCAAAAGACCGTATCAATCGCCTTGGTTATTTCACAGACGTCGAAGTGAATACTGAAGATATTCCAGGTACGTCTGATCAAGTAGACGTTGGTATCAAAGTAGCAGAAAAACCAACAGGTTCATTGAGCCTAGGTGCAGGTTTCTCATCAACTGATAAGTTGATTTTGACCGCAGGTATTTCACAAGAAAATGCTTTTGGTACAGGAACAAGCATTGGTTTGAATATCAACACAGGTAAAACCAACCGAACTTTGGCTATTTCAAACTACGACCCATATTTCACTGAAGATGGCATCAGCCGTTTCACTGAGTTGTACACCAGAACCTCACGTCCTTTGTATTACACAGGTGATACCGAGTACAAGATTGTTTCAACAGGTGGTAGCTTTAAGTTAGGTGTGCCGTATTCTGAGGTTGATCGCGTGTTCTTCGGCTTGGGTATTGAGCAGTTGAACATGGAAACATCGATTAACACACCAACGAGCTACCAAAATTATGTTGCTGCTTATGGTAAGAGCAATATGAACGTGCCGTTCACCATTGGTTGGTCAAGAGATGCAAGGGACAGTGCACTGATTCCATCTCGCGGCACATACCAACAAACGAATTTTGAGTGGGGCACACCTGTAGCTGATTTACAGTACTACAGAGCTTACTACCAGCACCAGTATTTCTGGCCATTGTTCAAGGGCAATATCCTGTCCTTTAACGGCGAGATTGGTTATGGCGACACCTACAGTAATAAACCATTCCCAGTAACCAAGAATTACTTCGTGGGCGGTATTGGTTCTGTGAGGGGTTATGAGCCAGGTTCTCTAGGCCCTACAAATACCAACTCTAATGGCACTGTGACACCGATTGGTGGAGCGTCTAAATTAGTGGGTAATATCGAATATACTTTCCCAATTCCTGGATCAGGTGTGGATAAAACCTTGCGCTTATTCAGCTTCTTTGATGCTGGTAACGTTTATGCGGATACACCAGACTTCTCTGGCTTGAGAACATCGTATGGTTTTGGTTTGTCTTGGATCTCACCATTGGGACCGTTAAAATTCAGTTATGGTTTCCCATTGAGCAAGAAACCAGAAGATCGTTTGCAGCGTTTCCAATTCCAAATTGGTACCGCGTTTTAATACTTGAAGGATGTATTTATGAATCGTTTTGCTAAAAAGTTCGTTCAATCAACTGTGATTTCAGGTTTGGCGTTGAGTTTATTTTCTGCCTCAGCAATCGCTGCCGATGAAAAGGATTTCAGCGGTCGTATTGGCGTTGTTAATTCTGAGCGAATTTTTAAAGATTCCAATATGGCTAAAGCCAGCCAAACTAAATTGCAAAGCGAGTTTGCTAAGCGTGAAAAAGATTTGCGTGACGATGCTCAAAAAATTAAAACAGCCGCAGAGCGTTTAGATAAAGATGCTGCTGTGATGTCTGATACGGATCGTGTGCGTCGTCAACGTGAATTGGCTGATGCTGACCGCGAATTGCAACGTAAACAAAGAGAATTCACAGAAGATGTGAATCAAAGAAGTTTTGAAGAGCGTTCAAAAATTGCTCAAAAAGCCAATCAGGCTCTTAAGACTGTTGCAGAACAACGCAAGTTGGATTTGATTGTTCAAGAGGCTGCTTACGTTAATCCTAAGATTGATGTCACAGAAGACGTCATCAAAGCACTCAATAACTTACGTTAATTATTAAGAGCTTCATATGCCATCGATTGCTGAGTTAGCCGAACGCTATTCGGCTCGCTTAGCGGGCAAGGGAGATCAGCTCGTCTCGAGCTTGGCGCCTCTGACACAAGCCAATCAGTCTCAACTGGCTTTTCTTGCAAACCCTCTGTATCGCAACGATGCCCTTAATAGTCAAGCCGCTGGTTTGATTGTTTCTGAAGCTGATCATGAGTTCTTGCAAGAGCACTCAGCAGATAAAAATCGCACTTACTTGATCACAAAAAATCCATACGCATTATTTGCAAGGATTGCTCAAGAGTTTGCAAAATTAACTGCTCCAACATATTTACCTGGTATTCATCCAAGTGCAGTGATTGAGGCTGGTGCAACAGTTGCGCCTTCTGCTCACATTGGACCGCTTTGCCATGTGGCCAAGGGTGCTAAGGTTGGTGAGAGATCGGTTCTGGTTTCACAAGTTCATGTTGGGCCCAATGTCACTATCGGCACAGATGCCTTGATTTATTCCAACGTTTCAATTTACCAAGATTGTCAATTGGGTGATCGAAATATCATCCACAGTGGCACAGTGATTGGTTCAGATGGCTTTGGTTTTGCTCCTGATCTTGCGGCCGGTGAGTGGGTCAAAGTGCCTCAAACGGGTCGAGTGGTCATTGGTCATGATGTAGAAATTGGATCAAATACATCCGTTGATCGTGGGGCATTGGCAGACACTCGTATTGATGATGGTTGCAAGATTGATAATTTGGTGCAAATTGCGCATAACGTGCATGTGGGCGCTTTATCAGTGATTGCAGGCAATACAGCCGTGGCTGGCAGCGTGACCATTGGCAAAATGTGCATGATTGGTGGGTCCAGCAGTATTGCGGGGCATTTGAACATCGCTGACCGAAGCACCATATCTGGTGGCACTACCATCATTCGTTCGATTGATGAGCCGGGCCAGCACTTCACCAGTATTTTCCCGATGCTGCCTCACGCTGATTGGGAAAAGAATGCTGCTATTTTGCGCGGCTTAGATAAAATGCGTCAAAAGATCAAAGATTTAGAAAAGCAAATTCAAAATATCACTGCAGACAAGAAATAAACGTAAAAAGAGAAAAGGCCATTCATGAGCGAGCTAGTTAATTTTGATATCAACCAAATCTTGAAGATGCTTCCGCATCGCTACCCATTTTTATTGGTTGATCGTGTGCTTGAGTTAGAGGCTGGTCAGCGTGTCAAAGCATTAAAAAACGTCACCATGAACGAACCTCATTTCACGGGCCACTTCCCAGAATTTCCAGTAATGCCAGGTGTTTTGATTCTTGAAGCTTTGGCTCAAACGGCAGCCTTACTCACATTTGGTCAAGATTCAGTGGATGACTCAGTTTATTTCTTTGTTGGCATTGATAATGCCCGCTTTAAGAGACCAGTGACACCAGGTGATCAATTGATTTTGAATGCATCGATTGAAAGATTCAAAGGCGGTATTTGGAAATTTAAAACATTTGCCACCGTCAATGATGTAGTGGTGACTGAAGCTGATTTGATGTGCACCATTCGTAAAAAGGAAGCCTAAGATGGCTTTGATTCACCCTAGCGCAATCATCGATCCAAAAGCAGAAATTGCTGAGGATGTTGAGATTGGCCCTTATGCCGTGATTGGTCCGAATGTCACCATTGGGCGCAAAACACAAATTGGTGCTCACACAGTTGTTGAGGGGCATACAAGCATTGGTATTGAAAACAGAATCGGACACTTTGCATCTGTGGGTGGTGCACCTCAGGATATGAAATACCGCGGTGAACCAACCAAGTTAGTGATTGGCGATCGTAATTTGATTCGTGAATTCACAACATTGCACACTGGCACTATTCAAGATCAAGGTATCACCAAAATTGGTAATGACAATTGGATCATGGCTTATGTTCATATTGCACATGATTGCGTGGTTGGAAATAATACGATCTTCTCAAATAATGCACAAATTGCTGGTCACGTTCATGTGGATGATTGGGCTATCTTAGGTGGTATGTGTGGTGTTCATCAGTTCGTTCGCATTGGTGAGCACTCAATGATTGGTGGGGCCTCTAAGTTAGTACAAGATTTACCACCATACGTGATTGCGTCTGGTGCTGTTGCTGAACCTCATGGTTTAAATGCTGAAGGTTTGAAACGCCGTGGTTTTAGTCCGGAGTCGATCACTGCCTTAAGACAAGCTTATAAATTGTTATACAAGCAAAACCTGAGTTTTGAAGAGGCTAAAAAAGCCATTGCAGACTTGGCGGCAGAAAAACAATCAACAGAAGCTGAGACGGCAGAGAAACTAAGAATATTCCATGACTTTATCGCCGCTTCACAGCGCGGCATTGCCCGCTAATCATTTGATAGAAGACGCATATCTTGCATGTGTGGCTGGAGAGCCATCAGGGGATATGCTTGCTGCAAGTGTTCTGCAAGCAATTCAAGAATCTTCAGATTTAGCAGGGCTTAAGACTCGTGGCATTGGCGGACCAAAAATGGTGGCAACTGGTTTTGAAGCCCTATGGCCGATGGAGACTTTGGCTGTACGTGGCTACGTTGAAGCCATCAAGCAATTGCCCGCCATTCTTTCAGTCAGAAACGCTTTGATCAAGGAGTTAAGCTTGCATCCGCCCAAAGCATTTTTGGGCATTGATGCACCAGACTTTAATTTGGGTGTGGAAAAGAAGCTCAAGGCCGCAGGCATTCCAACGATTCATTTCATCAGCCCATCTATTTGGGCTTGGCGTGGTGGGCGCATCAAGGGCATCAAAGAGTCTGTAGACCACATGCTGTGCATCTTTCCATTTGAAAAAGCCATTTATGAAAAGGCTGGCATCAATGCAACTTATGTAGGTCATCCATTGGCTTCGAGCATTCCGATGGTGCCTGATTCAGCAGGCGCTAAAGAAAAATTAAATATTCAGACAGGCAATGCTTTGGTGGCAGTCTTACCAGGCAGTCGTCAATCCGAAATCAATTTGATTGGCCCTGGATTCTTTGACGCCATTGCGCAGATGTTCAATCAATACAAGCAGGGAATTGAGTTTGTTGTTCCAATTACAACTCCTGCCTTAAAGCCGGCCATTCAGGCCATGGCTGATAAGTTATTGCAACAACACCCAAATATCACTCTGCATTTATTGGATGGCCAAGCCAGTTTGGCATTAGAAGCTGCTGATGTTGTTTTAATAGCCAGTGGTACTGCAACACTAGAGGCAGCTCTTTGGAAGAAACCCATGGTGATTTCTTATAAGGTTCCAGCTATCACCGCATGGATCATGAAGCGTCAGGCTTATTTACCTTATGTAGGATTGCCAAATATCTTGGCACAAGAGTTCATTGTTCCTGAGTTGTTACAAGAGGAAGCCACACCACAAGCCTTGGCTGCAGCTACATTGAATTGGTTAGATAAACCAAATGAAGTGGCGCTTTTAAAAGAGCGTTTTACTGAAATGCATCAATCCTTGCTCATGCCAACGGGGGCTTTGGTAGCCAAGGTCATAGCGGAAGTCATCAATGTCTGATTGGAATGCACCCAACCCGCTCTATGAGTGGACGTGTGGGGTGGATGAAGCAGGCCGCGGACCTTTGGCTGGCTCTGTGGTTGCTGCAGCAGTGGTGCTTGATCCTAGCAAACCAATCGCTGGATTAAAAGATTCAAAAAAGCTCACAGCCAAAGTTCGAGATGAGTTGTATGACATCATCATCAGAGATTCAAAAGCCTGGTGCATCGCAGAAGCAAGTGCTATAGAAATTGATTCAATCAATATTTTGCAAGCCACGATGCTGGCCATGAAGCGCGCCATTGAAGGCCTAGAAAAAACATTGGGGCGTTTACCAGATAGGGCATTGATTGATGGCAACCGCTGCCCAAAAGTGAATATTTCTATGGAAGCGATTGTTAAAGGTGATAGCAAGGTGGCGGCTATTTCAGCAGCATCGATTTTGGCCAAGGTCACCAGAGATCGAGACATGCAAGCGTTGCATGAGGCTTATCCTGTATATGGCTTTAATCAGCACATGGGGTATCCAACACCTGTTCATCTTGAGTCTTTAAAGCTTCATGGACCATGCCCTCAGCATCGTAAAACATTTGGTCCGGTCAGATTGGTGATTGAAACCAAAGGCAACTTAGGGGAAACTAAGCTCCTATGAGAGATCCAAAACATTTAAGCTCTGTCGATAACCCATTAATCAAAAGACTGAAGGTCTTGCTTGAGGGGGGCGCTAAAGCCAATAAAACTAGACAAGAACTTAATCTGGCCGTATTGGAGGGGGTGCATTTAGCGCAAGCTTGGTTGGGATCTGAGGATTTAGTGGAGTTATTCACAACCGAGGCAGGTCTTCAGCAAGCAGAAATTGCTGCTGTGATTGACATGCAATTGGCTGTTGTACCCAACACTGATCTTTATATCCTGGACGATGCTTTATGGAAGAAGATTTCTGATTTAGAAAATGGCCCGCCGATCATGGCATGCGTCAGAATTCCGAAACATGACTTTCCTGTGAAGCAAAGCCAGGATGTTTTGATTTTGGATGGCGTTCAAGACGCAGGCAATGTTGGTTCTATGATGAGAACAGCAGCTGCGGCGGGCTTAAGTTATGTGGTCTGTTTAAAAGGGACTGCACAAGCTTGGTCACCAAAAGTTTTAAGAGCTGCGATGGGCGCTCATCGTCATTTAAAAATTTTCGAAGCCTGGTCTTTGAATATGGTCCGCGAAAAGATTAAATTACCTTTGATAGCAACAAGTTTGATATCGGATCAAGATCTTTACGATTTAGGGGATGAATTACTCGACCCCCACGCGTGGGTCTTTGGTAATGAGGGTGCTGGGGTTGACCCAGAACTCTTGGCCATTTCAAGATCAGTGTTGATTCCTCAGGACCCTTGCATTGAATCTCTGAATGTTGGTGCAGCAGCGGCTGTTTGTTTATTTGAAATGCGCAGAGTTCGCCGAGAACTTAAATAAAGATCGATGATTGTTAAGTGACTAAGAAATAAATTTTAGTAATTACTTCGATCTGGATTAATTTCTTGCAAGATAGTCGTGGCAATTTCTTCGATTGATTTATTGGTGGTAGACAGCCAGGGAATTGCTAGTTTGCGCATCATGGCTTCAGCAGAGCTAACTTCATAACGACAGTTTTCTATCTTGGCGTAATTACTTCCTGGTCTTCGCTCATTTCTGATTTCAGATAGGCGCATCGGATCAATCGTTAGGCCAAATAATTTTTTGCGGAACGGCATTAAATCAGGTGGCATCTGATTTCTTTCGAAATCATCTGGTATCAATGGATAGTTGGCTGATTTAAGCCCGTATTGCATTGCCAAATAGAGGCTGGTCGGCGTTTTTCCACTGCGAGACACTCCAACCAAAATAACATCGGCATCAGCCAAATTCTGATTGGATTGACCATCGTCATGCGCCAGAGAAAAATTAATGGCTTCAATTCTGTTTTTATAAGATTCAGTATCGGCGTTATTGTGAAAGCGCCCAATCGCATGGGTCGATTTAACCCCAAGCGCTTGTTCGAGCGGCACAATAAAAGTTTGGAACATGTCCATCATCACACAATTGGCTTCAGAGACAATCGCATTGACTTCTGAGTCAACCAATGTTGTAAATACGATTGGTTCAAGACCAGAAGACTTGGCGTAATCATTGATTTCTCGAACAGCCTGATGTGCTTTATCAACGGTGTTGATAAAAGGCATTCTGACTTGTCTAAAAGGTAACTCAAACTGCGCCAAAATTGATTGGCTAAATGTCTCGGCAGTGATGCCAGTGCCGTCAGAAACGATGAAAACAATGCGTGGTTTTGAGCTCATAATTTTTTGATGAAAGTAATGTGCAAAGGATACAATAGAACCATTGAACTTGCGGCAGTTTTGGCCTTTGCCATCAGCCGCTTGCACGACCGGTTTCCCATTACTTAGAGAGTTGTTATGTCCAATCCAAACCATGCAAATGCATACGTTTTACCCTTTGAGGAACTGCGCATGTCTGACGTTGAGTCAGTCGGCGGTAAGAATGCTTCATTAGGCGAGATGATTTCTCAGCTCAATGCTTCTGGCGTTAGAGTACCAACAGGTTTTGCGACGACCGCTTTGGCATTCAGAGATTTTCTTGTCCACAACAAACTAACAGAGCGTATCAATGATCGTTTAGATAAGTTGAATGTGGATGATGTGAAGGCCTTGGCAGTCGCTGGCGCAGAGATTCGTTCATGGGTTGAAGAGGCTCCGTTCCAAGATCGTCTAGAACAAGAAATCCGTCAAGCGTTCAAAACTTTGGATGCTGATGGCAAAGGTTCTTTTGCGGTTCGTTCTTCAGCAACTGCTGAAGATTTGCCAGACGCTTCATTTGCTGGACAACAAGAGTCATTTTTAAACGTTGTTGGTATCGAAGACGTTTTACATCGCATCCGTGAAGTATTTGCATCTTTATACAACGATCGAGCAATTTCTTATCGTGTTCACAAGGGTTTTGCTCACGCTGAAGTAGCTTTGTCAGCCGGTATTCAGCGCATGGTTCGTTCTGACAAGGCGTCGTCTGGAGTGATGTTCACTTTGGATACCGAGTCTGGCTTCCAAGACGCTGTGTTCATCACATCTAGTTACGGTTTGGGTGAAACAGTGGTGCAGGGCGCAGTGAACCCTGATGAGTTTTATGTGTTCAAGCCCACCTTGGCTGCTGGCAAGTACGCCATCATTCGCCGCAGTTTGGGTTCTAAATTAATTCAGATGCAATTCACAGCTCCAGGCGAACCTGGTCGTGTGAAAACAGTCGATGTCCCTCTTGAGCAGCGCAATCGTTATTCCATCACGGATGATGATGTGGCTGAGTTGGCCAAATACGCCATGATCATTGAGAAGCACTATGAGCGCCCAATGGATATTGAGTGGGGCAAGGATGGTATTGACGGCAAGATCTATATCTTGCAAGCACGTCCTGAGACGGTGAAGAGCCAGGCTCAAGGCAAAGTTGAAATGCGTTACAAGCTCAAAGGTCACTCCACAGTTTTAACCACTGGTCGTGCGATTGGTCAGAAGATTGGTACAGGCACGGTTCGCGTTGTGAAAGACGCCAGTGAAATGGATCGCGTTCAACCAGGTGATGTATTGGTTGCCGATATGACAGACCCTAACTGGGAGCCTGTGATGAAGAGAGCTGCTGCGATTGTGACAAATCGTGGCGGTCGCACTTGTCACGCCGCGATCATTGCTCGTGAGTTAGGTGTTCCTGCTGTGGTTGGTTGCGCAGATGCCACCATGGTTCTAAAAGATGGTGCGGTGGTCACAGTGTCATGTGCCGAAGGTGATGAGGGCCGTATTTATGACGGTCCGATTGAAACCGAAGTGACTGAAGTGAGCCGTGGTGCTTTGCCTGAGATTCCAGTCAAAATCATGATGAACGTGGGCAATCCACAATTGGCATTTGATTTCTGCCAGATTCCTAACGGCGGTGTCGGTTTGGCTCGTTTAGAGTTCATCATCAATAACAACATTGGTGTTCATCCAAAAGCCATTTTGGAGTACCCGAACATTGATTTGGATTTGAAGAAAGCTGTTGAGAGCGTTGCTCGCGGTCATGCAAGCCCTAAAGCATTCTATGTTGATAAGTTAGCTGAAGGTATTGCAACAATTGCTGCTGCTTTCTATCCAAAGCCAGTGATTGTTCGCATGTCTGACTTCAAGTCAAACGAGTATAAGAAGTTGATTGGTGGATCACGTTACGAGCCGGATGAAGAAAATCCAATGCTTGGTTTCCGTGGTGCGTCTCGCTACATCTCAGAAGATTTCGCTGAAGCGTTTGCGATGGAATGTGAAGCCATGAAGCGTGTTCGTAATGACATGGGTTTGACCAACGTTGAAATCATGATCCCATTTGTGAGAACCGTGAAGCAAGCTGAGAAGGTGATTGGTCTTTTAGGTCAACATGGTTTGAAGCGTGGCGAGAATGGTTTGCGCGTCATCATGATGTGTGAGATTCCATCCAATGCAATTTTGGCCGAAGAATTCTTGGAACATTTTGATGGCTTCTCAATTGGTTCAAACGACTTGACTCAATTGACCCTCGGCTTAGATCGTGACTCAGGCATGGAGCTTTTGGCAATTGATTTTGATGAGCGAGATCCAGCAGTTGAGTTCTTGGTTGCCAGAGCCATTGAAACCTGTCGTGCCAAGGGCAAGTACATTGGTATCTGCGGTCAAGGTCCTTCAGATCATCCAGACTTTGCACAGTGGTTGATGAACAAGGGCATCACTTCAATTTCATTGAACCCTGACAGCGTTGTTGATACTTGGACTTTGCTTGCTAAGAAATGATTGAGTCAGTTTTTGACTTAATTTAGACCAAAGAAAAAGCGGACTGTGATCAGTCCGCAATCTTAGAGCCCGAACGCATGATTCGGGCTTTTTCTATTTGCCAGTCTCGATCTTTTGATGCGTCACGTTTGTCGTGTTGTTTTTTGCCTCGGCCTAGACCAATTTCACATTTCACTCGACCTTTTGAGAAGTGAAGGTTGATTGGTACCAAGGTATAACCTTTTTGTTCAACTTTACCGATGAGTTTTTTGATTTCAATGGCATTGAGCAAAAGCTTGCGAGTTCTACCTGGATCAGCTAAAACATGAGTCGAAGCGGAAATCAAAGGGCTGATGTGGCAGCCAATCAAATAGATCTCAGCATTGCGAATCACAACATAAGCCTCTTTGATTTGGGCGCGACCTTCCCGGATGGCTTTTACTTCCCATCCTTGTAAGACCATGCCTGCCTCAAATCGTTCTTCAATAAAATAATCGAAGAAAGCTTTTTTGTTGTCTATGATGCTCATATATTTATATCGTTAGAATACGAGATTATGGCAGACGTATTTAAGACAGTACTCATTGGGCACTCGGCAGAGAGAATGTATAACTTGGTGATTGATGTGGCCAAGTATCAAGAGTTTCTTCCGTGGTGCGGTGGAGTTGAGATCTATGAGCAAACAGAAGAAATTCTGGATGCAAAAATACACATCAAATTTAAAGGTTTGGATCAGTTCTTTCACACCAGAAATACCAATGTCAGACCAAATTCAATCGATATGAGCTTCGTGGATGGCCCTTTTAAGAAGTTTCATGGCAATTGGCGCTTTACCCCTCTAAAAGAGAATGCTTGCAAGATTGAGTTCCAACTACATTATGAGTTTGAGAGTCTCTTGCTCGAAAAGATCATTGGGCCTGTTTTTGGCATCATTGCTGGCACTTTTGTCGACGGCTTTGTGAAGCGTGCTGACCAAGTATATGGGGCTGCTTGATGCCAATTTTGGGCTTATTGTTGTGTGATAGTCGCTCAGGTGAGCCTGTTTTGAAAGAGGTTCAGGTGACTTTTTCCCCTGATCAGCCAGTGACTGTTGGACAGGCCCTGATTCAGCTGAAGATCGCATCCTCGCCAAAAGACCCTGAAATTGCCAGAAAAGGGTGTTTTGGGGTCTTTGGTAAACGCAAGGATTGGGATAGTCCTATTTACGAGGGGGATCGCTTGGAGCTATACAGCCCGCTGTTGATTGACCCAATGGCAGCAAGGCGTAAAAAGGCTCATCAGAATCAAGATGCCAAATTGCAGGCCAAAGCCGCAGACCGAAAAGGGCGTTTTTTGAGCAAATAATCATAAAACCTCTATAATTCGCTTTTGCGCATAGGGGTTTTGCATGAGGCTCATCCAAAAAGCACTCACATTTGACGACGTGCTTCTCGTTCCCGCTTATTCAGCGGTTCTTCCACGTGATACTCAGTTGGGTACTCAACTGACACGCGATATTTCGATCAACATTCCTTTGGTATCAGCTGCCATGGACACTGTCACAGAAGGCCGTTTAGCCATTGTGATGGCCCAAGAGGGTGGTGTTGGCATCATTCATAAGAACTTAACGCCTGCTGAGCAAGCTCGTGAAGTTGCCAAGGTCAAGCGTTACGAATCAGGTGTTTTAAGAGATCCGATCACCATTTCACCAGAGATGACTGTTCGTGATGTGATTCATCTGTCAAAAGAACACGGTTTTTCAGGCTTCCCGGTTTTACAGGGCAAGAAAGTTGTTGGCATCATCACCAACCGTGACTTGCGCTTCGAAGAAGATTTAGACGCCAAAGTCAGCGAAAAAATGACACCGAAAGATCGTTTGGTCACCATCAAAGAAGGTTCTCCTCCAGAGGAAGCCAAGCGTTTGATGAACAAACATCGTTTAGAGCGAGTTTTGGTTGTTGACGACAATTTTGAATTGCGCGGTTTGGTCACTGTCAAAGATATTCTAAAAGCCAAAGAACATCCATTGGCGAGTAAAGATGGTCGTGGTCAATTGATTGCTGGTGCCGCTGTCGGTGTAGGCCCAGACAATGATGAGCGCATTGAGCTCTTGGCTAAGGCTGGAGTCGACGTGATCGTGGTTGATACTGCTCACGGCCACAGTCAAGGCGTTTTAGATCGCGTTAAATGGGTTAAAAAGAACTATCCTCAGATCCAAGTGATTGGCGGCAATATTGCCACTGGTGAAGCTGCTAAAGCATTGGTGGCTCACGGTGCTGATGGTGTCAAGGTCGGTATTGGCCCTGGCTCAATTTGTACGACTCGTATTGTTGCGGGCGTGGGTGTGCCTCAGATCACTGCGGTTGTGAATGTTTCAGAAGCCTTAAAGGGCACCGGAGTTCCATTGATTGCTGATGGTGGTATCCGTTACTCAGGTGATATTTCTAAAGCTTTGGCTGCAGGTGCTCATTGCGTGATGATGGGTGGTATGTTTGCTGGTACTGAAGAAGCGCCAGGCGAGGTTTTCTTGTACCAAGGTCGCTCATACAAGAGCTATCGTGGCATGGGTTCTGTAGGCGCTATGAAAGATGGTGCAGCAGATCGTTACTTCCAAGAAGACAACAGTGCCAACGTAGATAAACTCGTTCCTGAAGGCATTGAAGGGCGCGTTCCTTATAAAGGTAGCGTGTTAGCGATTGTTCATCAGTTAACCGGTGGTATTCGTTCTTCGATGGGTTACTGTGGTTGCAAGACGATTGCTGAATTGCATGAAAAAGCAGGATTCGTTGAGATCACTTCAGCCGGTATGCGTGAGTCTCACGTTCATGACGTGCAAATCACCAAAGAAGCACCTAACTACCATATCGACTAATTAGCCACTTAGGATTACTGTGCACGACAAGATTTTAATTTTGGACTTTGGGTCCCAAGTGACCCAATTGATTGCAAGACGAGTGCGTGATTCACGCGTTTATTCTGAAATCCATCCGTACGATGTAGATCCAAGCTTCATTGAAAAGTTCGTCAAAGAACAAGGTTGCAAAGGCATTATTTTGTCTGGTGGCCCAAGTTCTGTGACAGAAGGTGATACACCTCGTGCCCCAGAAATTGTCTTCAATCTTGGCGTACCAGTCTTGGGTATTTGTTATGGCATGCAAACCATGGCGGCTCAGTTGGGTGGCAAAGTTGCCTCAGCAGAGTCCCTAGGTAAATCTCGTGAATTTGGTTACGCTGAAGTGCGTGCCCGTGGCCACACAAAATTATTAGAAAACATTCAGGACTTCACAACACCAGAAGGTCATGGCATGTTGAAGGTGTGGATGAGTCATGGTGATTCTGTGACTGAGTTACCAGCAGGCTTTAAGTTAATGGCATCTACAGACTCATGTCCTATTGCTGGCATGGCTGATGAAGACCGTCGCTTTTATGCTGTTCAATTCCACCCAGAAGTAACCCACACTATTTTAGGCACAGCGATCATTGAGCGCTTTGTGCATCAGATTTGTGCCTGCGGTACCGATTGGGTGATGGGTGATTACATCGCTGAAGCTGTTGAAAGTATTCGCAAACAGGTTGGTAGTGATGAAGTGATTCTAGGTTTATCTGGTGGTGTTGATTCAAGTGTTGCTGCCGCTCTGATTCATCGTGCGATTGGGCAACAGCTGACGTGTGTATTCGTTGATCATGGTTTGCTTCGTTTGAACGAAGGCAAGATGGTCATGGACATGTTTGCTAAGAATTTGGGCGTGAAGGTGATCCATGTGGATGCGACTGCTCAGTTCATGGGCAAGTTAGCCGGTGTTTCTGATCCCGAAGCCAAGCGCAAAATCATCGGTAAAGAATTTGTTGAAGTTTTCCAAGTTGAATCAGGCAAGATCAAGAATGCAAAATGGTTGGCTCAAGGCACCATTTATCCTGATGTGATTGAGTCAGCGGGCAAAGGTAAGAAGGGCGCTCATACCATCAAGAGTCACCACAACGTGGGTGGCTTACCTGATGACATGAAGCTTTCATTGCTAGAACCTTTGCGTGAACTGTTCAAAGATGAGGTTCGTGCTTTGGGCGTTGCATTAGGCCTACCTCCAGAGATGGTCTATCGCCATCCTTTCCCAGGTCCTGGTTTGGGCGTGCGTATTTTGGGCGAAGTTAAAAAAGACTTTGCCGATTTATTGCGTAGAGCCGATGCAATTTTTATTGAAGAGCTGCGCTCAACCATTGATGAAAACAGCGGCAAGTCTTGGTATGACTTAACCAGCCAAGCGTTTGCAGTGTTCTTGCCAGTAAAGTCAGTGGGCGTGATGGGTGATGGTAGAACGTATGAGTATGTTGTGGCATTGCGTGCTGTTCAAACTCAAGACTTCATGACTGCTCATTGGGCGCATTTGCCGCATGACTTATTGGGACGCGTGTCCAATCGAATCATCAATGAAGTGCGCGGTATCAATCGCGTGGTGTACGACATCAGCGGCAAGCCACCAGCAACAATCGAGTGGGAATAACAGGGAATCATTTCCCTGATTTTGGCATGAGGGTTCTCAGTCTCATTCCACCCATGACGCAATTAAATACGCCGTATCCTTCTACGGCCTATATCACTGGTTTTTTACGTTCTCACGGTATCGATGCAAGACAGGATGATTTAGCACTGTCTTTGGTACTCAGCTTTTTCTCCAAACATGGCTTGGCAGAGGTTCATGAAGCAGCTCTGTCTATTCCTGAAGAAAATCGCAGTGCAACGATTAATTTTTTCCTAGATTATTTCGAAAATTATCAAAGCAGCATTGAACCCACCATCAAATATTTGCAGGGTGGTGATAGTACTTTGAGTCATCGCATCAACAGTCGTTCATTTTTACCAGAAGGCCCAAGATTTCAAGCTTTGGATTCTTATGACGATGATGGTTCAGGCGATTCTCTTTCTTGGGCATTCGGTGCCTTAGGTGCTGAAGATAGAGCAAGACATTTGGCCACGCTTTATTTGAATGATTTATCAGATGTCTTGCGTGATGCCGTCGATGATCGCTTTGAGTTTGTCCGGTACGCTGAATCATTAGCTGGTAGTCAGCCAAGTTTTGACCCATTAGCCAATGCTTTGCAAGCAAAGCCAACCTTGATGGATGAGCATTTGAGATCTTTGACCACCGAGCAAATTGAAAAGCACGCGCCGAATCTGGTGTTGCTTTCTGTGCCTTTCCCGGGATCGGTTTATGCAGCCTTGAGAATTGCTCAAGTGATCAAAGAAAAATATCCATCGATCAAAATCGCTTTGGGTGGTGGCTATGTCAACACGGAATTGCGAGAGTTAACAGAAGCAAGAGTCTTTGATTATGTTGATTTCATCACCTTAGATTCTGGCGAACGTCCTTTATTAGCCTTGATTGAACACTTGAATGGCAAACGTGGCATCAATCGTTTGGTTAGAACTTTTGTCCGTAATGAGAGCGGGCAGGTTCAATACATTCAGTGGGCCGAACCTGATGTGCCTTTTGAAGAGGTTGGTACAGCCACTTGGGATGGCTTGCCTTTAGGGTCTTATTTATCACTCTTGGACATGCTCAATCCAATGCATCGTTTATGGAGTGATGGCCGTTGGAATAAATTAACAGTAGCCCATGGTTGCTATTGGAAAAAATGCAGCTTTTGTGATGTCAGTCTTGATTACATCTCTCGCTATGAAACTGCATCAGCATCATTGCTGGTAGATCGCATTGAACAAATTGTGGCTGAAACAGGGCAAACAGGTTTTCATTTTGTGGATGAGGCGGCACCACCAAAGATACTAAAAGCTTTGGCGGAAGAGTTGATTCGACGCAAGGTGGTGATTTCTTGGTGGGGCAATATTCGTTTTGAAAAAACCTTTACGCCAGAGCTGGCTGAGTTATTAGCTGAAAGTGGCTGTATAGCGATGTCAGGTGGCTTGGAAGTTGCCTCTGATCGCTTATTGGCTTTGATGGAAAAAGGTGTGACTGTTGAACAGGTGGCAAGGGTCACCAAGAGCTTCTCTGATGTTGGCATCTTGGTTCATGCCTATTTGATGCATGGCTTTCCAACTCAAACTGTTCAAGAAACAGTTGATTCATTGGAGTATGTGCGTCAGCTATTTGAGAACGGCTGCATCCAGAGCGGCTTCTTCCATCGATTCACCTGCACGGTACATTCACCGGTTGGTAAAAATCCTGAGGCCTATGGCATTAAGCTAATTCCGCTGCCAGAGATCACTTTTGCGAAAAACGATATTGGCTTCATAGATCCAACGGGTGCTGATCATGATGCCTTAGGGCAGGGCTTGAAGAAGGCCATTTATAACTACATGCATGGTGTTGGCTTTGAAGCAGACATCAGAAGCTGGTTTGATTTGCAAGAGCCTGTCCCTAAGAGCACTGTTTCAAGGCAATTTATTGCCAAAGCTTTACAACTCTGACCCCCAGATATTCTTTACAATATGCAATATTGCAAAACCTTTAGGATTGAATGACTTACAGTGTTAAAGAGATCTTTTTGACGCTTCAGGGCGAAGGTGCTCACGCTGGTCGTGCGGCAGTGTTTTGTCGTTTTAGCGGATGTAATCTCTGGTCTGGTCGTGAAGAAGATCGCACTTCGGCTGTTTGCCAATTTTGCGATACCGATTTTGTTGGCACGGATGGTGAAGGTGGAGGTAAGTTTGAATCTGCAGAGCTCTTAGCCAAAGCCATTGATCAAATGTGGGGTTTGGGTGACCCGCATCATAAGTATGTTGTTTTCACAGGTGGCGAGCCATTGCTCCAATTAGATGATGTTTTAATCCAAGCTCTTCATGCTCAAGGCTTTAAGATTGCCATTGAAACCAATGGCACGATCAGAGTACCTGCCGGCATTGATTGGGTTTGTGTGAGCCCTAAGCATGATGCAGACTTGGTTCAGGTGCAAGGCGATGAACTTAAATTGGTCATCCCTCAAGCTGGACATGCAGGGCAGCTGCCTCAATTATTGGCTCGTTTTGAAAAGATGTCTTTTAAGCATCATTTTTTACAGGCTCTGGATGGTCCAAATAAAGAAGCCAATACTGAATTAGCCATTAAAATCTGTCAGTCACGCCCTTTATGGCGTTTAAGCACTCAAACACACAAGTTATTAGGTATTCGCTAGGCAAGCGCGATCATGAATAAGAAAATTGAAATCACCCGTAAATTAGAGTTCGACGCTGGTCATCGCATACCGCACCATGATGGCCATTGTCGTCATATTCACGGGCACCGTTATGTGATTGAAGTCACTTTGATGGGCAATGTATTGAATCATCAAGGTCACGGTGATGATGGCATGGTTTTGGATTTTGGCGATATCAAAAAAATCACCAATGAAGCCATTGTTCAACAGTGGGACCATGCCTTTTTGGTAGCCAAAGAGGATGTGGCTTTGGTTAATTTTTTGGCCACCATTCCCGGACATAAAACCGTTGTTTTGAACTCCATCCCAACGGTTGAAAATTTGGCCCAAAAAGCATTTGCGACTTTAGATCCGATTTTTAAAGATAGATTTGGCGGTCGTTTGAATCTCAGTCGTTTGCGTTTATACGAAACTCCTAACTGCTGGGCAGATGTTCATGCCTAATGAGCAAGATGCAGAGTTCATGAAGATGGCTCTGATGCAAGCTCATCTTGCGCGCGACGCTGGCGAGGTTCCGGTAGGGGCTGTTCTTGTAGCAAACCAGCAAGTGATTGCCACTGGCCATAATCAGCCCATCGTTCATCATGATCCCAGTGCCCACGCTGAGATTGTGACTTTGAAAGCTGCTGGTGCGGCCTTAAGTAATTACAGATTGCCTGAAACAACCCTTTACGTTACCTTGGAGCCTTGCATGATGTGTTGTGGTGCCATCATGCATGCCAGGGTCTCTCGATTAGTTTATGGTGCATCTGATGCTAAAACAGGTTGTGTGCACAGTGTCATGAAGCTGTTTGACAATACCCAGCTAAATCACCATACAATGGTTGAAGGTGGTGTGTTGGCAGACGAATGCGCCCAAGTATTGAAAGACTTTTTTAAAGAACGCAGAGCTAATGCTTGATTAAAAAATTCAATAAATAAATTTAGATAGATAAATACGTTTTATGAAACTTCACCTCATTGCTCCTTCAGGCTCATTGCCAGACCCTCAGGTTTTGGCCAATGGTGAGGCTTGGTTCAAAAAGCAGGGCATTGAGGTTAAAAATCTTGCATGCGGTAACAGACAATTTCAGCGATTTGCTGGAACTGATCAAGAGCGTTTAGATGAGATCAATCAGTTAGCAAATCTTTCACCTGATCATGTGGCGATGTCTTTGCGTGGCGGCTATGGATTAAGTCGCTTGCTAAATCGAATCGATTGGCAGGGAATCGCCAAGCAAGTCAAACAAGGTTTAAAAATTGTTGGTCATAGTGACTTCACAGCTTTTAACTTAGGCTTGTTTGCCAAAACTGGGACTCCTAGTTTTGCTGGTCCGATGTTCAGCTATGATTTTTGTGGTGATGTATCTGATCTGACCTGGAAACATTTCCAAGATGCCATGACCAAGTCATCCATTGAGATTGAAGTGGTCAGCCCGCAAGTCATGTCCTCATCTATTGGTATCACTGCTGATGATAAAGCTGTTCTTTGGGGTGGCAATCTCACGATGTTGACCTCACTATTGGGCACAGGGTTCTTTCCGTCCATAGATCAAGTCAGGGGTGGAATTCTGTTTATCGAAGACGTGAATGAACATCCGTACAGGATTGAGCGCATGCTCCATCAACTGATTGATGCTGGTTATTTGGGCCAACAAAAAGCTATATTGATGGGTGATGTTTCATCCTATCGCTTGAGTGATGTTGATCGTGGCTATGACCTCAATGCAGCGATTGACTCCATCAGGCAGCGATTGGGGCAGCAAACACCGATACTGACTGGCTTGGCCTTTGGGCATTGTCCTGATAAGCTAACTCTGCCAGTAGGTCGATATGCCAGCCTCTCAGCCTCATCAGATGCTTTTATTTTGAAGGCAAATTGCGCCTGATTCAGCGCTTGCAGTAGATTCTCGGCTTGACCCTCATGGATTGGTTAAAATAGATGACTTTGGTCCTCTCACACTTTTACAGGCTAATAACGTGCTTTCAGCAGCAAATATCACCATGCAGTTCGGGGCGAAGCCCTTATTTGAAAACATTTCAGTCAAATTTGGTGGCGGTAATCGCTATGGTTTGATCGGTGCGAATGGTTGTGGCAAGTCCACATTCATGAAGATCCTTGGTTCAGATCTTGAACCCTCAGCCGGTAACGTTTCTTTAGAGCCAAATATTCGTTTGGGTAAGTTGCGCCAGGACCAGTTTGCCTATGAAGATAAGCGTGTGTTGGATGTGGTGATGATGGGCCATGAAGACATGTGGAATGCAGCGGCTGAGCGTGATGCGCTTTACGCCAATCCAGATGCCACAGATGAAGATTACATGCGTGCAGCAGAATTAGAAACTAAGTTTGCTGAGTACGGTGGTTACACAGCGGAAGCCAGAGCAGGGGAGTTGCTTTTAGGTATTGGTATTCCGACTGAGCAACACAATGGCCCGATGAGTGAAGTGGCTCCTGGTTGGAAGTTGCGTGTACTTTTGGCCCAAGCCTTGTTCTCTGATCCGGATGTGTTGTTGCTTGATGAGCCAACCAACAACTTGGACATTCACTCGATTCATTGGTTAGAAGATATTCTGAATGCCAGAAATAGCACGATGATCATCATTTCTCACGATCGTCACTTTTTGAACGCTGTTTGTTCACATATGGCCGACATGGACTTCGGTACATTGACGGTCTATCCAGGCAATTACGATTCATACATGTTGGCTTCAATGCAAGCCAGAAGCCAGCAGTTAGCGAATAACGCCAAGGCCAAAGAGAAGATTGAAGAGCTTCAAGCGTTCGTGCGCCGCTTCTCTGCGAATGCTTCTAAAGCACGTCAAGCAACCTCTCGCCAACGTCAGTTAGAGAAAATTGAAGTGGCTGAAATCAAACCATCTTCTCGTCAGAATCCATTCATTCGTTTTGAGTTTGAAAAGAAATTACACAACATCGTTGTTGAATGTGATGCTTTAAGCAAAACTTATGAACGCAATATTTTCAAAAACTTCAAGTTGATGATTCGCCCTGGCGAAAAAGTTGCCATCATTGGTGAAAACGGCGCTGGTAAAACAACTTTATTGAAATCAATTTTGAGTGAAAAGTTTGGCGGTATCGCAGTTGATGCTGGCACTGTGAAGTGGTCAGAAAATGCTGATGTGGGTTATATGCCTCAAGATACCAGCGAGTGCTTCCCACAAGACATGACTTTGTTGGAATGGATGGGGCAGTGGGGTAAGCCAGGTGATGATGATCAAATCATCAGGGGCACATTGGGCCGCTTGCTGTTCTCTGGTAATGACATTGGTAAGTCAGTGCGTGTGATTTCTGGTGGTGAAAAAGGGCGCATGATCTGGGGCAAACTCATGCTTCAGAAGCACAACATCTTAGCGATGGACGAGCCTACTAACCACATGGACATGGAATCGATTGAAAGCTTGCAAACATCATTAGAAAAGTATGATGGCACTGTGATCTTTGTTTCTCATGACCGTGAATTCATCACAGGTTTGGCAACAAGAATTTTAGAAATCAGAACAGATGGAACGGTGGCAGACTTTGAGGGCTCTTATGAAGAGTACTTGGCGAGCCAATCAATCGAAGGTTAATCTTTTCTGACGAAGCGCATGGCAGTGGCTTCATGAGTGATGCGGGTCCAAGTGGCCTGCTTTTCTTCTGGAGTCATAAAAACCCAGTTACAAACTTCAAGAGCAGTTCTTCCGCAACCTTGGCAGACTTCATCAAACAAAGTTGAGCAAATGCCAATGCAAGGAGAGTCCAGATTATCTGGATTAATTGCTAAGGGCACAGCAGGGCTTGAATCAGGATTGTTTGAGTTTGTCATTGGGTTTTACATTTAACTGCCGTATTTATAACGCTTGGCATTGAAGAATTTCATTTCCTCTTGTCCAAGCACCAGTTTTAGGAATAAAACTGATAGCAGATAGTTCGGCCTTACCTGAGCAGTTTAGATCAAAATAACTGATCGGACCTAAACTGCCACAGAAGTTGTAGTTCTGTTGATTTACCTTCATCGATGAACCTTCTAAAATCATCGTGAGTGGTTTTTCATCTGGATTACTTGGGTCTTTTTTGCAGTGCCAAGTAACGTAATCATTTCTATCGCAGGCTGTGATGGCCAGTGATACAAGAAGATAAATAGGTAATTTTTTTAAAAACATGTCCACGAATATAGCTCAATCTCATACAACCCGTGAATCTTGGCTTCAGGCGGCCGTTCATTCCCTGGAACCGATTTTTTCAAAAGCTGGTTTTGCGATTCCACCAGTCAAAGTCTCTTGTGGTTGGCCAGCTTCTAGTAGCCCAAGAACAACGCTTGGTCAGTGTTGGCCAAAAGAGCGTTCAGGCGATATGGTCAATGAGATTTTTGTTTCACCAAAACTAGAAGACCCTGTAGAAGTTTTAGATACCTTGGTTCATGAGCTATGTCATGCGGTGGATGATTGTCACAGTGGTCACGGTGAAGACTTTAAAGAAATCGCTCATTGCGTGGGTCTTGAAGGTCCGGCAAGAAGTGCACATGCCACTGAAGAATTGACAGTGCGTTTGATGATGATTGCAGAAAGACTAGGGCAGTACCCACACAAAGCAATCGTTTTCCCACCGCCAAGAGCAAACAATACTCAGAAGGCCAAAGCCAAATGCGGGCAGTGTGGTTATGAGGTGAGCTTACTCAAGAAATGGGCCAGCATGGGTGCGCCCATCTGTCCTAAAGACAATATCCGAATGGAAGAAGTTGTCACAGACTTGATTTCTGAAACTCCAGAAGAAGAGTTTGCTCGCAAAGAGAAAGAAAAAGAGATCAAGCGTGCTGTTTGCTAGTGCAAACAGGCCTGTAAATTAGCGCTGGATTAATTCAATCTTATAGCCATCTGGGTCTTGCACAAAGGCAATCAATGTATTGCCGCCTTTGACTGGGCCAGCTTCACGAGTGACATTGCCACCAGCTACTTTGATGTCTTCACAGGTCTTATAGATATCTTTAACGCCAATGGCAATATGGCCATAGGCAGTGCCCATCTCATAATTGCTAACACCGTGGTTGTAAGTGAGTTCTATTTCAGTCTGTCCTGAGATATTGCCTTGTTCGTAGCCTACGAATGCCAATGAATAATCCATGCCAGGGCGCTCGGTTGTTCTTAATAAGTTCATGCCCATCACTTCGGTATAGAACTTGATTGATCGCTGGAGATCACCAACTCGAAGCATGGTGTGTAGTAATTGCATGGTTATTCTTTCTTTGTTGTGTAGCTTAAGTTCTTATATTTTTAAAGTCGTATTTAAATATACCAGCGCAAACTTGGTGCTGATCCTCTTTGGAACCAAACAATGGCATTTTGTTCGAAATGACGGGCTAATTGATCCGCCTCACCAAGTTCAATGCCCACCACTAATAGGCTCTTTTCCTTCCAAGCGCCCTTTGAATCTCCGCCTTGACCAAAGTAATAGGGTAGTTGTATTTCCAGAATGAGAGTTTCTAGCTCCTTCATCCGTGACTCATTCTCTTGCTCATCAATGCGCTGCCCGTTTGGATTACTCGCCGTGATGAAGCATGCAGATGACCTTTCATGCTTGGTCATTAGTTCTTCTATTTGTTGATTGGATTCATCAATCCTAAAACCAAGCTCAATATCCTGACCTGACACACTGGGGACTAAGACTGAGTAGTGGGCTTTTTGATAGATTTCCTGGAAATTCATCTTCTATTTCTTAGACTCATATTTCTTGTTTAACATAATAATGATTATGCGAATAAATGATAAAGCTGGTAAAGATACCCTAAACACCATAACCATTAAATATGGCCTATTTGACTTGAGACTTGTATGGCTTCTTATAGAGCTTTAGCCATCTGGACTTAAGGCCCTCAGCAATTTCACTCTGGTTATGTTGTTCCGCAAAATCAATCGCTGTCATCTTCACATTGTTCATCTTGGATAAGTCAGCATCACGCTCTAGCAATAACTTCACTACTTGAATATGACCGCCACGAGCAGCCATCATCAATGGAGTTGTCCGGTTTGGGCTTTCTGGATCCACATAGGCGTTCTTATCCAATAAATAAGCCACAATCTTTAAATGTCCATTGGTGGCTGCGTAATGCAAGGCTGACCAACCAGGCTTATTGATTTCAACCTGGCGTTTTTCAACCAAATAACGAACCAATTCCTCAGACCCTGTGTAAGAAGCAAGCATCACAGGTGTTTCACCAGCTAAATTGGGTCTTTCTAGGTCAATTGACGGCGTATCAATGAGTAATTTGGCCACATCCAGGGACTTTTCATTGATCGCGATGGTCAATGCTGAATTACCTTTGTCGTCCATGGCATTTGGGCTCATGCCGCTGGCCAAGGCTTTTTTAACTGCTTTCGCATCATTGAACTTCACATCACGCAAAAAACTGTCTACTTGATACTGCTGAGCTTGCGGCAATGTAGAACCAGGCGTTTGAGCATGAGCTAAGGAACCAGCCAATGAAATTACCGATATAAAACAGCATGTTGCAATATTTTTATACATTCAGGTTTAACTTTATTTAGATGTAAACAGTATAAATAAGGGCTTCAAAAGTACTTTAAATAGGTGCTTTAAAGAGTGTTTTGAAGTTATGGGTGGTGACTCTTGCAAGCTCTTCCACAGTGACGCCCTTCAAGTTCGCCACGAACTCCGCTACATGAGAGACCCAAGTTGGTTCATTGGTTTTACCTCTGTGCGGTATTGGAGCCAAATATGGTGAATCTGTTTCGATCAAAATTCTCTCTAAAGGAACTTGTTTACATGTTTCTTGAAGATCTTTGGCGCTCTTAAAAGTCACAATGCCTGAAAAAGAGATGTAAAACCCAAGCTCCATGGCTGCTTGTGCAACCTCCCAGCTTTCAGTAAAGCAATGCATCACCCCTGCTACTTTGCTAGCACCCTCTTCTTTCAGAATCTTGATGGTGTCTTCAGAAGCAGAGCGTGTGTGAATGATCAAAGGTTTATTGACCTTTAAAGCAGCGCGTATGTGCGTGCGAAAGCGATCTCTTTGCCATTCCATCTCTGCATAGGTTTTGTCGCCCATTCGATAATAATCAAGGCCGGTTTCACCAATGGCCAAGATCTTAGGGTGCTGAGCCAATTCAACCAATTGTTCTACTGTGGGTTCTGGAGTGTCTTCGTAATCTGGATGGGTCCCAACCGTGGCGAATAAATGGTCATGGGCTTCCGCCAAAGCCAAGACATTTGGAAAGTCAGGCATGTCTACGGAGATGCACAAAGCATTTTGTACTTTGGCTTCTTTCATGCGCGCCAAAATATTGGGCAAGTCTTCCTTGAATTCTGGGAAGTCTAGGTGGCAATGAGAATCAACAAACATAAATTGAGAGCTTCCAGTTAATCTTTAAATATTTCTTGATAACGAATCAAGAGTGCTTCAATTTGAACTCGATTCGCCAATGCGTGCAGCTCATGGCGTCTGGCATTCAACAAGATCTTCCAATAATCTGACAGCTTATGACTTCTAGCGGTTTTAGAACATTGTTCTAGGGATGACCTCCTAGATGGGTAATAACGTATTTGACCTGCATTTTGTTGACTCATTAAATCAGCCGTCCAGCGTTCCAAAGTCACTAACAACTCAGACATTGGGGCTTTGTGAATCACTTCTGCCGTTTGCAGCCAATTGATTTGAGATCCCTCGCCCAAAGCTTTGAGTAGTGGCTCAGCAATATCTTGTGCTGACTCCCCTGCTCCAGATAAACCCAGTAAGCGATCACGGGCATCCATGACCGCTCCACCCGCTTCACTCAATACTTTTTCAATCTCAGCTTGACTGGCTTTGATGCCTGCAGCTGCCAACTGTGTTGCTAACCAAGGCAAAGATACTTCTGCTGAAGGTCTTCCTAAAGCCAGCAATCGACAACGAGAACGAATCGTTGGCATGATGCGATCTAATCGATCGCTGACCAAGATAAACAAGGTACTCTCAGGGGGTTCTTCAAGAGTCTTTAATAGAGTATTGGCAGAAACTGGGTTCAGTGTTTCAACTGGGTTGATCAGGACCACTCTTTGGATGCCTCGATGCGGTGAGGTTGTAATGCCTTCCAAAGCGTCTCTGATTTGCTCAACTTTGATCACTGAGCTGGCTTTTTTATCCGCTTTCTCAGAATCGTCTTCTACCTTTTTCCTGCCTTTTTTGGGTTTTTCATCCAGACCATCGTCCCCTGCCATCTCTTCATTAGGCAATAAATGGGCTTGGCTCTCTGGAACAATCCCCAAAAAGTCAGGGTGATTGCCTGTATCAAACCAATGACAAGCTTCACACTGACAGCAAGGTTTTGTCGCTTGACTGGTTTCGCAGATCAAAGCTTTGGCCAAATGAAGGGCAAAGTCCATCTTGCCAATCCCGGTTTGTCCGTGCAACAGGATGGCATGAGGCATGTTGGCCAGATTCAATTCAGACCATGCTTGCTCGAACCAAGGATGAAGGGATTGCTTCATAGGCAATGTTTATATGGGGCGTTATAGTTAAAATTAATGATAAATATATCTATATTAATCATATATTTGAAATGGCTTCTTGAAGTATCTTCCAGATAACCTCTTTGCTTTGACTGGCATCAATCAAATGAAATCTGGCTGCATCATCTTGGGCGCGACGCAAGTATTCAAGTCTGACCTTCTCAAAAAAATCAGTATTCAATTGTTCAAACTTGTCTGGATCGCGAGCAGCACTGCGACGAGATTCTGCAGTTTCACTTGGCAGGTCAAATAAGAAAGTCAGATCCGGTTGCAGAACATAACGCTTCCCCGCCCCATCTCCAGAATCATTGTTAGCCAAACGCATCTGAACCCATACTTCAAGTTCATACAACTTGGCCAAATCCAAGCCTCGACCCCCACCTTGGTAAGCAAAACTGGCATCGGTAAAACGGTCAGAAATCAAAATCTTTCCCTCAGCCAAGGCAGGTTCAATCACCGTGGCCAAATGCTCCCTACGGGCGGCAAACATCAGCAAAGCCTCAGTTTCAAGATGCATGGGGTGATGCAAGAGAATCTCTCGCAGCTTTTCACCTAAAGCAGTACCGCCCGGCTCACGGGTCAGAACAATCTCATGCTTGGGGTATTTTTTAACCAACTCATCGGCAAATGCCTGAATGTGGGTACTTTTTCCAGCCCCATCAATGCCTTCAAAGGAAATGAATAAGCCTGGCGCATTGTTGGATTGAGTGAAAAGAGACATGGGCAAATAGGGTCTGATCGTGAGGATGGTTGACTGGTCGATTACTTTTTTAACTGATACTTTCTAACAGCTTCATTATGCGCTACCAGGGTCTCTGAAAATGCGCTTCTGCCATCCCCCTTGGAAACAAAGTAAATGGCTTTTGAGCTGCTTGGCTGAGCTGCGACTATTAAAGAGTTTTTGCCCGGCATTGCAATCGGGGTGGGCGGTAAACCATAGCGTGTATAAGAATTGTACGGACCGTCTTTTAAGAGGTCTTTTTTTCTGAGGTTGCCATCAAAGGATGAGCCCAAGCCATAAATGATGGTGGGATCAGTTTGCAGCTTCATGCCTATTTTCATGCGGTTATTGAATACGGCTGACACCAAACCACGATCATCCGGGTGGCCAGTCTCTTTTTCGATGATTGAGGCCAACTTCAAAAGATCATAAGGTGACTTTACGGGTGAGCCCTCATGGCGCTTGCTCCAAGCATCATTCAAATGATCTTGCATGGCTCGGTATGCCTTTTGGTAGATTGATGTATCGGTATCACCGGGCTCATACACATATGTATTTGGGAAAAACAAACCCTCAGGATGAGCTTCTTTGGCCTCAAGCTTACTCAGCAGCTGTTTGCTTGACCAAGCCTTGGCCTCCTTTTTTAGTTCAGGCTGGGCATCAATGGCTGCCTTGAATTGCGCAAAGGTCCACCCTTCAACCAATGTCACGCCAAGTTTGACGCTATCTCCCCTGGCCATTTGAGCAAGGACAGATGCCAAGCTAGCGCCCTTAGGGAAGTCATAAACGCCGGCCTTCAAATTTTTTGCCAAGAAAAGAGATCTGGCCACCAATTGAACACGCCAAACAGATACATCAAGACCTTGGGCGGCCATTTGATTGGCAACGCTGGTCACATTGGATTTGGGCTTAATTTTGACTCTGACAACATCCTGAGTGGTGCTTTGCAGGGCACTATTTGGAACTGCAGGCGCCATGAAAGCCACATAAGAAATCATAAGCACAAGGACCAAACCACCTATCAGGGTTAGCTTGAGTAAAAACTTAATAAAATTAGGTATATAAACAAAGTTCATAGAGCTATATGATAAAAGCTTATTGATGACGACAACTAAAAAACCCTAATATGGCGCACACCAGTAATAACAACTCAAATACCTGCTTCACACCACTCAAAGACTGGTCTTGTATCAGTGTGATTGGGCCGGACGCTGTGGATTTTTTACAAAATCAACTCACCAACAGTGTTAAATCCATAGCGAATACTCCAGCAGCTTCAATCGCTACCCCTCATCAACAAAATCGCTTTGCTGGTTATTGTTCTGCCAAGGGTCGTTTGATGGCGAGTTTTTGGATCACTCGCCAAGATACTTCTGTGGGCGACGCGAATGTTGAAGCTACAGAATCACAGCCCGCTTTTTATTTATTCATCTCAAAAGACTTGGCAGCTACTTTGGCCAAACGCTTGAGCATGTTTGTCTTGCGCTCGAAGGTCAAGGTACTTGATTTAACAGAATCAATTGATATCTATGGTTACGCTGCAGAAACGAATGAGTCCAAGGATGATCTAGCCAAAATGGTTGGTATGTCAGGGATCATCACTGCTGAACTACCGGCCGTTAGCATCAACCAAGTACAAACCAAACGATACCTTTTGGCTGTACCGAAAACTCAGGCCATGGGGGATGTTCAAGATGCAGCTCTTCAAGCCTGGAATTGGCTAGAGATCCAAAGTGCCATCCCAAGAATCACTCAAGCAACCTTTGAGCAATTTGTGCCACAAATGATCAATATGGAATCTTTGAAGGGTATTGATTTTCAGAAAGGCTGTTACCCAGGTCAAGAAGTTGTGGCCAGAAGCCAGTACCGCGGCACGATCAAACGTCGCTTGCAAGTAGCTCATCTGAACCATTCTGAGGCGATTTTGCCAGGCGCTGAAATTTTCGACAGTGATGATCCATCTCAACCCTGCGGTATGGTTGTTTTGGCAGCGCTTCATCCTTTGGTCAATGACCGCATGGATGTCCAGGTGGAGTGCAAATTAGAAGCGCTTCAGTCCGGGTCTGTGCATTTAGGTTCAGCCACTGGTCCTGCCCTGAGCTTCGCAGCATTGCCCTATCCTTTGATTGAGATATAAGTTAAAGCGATAGCATGTGTTTAGTTCTGACCTCATGGCAATCGCACCCAGACTACCCTTTGGTGGTCTTAGCCAATCGCGATGAGTTTTATGAACGAGCCACAGATGCCATGCATTGGTGGCAAGATCATCCTCATATTTTGGCTGGGCGAGATCTTGCTGATGTCAAAGGACAAGCCGGTACCTGGATGGGCTTCAGTAAAACAGGTCGATTTGCAGCGCTTACCAATGTTCGAGCGCCCAGTGAAAAAAATCCTGATACTCCAACCCGCGGAGAAATCACCGCCAGCTTTTTAAAAAGTGATCAAGCCCCTGCCCAGTTCATCACATCTCAAGGCCCGAGCTTTGCTCGTTACAACGGCTTTAATTTGCTTGCAACGGACTTATCAAAAGAAACGCCTTCTTTGGTTTGGTTCAGCAACCGAGTGCAAATGGGTCAATCTTTGCGCCCCAGAAAAACCATGAACCCTCAAGCACTGACGCCTGGCATTTATGGTTTATCCAATGGCATGCTTGATACACCTTGGCCAAAGGTTCAACACCGCGTGGGTGCCTTTGCTCAATTATTAGCGATGGACACAGGGCAATTTAAACGCGCTGAACACTATTTGCGCATTATGGAAGACATGACCCAAGCTCAGGATGAGTACTTACCTCAAACCGGGGTTTCTTATGAATGGGAAAAAGTACTGTCTTCAGCCTTCATCAGAACCCCTAACTACGGCACACGATCCAGTTCATTGATTCGAGTGCGCAAAGATGGTCACTTTGAAGTGATAGAAAAGCGTTTCGACGCTGATAAAGAGATTGGCACCCAACAATTTGAGGGGCGCCTTGAAAACTTTTTAAGCACCCGGGTTTAGTGACTCACGCTAAATCAATGCCCTGCACCAACTGATAGCCGTATTTATAGAGCGCCTTGATGGTCACACCTTCAGCACCAGCTTCTGCCATCTTTTTACGTAAACGCACAATCTGAACTTCTAAAGTAGCTTTTGGCGTATTGGATGTATTGCTGCTGACTTGATTAAGTAACGATTCAAAATCCAAACGCTGCTGATCTGCTTGCAGCAAGGCTAACAAAATGTCCAAATCGATCTTACTCAAAGAAACGGTTTGAGACCCTTTCAAAGTGGCATTTTTCTCATTCAAGATCAAGTTGCCACCAAGATCTTTGTATCTCAAAATACGTTTAGACAAGCTAGAGACTGCCGCCTGCAATTCAGTGATAGCAATCGGCTTAGGCAGATAAATATCAGCGCCCGCTTCATACCCTTGGATCTTATCCATCTCAGAGGATCTGGCAGTGATCATGATGATGAAGGTATCGGGATAACTTTCTTTGATTCTCTTAGCAATGCTGAGGCCATCCTCGCCAGGAAGATTCAAATCCAAAATCAATAGTTCAAAAATGGTTTTGCTTGATGCCGCATCAAGCTCATAAGCATCACGAAATCCTTGTGCGAGATAACCCTTCTCCAACAGGGCATCAAGCAACATTTCACGGAGCACATCGTGGTCTTCAACCACGGCGATATTTATTTTGGAAGGCATAAGATGAATTTTACCCAACCACTCTTCGGTTGATAGGTGATTGAACCATTCAGCATCTCCGCTAGGGCTTTCACTAAGTAAAGACCAAGCCCAGACCCACTGATATGGTGGGCGTTTGAACTGCGATAAAACTTATCAAAGACCACATCACTGGCAGGCATCCCGGCAATATTGGGCAAATTACTGATGGTCATGATGACTTGTTCGTCACTTTTTTTGAATTCAATCGAAATGACGCTTTCCTCTTTTGAATACTTCAAAGCGTTTTCAATCAAATTACCTAGAATGATTTGAACCAAAAATGAATCAGACTGAATTTTTAAATCAGACGGCATGTCTAACTCAAAACGATGGGCCTGCTCTCCTAATAATGACTGAAGCAACTCACCAAGGTTCACCTCTGTTTTTTGTATCTCATAAGACCCCTGATCCAAGCGACTCATTTGCACGGAACGATCAATGATTTGATTTAAGTCGGTGATGGCTTTATTGGCATGCGATTCATAGCGATTGTTTTTCAAACCTGAATCAACTGCCAACTTGATGACCGCCAAAGGTGTTTTTAACTCATGAGACAACATGGCCATGAACTTCGACTGTCGTTCATTCTCTGCTCGCTGGGAAGCAATTTCTTGATTAGAAATCAAGGCACGCTTCTCTAATTCAATCAACTGTCTCTCTTGATAGCGCAAATCAGACACAAGCAAAATGAACATCAAAATTGAAAATGCAAAGCCATTGAGCAGGCTGGCATACAGACTGATCTCAACGCCATTGATCAAGCCCAAAGGAGGTGCTACAGCAAATAAAATACTGAACACCAAAGCAGAGTAAACAAAAGCTACCGCCGGCCCATTTGGGATCTTTGGCTTCTTCACGTAAATAAACAATGCCACATAAGCAAAAATCAAGGTGCATGGCATCATCAATAGCAAAGATGAAGACAATGCAAATTGACGGTCATAGAACAAATAAATTGCATACAAAGATAAATACAGAACAGTCACAAAATTGAAGGTGCGATTAATAATTTTTTGATTTAGTAAATTTTTAAGCAAGCTGCGATGGAATAAAACGCCCGTGAAAATATGGGTGATTACAAAAATGCCGAATAACAAGTCCATGACCAAGGGATGATTAGGCAAAATGAAACGCGGCATATAGCCAGTGAATGAGCTCACGTAAATCAATTCGGCAAATTCAAAAAGGGCAAAGAGGCGCCAATGGATTTGCTTGCTCAACCAACCAATCGTGGTTGAAATCAACATCAAAATAATCAATGAGCCAAAATAAATCCCCAGTAAAGTGTCTCGTCGACCCTCAAGTTGAGAGAAATGCTTTTGTGTCACAACTTCCAAACTCATCAAACTGGTGCTGGTGGTTTGAAGTCTTAAGTAAAAGACATCCTCAGCCTGTGGGTGAAGATTAAAACTCAGGGCTGTGTTTTGGTTGTCTCGATCAGCAAAGGGATAGCGATCGCCCGTGCTTGAACTCACCCACCGCTGCCCCACTCGTTGATACAAAGTCACATCATCCAAATACGTTGGCAAGATCCGCAAGACCAAATCCTCTTTATTTGGTATGGCTCGCTTAACTTCTGAAGCTGCTTTCTTATATGAGACTTTGATCCAAATGGGGTGCTTGGAATAGCCTTTGGCTAATAGATGCTGAAATGGCTCAAAAGGTGATTGCGTGACCTGCTCGATCACCGCTTGACCTGATTGATCAATCCAATGAGCTTGGCTCTGGATAAGGTTGATGCCCTGAATGGCTGATGCATGCCAGCTGATCAAGCCAAGCCATACCAGGGCAACGAATTTACTCAAACGCATTATTTTTCTTCTTTGGAAGCTCGTTTTGATGGCAATTCTTTAAAGTACTTGAAAGTGGCGCTGCCCATACAGCAGATACGATCACGTTCATCGTAGAGCTTGGCTTCTACAAACGCCATGGTCGGTGTTGCATGAACTGTTTTGGCTGCTACTCGCACAATGCCCTGAGCAGCTTGCATGAAATTAGCCTTCAATTCGATGGTGACCACACCGCGACCAGCCTCATCAGAAGCTCTGGCAGCGACAGCCATGCCCACATCCATCAAGGTCAATAAAACACCGCCATGGGCCACTTCCCAACTATTGTTGTGCTCAGGCTTTAAGGACAGCAGCACTTCGCCCTCACCTAGTTCTGCGCGCAGACAGCGCACACCCAGTAGTTTTAAGAAGGGAACATCCAGTTCCACGCCCAGCTCTTTGAGTTGTTTTTGATCCATGCCCATATATTAATCGGGGTTATCCAGGGCTTACAGATCTTTTCTGCAAATATTTCAAAAGCTACCTAGAATGAGGCATTAGAAAAAATAACACTTATGTCCTTTCATTTACCTGCCAGTGACTCTTTAGCCCTGGTTCAAAACCTCCAACCAACCCCTATTCCAGACCCATATTGGGTTGGTTTCTCTGAGAGTGTTGCCAAGAGTCTTGGTTTGCCTACCCAAGACGGTTTACCAAAGGATTCAGCTTGGCTTCAAGTTTTGGCCGGTAATCAAACGCAGGTTGGCCAGTATGCCTTTAGTCCCTATGCCACTGCCTACAGTGGCCATCAGTTTGGAGTTTGGGCTGGTCAATTGGGCGATGGTCGCGCGATCTACCTGGGCGATGTGAATGGCCAAGAGCTTCAGTTAAAAGGGGCTGGCAAAACAGCTTATTCAAGAATGGGCGATGGCCGAGCCGTTTTGCGCTCATCCATCCGAGAGTTTTTATGCAGTGAAGCCATGCACGCTTTGGGCGTACCAACTTCACGCGCTTTGGCGGTGGTTGGTTCAGACATGCCCGTGTTTCGTGAGACCAGAGAAACCGCGGCTGTTTGTGCACGAGTAGCGCCCAGCTTTTTACGCATTGGCCACATTGAGCACTATGGCCAGAATCACATGCATGAAGAATTGCGCCTGACCCTCAATCATTTGATTGAGCATCACTACCCGGATTACGCTAACAGTCCCACGCCCTATTTGAGTATCTTAGAACAGATAGCATTGCGTACGGCTCGCATGGTCGCCCAATGGCAATCCTTGGGCTTTTGTCATGGAGTTCTTAATACAGACAACACCAGTTTGTTGGGTCTGACATTGGACTATGGTCCCTTCGGATTTTTAGATACTTTTCAGATAGATCACATTTGTAATCACTCTGATCACGGTGGTCGTTATGCTTATCACCGCCAAGCCGAAGTCTTGCATTGGAATCTATATTGTTTGGCCAGCGCCATGCTCGAGACCTTACAAGAAGAACTGCAGTCAGCATTGGGCCTAGACCATGAGGCGTCGATTGAAAAAATCAAAGATACCTTGGATCATTACAACCGTGAGTACGCCAACCATTGGCAAAGCTTGTTCAGGCAAAAATTAGGTTTAAGCATCCAACATCAAGAAGACGTGGCTTTACTCGAAGAACTCTTGCAAGGACTGCATCACAATCAACTTGATTACACCCTGTTCTTTAGAAATCTTTCTGAAGGCCAAGATGCACCAAAATCATTAGAGACTTGGAATAAGAAATACCAGGAGCGCTTGAGCCTTGAAAAGCAATCAGTGGACCAACGCTTAGAACAGATGTGCCGCATCAATCCCAAGTATGTTTTGCGTAATCATTTGGCGCAAAACGCGATTGAATTGGCACAAAAGAAAGATTTCTCTGAAGTTGCGCGTTTATTGAAGATTCTAGAAAACCCCTATGAATCTCAAGCTGTGTCTGAAGACTACGCCATGGGCCCTCCTCCTGAATTAGCCCATGTGGCCATCAGTTGTTCTTCATAGGATTTTCAACGCTTTCCGCACATTACTTCTCTGACAATCACTCGTACAATCAAGCCATGAAGAAAACTGATCAAGAGTACCAAGCCACACTCAGTGACATTGAGTACCGCGTCACACGCCAAGCAGCCACAGAACATCCTTTCAGTGGTCGTTATTGGGATCATTGGGATGCTGGAAAGTATGAGTGTGTTTGCTGTGGCACACCTTTGTTTGCCTCAGATACCAAGTTTGATGCTGGTTGTGGTTGGCCCAGTTACTTTCAGCCTCTAGAAGCAGATGTGATTGCAGAACACAAGGACATGACGCATGGCATGATCCGCACGGAAGTCCGCTGTAAGAACTGTGACGCTCATTTAGGGCATGTGTTCGAGGACGGTCCTGCCCCAACTGGATTAAGGTACTGCATCAACTCAGCTTCGTTAAAATTCAAGGATGAGGCTTGATCAGGGTTTCCTGACTCGTCGCACCTTTAGAAATGATTCTTAGAATTAATAGTTGAAAAGTGATTTATGAAATTTTTATTTGATTTACTGCCGGTTATTTTGTTTTTCGTCGCATTCAAGATGGCGGACATTTATGTCGCCACTGCTGTGGCCATCATTGCCACGATTGCTCAAATTGGCTGGTTAGGTTTGAAATACCGCAAAGTTGAACCCATGCAATGGGCCAGCTTGGGTCTGATTGTGGTCTTTGGTGGTTTAACCATCGGTTTGCAAGACAAAACCTTCATTCAATGGAAGCCAACCATTTTGTATTGGTTGTTTGCAGTGGGTCTCTGGGCCAGCGTGACTTTCTGGAACAAGAATTTGATTCAGGTCGCCATGGGCAAACAAATACGCTTCAAGCCTGAAGCTGATCAACAACTTTGGCCTCAATTGAATGTGGCTTGGAGTTTGTTCTTTTTGTTCATGGGTTTACTGAACTTATATGTGGCTTATCAATTTGATGAAGCCACTTGGGTGAACTTTAAGTTATTCGGCGGCATGGGTCTTTTGTTTGCCTTTGTGGTGGCCCAAGGCTTTTGGTTGAATAAGTTCATTGATCATGAGGAAGCTTGAGCCATGAGCACTTCTAGCTCTGGTAGCCGCAATGGCCGTATCGAGAAATATGAGCTTGCACTCAAGCAAGCCTTACCGATTGATTCATTAAAGATTGAAGATGAAAGCCATTTGCATGCTGGTCATGTGGGCGCTCAAGGAGGTGCTGGACATTACCGCATCTTCATCAAGACCCCTGCCTTCAACGGTTTGACCCGGGTGCAGCAACATCGCCTCGTGTATGATGCTTTATCGGCTTGGATGCCAGATGAGATCCATGCTTTAGCGATTGTGATTCAGTAGTTATGTAGTAATTAATTGGCTTTTTTAACTTATTCAGAATATCTAAAACATCATGAAGAAATTACTCCCAACTTTGGCCCTTTCAATGGCTGCCACCATGACCTTCACTGGCGCTTTGAGCACTCCTGCTTTCGCACAAAATGCGGCTGTTGTAAATGGCAAAGCCATTCCAAAAGCAAAGTTAGATAAATTGATTGCTAATTCTGGTCAAGGAACCAATCCAGAGTTGCGTGAGCGTGCACGCGATATGTTGATCACCCGTGAGTTGATCAATCAAGAAGCCATCAAACGTGGCTTATTGACGAATGACAACATCCAAGAACAGTTAGAACAAGCTCGCTTGAATATCTTGGTGGGTGCGGTATTTGAAGATTACATCGCCCGTGATGGCGTATCTGATGCTGAACTAAAAGCTTCTTACGATCAGATCAAGACCCAATTTGAAGGTACTGAATACAGAGTTCGCCATATTTTGGTTGAAAAAGAAGCTGATGCCAAAGCCTTGATCGTAAAAATCAAAGCCGGTGAAAAGTTTGAAGATTTGGCCAAAGCCAGCTCTAAAGATCCTGGTTCTGCCGTGAACGGTGGCGACTTGGATTGGATGACGCCACAAGCCTTGGTACCAGAGTTTTCTAAAGCGATGGTGGCTTTGCAAAAGGGCCAGATGACTGAGAAACCTGTGAAGTCACAATTTGGCTTCCATGTGATTCGTGTAGATGATATCCGCCAAGCCAAAGTTCCTGATATGGCTGAACTAAAGCCTCAATTGATTCAGATGATGAGTCAAGATCAAAATTGGCAACGCACCAAGTTTGATGAAATGCTCAAAAGACTTAAAACTAAAGCAAAGATTCAATAAGCCCCAGGCTATACAGTTATTTAGTTAAAGCCCTACTACCGTAATAAAAAAGTACAAAGCCATCTTTTTAAAATAAGATGGCTTTTTTACTTGAATCATTTGAAAGAAGTTTGTCATGAGCTTGCACCGTCAATTACAAGAATTAGCTGCTAATAACAAAAGTATCAAAGTCGGTTTGATTGGTGCTGGCAAATTTGGTTCAATGTATTTATCGCAGATACCAACAACACCAGGCGTGCAATTGGTGGGCATCGCCGATTTATCTCCTGCAGGCGTTAAAAAGAATCTGGAGCGCGTGGGTTGGCAAGATGAACAATCCAACGCAAGATCTTTAGATGATGCAATCAAGACAGGCCAAACTCATATTTCTGAAGACTGGCAAGCATTGGTGTCTCATCCTGCCATTAATGTGATTGTTGAATGCACGGGACATCCAATTGCTGCGGTTGATCATTGCCTATTAGCCTTTGCCAACGGTAAGCATGTTGTGAACGTGACCGTTGAAGCTGATGCGTTTTGTGGTCCTTTATTGGCCCAGAAAGCCAAAGAAGCTGGGGTTGTTTATTCATTAGCGTTTGGTGATCAACCAGCTTTGATCTGTGACTTGGTCGATTGGGCCAGAACCTGTGGCTTCCCGGTGGTGGCTGCTGGTCGTGGGCATAAATGGTTGCCGCATTTTTCAGAATCCACTCCAGAAACTGTTTGGGGTAATTATGGTTTAACACCTGAGCAAGCCAGTCGTGGTGGTCTCAATCCAAAGATGTTCAATAGTTTCCTGGATGGCTCAAAGCCATCGATTGAAAGCACGGCTGTGGCCAATGCCACAGGACTATCAGTGCCTAGTAATGGCCTGCTCTACCCACCTGCAAGCGTTGAAGATATTCCATTTGTCACACGTCCGATTTCTGAAGGTGGCGTGCTCGAGAAAAAAGGCATGGTGGAAGTGATCTCTTCATTAGAAGCCAATGGCAGAAAAATCCCTTATGACATCCGCATGGGTGTTTGGGTCACTGTTGAAGCAGAAACCGATTACATCAAGAATTGCTTTGAAGAATACAACGCGCACACTGATCCAAGTGGCAGGTATTTCACTTTGTACAAGCGTTGGCATTTGATTGGTTTAGAAGTAGGTATATCAGTGGCCAGCGTTGCCTTGCGCAAAGAAGCCACGGGTGTGGCTCATTGTTGGAATGCCGATGTGGTCGCCACCGCTAAACGTGATCTCAAACCTGGTGAACTATTGGATGGCGAAGGTGGTTATACCGTTTGGGGCAAGCTGTTGCCAGCAACCAAGTCTGTAGCGATGGGCGGTCTTCCCTTAGGCTTGGCTCATGACATCAAGGTTGTTCGCCCAGTCAAAAAAGGTCAATCACTATGTTGGGATGATGTGGCGGTGGATACCAATACCCACGCTTATAAGATCAGACAAGAGTTAGAAACGAAGTTCAAGTAACACTTTTACTTGAGCTTAAAAATCAATAGTGATTAAGTTCAGCTAGAGCTCGTATCTAGAAAATCGCCTTCTTCTAGACCAAGATAACGCCCTACTTTTTTTGCCACTTGTACTTTGTGATGGGCAGAAAAGAAATTAGAGGTCTCGCCATTTTCTAATTGAATGATGTGCTTAGCGACCAAGGCACATTCTTTTGCCAACTCAGCTTCAGTGAGATTTTTTTCAGTACGGGCTTTTTTTAGACTATCACCATCGATGATTGGTAATGGCTGAGTGTGTTGTGGCAGGAGCATTTTATTTTTTGAATGGATATGTGATTTGGCTCAATAAGTCTTTGGCTTCAGTGACTTCTTCAATTTGTCCAGTGTTTTCAATTTTCTTGACCATGAGCCCCAAGATTTCAGCACCATGTTCAATGCCTAGTAAGCCATAGTGAATATCACCTTTGACCTTGGATGTTTCATGGAGTTCGCATTTTTCACGGGCATAGATGTTTCCATCGACTTGGCCGTTAACCAGCACTCGATGTGCTCTAACATCACCATGAACCAAACCAGTGTGACCAATCGCAACAGTGGCTTGATTATCTAGAGGTGATTCAATTGATCCTTCGATCGTTCCATCCAATCGAATGCTTTTATTCACCACCATGCGACCTTCAATTCTGGTGGCAGAACCAATCAATGTATCAAAGGACTCTAAAGAGTCCGATGAATTCATTTTTTTTGTTTTATTGAATAGCCCCAAAATTTGTCCTCGATACCATCATTTTTAATGAAGTATCAACAATGTAGGGCTTTGTAGGATTTTTAGCAATTAGCTATAGAGTCAATTAAATCAATAGCTTATGACGCTATGCAGCAAGCTTATAGTTATTAGAATTAAATGAGACATAACAGAAGCAAAACTTGCGAATCACTTCTTACTAGCCGGCACACTCACAAAAGACATCTTGGTCACGCCATTGGCTTGAGCAATGGCCATGATCTCTGCGACACGACCATAAGGAACTGCTTTATCAGCACTCACCTGAAGCTGAAACTGAGGCGTCGATGACTTGTCCTTTAAAAGCTGACCCAGATCCCTATCGGATACTTGCTGCCCCTCCAGAGAAATTTGCCCATTAGCTTCAACGATGAGTTGAGCATTCTTAGCATTATCTTGTTGAGATACCGCCTGAGTTTTAGGTAAATTGACCTTCATAGACTGGGGCACAATCATGGGTGCCGTCACAATGAAGATGATTAGTAGAACCAACATCACGTCCACCAAGGGCGTGACGTTCAGTTCAGCCATCATTGCATCATCAGAACCGTTTTTTGTTTGCATGAGTGCCTCTATTTTTTATTAGATGATTCACGAGTGGCGAGTCTTAAAAAATCTTCAGTAAAGCCATCTAACTCGGTAACCCAAATCTTCATTTTGCGTAGAAAGTAGTTATAGAACAAAACAGCTGGCAAAGCGGCTGCAATACCAATCGCAGTAGCAATCAAGGCTTCACCAATTGGACCAGCCACAACGTCAATACTGGCTTGACCTGTGGCGCTGATGGTTTGCATGGCATTCATAATGCCCCAAACTGTTCCGAATAAACCTATGAACGGTGCTGTTGAACCGATTGAAGCCAATTCAGCTAGACCACGTTCGTGACGACGTAAGATTCTTTGAATTTCTTGACGCATTGGTCGATCTAGCACTTCTTGTACATCGCCAGCAAATTTAAGACTACCAGGATTACTGATGTATTCATTGAATTCTTTGAATCCTAGCTTAGCTAATGCGGCCACATCACCTTGATGTTCGAACGTAACTGCTTCACCCGCTTTCCAATCTTTTGCAGACCAAAATGACTGGGTAAAGTTAGTTGTCTCAAGAGCAACTTTTTTAAGTTGTTTGATTTTGATGATGGCAATCGACCAAGTGGCAATTGACAATGCAACCAATATGGCTAAAACAGAATGAACAATGAATGAGTCCATGATTTCCTTTTTTACTTTTAACGATTTTTTAAACTGAATGTGATTGGAATGCGAACTGCCTGGGTCACAATGACCCCATCTTTTCTTGCTGGAGTGAATCTCCATTTCTTCACGGTTTCCAAAGCTGATTTATCGAGCATTTCATTGCCACTACTTTCAAGTATTTGCACTGAGCCAGACTGGCCATTCGGCAATACCTCAGCGATCAAAATCACTTTACCTTCCGCCCTTAATCTAAATGCCAATGGCGGATAAGGTGGCTTGGGATTTTGCAAATAAGAAGCTTTGTAATCAGCATCGACAGTTGGGGCTGATGCTGGACCACCTGATGCACTAGCTACAGGTGGAGGTGCCGCACTGGTTGTTTGTGGCTGTGATTTAGTAACAGGACTTGCGGGATCTTGAGCCAGCGGCTGAGCAGCTTCCTTCGGAGGGGTTTTAGGTGCTGCTGGAGGTGTTGGCTTTGCCACATTGGCTGGACCACTAGAAGCTGCGGGTGCAGCCCCAATCTCAATTGTGATGTCAGGCTTTTTAATCACTTTAAAACTAGGTAAACCAAAGATAGCAATCAAGAAAACAAAGGCGTGAATACCAACCACCACACCAAGAATTCTTTGGACATCCTTATTCTTAATGGAAAAAGAAATAACTGCCCCACCATTCCCTAAATGGTTAATTGAACTAGTTGATAAAGCATATGACATATATAAATTATAGGTAATTTACTTATGCTGAATATAAGTATTAGCCATTAAATTGGTAACTTACAGTTATCGTCCGTCTTGACATCACATTTCGCAGCATCACCGGCATCTTCCATGTTTCCAACATCAACGGATCCAACAACTCCATCATTTAAATCAAGATCTGAAGGTCTGTCAGATAAACTGTTTTTAATATTAGCAAGAAGATTAAAGCTAGAAGTATCTGTAGCTACAGGTCGCTCATAGGCTACAGGTTGAGTGCTAGATTTGAACTCACCATTACCCTGCCCCAACAAACCTGTAATTGATCCACCAGGAGTGTCATCCCTAACAATTAGAGAGCCACTTCGTGCATAGACGCCGCCATCACTGACTGGAGGGGCAATGTTGAATACCACATTACCAGTATCGCTTGTAATAAACATTGTCTGATTAGCAGTCCCATCGCCAAGAACTAAAGAGCTTGCAGAATGCGTCTGATTACCAGTTGTTGCAATCGTATCTTGAATCATCAATGTTCCTGAACGACGGAATGGATCAGGATCAACCTCAACCTTACCAGCAATATCTATTGGATTTCTCACGCCAATCAATGTCTCAACACTTAAAAGCTTCTTAGCTCCACCAACAATATCTTGATAATCTACAAATGGCTTAGGATCATTAGCACTTGGCAAACTATTTGAAATGGCTTTTGAAATCAATGTATGACGACCCTCAACAGCATCATCCACAGTCGATGCGAAGGTAATGGATGGGTCTAAAGAAATCAAACTTCTTGTTAAACCATTAGTTCCGTTATCACCAACGATGACAGCCGATCCATAACGCTGCGATCCAGCAGTCAGAATATCCGCATTGATGCGAATAGTACCTAATAGATTTACTGGATAGAACTCACGGATTACTGGGGAAGTCTCGCTAACTTTTGGCAACTGATTAATCTTTAAGTCATAGAAATACTCGTCATTAGGGCCAAACTTTTTACTCAAATAAGCATTAGCAGAAGTAATAGATTCCAAATCACCACCAATATTCTGATTAATTGTTACGTCTGGAGCGTCAACATACAAAGAAATCTTCTTGGTCTCATCGTTATCAACAGCTTTTACTTGGCCATTGAAGTTAATCAAGCCATTTGTTGAACCGATTCTTCTGACCTTCACTACCTCTGTACCACTAATAAATGTCTCTGGTGCAGAGTACGTATTCTTTAAATTATCAAAAAGTGTTCTTACAGAGAAAATGTCAATTGCTTCATCAACGCCACCATGAATGCTGACTGAGCCATTGTATGTTTGAGATCCGGTGGTGAATACATCGCTCATCAAATTAATGGCGCCATTCACAGTCAAATTACCAGATAAGGTAATGCCTGGCTGAATGGTCAAGTAGCCGCCATTGACATTCAAAGTGCCTGAACCCAATCCAGTTGAGCTTGCAACAACTAATTTTGATGTTCCAGCCACATAAGTACCACCAGTAAATTCGTTGTTACCAGAGAGTGTTAATACACCCACGTTGCTATGAGAAATTGAACCCGTTCCAGATACATTGCTATTAAATGTGAAATCGTTAGCGCCATTAAAGATGATCGAACCATTGTTGACAATATTGCTGTCAACCTGACCAACCAAGGCGCTATCAAAAATCACATTTTTACCAGCGCCGATATTCACTGTTCGAACGTTATTACCATCAGGCAAAGCACCATTGGTCCAATTACTTGAGTTAGACCATCGGCCGTCATTATTATCCCCAACCCATGAAACTGAATCTAGCTGAGTAATTGTTCCGATATTGTTCACAAAGCGGCCATTACTTTGTTGAGTTTGACTATCAATTGGTAATGTGTAGTTTTTGGCATCAAGACCACTCAATGAGACATCAATCGTCACAGATTTATTAACACCAACGTTCTTATTAGCAAATAAACCTGTGGCTGATATTGCCACTTGATCACCAGCTCTAACCTGTGACTGAGCTCTGTTCACATCAATGATTGAATCATTATTGATGTTTGTTGTGCCGTCATAGACCTTAGTCACGCTTTGGATACCCAATGAAGATGCTGAGATCTCTTTTGGCTTGATAGTCAATGAACCAACCAAGGTCAACGCTCTGAAGTTATTACCAAAAGTAGTCACATCTGTTGACGTTAGGTTATAACCACCGACTGAGAGACTTCCAGCGCTACTATAGTCAGTTGCGCTCGCCTGAACTCCAATAGTAAATGCAGCAAAGCTCGCTGAAGAACCATTTGGCACATCTGAAATAGTGATTGGACCGCCATTATTCGTGGTTGGTCCTGAACATGAGCTTGAACCAGTGCAATTTATAACAGCTCTACCACTAGACAAGTATTGAGCAGTGATATTGTAGGCCGGTGTATCACCATACGTAGTTGCTTGAGATTGCGATACTTTCACCAACAAGGTTTGTGCTGGAACAATGGTGTAATCACCATTTCTACGTGAAATACTGTAGTTTCCTAAAGCAAGATTATTTTCAGTATTGGATGTGATGCTAGGAACTAAAACGCCTGTATATGTTCCAGCATCATTGACTGTGGCATTGGACCTCTGAATAGTAAGCGTACTACCTAGGGTTCCAAAGCTCTCACCACCCACAAAGCCATTGATGATGGCACCACCGAAATTACTTGAATCAGCCTGGCCATATAAACGAGCATCATTAACAGCTTGTACAGTTAATGGTGCCTGGGTAATGTTGCTGTTACTACTGCTTGCAATCAAGCCATTGGTGCGGTTGATGACGTAGTTGTTACCATTATTGCCATCATTGATAGTCACCTCAGTCACATTAACCAACTTACCTGTACCAACGTTCTTATCATTTCCAGCGAAGATGATAGTGGCATTGGTAACCTGATCACCACCGACCAAGTTTTGAGACATGCGGCACAAGTCGCTCATGCAATTGCCCTGAGCGTCTCTTGCATTACCTGAAGTTACTGTGTAAGTGTAGCCACCGTCATAGACTTTATTAATGGTTGGGGCTGTGAAATCCACCACCCTTGGTGTCACACTTACTTTTGTATCGCCAACAGCTAAGCTCTCATAGTTACTTAATGAGCTATTGTTTCCATTTGAGATTGTTAAGCCAACCACGTTTGCCAATGCCTGCTCAGTTTGAACATGCTTGGACTGCATAGTTGCGTTACCAGTGACCACAAATGTTTCATTATTTTCGCCAGTAACAGTTAAGTTTGCAGCCTCAAATTCAATTTGTCCGTTATACGCTTTGCTACCAACTACACGTAAGCGAGCTTTATTGATGGTCAAGTTATTGGCTGCGTAGGTAATATCATAGTTAGATGCCTTTGACCCTAATCCCAGAGCGATGGCATATTGACCAACATTATTGCCAGCGGCACGAGTCATTGTTCCGGTGATATCAGCCAAGCTGTCATTTACAGCAACTGTGGCTAAGCTTCCCGATGTTATGGTTGCCGTGAACGTTGGATCATTAGAGCCATAGGTCTTTGCTTTTGCATCAACTGCAAGACTGATTGGTCTTGGTGTGATTGCAAAGTTATTTGAAACTAAGGTGATGTCATAGTTGGTGTTATTGAGAGTGCCTTGAGTGATGGCATAAGTTGAGCCAACATTCTCACCACTTGCTCTGGAAAGTGCACCACTAAATGTATCGTTATTGAATAATCCGCGACCAGATCCATTTGCCTCAACAGCATATGTTAATACTGGGTCAGCATCGCCATAAATCTTAGTCTGACCTGATGTTGCAGTGATATTAATCGGACGAGCTGTGATGCTCAAGCTACCAGACACATAAGTAATGTCATAGTTGCTAGCCAAGAAGCCATCCGTACCGGTGGCTGATGTAGCAACTACCTCACTAGCGTTTGTACCTACGGCACGAGTCGTGCTAGCAGCGTAACCATTGGCGCTGGTCAAAGTCACAG
>NZ_JACVOT010000006.1 GCF_018882285.1 Polynucleobacter sp. AM-26B4 | reverse complement strand
ACTTCATTGGCGTTCGTACCTACGGCACGAGTCGTGCTAGCAGCGTAACCATTGGCGCTGGTCAAAGTCACAGCCGTGGCCACTTCACTATTGGCATAGGTGCCAGATGTCTTAGTGAAGGCTGATGTGCCTAATGTGAGGCCGTCACCATAAACCTTCGTGCGGTTATCCGCAGTCAAGGTGATTGGACGAGCTGTGATGCTCAAGCTACCAGACACATAAGTAATGTCATAGTTGCTAGCCAAGAAGCCATCAGTGCCTGTGGCTGATGTAGCAACTACCTCACTAGCGTTCGTACCTACGGCACGAGTCGTGCTAGCAGCGTAGCCATTGGCGCTGGTCAAAGTCACAG